>JBGUYY010000132.1:0-2686 GCA_045222555.1 Bacteroidales bacterium | reverse complement strand
TGACCGTTATGACATATACTCTCAGCAAAGCATTAATTTTTCAAACCAGTATGAGGATACGGGAGTCAACCCGGATGCAATTGTTCAGACCGTGTTAACAATGCCGGCAAGCAATCCCAGTTATCTAACTGATAACATCCTTGGCCCGCACGGAGGTGTCGTTACCATAAAATGTACCGGTATGGTGCCCGATAACGGCAGGACTCTTTCAATCATTGCTGACGGTTCTCTTGCAGCCGGATACAACGACACGGTTCTGCATGGCCCATTTAGTTTAACAGGTCCTGCATGTCCTTATGGTATCTACTTACACAAACTGAAATCTTTCTCAATTACTGGAACAATCGGTCGCTCCATTTGTTCAATTCCAGGTATTCCTGGATCGTGGAATGAATTGCGCGGTCCGAATGATTATGTTGGTGTACGCTGGGATATAACTGACTCATGGGATATCGGATACGAGATTGACGGGTCGAGCTATTATGGATTTGAATTGCAATCTCCGCCGACACGAATGGAATTTTCCACAGAGCCCGTACTTGATCCGTTGGTCAAAGAAGAGACCAGTTCGCAGCCTCCGTCGCAGCCTCCGTTTCAGATAAGTGGTCCGACGAATTTTATAGCAAGAGGTGGATTCCATGTTTCAGAAGATGCAGTTAGCAGTGAGACTCGCACGCAACAGATCACAATAAAAATATACGACGAGGACACTGTTCTCGACGATCTTCTCGTCAATAAAACGATCTCCGTTGTACATGCGCTTAATGTGTTTGCAGGCATTCTCATGCCGTATGAAACAAGTATTGAGCTCACGAAAGACAGTTCAGGCCATATTTCAGGAGCGCAGGGAAGCAGCGGGGAATCGACAGCCCAGGTTTATCAGGAATTGATAGAACTGAGCGGAATCTCCAATCCTGAATCTCAAACCGTAGATATTACAGCAAACTAATTCAATATCTTGAGGAGTTACTTAAATATGATGAAACACAAAACATTGTTTATTTTGACTGTTTTTTCTTTGCTTTCCTTGGGCGTAACAGCACAAGATGGCATCAGGACGGCGGAACTCGAACTGAATCCGCCAGCCGACGCCGAAAACGCGGGCAGATTCCGTTTCTCCTTCGCGACGGGGAATACGGAATGGATCCCGATCAGAAGGATCACCTCTCTTCAAGATTTGGCGGAGGTTTCCGCTCAGCAGAATCAGGAAAAAGGCACTGCGGAACTCGAATTCAGCATGATGGGCGAGATCGATATGCGGAAAGTGGAGATCATAGTCCTGTCGGAAAGCGAGATTAAATCAATTCTGTCGACGGGGATTCTCCCTGAAAAAGACGCGACGACAAAGCCGCAGGCCATGAAACCGGATTCCTGGTACATCCTGAAAGATGAAACTAACCAGTCGTTTTATGTTTTCAAGCTCAAGGACTATTCTCCCGGATACGTGTGGCAGCAGATCGCTTACGTCCGCATCGGCGAGGGAGAATCTTGGAAAGGGAATCCCGATCTGGCCGCGCTGCTGGACGTGCCGAAGGCGATCGACGGGTTGAAGACCATCACCGTGACGGGTTCGGGCGTTCCGAACCTCGCGGAAGGCAAGGTGAAGGAAGTCGAGGTGGTCCAGAAAGACTTGAAAGCGTACTACCCCGCCGCCGCGAAGGCCGGCGACTTCGTTTTCTTCTCCCAGGGAAAGTCTCCAGTACAGCCCAATGGAAGATCTTTCAAAAAGGAAATGCTTCAGGCCGGGTGCGACTATTTCGACGGCGTGGACGCGTATCCCGGCGAAGGCGACACCCTGCTGCTGAGCCTCAATAAGCGTTGCGCAGCGATCCCCGACGACAAGGTCGAATCCTTGTGCAAGGACCCCGCGAAACTCGTGGGCGACTACTGCGGCGTCCCGATGGACATCGCCGCCGCCGAACAGCCGATGGTCTTGCTGGAGACATCCTCGAAAAAGCTCTTCCTGATCATCGGGCTTGATACGGTATCAAAAGTGAAGATCACATATCTAAAAATCCCGAGCAAAGGCATCTCGAAGGAACAGGCGAACGAGATCCGGGAATACCGGTCCCTTCAGAAACGGAAAACGAACGCCGTGATAACGCGCCGCCAGCTGATTCAGGAATCGGACAGAAAGGAAGCCGAGCGCAAACAAGCGGAAATGCAGGCCGAACAGGATGCGCTGAACAAGCGGATCGAATCCGTGAAGTCATCCGGCGACACTTTCCCGAAGACAACGGAGGAGATCAAACTCGTGGAGGACCTGATCATGAGCGCGAAGTACGAGGAACTGCTCAAGCTGTGCGAGGGAAAAAAACTTGATTTCAATGTAAAAAGCACGAGAGGGGACAATATGTCTTTGTTATACCGCGCACTCTATCACAATTCCCGGAATCTGAACCAGTCTCGTCTTGACAGGAAAAATATGATATTTGAGTTCGTGCTGAACAATGGTGGAGCCCCGGTGATCTTCACGGAGGAAGGTATGAATTGCGTCTTTTTCGCCGCGAGGACAAATAACAAAAAAGCTTTCGATCTGCTCCTGAAAAACGGCTTTGACCCGAATCGGAAAGGCCCGAATGGAAAGACCGTTCGGGAGTTTCTTGTTGAGCAGAACATCAAGGTCGATCCCGAGATCATGAACAAACTCAAGGCAACGACCAAGCCGTCGCTGTTCTCCATGGTC
>JBGUYY010000131.1:0-1759 GCA_045222555.1 Bacteroidales bacterium | reverse complement strand
GTCTACATGGGCAAGAATTCCAATATTGATTATTTTCATGTGATTGTCCTCCCTTTACAGCCCCAAAGGGCATAAAAATCCCCAGCGGCAAATACTTTTACCGCTGGGGATCATGACTTCGGACACACAGAAACATACACGACTTACATAAGCCGCGGTCCGTCACGATATTTACTAAAAAGGCAAAAGTATTCTTAAAATTGGGTACAAAAACCAAGCCCCTGCAAGGGGCAATCATTTTTGCGCCCATTATCAAATTTTATTTAAGAATACCTTGCCGCATATTTGATAGACTCCTCAAATCAGGATAATAGCAGTATATCATAGTACGCTCTAAAAAACAAGAAATCATTTTACCGATTCCACAAATAAAATCGGAGGGTATTCACTGGAATACCCTCCGGTTTTGGTGATTATCGTGCGTCTATCCGAATTTTTGACTTTGCGGCCCGTTTCCGTTCCTTTTCGGCATGTTCCTGCTGGTAAGCTGCCTCTAATATTCTGTCCACTTGTTCTGGGCCAAAGGCCCTTTTGACCCGCTCATAGTCAGCGGAGACTTGCCGCATGGCCTTGTTTTCCAACTTGACCTCCTGCAATCGATCAGACAGGCGGATGTTGCTCTCCCTCACCCGGCCATAGTCCCCTTGCAGACGCTCAAATTTCCCCCGCAGCTCCACATAGGCCAGATACAGGGAGCGCAGCACCTTGACGATTTGGGCCAGCAGGGGCTTTGCCTTTTTCTCTCGGTAGGCCCGGCCTGTTTCCAGCGTTCCCGGCTCCGGCAAAATCTCCTCCGGATTGGCGGAGAAATCCGCTGCCAACCGCTCCATATTTTTCACCGCCGGGGCAAGTTCTTTGAGCCGCCGTTCCTGGCTCTCCACCTGGTTTTCTTTCTCCGCCTTGACCGTCTCCAGAACGGCGATCTCCTTTGCCCGCTGCTCTTTCTTGTAGTCCAGCACAGACAAGTGCTTGTCGTGGGTGCCTTTGTCCTCCCACTCAATCCCGTGGCGCTCCATGACCAGGGAAAGCTGCTCCTTTTCCGAGCGCACCCACTGGCTCCACTCTGTGTCCCCTCTGGTGCCGCCCTGGAAACCCTGGGCCGCTAACGCCTGTTTCAAAGATACCCTCGTGTCCAGCCCTCGCTTGCTCCCGGTGGTGAATGGTACAAAGTCAATGTGCAGATGGGGCGTAGCCTCGTCCATGTGGAGGTGGGCAGAGAACACCCGGAGTTGGGGGTTGCGCTCTTGAAAGCCCTTCATGTACTCGTCCAAAACCGCTGCC
Source organism: Bacteroidales bacterium (assembly GCA_045222555.1). GTDB lineage: Bacteria > Bacteroidota > Bacteroidia > Bacteroidales > WCHB1-69 > UBA1756. The sequence goes on along the minus strand of JBGUYY010000131.1, from coordinate 478 downwards.
GCAAGCTGTCCCTCCTCGCTGTCGGCGCTCATATCATCTCGATTGCCCACTTGCAGGATGATTTCATGGAACGGCTTTTCCTGCTTGCCGGAGCGGATCTTCTCATAGTAATCCTCTATCCTTCTGTCGGCCCTGGTTTGTTTAGCGTTGTACCGTTCCAGAGCCTCGTCAAAGAGTTCATGGTACACCGCCTTGATATTCTCCTGGCAGTAGGTTATATTCAAGTGGGAGCGTTCCGGGTCAGTGTTCTTGGCGTGGAATTTTCTACTGTTATGGTTCACCGATCCTTGGCCCACCATGGCGCTGATTGTCCTTTTCAAATCAATCCCTCCTCCCTTTTCCGCCGCGCAAGCGGCGAGCCTTTGTTACTTTCTGCGAAAGTAACGCAAATGCACTTTTGACAGCCTGACGGCCATCAAAAGCGCATTTGCGCCCTACGGGGTGGTGTGGGGGCTTTGCCCCCGGCAACTGCGGTTGC
>JBGUYY010000130.1:0-26496 GCA_045222555.1 Bacteroidales bacterium | reverse complement strand
TTATAACCCGCTTTTTGTATTTTTGCAGTCTCCAAAGTGGTATACTTTTGGATTATAATTTGGTATCTTTATGCGTTACTATTTACAGCGGTAAAGCACGAAACAGGAATAGCAGATCCCAACCCCTTAACTTCCTGTAATTTGCGTATAAAATCTCCAATATAAAGGTAGTCCACACGGAAGTCCTGTCCCCAAGCAGAAAAGCAATGGGCTTCATCAATCACGAAGCGCACTACATTTCGGGCAATCAGCAGTTTTTCAATGGTTTTCGAACGCAGCATTTCAGGAGAAATGTAGAGCAGTGTAGCATCACCATTAGCCACTCGGTCAATAGCATCAGCACGGCTGATAGGATCCAGTAAGCCATTGATGGTGACCGCTTCCGTAATTCCTCTCTCTGCCAGATTATCCACTTGGTCTTTCATCAACGACTGCAAGGGTGAAATGACCACAGTTAGCCCATGCACCGCACGCCCCGTCATGATGGCGGGTAGTTGAAAGGTGAGGGACTTCCCTCCGCCAGTTGGGAAAATGGTCAGCAGCGATTCTCCGTTGACAGCCGCTTGAACCGCACGTTCCTGCAGAGGTTCACCATCAAAAGTGCGGAATTCATTGTATCCGAAAATATTTTGCAGTCCCTGATGGATGTCCAACTTGCTGCGACAATAGGTACAACCCTCATCTTGGCAAGGCTTCCCACAAAAGAGTTTCAGAACATTCTCAATCTGCGGGAAGTTGTGGAGCAACCAAGGCGGAGTTACCGAAACCGCATCATCTGTTGAAATCAAAGCCAAGGCATACGCCAATTCCACGGGATTTTTTTCAATGAACTCCTTAACTGGAGCATGACAACAGATTTTCTGATGAAAGGAATTAAAAATCTGCATCTCAATATTTTGAGTAAAAGGAGTGAAATTTAGATATTCAAAAAAAGCAGAAAATTCCGTAATGGTGTGTAGCAATCCATAGTAGATGTCTTTCAATTCGGGGGAGAGAGAATGAAATGCGTTCACCTCATCGTAAAAAAGATTACGGGCTTTTTCGCAGTCATTAAGAGGGTTGTTGAGTTCATCAATTTGCAACTTATCGTCTTTCAACAAATTATGATAAGGCTTTTTAGGGAAAAGTAAGGGTGAAAGGTACAGCGTATCTATGGATTTCTTTCTGCGAATCTCATTATTCTCCTTCAGATATTGCAAATCGTGGTGGATGATATTGTGTCCACAGAGGTATTCCGCATCTGCTACAAAATGGATGAAATCTTGTTTAGAAGAAGAATGGAAGGTACTATTTTCCTTTTCTTTGAAAGCACCAAAATCATGGATTTTCTTATCATGCCAGCCCACCTCAATGTCAATAAAAGTAATGCCAGAAAGTTTCTTTCTGCTGGCAAACCATCCGTTTCGAAACCCCTGAAGGTAGTCGTTAATGCCTGGCATTTCTTTTTTTTGCAATTTTCGGTGCAAAAATAGCAAAATATGGAGGATTAATGACTATTTTTAATAAAAAAAGCACCCTTATTCATGGGTGCTTTTTCGTGTGATCTGTACTGGATTTGAACCAGTGACCTCTTGCCTGTCAAGCAAGCGCTCTAAACCAACTGAGCTAACAGATCATTCGCTTGTTTGAGGCTGCAAAAATACGATTTTTTTTGAAATCAGGGATTTTATTTGAAATCTTTTTCTCCTTATTTCTGAACAATCTTCCTATTGTCTATCAACCAGCGAGTTACACTTACAATTTTCTCCTCATCAAAACGAGTGCAGAGCCTTTCCACCACCTCTTTGATGTCCTCACATTCGTCATAAATGGACAAAACCGCCTCCGAAATCTGCAAAAACTCCTCTTTGGTGAACTGCTCTTTGGCTTTTTTCAGACACACGTCGCACTTGCCACAGGCGGGACTCTCCGTCTCGCCGAAGTAGGCCAGCAGCAGCCGGCTCCGACAGGTGCTGTCAGTGGTGACATAGTGCTGCACCGACTCCAACCGCTTGGCGGCCACCTCCTTCCGTTGGGTATAGACCTTCCGGTCGTAAAACAGCCGTTTCTCTTCCACCCGCGGGCGTACAAACAGCAGTTGCGGCAGCGACGTGCCGGGCTGGTAGTCAATATACCCTAAGTCGTGGAGCTGGTGGAGTTTCGCCACCACCTGCCGGCGCGTACATCCCGCCCGGCGCGCCAGCTCATCCTCGTCAATCGTGACATACCGACTGAAAACGCCACTGTATGAGCGCAATACGAGCTGCATGAAGGTTTCTTCCTTTCGGTAAGACTCCCGCTTTTGCAGCTGGTCGAAGTCCTCACGCGAGAGCGGAATCATCAGCTGCGGCGGCACGTATTTGTCATCTTCCAACAGTATCGCCCCCGTCTTTTCCATCAGCTTCACCGAGTTGTACACCTCCACGGGGTTCCACTGATGCTTTTTGGCAAATTCCGCCAAATCAATCGGATACAACTCATTCTCACCGCTACCGATAGGGATATACAGGTCGTTGCAGAGGGTTTTGTACACCTGCTGGATGAACTCCAACGGCGGGAACGAGCTGTTGAAGTTGCGTTGCAGGTCGCGGAGGTCGCTGTCGTCGTACAGCAGCACCGCAATAGAGGGTTTCAGGTCGCGGCCTCCCCTACCCGCCTCCTGGAAGTAGCCTTCCAGCGTGTCGGGAATGTCGATGTGGACAACGAACCGCACGTCGGGCTTGTCGATGCCCATGCCGAAAGCGTTGGTAGAGACGATGACGCGCGTCTTGCCGTCCATCCACTCCTGCTGCTTGCGGTCGCGCTCTTCTCCCGACAGCCCCGCATGGTAAAAGTCCGCGCTGATGCCGTTGCGCTGCAGGAACTCGGCTGTCTCGCGCGTCTTGCGACGGTTGCGCACATACACGATGCCCGTGCCAGCATACCGCTGCATAATACGCAACATTCGCCCCTGCTTATCTTGCTCTTTCACAACATAATAGGTAAGGTTATCGCGCAAAAAACTCTTTTGAAAGACATTCTCTTTTTTGAATTTCAGCTTTTCCTGAATATCTTTGACCACCTCCGGCGTGGCGGTGGCCGTCAGCGCCAGCACCGGCACCTCCGGAAAGAACTGCCGAATCTCCGCAATCTCCAGATATGGGGGTCTGAAGTCGTAGCCCCACTGCGAGATGCAATGCGCCTCATCCACCGCAATCATCGAGATGTTCATCCTCTTCAAATTCACCCTAAAAAGATCCGTCTTTAGTCTTTCTGGAGAGACATAAAGAAATTTCATCTCCTTATCAAACAGACAGTTGTCGATGGCGATACGGATTTTTTCCTGCGGCATTCCCGAGAAGATGGCAGCGGCTTTCACCCCGCGTTTTTTCAGGTTCATCACCTGGTCTTTCATCAGAGCGATGAGGGGCGAAATGACGATGCAGAGACCCTCTTTGGCAAGGGCCGGCACTTGGAAACAGATGGACTTGCCGCCGCCGGTGGGCAGCAAGGCCATCGTGTCGCGGTTCTCCATCACCGACAAAATGATGTCTTCCTGTAAAGGCCGGAACTGGTCGTACCCCCAGTGTTGTTTCAGAATTTGGTGTATCCGTTCGCGCATTGTAGAGTTGTTTTGAGTAAAAAAATAGAAAAAGGATAGGATTAGTCGTCGGATTCTTCCGCGATGACATCTTTATATACATCCAACACTTTGGCTCGTGAAAGGAAGCCGAGGTACTTGCGGTCTTTGGTGATGACCGGCAGGTTGAAGTTGTCGGTCTGCTTGAACTTAGCGACCATCTCCTCAGCGGTGTCGGTGTCGAAAACCACCACATCGGGAATGTAGAGCAGGTCGCGCACCGAGTAGGTGTCGTAGAGTTCAGGTTTGAAGATGGTGTCGCGATGATCATCCATCAACAACAGTCCCACAAACTTATGCTGGTCGTCCACTACCACGAAGATATTGCGTTTGCAGTCGGCGATGATGTCCACATATTGGCGCAGGGTGGCGTTGAGCGGCACGGTGCGCACGTTCTTATCGAGCAGACTCAGAAAGTCGATCTGGCGGATGGCGTATTTGTCTTTGTTGTGGGTTTTCAGTTTGCCCTTCTGTGCCAGCCGGCGGGTATATACCGAGTAGGGTTCAAAGATCTTGGCCGTGACGTAGGCGATGGGCGAGGTGACCATCAGCGGGATGAGGAGTCCGAAACCGGAGGTGAGTTCGGCAATTAGGAAGATGCCCGTGAGCGGGGCATGCATCACGCCGGCGAGCACACCCGCCATGCCCGCCAACACGCAGTTGGTGATGGGTGCATCAATATGGCAGAAGTGTCTGAGTATGACGGCGATAAAATATCCCACAAAGGCTCCGATGAACAGCGAGGGGGCGAACACGCCGCCCACACCGCCGCTGGCATTGGTGATGGTGGTGGCCACCACTTTCAGGAAAATGATTCCCGCCAAAAAGAGCAGCAACACCCAGTAATCCTGACTGATAAAGGAGAAGAAGGGTGAGTTTTTGAACAGTCCCAAGCTGTCGTCGCGCATCAGCTGGGCGATGTTGCCGTAACCCTCACCGTAGAAGGCGGGGAACACGAAAATCAGTCCGCCCAAGGCCAGACCGCCGATGATAATTTTGAGATAATACTGTTTGATTTTGGAGAAAAGACGGTCCACCACTCTCGACATCCGCAGGAAATAGACCGACATGAGGCCTGTGGCGATGCCGAGCACGATGTACATCCATACGTTCTTGATTTGGAACGGGGTGATAGGCGCGTTGGTGAGCATGACATCCTCGCCGAGGAAGAACATGGAGAGGATGGTACCGGTGGCGGCGGAAATCAGCAAGGGGACGATGGAGGTGGTGGTGAGGTCGAGCATCAGCACCTCGATGGCGAAGACCACAGCGGCAATCGGGGCTTTGAAGATGGCGCCCATGGCCGCCGCACTGCCGCATCCGAGCAGCAGGATGGTCTGTTTCGGCGTGAGGTTGAACAGCCGTGCGAGGTTAGAACCTACCGCTGAGCCTGTCAGCACAATCGGGGCCTCCATTCCCACCGAACCGCCGAAGCCGACCGTGATGGAGCTGGCCACCATGGAGCTGTAGACATTGTGCGGCCGCAGCTTCCCGCCGTAGTTGCTGATGGCGTTCAGCACGATGCTCACTCCATGGCTCAGGTCATCCTTCACCACAAATCTCACAAACAGCGCAGTGAGCAGAATACCCACCATCGGGAAGGCCAAATAGTAGTAGTTGACCTGCGCTTCCGGGAAGGCAGTGTTGAGCAGGTTGGTGGTGAAGTGCAGCAGGTTTTTGACCACGATGGCCACCGTTGCACCGCACACCCCCACAAAGAAACTGAGAAACAGCAGGGTGTTCTTGCCGAAAACGCCCGACAGCCAGTCTCTAACCGCAATGTACCATTTTTGCTTGCCTTTGCCTTCCATCATTCGTTCTTTCATGATTATTTATCCTCTCCTTCGTAATAGTCGAAACGCAGATGTTTTACTGTAATTCCCTTATTGATAAGCTGTTGCAATGATTCAATTCCAATTTGGAGATGTTCTTTGGCATAGTTGGCGGTGACGGCCTTGTCGGATTTTTCGGTCTTGATGCCATCGGGTTGCATCGGCTGGTCGGAGACGAGCAGCAGCGCGCCAGTGGGGATGCGGTTGTAGAAGCCGACCGAGAAGAGCGTGGCGGTCTCCATATCAACAGCGGTGGTGCGGATACGACGAAGGTAACTCTTGAACTCCTCGTCGTGTTCCCACACGCGGCGGTTGGTGGTATATACCGTGCCGGTCCAGTACTCGCGGCCATGGTCGCGGATGGTGGTGGAGATGGCCTTCTCGAGGTTGAAAGCGGGCAGCGCCGGCACCTCAGGCGGGAAATAGTCGTTGGAGGTACCCTCACCCCGTATGGCGGCGATGGGCAAAATCAATTCTCCTAAACCAATGTAGCTTTTCAGACTTCCAGTCTTCCCCAAAAACAGCACTGCCTTCGGCATGATGGCTGTCAACAGATCCATGATGGTGGCCGCCATAGGACTTCCCATCTGGAAGTTGATGATGGAGATGTTGTCTTTGGTGGCACTCTGCATGGGCCTGTCCTCTCCCCTAATCTCGGCTCCCATCATCTCAGCAAAATGCTTCACATAATCTTTGAAGTTGGTCAGAATAATATATTGACCGAACCCATCCAACGGCACGCCCGTATAGCGGGGCAGCCAGTTTTCTACGATTTCTTGTTTGTTATTCATGGTGTGTTATTTTTTGATTTTCCCGCTCGCCTGCTTCATCATTTCCAGGTTGTTGCGGGTACGCTCAATGTCTTTTTCTGTAGTATAAAGTTCCAAAGCCCTTTCCAACAGCGGGATGGCCTCACTGAAACGGTGCAGGCTCGCGTAGGCGATGCCGAGGTTCTCGCACGCGCTCGCATAGTCGGGATCGAGTTCGTGGGCGCGTTCCAAGTACATGATGGCCTGCTGAAGTTCCTTTTTCATCTGCTGGATGGTCTGCTGCAACGCCACATTGTCGGGCTGCGCCTGCAGAGCGTTTTCAGACTGTGCAAGTTTGGCAGCAGCCTCTTCACCGCTGAGTCGACCCAGCAGGTTCAAAAGTGCCGGCGAGTCGGGGTCATCCCCAATCGCCTCGCGCACCAGTGCCAATGCTTCCGCACGCTTCCCTTCGTCAATCAGGCGGTTGGCCTCCAACACCGACGCCCCCCGCATTGAGTTCATGTTGGCCAAGGCATCCTTGTCGTCAGGCTTGGCACTCAGCACATAACCATAACAACGCGCCGCATTCACATAATCTTTCTTATAAAAATACAATCGTCCAAACAAACTCCATGTGTCGGTATCCGACCTTCCCAAAGCCAACGCCTTGTTCAGGTGCTGTTCCGCCTTCTTCAAATACTTGGACTTTTTCTCTTTCTGATATAAATTCAAATAGCTACCCCCCGCCGACAAGTTGCACTTCATACTTTCGGTAGAAGTCTCCACATCGGTGATAAACAACTTATTATCGTCATACCATGCCCAGTTTCGCACCGCCGTTTTCCCTGTATAAGCGGTACAGAGCAGCAGGAACACCACTACCATCGCGATGGGAGCGGTTACCCAAGCGGGCATCGTGTCAGCCTGTTTCACTCTCCGTTTCACCACCTCTTGCCGCATACTCACCCCCCATGCCGCCCACTTGCGGAAGGCAAAAGCCAGCACCAGCGCAAAGCCCAACAACGGCATGAACATAAAACGCTCGTTCATAAAAGTACCGATATTGAACAGCAGGTTGGAGGTGATGGAGAAGGTGATGAAGAAGAAGGCTATGCCGAAAGCAAATATCTGATTCTCATTTCTTTTCCCTCTAAAAATTTGTACTAAAACATACACCACATACGCCACCAGCGCCAGCACTGCCAGGATGACAAACCATACCGCAGCATTACTGAAATTGGTGATTTCTATTTGGTGAGGATAATAGTCGTGCGTAAGCGGATGCGGGAAGATCAGCAGTTTGAAATAGATGCCCCAGGTAAGCAGCACCGTGGCAATCTCCTGACTTTTGGTGGCGTTCACAAACGGGTTGTTGAGTACCATCTCCTGATGTGATGTGTCGAGCACACCATCCAACACCTGCGACCGCACCACGATGAAGATCAGCGAAGCCACCAGTGCGGGCAGCACGGTCCAAACATAGTCGAGTCTCCGTTCCGTTCCCTTGAACAGCAGGGCCAGCGGAATCACCGCGAGGAAAGTCACGGCGTTCTCTTTGGAGAACATTCCCAGCAACATGGCCACAAAAGAGAGGGCCAACCACCACCACTTCCGACTCTCCACAAACTTCAAGGCAGTGAGCAAGGCCAGCATTGCGCCCAACATACTCATGATTTCATCCCTTCCCTTAATATTAGCAACCGCCTCAGTATGAAGAGGATGCAATAAGAACAGCAGGGTAGCGAGGAAAGGAAGCGACAGGTACCACTTCTCGTTCTCAAACTGCGGAAATATTTTTTGCAAGGTAATATAGATGACCCAACAGAGCAGGATAAAATAAAGTACATTCATGCCGTGTTGGATGTACGGGAGGGCACTGTTGGAGAAAAGTTCTTCGTTTTGTGAGGCACGGTGAAGTCCGGCCTCTTCTTTTACTTTTCCTCCAAAAATCTGATATTCAGCCATAAAAGCAAGCTGCGACAACGGACGATAGCGGCCGCCAGCCACCAACTGCTCTCCTTCTCCGAAATAGCCAGTGAAGGCGTCTTTCGTCATCACACTCTTCACATCGCCCTGCAGGGTGTAATCGTTCTCGAAAATGATCATGCGGTCGTCGGAGGCATACTTCAGAAACAGCGTGTCGCCATAGGCCAGCAGGGCCACAATGACCAGTAAAATATATCGGATGAATAATTTTTTCTTCATGGAGATGGAGGATTAGGTGCAAAGCACAAACAGGTCATCGCGTTCATTGAGGAAGAGCACGGGCAGGCCGGCAGCGTTGGCGGGCAGATTCTGCTCCCGAACACCGAAAATCCTGTCAACGAAGGTTTTATGCGTGGTAGTCATCACCACCAATGCCGATGCTTCATACTCGTCGGCGTGCTCCACCGCATACTGGTCCAAGTCGTAGGCCTTGGGACGGATGACGTGTGTTACAGGTTCGATTTCTAGGTTGGTATATAACTTTTCGATAAACTCCAGATGGTCTTCTATTTTCCCTTTGGAGATTTTGTCTTGATATTCATTGTGAAGGATATGGATGGTGGAATGACCATAGCGGTTGAAATAGCCAGCCCACAACGCTTTTTCCTTGGTAGGCAGGTCCACCTCCACTGAAAGCAGCACATGCTGCCAGCGGTCATCGCGGGGCGGTGTGACGCCCACGGTCATCACAGGAAGTCTTGACGGTGCAATGAAGCGCAAAGCCTGTTTGGGATTGAAGTAGCTCTCCTTGCGGCTGCCCATCACACCGATGACGTACATGATGTTGTTGGCCGACTCGGCCATGGCGTGCAGGCTCTTTGGTTGGTAGGGAGTATCGTCCACGTGTACTGTCACCTGTCCGGCCACTTGTTCCAGCAAGTCTGTAAATTCCTTGTTGGCAGTACGTTCGCGAATTTCTCCTTTGAACGAAAAGTTGGGAATGATGGTCAGGGTGGATTCGAAGAAGCGGGCCAGCGACGCGGCATGTAGCACAGCAGCATTCCCGGCGGGCGTGTAGTCGGTAAGTGCGATGACGTTGGTGTTCTTCTTCCGTTCCATCAGTGCAGACCTTTCACATTGGGTTTGGCGGCGATGTAGGCCTTGCCGTAGTCGGGTTCGCAGTAGGCCACATCTTCAAACTGCTGGCGCTCGAACTTTTGCAGGGCAAGGGATGCCATGCGGCGGGCCGACAGCGGGGTGACGTCGAAGCGGGCGTTGGGATGGACGGCCAGCAGCTCGCGGCATTTCTCCATGCCGTTGCCGCAGAACAGCACCGGCTGGCGGTCAAGCAGCTCACGGAAACTGTTTGCCTCGATAATTTTGGCGGAATAGGGTTCCACCTCCCGCAGCTCGCTGTCGTACAGTGCGCTGAAAACCTCCATGCGGCGGGCATCCAGCATGGGGCACAGCAACGTGCCTGTATCGGGACGGGCGGTTTCGAGTGCGCCGGCAGCCATCACCTGCAGAGTGGGGATGCCGAGGAGTGGGATGCCCAAGGCGTAACACAATCCCTTGGCGGTGGAAACGCCGATGCGGAGACCCGTGTACGAGCCCGGGCCCATACTCACTGCCACGGCATTGAGCTGGCCGGGAGCGATGCCGCCCTCCTGCAGCACCTCCTCGATGAAAGGCAGCAGAATCTTGGCATGCGAGCGGCCTTCCGCCGTCTCACGAAAAGCAACCTGCTCGGTGCCCCTCGAAAGAGCCACCGAGCAGATCTGCGTGGAAGTGTCAATGCTCAACAGGTAGGGCATGACGATTCCGTATTAGTTCTTTTTGCAGCACTCACCAGAGAGACATCTCCAAATCAGAGCGGCCACCACTGCACCAGCGCAAGGAGCAACGATGAAGATCCAGAGATCGGTGAGACCATTGTTGGCATTCAGGTCAAGAACAGCGGCAGCGATGGAACGAGCCGGGTTCACAGAGGTGTTGGTGACAGGAATTGACACCAGGTGGATGAGCGTCAAGCTCAAACCGATGGCGATACCGGCGAAGCCAGCAGGAGCTTTTTCGCTGGTGGCACCAAAAATGACCAACAGGAAGAGGCAGGTCATCACAAACTCACAGAGGAAGGCAGCACACGTGGAGAATCCCATGCCGTAGGGGTCAACAGCGTTGACAGCCAGACCGTCGTTATGGCCAGCGATAGCCCAGAGGATGAGGATACCGAGGAAGGCACCCAGGATCTGGAACACCATGTACAGCACAGCGTCCTTGCCGGAGATTTTCTTGTTGACCAGCATAGCGAGGGTGATGGCCGGATTGATGTGGCAGCCCGAGATGGGTCCGATGGCATATACCATCACCATCACAGAAAGACCGAAGGCCAAAGATACGCCTAACCAGCTAATCGTACCGCCAGCCAATGCAGCGGCACCGCAGCCCATCAGCACCAGCACACAGGTACCGATGAATTCTGCCATGTACTTTTTCATGCTACAAGTTTCCATAATCGTAAATTTTAGGTTAATAATTTAAAATTCTGAAATGCAAAATTAGTGTTTTTTGTTAGAGTATCAACAATTCGCAACGATTTTTAGTAACAATACATTGTTTATGCCTCTTGGCGAAAATGGGCATTACTGACGGATGAATTTTTCAACCGAGCAGCCTCTTTCCGTCTGGATGTGAATCATATAGATACCCTTCGACAGGTCACCCACATTGATTTTCTCCTCAAACATTCCTCCATTGTGCTGGAAACTCTCGCTTTTCACCACTCTGCCGCTCATATCAGTAATTTGGCAGCCGATGGTTTCAGCTTTTTCGGAGAAGAAGGTGAGGGAAAGCTGGTCAACAACGGGGTTGGGGAAGATGCGGAGTTCTTCCACACCAGCATAGTCGTTCACACCCGTCACGGGCTCCACGGTCATAGCGAAACCGTTGTCAACATCCCAGTTGTCGGCCACGAAGCGCACTTTCATTTTACCATAATTAAAAGTAAGAACGTCGCTTTCAGGATAGTTCTGGCTGTCGAAGCGGTGCAGGAGGGTTGCCGGGGTGGTGGTAGCGTTGTAAATTTCAACGAAGTCACCGCTACCGAACTCCAGCTGCGGGAAACTGAAATAGCATCGGCTCATGTTGGGCACGTTGATGGTCCATGTGCACACCGTATTGTTGCGGTAAGGCGCATCACCACTGCCATCGGTAATCATAGTAGAGCCGGCGGTGTTGATGGTGGCATCGGAGCAGTACTGCGCGGCGGTGAGGGTATTGTAGCTGATCTGGAAGCCCTTGTACTGGTTCTGTCCGTCGGTGGTGAAGGTCACCAGCACGCTGTCGGCATTCACGGTCACGTCGGCGGGGATTTCACTCCCGCTGAAGGTGCCGGCCACACCCGATTCCACAGTGGGACCGTTGTAGATAGTGAGCACGTCGGCATTCTCCTCCGTCTCAAAACGATCGAAATGGAAAGTGTAACGGCTGGCCTCCGGTGCAGCAATCATCCACTGGCATTCGGTGTCGGGGTCATAGTTGCGGGTGGGCATTCCCGAGTAGAAAGTTCCCTTGGCGGCATCCACACGATAAGAGCCGTGGCAAGCGCCGGGAGCATCGGTCACGGGGAAAGCCAGACGGATGGCCTCTGCATTATAGATGAAGCTCATCATATCGGAGGGGTTGTTGTCGGAGATGGTGAAGTAAGAGTCGCCGCTTCCGCCCCAGCCCCAGTTGACATGGAACTTGGAGTCCTCATCGTAGCCGTCCACTACAAAGGCATGTCCGTCGTGGCCGTTGTCAGCAGAGTAGTAAACCGGGCGGCGCAAGTCGAGCTCACTCTTCAGGGCGTTGTGCCACTCGTGAACGGAATCATAGAGGTGGCGCGGGCAGATCCATGCGGAGTCGTATTTGAAGTGGCGGCGCAGAGCCTCGGCAGCCGTCACGCTATGGGCACCGGAACCGCCAGCGCTATAACCCATCTGCACAGCCACACCGCAGTGCAGCATCAACTTTGCCATCTCGTTGGAGTAGCCGCTCGGCACGTTGGGCATGGCGTTGTAATTATAGGTCTGTTCGAAAAATCTCACCGTAAGACGGCCGTAAGGCTGCGGCACATACGACGAGCCGCCGACACCCGTATAGGGATGTCCGTGGTAGTTCATCACCTGGCTCATGGCCGTGGCCACACAGCCCGTCACTACATGACCGTCATCACCATGGATATCCCACGGACAGTAGGTGTTGAAGTAGGTGCCCTGATTCCACTTGGTGGTCAGCAGCGGTTCCACCACCACGGCGCGGGTCGGCTCGGCGGTGAAAGCGGGGTTGAGATAGTGCTGCCAACGAGCGGAGACCTCATCGTTGAAGTCCTTTCCTACACGCTCCTGGTAGGTGATGATATTGCCGTAGGCTTCCATAGCGAAGTCGAAACCGGGGTTAGAAAGAAAGTCGCTCTCGAAAGAGTAGCACACCACCGGATCGAAGTGGTCGGAGGCTGAAATGGCCACATAACCCACAGGCAGACAGCGGAAGATGTAGGCGTAAGCCTCGCCGTTGTGGAAGGCGGTCTTCAGATACTGGAACTCCGTGCTTTCGATGCTGTGGTTGGCCTGTTTCTGCATCAGGAAGTGGCGGCACACCGTGGCGGCTTGTTCCTGAGTGACCGGCGTAGCCGACAATGTCAACGAGAACACCAGCAGGGCGGCAAAAAATGTAAAAATCTTTTTCATATTCATTATTTTGATGTTGAACCAAATGAAAGACTGCAAAAGCAGGGTGCAAAAGTAAAGAAAATTTGGGAAATGTCACTCATCTTTCCCAAATAATTAGGAAAAAACATCCGTTGGAAGGAAGTGATGACAGTGGACAGGACGGTGATGATTTTTATAAATATTTGAATATTAAATATTTAACATGAAATAAGAGAGGATTTGAAAAATATTTTGGCAGGAGGTTGGTAGAATTGAAAAAAGTTGTATTTTTGCAGCCTCATTTTTGAGGAAGGTTCATTGAACGTTGCCTTGGTGGTGGAATGGTAGACACGAGGGACTTAAAATCCCTTGGGCATCGCGCCCGTGCGGGTTCAAGTCCCGCCCGAGGTACAAACCAAGCCAAGCAAAAGATAAGCGGAAGTAGCTCAGTTGGTAGAGCACGACCTTGCCAAGGTCGGGGTCGCGAGTTCGAGCCTCGTTTTCCGCTCAAAACACCCTTGCGGAAGTAGCTCAGTTGGTAGAGCACGACCTTGCCAAGGTCGGGGTCGCGAGTTCGAGCCTCGTTTTCCGCTCAAAAAAGCACCTCAAAAGGGTGCTTTTTTTGTTGGTACTCACTTTCACCCAATACAAGATGAACTATACCGACCTTTTCATCGACTTCGATGACACCCTGTACGACACACGCGGCAACGCCATCATCGCCCTGCAGGAAACCTTCGAAGCCTTCCAGCTCGGACGCTGGTTCCCTGCCCCGCAGGTGTTCTACGATGCCTACTGGGCGGCCAATATCGACCTGTGGTCACGGTACTCCAAAGGCGAAATCACCCGCGACTACCTGATTGTGGAGCGCTTCCGGCGGCCGCTGAGCGTGGGAAAAGGCCTGAATGTGACAGAGGCGCTGTGTCTGGAGATGAGCGACTGCTTCCTCGACTTCTGCGCCACAAAACCCGGACTGGTGGAAGGCGCCCGCGAACTGATGGACTATCTCCGCAAGCGCGGCTACCGGATGCACATGACCAGCAACGGTTTCCATGAGGTACAATACAAGAAACTGGAAGCATGCGGGCTGAAAGAGCATTTCGACACCATCATCCTCAGCGAGGATGCCGGAGCCAACAAACCGTCGCCGCAGTTCTTCGACTATGCATTCCAGCTGACGCGCGCCCACCGCAACACCACCCTGATGATGGGCGACAACCTGCAGACCGACATCCTCGGAGCTCAGGCCGCCGGACTCGACACCCTACTCTTCAACCGCTGGGGCGTGGATACCGACGAATGCCCACAGCCACCCACCTTCATCGTGAATAACCTGAAAGACATCATGAGGGTGCTGTAATTTGCCGATGGATCCCGGCCAAACAGATGCTTGGAAATAACAAGGGGAGTGGGGGAAAATTTCTTTTGGAACACGAATTGCTGTATTAGCATATTTGCTATATTTGCAGCGCGTTGTTATGGTTTATTTTTTATATAAATAATTGATTATCAACAATAAATTATTTTGTATATGAAAAAAAAATGCATCCATTTTGACGCTTTTGAAGGTTATGTGTGCATGGTGAAGATGGTGAAAAAAAATAAATAATACTATTATGTTGAAAGAAAAATATCTTGGAATAGCTGTTGTGCTGATCCTGTCCGCACTGATGACCTCCTGCATCGCCTATCGTCCGCAGGTGGCCGAAATGCCGCTCATCCATGAGAAAGGCGAGCTTCAGATGAACGGCAGCATCGGGCTTTCAGCACCTTTTGGCGATGCGTATGTGGGCACGACGGCCTCCTACGGTGCCACCGACTGGCTGGCGGTACAAGGACATGTGAACTGGAATGGCTACAAAGGCGCTTACGGACAAGCGGCAGTGGGTGCTTTCAAGGCATGGAATCATGCGGTTTTGGAAGGCTACATCGGCTACGGATTGGGTGGCAACCAATGGGAGAATGAGAATAACGGCCGCCAGTTCAACGCTTTCTACCATCTGCCCTACTTGCAGATAGAATTCGGCTGGGCGGGCATCGCCAAAGGCCATATCGATGTCGGGTTGGGTGTGAAAAGCGGCTGCGTCATCCCGAATCTCGTCGATCGCCGTCCTGCCACAGAGAGCCAGCCGGAGCAAATCACGCGCTATACCTCTCCGATGGCGCTGCTCGAACCACAGTTTTTCTTCCGCGCCGGCGGCCAACACCTGAAATGGACTTTCAACCTCGGCTACAGTCAGCTCTGGGGATCCGGTCCCAATAGGGAACCCTTCGCCGGCATCAACGCCATCTATATGCCCTTCACCATCAATATAGGAATCACTTACGATTTTAACGTGTTCCTTAAGCGATAGCACAAATTTTCACACTTTTGTTTTATCAAATATATTTTAGTTCATGAAAAAAATATTTTTTATCCTTTGTCTTGGTTTCATTACCATCACCAGCTGGGCACAAAGTCCCCTGCTGAAGAATGTAGAATTTCCGGAAAATTCCCTGACAGAGCTTCGCTCTGAGGGGTTGCTCACCTCGCACTGGACGCAGAATTATCCCTACAACCAACTTTGTCCGAGAGACCCATCGAACGACTATTCCTACAGTTACGCCGGATGCCCCGCCATTGCCATGGGACAGATTATCAATTATTTGCGCACGACACAAGACACCCGTTTTGACGATAACGACGACTATGCGCACAACTATGCAGGGCGCAGCTATATCATTGATGAAGATTGGGAAACGCTGCAATTCCCGTCATTCCCGCAGCTGAACGAGATGCTGGACTCCGTGGATGCCACCTTCCTGCGCGGCGAGGAGTTGTCCGACTTTTTGGCAGCCGCCGTGGTTTTTGCATGCGGCACAGCCTGCAGACAGGTCTATACTTCGCAGGGCTCCGGCACATTTGCGGTGAATCAGGCGTATGAGGCCTACCGCCGGTTTGGCTTTACAGACTGCCAGCTGTTTACGGAGACCTCTGAAACCATGTATGAAACCTTGATTTCCAATCTGCAAGCAGGTTATCCCGCCCACCTAGCCGTTGAAAATCCTGAAGGAACTGTCGGACACAACGTTGTGGTGGATGCCTATCGTGAAAGTGATGGCAAGTTCCACATGAACTTTGGCTACGGCGGCTCTCAGGATGGCTGGTACAGCATTCCTGATCCTAATTTTTATTATGGGATGACCAAAATGGAAGGCATCGTTTTGAATATCATTCCTACCAACACAGCCGTTCAGGAGACCGTCAGCCGGCAGCCGCTTGAGGTTTACCCCAACCCTGTTTCCGACGTCCTCTACATAAAGAATCTCCCCTGCGCAGTAGTGGATTACTCCATTTTCAATGTTCTGGGACAACAGGTGACGGCAGGCTCCTCCCGCGGAACCCTCTCCGTCGCGGGACTGGAAAAAGGTCTCTATATCTTGCAGATCAAGGGTGAAATATACCTTGAGACTACCAAATTTATTGTGAAATAACGATTTTCAAATTCTGCACCCACAGGTCTCTCTTGCGTTTCTTTTGAGGAAATTCTATAACCTCCTTAGGAAGAACTCGCTGATAGCCATTTTCTTCCAAAGCTTTTACCGTACTCTCATAGCCACGGAAGAACAGCTCCTCAATCTTTGAAATGTCATGGGCCATACATCCGTTAGTGTCAAGATTGATGAACAGGTCGGCCTGTGCGGAGTCGGCGGCCACGTTGGAAACCATCATCATCACAAAGGCACGGTACGCCACCGATATGAGGTTGTCCTTGTATTTTCCCTCATCCAAATGATAGAGGTTGAGGGCGATAACTTTGTCGCATTTCTGCCGGATGGCTGACACGGGCAGGTTCTGAAACGCCCCACCATCCACATAATGCACCCCGTTGATGCATATCGGCTGGAAAATGACCGGGATGGAGCACGAGGCCACCACGCGAGAGGCAATTTCTCCCTTGGCAAACACCTTGGGCGTCCCGTGTTCGACGTCGGAAGCCACGATGAAGGTGGGGATGGGAAGGTCCTCCAACCGGCTGTAGGGCAATTTCTTCTGAAGAAGTGACAGCAACGGCCGCGAGTCGAAAAGTCCGCCTTTCGGCAGGCTTGGCGTGACGATGTCCTTGAAGAAGTTCATTCCCTGAAAAGTCTCGATCATTTGTTGGGGGGTGAAACCCGACGAGTAGAGTGTGGCCACGAGGGCGCCCGCGCTGGTACCCGACACCACATCCGGCTGGATACCATATTCTTTTAATGCCTGAAGCGCACCGCAGTGGGCAGCAGCTTTGGCGCCACCGCCACTGAACGCAATGCCTAACGGATATTTTTTGGTTGCCATTTTTCCATATTTCTTATGGCGGCAAAAGTACAAAAAAACGTGAAACGAAGGCTTTTTTTTAGACAAAAGAACCTTACTTAATCGCGGAGACAGCGCACAGAAGCGCGACGCTCCTTAACTGTGGTGGCCCAATAAAATTCATTGATGTCAAAATCAGCGCCATAGTAAATGGCCGCTGCAGTATATCCACTGTTTTCGGTAGAGGACCAAAAGTGAGCATAGTGGCCTGCATCATCGTATCCGTACACCCCTAATGTGCCTGCAGGAACGGCGCTGAAGCCAGTGGCGTTGTTGGGAGAAGTGCTCTGGTCGCCCGGATTGCAGCCTCCAGCATAACTATACCACCATGACTTGGAAGCCACAGCTTTGGCGATATCACCTGTATTCCCTCCGCAGACATATTCGGGTTGTGAACTCACATACTCCTTCAGTATATTCCACTCTGCATCGCTCGGCAAATGCCAACCGTCGGGACAGACTCCCTGTACACCGCTCGGCACGGCAGTGCTGGAAGACGCCCCATACATGGCAGCAGCCCAGTTGTACAAATAGCCCCGGTCTTCCAATGGGATGTCCGACTCCGTGTCGTCGAAATAGTATGGTCCATCGGTGCTGTATGTGGCGCCGAGGGGTATCTCCGTATTGTCAGGAAATTTCGTGGCACGCAGATTCTCCTTCATCCAGCATTGGCTGCCGACCAGCACGGTGTGATACACATTACCGTTAGCGTCGGTCAGCGTCGGGAGGTCGGGACAGGGAAGCGCGTCGGTCTGTACGCGTTCAAACGTCATGACGATTTCCAGCGAATCCGACAGCTGTTGCAAAACCGTCACGGTGTCCATCCTCCCGTTAATGGCCGCATATCCCACATATTCCATCATGTCATTGAAATCAAACGGTCGGGTGATGGTTCCTCGGATTCCAGATTTGGGGACGACCCTTGTAGGGATGTCATAATATGGTATCCCTACGGTTCCCACATATTCAACCCCGTTCCGGCTCCCGTTCCCGTTGTTCACCATTTTGATGGAGGCGGTTTTCCCGTTTTGGCGGGCGGTCAAGACATAGGTGCCGGCGGCGGACAGGGAAACACGGAATTGAATTGTACCCATTTGTAGGGACGCAAAATTTTGCGTCCCTACAATATGGCCGTACACATCCGCAATTTCCAACGTCACCGCACCCGCGTCCGCCGCCGTCAGCAAGACGTCGGTGGTGCCGATGAACGGGTTGGGATGGTTCTGAAACAATTGCAGCGACGGTGCCTGCGCCGTCTCCCAGTCGTATATGCCGGTGCCATTATGAATGGTCAGCACCGTGTCGGGCCATGTCACCGTTTCCGACCAGTTCTGGGTCCGGTTGGTGATGTCCACATGGTGGAGTTTCACCCATCGGTGGGTGGTATCTCTTCCGGTGAACGAGAGGGTGACGGTCTGGGACCATGTGCAGACGCACGGTACCAATAGGATAAACAAAAGAAAAATTTTTTTCATGGCTATGAGATTTAGATTTCTATTTTCTAGCGTTTCTGGGAAAAATTCACCGCGCAAAAATAAAAAAATTTTATTCGTCACTCTTAACATTCAAAAAAAATGCTAATTTTGCAACTTCTTTGTGATTATTTTTAACATTCGCAATCGCATTGAAAACGTAGCATGTTGGAGGACCATTCATCGAAAGACTATTCATCATTCGGACCGGCATACCGCAACTTCAAAGTAAAAGATGGGGTATATGTTCCTGACCCCACAGCGGATTTTCCTGGTGACAATCCGCATACGCGGATGACCCCCATACGTGGGAAAACCAAAGACATTCAGTTTGACGAAACCTACCCCTATCTCGATCCATCGCTGAAATTCAAAATCTGGCACATCCTCATCTATCTCACCACTTGGCTGGTGGTGTTCCCCGTCAACCGCATCCGCTACGGCATCAAGATTGAAGGCCGCGACAAAATCCGCAAAAACCGCAAGCTCTTTGCCAACGGACTGATGACCGTGTGCAACCACGTTCACCGGTGGGACATGATTTGCGTGTTGCAGGCCATGCGCTACCGCAAGGCGTGGATTCCCATGTATGCGCAGGCGTTCAACGGCAAGGACGGCTTCCTCATGAAACACATCGGCGGCATTGCCATTCCGCAAAACTACAGCGGGCTCCGAAAGTTCGACCAGGCCTTCGACGAGCTGCACGCCCGCAAACAGTGGTTCCACATCTTCCCTGAGAGCTGCAGCTGGTACGAATATGCACCGCTCCGCCCCTTCAAAACCGGCGCTTTCAACATGGCCTACAAATACAATCTCCCCGTCCTTCCCATGATGATTTCGTTCCGCCCCCGCACCGGCTGGCGCAAAATCTTCAGCAACAGCGGTCCGCTGCTCACCATCCATGTGGGCGACCCCATCGTGCCCGACCTCAACACGCCCCGGAAAGAGGAGGTAGCACGACTGCGCGACCTCGCACACAGCGCTATGCTTGACATGGCAGGCATCGTCTCCAACCCATGGCCATCCCATATCGACTGACAACCCACATCATTATGAATAACATTATCGACCCCGTACCCGTTGAGCTGCTGAAGGCAGAACTCACCAAATCAAAAAAACTGGAAGACACCAACAGAGGGCATAACGAACTTTACATCGTTACCTGGCAGGATTCGCCCAATGTGGTGACAGAGATCGGAAGACTGCGCGAGCTGACCTTCCGCGAGGCCGGCGGCTCCACAGGTAATGCAGTGGACCTGGACGAGTACGACAAGATGGACAATCCCTATAAGCAGCTGATTGTGTGGGACCCTGACAATGAAGCCATTGTGGGTGGCTACCGGTTCTTCTATGGGGCAGATGCCACTTTCGACGAAAAAGGACAGCCCGTGATAGCCAGTTCCCACCAGTTCCGCTTCTCCCAGAAATTCATCAACGAGTACCTGCCGCATGTTCTGGAATTGGGACGCAACTTTGTGGCACCGGCCTATCAGAGCACCAAAAACGGCGCCAAGTCCATCTTTGTAATGGATAATTTGTGGGATGGACTGGTGGCCATCATCATGAAAAACCCCAACCTGTTTTATTATTTTGGAAAAATCACCATCTATCCCTCCTACGACCATATCGTCAGGAATTTGATTTACCATTTCTTCTGGAAACATTTCGGGGACAAAGAAGAGTTGGTACGCCCGTGGGATGACCAGACCATCCTGCCAGACTCCGACCCCGAGCTGATGGATTTGATTGTGAATGAGGATGACATGGCAGAAGATTACAAGCTGCTCAAGGCCGCAGCGAGAATGCGAGGGGTGAACATCCCGCCGAATGTAACGGTATATCTCTCCATCACCTCCCAGATGCTGATGTTCGGCACGGCAGTCAACCGCCTGATGCACAACATTGAAGACAGCTGCGTG
The DNA here is from genome assembly GCA_045222555.1 of Bacteroidales bacterium. Classification (GTDB taxonomy): domain Bacteria; phylum Bacteroidota; class Bacteroidia; order Bacteroidales; family WCHB1-69; genus UBA1756. Next base: position 5,973 of record JBGUYY010000130.1, on the reverse strand, counting down.
CTGATTCCGTTCGATTCCATCTACCACGACAAGAAACAGCGACATATCGGGGCATACATTCGGTTCCTCAACGCAAGAAGGCGCAAAAAAGAGGGGTTGGACGCCACTCCCGAGACAGAAGACCAGATGATAGAGGATTGGCTGACCAAGCGCTACCGCAAAGTAAAGCGCTTCCTCAAGAAAGCCGGCCGGAATTTATAGAGGTGAAAAACCAAAGCATCCTACCGAAAAGTTTTTCCTTTCGGAACAGGGTGCTTTGTCAGGGCCAAATGCCCATCCGTAATTATTTCTCACAGGGCTCGTCGAACTTGTTCTTCCCTTTTAATGCATTGATATTATAACTTTTTATCAATTTGGTTTTATATCGATGCTCGAGAATTTTTTGTATTTTTGCGCTATTAATTTTAGAATTATTCATCCCTTAAAACATTCAGATTTATGAAAAAGTACCAATGCACCATTTGCAAGTATGAGTACGACCCCGCACAGGGCGATCCCACCCAGGGCATAGCACCCGGAACGCCATTTGAGCAGCTGCCCGCCGACTGGAAATGTCCGCGCTGCAAGCAGGGCAAGGAGAAGTTCGCCGCCGTTGAAGAGGCGCCCGCTGCCAATCCCTACGCCGGCACACAGACCGAGAAGAACCTGCACGCCGCCTTCGCCGGGGAGAGCGAGGCCCGCAACAAATACACCTATTTCGCCTCGAAGGCCAAGAAGGAGGGTTATGAGCAGATTGCCGCCCTTTTCCTTCAGACTGCAGAGAACGAGAAGGAGCATGCCAAACTGTGGTTCAAGGAGTTGAACGGCATCGGCAACACCGCCGAGAACCTGGCCGCCGCCGCTGCCGGCGAGAACTACGAGTGGACCGATATGTACGAGGGTTTTGCCCGCACCGCCGAAGAAGAGGGTTTCCCGGAACTGGCGGCCAAATTCCGCGGGGTGGCTGCGATTGAAAAGCACCACGAGGAACGCTACCGCGCCCTGCTGCACAATGTGGAGGCCCGCGAGGTCTTCGCCCGCAGCGAGGTGAAGGTATGGGAATGCCGCAACTGCGGTCACATCGTCGTCGGCACACAGGCCCCCGAGGTCTGCCCCGTCTGCAACCATCCGCAAGCCTTCTTCGAAATCAACCAACAGAACTACTAAGCCCCGTAGGGCGATCGGACGGCAGGAAGGGATTTCAATCCCTTCCTGCAATGCCGATATTATATATTGAGCCCCGTAGGGGCGACAGGAAAAAATTCAGTCCCCAAATGCGTATTGTTCATCGTATTGCACATTGTACGCATTAAGGAATGTTTTATACTCCTTCTCAAACGATTGTTTTCGGTGATGCGCCTCCTGGTTGCGGATATATCGAATCGTATTTTCCAATATGGATGGACTGACAGAGAATGCGCCGTACCCCACCTGCCACATAAAGCTTTCATAATAGGGGTCGATAGTCTTCATCCATTTGCTGCTTTTGGCCTTGACGACACGGACAAAGTCGGCCAGTGACATGGTCTTTGGCAAAGATGAGAGGATATGGACATGATTGGTTACTCCGCCGACTTCGATGGGTGCGCCGCCGATACTTCTGATGATGCCGCCAATATATGCGAATATTTGCGGGAGGTCTTCTTTGCGCATACCGATGCCTCTGCTCTTGACGTGGAACACGATGTGTACGTTGAGTTTTACTAGAGTATGTGCCATATTGTTGCTGTGTATGTGTAGAGTGTGTCAGTTGGGAGGTGCCTTTGTATGCGCAGGGGTTACGCTTCGCTTCACCCCTGCTTATGGTCTGGCGCCCCTGCGGGGCTGGGTGATAGGAGTTGCCAGACCCTACGGGGCGATTTTTGCGGGTGCAAAGATACAACTTTTTCTTCGTTAATTGTGAATTTTAGGAAATTATTTTCCCAAGCCCCGTAGGGGCGAACATCTGGAGGCAGGGGTGTAACCCCTGCCGGAGTGACGGGCAACATTAAACCAGCCCCGTAGGGGCGGCAGGAAAGCGTTAGTTATTTAACAAATCCGCCAATTCCAGCCTATCGTTCAATATGAGCAGCGTACTAAGGTCGGGGCCGATGAAATTGAATTTAATGGCCTCGATCAATTCATCATAGGTTATGGCATTCCTTGACTCTCGCAAAGCACCATGTTTGACATACCCCAGTAGGTATCCAGAATGCAATCCTGTTATCTGAATGATGTGAAATAGATGTTCTTCCTCATGGCATTCTGCTAAAATAAAAGCTTCGCGTTCCGTTAGTCCATCATAGCGATTAGTTAACACAAAAACGGTTCCTACGCCATAAATGGCATCGATGGCTTCACTCGGCTTATCTATGACTCTCTCCTCCCTCGCCGTCCTCGCGAACTCGAAGAGAGCCTGGGGCAGGTGGCAGTAGCCCGTGGGGTTCTTGTCGAGAAAGTCCTGATGGTACTCCTCAGCGGTGAAGAACCGCTCCAGCGGCTGCTTCTCCACGGCCAGCGGCTGGTCGTAGCGCTGCTGCTCCTCGGCGTACACCTTGTCGATAACAGGCAGGTCGGCGGCATCGGTGTAGTAGATGCCCGTGCGGTAGCGCGTCCCCTCGTCGTGGCCCTGCCTGTTCAGACTTACAGGGTCGATGGCCTTGAAGAACATCCGAAGCAGGAACTCCAAACTCACCACCTCGGGGTTGTAGCGTACCATCACCGTTTCGGCATAGCCCGTTTCATCGGTATAGACCTCTTGGTACGTCGGGTGGTCGGTATGTCCGTTGGCGAAGCCCACCTCGGTCTCCACCACCCCTTCAATCTGCTTGAAAAAATGCTCCGTTCCCCAGAAGCAACCGCCGGCAAAGTATACCTCTTTCGTGTTTGTATTCATTTTCAAAATGGTTATTCCTTAATCAAATCGGTGGTTTTCTCCAATCCTTGCAGATAGCGCCACGAATGGAGGTATTTCCTCAGCCGCGTCGCATCTTTTTCCGAAATCTCGGGCAAGCGGCGTATGTCCATATTATCTTCCAAATCAGCGATTTTCACCTCCTTTGCAATCTCATTTTGGGATGCACGGACGATAAACTCGGCATAGGTTTCGTCGGCACGGCGACTTAAAGCAAGCACCGCGTCCACAATTTCATCGCCAAATCCCATGTCCTTAAGCAATTGCGGCGTGACGTATGTGTCTTCTATGGTATCATGCAACAGGCCGGCAATTTTGGCTTCCGGACTTTTGCATCTTGTCGAAACCCGCAAGGGATGCCCGATATAGTCGGCTCCCGACTTGTCGGTTTGTCCTTGATGGGCTTCTCGCGCCAGATTTTCGGCTTTTTTCAAATCCTGCTTTGTCCTTTCGTCAATTTTGCCATGGTTCGTCTGAAAATTGTCTATATCGAAATATAACGGGGCCAGCACCTCCGCTATTTTCTCCAATCCGGCCTGGTCGGTTACGTCGAAGGTGGCAAGGTGCTCGCTGTCGATGTCCAACACAGCCACCACCCGGTCGTGGCAGATCAGCGGCACCACAATTTCGCTGCGGGAGGCGCTGCTGCAAGCAATGTGTCCGGGAAACTGTTCCACATCGGGCACGACAAGGGTGCGTTGCAACTGCCATGCGGTGCCGCACACCCCGCGGCCGAACGGGATGCGCGAACAGGCCACCGGTCCCTGAAACGGGCCCAGCACCAGCTCCTCGCCCACCACGCGGTAGAATCCCGTCCACCAGAAACCAAATGCCTCGTGTATCAGCGCCGCGGTGTTGGCCATCATCGCCTCCCTATCGCGCTCACCTTCCGCCAGTGAGAGGACCTGTTTGTACAGCAGTTCGTATTTTTCGTTTTTGCTCATAGTTGTATGGATTGGGGTTATGTAACGGAATTACCGCAGCACCATATCCGCCAGCTTGATGTCGGGATGGTGGTACCGGAACTCCTTCTTCACTGCTTTGCCGTTGATTTCCACCGCAAGGTGCGGACAGAAATGCACGCAGGCAAGGCACGCGGTGCAACGGTCGCCGATCTGTGCCGTTGCGGGCGCAGGCGACGTTGCGGACGCATGCAATGCGTCCCCACAGACCATCACGATGTTGTCCTGCGGACAGATTTTGGCGCAGATGCCGCACCCCACGCATTGCTCGGCATTCACGTTCGGGCGGGTCACCTTCTGGGTTTTGGCGGCGACAGACGGACGGCTGAGCAGCCAGCCGAAGGGGTCGAACCCGCTGAAGTGCAGACCGTGCTGCTCGGTGGCCACATCCTGTATAATCTGCTCCAACCGCGAGCGGTACCGCTCGAACTTCCATGCCTGCTGGTTGGGATCGCGGCCGAAGGCGAGGGCGCTGCTGTCGGGCACGCGGATTTTGTGGCAGTAGGCCACCTTCACGCCCTGTTTGCGCAATAGCCGGCGCACCGTCCACACGGCGTTGTTGGTCTGTGCCCCGCAGGTGATGACGACATACACGTAGGCCTCCGCGCTAAGATGCAACTGCGGCACCAGCTCGCGCACGGCAATGGGTGCGTCGAGCCAGTAGGTGGGAAACACCAACCCGATGCGCTTCTCGCCGGTGAGGTCTTTGCCCGCCGCCTCACGCAGCGGCACTACCTGCTCGCCTGTCTTGTTGGAAATCTGTCGGGCGACGGCGAGACTGTTGCCCGAACCGGAGAAATAGAGGATCATACTAAAATAGCATTTGCATTTTTGACAGCGCAAAGATACAATGTATTATCCAATAATCGGCACCCTACTCCCGAGAAAAGTGAAAGGTTTTGCATTTGAAAAATTTTATGTAAATTTGTCCCGTTGTATTTTCAGATTCTGCTGAAGGGACTTGCAGGAGCTGGAAGTATGACTGAAAATGATCAAAAATAGAAGTCCCCTTCATTTTACCATGAAAAGAAAGATTCTTGCAGCAGCCTTTTTCACAATGATTGGCCTCATGGGCACATTGAACGCACAAGCGCCTTATAAACACAGCATCGGCGCCACCGTCGGCAGTATGCAGGCCATTTCGTACAAGACCTTTGTAACCGACCATTTCGCCATTCAGGTGGACTTGGGCACCAAAATCACCTATACCGAGGGTGATTGGAATGTCAGAGCCCTCCATATTTATAATCTGGAACTGAACCCGAATCTCATGTACGAGGGAAACTTTGTGGCCGGCCTATATGGTTTTGCTGGGGGCGGTGTTAGCTTGGGTTACTGCTGGGATATATGGCATCAACATTTGTTTCCGTACGACCATATTCATAATATTGATTTGGGGAAATTCGGCATCAATGCCATCTTGGGATTGGAGTATAAACTGAATATTCCACTTACTCTTCAGCTGGATTTCCGTCCTGGTTATGGAATGCTCTTTGGTTATGATTACTATTATATGAATAATAGAGTGTGGCACTTCTTTGACTGGAGCGTGAATGCAGGTGTGCGGTACACCTTTTAGCATAACATTTGTTGGGAGCGTTCTTCCTAAATTGTTGGATATGGATTTATTATTGTAGGGCTGCCATATTATGACAGCCCTACATAATCCATTAAAAATCAACCTACCTATTCATCAGCCGGCTTTCACTCCAATTGTACTGCGGGTAGGCCTTCTTGAGGTCGTTGTAGGAGTCCTTCACGCCGCTGCCGCCGCTGGTTGCGAACACGTTGAGTACCTTGCCGCTGAGGTCGTGCGCCTCGATGAAGGTGTTGACGATGGTGGGGGCAGTGTACCACCACACGGGGAAGCCGATCCATACGGTGTCGTAGTCGGCAATGTTCTCGCACTTGCCCTGGATGGCGGGACGCGAACTCTTGTCTTTCATCTCCAACGTGGAACGCGAGTTTTTGTCGCGCCAGTTGAGGTCGGCATCGGTGTAAGGCACCTCCGGGGTGATTTCATAAAGGTCGGCGTTGAATTCGGTGGCCAGCTTCTGTGCAGCGGCCTTGGTGGTACCTGTGGCCGAGAAATAAACGATGAGGGTCTTTTTCATGTTGTTATTTTGTTGATTGGTTGAA
>JBGUYY010000129.1:0-4169 GCA_045222555.1 Bacteroidales bacterium | reverse complement strand
CACCGTGTATACGCCATAGATGCTCATCCAATCGATGGGATGAATCACCAGGCCACCACCATAGTTGAAATAGTGGCGGCGCGAGGTCACCTCAAAGTCGTGGTACATCCTGGCGCTCTCGCCATCCACATCGACGTTCACCGTGGTGGCATCGGTGAGACCCGCGCTGGTGTGGCAATGGCCCACAACAGGCATCACCTTCAGCCAAGGCAGCACGGGAATCTGGTAGCCCACATTGATGGTCAAAGCCGCCGTGTCGTTGTACATTATGGGGAGCACATGGTTGTCGTACTTGTGCTCGGGACTGGTGTACAGGAAGTCCACGTACACGCCACAGATGTTGATGCTGCCGCCGAAACCCCAGTTATTGTAGTTCGTCTTCAAACCCACGGGACCTGTCTGGAAACCCACCTCAAGAATCTCCTTGTTGTTCGAAAAATCGAACCATTGCGCGCTAGCGCCCATAGTGACAGCCATCAAGGCCGCGATAATAATGCTTTTCTTCATAGTGCAAATCAGTTTCTTTTAATAACGCCGCGAACAGTCTTTTATTGTAAGCACAAAAAATTGTTCAATTCACGAAATTCGCAGTTATTTTAACTACCTCATGACCCCTGATTTTCAACCATAAGCAAGAACCATCTCTTACTCATCGCTTACTCATCGTCTTATCATAGCCTTATTAAAAATTACTATAGTAAGCAATAATATGTCGAAGACTACGTTATAATAAATGTTTAACATGTAAATAACCCCTAGTTATGGCAAAGCAGACAGTAGGCTATATGGGACCGTTCAGCGGAACGCTCGGTACGGCAATAGGTTACATATGGAACGGCAAGTGGTGCATGCGGTCACGACCCACCTCGGTGCACAACCCACGGACGCCCGAGCAGGTGGCACACCGCGAGATGTTCAAGCGTGAGGTACAGTTGGCTGCAGACCTCGGCGACACGATACGCCACAGCATGCGCGACATGGCACGCGAGATGGGCATGACGAGCTACAACCTCTTCGTGAGCGTCAACCAGGCGGCCTTTAGTCTTGATGACGGCGTGTTTACCGTCGATTACAGGCGTCTGCGACTGAGTATGGGCGACGTGGATCCAGTGGAGAATCCGCACATGGAGCTGACGGAGCACAATGTGCTGAAGGTGAGCTACGACAAGGGGCACGGCTACAGCCACGACCTGGTGTTTGCGGTGGTCTATGCGCCGGGGCTGAAGCGGAGTCTGACGTCGAAACCTGCCTTCCGCAAGGACAAAAAGATTGCCATGGCGCTGCCCGACAAGTTTGTCGGCGAGAAACTGCAGGTGTGGCTGCTGGTGCAGAGCCCTGACGGACGGTGGAGCGAAAGCGAATATGTGGAAAATGAGGAATGTGGAGTGAGGAATGATAAACTGGATGCCAATGACGAACGGACGTTGGAGACCGCAGAACAGGTGGCAGTGGCCAGCCGTAGGTTTCACTTCATTCCACCCACGGACACAGGACCGACAATAGTTTGAGCCACCTCGGGGCGGCACATAGTTGCCTGCCACATTGGGTGTGAAGGTACATAACAAGGTTGCGATAGGCAGAATACAAAAATTCATAAATAATGTTAAAAAGTGAACAGAAAATGATACCTCGTCGTCATATATAATAAACAGGGGGAATATACCCTGTTGATACCAAAAGATAAATAATTAAATGACGATTATTATGAAAAAAAATGTATCATTTATTGTATTGCTGACAGCACTACTGGCGTTCGCGCCACAGACTATGGCCCATGACGGCTATGTGAACCTGTCAGGAGGAAATACCATTTACTACACTTTTGACAGCATTGGACAAACCATCAGCATTTGTGCCCCGAATTACTTACCCAGTGGGTCGGCCTCCTGGAGTGGCTACACAAGGCCATCCGGATTGCTCGTCATTCCTGACAGTATTGTACATGAAGGATCTGTATACCCTGTTGTGGCCATCGATACAGAATCTTTCTTTGGCTGTGATGGAATAGTGAGTGTTACTATCCCGTCCACGGTGACTAGTATTAAAAAGTTGGCATTTGGAATGTGTATGAGAATGACATCAATCAACATTCCGTCCTCAGTGACAAGAATTGAAGACTATTCTTTTTATGGCTGTGCTGGATTGTCAACAATTATGATACCGAATTCAGTGACAAGTATTGGACAACTGGCATTCGAGTCATGTACACATCTGACAACCATAACCATCCCGTCCTCCGTGACATCCATTGGAGCCTATGCTTTCGGTAAATGTGTCAGATTGACTGAGGCAATTATCCAAGCTTCAGTAACAAGAATAAGCCCCCAAATGTTTATGGGGTGTACCAATTTATCTTCCGTATACATTCCGTCTACGGTAAACAATATTGCCAACAGTGCGTTTCAAAACTGCGTAAATTTAGAAAAAATTGTCTCAAAGGCTACGATTGCACCGCAATTGCATAATACAGCATTCTATGGTGTCCCTGCCAATGCTAAAGTGATAATACCATGCGGTTCACAGTCCTCGTATTCTTCGCTGTGGGATATTTTCTCTAACTTCATTGAGGAAATGGACATAAGCTTTAGCGCAACAAGCTCCAATGCCGCTATGGGCACAGTGGAAATACAAGCTATGCCCACTTGCAGCGACTCGTTGGCGGTAATCAATGCGGTGGCCAATACTGGTTACAGTTTCGACCACTGGAGCGATGGCAGCATCATAAACCCTTACACGTTGAGTGTGACTCAAGACACGTCTATTGTCGCCTATTTTATTCCAAACAATGGCATCGGTGGTATTGATGCGTCTGACACCAAAATATTTCAGCACAATGGTCGGCTTGTGGTGGAGTGTAAGGAACCTCAATCGGTTACACTGTACGATGCTTTGGGCCGTCGGCTTGAAACGAGTCTCGTTGGTGGTACAGGTATGTGCCAGTTCGAGTTGCCGACATCCGGTGTCTATTTTGTCAAGATTGGCGACCAACCAGCCCACAAGGTTATTGTAATACGGTGAAGAATAGAATGTGCGGTCGATGAGGGGAAAAGCTCCTGATAGGGCAAGGTGTCGGAGAGTAAAGAGAAGGCTACGGCGATACACAATATTTTATGTATTATTGCGTTATAGATAAAAACAACATTATGAAAAAGTTCTGTTTACCCCTCTTTGCCGCAGCGGTGTGCCTCTTGGCATCCTGCGACAGCGTTCCCACTGCCTCCGTGTCGGACACCGACGCGAGCGGCGACACCACCCCTGTATACATCTGCACCGGCGGCAGCTCGGAGAAATACCACAGCACCGACACCTGCTCGGCCCTCAGCAGCTGCAGCAAAGCCGTCAGGGAAGTCACCCTCGCCGACGCCCAATCCAAAGGCCGCACCCCCTGCAAGCGGTGCAATAAATAGTCTATCCTTTCAAGCATGAAACGCATTGCGGCTATACTTGGTTTACTGTTTACTGTTTACTGTTTACCGGGAGGCACTGCGGCGGCGCAGAGGGCCGTGGACTCGGCGTGGAGGAGCGACGTGAAGACAGTACAGTTGTACCGCGGCGGCGAGAGCCGCGAGGTGCAGGCCGAGCTGCTGACGCCCGTGCTGACGCTGGGCGAGAGGGCCAGGCTGACGCTGGAGTTCGACATCCTCGGCGCCGAGTCGGCACACACGAGCTGGAGCATAGCACACTGCGACCGCAACTGGATGCGCGACGACCTGGAGCCGCACGAGTTCATGACGGGCTTCGAGAGCGGCACGGTGGACGACTACGACTTCTCGTTCACCACGCTGACGGACTATGTGCACTACCGCGCCGTGGTGCCCGACCAGTATGCGGAGTTCACGCACTCGGGCAACTATGTGCTGACAGTGAAGGACGACGCCACCGACGAGGTGCTACTGACGTGGCGTTTCTGCGTGAGCGAGGCGGCGGCGAAGGTGGGCATGGAGATTGGCAGACCCTACGACGGCATGGATATAGAGAGGCGGCAGGAGGTGGATATAACAGTTAGCAGTTCGGAGTCAGGAGTTAGGAGTTTTATATTGCGGCCTGAGTATATCAGCGTCATGGTGCAGCAGAACGGACGTCAGGACAACGCGCGGTGGCTGGAGTTCAGCGGCTACGACGGCGACCGTCTGGCCTACCGCAGCCGCAAGACCAACGTGTTCGACGGC
>JBGUYY010000128.1:0-1598 GCA_045222555.1 Bacteroidales bacterium | reverse complement strand
CGCTTAGCGAGCGCAAGCCTAAATGGAAACTTTATGGTGACATAATCCAAGAGGAAACGCGCCAGCCGTGCCACCGTGCGCCGCTTGAAGTGAAACGCGGGCAGGGTGGCAGGCAGGCGCATCCACAAAGGGAAAGAGTAATCATTACTCGCAAAGTCTGCTACGCGCTAGTATTGTGCGACTAGGCGATATTCACGAACTTAAAAAACCGCTGCACTTGACAAAATGCAGCAGTCCATGCGCTTCGGCAGCTTTGCGAATGAAAGCAAGTGGTAATTGAGGAAGTCTACGAGCGCCTACGGCGCGCTATGATGAGATAAAAAGCCCTTCACGGGGAAGGGCTACCGCGCCACACGGGCGCACCAGGTGCAAGTCTGGCTATCTATCTCGCTCGGGTTATTGCACATAAGATATTCGGCCATCTTTAACGGCCTGTATGACATCATAAAGACACTTCTCAGAAACACCGAAAAAACACTTGTTGTCACCATATGGCTGGGCACGCTTTGAGCCGGATAGGCGCAACTTCTTAGAATATCGACGCAACGCTCGAGAAGCAAGAGCCCATTCCGCGCCGGTTATGCGTTCGCCATCATTCTCAGACGGTAAAGAGAAGCAACGCCGATTGACAACGCCCCATTGTCTACCATTCCACCCTAATTGCTCCTTTTTATGCTTTGATGCGTGGTCGCAAAGGTAATGTATAGCACCATCTGTAGAATCATCCAACGCCTTTACAACAATTCCACAACCCTTATTTTCACCAACAGAGCAAGCATAACGCACTTGCCGCTCCTCTAATGCTGGCGCATAATACTCCCATGAGGCGCACCACGCACCCGCTAGCGCGTGTACATTGTGCGCCCATCTGATACGCCTTATTTCGTCAGTATAACCAAAGAGAGCACCAACATCTTTTTGCCCTAGTAACAAATCAACAGGAACCCAAAATATAGCATGTACATGCGTTCGGCGAAGTCCGCCCGAAGTCTTTGCTTTGCCAGTAGTCAATTCAATGCGCCATATCATACCGACATTAGGATATTTCTTAGACAAACGCCTAACAAATGCCGCCCATACTTTACGCCATTCTTCAGGACTTGCCGCCCATGGCAAAGTGAGAGTAAAGCCGCACCGAATACACTTTGATTTCCCATTCCATTTAGCAGTAGAGAGAAGAACACGAAGCCTTGAACGACTATTCTCGGAGAAGCCCGAAATGTCGCCTTGTTTTCTAACTGGTGGCTTGTGATTCTTATGCCGCCAAATACGCAAAGGTTCACGCTTTACTTGCGTTCCCAAATCGCCCTTTACCATCCTGTATTCTCGCTCTCTTTTCACCACTATGCACTTGCGCCTACCCGCTGATTTAGTTATACTATCCATGTCTTTCACTCCTACTTAGTGATTGACCGCGCCCTCGGTGATGCCACTCACGCGAGGGTACATTTTTGCCCACTTAGGGCTATCAGCCCACACACCCGTGCGAACGATTCAATTATACACCATTTCGCTTAGCGAGCGCAAGCCTAAATGGAAACTTTATGGTGACATAATCCAAGAGGAAACGCGCCAGCCGTGCCACCGTGCGCCGCTTG
>JBGUYY010000127.1:0-2438 GCA_045222555.1 Bacteroidales bacterium | reverse complement strand
GGCTTATAGAGATGAGCTACAGCGGCAGGAGTAAAGCGCTTGGTGCCGATCTGGCGGCACGCTCGAAGCATATCACGGTATACGGCCTGACGTGTCCGGTGTCGGCCGGCATAATCCCGGTGAGGAAAAACATAAGTACCATCGCTGATCCGGCGAAGCGCAGCCATGACGGCAGAGGGAACCCAATACTTCCGAAGCCCGACGCATATATACTCTCCCTGGAGTTGGCAGGCTCGGAGCTCCACAGCGTCAGAGATCGTAAGACGTGTCAAGGCAGCCACCACCACCACAAGCCGGTTCTCCGGCCACATTTCACGTAAAACCCGGTATTCCTCAGTCAAAAAACACCTTCTTTCCCATTTTTTCACTCTTTTTTCAGTATATCATGCAAATATGAACAAATTTTTGGGAATTGTCATTTAATTTACAATTCTGTGTGCAGATATTGCATTTTCATGGATATAATGCTAAAATGAAGAAGCCGGAGGGCGTTGGAAGCACCCACCGGCAAGAGAAGAACCAAGCTGGCGGCTTCGGCTCTCCACATAATTTATCATAGCATAAGTGCGCCCAGTTTTCAAGGGCAATATAACCATACCTTCTGCCGAAGCCGCCTTCCGTTCTTGAAAAAACGAAGGAGGCTTCTTTTTATGTCCACAAACAAATACTACAAACTGTCGGCGGAGCTCCTGAGCCTGCCGCTGACACCCAGGGCAATGATACTTTATGCCGTCCTCGCCGACCGGCAAGAGCTGAGCCACAAAAACGGAGATAAGTATCATGACAAAGATGGATACTACATCATCTACACTATCACGGACATTTGCACCGTGCTGGGAATCGGAGAGCGTACAGCACGCTACCTGCTTGCCGAACTCGAAGATACAGGCCTGATCCGCACCCGCAAGCAGGGCAAAGGTCTGCCACAAAAAATATACGTCGAAGAAGTCGAAGAAGTAAGTGACCGGCAAAAAAGTGCCGGTCAAGAGCGGCAAAAAAGTGCCGGTCAGGAGCGGCAAAAAAGTGCCGGTCTTATTAGCTATACAGACACTAGTAGTACTGACACATCATCCTCCCGCCTTCCTGCTCTGCTTGCCATGATAGATGGGTGCGCCGCTGAGCTGAAGAAGACACTCACAGACAAGGACAGGCTAAAGATACTCCGGAAAATCCAGAAGCATGGGAAAGGTATCCATGCTCTGAAGCCTTGGCTCCTTGCAGTGATGGCGTCCGGTTCTATGCTCGAGAATATCGCCGACGATGACGACGACAGCGGCAAAGGCTACCAGCCGTCCTATGATATCGCTGAATACGAATCCACCTCTGTACTCGATGAGGATTGGGACGACTAGCACAAAAGGCACCCCGAAGCGGCAAAAATTGCTGATTTTTGGGTTAATCGGGGGTGAATTTCGCAAAATGTCCATTTTGCGAAGTTTAGACCGGCACAAAAGGAACTTTATACGAACTACTACATCCGGCGCTGGCGGGGCGACAGCACTCAGGCTCCCGGCCGCCCCCACTGGGTTTGACTTGATAACGGCCAGTGTAATTTGACGGGGGGCGGGCGGTCGCACGCGCTGCGCCCTCGCCAGCACCTGTCTGATTCTGATTGGGAAGCCACAGCATGCGGCGGAAACTTTTTACGCTAAGGGGCCGCCCTTCCAGCACGGCGGCGGCGGCGGCGGCCACGTCGGGCGATCTTGCCTGCTCCGGGCAGTCGGGCGGGGGGCGCGAAAAGAGGGGCCAAAACTATGCGCCCCCCGCCCTTTGTGCCCTCCGCACGCAAAACTTTTTTTTTGCGAAGTTCTCCGCTTAAGAGCCGGCGGCGATCTTCGCAAAAAAAGAAGTTTTGCAAAGTTCGCCCTTTGCGGCCGCCACCGCCGCCACCGTGCTGGAAGACGCTGGCTTTATCTGGCCGGTCAGATATCAGAGCGGCGGCTGCTTTATCGTGCTACATGGGGCTATCTGGCCGGTCAGATATCAGAGCGGCGGCTGCTTTATCGTGCTACATGGGGCTATTTGGCCGGTCAGATATCAGAGCGGCAGGCTGCTTTATCGTGCTAGGGGCAGATACGCCCCCCACACCCCCAAGCAATCGTGTAGCATGGGCACCGAGAAAGTCAAGGGTTCGGGCGCAAAGCGCCCCGCCGCAAGCGGCGCCCTTGACTTTCTCGGCTATCCCATGCAGTACCCTGCTTAGGGGGTGTGGGGGGAGTACGGTGTAGCAAGGTATACCATTTTGCCGCTGCTTTACTGCTGCAAAGATGGTAACCTTGCAAACAATCCCCCCCTCGGAAGGAGTACCGAGGGGGGGATTGTTTGAGGTATGTACAATGACCTTTTACAAAGGCTTATAGAGATGAGCTACAGCGGCAGGAGTAAAGCGCTTGGTGCCGATCTGGCGGCACGCTCGAAGCATATCACGGTATACGGCC
>JBGUYY010000126.1:0-2155 GCA_045222555.1 Bacteroidales bacterium | reverse complement strand
ATCCTCGGCATTCATGATGCCATAGAAACGGGATTCCTTGTTGCCCTTCTCGCCAAAGGCCAACTGCCACTTACCTACGAGGCCCTCAGAGCCTTTCAACGCCATGTCCTTGGCATCAGGTGTCATCGAGGCAATCAGGATGGCACGCTGCTCCCTGTTCATGTGGTCAACGTCCACGCCGTCCTTGCGGAGGGCATTCAGGAGAAGGGTGTCCTCGGTGATCTTCTCGATGGTGATGTAGTTCACGTCACGACCATTGATGTTGGCGTTCTTCTGATGGAAGGCAGCATCATCGACGTGCATGGGATAGGCGGTCTTTACCGCAAACTCCTTGGCCTGAACGGGGTCTTTGGCGTACAAGTCCTGATAGGTCTTGGCCTGCTCGGGAGTCAGCTGACGTGACATCTGGGTACGCATACCCGCACGCTTCTCCTCAGGGGTCTTACCGTCAGGGTTCAATTTACCGTAATCGACCTGTACCATCGTGGCGTCGTCCTTCTGGAACACGCGGATGCGGTCGATGGTGTTGCCCTCGGTGGTGGTCACCTTCGCCTTAGCGGTCTTTTCATTGTTCTCATTCTGGTTCTCGACCTGAGAACCCTCTGCTGCAGCAGCCTTGGGCTGTGCGTTTTCTGTTTTCACTTTTGCCATTGTGCTAAAATTTAGTTTTTGTGTTGGTTATAAACTGAGGGGATTTCCCTCATCGGTCGGCAAAAGTACAGCATTGCTCTGGCATCGGCAGTCTCGGAAAATTATCTTGCGTGAATTAACGATTCACTATCGAATTGCAGCCGATTCCGTGCGTTTTTACATTTTAAATCTGCCATAGCACCTCAAATTGAACTTTTTTTCGTAATTTTGCACCAAAATAATAAAATGTAGAACTATGATGAAAAGAACCTTTCTCGCAGCCTTCACACTGTTGCTGGCCGTCACGTTGCAAGCACAAAAGCGCGTGAACAATCGCATGTACAATCCCGACCCGGCTCCTGTGGTGTCGGGCGACCGACTCTATGTGTTCACAGGTCACGACTTAGACACGGCGACTTATTTCCGTATGCCCGACTGGCAGGTGTTCTCCACTACAGACATGGAGCACTGGACGGATCACGGCATCGTATTGACCACTGCCAACTTCAAGTGGGCCAAGCAGGGCGACAATGCCTGGGCCTCGCAGGCCATCGAGCGCAACGGCAAGTGGTACTGGTATGTGGCTGCAGAAGACACGACCAAGCACCTCCACGGAATCGGCGTAGCCGTAGCCAATCGTCCTGAAGGGCCTTGGACTGACCCCATCGGTAAGCCGCTCATCCCTGGTGACTGGGGCTTCATTGACCCCACGGTGTTCATCGACGACGACGGGCAGGCATGGCTCTTCTGGGGCAACAACGGCTGCTGGTATGCTAAGTTGAACGAAGACATGATTAGCATCGACAAGAGCTTTGCCAACAACGGTATCTGCGACATGCGCCCCATGCTGGACGACGAGGCACAGTTCGGACCAAAATGTATGAAGATGGACTACCAACTGCACAAGAAGGTGATGAAGACGGGCTTTGAGGAAGCCCCTTGGATCTATAAGATTGGTGATACCTACTTTCTGGAATATGCTGCAGGTGGCGTGCCTGAGCACTGGGCCTATTCGACGGCCAAGAGCATCCACGGCCCATGGCACTACGAAGGTCGTATCACTGACGAGTCGCCTGGCTCTTTTACCATCCACGGCGGCACCATCGACTTCAAGGGTAAGTCATACCTCTTCTATCACGACGGCATTCCCTCTGGTGGAAACGGTTTCCGTCGCACTACCGCCTTCCGCGAGTTTCAGCGTATGAAAGACGGTCGCATACCTAAAATCAACATCGAAGCGAAATAAGCTAAGAATGAGCTTATGAAGGTCATCCACGTGGACATGGATCAATTTTTCGCGGCTGTAGAGCAGCGAGAAAATCCTGAACTTCGTGGCAAGCCGATAGCGGTAGGTCACGATGCCGAACGGGGTGTAGTGTCAACAGCCAGCTACGAGGCTCGGCGGTTTGGCGTGCATTCGGCGCAGTCCATTCAGGTGGCCAAGCGTCTGTGTCCGCAACTGATCATCGTGGAGCCGCACTTCCAAAAGTATAAGGAGGTTTCAGCACAGTTACATGAGATATTC
>JBGUYY010000125.1:0-2781 GCA_045222555.1 Bacteroidales bacterium | reverse complement strand
GAGGCACAGGCTGCCACAGTGCAGTAGTTGGGGCCGCGCAAGCCGTGGCGTATGGCTATCTGGCCGGCGCAGATGTCGGTGATAACCTTGGGAACCCAATAGGGGCTGAAGCGGGGGTTGCGGTCGTTGACGGCGTAGTCGATTATCTCGTTCTGGAGCGACGTGACGCCACCCATTCCAGAACCCCATACGACGCCGAAACGGTCGTCGTCGATGTTCTGATTGATGAAGCCGGCGTCGCGCAGGGCTTCGTCTACCGTTACCAATCCGTAGACGGTATAACCGTCAAACAGACGCATCTCCTTCTTGTCGAAATAGTTCAATGCGTCGAAACCTTTGAGTTCCGCCGCTATCCGGCACTTGAATTTCGCTGCGTCAAAATGAGTTATCGGACCCGCACCGCTTACACCATTGGTCAAACCCTCCCATAAGGCGGGTACGCTGTTTCCAATGGGGGTTAGCGCTCCGAGTCCGGTAACAACAACTCTCTTCAACTCCATAAGGGATTTGACAGGGGGATTGTTGGGTTTTCAGATACCTGAAAAGGCTGAAATGGTGAAGCACGGACATGCCGCGCTTCATCATTTCAACGTTCTCTGCTGAAAAGAAGATTTACTTCTTTGCGTTTTCGATGAAAGCGATGGCGTCGCCAACGGTAACAATCTTCTCGGCTTCCTCGTCGGGAATGGACAGATCGAACTCCTTCTCAAGCTCCATAATCAGCTCGACAGTGTCAAGCGAATCGGCGCCAAGATCATTGGTGAAGCTGGCCTCGGGAACAACTTGACTCTCTTCGACACCGAGTTTGTCGGTGATGATGCTGATAACTTTGGTTGCAATTTCAGACATTTTCTTCAATTTTTAAAGTTAAAATCGGATGCAAAGAAACGAAATTTTTCCGATATGGCAAGATTATTTAACATTTGTCAATGCACAGCCACCTGTTAATTCGTTGATATAAAAGAGGGTGTATTTTTAAAAATTTTAACTTTTTTTGACATTTCACGACTGTTTTTTACACCTGTCGTTCCCCTTTTCGTCGTTTTTGACCTACTGAGCTGCCGAATTGGTTTGCCCTGTTCTTCGATTGTTTTACGGTTGTTCTTCAGTTGTTCTTCAGTGATCCACCGAAGAACAACTGAAGAACAACTGAAGATGAACCGAGAAATATCGGGTGTTTGCCCGATGCCATGGTTGTGGACAATCCTTTGATATTCAGTCAACCCATGATTATTTTGCCCTAAAAATCCTCCAATTCGTATATTTTGTGTAAATTTGCAAATCAATTCCAATCAAACACGATGGCCATGAAGGAACCTATAAGGCTAGCCATATTGGGCTCGGGCAACGGTACTAACGCCCAGCAAATCAGCGAATATTTCGCCGGCCGCACCGATGTCGAGGTGTGCTGCATCATCTATAACAAGCGCGACGCTTATATCGCCGAACGTGCCAAGAACCTCGGCATCGAGGCCCGCTACTTCGGGCGCAAGGACTTCTACGAGAGCTCGGCTGTGCTCGACTATCTGCGCGAGAGGAAGGCCGATTGGGTTATCCTTGCCGGCTTCCTTTGGCTGGTGCCGGAGAACATGCTCGCGGCCTACCCTAATCGCATCATCAATATCCATCCGGCCTTGCTGCCCAAGTTTGGTGGCAAGGGCATGTACGGCCACCATGTTCACGAGGCCGTTGTGGCGGCGCACGAGAAGGAGACGGGCATAACAATCCATATTGTCGACAACCATTACGACCGTGGCACCACGCTCTTCCAGGCCCGTTGCAGCGTTACGCCCGACGACACGCCCGATACCGTTGCCGCCAAGATTCATCTGCTCGAAAAGGAGCATTTCCCCCGTGTGATTGACGAAACGATACACCGCTAATGCGCATCGCCATAAATACGAGGCTCATGCTCAAGGGCAAGATGGACGGCATCGGTTGGTTCGCCGCCGAGACCTCCATACGTATGGCCAAGGCGCACCCCGAGCATACCTTCTACTTCTTTTTTGACCGCAAGCCGGCCGAAGAATTCCTCGCCGCACCCAACATAGTGCCCGTGGTACTCTGTCCGCAGGCACGGCATCCTGTACTATGGTATATGTTCTTCGAATGGGCTGTGCCGATGGCATTGAAGAAATACAAGATTGACCTTTATCTGTCGCCCGACGGCATGATGCCGCAGCACCCCAGGGTGCCAACATTGACGGTGATTCACGACCTCAACTTCGAGCATTCGAAAGACAACCTCATGTCGTCGCACCAGCGCTATATGACGCATTGGTTCCCTCGGTTCGCCCGCAACTCCACTCGCATAGCCACGGTATCGGAGTATTCGAAGCGCGATATCGCCGCCACCTATGGTGTCGATGAGGCAAAGATTGATGTTGTCTACGACGGTGCCCACGACCGCTACCGTCCACACACCGATGAAGAGAAGGCGGAGATCCGTCGCCGCTATACTGGCGATAGTCCCTATATCATTTTTGTCAGCACCATTCTCAAGCGCAAGAATCTGGCCAACCTGCTCGTGGCATTTGACAAGCTAAAGAGCATGGAATCAGGTAATCTAAAGTTTGTGGTGGTGGGTGGCAAGGTGTGGTGGCAGGACGAGCTTGCCACTGCATACGATAATATGCAGCACCGAGCGGACGTGATTATGCCCGGGCGCGTGGAGCCCGACGACCTTGCGGGTCTGGTTTCTGCCTCCGAAGCATTGGTATATCCGTCATACTTTGAGGGATTTGGCATTCCAATATTGGAAGCTATGTATGCCGAAACGGC
>JBGUYY010000124.1:0-1729 GCA_045222555.1 Bacteroidales bacterium | reverse complement strand
CGCGACAACCATCGAGGCCAACAATGCCTTCTACGGCTTGTTCGCAGGTGCCGAGAAACTCGTGAACAATACCGAGCGTCTGCTCGTGTTGCCCGCCACTACCTTGACGGAGGGCTGCTATCAGGATATGTTCAACGGCTGTAAGGGCATCGAGAAAGCCCCTGAGCTGCCTGCTCCGAAGTTGGAGAAGAACTGCTATCAGGAGATGTTCTACGACTGCGCCAAGCTGAACCACGTGAAGTGTCTGGCCACTGACATCAAGGCCGAGAACAGCACGAAGGACTGGCTGGGTAAGGCAGGCACCGAGGCCACAGGTGAGAAGGTGCTGGAGAGTGTTGTGGATATGACTAAAAACAGCGACGACGGTTTACCTGAGTCATGGACACCCAAGAATATCGTGCTTGTGACGGGTATCAAGCTCGATGCCGACGAGATGAAGCTGAGTGTTGGAAATGTTGGTACGCTGAAAGCTACCGTAGAGCCTGCAGACGCTACCGACAAGACTGTCACTTGGACGAGCAGCAGCACCGCTATTGCCACCGTTGATGACAATGGTAATGTGACTGGTGTAGCCGCAGGCACCGCCACCATCACCGCCCAGGCAGGCGACAAGACCGCTACCTGCGTTGTGACGGTAACTGCTGCTCCCGTGGGCAATTTTGTCGACCTCTCGACGCTGACAGCTGCCTACGAGGCTCAGAACGGCGATGTGCTGACAGGTAAGCTGAGTGCAAAAGTAAAGATCTCGATTGCCGACGGTGCCACCGTGACCCTCGACGGCATAACCATCATGGGCGTGACTGGGCTGCATGAATACGAGTGGGCCGGTATCAACTGCTTGGGCGATGCTACTATCATCCTGAAGGACGGTACAGAGAACACCGTGAAAGGATTCAATGAGAGCTATCCAGGCATCTTAATACCCTCTGGCAAGACGCTCACCATCAAGGGTGAAACTAAAGGCACGGGTACGCTTAGCACCAGCAGCAATGGCGAAGCTGCAGGCATCGGCGGCGGCTGGTTTATAGGCTGTGGCAACATCAACATTGAGGGCGGCGTCATTACTGCTTCTGGTGGACAAGGTGCTGCCGGTATCGGTGGCGGTAAAAATGCTAAGTGCGGTGATATCACGATTACTACTGGCGTGACTCAGGTGACTGCCACGAAGGGCGGTGGTATTGATATCATTGGTAGAGGTGGTAACGGCAGTTGCACCAAAGTGACATTCGGCACAGAAGATGTATTTAATGGCGCTACTTGGTCTCCAACACCTACGGATGGTGGCTCGTATGGTGGTCTCACCCTCGCCGTCTCAAATGAAAACCTCACTTGGACGCTGACTCCTGCTCTAGCGGATTAATCCCAGACACATGGGAACATCCCCGATATGAAAAGAAAGAGATTTTTTCTGACATAAAAAAGTTCTTTTGAAGATTAAACAATAAAAACAGGAATTGACAGGGCCAGGCGTGAGTCTCGCCCTGTTTTTTTTCTTTACGCTATGCTGGGCGTACAAATATTGAAGAGGCACCCTTAATCGGATGCCTCTCTCTCATTTTAGAAGCCCAATGGGTCAGGGGACGGTTCTCTGATCCGTTAGAATAGAGAAACGGAAGTCAGCGTTGGCTTCCGTTTCTTCGTATCTAGAATGCAAAATCATCAAAAAAAGTGTTCACAAATTTGTGAATATGGAATATTGTTATTATCTTTGCACCCAAAATAGAGAATG
>JBGUYY010000123.1:0-1559 GCA_045222555.1 Bacteroidales bacterium | reverse complement strand
GCGTGGCTCACACGTCCGCTGTCGATGATTTCCGTCAGCCGGTTTATCACATCTCGCTGTCCTGCAATGTCTTTGAACTGCATATTGTACTGCTTTAAACTTGCAAAGATACGCAAAAAAGTTCATATAATATAATTTTTTATGTTTTTATTTATTTTATTTGCCATTCGAGAATTTCTTAGTATCTTTGCATCTTGAAAAAAAGGTTTGTTTGGCCATGAAGAATTTTCTTGCCGTTGTTTTGTTTGCTGTGCTGGCCAGTGGCCTGTCGGCGCAGGAGCCTGTCCGTTACGGCGACCCGTATTATTGGTTTTTGCCGTATAGCGATACTGCGACTTTCATTTCGCAGAGTGCGGTTAATTGTATTTTTTATGTTCCTGACAGCAATGTTTCTATTTTGGGGCTTGCTGTCACTCTTCGTGAAAGTTATCGCAACGATACCACCCTTCGATATGTTGTGAGGCTTTACGAGCGAATGGACAAGGATGATCAAGGGTTCGGGTTTTGGATGACAGATTCGTTGCATTCAGGTAACAGAGGAGACATAGTTCGCGATTTTATATATTCTGCAAGTGCACCAACTCCTTTCAGTGAGAAAGTAGAGGTGGATGAGTTTTATTTTGATAGTATCCATAACGTTCACGATACTATTGTTATGTATGTTTTTTGCTTGCATTCGGGCAATTCTGTGGCAGGAGGAGGGTTGGTCTGCGGTGCTGCTGACCAAAGAATGACGCATCCGGCGGTTTTGGGTAATATGCTTTGTGACGGTTTTAGCCTGACGAGTAGTTCGGCCGAAATGGATTCGTGTACTTATCTAATGAAATATGTTGGCAATTGGGGCGGTATATTCCCCATTATCGGGTTTCGGTGCGACAGCGTGGTGAGGGGGCTGCGCTCTTATGCGTCACAGGGCATGGTGCTGTGGAACGACTATCCTACGGAGCGGTACCAGGTGGCTGTGGGGTATGGCAACAAGCCGGTGGACTCGGCATTCGCGGTGTTTACCACCACCGATACCGTGGTGAATCTAGATACTATGCCGCACGGCGTGACCCTCGGTGTGTGGGTGCGCAGCATGTGCCGCTATACCACGTCGACCTACGACACTGTGGTGTGGGGTCCGTGGAGCAATATGGCTGTGGTAAATATGCCTGTGTCGGGCATCGACATAGTGGAGTCGGGGGTGGACTTTGTGCTAAGCCCCAACCCTGCTGCTGGTACGGTGAGGCTTACCTGCGAGGAGGCGGTGCAGAAGGTGGAAATGCTTGATGTAGCGGGTCGCCGTGTGCTGATGCGCCGAGGGCCGTTGCCTGCCGACGGACTGATAGACCTGCGTCCGTTCCCGTCGGGCATCTACACCGTGCATGTCACTACGCCGTCAGGCATAGGCATCCAGCGGCTCGTGGTGGAATAGTATGGCCGCGCAACAGTCATAGAATCAGTGGATAGTAAATTATTTCCGCTGATTTGATTTTTTTGCGTATCTTTGCACCGCTTTATAGTGTAAAATTAACAATTAAAATACAGCAATTATGTCAAAACTCCTCTTACTGGGC
>JBGUYY010000122.1:0-2170 GCA_045222555.1 Bacteroidales bacterium | reverse complement strand
GATCGTCTCAGAACGACCGACTGTCGCATCATCCTGATACGAATAGGTCGTCTGCTTGAAATAGTATTCCGGTTCCGGATAGTCCGGGTCGATGTAATAGTAAGACGACACGACAGAGGCCGGACGGTAATCCGGGAAACCGCTTGCGGGCGTCTGAGGATATGTGTAGGACGTATAGAGCCAGTCGTATCCGTCATTCGTCTCAACGGTCTTCAATCTCGACAGCGAGTCGTACTCGTAATATGTCCCGTTCCTGTATCGGTCTTCCGTACTGGACGGTTTCCCGATCCCGTATCCACTGCTGATCCTGGCCGAAGATTCCGTGCGTTCCGAATCGCTCCCGATATATTCATCCTCGCGGGAATTGCCGAGTCCCCCGCAGTTCACTTCCGCATTCCGCTCATAAAGGGCGACGATGCCTCCCGACGACACATAGTCCGCCAGAGAACATGACCCGGACACGATCACATTGGAAACATGGAAATTCGAGCCGGAATATTCCCCGCTCGTGATGATCCGCAGATCCGTCTGCTGAATCGCGCTCGATGCACTCCCCTTGTACATCGCCCAGCCCTGATAGTTCATTTCCTCATAGTCCGAGTCGTACTCTTCCGAGTATTCCCAGCAGGTGTAATAAGTCTGTGTCCCTCCATACCGGCTTTCCGTCAGGTAAAACCTCAGGTCGCGTCCGCTCATAGCGGGCTGATATACCCCGCCGAACTGGAAGCTCTTCACGGGATTCGCTCCGGCCGAGGTCACATATCCCGTCGTTCCGGAACTGAGCACAGCATTCGGGGAATACCAGTCAACCCGGAACGTCCCACTTGTTCCCGAGGACGTCACGGACGTCACGTTCATTAGTCCGTCCGCAATCGAGTAGATCTGCTTGATCTGTCCGCCAGTCTCAACAACGTCGATCCCGAAATCTTTCGAGCCAAGCACAATCCCCCCGGAAGTCACAAAGCGCACCATCTCTCCGGCGCTGTTATATACCACCTGGCTCCGGTCGGCAAACTGCTCCACCCATTCCGAACCGCTGCTTGCGAGCATGCTGTCTTCCGTTACGGACAGACCCGTTGCTCGACCTGTCGAAAGATCGTATCTCGTGGTCTCACCGCATCCATCCGAAACATCAATGTATCCCCTTGACGTCGCAGAACTCACATCAAGCAGCTTCCGCCGCATCACATGACGATACTTCAGCACCGCAGGCGTCAGCATCGCCGCACTCGGCTTGTCCTCCTCAACGAACAGCTGTCCTATGGGTGTACCTGCCGCCCAAGGCGTACGCCCAATGTTCTGGCTGAAACTGATGCAATGTTTGTTTTCAGCTATCGTTCTGTTGGAACAGGTACAGGAGCAAATGGGAGGTTTCTTTCCGTTTTCGTTATATTTCTCCGGCTTCACCGTCGCGTTGAAGGTAAGCGTCTGAGATGTGGTACTTCCTCCACACCCGCATCCACCTCCGCTTGATGCAAGAACCGTAATCCTCGCGGAACATCCGCTCGCAGGATATGCAGTGGCATTCTGGATTGGAACATACGGAATCTTTGCCGTATCCCATTCGAGAGGATACGTCTGGGATCCATCAGCTCGCCATATCGTTACTGTGCCACCATATATCGAATACCCGTCGAGACCATGGAGCTCAATGGGATATGCTTGTCCAGGCCGCAGTTCCGTTCCATTGCCACGCAAGGACGCGGAGCCGTTTGAATTTCTCATTATATAAAAATCCCGGAGCTGAGGCAGCTCTTCCCTCGACGCGGAATCTGCCTCGTTCTTCCCGAAATGCAGCTCCAATACAGGAGACGCTTCTCCGGTACTGAAATACTTCACCTCGACCTTATAATACCCAGGACCGTCAAACGCGATTTCTTCAACGCTGCTCGATTCCGCCTGGAAGCCGCATGAAACACGAACGGTTACTCCGTTCTCCCCGTCATAGATCGTTGCTTCTGCTCCGAAGTTCGCTCGAACGTAAAAACGGTATGTCCCGGCCTCGGAAACGTAAATGTACGCCGCATACGAATGCGTAAAGGGACAGCTCGTATCCGAGATCCCCTCGACATTCATCAGATCATCCTCGATCACGCTGTAACGATCCGAACTGATCTCCGATGTGTCGGACACCCTGTCGGGAAGCTCCTCCAAATACACCCCGCGAACT
>JBGUYY010000121.1:0-1984 GCA_045222555.1 Bacteroidales bacterium | reverse complement strand
GTCTTTTGAAACACCGACATATTTAGGATTGTAATACACTGTAACGATATCATTCTCAAAGACCCTTGTGCCGTTCTTGTCGGTCAGGCCGGTAAACTCCCCGATACTTTCGGGGTTAACAAATTGCTCTTCGACA
Organism: Bacteroidales bacterium; assembly: GCA_045222555.1. Lineage (GTDB taxonomy): Bacteria > Bacteroidota > Bacteroidia > Bacteroidales > WCHB1-69 > UBA1756. The sequence goes on along the minus strand of JBGUYY010000121.1, from coordinate 1,848 downwards.
TAATCTCCCACATCTTCATCAGTACCGCAATACTCGATAACCGGTGCGCCACCGACTTCAACGCCCAAATAGCCTTCTACCCATTCGCCGTCTGAAATGCGCTTCCCTCTGAAAAGTATCTCACGCATTATATCTACCTCCCTTCGACGGAATAAATAATATCCCTGTTCTGATCGCAACGCTAGTGATAAGCGCATTGAACAGCTTTTTTGAAACATTAGAGTCAAGCGGTTTCTTCTTCTTGATTTTTCCATTTTTGGCGGCGATAGCCACAGGATTGCGCTTGTGCTGTCCCATACTTCAACACCTCCTATCACGCCCACACAAGGCATTCTTTCCAAGTATTATGAAATCTGTCTTCTGGGTGTTCTTCATACTCTCCGTTCTTTTGCCATTCAAGCATAGGGCAGGGCTCGCCGATGTCCGGGTTGTCGCCGTAACACAGGGCAACGATAGAGAGAAGCTGAAGCTGGATTTCATCTCTGAGATCATTCAGCAGCCACCCTCCCACTAACTCATCCTTTGAGGTAGTGTACCTGTAGCGCCCATAGTCTGATGCGCCCTCCACTGTAAGCAGAGTCGTTTCCATCTGGATCAATCGCTTTACGTTCTCAATCCTATCAATGATATTTTGCTCCTGTCTCAGCCTTGCCTTTTTTTCAAGTTCGCTCATTTTACTTCCTCCATCTTTGCGCCACAGTTCGGGCAGTATGCTGATGCTCTGTCGCTATCATGCTTGCACTCAGAGCAGTAAGGCGCATACCCATCAGGATTGATCCACCAGTGCCCTGCCCTCTGCTTTTTCAGTGCCTTAACAGCCATCTTCAAGGCTGTCAGCAAATCGTCATCTTCATCGTAGTCTGAGATATCGATATGATATCCAATCCACTTGATCGCTTCTTCCCTTGTCACTATCTGTCATCCTTCCCGGCCGCACAAAGTCCGGCTGTAAAAAATCCAATCAATGCGCCGATGAACAGACCTCCTAAAAATTCCATTAGTTGCCCTCCTTACACCGGATATCTTCCGGGCACTGTCTTTCGCCGTTTGTCCCCATAAAATAACAATCTTCACATTTGCCGGTCTCATAGCGGCAGTCTTTGCATTTAACTTCTTCAAGCCCCATATCAGCCGCAATGCCGTATCCGTACTTGTCGTCTATCGCATCTATCGCAAAATTCGGACAGTCTAAACTGCAATGCTGATTTACAAAACATCTCATTTTCATTTCGTTCCCTCCTCAAGCGGTTCTATCCGGATCCATATCCCCGGAATGTTAGACCAGAATTTTTCAACGATCTCACTTGCAACAAGAGCGTCGTCTTTCCAGAATCCGATTTGCGTCATACAGTCCTTCAACAGCTTCTGGAGATTGTCGGTGTCTGGCTTTGTTATGCGGTACTCTCCGCTTTTGTGTCTCCCTTTCGGAAACAGCCACTTGACTATAAGCCTGACGCCGACGCCGTAGGGCTCTTTGGGTCTATGCTTCCAAAGATACGATTTCAACCGGCAGCGGGCGTCCTTTATCTCCGGCGTATCGTAGAAGATTGGCTTGCCGTTTTTCGCTGTTACCTTGTGCATCTGCGCTGTGACTGTCGGCGGCATCATAGCCATAAAGAATTGTGTCAATTTTCATCACCTTTCTTTTTTCCTTTTTTTGCCTTTGTCACGTTATGCTCGGTAGGGGTGACCGCCGATTCCAAGGCGAGTCACCTACCGTCCGAGCGTGACGTAGTGCGGAACGTATCATACCCTTTAGGGTATGGTGTTTACCGCTGTTTTTTCCGCGCGGTAATGACCATGAATTTTATGGTGTTTACCGCTGTTTTTTCCGCGCGGTAATGACCA
>JBGUYY010000120.1:0-2601 GCA_045222555.1 Bacteroidales bacterium | reverse complement strand
ACCATCGAGTGGGAGTGAGTTTTTGAAACTCCGAACCCGTTGCGGCACAACGATTTTGCGGTTTTATATCTCTCTTTTGATAACGATTTGATAACGCTCCCCATAGGCCGTATCATTCTGTATCCCCAGTGGATTGCGGGTAAAGAATGTTCTTTTGCGGCTTATAAGTGAGGACAACCATATTAGAAAGCCCTTACCGATGGCAACGTCGGTAAGGGCTTTTGCTGTCTATTCATCAGTATCGGGGCTATCTTTGAGTGCATCCACCAGGAAATCACTCAATTCCTGTGAGGGAACTTTTGCCCACCGCAGGGTGGTGTCGTACTTGGGGTAGTTGTACCGCCAGCGGTCATAGTCCTCCCTGGTGATCTCCCCGGCCTCCAGCTTCTTGGCCTGCTCCGCCCAGGCGGACAGCATATCAAGCATATTGGCATAGGTCTTGCCTTTGGATTTGTCCAGACGCAGACAAACCTCGCCGTCAATCTCCCCAATAGTCAGCCCCCGAATATCCTCCAAAGCAAAGAGGGTGTGCATCAGGCCGATGTCGGTATCTATGTCAGGGACGGTCAGGGCATCAGGGGAAATATCAAAGAAGTCAGCCAGGGTCTTTGTCAGGTCGGCCTTGGGGGTGCGGCTCCCGGTTTCATACTGTGCCATACGCACATCGGCGGAGCGTTCCGGGAAACCCACCACCATGCCAAGATACTTCTGTGTGATGCCCTTCATGTTGCGGAAGAAACGAATACGTTCACCAATCGCCATAACTGCCAACTCCAATCTATGTAATGGGGACACTTGAAGTATAACAGATATGTTTAGACCAGTCAAGAGAAAAATAAATAAATTTGTTTATATTTTCTCGTTGGAAGGTCTTGACATAACGGAATAGAGTTAGTATAATAGGACTACGTTAAGCAAATAGCGTTAAATCAAAAGAAAGGAGGAATCCATATGGAGAACAGATTCATCCGGGCGGAAGAAGTTGCGGACGAGCTGGGTGTATCGAAGCCCTACGCCTATAAACTCATCCGGCAGCTCAACGAAGAATTGAAGGACAAGGGCTTCATCACCATCGCAGGGCGGGTCAACCGCCAGTATTTCAACGAACGGCTCTACGGGGCCAGAAAGGAAGGGAACTAAATGCCAGTCTTTAAGGACGAAGCAAGAGGAACATGGTACGTCATGGTGCGGTATCAGGACTGGACGGGGGAGCGCAAACAGAAGTGCAAGCGTGGCTTTGCCACCAAACGGGAGGCCCAGGAGTGGGAGCGCAGTTTCCAGATGCAGACCTCCGGCGACCTGGATATGACCTTTGAAGCCTTTACCGAGCTTTACACCAAGGATATGAAACCCCGGCTCAAGGAGAACACCTGGCTGACCAAGGAGAACATCATCCAGAAGAAAATTCTGCCCTACTTTGGCAAGCGGAAGATTAGCGAGATCACCACCAAGGACGTGATCGCATGGCAGAACGAGTTGCTGGCCTACCGGGACGAGAAGCGCAAGCCCTACTCGGCTACCTACCTCAAAACCCTGCACAACCAGCTTAGCGCCATCTTCAATCACGCTGTCCGCTTCTATGAGCTGCGCTCCAATCCCGCCGCCAAGGCTGGGAACATGGGGTCAGAGGAACGGAAGGAAATGCTGTTCTGGACGAAAGCGGAGTACCAGAAGTTTGCAGATGCCATGATGGACAAGCCCGTTTCCTACTACGCCTTTGAAATGCTCTACTGGTGTGGTATTCGGGAGGGGGAACTGCTGGCCCTGACCCCGGCAGACTTTGACTTTGAGGCCGGGACGGTGAAAATCAGCAAGTCCTATCAGCGGCTCCACGGCAAGGACGTCATTACCACGCCAAAGACGAAGAAAAGCAACCGCACCATTAAAATGCCCAACTTCCTCTGTGACGAGATGAAGGATTACCTGGGGATGCTCTACGGTATCAAGAAGAAGGAGCGCATTTTCACCATCACGAAAAGCTATCTCCACCATGAGATGGACAGAGGGGCGAAGTCGGCAGGGGTCAAGCGTATCAGAATCCACGACCTCCGGCATTCGCACATCTCACTTCTGATTGACATGGGCTTCTCCGCTGTGGCGATTGCTGACCGTGTGGGGCATGAGAGTATCGAGATCACCTATCGCTATGCCCACCTGTTTCCGTCCAAGCAGACGGAAATGGCAGACAAATTGGACTTTGAAAGGATGGGAGCGTAATGTCAGCTAAGAATTTGGACACTCACAACCGCTGGAGGAACAAGACCGTGGCCTTCCGGGTATCCCCGGAGGAAAACAAGCAGATTGACGCCGCTGTGCGGCTCTCTGGCCTGACGAAGCAGGACTACATCACCCGGCGGCTCTTAGACCGGGCCGTGGTGGTGCAGGGCAATCCCAGGGTCTACAAGGCCCTGCGTGACCAACTCGCCGCCGTCCTGGGGGAACTGCGGCGCATTGAGGCCGGGGGCGACGTGGGGGATGAACTTCTCGCCACCATTGACCTTATCTCAGTGACGCTGGGCGGCATGAAGGAGGATTGATAGATTGATGGATTCCAGAGAAACGAAAAGGACTGTCCCGGTTCCGTCTGTTGGCGCAGACGGG
>JBGUYY010000119.1:0-9925 GCA_045222555.1 Bacteroidales bacterium | reverse complement strand
AAGGAGTGCAGCACCGGACAAGAACTCGAGTATCGGGTTTTAAGTGACCCCAAAACCGTTGAAGTAAAAAAGGTCACTAATATGGGGACTTCCAGCAACGTGATCATCCCTGAGGAAGTATCTTATGAGGGTCGAGAATATGCCATTACCTCCGTTGGGGCATGGGCTTTCGCCCAATGCGAAAACCTGACCACCATCACCCTTCCTCCTTCAGTTACTTCCATTGGCGATGGGGCTTTCTCTGAATGTGTCAGCATGACCTCTGTCCTCATTCCCAACACCGTGACAGAAATCGGACATGATATTTTCGCAAACTGCCACTCCCTGCATAATGTTGTCATCGCCAGCGACAATCCTGCATATCAGCTCTCCCCCACCAATGTGGGTGATTCAGAGCGCATCTTGTTGATAGACAAGCGTACAGGTCGTGAATTTGAGGCCAAGGGCGGCATCATTCTGCGAGATCCTGAAGAGAGGGCGATGTTCCCCGGCGGGGTGGATTCATTAAAGAAATTTCTCGTCGAAAATGTAGAATATCCACCCATCCACGGCTCATTTCAGGGGGTTGTGATCCTTGAATTTGTAGTGGAAACAGACGGTAGCATTACTAGTGTTAATGTGCTGCATAGTGTCTATAAGGCCCTTGACAATGAGTCGATTCGTGTAGTTAAGGCCATGCCGAAGTGGGATCCAGCACAAAACAATGGGCAGCCGTGCCGCTCGTATTTCCAGTTGCCCATCACCTTCGCTTTACAATAAAAAATTCAAAAAAACGGCTAGATCTCTTTCAAGAAATTTAGCCGTTTTCGTTATAAATGAGGTGAAACTTGATGTTTACCTCTTCACGCACTGCATGATGCTGTGGCCGAGGCCCAGTCCGTCGTGGATCTTCTCGATGGAGAGGCCTGCGCTTTCCACGCAGCGGGCCATATCATCGGAGTAATACATCTTGCTGTTTCCGTTGGCTAATGCCGTGAAATAGAGGCTGATCTGTGCCAAGCAGTAAGAGGCGGTCTCGAAGCGCTGGCGATCCCAGAAGGTCTCCATGATATAGAGTTTGCTGCCCGCATTCATGGAAGCGGCGGCGCGGCGCAGGATACTGCACACCTGCTCCTCGGAGAAGCAGTCGAGGAACTGGCTCATCCAGATGGCATCGAAGCCGACCGGGAAGGCGGTGGCCTCATCGAGGAGGTTGCAGCCGTGGCCGTGAATACGGTCGGCACCCTCCAGACCGGCGGTGGCCTTGCGCATCATCTCCAGCTGCTGCGGGAGGTCCATGATGGTGACATTCACCTCCGCATCGTGCTTCACACACTGCGTGGCCCAACGCCCTGTATTGCCACCTACATCCAGCAAGGTGCGCGGATGGTTGCTGAACACAATCTGCAAGGCCTGCTCGAACGAGTTGTCGGAATAGAAATGGTCGAAGCCGAACCAGCTCTTCTGCACCTGCGGGGGCAGCTGCGACAAGCCTTCGTAGATGGTTGGCCAGCTGCCAAACACCTTCAACCCTTCCGGTTTGCCGTTCAGGATGGCCTCCTCCAAGTTGAAGAGTCCGAGGTAGTTGACATCGTGGTTGAAGTCCATATTCACGCGGGCCATGTCGTCGTGCAGGAGGAACCAGCCGGGTTTGGCCAGGAAGAAACGTCCCTCGCGGTAGAGCACCGTGCCGATCGTGAGCGACGACTCGAGTAGCACCTGCGCGCCGTAGTGCGACAGGTTGGCCTTCTGGGCGATTTCGTCCATGGTCATGCCGCCCTTGCAGTCATCGAGCATCTGGAAGATGCCGAATTTCACCATCAGGCGGGACACTTGGAACACGATAGGGCCAAAGGCGATTTCCTGGGCGAGACGCTGCGCCTGCAAGGCGGTGAAACGTTCCTTGGCATACATTTCTTTTTGCGGAGATTCGAGCATTTTTTTATAGTTAAAATGATGAAAGAAAATTAGTTCTTCATGGAAGCGATATCCTTCACAGCCTCGATGGCGGTATCGATTTCCTGTTCGGTGGTGAAAGCACCCACGCTGAAGCGCACGGAGCCGTGGCAGTTGATGGTGCCGAGGCCTTCGTGTACCTTGGGAGCGCAGTGCAGACCGATACGGCAAGCGATATCGTAGTCCACATCGAGCATCGTGCCCACATCGCTGGAGTCCCAACCCTTGACATTGAACGAGAGCACGGGGTTCTGGTTCTCAACAGAGGTGGCGCAGTAGATGGTCACACCTTCAATCTCTTTGAGACCGTCGCGGAGCTTTTTCCAAAGCACCATCTCACGGTTGTGGATGTTCATGATACCTTCTTTCATAATCCATTTCACACCCGCGTTAAGGCCGGCGACACCGAGGAGGTTGAGGGTACCGGCTTCGAGACGATAGGGATACTCTTCGAGATGACCGGGAACGGCAGAGCGCACACCAGTACCGCCGAAGCGGGTCTGTCCGATGGTGACGCCTTCGCGCACGTACGAACCACCGATGCCGGTGGGTCCCATCAGGCACTTATGTCCCGTAAAGCAGTAAACATCAATATTTTGAGCCTGCATATCCAAATCCACAGCACCAGCGCCCTGACTGCCGTCCACCACAAAGATCAGACCGTTTTCGTGGCAAACCTTACCGATTTCAGCCAGCGGCTGGATGGTACCGATGACGTTAGAGCAGTGCGTGCAAACCATAAATTTCGTATTCTTCTTGATGGCCTTCTTCACATCGTCGGGGCTCACATAACCGCGTTCGTCGAACGGCAGGTAGGTAACCTCGATCTGGCCGCGTTGTTCGAGCGTGTAGAGCGGACGCAACACGGAGTTGTGCTCCAACATGGTGGTGATGACGTGGCAGCCGGGGTGCTCCAACGCCAAACCCTGGATGATCATGTTCAAGGAGTCGGTAGCATTGTAGCTGAAGGTCAGACGGTTGAAGTCGCCACCGCCATTGAACAGGTTGGTGAGCATCTTACGGGTGTCGGACACAAGCTCGCCCGTTTCGATAGCGGCATCGAAGCCCGAACGGCCGGGGTTCACACCATGGGTGCGATAAAAATGGTCCATGAAATCATACACTTCCTTCGGTTTCGGGAACGTGGTTGCAGAATTGTCTAAGTAAATCATATTGAATAATTTTGTTGTTTTAATTTTGAGGCTGCAAACTTACATAAAATTTCTGGATTGTGAGACAGTAAAATGAACATTACGTATGGTTACCATTCCATCTCCTTGATTTCGCCCTCAGGACTACGGAACACGATGTGGGTGGCTCCTTTTTTGCGCATCAAACGCATATAGGTACACATATCTGTGATGGGCACCCCATCAACACTGATCAGATAATCTCCTGTGCGAAGGCCACGCTCGTAGGCTTCGGTGCCTTTGCGCACGAGGGCTTTCAGCGCACCATTGGGGTCGCCCTCCTCGGCAGGAACGACATTGACTCCCTTTCCCCTGTTGGCCACGGTGATTTCTGGGTTGCCATCGTGGGGAAGGAAGTAAAAACACTTCTTCGGAGCGTCGATAATCAGCGAGAGATGTTTCAAGATGGCCGAACCGATGGCCCGGTTGTGCGTGGCGGTCGAGACCCACACCTCTTTGAGAATGATGTCGCCGATTTCAATCTCAGGGAAACAGAGTTCGCCATTGACAACCGTATCATAGTTGGCGCCGAAAAGACCAGCGTAGGTCATCACGGTCGTATCTCGATTCACTGTCATCTCATCGAGTTGCTGCTTGATTTTAGGATCATTTTTCGCCCACAGGTCCAGCAGGTCTTGCGGGAGACCGAACCAACCGCCCACAGCGCCCATATCGAAAAGCATTCTCGGACGAGCAAACGGGATTTTCGTCCATATAAACGGCCGACCGAAATAATTTTTGAATTTCACCTTGGCGTGCCCCTTCTCCTCTTTGGCGAAGATTTTGTGGTGGGAGGTCATGATTAGCAGACTGTCTTGGGTATCAAATTTGAGTGAGATGCCTTTGGAAACAACGTCAAAGCCGAAAGCACCATCAATCATTCCGCAGGCGAAATCGTTGAGCCCTTCATCCACCACTACTGGATAATTTAGAATGCTAAGGCTGCCCACTTGAATGGAAGGAATGAACATCATTGCCGTCTTTTTCTTTCTTTTTTGGGCATCCATGGTGGTGATCGTATCGCCCGATGGCCGCATCCATTCCTCCTCTTTTCCAATCCAAAAACCCATGCCAGCGCCGGTGTCGAACAGCATGTTATAGACTTTCCCCTCAATTTCCACGGGAACGATGATGGCTCCATCCCAGATTTCAATTTTGATGGTATCGACAAAATCCTGTTTGGAGATACCAAAATAGCGGTCGCTTAGTCGCTGTGCTGATGCCGGCAACCCCACTGCGATTAGCAGTAAAATACTAATAATTAAGCATTTGATTTGAATTTTCATAAAAACCTTTTTCAATAATTTTTGATGCGGCAAAGATACAAATTTCAAAAAATCTCACAATTTTATTGCTCATATTCAAAAAAAATGTAATTTTGTTGGTGAATTGGTGGCTGCTTGGCCACCTTTTAGAAAATCTATTCAATAAAACAAAAAACCATGGCAACAATTTATGATTTTAAAGCTCTGAACAACAAGGGAGTAGAAGTGGATATGGCGCAGTATCGCGGCAATGTACTGATGATTGTCAACACCGCCTCGAAGTGCGGTTTCACCCCGCAGTACGATGGACTGGAGGCGCTCTATCAGAAGTACAAAGACCAAGGGCTGGTGATTCTCGGCTTCCCGTGCGACCAGTTCAAGCATCAGGAGCCCGGCAGCGACGAGGAAATCGCCGAGTTCTGCCGTCTGAACCACGGTGTCACCTTTCCGTTGATGAAGAAAATCGACGTGTTCGGAGAGAATGCCCACCCGATTTTCAAATATCTTACCGAGCAAGTGCCCACTGAAGAGGTGAAAGGGTTGAAAAACAAGGCCACGATGAAGTTGGTGGACAGTCTGAGCAAGTCAGAAGGCCGCAAGGAGGGCGAAATCCGCTGGAATTTCACCAAGTTCCTCATCTCGAAGGATGGCTCGGTCATCAAGCGTTTTCCACCCGTGGCCAAACCCGAGGATATGGAAAAGGATATTGAGGAGATGGTGAAATGAAAGCAAAGAACAAAACACTAAACTAATATGGACCGTAGTTCCCAAATCATTCGCACCAGTTGGATCGGCATCGCCGCCAACGTGCTTTTGGCAGCTTTCAAGGCCGGGGTCGGCATCGTGGCCAGCAGTGTGGCCATTGTGATGGATGCCGTCAACAACCTCAGCGACGCGCTGTCGAGTGTCATCACCATCGTGGGTACCAAGCTCTCGCAACGCCCCGCCGACCGCAAGCATCCTTTCGGCTTCGGACGAATCGAGTATTTCAGCGCCATCATCATCGCCGTCATTGTGCTGTCGGCGGGCATCACCTCGCTCATCGAGTCGGTGAAGAAAATCTTCAACCCCACAGAGCCTAGTTACACCACTGTAACGCTCGTGGTCATCGTGGTAGCCATCGTAGTGAAGTTGGTGCTGGGACTGTATGTGAAACGCAAGGGCAAGCAGCTGAAGAGCGATGCCCTCATCGCCTCCGGCTCAGACGCGCTGTTCGACTCTATCATCACGCTGGCCACCCTCGTTTCCGCAGGCATCATGCTGCTGTGGAACGTCTCCATCGACGGCTACCTCGGCGTACTGATTTCCGCAGTCATCATCAAGGCCGGCATTGAGATGCTCGCCTCGCCCGTCAACGAGCTGCTGGGCACCAGCATTTCGGCGGAGCTCACCCACCAGATCAAGCAGGAGGTGATTGAGTTTGAGGAGGTACACGGCGTGTATGACCTCATCCTTCACAACTACGGTCCAGAGGTGAAAATTGGCTCGCTGCACGTGAGTGTTGACGACACGATGAACGCCCATGATATTCACGGACTTACGCGAAAGATTTCCACGCAGATGTATCTGCGGCACGGCATCATCATGACGGTCGGCATCTATGCCCAAGCCACTGGCACCGGCACCATGGCAGAGTTGCAAAGCGCCGTTGTGAAGCGCCTCACCGAGCACCAAGAGATTGTGCAGGTTCATGGGTTCTACTATTCCGAGTCAGAGCGCATGCTCTCTGTCGATGTCGTGCCCGACTTTTCCGTCCACGATGATGCCGCCTTCGTCGGCCGGCTCACTGCCGAGCTCCAGCCTTTAGTGCCCGACGTGCAGGTGGTGATCGTGGTGGACCACAACTATAGCGAATAATACACACGCAGTTTTGTCATTGCAAAAACTTAAGAAATCAACCACTATGACCCATCAAAATCCCCATTTCGCCATCCGTCCAGCGAAGTCCGAAGAGGCCGGACTGGTTCTCGAATTTATCAAAAAGTTGGCCGTCTATGAGAAGTGTGCCAACGAGGTGGTGGCCGACGAGGCCATTCTCCACCATTCCCTCTTTGTGGAGCGTTCCGCCGAGGTGGTCTTCGCCGAGGAGGATGGCGTGGTGGTCGGCTTCGCCCTCTTTTTCCACAACTTCTCCACTTTCGTGGGGCGCAAGGGGCTTTATCTTGAAGACCTTTTCATCCTGCCCGAAAAACGCGGTCGCGGTTACGGCAAAGCCCTGCTGAAATATCTGGCCAAACTCGCCGTGGAGCGCCACTGCGGCCGTATGGAGTGGATCTGCCTCGACTGGAACGCCCCCGCCCTGAAGGTCTATCGCAGCATCGGTGCCATCCCGATGGACGAATGGACCGTGCAGCGGCTCGACGAGGAGGCATTGAAACGGTTTGCGGGGGAAAGAAAAGTTGGAAAAGTGTAAAATATTGCTCAATTTTATATTGGAAAAGTGTAATGTTTTGCCAAATGTAAAAATGATAATTAAATAAGAGCGATGAATAAAATGATTGCATGCTGTGGCATCAACTGCGAGACCTGTGAGGCTCGCATCGCCACGATGAAGAACGACAACAAAATGCGCATTGAGGTTGCGAAGAAATGGTGCGAGATGAATCATACCGATCAGATCACACCTGAGAGCATTAACTGCACAGGGTGCCGTGTGGAAGGTCCCAAATTCTACTTCTGCAGCCATCTTTGCGAGGTTCATAAATGTGTAGCCTCCAAGGGCTACGAGACTTGTGGTGACTGCCCTGACAAGAACACTTGCCACAAAGTTGGCGCTATTTGGGAGAATTGTGCCGAGGCAAAGGAAAATCTGGGAGGGGAGTAAAAATATTTCCATAACAGCCATTTTATTCAAGAAAAGTTGTATTTTTGCATCGTCTTTTGAATAAAATAAGATTAATGACCTATTTGGAGTTCAGAGAACAGTGGCACGGAGTGGGATGTTTCAATGTATATCAGCTCCGTGCGTGGAATCCGGGGTTCGACAGGAGCAACTTGTCGCGTTGGGTGAAGCGGGGCTATTTGACGAAACTGCGGCAGGATTGGTACGCCTTCAGCGATCTGAAAGGGATTCCCGAGATGCCGCGATACGTGGCTGGGCGCATCTACACGCCTTCCTATATCAGTCTGCACACCGCCCTCTCGTTCTACGGAATCATCCCCGAAGCCGTAACGGCCATCACTTGCGTTACCTCCAACCGCACCACGGCCTACAGCAACGACTTCGGCGAGTTTAGTTACCAGACGGTCAAACCCGCGCTCTTCTTCGGATTCCGCCAGATGTCCCTGCCACAGCAGGGCAGCTATCTGATGGCCTATCCAGAGAAAGCCATCATTGACCTGCTCTATCTCTACCCGCAGTACAACACGGCAGAGGCCCTGCTGGAACTGCGTTTCGACGAGTGGTGGATGCAGGAGGAGCTGGACCGTGAACGGTTGTCGGCGTACGCGCTGCAAAGCGGCAGCAAAGCCGTTCAAAATCGTGTAAAACTGCTATTAAAAACTTACGGGATACCCCTTTTAGCCTAGCAATAAGAAGATCAAACAATTTATGACCATCCTCAAAAACATTCTTTTGGTCGGGGCCGGCAGTTTCGTCGGCGGGGCGCTGCGATACCTCGTTTCCTTAGGGTTGAAATACACCGGCGGTTTCCCGTGGGCCACCTTCCTTGTCAACCTCATCGGCTGCCTGCTGATTGGCCTGCTGTGGGGATTGTTCAGCCGGTTCGCCAACGCCTCACAGCAGCTGGTGCTTTTCCTGAGTGTCGGCTTCTGCGGCGGGTTCACCACCTTCTCCACTTTCTCGAAAGAGAGTCTGCAACTCATCCAATCCGGAAACTGGTGGTATTTGGCACTTTACGTAACGGGCAGCATCCTTTTGGGCATCCTGCTTGTAGCCGCCGGGTATCATCTTGCAAAATAATGCGTATCTTTGCACCGAAAAAATCCCACAAATGAACATCGAGCAAGTACGAGACTACACCCTGTCCCTCTACGGCGTGACCGAAGACCAGCCGTTTGGCGATGACATCCTCACCTTCCGTCTGGAAGGGAAGATTTTCGTATGCCTTTGGCTGGGCGGTGGTGAGCATGATATGAAGGATTCTGAGCCCAGACTGGCACTGAAGCTGTCGCCAGAAAGAAATGAGGAACTCAGAGAACAATTTTCCGCTGTAACCCCTGCCTGGCATTGGAACAAGAAACATTGGAGTGATGTGTATTACGAACAGATAAAAGATGCACGGGTTCAGGAATGGATTCGTGAATCGTATCAACTTGTGGCATCGAAACTGCCGAAAGCATTACGGCAGAAGTATTTACAAAAGATATGAAGATAGACCATATAGCACTATTCTGCAAAGACTTGGAGCGGATGCGCCAGTTCTTCATCGATTACTTCGAGGCGGTGAGTAACGAGCAGTACCACAACCCGCGTACAGGATTGCGGACGTATATTCTCTCTTTTCCAAACGGAGGAGCAAGATTAGAACTGATGCAACGCCCCGGCACCATCGATGCAGACCCATCAAAGCCTAATATCGGGTTCATCCATGTCTCATTTGCCCTTGGTAGCAAGGAGGCTGTGGATGCAAAAAACATTGAGTTGCGTGATGCAGGCTATCAAGTAACGAGTGGCCCGCGAACCACTGGCGATGGCTATTACGAGAGTTGCATCCTTGGACCAGAGAGGATTCAAATTGAGATAACGGTTTAAAAACAAACACACTAGAAGACAACCATGACAGATTTCAGACCCATGCGACGCATCCGGCAACTTTTAACGGATGAAGAGGCCAAGAAAATTCTCGCCAACGGCACACACGGCGTGCTGGCGGTTTCTGGTGACGACGGCTACCCTTACACTGTCCCGTTGAGTTATGTGTATGCCGATGGCAGCCTGTACTTCCATTCCGCCGTTCAAGGGCATAAGGTGGACGCGCTGCGACGAAACCCTAAGGCGTCGTTTTGCGTGGTGGAGCGCGACGAAATCCGTCCGGCGGAATACACCACCTACTTCCGCAGTGTGATAGCCTTCGGGCGTGTGTCCATTCTTGAAAGCGATGAAGAGAGAACGGCTGCGTTGCGTCAACTCGGTGAGCGTTACCATCCGGGCCATCCCGCCAGCGCCCAGCAAGAGGCGGAAAAGAGCCTGAACCGTGTCCTCGTCCTCCGTATGGACATCGACCATCTCACGGGCAAGCAAGCGATAGAATTGGTGAACAAAGCAACGCACGACAGTACGGGAATGTCTTGAAAGCGACCTCAGTAGAGAGGAGTCGTGACCTTTGCGGCGGTTTTTCACTATGCCTTCATATACCCCTTCTCTTTCTTTATAATAACGCCTTCGTCCAACATGTCCGAAAGGACGCGGCTAAGCGAGGGTCTGGTGGCACCTAACCGTTGGGCAACATCGGCAACAGAGGTGATGCCACCATTGGTCTCAAGATATGTAAATAATAATCGAAAAGTATACCACGATAATAATTGAAAAGTATACCATGTAAATCGAATTGACACTGTTTGTCGAAGCAGTAC
>JBGUYY010000118.1:0-2741 GCA_045222555.1 Bacteroidales bacterium | reverse complement strand
TCATCATCTCCACACGGTACCGCCACTCTGATATAGCACTTTCCATCCTTAACAGCCTGCTTAGACTCATCACCTAGATTAAGCAGCAGTATTACCAGAGATACCACTGATAGGACTATAGGCATCACCACCAATGCTATCTTGAGATTATCTCTGTCATCATCACTCATCTCAGTTCACCTCCATAATGCTCTACGCTTGTATTCAATATATTTTTTTACCCTTGCGCTCCTATATTTTAAATACTCCCATAATAGTTTTGTCTCATCATCTCCATACATGATGTTGAAAGCATCCATTAGACCATCCCGGTATGCATTCGCTCTGGTTGTATTACCATACAGGTATGTAACAACCTTGCTAACAAGGTCAGCTCTTTTAATTTTCTTGATGAGCTCCTTTCTGTGTTCATTATCCTTACGACAAAACTTGGCATACGCACTCCTAAACTCGGCATACGCACTCCTGTAGCTATCTTGACTCATCACATGACTCCTTAACTATTTTTAGCAATCCACACCTTATAATCATCACCATCATGACATTCAGCAACCACATGATAATTCTTGTACTTACGATACTTAGGATAGGGGTCTACAGTCATTATTAGAGAGACCAATTCATACAAATCCCTCTTTCTTGCTGCAACTGCACTCATGACCTTATCATCACCCAAGCAGTCATCTTGAACCCGGTATACCTTGACAGCAGTAACTTTCCCACAATCGAGCTTAAGATTTACTATCTCCTGAAACCTCTCAGATAATGTCTTACTCATCATCACTCTCCTCTAAATCAATTATGTAATCAAACGGTTTAAAAGGTCTCCCACTGTTTACCCACTCTATCCTCTCAATGTATCTGCTCATGTACTCCTCAGGCATGTCATCAATAGAGCCTGTATAGAGTACTTGACCATCCTCTCTGACAGTTACTCTGTGACACATCAGCACTCTTGGTACATCATCATTGAACATGACATTTCTGACTGTATGCTCACCCAATATCATCCTTTTTCTCCTTATTTTTTCTTTCCCAATACAATCTTCTTGCTGCTGTCAAGAATTTATACACTCTAACTCTTCTTTGGAGCAAATATTCCCTAAGATCTTGTAGTTCCTTGTCTTTGCCGTAAATTAATTCATAGGCAGACAGCAGACCGCTCAGGTAATTTCTTGTAGGAGCTGTAGTTCTCCTCTTATGGTCATCAGCTCTTGGTTTTGACATGTTCTCTGAAATCATATCTGCATGCCATTCATAGCAAGCTAGTTCCCTATTGGTCTTCTTGATGTGGTCTATCAGCTTTTTCTTGCTCATGCCTTATCACTCCTATTCTTTAACTCAATTAACCATGACTTAAGCTGTCTGTAGCTTTCTCTCTCCTCAAAATCAAGATTATTATTACTGCACTTGTCGGAGCATACTCTGATAGCCTCATCCAGAGACTTATACTGAAAGTTATCAAGCATCCATGCTCTTTTCTTTGCCTGGTAATCTCTCATAAAGTCTGATACATACTCATGCATCTCTTTTAAGACAATAGAGATAACCACCAATGTACCAATAACTGCTAAGATAGAAACACATATCGCCAAGACAACCATAGTACCATCTATAATGTTCATTACAGCTCACCTCCATCCCAACTGCCATCACCGAGCAACCAAGTTAAGAATGATATCTTTCCCTCAAGAGTCAGATAATATCTCCTGCAACCTTGATACTTCTCGCTGTTCTCACTTATCTCATATAGCTCAGCTCTCTTGTCTGATAATTCATTTTCCAACTCAGTCTTTATCTGAAATAAAGAATGATCCTTAAGCAAACTCATGTATAATTCAATGCCATTGGATACCCCTAACTGAAAGTACTCATCATTAGCATTGTTATACAATGACATGGCTACTCCACTCTCATAGACTGATAAGAAAAACATCATCAGCTTTTTTCTGTCAGTAAAATCAACACAGTTAATCATTATCTTTCTCCTGTTTCATCATCAAATAAAGACTCCATGCACCTCTCAGACCATCTGGCAGAGTATCAATAAATCTCTGCATATCTGATACCTTGGCTCTCAACTCTCTCAATTCTGACTCAGCATTGATAAGCTTGGATGTCACGTTATTTAGCTTTTCAAGGGTGCTATCAAATATCCTCTTACTGTTAGTATTCTCAAGCTGTTTTACTCTCAGCTTAGCATCTGACAACTGATCACAAAGAGAGCTTATCTCAGCATCTTTGTCCCTCTGAATGTCCTCAGCTCTCTGGATAGCAGCAGATGTCTCATCCCTTGACTGAGCTAACAAATAATTAAGCTGTTTAATCTCAGCAAGATATCTCACCTCATTACT
Source organism: Bacteroidales bacterium (assembly GCA_045222555.1). GTDB lineage: Bacteria > Bacteroidota > Bacteroidia > Bacteroidales > WCHB1-69 > UBA1756. Next base: position 387 of record JBGUYY010000118.1, on the reverse strand, counting down.
CATCTTTGACCCTTTCCATATAATCGACATACAATATCCTCTCTACTGCTGTTATCTCACTATCCACAGCCCTGCTGTATCTCTTAAGCTGTACAGCTATGGCAGATACTGACCAACCACCGACATAGTACAGCTCAAAGCTCTGTGTATCTAAGTGTCTTTTGACTAGACAGAGTCTTGAGTCTATCCACTGAGCCACATCAGGCTCTATCATTGGCTGTGCTCTGTAGCTCTTGTTGAGCTGACACCTGTACTGAGGTATGCCACCTCTTGACCACTTGCCCCACTCTCTGAGCATCAGTAAGAACTCATCCAAGCTCATTACCATCCCCCCTTATACTCATCTATCATCACCATGAAAAAGCCTTTTTTCTCAGGATCAAGCAT
>JBGUYY010000117.1:0-72680 GCA_045222555.1 Bacteroidales bacterium | reverse complement strand
CGAACGTTTGCAGAAAGAGATGCAGGAGAAATAAAACCACGTGGGGCCACGGCAATGCCATGACCCCACAAAACCAATTTATTAATACGCGGAGGCCGCCGGAAGGTGTCCTCCGTTTTCTTTTCAACAAAGACGCACTCCTATAAAAAATGCTGCAAAAAAATTAGGATATTTTTGTATTTTTGCATTTCAAAAAAAACAACCACGTGATTAAGAAAATCGGAGATAATATCGTTTCCCCCTTGGGCTTCACCACCGAGGAGAACTGGCGAAGTCTGCTGGCAGGACACAGCGGGCAGCAGCCCTACGAACAAGGCTTCTCGTTGCCGGAACCGTCCTGCGCATCGGTCATCAACAACGCGCTGCTGGAAAAGCAGTTCCTCGCGCTGCCCAACCCACACAACATCCGCTACACCAAGATGGAGAAATGCGCCCTCCTCTCGGCCACCGACGCCATCACCCGCGCCGGCATCGACGCCGCCAGCAGCGAGGTGCTGTTCATCCTCTCCACCACCAAAGGAAACGTGGAGCTGCTGCGCGACCTGCAAGGCTACGAGCCGGAGAGACCCTACCTGTGGCGCTCCGCCCAGCTCATCGCCCAGCACTTCGGCAACCCCAACGAGCCGATGGTGGTGAGCAACGCCTGCATATCGGGCTGCGCCGCACAGGTGGTTGCCCAGCGGCAGCTGGAACAGGGCCGTTACCGCTATGCCGTGGTCATCGGCGCGGATGTGCTCTCCCAGTTCATCATCTCCGGCTTCCAGTCGTTCAAAGCCCTCTCGCCCGAACCCTGCCGCCCGTTCGACGCGGACCGCATCGGACTGAACCTCGGCGAGGCCGCCGCCACCATGGTGTTCGCCCGTGCCGACCAGCCCGAACCCACCGACCTGTGGCTCGTCAACGGGGCCCTCTGCAACGACGCCAACCACATCTCCGCCCCCTCGCGTACCGCTGAAGGCCTCGTGAAAGCCCTCCAGCAGATACTGCCCGACACCGCCACCCCGCATCTCGCCTTCGTCAACGCCCACGGCACCGCCACCCGCTACAACGACGATATGGAGTCGGTGGCCCTGCAACGCACCGGCCTCGACACACTGCCCGTCAACAGCCTCAAGGGCTACTTCGGCCATACCCTCGGCGCCGCCGGTGTAGTGGAATGCATCATCTCCTGCCAAGAACTCAACAACGGCACTATCCTGCCCACCCGGGGCTTCAACACCCCCGGCACCGTCGCTCCGATAGCGGTGGTCACCCGCCAGCAATCCACCAGCCAAGCCCTCTTCGTGAAGGTGATTTCAGGCTTCGGCGGCAGCAACGCCGCCCTGCTGTTCGCTAAAAACGACACAGCGATTTTAAGGAATTTTATGACTGAAAAATAGGGAGAAGATGGAAGAAAAACAACTCAGACTCATGTCGTATGCCCGCATCACCAACCAGCAAGTGGTGAGCAACGGCAACCTCATATTAAGCAACCAAGATGTTGATGCGAAACACTGGCTGTCAGAAATTTACAAACATTTAGACTGCGATTATCCCAAGTTTTTCAAGATGGACCCGCTATGCAAGTCGGGCTTCCTGACTGCCGAGCTGGTGATGCGCAACCAGCAGCTCATCCCTGAGGAGCCGAAGGAGGATTGGGCGGTGGTGTGTTTCAACTCGGCCGGCTCGCTCGACGACGACCGCACCTACCAGGCCACCATCCAAGAGGCCGACAGCTACTTCCCAAGTCCAGCGGTGTTTGTCTATACCCTCGCCAACATAGTGACCGGCGAGATTTCTATCCGCCATAAAATCAAGGGAGAAAGTTCCTGCTATGTGGCGCAGAAGTTCCAGCCCGGTACTATCGTCCAGACAGTCACTGACGTGCTGCAGCGCACTCCTACCCGCCACGTGCTGGCCGGATGGGTGGACTTCGACGAAGGCGTATGCGATATGCTGCTCTTTGCCGCCACCCTATCATCAGACTCTGCACTGCCCGTTGTCACCGAGGAGCTGTTGCACGAGATATACCAGCAGAAGTAGCGAGAAAAAAAGCTCGTTAAAAACAAGAAGGGACGCGATTGATCGCGTCCCTTCTTTAGTTTTCCGAAAAAAATTCTCGCTTACTGCTTGTCCTTCAGCAGGTCGCGGATTTCGGTGAGGAGCACCTCCTCTTTGGTCGGCTCGGGTTCAGCGGCGGGAGCAGGCTCAGCAGGCTTCTCCGTCTTGCGCTTCAACGCATTGATACCCTTGATCATCAAGAAGATGCAGAATGCAATGATGAGGAAGTCAATCACATTCTGGATGAACTGACCGTATGCAAATACTGCACCAGCCTCCTTGGCCTTGTCCAAAGGAAGGTCTGAACCCTGTCCAGAAAGCGCAACATACAAGTTGGTGAAGTCCACATTGCCCACCAGCCGTCCCACTAACGGCATGATGATATCATCCACCAATGAACTGATAATCTTGCCGAAAGCGCCACCGATGATGACACCAACAGCCATGTCCATGACATTGCCCTTCAAGGCAAATTCCTTAAATTCTTTTCCGATTTTGCTCATATTGATATTTGGTTTTGGTTTCAGCCTGCAAAATTACGCAAATAAGTTGGATTATGAAATAAATTTGGTAAGTAAATGATTTTTGTTTAATTTTGCAGTTTCATATCAAGACTTATCATATCCACTTAAATTATTAAGTAACAAATATTTATGGAACAGTTAATTGAAGAATTGAAGAAAGAAATCATCGAAGTTCTCAACTTGGAAGACATGAAACCGGAGGACATTGACGAAAACGCACCTCTTTTCGGGGAAGGTCTTGGCCTTGACTCCATTGATGCTTTGGAGCTGATTGTGCTGATGGAGAAGAACTACGGGATTAAGCTGCAGAGCGCAGACCAAGGGAAGGAGATTTTCAAGTCGGTTCGCGTGATGGCAGAATACATCAAAGAACACAGAACAAAATAATTGGTGGTGAGTGACATTGTCATCACAGGCATGGGGGTTATCTCAGCCCTTGGCCGCGGCATCGAGGCGACAGCCGACCGGCTGGTGCGCTCGGAGTCGGGAGTGGGCAAGATGCGCTATCTGAACACGGTGCACACGGAGATCCCGGTCGCCGAGGTGCCTTTCAGCGACGATGACCTGCGGAAGATGCTGGGCATTGCGCCCGACTTTTCCATCACCCGCACCTCCCTGCTGGGACGAGTAGCCTTGCGGGAAGCTGTAGAAATGGCCCGCCTGAAGGAGGTCGGCAACCCGCGTGTCGCTTTCCTCTCCGGCACTACCGTAGGCGGCATGGAAAAGAGTGAACAGTTCTACAAGGACTTCCTCACCAACGACCTCCGCAACGAGTATATCGCCCTGCACGACTGCGGCGCCTGTACCGACATGATCGCTCATGAGTATCCGGGACGCATCACCATGCAGACCACCATCTCCACGGCCTGCTCGTCGGCAGCCAACGCCATCATCTTCGGCGCCGACATGCTGCGCTGCGGCCGCACCGACCTTGTGATCGCCGGCGGTACCGAATGCCTGAGCAAGTTCCACCTTGACGGCTTCAACACGCTGATGATCCTCGACTCGGAACCCTGCAAGCCCTTCGACAAGAACCGACACGGTCTCAACCTCGGCGAAGGCGCTGCCTATGTGGTGATGGAAAACCGCGAGCACGCCGAACGCAGAGGCATCCGTCCCATCTGTCAACTGTCGGGTTACGCCAACCAGTGCGATGCCTACCACCAAACCGCCTCTTCACCGGAAGGCGAAGGCGCATTCCGAGCCATGTCGAAGGCCCTCGAAGCCGCCCGGCTACAACCCTCCAACATCGACTACATCAACGCACACGGCACCGGCACTCCCAACAACGACGAGAGCGAGGGCAAGGCCATGATGCGCGTCTTCGGCGACAATATGCCCCTCGTCTCCTCCACCAAAGCCTACACAGGGCACCCCACCAGCGCGGCAGGCGGCATCGAGAGCGTCATCTCTATTCTCGCCCTCACCCGCAACTTCGTGCCCGCCAACCTCAACTTCTCCGAGAAAATCGACTCCCTCAACTTCTCCCCCGTCACCGAAACCATCTCGAACATCGAACTCCAACACGTGCTTTGCAACTCGTTCGGCTTCGGCGGCAACGACTCTTCCTGTATCTTTTCTAAAATCAAATAATTATGGACACATATATCAGGGCAGCTTCCCAAATTTCGATGCAACAGCCACTCTCTGAACAGTGGATGGATGCTCCCATACTGCCCTCCGCCGTGTTCAACGAACCCATCGACCCCGACTACAAGCAGTTCATTTCGCCCGCAGAAGCCCGCCGTATGGGACGTCTGCTGAAACGCGCCGTCGTTGCATCTCTCGACACCCTCCAAAAAAGCAACTGCACCAACCCCGACGCCATCATCACCGGCACGGGATTAGGCTGCGTGGAAAATACCGAGAAGTTTCTTAACGCACTGATCGACAATCAAGAACAGTGTCTGCCCCCTACCCCTTTCATGCAGAGCACCCACAATACGATCAGCTCGCAGGTCGCCCTCAAGCTGCAATGCCACGGCTACAACAGCACCTACTCGCACCGAGGTACCTCCTTCGATAGCGCACTGCTCGACGCCATCATGCAGTTCCAGCTTCACCGCATCAACACCGCTCTCATCGGCGGCTACGACGAAATGACACCTGCCTATTTCGAGATGCTTGCCAAAATCGGCTACTGGCGCACCAACATTGCTGACATCGAATCGCTGAAGCAGCCCGGCCTGACCGGTTCCATCGCCTGCGGAGCAGCCGTATCGCTCCTCCTCACCGACACCTACTCTCCCGAATGCCTCTGCCGCATCATCGACACCAATCTTTATTATACCCATAACACCGAAGAGCAAAGCGCCCTCATCCACGCCTTCCTCCAACAACACAACCTTTCAGAAAACGACATCGACGCTGTGGTATGCGGCTTCAGCGGCGACAACGACAACGACACTGTCTACCACAACCTGCTCACGGCCAACTTCCCCAACACCACCGCCCTCTGGTACAAGCACCTTTTCGGAGAGTCGTTCTGCGCCTCCGGCTACGGCATCTATACCGCCGCAGTGTGCCTGAAACAACAAAGAATTCCTGAACATCTCATCTATCAGATGGGACAGAACAAACCTTCATCAATTAATAATATATTGGTTATCAACCATTTCCATAAACACGATTTTTCACTAACCCTTTTAGCACCATGCTCCAGCTCCGCACCGCTTTAATGCTCCTGCTACAAGCTGTCCTCCTGACGGCCACCCAGTTTTTCTTGAAACTGGGACTGGATCGCATGGGACACTTCGAATGGACAAAGAAATTTTTCAAGGAAGTGTTGATCAACTGGCCGCTGGCCTTGAGTGGCATTTGTGGAATCGGAGCGATGGCTTTATGGATTGTCATTCTGAAAAGAAACGACCTCAGCCAAGTTTATCCGCTCACCTCGGTCAGCTATATTCTTGCCCTCCTTGCAGGTGTGCTGCTGCTTAACGAGACCGTTCCCCTTACCCGCTGGATTGGTGTGATTATCATCATGATTGGTTTTTATTTTGTTGCAAAAGCATAGAAGATGTTTTATAACGATCTCTTTACCATAGAATCTCAAATATTAGAAGAAGGCCACGCCGTATTTACCATCACGCTGAATCCCCAGCATAAAATTTACAAAGGTCATTTCCCCGGCGACGGCATCACCCCGGGTGTATGCATCTTACAGATGGCCTGCGACCTTTTCTCCCTCATCCACCAACAGAATTTTGTCATCTCCAACCTGAAGAGCGTGAAGTTCATGCAGCTCATCCGCCCGTCGGTCACCCCCACTGTCACCTACGACTTCACCTACCAGCCTGCCGAAGAAAACGGGACCTTCAACGCCAAATGCACGGTCAGCCACGAGAACGAACCGCTGACCAAAACCACCCTGACCTTCAGTCCAGAAGCCCCGTTCATCGCGGAATAATAATCCCAACCCATTCTTCACCGTTTCATTATGCAAAACGTTTTTTCAGACTTAAAACTATGTGTGGTCATTCCCACCTACAACAATGAGAAAACGCTGGAGTCGGTAGTGGAGAATGCATTGGAGTATTGTCCAACCGTGATGGTAGTAAACGATGGTGCGACCGATAGCACCCCGCTGATATTAAATCAGTTAGGAGAAAATATCATTAAAATTCAGTATAAAAAAAACAGAGGCAAAGGTTACGCCATGCGGCAAGCCTTCCGCTTAGCTCTGTCGGCCGGCTACGACTATGTGCTGACGATGGACGCCGACGGGCAGCACCTCGCCACCGACTTGCCGAAGTTTGCTGAGGCCGTCAGAAAATGGCCCGATACACTGATTGTGGGCAGCCGCGGCATGGTGCAGGAGAACATGCCCAAGAAAAACACCTTTGCCAACCGCTTTTCCAACTTCTGGTTCTGCCTGCAAACCGCCCACAAACTTCCTGACACGCAATCGGGTTATCGAGTTTACCCTTTAAAAAAGATGGGCAAGATGCACTGGTTCTCAACACGGTACGAAACGGAACTGGAAATTCTGGTACGTAGCGCATGGCGGGGCATTCCCATCCATCCCATCCCCATCGAGGTATATTATCCGCCACAGAAAGAACGGGTGAGTCACTTCCGTCCCCGCGCCGATTTTTTCCGCATCAGCGTGCTCAACACTATCTTCTGCTTGGTGGCTATCGTGTATGGCTATCCTGCCATGCTTTTCCATAAAATCTTCCATTAACCCTCGGCCATGCGCAACTTTTTTGTCACCATCTACCGCTTCTTCGAGCGACACCGCATCGCCCTGTGGGCGGCCATTGCTGTGCTGTTAGCGGTTTTCGTGGCAGGCATCTTGCGCCTCCATTTCGTGGAGGATATCAGCAGCTTCTTCCCCAGCCAAGGCGACAACCGGCGTGTGAACTACGCCTACCAACATATCGGCTCCGACAACCGTATCATTCTGAATGTCAAGCTGGCACAACCCAAAGACTCACTTACCGACGAGGACTATTCGCTCCTGACCGCAGCCGCCGACTCGCTCGCCCATCGCCTGAAAGCCCGCGATACTGAGCACCTGATGAAAGACTTGACCTATCAAGTAGATCAACAACAGGTGGCCGACATCGCCCAATTTGTCGTGCAAAACATGCCCTACTTCCTTGAAGAAGAGGACTATGCACGCATGGACTCACTGATGTCGCAAGAGAGCATGGAAGAACAACTCATCAACGACCAGTTCCTCTACAACTCCATGACCGCTGATGTGGTCATGACCGACCCGCTCTTTTTCTCTGCGCCCGTTCTCAAAAAACTGGAGAACTTCCGTCCCAACGACCAGTACCACGAACAGGACGGCTACATCTTTAATAAAGAGGGCAACGAAGCCATTGTGGTGGTGACCTCCAAATTCCCCATCAGCGAAACACAGAACAACCCCAAGCTCATTGAGCAAATCCACCAGTCGGTCGACGAGGTGAAGGCGCAGTTCAAGGGCAAAGTGGAGGTGACGGTTTTTGGTGCCTCGCTGGTGTCGCAAACCAACTCGCAGCAGATCAAGCGCGACAGTTTCATCGCCATCCTGCTGTCGCTCATCTTCATCGTCGGCCTGCTCATCTACTACTATCGCAACTTTAAGAGCATCCTACTGATACTCTGCACGATAACTTTCGGCGGACTATTGGCCTTAGGGCTGATTGCTTGGATCAAAAACCCCATCTCGCTCGTGGCCGTGGGGGTGGCCTCCATCATTATCGGCATTGCTGTCAACTATCCCATCCATTTTCTCTCTCATTTTAAAAGAACAGAAAACAAGGAACAGATTATCCGAGAGGTGGTTACACCGCTACTTATTGGCAATATCACCACGGTGGGTGCCTTTTTGAGCCTGATGTTCATCAGTTCGGATGCCATGCGCGACCTCGGTTTGTTTGCGGCGTTGTTGCTGGTGGGCACCATCCTTTTCGTACTCCTCTTCCTGCCCCATCTCATGGGCAAACGCCCCTCCAACTGGAAGATGGGCGAGCTCTCGTTCCGCCGTGTGGCCGAGTTCCATCCCGAAAAACACCCCTGGCTCATCGTCATCGTCATACTGCTCACCGGCCTCTTTTTCGTCTTCAGCTTCAAGACCTCATTCGAGACCGACATGCACAAAATCAACTACATGACCGAGGAGCAGCAGGAGGCGTTTGGCAAGTTAGTGGCCGAGGCCGACACGACGGTGCAGACCGTTTTCTGCGTGGCGGAGGGTGAAACGCCCGAGGCGGCGCTGCGCAACTTCGAAAAAGCCGCTCCCGTGCTGGAAGGGATGGTTCATGACTCGTTGGTGCAGAAATCCGCCGGCATCAGCGTTTTCCTACCCTCCCCCAAAATGCAAGAAGAGCGCATTGATAGATGGAACGCTTTTTGGGAAAATCACCGCGACACGTTTCTGCTCCGTTTCAAGGCTGCCGAACAGGCCACCGGATGGCAGCCGTTTAACGAATTTTATGAGCTCATTCAAAAAGATTATACACCGCAAAAACAGGAATTTTTCGCCCCTATCACCCAAAATATTGCAGCAAGCTACATCATGTTTGATGATGACAAATCGCTTGTTTATAATATTTTAACAGTAAAAAAGAATCATCGGGAAGCGGTGGAGCAGCAGCTCAACAACATTGACCCTGATGTCTTCGCCTTCACCGACTCGTCGGTCATCCAGCGCATGGTGTCGGCCCTGTCGGGCGATTTCGACTATGTGCTTTACATCTGCGGCTTTATCGTGTTCTTCTTTCTGCTGTTCTCCTTCGGCAGACTTGAAATCGCTCTTTCCGCCTTCGTTCCACTCACCGTAGCGTGGATCTGGATTTTGGGCATCATGGGACTTTTCGACCTTAAATTCAACATCGTCAATATCATACTGGCCACCTTCATCTTCGGACAGGGCGACGACTATGCTATTTTTGTGACCGAAGGGGTGATGTACGAATACCGTACTGGAAAGAAGATGCTGGCACAGTTCAAAAACTCCATCATCCTTTCGTCCACCATCATGTTCATCGGCATCGGCATGCTGATTTTCGCCAAACATCCTGCCATGCGGTCGTTGGCCGAAGTAACTATCATTGGGATGTTTTCGGTGGTGATGATGGCTTACATCTTTCCGCCTCTGATTTTCAAATGGTTGACCTCTGTGAAAGGGGAACTGCGACCCGTACCCGTCACGCTGTGGAACCTGCTGAAGACATGGACGGCCTTCCTGATTTTCTTCCTCGTGTCGCTCTTCCTGAGTGCGTGGGCGTTTGTGTGCCGCCTGTTATTCCGGCGCAATCGGGCCGTCAAGCAGCATTATCACCGCATGGTCACGGGCATCTTCCGGAAGTTTGCCCAGTGGATGTTCGAAGTGAAATGCGAGGTTCGCAACCCTGGCGGCGAGGATTTCGAGAAGCCGGCGGTCATCATTGCCAACCATCAGGCGCACCTCGACCTGCTCTACACGCTGATGCTGTCGCCCAAGATCGTAGTGCTGACCAACAAGTGGGTGTGGAACTGTCCCTTCTACCGCTGGATCATCCGTTACGCTGATTTTCTGCCTGTGGCCGACGGCATTGAAGAGAATCTGCCCAAATTGGAGGAGCTGGTGCAGCAGGGCTACTCGGTGCTGGTGTTCCCCGAGGGCACCCGCTCGGCCGACTGCTCCATCCTGCGCTTCCACCAGGGGGCGTTCTGGCTCGCCGACAAGCTGCAGTTGGACATCATTCCGGTAGTGACGCACGGCATCGGCCATATCTTCCCCAAAAACGAGTTCATCTTGCGGAAGGGCAAAGTCACTGTGAGTGTATTGCCGCGCATTGCGCCTCAGCACCCGATGCGGCAGCACGACACCCTTTTAGAGACCACCCGCGCTTTCCGACAAATGTATATCACTGAATATCAAAATCTTTGCAAAGATGTCGAAACAGCCGACTACTACCGTTATTTAGTGAAATCAAACTATATATACAAAGGCACGGAAGTGGCGCGCCATGCGCGGTCGCAGCTGAAGCATTTTGAAGAGTGGAAGCGTCGCATTGCAGAGCTGCCGGATAGTGGCACCCTGCTGGTGCGCAACTGCGGACAGGGCGAATTCGCTTTGTTACTGGCGCTGGTGAAAAAGGAGTTGCAGGTCACGGCCACCGATGCCGATGCCGACCTGCTTGCCACGGCGGCGCACTGCGCGTCCATCCCCGCCAACCTGCACTTTACCGACGAGCCGGACGGCGAGTATGGTGAGGTGATGGATTTGCAAAAAGACAGAATGTAAGTTTCAAAAATATTTGAAGCAAATCACCACTTTTTATCGTATCTTTGCAGCCGAAATTCCTAAATTGGGGTTTGTAGATTATTTCATAAAAAATTGCCATTATGATTAAATCGATGACTGGCTTCGGCAAAGCGAACATCAACGCCTCTGCCAAAAGTATTGTTGTGGAAATCAGAACTTTGAACAGCAAACAGCTGGACCTTTCCACCCGCATTGCTCCTATTTTCAGAGACAAAGAGGGCGAAATCCGCTCGCTCATCGCCCAAAAGTTAGAACGCGGGAAAATCGACTTTTCGCTCTATGTGGAGAAAAACGAAACCCCCACCATCAGCATCAATACCGAACTGGCCCGCGCCTACTACAACGAACTGGTCAAACTGTCGTTCAATCTCCAGAACCCCGTGGAAAGCGACCTTTTCGTGCAAATGCTGCGCCTCCCCGATGTCATCTCCACCCCCAAAGAAGAACTCAGCGACGAACTGTGGCAGCAGGTGTACCAGTCGGTCTGCGAGGCCTGCGACCACTGCGACGACTTCCGCACCCAAGAAGGTAAAGTGCTGGCTGCCGACTTCGACAAACGCGTGCGCCTCATCGACTCCATGATTGACGAAATTACACCGTTCGAGACTCAACGCATTGTCAACCAGAGAGAAAAGTTCATCAAAGCCCTCGAAGACCTGAAACAGAAAGGACAGTACGACCCCAACCGCATGGAGCAGGAGATGATTTTCTACATCGAAAAACTGGACATCACCGAAGAGAAAGTTCGCCTGCGCAAGCACTGCAACTACTTCCTGCAAACCATGAGCGAGCCCACCTCGCAAGGCAAAAAACTCGGCTTCATCGTGCAGGAAATGGGCCGCGAGGTGAACACCATCGGCTCCAAGGCCTGCGACTTCAACATCCAACAGATTGTGGTACGGATGAAAGACGAGGTGGAGAAATTGAAAGAACAATTGGCCAATGTATTGTAAAACAACAAAATAATAGTAGAGACGGAGCATGCTCCGTCTCTACATAAATCTGAAACCAACAAGGTAGAGACGTGATGCATCGCGTCTCTACATAAAACCTGAAAATTAAAACTAACATGAGCAACATACTATCCCTGGTCGGAAGACCGAATGTCGGCAAATCCACCCTGTTCAACCGGCTCACCCAGAGCCGCGAGGCCATTGTGGACAGCATTGCCGGTGTGACCCGCGACCGCAACTACGGCAAGTCAGACTGGTGCGGCTACGAATTTTCGGTGATCGACACCGGCGGCTACGTGGTGGGATCCACCGACATCTTCGAAGCAGAAATCCGCAAACAGGCCTCCTTGGCCATCGAAGAGTCGGATGTGATTGTGCTGGTGGTGGACGGCCGCGAAGGCCTCTCCCCTCTCGACGAGGAGATCGCCTCTCTGCTGCGTCGCTCCAAAAAGCCTTTCTATTTAGCCGTCAACAAAATCGACAGTCCCTCCAACTTTTTCGACTATACCGAATTCTACGCCCTCGGCGTGGATGAGATTTTCCCCATCTCCGCCGTATCCGGCAGCGGTACCGGCGACCTGCTCGACGCTGTGGTGAGTCACTTCACTCATGAGGAAGACCATATCATCGATGAACTGCCCAAAATTACCGTGGTGGGCAAGCCGAATGTCGGCAAGTCTTCCATCATCAATACTTTTTTGGGAGAAGACCGCCACATCGTAACCCCTATTGCCGGCACCACCCGCGACTCCATTTTCACCCGCTATTCGGGCTACGGCTTCGACTTCTACCTCGTGGACACCGCCGGCCTGCGCAAAAAGAAAAAAGTGGAGGAGGATCTGGAGTTCTACTCCGTGATGCGCGCCGTACGCGCCATCGAAAGCAGCGACGTGTGCATCCTCATGTGCGACGCCTCCACCGGCTTCGATGCACAAGACCTCAACATCTTCAGCCTTTGCGCCCGTAACAAAAAAGGCATCGTCATCGTGATGAACAAATGGGACCTCATCGAAAAAGACAACCATACCCACAAGAACTACGAGGAGCTGGTGCGCAAACGCATCGAACCATTCGACGACGTGCCCATCATCTTTACTTCCGTCATCAACAAACAGCGCATCTATAAGGTGCTGGAGACCGCCGTGGCGGTACACAAGAGCCGCCAACGCCGCATCCCCACCTCCGAACTCAACGATTATCTGCTGCCCATCATCCAGAAAACTCCGCCGCCCATCAACCGCGACAAGATGATCCGCATCAAGTTTGTGACCCAACTGCCCACCGCAGTCCCCTCCTTCGCCTTCTTCTGCAACCTGCCCCAGTACGTACGCGACTCCTACAAACGTTACCTCGAAAATCGCATCCGCGAACAATGGGACTTCCACGGCGTTCCCATCGAAATCTATTTCCGACAAAAATAAAATATCATGCCCAAATTTCCTATCCGAGCACAAGACTATATTCCGCAAAAACCGCCTATCGTAATGATAGACAATATATTATTAAGTAAAGATGACGTTTTTGTCACCGACCTGCTGGTGCGTCCCGACAACATTTTCGTGGAAAACGGACGGCTTCGTGAAACGGGACTGATGGAAAACATTGCTCAGACCAGCGCCGCCCGCGTGGGCTTCTGCTCCGACGGAGCACATGTGCCCATCGGCGTTATCGGTGGCATCAATCATTTCGAACTGCATCACCTCCCTAAGGTGGGACAAACTCTCATCACCTCCATTCGTGTGGTGGCCGGCGTAGCCAACGCCCTCGTGGTGGATTCCACCGTAACCTGCGAAGAAGAACTTGTGGCCACCTGCAGCATGAAAGTGTTTATCACCGAATAATTTATGGAAAATCCACCCGTACTTTCAGCCGAAAAAATCATCGACATCCGCTTCAGCGAAGTGGACTCCATGGCGATTGTGTGGCACGGCACCTACGTAAAATACTTCGAGGATGCACGTGAAGCCTTTGGCAAAAAATATGGCTTGGAATACCTCCGCATCTACGAACAGGGCTTCTTCGCACCACTCGTGGAACTGCACCTCAACTACAAACAACCCCTGCAATACGAACATCAGGCCCGCATCGTGATCACCTACCGCCCCTCCGATGCCGCCAAAATCATCTTCGACTACGCCATCTACGATCTTGACACCCACCAACTGGCCGCCACCGGCCATTCTGTGCAGGTTTTTCTGGATATGAACCGCCAGCTTGTACTGCAAACCCCTGATTTCTACCAAGTTTGGAAACAAAAAAATGGTGTAAAATAATTTTTTTACCCACACAATTTTAAATATAAAACTCGCGTTTTTCCCATAACAATTAAAATTTTTCAACCATGTCAAACACCAGTAAAATCATCGTCGCGTGCATCGTTGGCCTCTGCTTCGTAGGCGGAGCCCTTGCACTGGGTCTCTCCTTCTTCAAAGCGAAAGCCCCTGTCCGTACCATTTCCGTCGTCGGCCTCGCCGAAAAAGACTTTGAGTCTGACTTGATGGTCCAGAGTTTCTCCTTCTCCATTATCAATAAAGATATGAAAGAAGGTTACGCTGACATCAAAAAGGAATCTGAAATCGTGAAGAACTTCCTGACTTCCAATGGTATCAACTTGAAGGATGTGGAGTTCAAGACCGTTTCTACCGATCGCGAAGAAGAATATGTGTACGACCGTGTCGCACAACGCAGTTATTATGAATTCAAGGGTTATCGCTTCTCCCAAGAGGTGCGCATTGAGAGCAAGGACATTGCCACGCTCGAAAAGCTGAACCTCGCTGAACTGATGAACGAAGACATCAACATCAACATCTATGACCCGAGCTACTACTATACCAAACTGGCCGACCTGAAAATCAAGATGCTGGAAGATGCCACCAAGGATGCCAAGAACCGTGCTGAAACGATCGTGAAAGCCGCCGGCGGCAAACTGGCAGGCCTGAAGACCAGCAACATGGGCGTGTTCCAAATCACCTCCCCCAACTCCAACGACGAGGACTACTCATGGGGCGGTGCTTACAACACCTGGTCAAAGAGCAAACGCGTCAGGAGCACCATGCGTTTGACCTACTACGTGAAATAATCATTCTCCTGAGCATAAAAAAGGCACTCTGAACAGAGTGCCTTTTTTGTTTTCAACTATTTGGAAATCCCCTCAATTTCTCATTTTCAATTTTCCATTCTCAGTTTTCCATTTTCAGTTCTCAACTTCCCTTACCATTTCAGTTTTACGCCGCCCATGAAGTTGATGCCGGCCTGCGGGTAGTAGCCGTCCATGCGCTGCTCCACCCCACCGTAATAGTAGCGGTACAGCCATGCATTGCTCTCATACTTAGCGTTGAAGATGTTGTTGACCTGGAAGAAGAGTCCGATTTCAGGAATCGGCCGCGTGTTGATGGTGTAGCTCAGCTGCAGGTTGTTCACACAGTAAGGATCGATGGAGTACTCCTTGCGGCTGGAGTTGTCGATGTACTGGCGGCTGACGAATTTGGTGATGAAAGAGATGTCGAAATTCTTCACCGGCGTGAACACGAACTCGTTGTTGGCCACGATGCTGGGCGAGAAGGAGATGTTGGTAGTGCCCAAATGGTTGACAATCTGTCCGCCATTATCCCAATCATCCACGTATTCGGTATAGTCCAGAATCTTGTTCAGCGAGAAAGTACCGTTGATTTCCCAACGGAACCAGCGCAGGGGCTGATAGGCTGAAACCAACTCAATACCCGTACGGTAGCTGCGGTCGGCATTGGTCATGATGGCTGCACCCACATCATTGATTTCCCCGGTCAGCACCAGCTGGTTGACATAATACATGAAATAGCCATTGACCGAGAAGTTGTATTTCTGACCTTCTAACATATAGCCCAGCTCAAAATCGTACAGGGTTTCAGGGGTGGGACGCTGTCCCTCGTCGGCATCGGTCAGATCGGCGCGGGTGGGCTCGCGGTTGGCGGTAGAGAAGGAGAAGTACACATCGTGCTTCCAACCACTACCCTTCCACCAAGAATAATTGACGCCCACTTTGGGGTTAACAAAAGCCCAAAGGTGGTTCTGGGCCACATCCTTCAGACTGGAGTTCAAGCCATTGATCCGGTAGTCGATGCAGCGCACCTGCAAGTCGGCATAAGCGTCCAAATTACCGTTCAAATCACCCTTTTTGTGCCCCAACTGATAGATGAATTTCCCATAAATATTATACTGGCGTTTGTCGCCGAGGCCCTCATACCATTTCCAACCTTTTTCAGTGCCCATGTTGTATAATGCCCACTCCAAAGTACCATACTCTCTACCATTATAGCGGTTGATAGCGCCACCCAACTGCCAGTTGTACGTGTGGGCTTTTGTTTCACTTTTACTTCCCTCAATGGTATGCATCAGGTTAAACACTCCACCATAGAAGTAGTTGTTTAGATATTTCCGGGTGATAAAATCGTTGGTACTCTCCTCGCCCAAGGTATCAAGCATAAGGTAGGGAAGATTGAAGCTGGAGTTGTACAAATCCTCCTTATACTCCTCATAATAACCCAAACCACGGGTAAGATGAAGGGTGGCATTGAAATTGATGGTATTGCGTCCTATGCGCCTTCCGAGCGTATAATGAAGCTGTGAATGCGTCTGCTGGTAGTTGTCGGTCTCATTGTCGTAATGTTTGACGTTGCCATTTTCATCGGTATAGAGTCCGCAGCTGTTGTAGCGGCGGTTGACTTCCAGCATCTCCGACGGAACACCGTTCCAGGCGAGACCCGTTTTCTCGTTGCCATACAGCAGGTTGAACTGGAGGCGGCCATAGTCTTTATTTTTCTTTTCATTCAGAAGACGATATTCTGAAGTGAAATAGAGGGAATGGAGCATGGCAGAGGAGTTCTCAATGTAGCCGCGGCTCATCACGTTGGAGTAGGAGACGCTGGCAGAGAAGCGGTTTTTGATGAGTCCCGTTCCGGCGCTGATGGCATTGCGGAAGGTGTAGAACGAGCCCGCCGAGCTGCTGAGCTCCGCGTAGGGCCGTAGCGATGGCGAGACCGTCCAGAAGTTCATGCTGGCTCCGAAAGCCGAAGCTCCGTTGTTGGAGGTTCCCGCCCCGCGCTGCACGTTGAGTTGCTGCACCTTCGAGCCGAAGTCGGGCAGATTGACAAACCACGAGCCCTGCGACTCCGCGTCGTTCAGCGCCACCCCGTTGATAGTCACATTAATACGGGTCTGGTCGATGCCACGGATGCGCATGTAGCTGTAGCCGATACCGGTACCGGCATCGGAGGTGGTGATCATCGACGGAATACGGTCGAAGATGTTGTTGACGCTACCGTTGCCGAGATGGGTTTGAATCTCTTCCTTGTTGATGGAGGAGACGGAAAAGGCGGCCTCCTTTTGTTCGGGCTGCACCCACCACATAATCTGCACACCCGGCAGCACCGTAGGCGTGGTGTCGGCAGGTGTTTCTTGTGCGAAGAGCCGGAGGCCCGTCAGCATCAATAAAGACATCAAAATCAGTGTCTTGCTTTTCAAATTCATTTTTTTCATCCTTCTCAATATTATTTTGGTTAATAAATAAATATTGAAAGGGGGAAACGAAAATCGCGCTAATTCTCCCTACGTCGGCATTACCCGAATCAGGTTCATTGGGTGTGATCTCAGCCTTGCGGCACCCCTTTCTTTTGCGGCGGCAAAAATACAAAAAAATCTCATAATTTTCACACCCTAAAATTTCGATTGTAACCACAAAAAAAGTTGTATCTTTGCCGCACCTGTTTATTCAACGCATCAACGAATCAACGCATCAACAATGAAAAAATCCATCGCATTTTTGATAGCCATAGGCATTGGCCTCTCCTGTTTTGCCCAAACCCTCAAGACTATCAGCTGGGAGGATACCACCCGCCAGTATCTGGAATACGTGCCGGAAACCTACGATGCCAGCACGCCGACACCAGTGGTCTTTATCTTTCACGGACTGGGCGGTAACATGTACGAGGTTTTGTACAACGCCGACTTCAACCGCATCGCCGCCGAACAGGGATGGATCACCATCACCCCGCAGGCGTTGCCCGACACCTTCACCGCGATGGACACGACTCTCATAATGAACGCTTGGCACTCTGGCGTGAGCGCCGTGGTGGACGGGGATACGATTGTGGCCAGCGAAGGACGGGACGACACCGGCCTGATGATGGCCATCTTGGACAGCCTCATCGCCCATTACAACATCGACCAGAGCAATGTGTTCTGTACGGGTGTTTCGATGGGCGGCTTCATGTCGCACCGGATGGCGATTGAGCATGGCGACCGCATCAAGGCCATCGCGCCCGTTTGCGGCACCATCGGCAACGAGATCACCTCCTACACGCCCGTCGGCCACGTGAGCGTGATGCACCTCCACGGCACCGCCGACAGCATCGTGACCTACGACAGCGGAAGTTTCCAGTACATCGTCAATGTGAATGTCGGACTCGGCGTGGATTCCACCATCGCGTTCTGGCGCCGCTACAACCAGTGCTCCGACACCGCCGTCCACACCATCTTCCCCGACATCTGCGACGACGGCCGGCTGTTCGAGAAATTCTACTACGGCGAAGGCACCTTCGGCACGAAGACGGTGCTGATTAAGGTGAATGGTGGCGAGCACGAGTGGTGCCACGGTCCGTATCGGGATGTGGATTTCACCGATGAAATCTACAACTTCTTCGCCTCCTGCTTAGGCAATGTTCCTACCGTCAGCACCATAGCCACCGACATTGCCGTCACCACTGCCACTTTCAGCGGAGAGGTTACGGCCGAAGGCAGCGCGGAAGTGACCGCCCGCGGCGTTTGTTGGAGCAGCACCCCGCACCCAACCATCGCCAGCTCGCACACCACCGACTCTCTCGGCATGGGTGCCTTCACCAGCATCATCATCGACATCACGCCCAACACCACCTACTACGCCCGCACCTACGCTACCAACGAGGTGGGCACGGCCTACAGCGATGAAATCTGTTTCACCACCCTCTGCGACTCTTCCGCGCTGAACGATACTGTCGAACTCACCCTTTGCGAAAACGAACTCCCATATCACTACGTGAACGGCGACATCGACACCACCTTCGAAGTCGGCACCCCCAACCTTTCAGATTTCAATTTTCAATTTTCAACTCAGTACGGGTGCGACTCGGTGGTTACACTGCACCTAACCGTGACTACGATTCATTATGCTCTATGGGATACCGATGGCTATTGGGAAATTGGACTCGCAGATCCAGCTGCAGAATACCAATGGGTGTATTGTGAGAACTATGAACCCATTGAGGGAGAAACCAATGCGGGGTTATTCCTGCCAATGTTTGACACCTATTATGCTTGTATCATTACCTTGAATGGGTGTTCAGATACTACAAATTGTTTCTTCGGTATAGATGAGGCGGTGGAAGATTGGAATGACGGCCTCCTCACCCTCTATCCGAACCCCACCACGGGAATGGTCAATGTACAATGTTCGATGTACAATGAACAATGGGAGGATACGGAATTGCGGGTGTTTGATGTGTACGGACGGTTGTTACATACCGTAGAGACGTGCCATGGCGCGTCTCTACAGATTGACCTGTCGCATTACCCCGCCGGTGTTTACCTCATCCAATGGGTGAACAACGGGAATGTGGTGGCGGTACGGAAGGTGGTGAGGGAGTAAAAATAATGAACAATTTACAATGTACAATTAATATGCAGTGGAACCAATTGTACATTGTTCTGGTGCGGGAAAGGAGCAATTGATGGAGGAGGGGTAACATTCAGGTTCTATGAAACCATGTCACTCTCTTTCAACCAATGTGCCACATCGTAAATCTTAATACCCTGATAATCATACAAATCGTGTTTTGTCCTTGCGATTAGAACTTTCGGATAGGCATCCCGGATTTTTAATAATGGGTCCGTTTCCCGCTGAAAAGTTCCAGGATTGCTGATATCATCACTTACTTGGATGTATATTTTCTCGTTTTCCCGCATAGCCACAAAATCAATCTCCTTTTGGTATAGTTTGCCAACATAAATGTTGTACCCGCGGCGAAGCAATTCCAATGCCACGATGTTTTCATACACCCGACCATAGTCCATGTTTCGCTTTCCCAATACGGCAAAACGGATTCCACTGTCCGCAAGATAGTATTTGTCTAATGACTGCAAATATTTTTTCCCTTGTATATCATACCGTGGCACTTTATACAGCACAAAAGCATCGGACAGATATTTCAAATACGAACCTATTGTAGCATGGTTGGTAATGGTGCCATTGGCCGTCAAGCAATTGCTTACATTGTTGGGCGAGGTGGTATTGCTGATGTTATCCATCATATATTCGGTCACCTGCTCCAGCATTTTTGAATCTGGCAGATTATATTTTTCCGTCAAATCCCGTCGTAAAATGGTGTGATACACATTTTTTACATAATTCCTTCTGTCGCGTTCCTTGTCATAAACATAACTTCCCGACAATCCGCCCTCCACAACATATCGGTCAAACAACATCTGCAAATCATTGTCCGTATCATAGTAAGCACAGAATTCCTTAAATGAAAAAGGCAGCACATGGATTTCAATGTGTCGTCCGGTGAAGAGCGTTGCCAAATCAGAGCTCAGCATAAAGGCATTGGAACCTGTCAAGTAAATGTCATACAATCCCACACTATGCAAACTATTGATTGACAACTCAAAATGTTCACAAAGTTGCACTTCGTCAATAAGCAGATAGTTCTTCATCCCAGCCTTGTGCCGTGCTTTCGCCCATTCGTAAAGCTGGTGATACTCCAGCAACGCTTCGTTTTCCAGTACGGAAAGGTCGGCATAGACCACATTGGCACTCGTATCATTCGTTTTCAAACGGTTCACAAACGATTTCATTATCTCCGATTTGCCCGCGCGACGAATACCCGTAATAACTTTAATATCTGGAGTGTCTTTTATGTCCCAAAGATAGTTCTGATAATCAATACGTTCAATTACTTTCATTTTCAAAAATCGAAAATTTTTTATTTTTTGAAATCGATGCAAAAATACAACAATTATTTCAATAAAATCAAATTTGTGAAAAATTTTCTAATTTTTATTGAAATCCACCCAAATAGTCCAGTAAAAGATGGGGGCGTCCTTGTCGTGGTTGATGGCAAGGATGAGGTCAAATGTTCTCCCTCCCCAAGCAGGGATGGAGAACATCAAAATTTTAGAAACAAGACCTTTCGTTAATGTTCAATAATCATTGTTTCCGTACCTTGATACAGTATGTTCCAATTCCCATTCTGTAATTCAGCGTGTAACACACGATCTTCTTCACCCGCTTTCGAAACAACTATATCCACGACACCATTATCGAAAGTGTTGACATTACCAACCTTCTGC
Organism: Bacteroidales bacterium; assembly: GCA_045222555.1. GTDB lineage: Bacteria > Bacteroidota > Bacteroidia > Bacteroidales > WCHB1-69 > UBA1756. The sequence continues at coordinate 52,056 of JBGUYY010000117.1, read as the reverse complement.
TGCATGGGAGTAGAAAGGGTGTAAAGCATGGTTACGGGACTTTGTACAAAGTTCCCATTATTGAAGGCGCTGCCGGAAAAAACGAGCGTACCTCCACCAGATAGTGTAAAGGGTTTTGAAAAGAGACTTACAGGCACTTCATCCCCTGGCACGGAAAGGGTCAGATAGGAAGTGCTGCCTAAGCAGGTGAGGCTATCCAAGGCTACCGACCATTCGTTGTTACCCAAACTGCGAATGTTGAGACGCGTATGTCCCTGGGAAGAGAAGAATTCGGGACGTACATCAAAGAAAGTCTGATAATATTCATACCGAGTAACTAACCAGTCGGCATCAGCGGCATCAATGGTTTTTCCACCCGTATTGATGAGCATAACCAATTGCGTGCCGTTGTAGATTCCGTAGTCGTTACCGCCTTCATGACGGATACGTGAGGTGGGGAAATAATTGTCCTCAATAACTCTGCGCACACTGTCGTTGCCGTTAATCCAAGCATTGCTAAGGAATGCCACATTCACGGTTTCCTCCAGAATGCCTTTTGTGGAATATTCCCATGAATTCAAAATCTGCTCGCTCTTACTCCATGTTATGGTGTCTTTCCAACATCCACTGCAAACAATGGCACAAAGGGTGAGTATTAAAGCAATTCTTTTCATATCTATTTACATTATTTACAGTTAATCGATATTATTCGCTTTCTTCTCCTTTTTCATAAACTTGTAACCAAAACCAGCCTTGACAAATCCTTGTACACCAAACCCGACTTCCGCAAAGCCGTACCAGTTCTTGCCACCCTGAATACCCACGGCAGTCAGTTGTCCAGCAAAATCTAATGTCACATAATGATACGGGTGATCTGCTAACGTAGAACCAACTTGCTCATACGCCTCACCAAACCCCATAATCAATCCTGCAGAAAGACCTGAATAAAGAGTAATGTATTTTGTGTTGAGCCATGAAAAACGCACAGAAGGCATAATGCTGATATAGTGGTCGGTAGTTTTCGACAACAACTCGTGCGTTATGCGATCCTCGCGACGATCAAAAAGGGCGGTATAGGAGACAGCTCCACCAAACCAAAACCACTTGGCAAAGCGATAGCGATACTCGAAATTGATGGTGGGAATAGCTACAGTCTTCCTGCGAACATCGTTATAGAACCAGTCATCAGCACTAAAAGTTGTTGGTGGGGTATAACGATAATTCAGCCAAAAGGGCAAAGTAAAATCTACCTTGCCGCTAGCAGCAAAAATGATAGCAGGGTCGCCGAACCCCAATTGAATGTCGTGTCTTGGCAGAGTCTGTTTCCACGATAGTTCCTCTTGGGCATTCAAGGCAACCGTTAAGCCCATCATTACCAAAAAGAAAAGGACTTTTTTCATATTGTTCTTGTTTAAGTTTAAAAGAAAAACAATGCTAAAACGAAGAGAGTAAATAATTATTGCATTTTCAATTATAACAATAGTAAGTATTAAAGTTGTTATAGCAAATTATAGAGTATTTTTATTGTGAGATTGAAAAATTAGTGTATTTTTGCACTTAATTTATAGTCCGAAGTGTCCCCAAACTTCCGAAAGTTGGCAACTAACAAATGAAAAACCGCAATTCCCATCCCATTATGAAACAAATCCTCCTCTGTACCCTCGTTCTGGCCCTGTCGCTGCCCACCCTGCGGGCACAGTCGGTCACCCCCGAAGAGGCCGCCAGCGTCGCCGCCTCCTTCCTGCAAAGCCAAGGAAAGCAGCTGTCGCGCACCGCCCACACCACCACCCGCGACGGCCATAACCTGCTCTATATCTTCAACTCCACCGACAGCTATGTCGTGGTTTCCGGCGACAAACGCACCCCGCCGGTGCTCGCCTTCTCCGACCACCAGTTCTACCTCGACAACGAGGTCATCCCGCCCGCCCGGATGTGGCTCGACAGCTACGCCGACCAGATCGCGGCCCTGCAACAGTCGCCCGAAGGTACCGAACACCCCGCCTGGAACCACATCCTCAACCAGCGCTCCCTGCCCCGCAACGGCGAGGCCATCGAACCCCTCACCCACTCGCACTGGAGCCAGGAGGAGTTCTACAACTACTACTGCCCCCGCGACTACGCCGGCTACAACAACCGCTGCGTCACCGGCTGCGTGGCCACCGCCATGGGTCAGCTCATGTACTACTTCCGCTGGCCCCACTCCGGCATCGGCTCCTACAGCTACACCGACGAAAACTACGGCACCCAGTCGGCCGACTTCGGCAACTCTACCTACGACTACTCCGCCATGTGCGACGCCCCCAACGCCATCAACACCGAGATCTCAAAACTGATCTACCACTGCGGCGTGGGCGTGGATATGCACTACGGTGTCAACGGCTCCGGCATGTACAACCACAGCGCGGCCTACGTGCTCCGCACCTACTTCAAATATTCGCCTGAAACCCAATACGTGTTCAGGGACTCCACTACACTCGATTGGGACAGTCTGATTATCAGTCATCTGGAAAGAAAAATTCCGCTCTACTATGCCGGCTGGAGCGTGCCCGACATCAACGGCCACGGCTTCATCTGCGACGGCTACAGAACCGTGGACACTGTTCTCTACTACCACTTTAACTTCGGATGGGGCGGCAGCCACGACGGCTACTTCCTCACCACTCACCTCAACACCGCCGGCACCCACTTCAACCTCGCCCAGGAACTCATCATCAACGCCTACCCCGACACCATCCAATATACCTATCCGGCACCGCAAACCGCTATGGGCGATACCACGCTGACCTCCCACTCCGGCTCCTTCCTCAACGCCAATGTCCCCTCCGATTACACATGGCACATCCAACCCGATGTCCCTAACCTCAATGGGATCCAACTCTCTGTCCGATACGACCTCTCTGCGAACGATACCCTCTATATCAATCCCGACAACTGCTGGCAGCCTATTATCATCCTGACCGACACAACAGGCTCTCTGACTGTCAATTGGGATTGTGCTGAAATCATAGTTCATTACCAAGGCACCGGCGCTGGACAGCGTTTTTTCGCCAGCTATAGCGCCCAACAACCTCAGTTCTGCGTCAGCTACCTCAACAGCGGCGCTCTTTCTGGCACTTTCGACGACGGCAGCGGCGACGAGGACTACCTGCCGCTTACCGCCTGCCAGTACAAAATCACCATTCTCAACCGTCCCTTTATCAACCTGCATTTCACGAAGTTTGACCTCGAAGAGGGGCACGACTTTCTTTATATTTTCTATCAATCGCCCTCTGAAGGGAATCTGCTGGCCACCTATACCGGCTCTATGCCCGATACCATCATTTCGTTCGATAAACGCCGCCTCGTGCTCGTTTTCGAAAGTGATGAACAAAACCAAGGCGATGGCTTCGAAATCGAATTCGAAGGTAGTATTACCAGCGTGCAAGACTTTAGCAATCAATCTTTTTCAGTCTTCCCAAATCCTGCTCATGACGTGCTGAATGTTGAATCTGAGCAACCCATTGAGGAGATCTCTCTCTTTAATGCCATGGGGCAACGCCTCCAAAATTGGCATCCTGCCGAGAACAATGTCCAGCTCAACCTTTCCGGTCTTCCATCTGGCGTTTACTTCCTGAAAATCAAGAATCTGGAATCCTCTCTCTCCTACAAGTTTATAAAACTGTAGGTCGCTAGTTTCCACCTTTCGGACCATTAAACCCGCTTTTATTTTAATCTTTTTTAGGGCGGCCCGGCTCCCTGCGGTCGCCGTCGGGCTATCCGCTTTACTTCGCTTCGCTCGTGTCCGCTCCTATCCCTGCCGCACCATCTTCAATACCCCCCACAACTTCAACCCTCCCTTCCGAATTCTATATTCGAAATTTCAAATCTTTTAAATCTCTCAAATCTTCAAATCTCACGAATCCTCAACTTTCAATTCCCCCTCACCTTTCCCCACACACGGCTCACCAGCCGCTTCGGCAGCGCATTCACCGCAGGCGCAAACAGCAAGTTGAACCACCCGGGCGTAACACAACGACGACGGCGAAACATGGCCCTCAGCGCCTTGCGCACCAACTTCTGCGGCGAATATACCAGTCCGAACTTACCCGCGATATCCAGAATCTTCACCAACGTAGGCAGCACCTTGTACAACCCTGTCGAAACCGCGCCCGGACATACCGCCGTGACCGATACCCTGTAAGGCTTCATTTCATAATACCAAGATTTAGAAAAACTGCGCAGATACGACTTCGTTGCACTATACATCACCAATCCGGGCGCGTACATCCCCGCCGCCACCGACGACACATTCAGAATGTAGCCCCTGCCCCGCTGCTTCATCCCCTCCGCAAACCGCTCACACAGCCTCGTCGGCGTGATGACGTGCAAGAACAACATCTTGTCCCCCACCTCACAAACCTCATCTTTCAACTCCTTGAAGAAAAACATTCCAGCATTATTGATGAGAATGTCGATTTGCAGCCCCTTTTCTTGGCAAATAGCGAACAACTCGTCCGCAGACTCATTCCGAGCCAAGTCGCAATAAACAGGCCAGATTTTGGCAGAATATGCGGTTTTCAGTTCGGCGGCACATTGCTCCAACTCCTGCTGTTGGTTGCTCACCATCACCACGTCACATCCCGAAGCCGCCAACTGCCGGGCATACTCCAAGCCCATCCCCGAGCTCGCGCCCGTGACCAACGCCGTACACCCCGACCATAAATATCTCTTGAAAGTTTTATCCATCACTTTTTGAATATCTAATCTTGCAATAGAGTAAAATCCAACTGCAAAATTACTCTTTTTTCTTCTATTTCAGTAAACATCAATAAAAAAGAGGGTTCCTTGCGAAACCCTCTTTTTGTTACGTATCGTCAGCAGATTATCTCTGTGAGATGCTGACCTTGTAGTTGCAAACTGCATCAGCAGTGATCACTCTCACCACATACATGCCGTTGGCAGCGTTCACGTTGATAACGGTCGGGTTCTCCTGAGCCTTGCCGTTGTAGATGATGCGGCCGTTGAGGTCGTACACCTGAACGTTGTTGATGATCACATTGCTGTTGTTCACCACATAGATGTCGTTGCCATAGCTGTAAACCTTCACATTGTCAAGGCTGTAGTTAGCAACACCAGTGGTGTCCGGAAGCGTACCCTCGGTACGGAAGGACTGCTGTGAGCTCCAGTTGCTTTCAGCCTCGTCGGCGATGCAGACAGATTTCACATTCCACATGTAAACGGTGTTGTCTTCCAGACCCGTCAGTTCGTAAGTAACATCCGTGATGTTGTCCACAATCGTGTAGGCAGTGTCAGCGGAGGTCTTGTAACGGATGGTGTAGGAAGTCACCTCCATGTCAGTCCAGTTCAGAGTAGCTGAATTGTCGGTGATGTCGGTCGTCCAAGCATAGGTCGGAACCGGGCATTCAGCCGGTACGAAGGTCACGTCGATGGTGTGGTTAGCCGTCACGTTCACGAAGGTGTAGGAAGCCACCGGAGTAGCCAGCGGCACGCTGTCGATGAGCACCTCACCGATGGTGTAGAACTCGTCGGGCACGATCACGAAGGACTGGCTTGCACCATAGTTCACGGTCACATCGCCAGCAGGCGTGATGGTACCATTGGCACCAGCCGTAGCGGTGATGGTGTAGGTGGAGTCAGCGATAGCGGTGAAGGTAACATGGATGGTAGCATCAGCGGTCACGGAGTCGAAGAGGTAGCTGGTGATAGCACCTTCATCGTTGCCGTCAACCTCAACGCTTTCGATCACATAACCCTCAGCAGGCGTGATGGTGAAGTACTGCGAACCACCGCAGTTGACCTCAACCTCGCCAGCAGGCGTGATCACACCACCTTCAGTAGCCGTAGCCGTGATGATGTAAGTCTTGATAGCAGACACAACATTGATAACGTGGTCAGCCGTGATGTTGTCCACATCAACCGTGGTCACAGCACCGAGGCTTTCACCGTCGAGGGTCACGTCAACGATTTCGTAGCAATCGTCAACCGTGAGCGTGTAAGAAACGCTTTCACCATACTCAACCGTGGTGTCACCCATCGGGTCGATCTCAACGCCATTGGCACCGTATGCGGAAATCGTGTAGGTGTACTTAGCGAAGGTAGCATCGATGGTGTGGTCAGCATGGAGAGCGCTGAAGGTGTAGCTGTCGATAGCACCCTGTTCAACGCTGTCAACCATGACGCTGACAATGTAGTAACCCTCGTTCGGAGTGATTTCGTAAGTCGGGGTCTCACCGCAGTCGAACGTGTCGGTCGGGGTGATTTCACCAGCTGCATCGTCGTTCACGGAAGCGGTGATGGTGTAAGTGTTCATCGTGAAGGTAGCGGTGATGGTGTGGTTGGTATCGATAGCGTTGAAGACGATCACGGTATCGGTCAACTCACAAGTGATATCCTCACCATCCACGGTGATAGTGGTCAGCGTGTAGCAATCGTTAGCGGTGATGTTGTAAGTAACATCGGTACCGCAGTTGTAAACACCCGTCTCGGTGATCACACCGCCTTCAGCCTGAGTAGCCTCAACCGTGTAGGTCATCACCTGGAAGTAAGCCTGGATGGTCATGTCGCGCTGGATGTTGTCCAAGGTGAGGGTCGTACCATCGAAGCTTGCGCTGTCGAGGTAAGAAACACCGTTGACCAACAGTTCAGAAACGGTCTGACATTCATCAGGTGTAAGGGTGTAGGTCATTGAACCGTTGTAGGCCACCACAGTGTCACCAACAGGATCAATCGTACCATTGTTGTAAGCAACAGAGGTCAGCGTATAGGTAATGTCGGCGAAGGTGACGTCGATGGTGTAATCAGCGGAGATGCCGTTGATGACGTAGGAGGTCACAGAGCCGATGTTATTACCGTTCACCACCACGCTCTCCACTTCAACACCGTCGTTGTCAGGAGTGAAGGTGAAGGCTACAGTGTCACCGCAGTTGTAAGTGCCGCTGGTCGGATCAGCCGTACCGTTGCCAGTTACATTGACGGTCACCTCGTAGGTGGTGATTTCGAACTGAGCCACCACAGTGTGGTTGCTGTCGATATCGCTCATGGTGTATTCAGCGGTGGGAACACCAGCCACGAAGTTGGTGTCAGCCTCGCCGTCAACCAAGATGGCGCTGATGTTGTAGCAAGGATCTGCGGTGATGGAGAAGGTCACGCTGCCGCCGAAGACCACTTCGTTGTCGCCTTCGAGCAGGATCGTACCATGATCCTCAGCCGTAGCATTGATGACATACACATTGGGTTCGAACACAACATTCAGAGTGTGGTTAGCATCGATGTTGCTGAAGGTGTAATCGTAAGTGTCAGCGTTATCCGGAACGTTCTCTGCAACGCCGTCAACGGTTACGCTAGCGATGTGGTGACCGAAGTCAGCAGTGATGGTGTAATCAACCGTAGCTTCGTACTCAACGGTGGTGTCACCCGGGGTGGTAGTACCGTTGCCCGTGGTAGTAACATCGATGGTGTAGTTGTTACGAGCGAAGATAACCTCCAGAGTGGTATCCTGCGTAGCAGCCGTCACGTTTCTGAGAGCCTGAACATCGCTGTTGTGGTTCAGCGTGTAGGTCACGCCACCCAGAGTGTGGCTTTCGATATGCCAACCAGTGTCAGCAGTGATGGTGTACTGGTATGCAGCGTCGCAATCCACCGTGTCGGTGGTGACGGTACCATTACCAGTGTGGGACTCGCCCATGAAGTATCTGTAGATTTCGAAGCTGGCTTCAATCACAGTAGTATCTTCGATGGAAGCGATAGCGAAGGTCTCGCCTTCGATATTATCGATGGTCTGAGCCTCACCATTCACGAGAATCTCGCTGATGTAGTAGCAATGGTCAGGAGTGATTTCGTAAGAAACACCCGTACCATGTTCAACACTGGTCGTACCAGCCACCACGATCGAACCATGTTCGTTGGCGATGGCGGTCACAGGATAGTAATTTCTTGCGAAATAAACATCCAAGTTGTGATGTTCGTGGATGTCCGTAACGGTGATGGAGTCCTCAGTGGGCTGACCGTCATAGTTGGTGGTCGTACCATCGAGAACCACATGGTCGATGTGCCATCCGTAGTTAGCGTTGATAACATAGGTGTAATCCTCAGCGCAGTTTACAACAGCGGAGGTCACCGTACCCATCGTGTCTTCGTAAGCGGTGGAGGTCATGTTGTACTCGAACATGGTGAACTCAGCATTGATGGTGTGTTCAACCACAGCCTGGTCGAAGTCAGCAGCGGTGAAGGTGTAGGTGTACGGACTGATGGAATCGGTGTAACCCGTCCAAACGCTCTCGCCATCCACGTCAACAGCAGAGATGTAGTAGCACGGCTGGTCAGCAGTGATGGTGTAGGTAAGGGTTTCACCATAGAAGATGGTGTCGGTTCCTTCGGGATCGATAGTACCATTGGCACCAGCAGTAGCGGTGATATGGAACTCGTTGAGAGCGAAGGTAGCGCAAACTTCGATATCCTGATCCACATTGTCGATGTTGTAAACCACCTCAACGTCGGTGTTGTTGCCGTAGGTCATGGAACCGCCGCGGTTGTCGGTAACCTCAACGATGTGGTAACCATTCAGCGTATCAGCAACGATCGTAGCAGTGGTGCTCATGTTGGAATCAACCTCAACAGGATCGTTGATGGTAATCGTACCGTTCACAGCGGCGCAAGCGCTCACCGTGTAGTGGTCGATTTCGAAGACCACGGTAATCATCGTATCCTGACGAACAGGATTCACAGTGATGATCGTGTCGTTGAAGTCGTTCGGCTCTTCCATCGTGTTGTTGATGGTGGTGCCACCCAGCTCGATGCTGGCGATATGCCAACCCGTACCAGCGGTGATGGTGTAGGTGTATTCGTCGCCGCAGTTGATGTCATCAGCGGTGGAAACCGTACCTTCACCCGTGTGGGTCTCGGTCATGTCGTAAGTGTAGATTTCGAAGTTGGCCTCGATAGTGTGAGCCTCGGTCAAGTTGACGAAGCTGTAGGTCATTCCTTCAGGAACGATCAGAGAAGCCTGATCTTCACCGTCAACGATGAGCTCGCTGATGTAGTAGCAATCATCCGGAGTGATGGTGAAGGTGATATCCTGACCATGTTCAAGAATGGTGTCACCCGGAACGATGGTACCGTTAGCACCAGCGGTCACGTCAATCAAATAATGGTTGATTTCGAAGGTAACATCGATGGTGTGGTCAGCGTGGATATCCGTAATAGCAGAGGTGAAGGTGGAGCTGTCGGCAATCGTCTCAGCCACGCCGTCAACCTCAACGGAAGCGATGTGGTAACCGAAGGCCGGAGTCACCGTGTAGTCGAAGGTCTCACCGCAATCCAAGGTGTCGGTCGGAGTAACCTCGCCCATCAGAGCGTCGTTCACAGCGGTAGCCACCTCATAACGATACACATCAAAGTTAGCAACGATGGTGTGGTTGTTGTCGATTGCGCTGAAGGTATAGTCAAATGCGACGCTGTCGTTCACATCAATCACAGTGGTATCATCAACCACCACGGTGCTGATATAGTGGCAGTCGTTGGTCGGACGAATGGTGTAAGTGACATTGTCACCGTAACGCACTGCGGAATCACCTTCCGGAACAATCTCACCATTGTCAGGATCAGAAACTGAAGCAACAATGTTGTAGTTGTTCAATTCGAAGGTAACGTCAATACAGGTGTCGCTCACCACGTTGGCCAACGTGTAGGTCACATTCGTATGGTCGTTCTCGCCATAGGTCTGAACATTGGCTTCATCGCTGAAGATGGTCTGTACGTGATAACCAGGAGTGGTAACCTCTACAGTCACCTCAACGGTGCTGTCATGAGCAACCACTGTCGGGTTGATGGTAGCAGTACCTTCCGTCAGCGGGTTGCAAAGCGTTACATTGTAAGTGTTGATAGCGAAGGTAACATTCAAGACATAGTCTTTGTCAGCCGTCACATCTACGGTGGTGGCATTGTCGGCATTGGTGGTGGGCAGGGTCATCTGCTCAACATCAGTAACGCCGTCAGAGAGGATGCAGGATTCAATGTGCCATCCCTCTTCGGCCTGCACTTCGTAGGTGTAGGTCTCACCGCAGTTCACGGTGGAGTCGAAGCTGACCGTACCGTTGCCGGTGTGGGTCTCAGCCATGATGTAACGGATGCTGTCGTAAGTAACAACAACGGTAGCATCTTCAGTAGCCGTCCAAGTGTAAGCCATGGAAGCGATGCTGTCGATGTACTCAACATCATTGATGGTGAAGGAGACGAGCTCGTTGCAAGCGTTCGGAGCGAAGGTGAAGTCAAGGGTGGTGTTGTAAACAGCCGTGGTATCACCATCGATGTTGGTAACGCCCTCGCCAATGGTAGTGACGTTGACTGCATACTCATCAATCAAAGTGTAAACCAAGACACTGTGATCAGCATGAACGTCTTCAACAGTGTAGGTGTAGGTGTCTTCCTGATTTTCAAAGACGGTATCCAACACATAGTCAACGAAGACCATAGCCAGATGCTGACCTTCAGCGGCCTCCATCACGAAATCCCAGTTCTGACCGCAGTTGGCCTCGCCCGTAGTAACGGTAGCGGAGCTGGCCGGGTCGATGGTGGCGGTCATCTGGTAAACAACGGTGTCGAAGCCCACCGTGATGGAGTGCTCGTCAACCACGTTGACAAAGGTGTAGGTGTCACCCGTAATCGTATAGTCAGTACCAGCGGTCAGCGTAGTACCGTCAACCGTGATTTCGCTGATGTAGTAGCATTCTGAAGAAGGAGTGATGACAAACGGAACATCCTCGCCCCAAGTCCAGCTGGAGTCAACAGAAGGAACAATGGTACCGATTTCAGGATTGTTGTTCACAACCGTAATCGGGTAGAGGTTGTGAGCGAAGGTAGCGCAAACCTCAATATCCTGCTGAATCTCACCCAAACCGTACATCACGTCAGTGTCGGTGTTCTGACCAAGCGGGAGAGAACCGCCAGCGTTGTCGGTAATCTCAACGATATGATAACCGTTAGCCACGTCGGCCACCACCTGTACGTATGCGGAGTCGCCATGGTTTACAGTAGCGTTCAACACCGTCAGCGTACCATTGGTACCCGTGCAAGCGGTGATGTTGTAAGTATTGATAGCGAAGGCTACACCAACGGTATCGTTGCGAGTGGAATTCACTGCAACCGTAACCTCAGTGTCATCATTGGTGTTCAAAGTGGTAGTTTCACCATTCACTACATAGTAGTTGATGTGATAACCCTCACCAGCAGTCATGGTCACGTTAACATCGTCACCGCAGTCGAAAGTAGTGGTAGGAGTAATTTCACCAGTACCTTCAATCACGCTGGTAACCACTTCAAACTGCTGCTGTGAGAAGGTAGCCTCAACGGTAGTCGGACCTTCAATCGGAGAAACCGTCAAAGTAGAGATAGCCGGCGAACCCGTGTTAATCTTCACATTGTCCAAGTAGAAACGTGAACGATTATTCTGGAAGGACTCGAAGGAAATAACGGTGTTAGCAGTACCATTGGTGAAGTCGTAGGTGAAGGTCTGCATATTGTCATCACCTCTCAACAAACCATCTACCTCGGTCTCAACACCATTTACAGTCAGTACAAGCGTGGTCTGCTCGCTGGAGTTGTCATAAGCAGCAGCGTCGAATTCAATATGGAAATCACCCGTAGAGAGATCCAAGGTCGGAAGTGTGATTTCACCACCCACTGAAGAAGTACCTAACTTCAACATTCCTTCGTTAGGATATACCTTGGAGCCCGTCCAGCCGGGTAAAACATTACCTACCGTCATTTCACTATTGATATTGCCAACGGCGGCAGCAAAGTTTTCTTTCATCACTAACACATAGTCGGAAGCGGTGGTCGTAACGTCACCCATCATGTCCACACCATTAACCGTAACTGCGGTGAGTTCGTAGCACTCATCCGGAGTCATGGTGAAGGTCTGTGAACCGCCATGGGCAACGGTGCTGGTAGCAGGAGCAATCGTACCGTTCGTAGCGGTAGCGGTCACTTCATATTCATTGATAGCGAAGTAAGCGTCAATCTGCGTATCCTCCGTCACATTGTTGATGTAGCTGGTAACCGTAGCAGGCTGATTGGTATAGGTAGCAATCACGCTGCCGCCACGTTCGATTCTGTCAACATGGTAACCTTCGAAGGCGTTCACAGTGTATTCAAAGTTAGAACCGCAATCTGCAGTGCCACCGATGACTTCACCCATCGTAGCTTCATGAGCAACACCCGTCATCAAGAAGGTGTCGATGCTGAAGGTAACTGCAACGGTGTGGTCACCAGAAATATTCACGAAATCATAAGAGGTCGGAACCGGGCTCTGGGCGACACCGTCAATCAACACTTCCTCCACATGATAGCAAGCATCCGGAGTGAAGGTGAGGGTGGTGTCGGTGCCGTGCTCAACGGTAAAGGTTGAAGCAGGTTCAATCGTGCCGTTGGTAGCAGCCTCAACGGTGATGGTGTAAGTATTGATAGCGAAGAAGACTTCAACCAAAGTATCAGAGGTAACACTCTGAACCGTGTAAGTTTCTTCAACATCAGTATTGTTGCCGTAAATAACAACGTCCGAACCGCAAACCACTCTCTCAATGTGGTAAGCCGGCGTTTCGGCTAAGATGTCGATCACTGCGCTGTGACCATAATCGATGGTAGCAGTGGAGGGATCAACGATACCCATCGTGTTGTCATTCTCGGTAGCGGTAACCGTGAACTGATCAAGCGTAAATTCAACCTCAACATTGGTATTGGAAGCATCCACCGTCATGGGGATATTGATGGTCCATTCATCAATGTTACCACCAATCACAATCGGATAGTTGTTCCAAACCACCTTGGTAAGATGTGAACCCGTAGCGGCTTTCACAACATAACCCTGAACCATCTCGCCGCACAAAGCCGTAGCGAAGACACCTTCAACAGAGTCGTTGACGGTACCGTCGCCATTGCCGATGTTGGTCCAAGTGAGTTCATAGTTAATCAGCTGGAAGGTAACATCAACAGTGGTGTTCTCTTCGATGGGTTCGAGCGTGAAGGGGCTGGCCGGATTTTCAACAGCCACACCATTCACCGTGATAGCTGCGATTTCATAGCAGCTTTCAGGAGTGATGGTGAAGGTAGGAGTTGCATGATAATCGTAAGTATCAGTACCAGCAGGGCTAATCGTACCATGCTCGCCTGCAGTAGCCGTTACGTCAAATTCGCATTCGTTCTGAGCTTTCATGGTGAGCGTCAGTTCAACGATGCTGTCGCAGCCGAGTGCGCTGGTACCATGGAAGACATGCGTATAGGTAGTGCCTGCCAACGTGGTAGCGGCTTCAAAGGTGGTGTCATTCCACGTGAAGGGCAGCTCGATGGGGCAGAGGGAGATTTCCTCGGTTTCGTTATAGATGGGGTTCACCACCACCGTCATGGTCAGGGTGCTGTCGCAACCGTTAGCGGCGGTCAAAACGACATCCTGCACGCCAGCAGCATCAAAGGTGACACCATTCTGCGTATAAGGAAGTTCGTTCTCGCAGATGGTGTAGGTGATTTCTGCCACAGGAGACTCCAGCACATTCAAGGTCATGTTCACCGTGCTGTCTTCGCCATGAGAACCACCTGCATCGAAAGTGACAACATCGGTACCTGCAGCCGTGAACTCCTTGCCGTTCCAAGTGATAGGCAGCATAGAGAAGCAGACGGTGCTGTCAACATCCACCGTAATGTTCGGATAGAAGTCGAATTCCACCGTGATGGTGCTATCGCAACCATTGGCATTCGGAATATGCTGATAGTAGGTACCCGGAGTAGAGTAGGTTTCTTCGTTATAGGTGTAGGGAAGCTCATTCTCCAAAACTTTCAGTTGAACCGTTTCAGCACTGTTGCCATTGACACGCAGGTTCAAGGTCACCACGCTGTCGCAACCAGCAACACTCAGACCATTGAAGATGTAAGTGTAGTCGCTGTTCACCACAGTCTCGGTGCCGAAGGTTGTATCGTTCCAAACGAAGGGCAGGTCATTCTCGCAGATGGTGCTGTCCACCGTGAAAGCATAGGTCGGGTTGACCGTCAAGGTCATCACCACCACGCTGTCGCAACCAGCCACGCTGGTCAGAGTGGTCTGCTGTGTACCAGCTTCGGTGAATTCAACGCCGTTCCAAGTGTAGGGCATCTGGTTGTCGCAAACAGCCAGCTCATCGGTAACATTGTATTCGGGATTCACCACGAGGGTCATGTTCACGGTGCTGTCTTCGCCGTGTGAACCCTGACCAGCCAGAAGTGCGCTTGCGGTACCGGCAGCGGTGAACTCAACCTCGTTCCACACGTAGGGCAGCTGGCTTTCGCAGATGGTCTGCTCAGCGTCACCCGTCACGTTCATGTAAACGGTGAGGTTCAGGGTGATGGTGCTGTCGCAGCCGTTAGCATTCTCCAGCATCTGGGTGTAAGTGCCGCTGGTGGTGTATTGCGTGCCGTTCAGTTCATACGGCAGGTTGTTCTCCACAACCTCAGCGTTGATTTCGCTGACGGTGTTGGTGTTGACGTTCACCGTCATGTTCACCACACTGTCGCAACCCAACACAGTCTGCAGAGTCGTGCTCTGCGTACCGGCGGCGGTGAACTCCACACCGTTCCAAGTGAACGGGAGGGCGTTCTCGCAGATGGTAGAATCGACATCCACCTCGTAGGTCTCACCAATGGTGAGGTGCAAGGTCACCACACTGTCGCAACCTGCTGCGGTCGTGAAGGTGTAGTGCAACGGAATCGGCATCTCCATGGCCTGGCTTCCTTCGGGGAAGTTGAACGGACCAAAGTTGAACGGCAGGTCAGTCTCGCAAATCGTGATGACCGTGTCGATATTGTAAGTCTGACCGATGGTCAGGTTCACAATGTGGATGCTGTCCAAACCACCCTGTGCGCCACCCGGCAAAGTATCATAATATATATTTGTTTCTGTACATATAATTTCAGAGCCATCCAACTTCTCCAGCGTGTAGCTATCGCAAGCCGTGATGTCCTCCTCATGGACGTTCAGCGGAGGCAGCACCTCAAGCACCAAGGTGATAGTGCTGTCGCAGCCGTACATATCCATCATGGGGATGGTGTAGGTATCGGCCACAGAATAGTCGGTTCCATGGAAGGGATACACCTGACCTTCGTAGATGGTAGCGTTCACCGTGTTATCGGTATACACCGTACAACCCGTGGTGAAGTTGGCTACCTCGAAGTCGGTCTGACAAGCGGATCTCACCTTGAACGTGTAATCGGTGTTGGGAGTGAGACCGGTAAGATCGCAAGTCCAGTTGCTACCATTCTGGGTGAAGTTGGTGACCGGCGTGCCGTTCAACTCAGCCACAAAAGAGGTAGCCATGCTGCTCCAAGTGGCCTGAGCGGAAGTGACATCCGGCGTAACCGTCAAGGTTTCAACTTCTGCACAAACTTTCTTGTACATGCAGATGGGAGCCTGCGAGGCAGAACCATAGCAGCTAAATAGCCCAGATGTATTATACTGCATGGTGTTTCGAGTGTTTGTACCTTGAGCTACAATACTGGCCGTGCCACCAGAAATAGTAATCGACCACGAACCATTGTTATCCAAGGCGGGCTTCGTCCTCAGCTGATTGCTACTTGAGGAAGAAGCATACAAGTAACCCGCGGTGCCCTGTGCCTTGAGAGCAAAGGTACCCGTTACGTTACCGGCCTCCAGTACGATGATCTCAACATCGGAAGTCAAGGTCACCTTGTCGTCCGTCTTCGTAATGGCGGCTTGCCTACGGTTGTTACTCTGCTGATCGGTGCTCAATGCATAATCATAACCCTTGGCAGCGATAATCACCGTGTCGCCAACGTTAAGATCTGAAGCACTCGACACAAGGCGGAAAACCTGTGCATCTACATTACCTAAAGCCATCAACATGAGCAATGCGACGGCAATAAAACCCTTCATCTTGTCAAAGATTCGGAAATTTTTAGGCTCAAAAGTGTAAAACCTTTTCATAAATTTGAATTTAGATTTGTTATTAATTTTCTTTTTTATTTTCTATTCTATTTGTTTTCAATAAGTTAATAGTGGATAGTTGCGGATTATCAACAACTTTTCCACAATGGTATAAAATCTGACAAAAATAATAATAATTTTCGTAATAGCACCATTTTTCAACGGATTTTCGATTTTTTTTTGAACAGGCCAATGTGAAAGATCTCACACCCTTTTGGAGTGCGGAAAAATGGAAACAAAAAATTACATTTATTGATGAAAAAAAGCTCGCAAAAGGCGCCTTCCCCTATCGGCGAGAGGGCTGCACCATCAGCTTCAAAACCTCACTCGTGCGGTCGGTGGTCACCCGTACAAAATAGCAACCTACTGGCATCCCATCCATCGCCAAACTACACTTGCGTTCCCCATTTCCACTCTGCGTGTAAATAAGCTTTCCTGACAGATCAAAGATTTCTATTTTATTGATATTAAAATAATTACTCTCTACACTACACTTCTCCCCTGCCGGATTGGGATAGAGTCGGCACGCCTCATATTGCTCCAGATGATACTGGTCCATCTCCACGCCCGTCCAATCCACACAGGTGGGATACCATGGCTCGTTTTGTCGCGCCCCAAACAGGTAATCCACCAGCTCGGGACAGTCGATAAAAGGATTTCGATTATGTTGGTAAGTATTGTAAATCACCTGGTTGCGATTGATTTCTTTCTCACTCACGGGGTCAGCGTTGTGCCATTCCACCAACATATTTTGGGCCCACCCCACCAACTGCGAACCGCTGAACATCGACTCGGGATCCTGTCCCAAATCTTTGTTCATATAACACACGGTCATATAGAAATAGCTGCGTGCCAAGTCGCCCTTGTAGGCATCAATCGGCTCAAACACCGTGCCCGAACAGCCCGGGAAGCTGCACGGTCCCAGCTTGGAACCGTTGGTGCTGGTCCATGTGGGCGCATTCACTTCACCGTATGCATGGTTGGCACGCTTGTTGTTTACCCAACCATCGGTGGGATAGAGGTGAAAAAGGTCAGTTTTCATGGGAAGAGCATCATCGAACCAGCTCTGCGGAACGGTGTGCTCGCGATTGTAGCAGTTCCCCTCCTGTGTGTAATTGCCACACTGGTCGGTGCCGAAAGTGTAGTAGTAGGCCGCCGTGCCGCCCGGCTGGTCGGAATAGATGTCCCACACCTTTCCTGACGGCATCTTATCGGTTTGCGTAAATGCATTCCATAACGCACTGTAATCAAGCGCAGTATGACTCCTAATGATGTTGAATAACGCCGTCCTCAGCTCTTCCCCGCTCTTGCCCACCGCTGCATTATAGTAGCCAGCAGGAACCTGCGCATACGTGCAAAAAAACGACAAAAAAACGACAAAAAAGAGAAAAAATCTGCGCATTTTTTACCAAAAATTTCTGTGCAAAATTACAAAAAACAACCCATTTTTTGCACTATTTTGACCAAAAAATACACTTTTCTCCTTATAGAAGTTGCACAACTACAACCTACTGACAATCAGAGTTTTTGTACATATTGAAAACCTTCACCGTTTCCACGGCCTCCCGAACATCATGAACGCGCAGAATGGCAGCCCCCTGCTGCAGCGCCAGCATATTCAACGCCACCGTACCGGTAAGCGCTTCATCGGGAGAGGTGTTCAACATTTTATAAATCATGGACTTTCTTGATATCCCCACCAAAATGGGGCATTCAAAAATATAGAAAATCGAGAGATTCTTCATCAGGAAATAATTCTGTTCCAACGTTTTCCCAAATCCAAAGCCAGGGTCAAGAATCAGATCCACGCACCCCGCCTCCTTGAAAAGCGCCATCTGGCGGGCGAAAAACTGCATCATCACCTGAAGCATATCCGCGCCGAGCGGCTGCTGCTGCATCTTATCGGGCTTTGCGGTGGTATGCATCAGCACATAGGGCACATGCAACTGCCCCACCACCTCCGGCATCCGCTCGTCGAACGTGCCGCCCGACACATCGTTGATGATCGCGGCGCCCGCCAGCACCGACCGCCGGGCCACCTCCGCCCGCCATGTGTCCACCGACACAATAGCCTCCGGAAAGTGTTTGGCAATCAACGACAAAGGTTTTTCCAGCCGATCCCATTCCGCCTCCATAGGAATGTCGGCAGCCCCCGGCTTCGTAGAAACCGCTCCGATATCAATGATGGCGGCACCTTCGTGCAGAATCTGCTCCGCCCGCTTCAGCACCGCCGTCTCATTCGTATACCTGCCACCATCGTAAAAAGAATCCTCGGTGACATTTAAAATCCCCATTACTAATGGGGATTCTATGGATAACAATTTTGATTTTACATTCATCATTCTAGCCAAGTCACACAACAAAACGTGACCCCTCTATTACTGTACACCCTTGTTGCTGATGTTCTTACCGCAATCATCCACAATCATCTTATACCACTTAGCGGGATATTCAGGATGCTCAGGACTAGCACACTGCGGAATAGCACCATTGGTTTTGTCGAACTTGCCGTTGGTCTCCTTCTTCACATTACCATCGTTATACTTGACCAACAGATAGATATAGAGCTGATCCCAAGCTTCGCACACCTTACGGGCAGCGTTCTTGGAATACTTTGTAAGTTCGGCCTGTGCCTGAGCAGGGTTGTTTGCATACATCTTCTCAAAACGATCTCCCATTGCTTTGATTTCAGCTACGAAAGAAGACTCGAGAGAGTTTTGTAACTCCTTGACATGCACAATCATATCACTATAGCGGGAGTAAACCAGCTGGCTTACCTTGGTGAAACGCCAATAAGCAGCAGTGGGAGAGTAGTCAACCATGGAGCCATTGCCCTCTTCCAACTCCTCGGGCACACTGTTGATACCGCAGAAGATCGGAATATAGCAAGAAGAGGCCGCATCGTCAACGCCAAACCAGAGGATTCCGCCGAAGCCGTCGGGCATGTTGGGGCGGCACTGCGCCACGAAGGAGAAGCCCGTCTGCTGAGTAGCGGTGGCACGTTCATGGATATAGGCCTTGCCATTGTATTCCCAGGTCATGGGACGCCAGCGGTAAGGGCAAGCGTAGGGACCTGCGCCGAGGTCTTTGGTCATATCCATGGAGGAGCCTTCATAATGGTCGCGCATGAGCTGCATCACATCCTGCACCTCCAATTTCTTGTCGGGTTTGATCCAAAGCGGGAAGCGGTTGTTGAGGTTGTCGCCACGGGCATAATCCTCATACTGAGCCATTTGACCAGGGCTGCAACGATAGAAAGCCATCCACACGCGGGCCTCGCAGAAGCGGGCGGCCTCGAAATCAACGGGAGCATACGCATCGCAGAAGCTGAACTGGGCATCATCGGCATCTTTCGGATAATAGCCTTTCAGCTTGGCGAAAGCGATGACATCGTGGGAATAAACCGTGTTGATATCGGGGAGGAAGACCTTGTCAATTTCTTTGTTGGTGATGGAAGTCTTGCCATCGCGGAGCGGGAAGGTGGTGATACGGGCTTGGTTGGCGTGGCCGGAGATGTATCCGTCGGGAATACGACGAGCCACCCATACGGCACCGTTGGACCAACCCTTCACGGTTTTGCCCTTGGCATCCTTCATCTCCTCACCCTTTCCGATGAGCTCGAAAATCCAAGCTTCGTTGGGATCGGCGATGGAGAAGGACTCACCCTCGCTGCAGTAACCGTAAGCATCGAGCAGGCCGCTGATGACCTTGATGGCCTCGCGGGCGTTCTTGGCACGCTGCAGGGTGATGTAGATGAGGGAGCCGTAGTCGATGAGACCGGGGGTCTTCCAGAGTTCGGAGCGGCCACCATAGGTGGTTTCACCGATAACGAGCTGATGCTCATTCATGTTGCCGACGACAGAATAGGTGTGGGCCACTTCCGGAATCTGACCGAGCAGTTTGCCAGAGTCCCACTCAATGACATCGCGGAACGAGCCGGCCGGATGATCAGCGGCGGGCATAAAATAGAGTTCACCGTAGAGGGTGTGCGAGTCGGCAGCATAGGTAACCATGCAGCTACCGGTGGTGCTGGCACCCTTGGTGATGATAAAATTCGTACAAGCTGACACCCGTGAAGCAAATAACACGCTGCCCACGAGTGCGAGGGTGAGGAATAATTTTTTCATAATAAAAGAATGATTTAATTAGGCAATCGGGGAATGCATCACGTTGGGGATAACAAGCAGCGGCATCGGCGACTGATTCATCAGCTGACGGGTGGTGCTACCCAACCAGAAGGAGGTGATATCGTCTTCGTCTTCACGCATGATGACGATCAGGTTGATATCCTCTTTCTTGGCCCATTCCACAACGGCAGTCGGCACATCGCCCCTCACTTCGAGGGTAGCGGCGTCGTAACGCACGTTGGCCACATCGCACATACCGGCGGCATGGTTCAGCTGCACCCCGATGACATGTTTTTCATCCGGATACTTATCGTCGCAAAGTCCCAGTAAGGAAATCTTGGCGGAGAAGAGGCTGGCGATCTGAGCAGCGGGTTTGATTTTCTGCAACGTCTCGAAACTGGTATCCACGGGAACCAGAATCTTGGTAAGGTCGCGCTTCACATTGACATTGTGACCGATAATCAGCACGGGAATTTTGGTGGTACCCACTACCTTCATGGTGTTGCTACCGATGAACATCTCTTCGAAACCGGAGGCACCGTGCGAACCGATGACGAGGAGAGAGTCGGGGAGGTTGGTGGCGTACTGGGTGAGTTTCACGTATGCCTTACCTTCCAAGATAACCGGTTGAATCACGAGTTTGGGCGCTTCGGCACGAGCCCATTTCACCATCTCGTCGAGACGAGCGTGGGCTTTGGTCATCATGTCGTCTTCGTTGGCAACATCAAGTTTAGTACTGGCCGTCGGGGTCTTCACCCATACCACATGAAGGACACCCTTTGATTTCAAAGCGACTGCTATTGCATGACGCAGAGCATTTTCTGAATTTTCGGAGAAGTCAATCCCCACAACAATATTCTTCATAATATTTAATGTTTAGATTTGTCTGAAATTTCGCTTGCAAATATACAATAATTCGTGGGATTCTACAAGTTTTGGAAAAAAAATCAAAAAAGAGTTAGCTTTATCTGAAATTTAAGAAAAAAATCCTATCTTTGCACCCTGTTGCCTCAAGGGAATTTCCTCGGCATTCATAAAACGTATTTAACAAAATTACAAATAGTTACCATAATGAAACAGACACTTTTACAGCGGTTTTCCAGCTACATGGCCATCGCCACCACCTCTGATGAAAATTCCACCACCTATCCGAGCACACCCAATCAGCTTGTCTTCGGCGACTTCCTCGTGGAAGAGCTGAAACGCATCGGTCTTTCGGAAGTGAAGAAAGACGAATACGGCTATGTAACGGCCACCCTGCCGGCCAACTGCGATTTGGAGCTGCCGGTTATCGGCTTCATTGCCCACTTCGACACGGCCCCCGACATGCCCGGCGCAAAAGAACCACGCATCATCGAGAACTACGATGGGAAGGACATCCTGCTGGATGCGGAAAGCAACACTGCCCTGACCCTCACCGACTTCCCCGAGCTGGCCGACTATGCCGGACAAACGATGTTGGTGACCGACGGCAAAACCCTGCTGGGAGCCGATGACAAAGCCGGTATCGCCGAAATCGTGACCGCCATGGAATATCTGCTGGCACATCCCGAAATCAAGCACGGCAAAATCCGCGTGGGCTTTACCCCGGATGAAGAAATCGGACAAGGTGTCAAATATTTCGATGTCAAAGGATTCGGCTGCGACTTTGCCTACACGATGGACGGCGGAGCTATTGGCGAACTGGAGTATGAGAACTTCAACGCCGCCAGTGCCAACATCAAGATACAGGGACGCAACATCCACCCCGGCTATGCCAAAAACAAAATGGTGAACGCCCAGCTGATTGCCATGGAGTTCAACAGCATGCTGCCGGAAGCCCAGAAGCCCCAGTACACGCAAGATTACGAAGGCTTCTACCTGCTCGTCCACATGGAGGGCACGGTAGAGAACGCCACCCTCACCTATATCATCCGCGACCACGACCGCGCCAAATTCGAGGAGAAGAAGAACTTCATGCTGAACATCACCCGCTACCTGAACGAAAAGTACGGCGAGCGCATCACCTGCGAGCTTAAAGACCAGTACTACAACATGCGCGAGATGGTGGAACCTGTTTTCCATATCGTCACCTTGGCGGAGAAAGCCATGGAAGAGGTCGGGGTGAAGCCCATTGTGCAGCCCATCCGTGGCGGCACCGACGGCGCCAACCTCTCCTTCAAAGGGCTTCCCTGCCCCAACATCTTCGCCGGCGGCCACAACTTCCACGGCAAATACGAGTATGTACCGCTGGAATCCATGGTCAAGGCCACGGAGGTCATTGTCAAGATGATAGAAAAAGTGGGTGGCGGACAGGCGTGGTAAACTCCCTTTCTCCTCCCCTAACTCATTAACTTCCAACACTAAAACCATGTCAGAATTATTGCTTCGCCTTGCGCTTCAGTTCCAGCCTCATCCCGGGCCCACTGTCATCAAAAAACTCTTCCTGCACTTTGGCAGCGCCACTGCCCTTTTTGCCGCCCACGGCCTAAAGTCGCCGTTGGGGGCTCGGGTAACTTTGCCCAAGCTGACCGACGAAAGCCGTCGATTAGCAGAAAAAGAGCTGGAATGGATTGAGAGAAACCACATCCATGTCTGTTGCATCGGAGATCCAGATTATCCGAAACGGCTGAACGGGTGTCCGGATGCTCCCTACATGTTTTATTATAAAGGAACGCCCGCCTTCAACGAGTCGAAGATGGTGGCCGTGGTAGGCACGCGCAACATTTCGCCATACGGGAAGGAGGTGACGCGCAAAATCATCGAAGAGCTGGCGCAGTATGATGTGTGCGTAGTGAGCGGCCTTGCGCGCGGGGTGGACACCGTGGCCCACGAGCAATCGTTAGAGAGCGGACTGAAGACCGTGGCCGTGTTGGGCAGCGGCCTCGCCACCATCTACCCAGACTGCAACGAGCGGCTGGCGCATCGCATCGCAGAGAGAGGCGGCGCCATCGTGTCGGAATTCACCTCCAAGACCAAGCCCGATCGTCAGAACTTTCCCCAGCGCAACCGCATCATCGCCGGCATGACCGATGCTACCATCGTGATGGAGACAGCCGAGAAGGGCGGAAGCATCATCACGGCGCACATCGCGCACTCGTACAACCGAGACGTTTTTGCCGTGCCGGGCAGCATCCTTTCCCCCACCCAGAGCGGCTGCCATGCCCTTATCCGCAAAAACATCGCCGCCATCGTCACTTCCGGCGCCGATGTAGCCGAACTGATGGGATGGGACCTCGAAGCGCCCAAGTTTGTGCAGCGCAGTCTGTTCGTGGATCTGTCGGAGGAGGAGCAGCCAATTTGCGACCTTATCGCCGAGCATCCCGACATCCTGATTGACGACCTGTCGGCAGCTTTCCCCCAGCACACGCCCTCCAAGCTGGCCTCGCTGCTCCTGCAACTCGAACTGAAGGGGGTGGTGACCTGCGCACCAGGGAAAAAGTACCGTCTGGTGGGAGCTTGACCACAATATCTGTAAAAAAGGTGTCCGACACTTTGCCAACTGATAACAATTTTGTATTTTTGCACCGCGAAACCAAACATCATTAAATATGAACATCATTCTGCAGCAAAAGAAACTTCTCGGCATCAACGGTGCCGGACGTATCGGAAAGTTAACCCTGTGGCACCACCTGCTGTCGCGCAAGTTCGACGGCATCGTCCTCAACGTGGGACGTGAGGTGGGCAAGAACCTTGAAGACCTCGTACAGTCGCTCACCACCGACTCCACTTACGGAAGTCTGAGCTTCTTCCTGTACGGCCGTGCTGGAAAACGGTGCAAGGTTGAAATCGTTGACAGAGACCAGCACATCGTGGAGATCGACGGTCTGCCGGTGAAGGTGCTGATGACCGAACGCAACCCCCACAACATCAACTGGAAGGCTGAAGGCGTGCGGGTGGTTGTCGATTGCACGGGCAAATTCCTCGACCCGTCGCTGCCGGACAACGACGGCAAGGGCAGTATCGTAGGCCACTTGGCTGGCGGTGCCGAGCACGTGATTGCCAGCGCTCCTTTCAAAATCAAGCAGACTGACTTTGATGCCACCGACACCCCGACGTTGATTTACGGCATCAACCACACCAACTTCGACCCCTCGAAGCACAAGGTGATTTCTGCGGCGAGCTGTACGACCACTGGTCTGGCGCACATGATCAAGCCGTTGTTAGAGGACCCGGAGGCTTGCCATGTACTCACCGCCTCCCTTTCCACCGTGCATGCGGCCACCAACACACAGAGCGTGCTCGACGCAGTACCGTCTGCTGGGGCTTCCGACCTGCGCAAAAACCGCTCGGTGTTCAACAATATAATATTGTCATCCACCGGAGCTGCCAAGACATTGGAGAAGGTGCTTCCCGAGGTGGTGCACTTTGGCTTCATGGCCGACTCCATCCGCATCCCCACTCCGTCGGTGTCGCTCATCACCCTCAACATCACCTTCAGCTCGCGCATGAACGCGCAGGGGGTGCCGTACATCTCGGGCGACTATATCCGTGACATCTACCGCCGTGCCGCTGCTGGCGACCAGAAAGACCTCCTCAACTTCTCGATGAAACAGAATGTGCCGATGGACCTGCTCGGCATGCCCGCAGCCATCACCATTGAGGGCAATGAGATCCACACCCGCACCGGTTTCCTCAAGATTCCCACCGAGATTTTGGAGTCGATGCACCTCACCAACCTGCCCGAAATCAACATCCCTGTCACCCATGCCAAAATACTGGGATGGTACGACAACGAGTTCGGCAGTTATGTCACCTGTTTGGGAAAATTAACCGAGTATATTTCCAACAGTTTGGATTAAACACCGAAACAAGAACAGGACACTACTATAAAGCTGCTTAAATAATTATTTCATTTCCAATATTTTAAAAGAAAAATTTGAAATAAATAAAAAAAATTATTGCGGGGGCTGGGATAAAATAATTTTTTGTAATTTAGCCGCCGCAAAAATTGCAGCTTCGGAGAGATGGCCGAGTGGTCGAAGGCGCACGCCTGGAAAGTGTGTAAACGCCGAAAGCGTTTCTAGGGTTCGAATCCCTATCTCTCCGCTCTTTTTATTGATAAAAAACAAAAGGAAAAATAAAAATTATTAATCAAATTAGAACAGTATTATGAAAAAACTGATTGCACTATTCACGGTTTTTAGCATCATGGCTTTCGGCATGACCTCAATGTCTTGGGCTCAAAAAGCCAATACAACCAAAGGTGCCAAAGAAGAGACCAAAGTAGAGGAGCAGGCTCCCGCTGAAGAAACTCCTGCTGAAACGACGGCAGAGGTGAAGCAGGTTGAGAATCCGAGCATTGAAGACAACAGCACGGCTGCTGGCACTTCCTTGCACTCCACCTTGAAGACCAAATTCGCAGAAGGTGGTCCTCTGTGGATGACCTGCGTTTTGATCAGTTTGCTCTTAGGTATAGCATTCTCTATCGAACGTATTTTCTACCTCAACCTTTCCAATGTCAACGCCAGCAAGCTTTTAGCCAAGTTGGATGCTGCTCTTAACGAGGGTGGTGTTGCCAAGGCAAAAGACGTTTGCAAGGATGTGAGAGGTCCGGTTGCCACCGTATTCCTCCAGGGTCTTTCCCACTACGATGAGGGTATGGAATCTGTTGAGAAGGCAGTGGTTGCTCATGGCGGTGTGGCCGTCGGCAAATTGGAGAAGAACCTCACCTGGATCGGCCTTTTCATGGCATGGGGCCCGTCACTCGGTTTTATGGGTACTGTGCTCGGTATGGTGCAGGCATTCGATGATATCGAGAAACAAGGTGACATCAGCCCGACCGTTGTGGCAGGTGGTATGAAGGTTGCTCTTTTGACCACTGTGTTCGGTTTGATTACCGCTATCATCCTTCAGTTGTTCTACAACTACATTCTTTCTCGTATTGACGCCATCGTCAACAACATGGAGACGGCTACCATCGAATTCATGGATATGATGACCAAATACAACAAGAAATAATTGAGCTTCAACGGATAGTGAAACATTAATCATTCCTTGAATCTTAAAAGAAATATTATGACTAGAAAAATCATCAACATAATCATCTTTGCTGCCGCTGGCGTAGCCATTCTTCTGGCATTCTTCTTTGTAGGTCTCTGGAGTTCTTCCGTTGAGAACGAATCCTCTGACGTTGAGAAGGCGAATGTGACGAGCTACAAGGCCATCGGAACCCTGCAAAGCTTCGATGAAGGCAAGGCCCTTTTGGACAAGTTTCTTGCTGCCAACATCGATGATATCGGCTCCGCTGCTAAACCCGGCAAGCTGTATAATGAGATCAACCAGTATGTAGAGAAGAACCAAGTGGTTTGCGAGACCGAAGAGGCACAGGCCAGAGATTTCTTCTGCTACATGAACATCCTCAAATCCTTGAAAGAAAAGGATTTCCCGGAATTCAAGAAAGACTTCCCCCACAACATGACCAGCCTGACGGTCAATGGCGAGGGCAATGAATTCACCTTCGGCAAAGAGTATGTAGGCGCTTTTAAGAAAGTGAACAACTACGCAGACTTGAACTCTTATATCACTGAAGAGCTGACCGATCAATACACTCAGTTCAAGAGCTCTCAGCTGGACAAAGAAAATCAGCTGAAGGCCGTCAAGTCTCTCCAGTCCGCTACCGACAGTATCTTCAAAATCAGTGCCTTCGATAAAGAGAGCAAGAAGAACGCCCTTACGAAATTCCAAGGCAACTTCACCACCTACAAGACCAGCGAATCCCTCCTCTCCTACTCATTCACTATCATTTACATTATGTTCGCCATTGCTGGTATTGCTATTGTCTTCTTCATCATCTTTGGTGTATGCACCGACTTCAAGAACTCTTACACCATCTTGATCATTTTGGGAGGCCTTGCCATTATCGGACTGATCTGCTTCCTGATAGCCAAACCCGATGTCAACAACATCGTCTTCGCCAAATTGTCTATTTCTCCAACTCTCGGGAAATTCATTGAGGCAAGTGCATACATGACCTACGTCATGCTGGCTTTGGCCATTCTCGGTATGATTTTCACCCCGATTATCGGCACCATCATCAAAAACAAAAAACTTAAATAAGCATCATGGCTCGTAAAGTTCCATCGATAAATACAAGTTCGTCGGCAGACATCTCCTTCCTGCTGTTGACTTTCTTCCTGTTGACCTCCAATATTTCCAGCGACCAGGGTATTATGCGCCAGTTGCCGAAATATTCGAAGGATATCACGCAGGTTGATGTTGAAATCAACACGAGGAACCTGCTCCGCGTCAAGGTCACCAACAAGAACATTGTCATGGTGGAAGGCGCGAAATGGACGGAAAACAACTGGATCATGTTGTCGGACAACAGAACGGACGTGAACAGCACGAATGCTGCCAACTACGGCGGTGAAATCAGCAAGTTGCATGAGATTGCATACGAATTTTTCGCCAACGCCCGTCACGAACCCGACCTGCCGGATACCAAAAGCACTCCCATCGCAGAGGCTGACTTCGGCGACTATCCCGTCACCCAAGGTGTGATTTCGCTGGAGTGTCAGAACTACGCCACCTACGAAACCTATATCAAAGTACATAACGAATTGTCAAGAGCCGTTAACAAGCTCCGTGATGAGCTTTCTAAAGAGAAATACGGCAAATCGTTCAAGGTACTGGAGGAAAGCGCGGAAGAGTCTGACAAAGAGAAGGTGAAAGCCATCAAGAAGGCCATCCCGATGAACATCTCAGAATCAAGTTCTAATTAAACCAAACTGTCAACTATGGCACGATTCAAAAAAAACGGCAAAAAGGAGACTCCGGAAATCAACACCGGTTCCATGTCCGATATTATCTTCATGTTCCTCTTCTTCTTCATGGTGATTACCACCATGCGTGAGAGCGAGGCAAAGGTAAAATTCATCCCGCCGACCGCTACGGAATATCAGAAGTTGGACAAAAAGAACTCCTATACAGTCTATATGGGAGAGCCTACCGTTCAGGGTGCCGCCCTCCTCGACAACTCTGTGTCCATCCAGTTCAACGACAAGCTGGCCACCTCCACCACCGATGAAGGTCTGAAATTAGCCGTTGACGAGTTCGTGCAGAGCTCCCGCGACGCCAGTTTGCTGAAAGAACAGGATCCTGACAAGATTACCTACTACCTGAAGATTGACAACAAAACCCGTATGACGGCTGTCAATCAGCTCAAACTCGCCCTTCGTAAAAAGAACGCTCTGAAGATTCAGTACGCTACCAACAAGGACGTCAAAAAGAAATAACAACATCCTTTGATAAAGATATTAAAGAGACTGCCAAACAGTCTCTTTTTTTTGTACTTTTGCAGCAAATTTTGAACGATGAACAACCAACCCACACGCATTGCCGTCATTGGGCTGGGCTATGTGGGACTTCCCCTCGCCCGCCTCTTCTCCACCCAATATCCCACCATCGGTTTCGATCAGAATCGACACCGCGTGGAAGAACTGATGAGCGGCCACGACTCCACCCGAGAAGTGGACGATGAGCTGCTGAAAAAGGCCCTCGAAAACGGCTTCCGATGCACCGACAACTTGGAGGAGATCCGCTCCTGCAACGTCTATATCGTGGCCGTTCCCACCCCCGTGGACCACAACAACCACCCCGACCTCTCCCCGCTCATCGGAGCCAGCACAACCGTCGGAAAAGTGATTTCCAAAGGGGATGTGGTGATCTATGAATCCACCGTCTATCCCGGTGTCACCGAAGAGGAGTGCCTGCCCGTGGTGGAAAAAGTGTCAGGACTGACCTTCAACCGCGACTTTTTCGCCGGTTACTCACCCGAACGTATCAACCCGGGCGACAAAGAACATACCGTGGAGAAAATCAAGAAGGTGACCTCCGGCTCAACACCCGAAATTGCCGACTTCGTGGACCAGCTGTACAACAGTGTATTGGTGAACGGCACCCACAAGGCCAGCTCCATCCGCGTGGCCGAAGCCTCCAAGATCATCGAAAACTCGCAGCGCGACGTGAACATCGCCTTCATGAATGAGTTGGCCAAGATCTTCAACGCCATGGGTATCGACACGCACGATGTGATTGAGGCGGCCGCTTCGAAATGGAACTTCATCAAACTATCGCCCGGCCTTGTAGGCGGACACTGCATCAGCGTGGACCCCTACTACCTCATCCAGAAAGCACAGGTGTATGGCGTGCTGCCCCGCGTAATGTCGGCAGCCCGTCGCCTCAACGACGGCATGGGCGACTATGTGGCCAACTGCGCCATCAAACTGATGAACAAGAAAGGCGTGATGGTGAAAGATGCCAAGATCCTTATCCTCGGCTTCACCTTCAAGGAGAACTGTCCCGACATCCGCAACACCCGCGTAGTGGACATCTACTCCACCCTCACCGAATACACCCGCAACATCACCATCTACGACCCGTGGGCCGACCCCGAAAAGGCACGCAGGGAATACGGCATTGACATCACCTCCGGTGACCCGAAATCACTGGAAAAACAGTTTGATACTGTCATCCTTGCCGTCGCTCATCAACAGTTCCGCCAGCTCGACATCCGGCAGTTCCTGCGCTCTGAAAACGGCGTGGTGTACGATGTGAAGGGCATTCTGCCGAAAGAAATCATCGACGGCCGCCTGTAACCCACGACAATCTTCCGATTGAAACCCACATATTGGGAAAAATTGTGTATTTTTGCCAACTTAAACAATATTCATCACACAAAAATAAAACGATGAAAAAACACCTTCTGACCCTCATCCTCTGCCTGATAGGCTGCTTTACCGCTTTCGCACAAAACAGCGACAAACCTGTCACCTGGAAATACACCGTAACGCAGACATCAGCCACGGAGGCAACGTTGAAATTCACAGCCACCATCGCCAAAGACTGGCATCTGTTTGCCATCAAACACGGCGACGGCTTTGAAATCCCCACTACCATAGAATTTGACCCATCCCCCAAATACAAGTTGAAGGGCAAAACGCAGGAGCCGACCCCCAAGAGTGGCATAGATGAAAGCATGGGCACCCCCACCACCTACTACTGCTTTTACAACAAAGTGACTTTCACTCAGAAAATCACCATCTTAGATACTACTAAAGCATTTACCATCACTGGTGTCATCAACGGACAGACCTGCTCCACCCAATGCCAGCTGATAGAGGAGCATTTCAAGTTCACCATCAAACCCTTCCAAGGAAAAGCAAGCCAGACGGAGGGCAAGACCATGACGGAGGAAGAGGTGGAGAACAACGCAGCAAAAACGCTCAACAATGCGGACAAAGAGATAAGTCAGCACAAAAAAGCTACGATAAAGAAGGTGCAAGTGGCTGAAAAGGAGGAGAAAGAAGAGTCGATGTGGCTGTTCTTCCTGGCCTCCATTCTTTCAGGGCTCATCGGTCTGCTGATGCCCTGTGTATTCCCGATGATTCCGATGACCGTGTCGTACTTCACCAAACAGGGTGGTAAGGGCAAGGGGCTTGCGCTCATCTATGGTCTTTCCATTGTGGTGATTTTTGTGGTGATTGGCATTGTCTTTTCAGCAGTTTTCGGTCCCGCGGCGGCCAACGAGTTGAGTACCGGCTGGGTGCTCAACATTATTTTCGCCATCATCTTCATCATTTTCGCCATCTCCATGCTCGGTTACTTTGAAATTACACTGCCGAGCAAATGGGTGAACAAGTCGGCGAAAAGCGAAAACAAAGGCGGTGTTATTGGCGTGTTTTTCATGGCTTTGACGCTCGTGCTGGTCTCTTTCTCCTGCACGTTGCCGATTGCCGGTGCTGTGGCGCTGAACGCGGCGGGCGGTTCCATCATCAAGCCCATCATCGGTATGTTGGGGTTCTCACTGGGTATTGCCGTTCCGTTCACACTGTTCGCCCTATTCCCAGGATTGTTGAAGAAAACCCCGAAATCTGGTGGCTGGATGAACACGCTGAAGGTAATCTTGGCCTTCATCGAGTTGGCTTTCGCCCTGAAGTTTATCAACGTGCCTGACCAGACCTACCACTGGGGCATTTTGGACCGTGAAATTTATCTTGCCTTCTGGATTGTGCTGTTCACACTGTTGGGACTTTACCTGATTGGCAAGATTCGCTTCCCTGCCGACCCGGAGATGCCGGTACAGAAGAGCTGGGTGCGTTTCACCACTGCCATCTTCGTCTTCACCTTTGTAGTGTATATGATTCCTGGTATGTTCGGCGCGCCTTTGAACGCCATTTCCGGCTGGTTGCCGCCTGTGGAGACCCACGACTTCGACCTGCACAAAGTGGTGCGTGAAGAGACCAAATTCGCCCTCACCGAGATGCAGAACAAGGATCAAATGGAAGAGCCCCACTATGCCGACCTGCTGGAGCTTCCGCATGGTCTGAAAGGTTATTTCGATTACGATCAGGCTCTCCGCATGTCCAAAAAATTGCACAAGCCCATCTTCATCGACTTCACCGGCCACGGCTGCACCAACTGCCGCCATGTGGAAGCCAAAGTATGGAGAGACGAGGACATCCGCGCCAAATTCTCCACCGAATTCATCGTCTGTGCACTGTATGTGGACGACAAAGTCATCAAACTTTTACCAGAAGACCGCATTACCGATGACAAGGGCAAGGAGATCACGCTGTTAGGGAAGAAGAACATGTACATCAGCCAGAAAATCTACCGCGAAAACTCCCAGCCCTGCTACTTCATCATCGACGAAGATGGATCGGTGCTGGCAGGTCCCACCCATTATGAGCTGGATGTCAACAAGTACAAGGCTTTCCTGAATGAGGGTTTGAAAGCTTACAAGGAGAAACACGGAAACGCTTCCAAATAATTGATCCCATGAAAAAGATTTTCATCTTATGGACCCTCCTCATTCCGGCCTTGCTTTTCGGGCAGTCGGTGCAGTATGATGTAGAGGAGAGTGTCTCCCTGACGGAGCAAAAGTACAAAGAGTCATGCCGCCATGTCGGGAAGGTAGAGGTGTATGTGATTCAGGTGGTGGCGTTGTCGGGCGAAGAGTCGGGCAGCAAGGCGCAGGAGGTGGTGAAAAGCCTCAACGCTTTCTTGACGAACAATGGCATCCATGCCGAAGCCTATTCGGTGTTTGCCGAGCCCAATCACAAGGTAAAAATCGGAAATTTCACCACCCGCCATGCCGCATACGGCGTGCTGATGAAAATCATCGGCAGTTACCCGGGGGCGTTCGTCACCCGCGATTCACGGAAAATCTCCAGTTTTATGGAAGAATAATATTTAGTTCTGCTGTGCAGATTCGACAGAAGATTCAGGAGCCTTTTCCTCTACGGAAGGCTCCTCTTTCTTTTTTTCATCTTTGAAGAATTGCTTATAAAAGATGATCATGGCGAAAATGCCCACTGTGACGCACGCATCTGCGAAGTTGAAGATGGCGGGGAAAAAATATTCGCCACCGAAGCCCGGCACCCAATCAGGCAACATGAACAGCCTGACATAGATCATATCCACGACGCTGCCGTACATGAAGCGGGGGTCGCCCACGCCGAGGGCCATGCCATAAAAGGCCGAATCGATGATATTGCCGATGGCACCGGCCACAATCAGTGTAAGAATGACCACCGCGGTGGTGCTGATGGCATTATTCTTGATTTTTTTCCAAAGATAATAGATAAGATAGCCCACCACGCCGATGCGGAGGAGCGAGAGGGCCAATTTGCCAAAATTGTCGCCCCAGCTCATGCCGAAGGCCATGCCCTTGTTTTGGACATAATGCAGGTTGAACCATTCTCCGAGGAGGGGGCGCATCTCGCCGAGCTGCATGTGGTGCACCACCCAGAGTTTCAGCCACTGGTCGAGCAGCACGCACACCACGACCATCGCAATGGCGGTAATTGCGAGTTTCAGACTTTTCTTCACGACCGTGATTATTTTTTAGAGTCCAGCTTTGCTTCGATACACATAGTGGCATGGGGCACGCTGAGCAATCTCTCCTTGGGGATGAGCTTACCTGTGACGCGGCAGATGCCATAGGTCTTGTTCTCGATGCGCATGAGGGCGGCCTCCAAGTTCTTGATGTACTTGAAGAGGCGAGCGGCCTGTTGGGCGTTCTCCTCTTTGGCCAGCACCTGACTGCCTTCTTCCAGCACCTTGAAGGTCGGGGAGGTATCCATGGTATCGTTGCCAGCGTTGTTGCAGGCTTCCATATAAACCTCAAGACCCTCGCGGGCTTCCTTTAACTTCTTTTCTATCAAAGCTTTAAACTCTGCCAATTCCTCATCGGAATATCTTACGGGTTGTTTCTCTTCCATAACTTCACATTTTTGAGGTGCAAAGATACTTAAAAATGCAATACCTCGGCGTTTTTTTCAAAAAAAACTATTGCGCCAATTTCCGAGCTTCTGAAACAGGGATTTTCTTACCGTCTTGGAAGCTGATAATGAAGGCATCGGGAAACTTGGCTTTTGCTGCGGTGAGCAGTTTCTGCGCTTCGGCATAGGTGGTGGCATTGCCGGAGGTGTATTTCCACATGGAATTCTCGTAATAGCAGTCCATCTGTTCGAGGCCTGAAAAGCGCTGGTCGGTGACGGCAATTTTGTCGGGGGTTGCGAAAAGCTGCACTTTGAAACGGATACCGCTGTTGGGATCACTCTGCGCCTTGCTGTTGTTGTTGGCCTCCGTGGAGGTGGCAGCTTTGTTGTCGATGGTAGCCACCGCGTTGTTAGCCTTCTGTTCATCGCCAGCCTTTTCCTTCTCCCCTGCCTTATCCTTCTCTCCTGCATTGTCTTTATCTTTGTTCTTGTTGTCGGTGGCCGGCGTAGTTTTTCCTTCCATCTCGTTTTTATATTCTTGGAAAGCGCAGGCAACGGCTTCTGCCATTTTGCCCTGCATGTCGGCGTCGTTCAGCTTAGCCTCCTCGGTGGGGTTGGAAATGAAGCCAAACTCAATGAGGATGCTGGGCATAGCTACAGAGTGAAGCACCCAGTAGATGCCCTGTCGCACGTGCCGGTCGGGGAAGGAGGTGGCGGCGACGAGGTTGCGCTGCACCTTGGCCGCGAATTTGGTGGAACGGTCGAGATAGGCATTGGCGTACAGAGA
Source organism: Bacteroidales bacterium (assembly GCA_045222555.1). Classification (GTDB taxonomy): domain Bacteria; phylum Bacteroidota; class Bacteroidia; order Bacteroidales; family WCHB1-69; genus UBA1756. The sequence continues at coordinate 17,997 of JBGUYY010000117.1, read as the reverse complement.
GAAGATGACGTACGATTCGGGGGAGCTAGGATTGAAGTCTCCATAAGTGGACTTATAGTCGTCTTCCAGAAGAATGGAGGCATTTTCGCGGCGAGCGACCTCCAAACTGTGCTCTGATTTGTCAAGACCCATCACGTAGGTTTCCACTCCGCGGGCATCGTGGTTCTCGGCGGCGTTGCAGTGGATACTGATGAAAAGATCCGCGTTTTTGTTGTTGGCGAAAACACATCTGCCCTGCACCGTAGGATAGACATCGGTGGTTCGGGTATAGTAGATTTCCACATCAGGGCATTTCTCCTTGATTCTTTTCCCAATCTCAAGGGCGAGGGTAAGGGTGATGTCCTTCTCCTTGCTCTTGGCACCCACGGCACCAGCATCTTTGCCCCCATGTCCTGCGTCAATCACAATCTTCTTGATGGCATCTTTAGCCTGTGGATAGGCGGGCATGATGCAAAAAGAGAGCAGTGCGAATAATAAAAAGAAAATTTTCTTGTTCATAGTGGGCAAAAATTGTGTAATTTTGGTGCTTTTTTCAAAGTTACAAAAATATTATAAAAATATAACCTGCATAATCACTGATGTCAATAATAATCAACGGCCGATTGTTACTTATATTGCGATATTTTATCGCAATGATTATCAGTGTATTACCCTTTATTTTACCTGCACAAAACGTTACTGAAAACCCGCCCGACAGTCTACTATCTCCTGAAATAGAGGCCGATAGTTCGGCATTTGCTGAGCTTCCAGATTCGGTGGTTTTGCGCGATACGACCGTCCATTCCGACACTGTTTACAAAAAAATCTCCCGCGATGCCATCGAAAAACGAGTCACTTACGAGGCTCAGGACTCCATTGTGGTGGATTTGAAAAACCGCATCACCTATCTTTTTGGAAATGCGGTAGTGTATTACGACGACCTTGAGCTGCGGGCTGATTTCATCCAGATCGGATTTGAGGATCAGGAGCTCTATGCCACGGGCATCGCCGACTCGTCGGGGAATGTGCATGGCTATCCCACTTTCAAGCAGGGGGAGACCTTTTTCAAAGCGCAGGAAATCAAGTACAACTTCCAGACCACGAAGGGCATCATCAGCCATGTCATCACGGTGGAGGGAGAGGGGTATATTCATGGAGAAAAGGTGAAGAAGTTGGACGACAACACCTCCTTTATCCGCAGAGGAAAGTACACCACCTGCGAGTTGGACCATCCGCACTTTGAAATTGCCTTCACCAAGGCGAAAGTCATCCCGGATGATAAGATTGTGACAGGACCGGCATATTTGAGTTTTGGCGGCATTCCGACCCCCATTGCCATCCCCTTCGGCTACTTCCCCATCCAAAAAGGACGCCGTTCCGGCGTTATCATGCCCACCATCGGCAACACCTCCAATCGCGGTTTCTACCTTGAAAACTTAGGGTATTACTTTGGCATCAGCGACAACTTCGACTTGCTACTGGCCGGTGACATCTACACCAACGGCAGCTGGGCGGTGAAGCTGCGTTCCAACTATGTAGTACGGTACAAATGTATCGGTAATATCAATTTGGGGTTCGCCCAGAACTTCTTTGGCGAGAAGCTCAACAACACACGTTACGGCACCAATGACTTCAAAATCCACTGGGAACACAAGCAGGATGCCAAGTCGCACCCCACCACCCGTTTTTCAGCCCATGTGGACATTGTGAGCAGCACCTTCAACAAATACAACCCCTCCAGTGTACAAGACTATCTTTCCAACCAATACACCTCCAAACTTAACCTCTCCACCAGTGCCAAAGGCGTATTCTTTGTGGACATAACGGCATCCTACACGCAGAACACCAAGACTGGACAGGTAAACCTCGCCCTGCCAGATATGAGCATGTCGGTCAACCAATTCTATCCTTTCCGAAAGAAAAGCAAATCGAAGCTGAAGTGGTACGACAACATTTCCATGAAATGGACCTCGCAGCTCACCAACCAACTCGCCACACAGGACTCCCTGATTTTGAAACCGGAGACATGGCAGCAGCTGCAGTTCGGAGTGCGGCACTCCATTCCCATCACCATTCCCATCAAAATTGCGAAGCTCATCAACTGGAACACCAACATCAACCTCACCGAGAAATGGTACCTGCAACGCGAGCGGCAGGAGTTCGACTCCATCGTGCAGGAGGATGTCTCCACCTATTATGTCAACCGTATCCTGGAGCGCAACTTCTATGCCCTGCACGACATCAGCATATCCACCTCCCTCACCACTAAAATCTACTTCCTCTACCAATCGAAAAAAGAAAAAGGGCCGGCGTTGAGGCATGTGATGTCGCCTGTGCTGAGTTTCACCTACTCGCCCAACCTGAGCGGCAATACCTACGGGGAGTACTTCAACCCGCTGACGGGTGAAATGGTCTCATACTCCTACTTCGCCAACTCCATTTATGGCGGTGTGGGCACGCGCACCTCGGCCATTGCAAGACTCAACATCGCCAACAATGTGGAGATGAAGGTACGGTCGCGCAAGGATACCATCACCGGCATGAAGAAAATCGTACTGCTTGACAACCTGACCGTAGGCTGCTACTACGACTTTGCCGCCGACTCCATGCGCTGGTCGCCACTCACGATATCGGGACGTACCACCCTGTTCAAACAGCTCTATATCACCTTCTATGTCGCCTTCGATCCCTACTGTTACAATGAACAGGGCATCCGTATCAACCGCACCGAGTGGAAAGAAAACCACCGGCTGATGCGATTCTCCAACTCCGACCTCAGCCTAAGTCTGAACTGGACCCTCAACAACGATTACTTCAGAGGGAAAAAGGAGAAGAAGCAAAAGGAACAGGAGCAACAGCAGACCCAGCAAGATCCGCTGTTCACCGAAAACACGTTGGGAATGCCCTCCAAGAGGCCCGATTTCAGCAACCCGTGGTCGCTCACTCTCAGCTACACCTTTGCTTACACCGTGAAGGACAATCCTTACTATTACATCAACCCGACCTTCTACTCTCTCTATAACATTCCAGAAGAAAATGCTGATAGAGCCCATACGGGCAAGATTGTGCAGACCCTGAATATCAGCGGTGAATTCAACATCACAAAAAAATGGAAGATTGGTTTCACCACCGGATATGACTTCCAGCAGAAAGACTTCTCCTACACCTCCATCGACATCTACCGCGACCTGCACTGCTGGGAGATGCGATTCAACTGGATCCCCTTCGGCAACCGGCGCGGCTGGAGCTTCACCATCAACGTGAAAGCCTCTGTGTTACAGGATCTCAAGTGGAATAAGAAAAAAGACTTTAGAGAAAATTACTAAAAAATCACCCCAAGCACCCAAGATTTTCATCAAGCATTCCGTTTTAAACCATGTCGAAACACTCCACAGAAGACCAGCTCAGAACAATGATTGCTGAGTGCAAAGCCGGAAAAAGAAAGGCGCAGCACCAGTTTTTCAAACTGTTCTATGGCACGGCGATGGCCATCTGCATGAGATATGCCAAAGACCGGGAAGAGGCGGAAGATATGCTGAATGAAGGGTTTCTGAAGGTCTTCACACAGATTGGAAAATATGAGGAAAGCGGGTCTTTCGACGCATGGTTTAAGAAAGTCATCATCAACACTGCCATCGACTACCAACGGAAATACAAAACCCTCACTCCCACCACCTCCTTCGACGAACTGCCTGAAATCTCCATCAACTCTACGACCGAAAACGAAGCCCTCTCGAAAATCAGCACCGACGAACTGCTCGCACTCATCCAACAGCTACCCCCCACTTCCAGAAGCGTGTTCAACCTGTACGTCTTCGAAGAGTACCCCCACGCTGAAATCGCCAAAATGCTCGACATGAAAGAGGGAACCTCACACTGGCATCTCAATTTTGCCCGCAATAAATTAAAAGAACTTATCACCGAAAGAAACCACTAAAATGTCTGATTTCGACAAACTTATCAAAGAAAAAGTCAACTCCAAAGAGTACGCTTATTCTGCCAAAAACTGGCAGAGTTTCACCCAAAAAGCGGGCTGGCGGAGAGGTTTTTCGCTGACGCAATGGCTGCTGACTGGGGCCGCTGTAGTGGTAGTGGCCGCAGGTGGTGGTTTGGCCTACTGGTTGTGGGCGGGCGGAAAGCAGGCGGTAGATGCGCGCACGCAGGAGCAACCCACCGTGGAGGAGGCGACCGCGCCAGTGATGGAGACCACAGAAACTACTGCAGAGATCTTAACGGAAACTTCAACCGAGGTTCAAGCGGATAACACAATAGAACCCATCGTTACAACAGGAAAGGCATCCACGGCCAACAGCGGTTCAGCCCCCAAAGCAACGCCGGAACAGCACAACACGCCCGCCACCGACACGATGACGACCAGTAATCCGCCCGTACAGAAACCCGCTCGCAGAGAGCGAATTACCCGTATTTTTGTCATTGACCCCGACACCATTCCGTCAAATGATTTTTAACACCGTCGTTATTTAAAAAAATTGTATTTTTGCAGCTGGAAATACTATCGTATTGAATGGCTGAAAAATTCGAGTCTATCCGACACTTCAACATGAGGGAATTGCCTGCTGCTGCGCATGAAATTCTCCACAATGACCTTGTGCAGCAGGTAATCCAAAACTATAATTTCGGCATACCCTTGGAGAAGCTGCAACAAACGCAGTTCACCCATCTTTACGACTTCCAAAAAGAGGTGCTGGGGCGTTTCTTGAAATACTACTCCGACCGCACCACCACAGAAGTCACTTACACCATCTTAGGCGACCACCATTTCGAGGAGCCCCGTCTGTACATCGCCAATCACCGCGACATCATCATGGACTCGGCTTATCTCCAGCTATACTTTTTCGAACACAACCTCAACTCCACCAAAATTGCCATCGGTGACAACCTTGTGCCAGACCCGCTTACGCTGAAAATCGCCAAAGCCAACAAGATGTTCCTCGTCAAAAGAAGTTCCTCCCTGCGCGAAAAGCTGCTCAACTCAAAAGAGCTGTCGGAATACATCCATCAAGGGATGACCGAAGAGAACGAATCGGTGTGGATTGCGCAAAGAAATGGCAGAACCAAGAACGGAATCGACCTCACCCAGCAGGGACTGCTCAAGATGCTGACCTATTATGATGAGAGTCGCGATGTGTTGGACATTCTGCAAGAAATGAACATCACCCCGCTCGCCGTCTCCTACGAATATGAGCCTTGCGACAAACTGAAAGCCAGAGAGTTGGCTCTTTCTGAGAATGAAAAATATGTCAAGAAACCCAGCGAGGACTTCAACAGTATCTGTCAGGGCATTTTCGGCTTCAAAGGAAGGGTGCATCTGGTGATCGGTCAGCCCATCAACGATGCTATCGCAAAGATCGACAGAGATCTCCGCAAGAACGACAAACTGACCGCCGTGGCGCAAATCATCGACCAGCAAATCTATGCCAACTACCATCTTTATCCCACCAACTACATCGCCTACGACTACCTTGAAAACTGCCATAAATTTGCAGAGCATTACACCGAACAACAGAGAGAAGATTTCATCCAATATATTGACAAACAGTCTGTCACTGAGGATGTTGATGCCGTAAAAATGAAAAACTACCTGCTCAACATCTATGCCAATCCCGTCAAAACCCATCTCGGCGGGAGCATCATCCACACTGAAGAAAACGATTGGTAATATGAATGATACACAACCTCCGTCGGAGCAAAAAATTCTCGTTATCCGTTTCAGTTCCATTGGGGACATTGTTCTCACAACGCCAGTAGTTCGTGCCATTAAACAGCAGATTCCCGGAGTCACGGTTCATTTTTTAGTGAAAAAAGGGAACGAAGTGCTGGTGTGCAACAACCCGTATATTGACAAAGTTCTCCCGTATGAAAAGGGGGATTCTTCCTTGGTGGAAACCCTTCGAAACGAGCATTATACCTTTGTAGTGGATTTGCAGAAGAACCACCGTTCGCGGAAAATTCTGCGCAAACTGCATTGTCCTCACAGCTCTTTCCCGAAGTGCAACATCCGGAAAGCCTTTTTCGTACGTGCCAAAATCAATTTTTTGCCCAGTGTACACATTGTGGACCGCTACTTTGAAGCGGTGAAATCCCTTGGGGTGACCAACGACGGGAAAGGGTTGGACTTTTTTATTCCGGAAGCCGATCGCTTTGATATACAGGATCTTCCTGCCGGATTCGAGGACGGCTATATTGCCGTGGCCATCGGTGCCAAACACGCCACCAAAAGAATTCCCGTAACGAAGATCATTGAAATTGGCAACCTGCTGTTCAAGCCGATGGTGCTGTTGGGTGACAAGCAGGATCGTGCCGTGGGGGAAGAAATTGCCCGACAGATGAATGGCAAAGCCCTGAACCTCTGCGGAGAATACAACATCAACACCTCCGCCTCCATCATTGAGCAGAGCGACTGTGTGCTGACCGGCGACACGGGGCTGATGCACATTGCCGCTGCCCTGCACAAGCCCATCACCTCGCTGTGGGGCAACACGGTGCCGGAATTAGGCATGTACCCCTACACGACTCCCGACGCGCCCGAATGCCGGATTTTCGAAGTGCCTTTCCTGAAATGCCGTCCCTGCTCGAAACTCGGCTTCAACAAATGTCCCCACAAACACTTCAAGTGCATGAACCTTATCTCATCGTACGAAGTGGCTGATTGGATTAACCAGTTCTGATTTGAAAATAATACGACTCATTCTGCTCTTCCCGATAGGTGCCATTTATGGTGCTATTGCTTTGTTGCGCAGAAAGTTATACAACCATCGCAAACAACGATTCACCCCCCAAGAAACGCCAATTATTAGCATAGGCAACCTTGCAGTTGGGGGCACGGGGAAGACTCCACACACCGAGTTTTTGATACGGATGCTGCAAGAAAAGTACCGGGTGGCCACACTGAGCCGCGGGTACAAAAGAGCCACCAGCGGCTATATTCTGGCAGATGCGACGAGCACGGCGGCGCAAATTGGCGACGAACCGATGCAGATGCACCAGAAGTTCCCAGGAATATCTGTAGCGGTTTGTGAAGCACGGAAGGAAGGAATAGAACATCTGACGGCGCTGCCCACACCGCCGCAGGTAATTCTGCTCGATGATGCCTACCAGCACCTTGCCGTAAAAGCACACCTGCAAGTACTGCTCACCGATTACGCTTCCCTCTACCCCACCGACTTCCCCCTGCCGGCAGGCAACCTGCGCGAATTCAGCTGTGCCGCCCAAGAGGCCGACATGGTGGTGGTAACCAAATGCCCACCCACACTTTCCCAAAAAGAAGCAGAAACTATCGAGAAAAAGTTACATTTGCAGCCTCATCAACAGTGCTATTTCAGTACGCTGCTGTACGACACCCCACATCCTCTGACGGATGCGGCACGACAATTCAGCCTCAATGAAAAATCTCACATCTTTCTCTTTACCGGCATTGCCCATTCCGAACCTCTATTTCAATATTTGGCCTCACAATACACTGATGTAAAGAGTATTGCATTCAGCGACCACCATCATTACCAAGAAAAAGAAGTGGATAGAATATGCCAAATTATAGCATCATCTAACCAGAAAACAGCCCTTTTCACCACCGAAAAAGATGCGGCTCGTCTGTACGGAACTCCTTTGTGGGAAAAATTAGAAGGTATGCCGTTGTTCAGCTTGCCGATATCCGTAAAATTGCTATGGAACGAGCAGGCCCTTACCCAACAGATTGAATCAACCATAGCGGAAATCCGCAAGCAACGTGCTAACTGATAGCATTCTGCAGCGTGTGTTGAAAAGAAAATTTACATTTCTGTTTCCCGCCGTACGATGCGCGAGAGCAGCGGAACCAAAATACAGTTCGGGGTGATTTTGGTAAAAAATCGGCTTAACGGATTGACAACAACCTCTTTACGACCACGCAAAGTCTGACGGACTGCTTTTCGGGCCACCGTATCAGGGGAGACGAGCGTGAGTTTGCCGAAGCCGCCTTGGTGTTGGATGCGCGCGGTGATCTCCGGACTGGTAGCCATGGCGCCGGGACAGACCACACTCACCGAAAGGGGAGAATGGCGGAACTCCTCACGCAATCCCAAGGAAAAGTTATACACGAAAGATTTGCTGGCCGGATACACCATCTTAAAGCCCACGGGCGTGAAGGCAGCCATGCTTGCCACATTCAGGATATAGCTTTTAGGCTGTCTTAACAGATTATCAATCAGCAACTTTGTTAGCATAGCTGTGGCCATCACATTCAATTTGAGAATCGTCTCATAGCGCTCCATTGTGACGGCTGTGAAGGTCTGGGAGCCGCCCAATCCGGCGTTATTCACCAAGAAAAAAATCTCGTAATTCTGATTCAGTTCTTTAGCGACAGAAAAAAGACTCTCCTGATTCGTTAAATCCACCTTAAAACCATGACAATCAACATGATATTGATTTTCAATTTCCTGACACTGTGCCAAAATCTGGTCACTTGAACTGATTAAAAGCAGAGGAAAGCCTCGTCGGGCCAGTTCCAGAGCGAAGGCTTTTCCCAATCCACGGGAAGCACCCGTTACCACTGCATAGCGTTTTTCGCCCATGATTAACTTTCGGGTAAAATACTTTTCTTGTAGCACCTTCTTCTACAGAAAAGTTCTGATTCATAATACTTTGTCCAGATATGGTGGGCTGGATTTTGCTCCAATTGCTGCGAGGTGAAAGCATATTCGTAGCCGCTTTCGATGAACACCTCATTCAGCCGTTTATGATAGAAGAGGTGGACCCCACTATTGGCGTATTCTGGAAGAACGCCCGTAAGGTACATGTCCACGGCTTTATTTTTCTTTAGATCGTGAAGAATATAGAAGATGCCCAGCGGGAAAAGCTTTCCGTTGGCCTTTTGAAAGGCACGGCTCAGGGAGGGCAGACAGAAAGATATGCCGACCATTTGTCCATTCTCATCCTCCAAAACATTAACCAACTTCAGCACCGCCACACCGAAATTTCCTTTCACCACCCAATCTATCTCTTTGTCTGTCAGTGGAATGAAATTAAAAATATTATGATAACTTTGATTCAGCACCTTAAAAAATTCCACACCCACCTGCTTGAGTTGCAGTTTTGAGGAATATTGGCGAAGGTGGATTTTGCTCTTCTGAGACAGGCGCTCAGCCAGTCGTTCAATGGCTTCGGGTACGGCATTCACTTTCACCTTGTATTGGATATAGTCCACCTCCTTTTCGAAGCCAAAGCTCTCCACAAAACGCGGATAATAGTCGAAATTATAATCCGCTTCGATGGAGCCGATGTTGTGGAAACCCTCCACCAGCATAGCTTGGCGTTGCATATTGGAGAATCTTGACGGACCACACATCGTATCGAGACCGTTTTCCCGTCCCCACTGTTCTACCGTTTCCAGAAGTTTAATAGCAATTTCCTGATTATCAACTACATCAAACCAACCGAAACGTATTCGTTTTTGATTTTTGAGTTCATTACAGCGATGGTTGATAATACCCGCGATACGTCCGACGATTTCGCCGTTGGACATAGCCATCCAAAGCTTGATAGTACAAAAATCCAGTGCAGGGTGCTGTGTAAGTTCTTTTATTTCAGCACGGTCAAGAGGTGGCACATAGTAGGGGCAGTCCCGATACAGACTTCTCGGGAAACGGACGAATGCCTTCAATTCCTTCTTGGTTTTCACCTCAATAATTTGCAAATCACCTGTCAATACAAACATCTCGGTCACTATTTTGAATGAAAAAAAGAATCCGCCAATTCGGCGATGCAAAAATAAAAAAATTTTTCGTATTTTTGCACCCTCAAAAGCGGTAATAGCTCAGTTGGTAGAGCGGCAGCTTCCCAAGCTGCAGGTCGCGGGTTCGAGACCCGTTTACCGCTCAATCCTTAACAGGAAAAGAGGTCGGAAACCATCGGAATCTGACCTCTTTTTTTGTGCCCTTACGCGTGATGATGCGGGAACACGCCTTGTTCCAAGGCTCCGACATCGGAAAGCACACGGGCGGGGATGCCTCCGATGGTGCAATTAGCAGGAAAAGAAGCATTTACCACTGCATTGGCACCGATGGCCACATTATCGCCAATTGTGATAGCACCATAAAGTTTAGCGCCAGGACCGATATAGACATTGTTGCCCAATGTAGGGGTGCCATTGTAATCGCCGATGGAGGTGGAGGGGTGGATGCGACAGTTGGCGCCGACACGGGCGGCGGGGTTCACCACCACCGTGCCACGATGCACGAGGCAGAGTCCGGGACCAAAGACATTCTTGGGGATGGTCACTCCCAACTTAAGCGCCAGCCGGTGGTTCAGCACCTCCAGAAAGGCACGCGAAACCCTGCGCCAGTGCTGGCAGTTGGACAGGTACTCGAGCTTGCGGAGGCGCAGCTGGAAACGCAACTGGTCGATACGAAACCAGTTGTAGAGACTGATCTTACGGAGTCCGTAGGCGGCAAGGTCAGCTTTGACATATTGTCGATATTCTTGTCGTGTGGTAATCATGTTTTAATGAACGCTATTCTTTGGCAAATATTACCCATCATCCTCTCTCTGCTATTGATTTTTTTATTATTTTTGCACCTTGATTTACAATTAATGAAAGAGCATTAAAACACGATAATATGAAAAGATTTGCAGTTATTTTGAATGGATGCGGACACTTGGACGGTTCTGAGATTCACGAAGCGGTGATGACCTTGCTGGCCATTGACCGTAACGGTTGCAGCTACACCGTTTTTGCCCCCGACGCACCGCAGTACCATGTGATGAACCACCTGACGCGCCAGCCGATGGAGGGAGAGCGCAACATGCTGGTGGAGGCCGCCCGCATTGCCCGTGGCGACATCCATGAGATTTCGGAGTATCGCCCCGAGGATTTCGATGCCTTAGTGATGCCCGGCGGTTTCGGCGTAGCCAAGAACCTCTTCACCTACGCTTTCGACGGTGCCAACGCGAAAGTACTTGACTCGGTGCGCAACGCCATCGTCGCCACCCACAAGGCAGGAAAAGCTATCGGTGCCCTCTGCATCGCCCCTGTTTTGATTGCCAAAGTGCTGGGGGATGTCACTGTAACGGTGGGCTCCGACCCTGGCACCATTGCCGATGTGGAGAAGATGGGCGCCTCGCATGTCAACACACAGATCACCGAAGTGATTTCCGACAAACGCAACATGGTGTTCACCACGCCCTGCTATATGCTTCCGGCCTCCATCGCCGACATTGCCGACAGTGCGGAGAACCTGATTGAGACCATCTTGGACAACATCCGATAATCTCTGCTCCCCATACGGGATGCCGTACTCTCCATTCCATAAAAAAATTGTAATTTTGCCGCTGATTTTTTGACATTACCATGGGTAGTTTATATAGCTTAATCACACAAGACAAGCGCGCCAGCGAAGCGCTGAAAGCCTGCATGAATTGCGGCATCTGCACCGCCATTTGTCCGGCCGCCGAGTTCTTCGACTACGATCCGAGGCAGATTTGCGACACAGTGCAGCGGAAAGACGAGAATGCCATTGAGGCATTGCTACGGTCGGATGTGATATGGGCATGTGGGCAGTGCATGTCGTGCAAGCCCCGCTGTCCGCGTGGCAACGCGCCAGGCGAAATCATCCAAATCCTCCGCAAATACTCGCAAATGTTAGGCTACTTTCATGACGAGATACGCAGTCAGCAGCATCGGTTGGCAGAGACTTTGGGAAACAACATCCTCAACACCGGCTACTGCGTGCATCCCGACCTGGTATTGCCGGAAAAGCACCCTGAACAGGGGCCGATATGGGAATGGTACGTGAACAACATCATTGATGTGGCGCCCAAGTTAGGGGCCAACTACCATGGGGAAGGCCCCGGTGCTTTGCGCGAGATCCACCAAAAGAATTTGGATGAAATCCGCCGTATTTATGAAGTAACTGGAGGAATGGACCTCCACCAAAAACTGTTGGAAGAATAGAGATACGCTCAAAATCAACACTATGATCAACTTCGGATATACCATCGCCCAGACCCGTAGCATCAATCTTGACAACTGCAACTTCGAAAAACTGGAGCAGTTGGAAAAGATTGTCCCCTCCTTTAAGCGGTGCATGAACTGCGGGGCCTGTACGGCCACCTGCAGCGCCCAGCCCTTCACGGGTTTCAACATTCGCAAAATCAAATCCCTTTACCAAGAAGCACAGTACGAAAAGTTGGCGAAAGAGCTGGAGAAATGTATGCTGTGCGGCAAATGCACGCTGGTTTGTCCCCGCGGAGTGAGCCTTCGCCCCATCGTGATGAACATGCGTAAAATCCTCAATATTAAATAAAAAACCATGACCGTATATTTCCATCCGTTTGTACTTCCTTTTGTGTTGGGTGCAGTCTTCCTTTTCGGCATCTGCATCTGGAAATATGTGCGCTGGTTCAAACAGCTGGACCGTCTCCAGCGTGCAGTCATTCGCAAAAACATTTTTTCGTGGAAAATTCTCCCCGCTCTATGGGAATGTTTCCGCGAGGGCATCCTGCACTGGCGCATCACCCGCAAAAACCTGATGTTGGGATATATGCACCGCAGCATCGCCTTCGGATGGTTCCTGCTGATTGTGGTGGGCTTTATTGAAGGCCATATCACTCCTACCGGTGACGGCTCTCACCCCTTCTGGTTAGCCATTTTTTACAGATTCTTCATCCACACACATGGCACTTTCAAGGGTTCGATGCTCCTGACCACCATCATGGACGCCCTGTTGCTCTATGTTTTGTCGGGCATCCTGCTGGCCATCATCAAAAAAATCTACTCCCGCGCCCTCGGCATGAAGAAGGCCACCAAGCACGTCATCTTCGACCGTTTCGCCAAGGCCTCCCTCTGGTGCATCTTCCCCCTCCGTCTGCTCAGCGAATCGCTGTCGGCAAGCATCTATTATAACGGAGGCTTCCTGACCCAGACCATCGGCAACCTCATTCCTATTGAATTTGCCACCACCTTTGAGCTCCTGTCGTGGACCCTATACTCCATCGCCCTCTGCACCTTCTTCGTCACCCTTCCCTTCTCTCGTTATATGCATATTTTCACGGAGATTCTGCTGATTATTTTCAGAGAATGGGGAGTGCGAGAGAAAAATGTGCGCACGGGCTACACCATGTACGAGCTCAGCGCCTGCTCGCGCTGCGGCATGTGTATCGACCACTGCCCGTTGAACACCGAGCTGGGCATCAACAACGTGCAGTCGGTGTATTTTCTGCGCAACTTGCGTTACAAGATGGACAAGCCCGATGTGGCCGACAACTGTCTGATGTGCGCCCGCTGCGCCTCCGACTGTCCGGTGAACATCGACCTGATGGCCATCCGCCAGCAGGAGCGCAACAAGCATGAACTTGACACTGTGGGCAATTACACCTATCTCGACAATGTGCAGCCCTTCAACGCCATCGGTCGTATCGGCTATTTCGGCGGCTGCATGTCGCAACTCACCCCCGGCATCACCGAGGCCATGAAGACCATTTTCGAGGCGGCAGGACAGAAATACTGGTATATGGATGAAGGTCGCTCCATCTGCTGCGGACGGCCTTTGATACAGCAAGGCTTTAACCAGCAGGCCGCCGACCTGCGCCGCAAGGTGACCGAGCACATCAAGAAGTCGAGAATCACCATGCTGGTGACCTCCTGCCCTATTTGCTACCAGACCTTCAAAAAAGACTACAAGCTGAACATTCCTGTGGTGCATCATACCGAATATTTGCAGATGCTCATCAAGAGCGGACGCATCAAAGTGCGGAAAGATGACCTGCGCACCGTCTTTCACGACCCGTGCGAGCTGGGACGCGGCTGCGGCATCTACAAAGAGCCCCGCCAAGTACTGAAAGCCACCACCCACCTCGTGAAAGCCAAACAGGAGGGCGAAGACAGCCTCTGCTGTGGCATCAACCTTGGTGACACCCTCATTGACATCGACCAGCAGAAGAAAATCCGCGATGCAGCGGTACACAACCTCATGTATAAGAAACCCGACATGATTGCCACCGCCTGTCCGATGTGCAAAAAAGCCTTCGTACACTCCACCACCCTCCCTGTAAAAGACATCGCCGAGATTGTGTGCGAAAATCTGAAAAGAGACAACTAATCCTTTATCATCTACCGAAATAAACACCGACCATGACAAAACGTTTTTGGAACGAATATCAGAAAGAGATTGCCGATGACCATTTCTTTTATGAAAGAAGCTGCATCCGGCAGACCTTCTTCCCCGGCTCCGAGGCGGCCTTCCTGCGCATCATGCGCGAGGTTTTGCATAAAGACATCTATGATGAAGCGAACGCGCACACCTGCACCGGCATCGGCTACCATAGCGATTTTGTGCCGTTAGAGACCACCATGACGATTGTAGCGCGCCTTTTTTCACTGATGTCGGAAAAGGGCTACACCAACTACGTGCCGTCGTGTGTCACCTCTTTCGGTATTTTCTCGGAGATGATAGAGATGTGGAAACACAATCCCGAACTGCTGGAAAAAACCCGCGAAAACCTGCGCAAAGCCACTGGAAGAGAGTTTACTGCGCCTGCCAACCTTGCACATCCCTCCGACATCATCTACAAATTCCGCGAGGAGCTGAAGCAGCACATGAAATACCAGTTGGTGAACCGCTTCACGGGCAAGCCGCTGCGCGTTGTGGAGCATGTGGGCTGCCACTATGCCAAGATTTTTCCAGAACGAGGCATCGGCAATGCGGAGTTCCCTTACGTGCTGGCCGGCATGATCGAGTCGTGGGGCGGCGAGGTGGTGGATTATCCTGAACGCCGCCACTGCTGTGGCTTCGGTTTCCGCCATTACCTACTGCAAGAGAGCCGCGGCTACTCGGTGGCCAACTCCAAGAAAAAGTTCGAATCGATGGAGCCCTATGAGCCTGACTTCATCCTGACCAACTGCCCGGGCTGTGCCATGTTCATGGACAAGTGGCAATACACCATCGCCGAGATGGAGAACAAGACCTACGACCGCGACGGTTACGGCATTCCAGTGCTCACTTACGAGGAGATGGCAGGTCTGCTGCTCGGCTTCGATCCGTGGGAGCTGGGACTACAAATTCATCAGGTGCAAAGCGAAAAACTGATGGACAAAATAGGCATCAAATACGATCCCGATGCGAAGTACCGGGGGGCTAACGGGAAGATTTTACCACAGCCGGAGAAACCACATGTCTTAAAACAATAATTTTGCTTATTTTTGCACGATAAAAAAATCAATGGTATGCAACCTATAGTTTGTAATGATTTCAAGGATACCCGTTCAGGTTTCGGCGCGGGTTTAGTGGAAGCCGGCCGCGAAAATCCCAACGTATTTGCCCTTTGTGCCGATGTGATTGGCAGCTTGAAGATGGGCGATTTCATTAAAGAGTTTCCTGAAAGATTTATACAGACCGGTATCGCCGAAGCCAACATGATCGGTATTTCCGCAGGTTTGGCGCTGAGTGGCAAGATTCCCTTTGCCGGTGCTTTCGCGGGCTTCATCTCCGGCCGTGTGTACGACCAGATCCGCATGACTTGCGCCTACTCCAACCTCAACGTCAAGATTGCCGCCTCCCATGCCGGCATCACCGTGGGCGAGGATGGCGCCACCCACCAGATGATGGAGGACCTCGGTCTCATGAAGATGCTGCCCAACATGGTGGTGCTCAACCCGTGCGACTACAACCAGACGCGCCAGGCTACGCTGGCCGCTGCCCGCTACAACGGTCCCGTCTATCTCCGTTTCGGCCGTCCGGCAGTACCCAACTTCACCCCCGCCGACCAGCCGTTCGAGATTGGCAAGGGCATCCTGATGAACGAAGGCACCGATGTTACCATCATCGCTACGGGTCATCTGGTATGGCACGCGATGGAAGCCGCATACGAACTCTCACAGAAGGGTATCTCTGCTGAAGTAATTGACATTCATACCATTAAACCTTTAGACTGTGAAAAAATCTTGCAGAGTGCAGCCAAAACTCGTTGCGTAGTGACGGCGGAAGAGCACATGATGAACGGTGGTTTGGGCGACAGTGTCTGCCAACTTCTGGCACGCAAGCTGCCCACGCCGGTGGAGATGGTGGCCGTGGACGACACCTTCGGCGAAAGCGGCAAGCCCGACGAGCTGATGAAAAAATATGGCTTAGACACCCCGCATATTGTTGAGGCCGCCCAGAAAGTGATGGCCCGCAAATAAGCTTACCTCCAACATGGAAGACGCGCAGATCATCGAGCAATTCAAGGACGAAAAGACCAAAGAGCGGGCTTTTCGCGCACTGATGGAGAAGTACCAGAGGGATGTATATTACTCTGTGCGTCACTATGTTTACCTGCACGAGGATGCCAACGATGTCACGCAGAACGTCTTCATCAAAGTGTGGCGGTACTTGGATCAGTTCCGGGGCGACTCCTCTCTCAAGACCTGGATCACGCGTATCAGCATCAACGAGTCTTTATCTTTTTTAGAGAAGAAAAAGAAGACGCTGAACCTTTCCGATGATAAATATACCGACCATTTGTTGAACGTAGCTGCCGAAGAGAAATACTTTTCCTCTGACAAGATCGAGCAACTGTTGCAGCAGGCTATTGTGAAGCTGCCCGACAAGCAGCGATTGGTCTTCACCTTGCGTTATTATGATGAGATGCCGTATGAAGAGATGTCGCAGGCGTTGGGCACCTCGGTCGGAGCGTTGAAATCTTCGTACCACTTTGCCATGGAGAAAGTGACGGCTGCCTTGCGCGAGGCGGTGAAGTAGTTGAAAGGTACAAGTTAGCGGGGAGGCTATTCATAGGTGTATTGTAGTATAA
Organism: Bacteroidales bacterium; assembly: GCA_045222555.1. Lineage (GTDB taxonomy): Bacteria > Bacteroidota > Bacteroidia > Bacteroidales > WCHB1-69 > UBA1756. Next base: position 1,236 of record JBGUYY010000117.1, on the reverse strand, counting down.
GAAAGGTTGTTCATTTTCTTTGCGATTGCCCAAAGAAAATGAACCAAAAGAAATGCGCTTTGCCGCTGTGCAAATTCCAGCTAAAATCGGAGTTCACTCGTTAAACGGCGAAAACTTGATGTGCTCACTTTGTTTCGCACATCTTCAGACAGTTCGCCGTTCTTCACACTCGTTCACTTCGATTTCTTAACGCCTCCATTTGCAAGGCGGCGGTTCACCGATACTGCAACGTATTCATCTCGCATTTCGGAGAAATGCACTTTCAATAACCCCAGACTGCACTCACTTTGTTCGCTTGTCTGGGGAGGGGAAACGCCACACCGCAAACCGCGGCACGCCCGCAAAACGATAGAACCTGTCGGTGGGTATGCCGCGGAAGAACAACGAACTGTTCTTAAGATCCCTAATCATAAAAATCCTCAAATCCATAGAAAAAAATTGCTGTGAGAGTTCACATTTTAGGTGTGAAGGGATAAGAGTTATTAAAATTTGTGTATTTTTGCCGCTGATATAATGTTGTATCAGTAAATTAATCTTGCCATGAAAGGAAAACAGATTTGTTCGTATTTGAAGTCGGTGCGGCGCGAGGTGGCGGCGGCCAACGGCATTGACTTGGAGATACCCGATTGTACCTTCGAGGGGGAATGCCCCGGCACATGTCCACGCTGCGAGGCGGAGGTTCGGCAATTGGAGCAGGCACTCTCGCACCGGCAGAGTCTTTCGCAAAAGGTGGCCATTGTTGGCGTGGCGATGGGGCTGGCGTTTTCGGGCATGTCGGTTGCTTCGGCCCAAAATGTGGACCCACAGGATAGTGTCGATTATGAGATAATAGAAATAGGAGAAGTAGTAGCACACGTTCCACAAGTAAGAGCTGAGTTCCCCGGCGGCATGGATGCATTACGGGCATTTCTCGCGGAAAACTGTCACTATCCGAAAGAGGCTCGTGAGAAACAACAGCAGGGGGTGGTGTTGCTTGAATTTACTGTGGAGAAAGATGGCACCATCTCTGCGATAACCGTGCTGCGTAGTGTCTGCGAGGCTCTTGATGAAGAGGCCATCCGGGTGGTGAAAGCCATGCCGAAATGGAAGCCTGGGGAGAACAATGGGCAGCCGTGCCGCTCATATTTCCAGCTGCCCATCACCTTCGCGTTACAGTAAAAACAACCCCAAAAACACCATGAAACCCGCAGCCCTATTCCTTTTTATCGCACTATTGCTGGCCGGCTCCCCTATTCC
>JBGUYY010000116.1:0-1663 GCA_045222555.1 Bacteroidales bacterium | reverse complement strand
TTCTTGACAGTGAGTTATTCAATGCTCTTGGTGATTCTGTTTTAACTGTTGTTGCTACTTATAATGGTGATGAGTTGTACGTTCCTTCTAATTACAGTACTACTGTTACTGTTTACAGAAACCAACCTGTTGTTACTATTGCTAATGTTTCTGCTGTTTATGCTAATACTTTTGATGTTGTTGCTGTTTTAAGTGATTATGTTGACAGTGTTAATGGTAGTGTTGTTTTAACTATTAATGGTAATAATTATGAGACTGTCCGTGATGGTGACAGGTTCACTCATACATTTAGTCTTGTTGAGATCGATGCTTTATTATCTGGTGAAGGTATTACCTATCTAACTGTTAATGCAACTTATAGTGGTGATAAATTCAACGGTGTTGCTTCTGGTATTGGTAATATTACTTATTATCGTGCTGAAGTTCCTGGTGTCGTTATTACTCCTGATGTTTATAATTATGCTGGTGGTTTATCTGGTACTGTTGCTTTAGATAGTGTTACTAATGGTGTTGCTCCATCTGGTAGTGTTGTTGTTACTGTAAGTAATGCTGAAGGTAATTCATTCACTCGTGAGTTTACTGTTAACAGTACTAGTGGTGTTGCTCGTTATGACTTCGCTTATGATGAAATTGCTAGTATTGTTGGTACTGGTAGTAATTTAACTGTCAGTGTTGTTTACACTGCTGATAAACATTATAATGCTACTAGTAGCAGTCATAATATTACTTTCATCCGTGATGCTTCTGTTGTTAATGTTGTTATTGACAGTCCTCAAAGTGATGATACTAGTTTAACTGGTAAAGTTATTGTTTCCGGTAATGGTCTTACTCCTTCTGGTAATGTAACTATTACTGTTTCTGGTAACGGTAATGATTATGTTGTTGATGGTGTTGCTCTTGATTCTAATGGTGAAGTTAATTTCGCATTTACTCCTAGTGTTTTACGTGATGCTGGTGTTTTAAGTAATGCTGATGATACTTTAACTGTTAGTGTTGTTTATAATGGTAATAAATTATACAACATTAGTTCTAATTCTTCTGATGTTGTTTACACTCGTGTTGCATTGAAAGATGGTAGTGTTACTGGTGTTGATGCTGTATATGGTAATAATATTAGTGTTTCACCTGTCCTTGTTGGTTATGGTGATGCTGAAGCTCGTGGTAATTACACTGTTACTGTTATGAATAATGGTCACAGTCAGGTTATTGGTACTTACGATGTTGGTAGTGTTGCTAGTATTAATACTACTGTTCTTGACAGTGAGTTATTCAATGCTCTTGGTGATTCTGTTTTAACTGTTGTTGCTACTTATAATGGTGATGAGTTATACGTTCCTGCTAATTACAGTACTACTGTTACTGTTTACAGAAACCAACCTGTTGTTACTATTGCTAATGTTTCTGCTGAATATGCTAATACATTTGATGTTGTTGCTGTTTTAAGCAGTTATGTTGACAGTGTTAATGGTACTGTTGTTTTAACTATTAATGGTAATAATTATGAGACTGTCCGTGATGGTGACAGGTTCACTCACACATTCAGTCTTGCTGAGATCGATACTTTATTATCTGGTGAAGGTATTACTACTTTAAGTGTTAGTGCTGTTTACAGTGGTGATAAATTCAACGGTGTTGCTTCTGGTATTGGTAATATTACTTATTA
>JBGUYY010000115.1:0-3989 GCA_045222555.1 Bacteroidales bacterium | reverse complement strand
TGCCAACGGCACAGAGATGAAGCACCTCAAGAACGCCTACAACGTGATGAGTTTCTGATTGCCGGAAAAATGATTTTGTCATGTGGGGGAAAGTTCGTATCTTTGCACCCAATTAAACATTAAAAAATTTGACTATGGTAGACATGATGCCTGTGAACGGACAGTTCGCAATGCCGGCGCTGCCTTACGAGGCGCTGGGCACAATCATTAGCAAGGAGACGCTGAGTTTCCACCACGGGAAGCACCTGAAGGCATACGTGGACAACCTCAACAAGATGCTGCCGGGCAGCGGGCTCGAGAACCTGCCGCTGAGCGAGGTGATTCGCAAGGCAGAAGGCGGACTTTTCAACAACGCCGGACAGGTGCTGAACCACGCCATGTATTTCGAGCAGTTCAGCAACAACCCCAAGCCGATGGGCGAGAAGATGAGAGCCTTGCTGGAGCGCGACTTCGGCTCGGTGGAGGCTTTCAAGAAGGAGTTCGAGCAGAAGGGCGCCACGCTGTTCGGCAGCGGATGGGTGTGGCTCTCGGCCGATACCCAAGGCAAGCTTGTCATCACACAGCAGAAGAACGCCGAAAATCCTGTCACCATGGGCCTGCGGCCCCTGCTGACCTTCGACGTCTGGGAGCATGCCTATTACCTCGACTACCAGAACCGCCGCGCCGACTACCTCGCCGCCCTGTGGCAGATCGTTGACTGGGTTATAATCGAAAAACGGTTATAACCATTGCTTGATTGTGTTAATGCTTGATTGCTTGAGTGGCTGACGCATGTTATTGCATGATTGCTTGATTGTGTTATTTCCTGATTGCTTGAGTGGCTGACGCGCCAAATACTCAAACAATTAAACAATAAAACAATTAAACACTCAAACATTGTCGGTCGAGCCGACGACACACCACAAACACTCAAGCATTCAAGCATTCAAGCAATCAAGCATTCAAGCACTCAAACATTGTCGGCCGAGCCGACGACACACCACAAACAATCAAGCATTCAAGCATTCAAGCATTCAAGCATTCAAGCAATCAAGCATTCAAGCAATCAAACATTGTCGGCCAAGCCGACGACACACCACAAACAATCAAGCATTCAAGCACTCAAACACTCAAACAATCAGGCAATCAAACAATAATATCATGCTCGTAAAGACATACGGAAGTGCTATCCTGGGCGTGAACGCGCTGATGGTCACCGTCGAGGTGAATGTCGGCGACGGCGTGGGCTTCTTCATGGTGGGCCTGCCCGACAATGCCGTGAAGGAGAGCGCCCAGCGCATCTCGTCGGCTTTCGAAGAGTGCGGCTTCCGTATACCCGGCAAGCGTATCGTCGTCAACCTGGCACCCGCCGACCTGAAGAAGGAAGGCACCGCCTACGACCTCACGATAGCCATCGGTGTGCTTGGCGCCATCGGGGCGGTGAAGGCCGACGTGCTGGAGCGGTATGTCATAATGGGTGAGTTGGGATTGGACGGCTCGCTGCGCCCCATCAAGGGTGTGCTGCCCATAGCCATCGAGGCGAGGAAGCAGAAATACAAGGGCCTCATAGTGCCGGCGGAGAATGCCCGCGAGGCGGCCATCGTCAACAACCTGGAGGTCTACGGCGCCACCAGCCTCAAGGAGGTGGCCGACTTCCTGAACGGCGAGGGCACCATCGAACAGACGGTGATGGACACCCGGGCCGAGTTCGCACGCTCGCTGAACAGCTACGAATACGACTTCGCCGACGTCAAGGGGCAGCAGACGGTGAAGCGCTGCCTGGAGATTGCCGCCGCCGGCGGACACAACGCCATCATGATAGGCCCGCCGGGCAGCGGCAAGACGATGCTCGCCAAGCGCATGCCCGGCATCCTGCCGCCGCTGACGCTCGGCGAGAGCCTCGAGACAACACAGATACACTCCGTGGCGGGACTTATGAGGAAAGAAGACGCCCTGATAGCGGTACGACCCTTCCGTGCGCCGCATCATACCATCTCGGACATAGCCCTCGTGGGCGGCGGGACGAACCCCAAGCCCGGCGAGATATCGCTGGCGCACAACGGAGTGCTCTTCCTCGACGAACTGCCAGAGTTCAAACGTACGGCGCTGGAAGTGCTAAGGCAGCCAATGGAGGAACGCCGCGTGACCATCTCGAGGGCCAAGCAGACGATAGAGTACCCTGCAGCCTTCATGCTCATCGCCGCCATGAACCCCTGTCCCTGCGGCTACTATAACCACCCCACCATCGAATGCACATGCCCCGCAGGGGCCGTGAAACGCTACCTCAACAAGGTCAGCGGCCCGCTGATGGACCGCATAGACATACATATCGAGGTCACTCCGGTGCCTGTGAGCCAGCTGAACCGCGAGGAGAAGGCCGAGAGCAGCGCCGCCATACGCGAGCGGGTTATCGCCGCCCGCGCCATACAGACTGCCCGCTTCGCCGGCAATCCCGGCGTGCACTGCAACGCCCAGATGGGCAGCAAGCTCACTCGCCAGTACTGTGTTTTGACCGACGAGTGCCGCAACATCATGGAGATGGCCATGAACCGACTGGGGCTCAGCGCCCGTGCCTACGACAGAATACTACGTGTCGCACGCACCATCGCCGACCTCGAAGCGGCGCCCGACATCAACCCCGACCACCTCAAGGAGGCCATCACATATCGGTCGTTGGATAGAGACAGTTGGGGTAAATAACAATGATTATGAACTTTACCAACAGACCAAATCCTAACGAGGCGTTTCCCAATCCAAACCTTCCACGCCTTTGCTTCATCAAGAATGTGGTGAAAAATCCAAATATCATCATTGGTGATTATACCTATTATGATGACGTGGATGGTGCAGAACAATTCGAGAAGCACGTCACTCATTTTTATGATTTCATCGGCGACAAACTAATTATTGGGAAGTTCTGTGCTATTGCTAAGGGTGTGGAGTTTGTGATGAATGGTGCCAATCATAGAATGGACTGCGTTACAACCTATCCATTTTACATTGTGGGTGGAAATTGGGGAAGTGCTATTGCACCTGTAAAAGATGAGTTACCTTTGAAAGGGGACACTGTTATTGGTAATGATGTATGGATAGGACAAAATGTAACGATTATGGCAGGAGTTCATATTGGGGATGGTGCTATCATAGGAGCCAACTCTGTGGTGGCAAAAGACATTCCACCGTATGCTGTTGCTGTGGGCAATCCCTGTCACGTTGTCAAAAAGCGATTTGATGATGAACTGATTGATTTATTACTCAAACTAAGATGGTGGGATAAAGATATTGAAGAGATAGAAAGAATAATGCCCATTCTTTCCCGCGGTGATTTAGAAAAGGTAAAGATTGAATTAAGAGCATTGATATGAGAAACAACACAACAAGATATCTGCCCCTCTTTTTCCATCTTTGGAATGACATACATATCGAGGTCACTCCGGTGCCTGTGAGCCAGCTGAACCGCGTGGAGAAGGCCGAGAGCAGCGCCGCCATCCGCGAGAGGGTTATCGCTGCCCGCGCCATACAGACAGCACGCTTCGCTGGCAATCCCGGATATGTCAAAAATTTTTTTTTGCCATATCGCTCAACTTTGACTCCGTCTTAATTATGGCACCTTGGAAAAGAAAATATTTTCTTTTCTCTCGGTTTGAGAAATTTTCGTAATTTTGACTTCGTCCAAATTACTGCATTTGACTTCGTCTACGTTACTACATCTCGGCAAAATAAGTAAGCTTCTTCTGCTCTCGACTTGCGTAACTTCCGGATATGTCAAAAAATTTTTTTTGCCATATCGCTCAACTTTCGTAATTTTGCACCCGAAAAACCAGCAATAGAAAACATAAAACTATGAATACCATCATCATCACCGGCGGAGCCGGATTCATCGGAAGCCATGTGGTACGCCTGTTTGTCAACAAGTACCCGCAGTACAAGATCATCAACCTCGACAAGCTGACCTACGCCGGCAATCTGGCGAATCTCAAGGACATCGAGGACAAGCCCAACTACCGCTT
>JBGUYY010000114.1:0-2320 GCA_045222555.1 Bacteroidales bacterium | reverse complement strand
TCGGAACTTACCCGACAAGGAATTTCGCTACCTTAGGACCGTTATAGTTACGGCCGCCGTTTACCGGGGCTTCAATTCAATGCTTCGCCTTGCGGTTGACATCTCCTCTTAACCTTCCGGCACCGGGCAGGTGTCAGGCCTTATACTTCTTCTTTCGAATTCGCAAAGCCTTGTGTTTTTGCTAAACAGTCGCCTGGGCCATTTCTCTGCGCCTCAGTTGCCTGAGGACCCTTTCTTCCGAAGTTACAGGGTTAGTTTGCCTAATTCCTTAGCCATGACTCACTCGAGCACCTTTGGATACTCTCCTCGTCCACCTGTGTCGGTTTGCGGTACGGGCGGCCAACACCTGAAGCTTAGCGGCTTTTCTCGGGAGCTTGCTTCCCATCGCTGTCCCCTCGGCCGAAGCCTCGGGGTACTGTCGCGCCTCAGCAGAAACCACGTGCTTGACTGTGATCCCTTTACCTAAACGCTTCAACCGTCTATTCCGTCAGACGGCGGATGTTCCGCTTCTCCGTCCCCGCTTCGCAATGTTGGCCGGTACGGGAATATTAACCCGTTGTCCATCGGCTGCCCCTCCTCTGCAAAGGGTTCGCCTTAGGACCCGACTGACCCTGATCCGATTAGCGTTGATCAGGAACCCTTGGACTTCCGGTGTGCGGGTTTCACACCCGCATTGTCGTTACTTATGCCTACATTTGCTTTTCCGAACGCTCCAGCAACCCTCACGGATCACCTTCGACGCTGATCGGAATGCTCCCCTACCGATATACTGTATCCCATGGCTTCGGTGGTGTGCTTCATGCCCGCTCATTATCCATACCCGACCGCTCGACCAGTGAGCTGTTACGCACTCTTTGAATGAATGGCTGCTTCCAAGCCAACATCCTGGCTGTCAGTGCAGTCGGACCTCGTTAACACAACTTAGCACACGCTCCGGGACCTTAGCCGATGGTCCGGGTTCTTTCCCTCTCGGCCGTGGACGTTAGCACCCGCGGCCTCACTCCCGGGGAACACCGCACGGCATTCGGAGTTTGGCTGGGGTTGGTAGGCGGTGAAGCCCCCGCGCCCAATCAGTATCTCTACCTCCGTGCGGCTCTTGCCCGAGGCTGCCCCTAAAGGCATTTCGGGGAGTACGAGCTATCTCTCAGTTTGATTAGCCTTTCACCCCTACGCACAGCTCATCCGAATCCTTTTCAACGGAAACCAGTTCGGCCCTCCAGCCGGTTTTACCCGACCTTCAGCCTGGCCATGCGTAGATCACAAAGTTTCGCGTCTGCCCCCACTGACTCTGACGCCCTGTTCAGACTCGCTTTCGCTCCGGCTCGGGGTCTCCAGACCCTTAACCTCGCCAGTGAGGAGCAACTCGTAGGCTCATTATGCAAAAGGCACGCGGTCACCCTTACGGGCTCCCACAGCTTGCAGGCGCGCGGTTTCAGGTACTATTTCACTCCGCTGCTCGCGGTGCTTTTCACCTTTCCCTCACGGTACTGGTACACTATCGGTCTCCCGGGAGTGTTTAGCCTTGGCGGATGGTGCCGCCGGCTTCAGGCAGGATTCCTCCGGTCCCGCCCTACTCAGGATACCACCCCGCGTCTCGTGGATTTCGCATACGGGACTGTCACCCTCTCCGGTATAACTTTCCAGAAATCTTCCGCTATCCATTCGACATCATTTGGTGGTCCTACAACCCCGAGAATGCCTTGACATTCTCGGTTTGGGCTATGCCGCTTTCGCTCACCACTACTCGCGGTATCACTGTTGTTTTCTCTTCCTCCCCCTACTTAGATGTTTCAGTTCGGGGGGTTCGCCTCCACATAAGTGGATGACTGGCCTTCAGCCAGCCGGGTTGCCCCATTCGGACATCCAGGGATCAAAGCTCATTTGCAGCTACCCCTGGCTTTTCGCAGCTTGTCACGTCCTTCCTCGCCTCCGGGAGCCTAGGCATCCGCCGCACGCCCTTGGATACTTCACGTATCCGAACGACACCGCTGCTCTTTGCGCAGCGTCACTCGTGTTTGGTTTGCTCTATTGCTCGCGTGAAAAATCTTCTTAAACTTTCGTTTGACTTGACTTTTCTTTTTTCTCGTGTCTCCTTCCAGCATGTCAAAGAACCTTGGTTGCGTCTTGCGCAACTCGAGTGGAGAATAAGGGACTCGAACCCTTGACCCCTAGCTTGCAAAGCTAGTGCTCTACCAATTGAGCTAATCCCCCGGAACACTCTTGCGTTGTCCCGGGCAGACTCGAACTGCCGACCCCCACATTATCAGTGTGGTGCTCTAACCAACTGAGCTACAGGACATCGTCATCCGTCTGCACTGGG
>JBGUYY010000113.1:0-74441 GCA_045222555.1 Bacteroidales bacterium | reverse complement strand
CGACTGAAATTTGGCACCACATACTACTGGAGGGTTTGTGCATTCAATACTAACAGCAGTGACACTTCGGCATGGTCTGAAGTGTGGAGTTTCACCACCACGGACGGTATACCCACATTGGTTTCTCCAGCTGATGGATATGTCTATCCCAACTCCGTCACCCCCACTTTACAGTGTAACTCCATCACAGGTGTAGGAAAGTATATTTACCAGTGGGATACCACCGCCACTTTCAATTCCTCACTATGTGCCAGCACAACGAAAACATCCTATAGTACGTCCATTGGTCCATTGAAGTTAGGCACCACTTACTACTGGCGTATGCGTGCTACCAACACCAACGACAGCGACACCTCCAGCTGGTCCACCGTGTGGAGTTTCACCACGGGCGGTAGCATCCCCACACTCTCTTCGCCCTCCAACGGTTCCACTGCGGTGCGGCTCCGACCCACCCTTGACTGGAACGCCGTTTCCAGCTGCGACTATTACGACTACGAGTGCGACACCACCCCGCAGTTCAACTCACCCGAGCTGCAGAGCGGCGCCATTGCGGCAGGCACTTCCGAGGTGCGGCTCAACCAACTCCGCTACGGCACCACCTACTACTGGCGCGTGCGCATCCGTCTGAACAGCGACACCTCCAGCTGGTCCACCGTGTGGAGCTTCACCACGGCGGGAACCATCGCGCTGACCTCTCCCTCCAACGGCACCACCCTCTACCGATACCTCCATCCCACCTTGGATTGGGACTTCATCAACGATGGCGACTACTACGAATACCAGTACGACCTGAGTCCCGACTTCGACTCGCCAGAATTGGTGAGCGGCTTGGTGGCTGTGGGCACCAGCGAGGTTGACCTCACCGCACCGATGCGTTTCGGCACCACCTATTACTGGCGGGTGCGCGAATATACCAGCATCGACACCACACCGTGGAGCGCAACGTGGAGTTTCACCACGCCCGGCGAAATCGCTTTGGTGTCGCCCGCCAACGGAAGCGCGCTCTCCCGCACCCTCAATCCCACGTTGGATTGGGACTACATCAACGGGGGCGACACATACGAGTACCAGTACGACCTCAGTCCTGACTTCGACTCGCCGGAGCTGGTTACGGGGCAAAGGGCAGTGGGTACCAGCGAGATAGACATCACCACCCCGCTGCGTTTCGGCGCCACCTACTACTGGCGGGTGCGCGAAACCACCAGCATCGACACCACGCCGTGGAGCGCAACATGGAGTTTCACCACGCCTGGTGAGGTGGTTCTGGTGTCGCCCGCCAACGGCACCACCAACGTCGGCAGTTCCACCACGTTGGACTGGGACTACATACGGGGCGGCACGATTTACGAGTACCAGTATGATGTTACGCCGGCTTTCAACTCCGCCGAGCTGGTGGAGGGAAGCATCCAAGTGGGCACCAGCCAGGTGACCATCTCCAATCTGGAGGAGAACCACCTCTATTACTGGCGGGTGCGGGAGCTGAGCGCGGTGGACACCACCCCGTGGTCGGAGGTTTGGCACTTCTCCACCCGCATGCAGCCCATCTTCACCGATGTTTACGACACGGCCTGCGACTCCTACACGTGGAACGGGCAGACCTACACCCAGTCGGGCGAGTACACCCGCCAGTTCGTGACGGCATTGCAGGCGGACAGCACCGTCACCCTGCACCTGACCATCTATCAGTCAGCGACTTCGACCATCCCGGTTGCCATTTGCGAAAACGACCTTCCGTACCATTATGTGAACGGTGACATCGACACTGTCTTCGGAATTGGCACGCCCAACCTTTCAGTTTTCAATTTTCAATTTTCAACTTCCCACGGTTGCGACAGCACGGTTCTTCTTACGCTGAACATACGCTCTGCGGATTACGCTGAATTCGCAGAAACGGCTTGTGGAAACTATACGTGGAACAATGAGGTTTACGAAGAATCCGGCGATTACGTGCAGACGTTCACGAATGCGGCGGGATGTGATAGTACTGTGACGCTGCATTTGACTATTTTTACCGCGGATTACGCGGATTTCGCAGATAATGCGTGTGGAAGTTACACGTGGAATAATGAGGTTTACGAAGAGTCTGGTGACTATGTGCAGACATTTACCAATGCGAATGGATGTGATAGTGTGGTGACGTTGCATTTGACCATTTTAACCGCAAATTACGCGGATTTCGCAGATAATGCTTGCGGAAGTTACACTTGGAATGATGAGGTTTACGAAGAGTCTGGCGACTATGTGCAGACGTTCACCAATGTGAATGGTTGCGATAGTGTCGTTACGCTGCATCTGACGGTATATCAGCCGGTGACTGAGCTTGTCGAAGTCACCATCTGCGAGAACGACCTGCCGTACCACTACGTGAACGGAGATATTGATACCACCTTTGAGGTCGGCACTCCCAACCTTTCAGTTTTCAATTTTCAATTTTCAACTTCCCACGGTTGCGACAGCACCGTGACGCTGCATCTGACTATCAATGTCGCAAATCATACAGAACTCACAGAAACAGCTTGTGGGAATTATACGTGGAACAACGAAGTTTACGAAGAGTCTGGAGATTACGTGCAGACGTTCACCAATGCGGCAGGGTGTGATAGTGTGGTTACGTTGCATTTGACCATCAATACCGCAGATTACGCAGATTTCGCGGATGATGCTTGCGGAAGTTACACGTGGAATGATGAGGTTTACGAAGAATCTGGCGACTATGTGCAGACCTTCACCAATGCGAATGGATGTGACAGTGTTGTGACGCTGCATCTGACGGTATATCAGCCGGTGACTGAGCTTGTCGAAGTCACCATTTGCGAAAACGATCTGCCGTACCACTACGTGAACGGTGACATTGACACCACCTTCGACATCGGCACCTCTAACCTTTCAGTTTTCAATTTTCATTTTTCAACTTCCCACGGCTGTGACAGTGTGGTGACGTTGCACCTGACTATCACCACCGGCGTGAACGAATGGGGCAACAGCCATTTCACCCTCTATCCCAACCCCACCACGGGAATGGTCAATGTGCGGTTAGATGGAAACGATGCCCTGTGGAATGCTGGTGAAATACAGGTGTATGACGTGTATGGGCGGTTGTTGAATACCGTAGAGACGCGCCATGGCACGTCTCTACAAATCGACCTGTCGCAATATGCCCCCGGCATGTACCTTGTAAGGGTGGTGAATGGCGGCAAGGTGGTCGCGGTGCGGAAGGTGGTGAAGGAATAAGGTTCATCACTATATCACGTCCTCACCGTCCCCAGCTGTCGCGGTCGAGGCTGCGGAAGTTGATGGCTTCGGAGAGGTGTTCGGTGGTGATGGCGGGACTGCCGGCGAGGTCGGCGATGGTGCGGGCCACCTTGAGGATGCGATCGTAGGCACGGGCGGAAAGCCCCAGCCGGTCCATAGCGACCTTCATGAGCTGGTTGCCCGCCTCGTCAATAGAGCAGTATTGGTGCAGCAACTTGGTGTTAACCTGTGCATTACAGTGGATATCGGGGCACGACCGGTAGCGTTCGGCCTGAATGTTGCGTGCGCGAACCACCCGCTCGCGCACACTCGCGCTGGGCTCGCCCGTCTGTTTCTGTAACAGTTCGTCGTTACTGAGGGGTTTCACCTCCACGTGCAGGTCGATGCGGTCGAGCAGCGGTCCGGAGATTTTGCCCAGGTATTTCTGCACCACGCCAGGGCCGCAGGTGCAGGGAATCTTCGGGTTGTTATAATTACCGCAGGGACAAGGGTTCATGGCGGCAATGAGCATGAAAGAGGCGGGAAACTCAACGGTATATTTGGAGCGCGAGATGGTGATGCGGCGGTCTTCGAGGGGTTGGCGCAGCACTTCGAGGGTGGGGCGGTTCATCTCGGTAAGCTCATCGAGAAAGAGCACGCCGTTGTGGGCGAGGGAGATCTCGCCAGGTTGCGGGTGCTGTCCCCCTCCGACCAGCGCCACATCCGATATGGTATGGTGTGGCGCGCGGAAGGGGCGGACACAGATGAGTGACGAATAACGGCTCATCTTGCCCGCTACAGAATGGATTTTGGTGGTTTCCAGAGCCTCATCCAGTGTAAGGGGCGGGAGGATGGAGGGCAACCGCTTGGCCAGCATGGTTTTACCCGATCCGGGCGGACCTATCAGGATTAAGTTCGGTATATATTATCCACGTTTGTCGAAACCATCTCAAATGGACAAAAAAAAGAGGAAAAGAGTCAAACTCTCTCCCTCTTCCTTCTTTTATCTCAAGTCGTCGTCATAAACCTTCAACCGTTTAAATTTAATAGGGTAAAGTTCTATTTTGTCCCTTGACAACCTTTCGTCAAAAAGCATCTTCTCCAACACATTTATACCATCTTCAACCCATTCCAAAATTTCCCCGTCCTCTTTCTTTGTCTCTTTGTTTCTAACTTTGAAAGGCATATCCTTTTCTCTCTTGATGCCAAACGCCTTAATTCGGATTGTATCGCTTTTGTCGGCAAGAATACCCCGAAAGGTGTGCTCATCATCACCATTTAATATTACCCTGATAAACGAATACTTTTTTGTATTGTAGCACAATACCTTATATACGAGCAAATGGATGTATTCTCTGATTCTTTGCTTGTCGTTCTCGATTCTATCCATATCCTCATCCGTCAGCTGTATTGTTGCACGGCGCTTGATTTCGTTTATCTTACGTTTATGACCATTTATAATTGTGTCTATCTCATCCATCTTTTCATTGATTTGCTTTACTCCTTTGTTATACTTCCCTTGTGCTTCATCAAGACCGAGGATTCGCACTTCATTTTTGAAAATGATGCTCAAGGATTTTACCTCGTTTTTCAACTCCCGCTTTTTCGCTTCACAATTATAGATTTCATTTTTGATGGACGAAATGCTCACTTCGTAATCTTTTTTTTGGATTTCCTCAATGATTGTCTTGACATTTGTCTTCAAATAGCACCATACCAATGAGTCTATGTAAGGCATTGATATCATTGAACTGTTGCTGCATTTCCCCATAGATTTGTGTTTTGCACACCGATAAGACGCTTTCCCTCTCACTTTTCTGTAATCCCCAATCAACAATGTGTGGCATTCAGGACATTCAATCAATTTTGAAAGAATAGTATCGTGCTTTTTACTCTTATCCACCAAGATACGGTTGGCCAGTTTCTTTTTTTGAACTGCGTCAAACATGCTCTTAGTCACGATTGAAGGATACGGGATGTGTGAAACTGTAACAATATGCGAGGGTTTTGACTTGTCATTATAAATCCAATATTCCGGGTTCTTTCTCTTATTCTTGACCTCTTTTACACCACCAATATAAGCGCTATCAGACAATATCTTGGTCATATTTCTCTTGGAATGAAGGTGTTTGCTCATTCCTTTCGAGATGGCATACAGGACAAGACCTTTGATTCCCACATCCTTCCCGTCCAATCCATACAAATAAATGTTATAAATTTCATTTATCTCTTCGGCTTCCTTCTCATTCACGACAAACTTGTTCCTTCCCTTGGTTTCGTCCTTGACCCTCTTATAACCGAATAATACCGGTCCTACAATAGAATACCCCTGTTCATTCAGTTCTCTCCGTGACCGAAGAAACCTTTCTTTCTTTTGTGACATCTCATTAATAGCCATTGATGCGAATACGGAGAAAACAATGTCGCTTTCGGGCTTCTTCCTGCCTTTGTCATACAAATTCAAGTCGAGGTCTTTGATGTATAGAGACTTTTTGTTCCGCTCGAGATATTCTTTGATTTCGGCGATGGCGGTTTCACGCCTTCCCAACCTGCTAATCTCTGTCACAATCAGGGTGTCAAAGTCTTTGTGTTTTTCAAAATATTCTTTTGTCCTGTTCCATCCGTCCCTGTCACGGATGTTCCTGAAACCACTTTCTTTCGTGGCAATCACGTGACACTCTTGAACACCTTTAGTTTCGGCGTACTTTTTCAAGTCGCTGATTTGTGCCTCATAATCCTGTGCCTCCGTTGAGACTCTGCACAATAAAATCGCTTTACTCATTATTTTCTATTTTATAATACCTAATCCTATTACTAACCATTTTTATCCATCAACGACTAAAGCACCCCGGCATTATACTACTACTGAATGTTTTAGCTTTTTTTCTTTTCCTATATCCTACTAAATTGTTATGCCACTTTATTCACATTTACTTCGGGAGCATCTTTCCTGTACCAAAGGAATCCACCTGCTTTGTGACCATTTTCTCCACGTACTGCCTTGCCGATTGACTGGTGGCCCATACCCAAACATTTCTCGCCCTTTGAAGCATTCTCCCATTCCTTGATATAATCACCGGCAAGTGAATATTGAAGAACGGGGAAACCCTTTCTGCCCCCCTTTCTCTTGCGCAATTTGACTGTTTCGCTGCCTTCATTGTTCCTTGTTTTAGGCGTTTCACTCTCCAACTCCTTCACATCAACTAAACAAGAGCCTCCTGTTGTCAAACAGGGAAGAATCCCATGTGGATTGACGACACGGTTTTTTTCCGGGTCAGAGAAATTTTTACTTCCAGCCTTTGTATTTCCCTCCTGAAGGATATAATTCACACAACCCTTCTGAAAAACCTCTTCAATTCTAATGTCTGAAATCTTGTCTTTACCCATATTGAAATTCTCCTTTTCAACAAGAACAACATCCCCAACATTTTCAATGTCTGCGTTTGTTTGGGGCTGGGGCTCATTTGAAGTCGAAGGCATCAGGCTGGCGAACAATTCTTCTCTATCACCGCCTTTGTCAATGTAGGTCTGCACCAATGCCTTGATTTTTTCCTTAATCTCGTTTCTTTCCTTCTCCTGTTTCTTTGATTCAAGAAGCAGTTTTGCATTCTCGATGAACATAATCAATTCATCGTAATTTAATTTTTCAAGTTCTAAATTGCTCATAATCTCATTTTTATAATAAACTCCATATTTGCTGATGTCCATTTGAAGATACAGGGCCTTTAATACATCTACCACAATGCTGTTCCCTGCCTGTTTGATGACCTGTGTGTCAGAAACGACTTTTTTAAATTCGTGGAACCCCATCAACTTGATACATTCGTCAGGGGTCAGGTTCCTCAAATAGTTCTCGTGGGGAACACCTTTCTCCAAATAGTCTCCGATGCAGGTTTTCAACTCGATTGGGGCAGGAAAGAGAAAGTCCGTCTTCTCTTTGAAACCGACACAAATCAGGCGGGGTCTGTTCTGTGGAACGCCATAGTGGCGGGAGTTAATCACCTGCCAATGAAGGTCATATCCAGTCTCTTTCTCCAAAGAGGAACAAATCTTCTCCCAACAGGTGATTCCCTCTCCTTTTACTTTGAGGTTCATCATGCCGACAACATTTTCGAAGACAAACACTTTGGGTTGGCACTCATTCACGATACGGATGAATGATTTGTAAAGGTCACCCCGTGTCGGGTCATCCACACCCATTCTTCTGGTTGTGTTGATGCCGCTGAATGATTGACAACAGATACCCGACACAAACAAATCCACATTGTCTTTGTATGGATTGGCATCTACTGTTCTGATGTCGTTATGCCATCTGTCCTCGGTGATGCTGTGATTGGCGAAGTATGACAGTTTTGCATCTTCGTCAATGTCGCCGGCAAAGACAATCTCGTAATTCAGACCGAGTTGTCGAAGAGCCTCTTCCGGTGCTCCGATTCCGGAGCAACTTGTGGCGATTCTGATGGTTCTTTCAGGATGGGAGAACGGTCTCTTTACCCAAGTTCCTGACCAGTCGATGTTTTCTTTACTGTTCTGTTTCATATCTTTACTTTTTTATTATGCAGCGAGTGAAATACTGTCTGATGTGGCCAGTTCAATCAGTTTCTTGACTACTTTCTTCCATCCAAGGACGTCAAACTTCTCTTCGATGGACATATTCAAGCCCGTCTTCTTCCATCCTTTGTCACTCTCGTCATATGCATTAAGAGAATTTAGAGAAGACATCACTACTCCATACTCCAAGCCAGAATTAAGAATCACGTTCAAGATGAAGATTTTGTAGCTCTTATGCTTGATGAGATATGGAACTCTCTCCATTTGCTCACGGACAGCTGCGAAAAGTTTCTCAATATCTTCGCTAACAGCGTGGGAGGAGACATTGTCTTGGCATTCGTTCATATATCTCTCATAGAGTTTGGGGTGATAAATCTCGGCTTCGTACAGTGCTCTTTCATAAAGTCCGTCTTTCTTATATCCCTCCATTTTCTTCTTAAATTCTTTGTATGTGTAAAATTTATCCGAACCTCTGCGCTTTTCCTTTGATACCAATTTTTTTTTGTTTTGACTCATATCATTAAAACTTTTATTATAGATTATCTCTCAATAATTTTTTTTCAAGATTTTTTCTGTTTTTATATTTTTTGTCAAAAATTAATAGTATGCAATTCCTATTTTTTAGCATTTTCGGAGAATTTTGGGGCGAGTAGCTTTTTTTTGAAAAAAGTCAGTTTTTCAACGTATTGGTTTTCAGTATGCTATAGATGGACCAAAATAAACATCTCCTCTTTTAAAAGGTACTATTTTTTTTTGACAAAATGAACGAAAAATGATTTTTTTTGCAAATTCTTATGATTATTTTTCATAAGTGTCTGATGGACAAAGAGGATTTTTTCAAAGGCTCTCTTCAAGCAATAAAACTTACAACAATAAAAAAGCCAATCAGATTTAATATAACTCCAACAAGAGAAGAGTGTGTTGAAGACTGGTTTATAGTTTTGGGCAATAGTCTAATGGTTACATCTCTATTGATTAGTTATCGAGTACATACAAAATATAAAAAAAAAGACCCCAATGGATTTCTCCGAAGGGGTCTCTGTGATGTGGTGCTATGTGCTATGCTAAATCATACTGCCCATTTTCTCTTAAACTCATCGGTGCCTTGTATTCGCCCAACAATCTCTCTGAACACTCTGTCTGACGACACACAAAAATTGTCATCTCCATTTTCTTCCAGAAAAGTATCATCATTAAACCTAATTGACATTTTTTTTGTTTTTTTAGGTTTAGAAATGATACTTTTCTTATTTCTTTTCTTACTAAACCCTCTGTCATTAAGATATCTTTTAAAAGTTGCTATACTCACCTCTATACCATTTTCTTTAAGTATCACTAACCATTGTTCCTGCGTTATCTTGCTTCCGTTGTTCCAAGAAAGATTAGGGTCGTAAAAGAAATCCATTTCACCATACTTCTCTTCTTTCTTCTCCATTCTTCTCTCGGAAAGTATTTCGGAAACAACAGTTCTTTTACTAACTCTATTCTTATCACAGTAGTAGTTGCTCACCTTGAAAGACGAATGCTTTAAGACTTTCATTTCCTTTGTTAAGTCAGCTTTCATAACCGAGTCCAGTAGTTGGAGGATTGTCTTCTTTTTAAACTTCAAATCACCTCCGGGGTTGCAGATATCATAGTAAGAAAGTAGGATTGCTACAATCTCTCGTAAAAGGTCGTTCGCTGTCGCCGTGGGGTTCAGTTTCCGAAGGATGATGCCGGTGGTGTAAATCTTGGTATGCCGGTTTTCACCATCAACCCATTTGCCGTAGATTCTTGTCTTGTTTTCATTATCCCAACACACATACTTCTTGGGAATGACATAGTAGTCATCGCTAGGAACCAGTATCCTTTCGTCAGTTTCGTCTTGGAGGTATGGTGTTTCTCTTAATAGATTGGAGTCGCCGAACTCGCCGCTGTACCAAGAAAGAAACTCCTCGTATCTGTTGCAGTTGAGGAACGCCGAACGGACATCCTCGTCCAAGGTCGTTCCGCGATTGCTGATGCGCAAACCGATATTGTCAGGCGTCTTCTTGCTTGTTGGGGCGGTGTCCTTCTTTTCTTCTTTCCCTAAATCAACGTCCTTGTATTCGTTAGGTAAGAAATAGACCCTGTTGGTGTTGTGCAATTCACAATCCCTGCTGCCGTTGTAATACTGGTTTGCTCTACGGAAATCCACGAAGGTCATATTGTTTGCATCCACGATGTATTTGAATGCCTGTTCGTATTCCGTTGCGTTGCTGGTTGGAGTGTCAAGTGCATAAAGTAATCTGAACCGATAGATGTGCTTATCATCGCCGAACTTCTTCATAGACTTCTCAATGTTTCCGTTTGAAGGTGTAGTGTAGTAGAGGGTCGGTTTGTCAGTGAGACTGCTCACGTAGTCGTTCATTTCCACCGTACTGTCATCCACATCTATGCAGATGTAGTCCGATGCCGAAACTTGTTCCAATTTTCTGTCCGTCGGACAATAACAATACCCATTGCCGATAAAGGACGACAACATATCGTTGCTGACCGTCATCTCGCTGAAATGGATTTTTGCAATCTCATTCCCTTTTGGTTTCTCGTTGAAATAAGTGGATGAGATTTTCATCCTGCCGCTGAAATCGTTTTTAATTTTGTAAATCATAATTTATAAAAGAAATTCCTTACACAGGGGGAAGGACCATTTCCACACCTGTGCAAGGAATAGGGTTTTATTTTTGTTTGTCAGATGGTCCCTGACGGTAATGAAATCAAATGATTGTCGTCGGTAATTACCCCCGACTATATAAATATAACAAAAATGAAATGGGATGTTTTTTGTGCCGCCCTTATGGGTGCAGCGCTGTAAAAAATGGGTGTTTTGCCCCCACTTGCAAAATATAACTTATTGATATATAGTATTTTTTTGTTTTGAAAAACATCAACTACTCAATAATTTACTTCATTCTATGCATTTTTGGACATCCACTTCATTTGCTCCGCCATCGCCATCAACGCTGCCAAACCAACTCCGCCCGCTTGGCGACTGACGCCCACTTCTCTTTATTGGTGAAGTATTCACCTTGATAGTCTTCCTCGTCCAGCGTGGTGTATTCTCCCACTACTGCATATTGGACGCCGCATATTTTAACCACCGTTTTAAAGGCACGCCAGGTTATATCCCCGTATTCGACGAACATTTCTCCATTTTTCACAAAATCCATCCCGCCGCCATTGCTTATGAAACCGTATTTATACAATAAATCTATTGTACGAACATAGTCCAAGAATTCATCTTTGTACGGGGTCTTCTCCCAACGGTCCTTGTTCAGAACCAATCCAAAGGTCTCGACGTTTTCATTTTCCAGAGGAAGACTCATCGCCTCGCTAAAAATAATTAAAATATTCATAATCAGTATTTTCTTATACTATATTTATGATACCTTTCACCAACACGCCATAAATATATTAAAGAACAATACAACTTAAAATATTAAAAATGAAAAAATTACACAAGATAGAAAACTTTGACGCATTCATCTTAAACGAAGGTTGCACGCAACGACAATCCGCAATCGCCACCGCCGTATCGCAAATCAAGGAACGCTACGGAAACGACATCGACAAGTTTTTGCAATCCGCCAAAAAAGAAGGGGTGGAAGACGTTAAAGACTTTATCGTTAAGACCGTATCTCCGCTAATGGACCGCATCGAATCACAGGAAAAATTGCAGACTACAGGAAGACCCTCATTGGATTTTGACGCATTGCTCGAAGGTTGTGTTTCGTGGATACTCGTGGAGTTGCAAATACAGAGAATGAAGAAAGAAACACCTAAATAGTTTTTGCCGCATCGCAACGCCGCATTTTTCAATTTTTTAATCATAATTCGGAAACACTCGCCTTCATCAGGTGGGTGTTTTTCTTATGACCGCATCTGATTTCGAAAAGGTGTTTTTTGATATTTGAAAATTCTAAATATCTTAGTCTCAGTATGTTCGTGCTGATTTTTTTTGTATCTTTGCCGTGGATTTAAAATAAAGAAGCTATGAAACCCAAAACTGAAGAAGATTGGCTCCGAATTTTCGAGAACACCTTATGTGCCATCCTTAACGGCCGTTGTAGTAACCCAGATTTCAGCAATATGTCAATGAACACTCTTATTGATGAAGCTGTGTGGGGAGCCGATGACCTCGTGGAAAAATTAAAAAAGAGAGAAGAGCAAGAATCAATGACAGAACAATGACCTAAAATGTGTTCAATCCATTTTGTTTTCGAATAATTGGTGATAACCCACTATGAACACAAGTTTAAGCATTCGAAAAACTCAAAGTGATATTTAAATATGAAAGCAGCAATTTATGCAAGGGTGTCTTCGGTCGGAGACCGACAGGACACATCGAGACAAATCCGTGATTTGGAGAAGTACGCCAACGACAACTCTCTTATCGTTGAGAAAACATTCGAGGAACACATCAGCGGAGCAAAAAAGACCAAAGAGCGTCCCGTCCTCACAGAGTGCCTCAACTATTGTTTCAATAATAATGTTGATACACTTCTGATATCAGAGTTATCCCGACTTGGACGAAACGTGGATGACGTGTTGGCCAATGTCCAACTCTGTAAGGAACATCATCTAAACGTGTATTTCCAAAAAGAGCAGTTGTCCATCTTCAATTCGGATGGCACCCAGCATCCGTTTCTCACCATTTTTGTGGCGGTGTTGGGCACCTGTGCTGAAATGGAGCGTGAAAACATTAAGTTCAGACTCAATTCGGGAAAAGAGAAGTACATCGCCGAAGGGGGCAAGGTCGGTCGTAAGGTGGGTTATAAGAAACCTGATGAGAAACTGCAAGAAGAATATGCCGGCGTCATCAAGCAATTACGGAAGGGATACCCCATCCGTATGATAGCCAAAAACGAAGGTGTAGGCATCAGTACAGTTCAGAGAATAAAGAAGAAATTCGTAGATGTAGCATAGAAAGGAGAATATTATGGAACGTAAGACCAGATTTGACTATCTCATCCAGTATGGTTATGAGATTGACCTTTTAAGAGATGGGCTCTCTCTTCGCAGCACCAGAAGCAAAACAGGCCGAGCCATCAATACTTTACGGAAGTTAAGAAAAATGTTTGTGAGATGAAAAAGTATATGGCGGAAATCAAGGAGGTCGGGAATCCAAGCGTACTCACACCAACCCTTTCCATCCCACTCTCCTATTATGAGATGAGCAGGGATGACTTGGTCAAGTTTTGGGGGTTGGACAAACCCGATGTGGAATGGTTCAGAATCTACAAGATTGTGGATGGTCAAAAAGTTGAACTTTGACGATTACAAACTTTAATCAAGATTGTTGAAAAAGAGAATGCCGCCCGGATCCGGGCGGCATTCTCTTTTCATCCTCAAGACTCTTTTCTTTAAACATAGGTCAAGTGGAAATTCATTTTCGATTATTTTGTATTTTTGCAACTTAAAATGAAAGGCTTATGATTATTTCAGAAGACGAGTACGGTTTTGTTTCATATCAGGACTTTAAGGCATATTGTTACAAGGTAAGTGAGGCCGTGGAGGAATATAGCCCATTTGACGATTGTGGGGACTATGCTCTGGTGATAAACGGGGACACCTTGGATTTCGAGGTGTGTCCTGTCGCCGAAATTGAAATCAACGAGGACACCTACCCCTTGAAGGACTTGGTTCGTGAAGCGGACGATGGGAGTGGGCTCGAAGTGGATTATGAAGCCGTTGAGGATGTTGTTGGGAAATACTTGTTTGTTCATTGACATTCTTACAAGATTACTTTATACTGAAAATTATGTTACAATTCAAATACGTGTTATTATAAATGGCAAAAGAAACAGTCAGATTTATCGACCTATTTGCTGGCATAGGTGGAATTAGATTGGGATTAGAACAGGCTTTGAGAAAGGCTGGTTATTCCACGAAATGTGTTTTTACATCTGAAATCAAAGAATCTGCAATAAAAATCCTTAAACAGAATCATCCCAAAGATAAAATTACTGGTGACATAACAAAAGTTGAAGCTGGTAGTATCCCTGATTTTGATATATTATGCGGAGGATTCCCTTGCCAAGCCTTTAGTGCAGCTGGTAATAGGGATGGTTTTGCAGATACAAGGGGTACATTGTTCTTTGATGTAGAAAGAATAATCAGAGCAAAAAGGCCAAAGGGATTCATATTAGAGAATGTGGAAGGTCTTGCCAATCACGATGGAGGCAATACTTTAGAGGTTATATTAAGCAATCTGGATGCTGCTGATTATTGGGTGTCTTACAAAGTGCTTAATTCCGTGGATTTTGGCGTCCCTCAAGTTAGAAAGAGAATCTATATCATAGGAATAAGAAAAGACCTCTGCGACAGCCCAATTTCATTAGACAATTTTACAAATAAACAATCGCTATTAGGAAAAATTCTTGAAAGCGGGAAGCCCACATCTAATTCTCCATTTGTAAAGCATCTTTTGGACAAATTCACAGTAGAAGAGTTATCTGGTAAGGCCATTAAAGATAAGAGGGGCGGTGCTGATAATATACACAGTTGGGATTTAGAGCTTAAAGGGTCTGTAACAGACGAAGAAAAGCGTTTATTAAATCTTCTTTTGACAGAAAGAAGGAAGAAGAAATGGGCTGATATTATTGGAATAAAATGGATGGATGGTATGCCACTTACTAAATCCCAAATAGAAACCTTTTATCAAAGTGATAATTTGCAAGAAATGCTGGATGATTTAACTACTAAAGGGTATGTTAGATATGAGCATCCTAAAAAACAAGTCACAGAAGAACATATAGCTCCAAATGGGAAGATGGTAACAACATCCAGAAGAATTAGCGACACTACCAAGCCCAAAGGATATAATATTGTGGCAGGAAAATTAAGTTTTGAGGTTGGAAAAATATTATCTCCAAAAGAAGTAGCACCTACTTTAGTAGCTACAGATATGCAACATCTTTATGTGATAGACAATGGTGGGTTACGCACATTGACATTACGAGAAGGTTTAAGGTTGTTTGGTTATCCAGAATCGTTTAAGTTTGATATAGACGAAGCTAATGGTTTTGACCTTTTGGGAAACACCGTGGTCGTTCCTGTAATTAAAGAAGTAGCAAGTAGATTAGTGGAAAAATTATAATATATTGACAAATGAAAGTAACAGCAGAAGAAATTTATACAGCATTGAAAGATGAATTTTGTTTCGTCGGTTCTGATGGCTATATTAAATTCAACCTTCGAGATTTTGATATAGTAGTAGAACAGAATAATGTGGTAGGTAATATTTTAGAAGAATGGTTGGCTAAATGGCTGAACGATAAAGGATATGATAATATCCATAACACCAGACAAGAATCTCCCGATTTCTGGTTAGATACAGAGAATCGTAAAGAAGGTTGGCTTGAAGTTAAGTCTTTTACGGGAAGTCCTAATTTTGATATAGGTTCATTTCGTGGATATATCAACGAAGTGAGAGATAATCCGTGGAAACTACACGCTAAATATCTACTTATCAAATATCGTATGGAAGATGGGGGTTTAGTTGTGATTGAGGATTTTTGGTTAAAAAACGTATGGGAAATAAGCTGCTCAAGTAGTGTATGGCCAATTAAAGTCCAATATCGTAATAAAGTGATAAACAACATTCGTCCAGCAACTTGGTATTCAGAAAAGGTTGATTATAAAACTTTTGAGAGTCTAGAGGATTTTTTAGCTGCTTTAGAACAAACCATATATGATTATCACGACACACGTTCAACAATAGCAGAAGAATGGGGAAAGAAACTATGCACTAATTACAAAAACTATTATGGTAGGGAATTGCTATTGCCAAGATGGATGGATGTTAAAAGTAAATACCCCAAAAAACTCACAAAAGCAGAACTTAAAGCATCATCAAAATAATAATATTCCTAATCGTATTCATTCACTGGTGTCCTGTGTTCTGGCTACTTAAGTCAAACCGAATGATATGGATAAAGAAGTTCTTTTCAAACAAGCGACAAGTATAAAAGATTTCTGCAAGAAGTATATTGAGTATTTCAAAAACTTGAAACGAGAACCACCCGAAGACAGATATTATTTCATAGATTCTCCTGTATTCGTCAGAGAGTGCGTTTCCTTCGGCTTTGAAATGGACTGTGCTGCTTCATTTAGAGAAAAGTATGGCGACGAGGCATTTAATTCAGAAGAAGCATTTGCAAGGATAGCAGATACCATTATAGATGTCAAAGTGTTGGGTTCTGGGATATTCTCACAATGGCGGTATTACAACCATTGGGCTGAATCCTCACAAGCAATATATGATGCAGTGGGTTGGTTTAAGTTGGCATTTGACAGGCTTTTGACCATCAGTGTCTCCAATACTGATAATTGAAAATAGAAAGTGTATGTCCCCAATCCACATAATCCCGAGTGAGTTCAGCCAAGAGCTCGAATTGAAGCTCGCCTACTCCATCAAGGCTGGTTTCCCCTCTCCGGCAGAGGATTACCAGCACGACACCTTGGACTTCAATCGTGACCTAATCAAACACCCCGAAGCCACCTTTTACGGTCGTGTCGATGGTGATTCTATGATAGATGCCGGTATCAACGACGGCGACATCGCCATCATAGACCGTAGCGTTGAACCCTCTGACGGTGACGTGATTGTCGCCTTCGTGAATAACGAATTTACAATCAAGTTCCTTGACCTCTCCCATAAGTCCGAAGGATACATTGAACTCCGTCCTGCTAACAAGAAATACCACCCAATCAAAATCAACGACAGTGACGACTTTGAGGTGTGGGGTGTAGTTGTATGGACCATAAGAAACTGGAAGAAATAGACTTATGTATGGCATCATAGACTGTGATAACTGTTACGTTTCCTGTGAGCGTGTTTTCCGTCCCGATTTGAACGGGAAACCTGTCGTTGTTCTCTCTAATAACGACGGCTGCATAGTTGCACGGTCCAATGAAGCGAAGAAACTCGGTATAAAGGCCGGACTTCCATACTTCCAACTTCAAGAACAGTTCTCCGAACAGAAGATAGCGGTCTTCTCTTCCAATTACGAACTATATGGAGAACTAACAGGTCGTGTGGTCGAGATTATCCGACAGGAAGCACCTCAATACTTCCGTTATTCCATAGACGAGTGTTTCGTTTATTTGGACGGAATGGAACACATCGACATCAAGCAATGGGGTGAGAACCTGCACAATCGTATCAAGAAATCGGTCGGAGTGCCCGTTTCTATCGGCCTTGCCCCCAATAAGACACTTGCCAAGATGGCGAGCCACTTCGCCAAGAAATACTCCGGTTACCGACACTGCTGCATGATTGACACCGATGAAAAGAGAATTAAGGCGTTGAAACTGTATCCTGTTGATGATGTCTGGGGAATTGGGAGAAAGTATGCTGCAAAACTTGAATCATTGGGGAT
The DNA here is from genome assembly GCA_045222555.1 of Bacteroidales bacterium. Lineage (GTDB taxonomy): Bacteria > Bacteroidota > Bacteroidia > Bacteroidales > WCHB1-69 > UBA1756. Next base: position 57,258 of record JBGUYY010000113.1, on the reverse strand, counting down.
ACATACCGCCTATGAATTTGCCACATTGCCAGAAGAGGTTGTGAAATCCACCTTCAACAACATAGTGATATATCGTACTTGGGCAGAACTAAACGGAATTGACTGTGTTCCAAACGAGGCAATGGCCAAGAAAAAGAGCATCTGCACGAGCCGTAGTTTCAACGGGATGGTTCCTGATTTGGAGACAATCAAGATACACGTCGCCAACTATGCCGCCAGATGTGCCGAGAAATTGAGGAAACAGAAGACGGTTGCATCCATCATCGGGGTGTTCCTCAATACCAATTACTTCAGGGACGATTTACCACAATACTGGCAGTTTAAGGAGGCTTCGCTGCCCACTGCCACCAACTCCACCACTACGATAGTGAAAGCCGCCCACGGGGTCTTAAAAGACATTTATAAGGAGGGGTACCAGTACAAGAAAGCCGGAGTGATTGTAATGGGTATAGCACCCACTTCTCCTATCCAACTCAATTTGTTTGACATCAACGCCGAACGTTTAGAGAAGTTGAAGTCATTAGACAGAGTGATTGACCGAATCAACAAAGTGAATGGAACCGAGACGGTAATCCTTGCAGCCCAACAATACAGACAGAAAAACGAGCAAGGGAAGGCAGAGGTATTCGCCAACTCAATCAAGCACGATTTTAGGAGTAAAAACCCCACTACAAGGTGGAACGATATTATAAGATTAAAGTGAAATAGAGCTGCTAGGCAGCTCTATTTCAAACGGATTTTGGTGGTTTCCAGAGCCTCATCCATATGTTATGGAAATAAATACCCCAACTTTATCAGTTGGTGTATTATGTCACGGCGACACGTTTTTACCTTTATCTTTTCTCCTTCCTCCGTGATAATGACACAGCCTCTACCAACGTCTTGGATGTGAAAAGCTGAAATCAGGTCGGCCCTCAAATAGAGGTCTTCATTTTTCATATTTTTCAAAAACACAAACATAGTCCTTATTTTTAGTTGGTGCAAATTTACACCGAATTACTATACGAAAACCACAAAAACAAAAATAATGATTTGTGGTAGTTTTTCACAAATAAAATGTCATTTTTGAAAAGAAAGTTGCCAATTATGGAGATTTCGGTTTTTCAAAAAAATGGAGATGTGAGGTAAAATCTTTGATTTTTCGGAGTTTTTACTGCCCCATATACTATTTACACAACAATCGTCTGCTCCCTAAATTGAAAAAACACTAATTATATCTGTTTTCTTCTTCAATGAAGAAGTTATATGTCAATAGATTGTTTTGGTAAATTCTAAACAATTATAAACAACAGTAAATCAGTTGTCTATAAAAGTGGAAAATCCATACCCTTTTTTATGACATTGTGTCCGCCAGCGGCCGCAATTTCCAACGCCCGTTTGATGTTTTCCTGTCCTTTCACATCGGCGAAGTCGAACTCGTAATTGTTGAGACTGTTCTGAAACTCCTGCCGAATGTCGATGGTGGTGGGCGGTATGGGGATACCTTCGTTGAAGAAATCGATGACCTGCTTGATGTTTTCCACGCCCAGCACTTCAATCCCCTGAACCACAGCGGCTTCACGGGCATTTTGGATAGGAACAATCAAGCCCTTTTTATGGCGGCGGCGAGCTTCAATGGCCATGGGCAGCACGCCCTTGACGGGTTGGAGCGTGCCGTCGAGCGACAATTCGCCCATAATAAAATAGTCCTCCACGATTTCCGCCCCCTTAATTTGCTCGGAGGCGATAAGGATGGCCACGGCCAACGTGAGGTCGAAGGCGGCACCCTCCTTCCGGATGTCGGCGGGTGCCATATTGATAATGATTTTGCGGACCGGAATCTTGAAATTGTAGTTTTTCAGCGCCGTATCGATGCGATGCTGGCTCTCTTTGATGGCGCTGTCGGGCAATCCGACCAAAAAATAGCCTACTCCAATTTCTACGCTGACTTCAACCGTGATGGGAACGGCCGACACACCCATCAGGGCGCAACTATGAGTTCGTATGAGCATGATGTGTGATGTTAGTTTGTGTTACTTTTAACATCACAAAAATACTATAGAAATTTTAAATGAAAATATATTGTTAATAAAATTTTATTCCATTCATAAAATCAATCATCCTTGGCTCACATTATATTATAAAATATATTTCATTATTAATTGATTATTAAACAATTAAATCGCAATAAAACTTCCATTACAACCCCATGATGAGTCATTAATTTTTCATTAAAAATATTAACAATTTAAAAACATTGCCAAATTTTGGCATATCAAAAAAGAGGTTTTTGGAAGAAAAAAAAACAGAATTACAGCAATTGAATGGCGATGGCGGCACAGGCTTCCGCATCGGCAAGGGCATGATGATGCTTTTCGAGGTCGTAGCCGCAGTATTTGGCGATGGTAGGCAGGCGATGGTTGACTACCACATCGGGTGAGGGAAGCAGTTTCTGCGAGGCGATAAGCGTGCAGTAAAACGGGTAGTTAGGATAGCGCATCCTATAGTGTTTGAACACAGTTTTCAGCACATTTTCGTCGAACGACTTATTATGAGCCACGAGCGGAAGGCCTTGGATGAGGGGTTCCACTTTATGCCACACCTCGGGGAAGAGCGGAGAGTTTTCGGTGTCTTTGAAACGGATGCCATGTACGCGAGTGTAGAACCACGGATAGTAGTTGGGGGTGGGCTTCACGAGGCTGTAGAAGCGGTCGGTGATTTGGCCGTCGCGCACAATCACCACCCCCACAGCGCACACGCTGGTGTACTTTTCGTTAGCAGTCTCAAAATCAATGGCGGCAAAGTCTTTCATCTATTTTAAAAAAGCGACGGCAAAATTACAAATTTAATTTGATGTAGAGGGAGTATAAAAAAATGTAGGGATGCCATATGGCATCCCTACATTGTAAAATCAAGAATCACAAATCCTATTTCTTGATAAACTTCTGAGTGGTAGTACCATTTTCGCCATTCACACGGACGAAATAGACACCATTTCTCAGGCTGTTGACATTAATCTGAGTGCTGTTGGTGGCATTGCAGGTGTAAACCGTCTGACCCAGGAGGTTGAGCACCTCGATGGTGTTGTAACCTTCAGCAACCACATTCAGAACCGTGGTAGCGGGGTTCGGGTAGATGGAAACACTCTTGTTGACTTCCACTTCACTGATGCCGTTTTCAAGATTTTGGCAATCAAGATTATAGGTGAAGAATTCACCCGCACCCGGAGCGGACTGTCCGTCATACAACACCACATTGTTGGCATTGTAAATGGTGAACATACATTCGCTGTCATACGAACCGGCGACCCAGACGAAGGAGAGCTGGCCGGAGCAAACGGGAACGGTCATAGAGGCCTGATCGCCATCGCAAGTGAACGTGGAGACCATTTGTCCTTCAAACATCAGTTTGATAGAAGCGCCATTCCAACCATCGCCATAATCATCAAACATATCCACACGGATATCGCACATGCCGTCAGGATCGCAGAGCAACAGCTCCTCGCAAACCGTCTCAGTGGGGAGGGAGAGGCAAATATCATCACCATTTTCATAATATGCTTTCACATAGTAGCAGTAAGAACCAGCATTGACGTAGTCGTTGTATGAATTGGTCGTGCTGGTGACGTAGTCGGAGCTGTTATTTCTGTAAATTCTGTACTCAACGAGGTTGGTAGCATCGACAGGAGCATCCCATGTAAGGGCCATGTACTCATAATCGGTAGGAACAACCTGCAGGTTGGTGGGAGCATCGCATTCGGGAGCGGTAATGTGGAAAATCACCGGGATGACCGTGTCGCCCACGAAGGGGTTGCGAGAAGAGATGGTCAAGTTAGCGTTGTAGTCACCAACGGGATATGAACCATTGAAATTCAGGGTGATGTCCGTGCTCTGACCTGCGGCTACAGAACCGCTACCCGGGGCTGCGGAGAGCCAGCCGGCATCGGCAATTTCCACCACGCTGATATGGTTAGGATCTTGCTGTGCGTTGGCCATGATGACAAACTTACCACTGACAAGTGCATCGGTACCGAAAGCACCACCAGCAATTGCGCCAGAGGTAATTTCCTGATCAATCGTACTCAAGTCAAACGTGACATTGGTCATAGCATTAGCGGCAATGTCATACTGAGCAAACACGCAGCTTCCGGAGTTACCATCAGCCTGGGTGAACAGCCAGAGGAAGGGGCCGCCATCAGAATAGCCATCGTATGCGGAACCGTAAGCAGAATTGATATCGGTAGGACCATTCACAACGACGTTACCGTTGCGGTCAACCAAATAGAGGTCTTCCCAGTTGCCTACCCAGAATCCGTTGTTCTCCGGATCGTATGAGCAGTGACGGATAGTGCTGACGGAGGTAGAGATGGTAGAAACGAGCGTCTGGCTGGCCATATCTATCTGATAAATATCGGAGCCGCAGGCACCACCATAGAAGTAAGTTCCATCATAAGTCAAATCGCGGATACCGCCAACACCATCAATGGTGAAGGTTTCGATGAAGTTTCCGTCCAAATCATATTTGCCGAACTGACCGGCAGCATTCCAATAGCAGGTGTAAATATAGTTACCATCCGTAGCAATACCTTGTTGACCGGCTTCGGAAGCATCGAAGCTGGACAAGAGGTCCCAAGCGGCGCGGGTGGGGTTGCCTGAAATCGAAGCCGTCATCGGGCAGTAATCCACGCTGGACAGCATGGTCTGAGCGGTAGCGCCTTCCACTCTGCGGTAGGTTTGAGCTGCACTCGTTTTCACTCTCGGCATCTGAGCGACAGAGTAACGCATCGGTTCGTTGGTGTTTCTAGTACCTCTGACGAATTCAACACCCGTACCCCATGTCAAAGTACCATTGCCGTTGTTTGTAACGGTGATGGGGGTGAACTGAGCATCGAGGCCGTAGGTGGTGGTCACTTCGATAGGACCAGCATAGGTGACATCAAACTGAGGAGCCGTCAGGCTGAAGTTGATGGTAGTATCAGCGCTGAGTCCGTTGAAAGAGGTGGCAGCACCATTGAAGCCAGCAGCTTCAACCGTCATGCTGTAAGGAAGAGTGGAAACGATGTTGCTAATAGAATAAGCACCAGTAGCATCCGTGGTGAGCACATCGCCATTCATGCCGGTAACCGTAATGGTGGCATTCGCGATCGGTGAATTGTTGGCTGCGGAAGTGACAACGCCACTGACCGTATACATAGCAGGAGCTTCGCAAGCATGATTCAGCGTGAAGAAAGCACCTGCGGCCATCGTACCTTCGCTGGTGTAGAGCGGAATACCATAGGCATCGGTAATGCTGAATGAACATTCGCTATCGTATGATCCCGACACCCAAACAAGCGTGTAAGTGCCGACCGGCAGCTGAACATCCTGAACAGATTCTGTACCACTTTCAACAGTATAGCTGCCGACCAGGATATTGTTAGCATCGTAGATTTCAATGGCAGCACCATTCCAGCCGTCGCCGTAGGAATCCACCATATTTAAAGTGACGGGGCAAATATGACCCACCATCACACCTTCTTGGGTGGCCTCTTGACCGTTTCCGTTTTCTGTGACAGCATAAATAAGATAAGAATAGATGCCGCTAGCCGTCATCGTATTATCCGTGTAGGTCATGTTTCCACCCACAGTGGGGTTGCTGAAGCTGTTCAGCAAAGTGCCGTTACGATACAGTTCAATACTGTTGATAGCGGTAAGTGCTTCGTTACCGACCGTAGTCGTAGGATTCGTCCAGCTCAAATCAACAGACAGACCGAAGTTAGGATCTGGTGTGGCAGTGAAATTTGAGGGAGCATTGGCTATATTGGGATTCACATAGGTAACCTCAATATCATCCAAATTCAAGAAGAACATATCCGTCACATTATAATGGCGGAAGGCGATGTAAACGGTCTGACCAACATACGAAGTCAGATCCACAGTCAGGTTCACATAATCTCCGGTGGCCACGCCCTCATATACGGCGGGAGCGGTGAAAGCAGAAACCGTTGCTCCGGTCGTAGAGACATAAACAGCGTAATGCTCAGATGCATAGCTGGGATCCTGACCTCTTACCCACCATGACAACGTCACATCCTGTGCAGCGGCAGGGATGACAACAGCCGGAGAAATCAGCCAGTTGTCGGGCGTCAATGCTACTGAATTGTCATTGTCATACGATGCAGAGACAACGCAACCAGCACCTGTGTTGGCGATGAAATTTCCTACCGCGACGGAGGGTTCCCAGTTGAAACCGTCCCCATCATCATCGATAGCAACCCACCCAGCTGGCATAGTGCTCTCATCAAAGCTTTCCTGCAAAAGGGAAATCTGTGCTTTTGCCGCAAAAACAGCAAAACACATCACTAAAATTGCTAAAAACTTTTTCATAACTAATTGATTTTGATTAATAAAAAGTATAAACTGTCAATTTAATTACATCATAATTTAAGCAAGCAAAAATAGTCATTTTTTTCAAAAAAAAGCACATTTTCATAAAAAAATTACCCGAAAAAGAAAGCCATTTGTCATTTTACAATTAAATCGTATTTTTGCGCTGTAAAATTATTAGACTCAATGTACGAAAAAAGGTTTATGATGGAAGCGATAGCAATGTCGCGAAAATGCCTGACCCGCGGCAAAGGCGGTCCTTTCGGTGCGGTCGTGGTGAAGGACGGACAGATTGTCGGACGCGGTGGCAACCAGGTAACCCTTGACAACGACCCGACGGCCCATGCCGAGGTCATCGCCATCCGAGAAGCCTGTAAAAACTTGGGCACGTTCCAACTGACTGGCTGCGAGATCTACACCAGCTGCGAACCTTGTCCGATGTGTTTGGGGGCCATCTATTGGGCTCGTCCCGACCGCATCTACTACGCCGCCAACCGAGAAGATGCCAGTGCTATCGGCTTCGATGACTCCCTGATTTATAAGGAGATGAGTCTCACGCCTGAGAAGCGCATCATCACTGGTGAGGAACACGACCGTGAAGAGGCGCTCGCCACCCTTGCCGAGTGGGATGCCGCCGAAAACAAAATCGAATACTAATCCAACCCTAATATTTTTAAAACATGAAACTACTCCGAATTTTTGACATTTTAGACCATCTGAAAGAATACGGAAACAAAGACATTTTAGCCCGCCGCGAAGCCGATGGCAAATGGCGAAAATACACCATCGACGAATATGTGGAGCACGCGTACGCCATCTCATCCGCCCTGTTGGAGTTGGGCGTGAAGAAAGGCGACAAAGTGGCCACCATCATGCAGAACCGTCCGGAATGGAACTTCCTGGACATGGGTATCGCGATGGCAGGCGGCATCCATGTACCTGTATATCCGACTCTTAACGAAAACGACTACCGATACATCCTCAACCACTGCGACACCAAGCTGATTGTGATCGGCGTGGAACAGATTTACAAGAGGGTGGAACCGGCCATCCCCGACCTGACCTTACAACCCGAGATTTTTACCATCGCGAAAATCGAGGGCCGGCGCAGTTTTGACGAATTGTTGGAAATCGGGCGGGCCAACATCGAGAAATGGCGGCCGGTGATTGAAGAAATCAAGCAGAACACCTCGCCCGAGGACATCGGCACAATGATTTACACATCAGGCACGACAGGGAAACCTAAAGGAGTGATGCTGAGGCACAAAAGCATGGTTATCAATGCGGCGAAAGTGGCCTCGATGAACACGCACGATTATCACGCCTGCGTGCTGAGTTTTCTGCCGTTGTGCCATGTTTACGAAAGAGTGTGCAACTACATGTACCAGATTTTAGGCGGAACGATTTACTACGCAGGAAGTTTGGCCACTATCGGCAAGGACTTGAAAGACATTCATGCGATGGGTTTCTGCGCCGTGCCGAGGGTTTTGGAGATGATGTTCGACAAGTTGCAGGCTGCCGGAAAAGACCTGAAAGGTCTGAAAAGGGTCATCTACTCTTGGGCTTTTAGAATTGCACAAGTATATGATAATGAGCGTACTGGATGGTTTTACAAGACCAAATACAGAATCGCCGACACGTTGGTGTATTCGAAATGGCGCGAGCAGATGGGCGGCAACCCGATGATTATCGTATCGGGCGGCTCCTCCATCCAAGAGCGCATCATTCGAACCTTCACTGCTGCAAATATGTATGTATTTGAAGGATATGGACTTACAGAAACATCCCCTGTTATTTCGGTCAACAACCCAGCCAGAAAAGAGCTGCATCCTGGCACCGTAGGTCCCGTTCTTGACTGCATTGAGTTCAAGTTGGCCGAAGATGGTGAGATTCTGACCAAAGGCGACTGTCTGATGGTAGGTTACTACAAGGATGAGGAGAGCACGCGGGCGGCCATTGACGAGGAGGGTTGGTTCCACACGGGCGACATCGGCGCGGTGGTGGATGGCTATTTGAAGATCACCGACCGTAAGAAGGAGATTTTCAAGCTCTCGACGGGCAAATATGTGGCGCCGCAGGTGTTGGAGAACCGTTTGAAAGAGTCGTTTTTCATTGAGCAGGCGATGGTGATTGGAGAGAATGAGAAGATTGCGGCGGCGATTCTGGTGCCCAACTTCGACACGTTGCACTTCTGGTGTGCGAAGCACAAGATTCACTATTCGTCGAACGAGGAGCTGTGTACCAATGCCGAGGTCATCAAGCGGATACAGCGGGAGATCACGAAATTGAACGACACGTTGGCGGAGCACGAGCAGATCCGCAAGTTCCGGTTGGTGGCCGACACCTGGTCGCCGATGACGGGTGAGCTGTCGCAGACCCTCAAGTTGCGCCGTGCGGCGTTGTACAAAAAGTATGACGCCCTCTGTCGCGAGATTTATCAATACGAGCAAAAAGAGAAGGCTGCGGAAGAGGCTTTGCACGCCTAAATGACGTATTGAAGGGCATCGAAAAGCGGGCACAACAGGGTGTCCGCTTTTTTTATATAATAATTTTAGAAATGCTTGGAAACATTTACATTTTTTTGTACTTTTGCACCGCTAATTTGGAAAACCATTTTTATTATGCAAATATCACATATTGAACACATTGGAATTGCCGTTAAAAGCTTGAAAGATGCAATTCCGTTTTACGAAAACATCCTTGGTCTGAAATGTTATGCCACAGAAGAGGTGGCTGACCAGAAGGTACGCACTGCCTTTTTCATGGTGGGGCAGACCAAAATCGAATTGTTGGAGCCCACTTGTGAGGAGAGCACCATCGCTGCTTTCATTGAGAAGCGCGGAGAGGGCATCCATCACATCGCCTATTGCGTGGACAATGCTGCGAATGCCTTGAATGAGATGGCGGAGAAGGAAGTGCGCCTGATTGACAAGGCCCCTCGTGGCGGTGCTGAAGGCCTCCTGATTGGCTTCCTGCATCCGAAGAGCACTGGCGGCGTACTCACCGAGCTCTGCGAGAACCCCAACAAATAACATTCTCCAATAACAGACTTTTATTCAAGAATTATGAATAACCTCATCACTTCGAGTCTTCTTAGTGTGGATTTCCTTGAAGGCGTAAAGAGTTTCTGGAGCTACACTGGATTCTCCAACGCACAAATCGGTAATCTCATCATGATTATCATCGGCATCTTCTTCATTGCCCTTGCCATTCTCAAGGAGTTTGAGCCGATGTTGCTGATCCCGATCGGTTTCGGTATCATCGTTGGCAACATTCCTTTTATGGATGGTTTGCAGATCGGTGTATATGAAAACGGTGCTGTGCTCAACTACCTCTATTTCGGTGTGTTAAAGGGATTTTACCCACCCCTAATCTTTTTGGGCATCGGTGCCATGACTGACTTCTCGGCGTTGATTTCCAATCCGAAGCTCATTCTGATTGGTGCTGCCGCGCAGTTCGGTATCTTTGGTGCATACATCATTGCCTTAGCCCTCGGATTCACCCCGACGGAAGCAGGTGCTATCGGTATCATCGGTGGTGCCGACGGTCCTACTGCCATCTTCATTTCTTCGAAATTGGCCCCGAGTTTAATGGGAGCTATCGCCATCTCGGCCTACTCCTACATGGCATTGGTACCGGTGATCCAGCCGCCCATCATGCGCCTGCTCACCAACGACAAAGAGCGTCGCATCCGTATGCGTCCGCCCCGCGCCGTGACCCACCGCGAGAAGGTTCTCTTCCCCATCCTCTGTATCCTCCTCACTGCTTTCATCGTGCCCTCAGGCCTTCCGCTGCTCGGTATGCTTTTCTTCGGTAACTTACTGAAAGAGAGTGGTGTGACCAAGCGTTTGGCCAACACGGCTTCCAACGCCCTCATTGACATCGTCACCATCCTTATCGGTCTGACGGTCGGTTGCTCCACGCAGGCTTCTACCTTCCTGAACTATAAGTCCGTGATGATTTTCTTCCTCGGTGCTTTCTCCTTCATCATCGCCACCACGACGGGTGTGTTGTTTGTGAAATTCTTCAACCTTTTCCTGAAAGAGGGCAACAAAATCAACCCACTCATCGGTAACTCTGGCGTTTCGGCCGTGCCCGACAGCGCCCGTGTGTCGAATGTGGAAGGTTTGAAATACGACAGAACCAACTTCCTGCTGATGCACGCCATGGGTCCGAATGTGGCCGGCGTCATCGGTAGTGCCGTAGCTGCCGGTGTGTTGCTGAGCTTCCTCTACAACTAAGCCGACAGTGGGATATGTTACAGAAGGGGGCTCCACTGGTGAGCCCCTTTTTTATCGAAAACATCCATTATAAAAACAAAAATAAAATCACCTGATATGAAAAAAGAACCCAAACGCTATACCATCACCTCGGCGCTGCCGTACGCCAACGGACCTGTACATATCGGTCACCTGGCCGGTGTTTACATCCCTGCCGACATCTATGCCCGCTACCTCCGCAACAACGGTAAGGAGGTGCTTTTCCTTGGCGGCTCCGATGAGCACGGCGTGCCGATCACGCTGAAAGCCCGCAAGGAGGGCGTGACCCCGCAAGACATCGTGGACCGTTACCACAACATCATCAAAGAGTCGTTCAAGGAGTTGGGTATCTCTTTCGACATCTACTCCCGCACCTCCAACCCGACACACCACGAAACGGCGGCGGCCTTCTTCACCAAATTGTACAACGAAGGCAAGCTGATTGAACAGACCTCACAGCAATATTACGACGAAGCGGCCCAACAGTTTTTGGCCGACCGCTATATCACGGGCGAATGTCCGCACTGCCACAACGAGAAGGCGTATGGCGATCAGTGCGAGGCGTGCGGTGCGACGCTGAACGCCACCGACCTCATCAACCCGAAATCCACGCTGAGCGGCAATCCGCCGGTGATGAAAGAGACCAAACACTGGTATCTTCCTCTGGATCAGTATGAACCGTGGTTGAAAGAGTGGATTTTGGACGGTCACAAAGAGGACTGGAAAGTGAATGTGTACGGACAGTGCAAGTCGTGGATTGAAGCTGGTTTGCACCCGCGTGCGGTGACCCGCGACCTCAGCTGGGGTGTGAAAGTGCCGTTGAAAGAGGCTGAAGGCAAGGTACTTTACGTTTGGTTCGATGCGCCCATCGGCTACATCTCTGCCACCAAGGAGTGGACGGCCGCACAGGGTCGTAGCGACTGGGAGAAGTGGTGGAAAGACGAGGAGACCGAACTGGTGCATTTCATCGGCAAGGACAACATCGTGTTCCACTGCATCATCTTCCCGTGCATGCTGAAGGCCGACGGCAGCTACATTCTGCCGGAGAACGTGCCTGCCAACGAGTTCCTGAACCTCGAGGGAGAAAAAATCTCCACCTCACGCAACTGGGCCGTCTGGCTGCACGAGTACCTCCGCGAGTTTCCGGGCAAGCAGGATTCGCTGCGCTATATGCTCACCTCCATCGCGCCTGAGACCAAGGACGCCGACTTCACCTGGAGCGACTTCCAAGCCAAGAACAACAACGAGCTACTTGCCATCTTTGGCAACTTTGTCAACCGCACGGTGGCGCTGACGCACAAATATTACGGCGGCGTGATTCCCGAGATGGGACCGGTGACCGACTTGGAGAAAGAGGTGCTGGAGCAGATCCGGCAGTTCCCGCAGCGCATTGGCGACAGTGTGGAGCGGTACCGTTTCCGCGAGGCACAGGCCGAGCTGATGAATCTGGCCCGTCTCGGCAACAAGTACCTCACCGAGACCGAGCCGTGGAAGAAGCAGAAAGAGAATCCCGACTATGTGAGAAGCATCCTGCACATATCCTTACAGATCTGTGCCAGCCTGTCGATTTTGTGCGAGCCGTTCCTGCCGTTCACCGCTGAGAAATTACAGAAGATGCTGAATATGAGCAATAAAACGTGGAATGATGGTGGCCGTACCGACCTGTTGAAGGCGGGTGACACCATCAATGCGCCAGAATTTCTGTTTGTGAAAGTGGAAGATGAAACCATTGCCGCTCAAGTGAAGAAATTAGACGATGCGAAGAAGGCCAATGCCTTGGCTAACGCGCCTGCCACGCCCGCCAAGGAGGATATCACCTACGACGAATTCCAGAAGATGGACTTGCGGGTGGTGACGGTTTTGGAAGCCGAGCGGGTGCCAAAGACCAAGAAATTGTTGAAGTTGAAAGTGAATACAGGCGTTGATGAACGCGAGATTGTGTCGGGCATTGCAGAATTTTACGAACCCGAGAAACTCGTGGGCCAGCAGGTGCTGATGCTCATCAACCTCGCTCCGAAGGAGATTAAGGGGGTGAAATCGCACGGCATGGTGCTGATGGCCGCCAATGCCGACGGCAGTCTGGCGCTGATGCAGCCCGGCAAGGAGGTAAATGCCGGAAGCACGGTGCAGTAGGGACTACCTGCCCTTCAAAACGATTTTATAAAAGGATTGAATTTACAACCCGTAGAGGCGCGAAAAAATCGCGTCTCTACTTTTTTATATACCAGCCAATTACATTCGTTTTCATCATTTTTTTCTGCGATAGCCCCGAAAATTTGAAATTTTCGTGTAATTTTGCCGCCCCAATTCTAACGTAATATAATATATATTGTATGAGCAAAAATCTGATCATCGTTGAGTCTCCTGCGAAAGCTAAAACTATTCAGAAATTCATCGGAAAAGACTACACAGTCATTTCCAGCAAGGGTCATGTGCGCGACCTGCCCCAGAAGGATCTGGGGATTGATATTTCTAAGAATTTCTCCCCACAATATGAAATTTTGTCGGAAAAGAAAAAACTGATCACCGACATCAAGAAGATGGTGAACGAGGCAGACACGGTCTGGCTCGCAACTGATGATGACCGCGAGGGAGAGGCCATTTCCTGGCACCTGATGGAGGCCGCTGGCATTCCTGCGGAAAAGACCAAGAGAATTGTTTTCCACGAAATCACGAAGTCGGCCATTGACAACGCGTTGGCCACTCCGCGCCAGCTGGATGTGGACCTCGTGAACGCGCAGCAGGCCCGCCGTATCCTCGACCGCCTCGTAGGCTTCGAGCTGTCGCCGGTGCTGTGGCGCAAGGTGAAACCGCAGCTGTCGGCCGGTCGTGTGCAGTCGGTTGCCGTTAAGCTGATTGTGGAGCGCGAACGCAAAATCAACCAGTTCAAGACCACCTCAGCCTACCGTGTGGTAGGTCGCTTTACGGCCGACGAGCAGGGCAAACAGGAGTTCGACGCAGAGCTCAACAACCGTTTCGATACCAAAGAGGAGGCGACGGCCTTCTTGGAGCACTGCAAAGGCGTGAGTTTCGTGGCCGAAGCGGTGGAGAAGAACCCCGGCAAGAAAGCGCCGGCCCCGCCGTTCACCACCTCCACCCTGCAACAGGAAGCCGCCCGCAAACTCGGCTTCTCGGTGAGCAAAACCATGGTGGTGGCCCAGCAGCTGTACGAAGCCGGTTACATCACCTACATGCGTACCGACTCCGTGAACCTCTCCACCCTCGCACTGGCCTCCGCCAAGGAAGAGATTGTGAAGCTGTACGGCGCTGAATACGCCAAAACCCGCAAGTACCAGACCAAGTCGATCGGTGCGCAGGAAGCCCACGAGGCTATCCGCCCCACGTCAATGGCCAACCATACCATTCCCGGCGACACCTTCGCCAAGCGTTTGTACGAACTGATCTGGAAGCGCACCCTCGCCTGCCAGATGAGCGACGCCAAGACCGAAAAGACCACCATCACCATTCCGGTGCCGGGGCGCGAAGAGAAGTTCGTGGCCAACGGCGAGGTGATTCTGTTCCAAGGTTTCTTGAAAGTCTATACCGAATCAACCGACGAGGAGGAAGAGGAGGTGAAGGGATGGCTCCCGCCCGTGGAAGTCGGCAACCCGCTGGCTTACACCGAAATCAAGGCGATGCAGAAATTTGCCCAGCCGCCGGCGAGATACACGGAAGCCAGCCTCGTGAAGAAATTGGAAGAACTCGGCATCGGCCGTCCTTCCACCTATGCCCCCACCATCTCCACCATCCAGAAACGCGAGTATGTGGTGCGGGAGACCCGCCAGGGCAGCGAACGCGAATTTTGCCAACTCATCCTCAAAAAAGAACAGATCAAAGAGGAAACCAAGAAAGAAAAATACGGCTACGAGAAAGACAAACTCTTCCCGACCGACATCGGCATCGTGGTGAACGAGTATTTGCAGAACAACTTCGAGTCCATCATGGACTACAGTTTCACCGCCAAAGTAGAGAAGGAGTTCGATGACATTGCCGAAGGCAACATTCAGTGGCAGAATATGTTGCAAAGCTTCTACGACAATTTCCACGAATCTATCGAGGAGGCCCTCACCTACTCGAAGAAGGCCAGCGGCGAGCGTTTGTTAGGGCAAGACCCCAAGACCAACGAGAATGTGTATGCCAAACTCGGCAAATTTGGTCCGATGGTGCAGATTGGCGAGAACTACGAGGACCAGAAGCCCCGCTATGCCCGTCTGAAACCGCACCAGTCCATTGAAAGCATCACCCTCGAGGAGGCCCTGGAACTCTTCAAACTGCCCCGTACGGTGGGACAGTTCGAGGACAAGGACATCATTGTGGGCATCGGTCGTTTCGGCGCCTACATCAAATTCGACAACAAGTTCATCTCCGTGCCGAAGGGCGAAGAACCCACGGAAATCAGCTGCGAGCGTTGCATCGAACTCATTGAGCAGAAACGCAAACAGGATGTGGAGCGCGCCCCGCGGGTGCTGGGCGAGTACGAGGGCAAGGAAATCACCGCCGCCGTCGGCCGCTTCGGTCCGTACCTCAAATACGACGACAAAAACTACACCCTCGAGAAAGGCACCATGATTGCCGAGATGACTTTGGAACAGGCTATCGAACATATCGCCAACTCCAAAAACAAAAACGTACTCAAGAGCTTCGACGAGAATGCGGACATCAAAGTGATGAACGGCCGCTACGGTCCGTACATCACCAACGGCACCGACAACTTCAAAATTCCCAAGGGCACTGTGGCCGAAAACCTCAACTATCAAGAGTGCATGGAGATCATCACCTCCACGGCACCTACCGCCAAAAAGAAATCATTCAGGAAAAAATAAAATCCAAACATCATGAAAATCATCAGAAGCCTATTCCTGCTGCTGGCCGTAGCCACCTGCTTCTCCGTCAGCGCCCAAAAAGAAATCACCGTAGAGGGACTTTGGAAATACTACCAGTTCATGCCCGCCTACATCCGTGGATTTGAGTCGATGCCCAACAGCGACTACTACTCCGTGAAGGACATGGTATCCATCTCCAAGTACAGCTTCGAAACCGGCAAACAGGTGGCCGAAGTGCTCACCAACGACATGCTGAAAAAAGCCTCCAACGGAAAGATCACCATGAACGACATTGACGAATATTCCTTCGACAATTCATGCAAAAAAATCCTCTTCTCCACTGAAGGGGAAAGCATCTACCGCCGCTCCACGCGCTCCAACTTCTACGTGTATGACCTCACCACCAACAAACTCCTGCAGGTGGGCAAGGCCGACAAGGGCAAAATCAACTTCGCCGACTTCTCTGCCGACGGTAGCAAAGTGGCCTTCGTGCGCGATTACAACCTCTATTACACCGACCTGCAAAACGGCAAGGAGGTTCAGATTACCACCGACGGAAAAGAGAACGAAATCCGCAACGGCTGGGCCGACTGGGTGTATGAGGAAGAACTGAGTCAGGCCAAGTACTTCTGCTGGTCGCCCGACGGCAGCAAAATCGCCTTCCTGCGCTTCGACGAGAGCCAGGTGAAAGAGTACTCCATGACCATGTGGGGCGAGCTTTACCCCGAAGAGTACAAATACAAATACCCGAAAGCGGGAGAAGACAACTCCGTGGTGGACATTTTCGTTTATGACCTTCAGAAAGGGAAATGCGAAAAACTCGACTTCCCGCACGAAGACTGCTACTTCCCGAGAATCTACTGGCTGGACAACTCCACCGACCTTATCGTTTTGAAGATGAACCGTTTGCAGAACAAGGTAGAATTCTTCCGCTGCAACACGCTGAACGGCACGAAAGAGGTGGTGCTGACCGACGAGAACGACTGCTGGATTGACATCACCGACAACTACTATTTCCTCAACGACAACAAGACCGTGATTTTCCTGTCGGAACGCAGCGGCTACCGTCACATCTACAAGGCTGAATTTGGGAAAACGCCCGTGCAGCTCACCACCGGCAACTACGAGGTGGCCAGCATCTGCGCCATCGACTTCCCGAAAAAGACCATCTTCTACCTCTCCAACGAAGTGGCTGTACCCAACCAAGACCTGTTCAGCATCAGCTTCGACGGCAAGAAAAAGAAGATGCTCACCGACGGCACCGGCTGGAACGATCCCACCTTCAATAGCAACGCCCATTTCTACTGCAACCAATACAGCAACGCCAACACACCGCCGGTGTACACCCTGCACAACGCATCGGGCAAGAAACTTTACACCATTGAAGACAACGAAGCCTTCAAGGCGAAGATGCAGAGCTACAACTTCACCAGCAAAGACCTGTTCACCTTCACCACCTCAGAGGGTGTGGAGCTGAACGGCTGGATGATGAAGCCTGCCGACTTCAACCCCAACAAGAAATATCCGGTGCTGATGTACGTGTATGGCGGTCCCGAGACCCCGCAGGTGCTGAACGCCTACGACGACCCGTTTAACTACGTGTGGTACCAGATGCTCTGTCAGAAGGGCTACATTGTGGCCTGTGTGGACGGCCGTGGCACCGGCCGCAAGGGCGACGCTTTCACGAAAGTGATCTACAAGCAGATGGGTAAGTGCGAAGCCATCGACCAAATCGAGGCGGCCAAGTATTTCCAGTCGCTGCCATATGTTGACAAAGACCGTGTCGGCATCTGGGGATGGAGCTTCGGCGGCTACCTTTCCGCGCTCTCCATGTTCAAGGGCGAAGGCACCTTCAAGATGGCCATCTCGGTGGCTCCCGTCACTAACTGGCGCTACTACGACAACATCTACACCGAGCGTTATCTGCAAAAGCCGCAGGACAACCCGTCCGGCTACGATGACAACTCACCCTGCTTCTTCGCCGACCAGCTGGAGGGTAACTATCTGCTCATCCATGGCACCGCCGACGACAACGTGCATTTCCAGAACGCCATCGACCTGGTGACGCAGCTCAACAAGGCCAACAAGCAGTACGAGATGTTCTTCTATCCCAACAAGAACCACTCCATCTACGGCGGCAACACCCGCTTGCATCTCTACAACAAGCTCACCAACTTCATTTTGGAGAATTTGTAGGGGAATAGAGAAAGTTTTATATAAAATATTATAAAACAAAGATATACAGAATAAAGAAAAGCTGTCCGCAACAATCCTGAAAAAATCCCTGAAGGTTATATCTTCAAAATTGATAATCACGAGATTAATGGGGCCGACTAAAAAGTGATTTTGGTTCGGCCTCTTTTTTGTTTTACATTAACCCATGACACTCTTTTTGCGCTGCCTGCGCGTGGTGACCTGGATAATGTCTGTATCCAATGCAGCTGAAATCTTGGCAATGGTAGCCATGGTCATATTATGGGTTCCGGAAAGCCAGCGGCTGACTTCCGTCTCTGTTTTCCCGAGCAGACGGGCAAGGTCTTTCTGCGACATTCCCCGTTCCTCCATGATTTCATAGATTCGATTGGCGATTTTGACCGAAAGCTCCATCTGGCGCTTCATCTCAGGAGTCATCGTCTGCCTGATTTCATCCAGCAATTTATTGGTTTTCATTATCTTGTTATTTAATCGTCCGTTTCTATAACAAACGACAGAGGCCCAAGAAGCTGCGTGCCACTTACTATCAAAATTTTCTGCCGTTCCATTGTCTTGAGCTGAATATCTATTTTCTGTAGGGTGTTAACGTATCTATTGAGTTGCTCATCTTCTTGATAAGTCGCTGTATTTTTCACTCCACCATTACCTAAAATCAGCACTTTTGATTGAATGTTAAGCAGATAAAGTCGGAGTGATGCTGTCTCAAGGTGCGAAGGTAACGCCATTACTCTATCTCGTTTTGTACCCTCATACCTAAAATGTCGGTCGGCAGCACCGTCTCTCTTGATAATGTCAAGCCTGTACACGATTTGCGCCACATCATTAGGAAATGAGTCCTTGTGTTGAAGTAGAAATTTTTCAAATTCCGTGTATTCTTCTCCTTCAAAACGAGGTGAATAGAGACTGACATTATCGCCGTCTTCCAATAGTTCAATGAGTAGATTCTTTTCCATAGTTATTGAGTTTTTTGCGCCTGCAAAAATAAACATAAAAGTTGATTTTCGGAAGGGTATGAAAATTTTTTATATGAATATTTTCTCTGCAAAAATCTGGCAGAACAAAAATGGCACTCCCACCCTGCGCAACCAGCAAGTATTCCTCGACTGCGATGTGGCCGAGCTGTACAGTGTAGAGACAAGAGACATTAACAAATCAGTGAAGAACAATCCTGAAAAATTTCCAGAAGGGTACATTTTTGAATTGGACGATAATGAAAAAACGAACTAGTGGAAATTTTCCACCAGTTCGAACGACAAAAGCATTCAACCACTACCCCCAAACCCTTCACCGAGAAAGGTCTCTATATGCTGGCTACCATTCAAATCCCTTGTGGGTGAGAGGATAATTTCAGAAAAAATAGTATTTTTGCAGAAAATTTCAACAAACCAATTGCATGAATATGAAACGAGGTCTGCTATGCTTCATCATCCTTTCCTTCTTCCTGACAGGATACGGACAGGGAACCGATTACAGAAAACTTTACCGAGAATACATCAAAAGCGACAAATTCACGGTAAGAGAAACCTATAACGACTGGTGCGAAGGAGGGGAATACATATACCTTGATGCTGATAAAATACCGGAACTGGTTTTGTACGGAAAATATTCCGCCGTGGGCAACTACATCCTTTCCGTGCAGAACGGCAAAGTGGTGGAAAAGTATATCGGAAGCGACGGATCCATATCCTATATCCCTCGCAACGGACTTCTTTACTGTGACTATGGACACATGGGATATTACGGTGCCACCATCTATCTTCTGAATTTGCAGTTTCTTCCCTTGATGACTCTTTCTGAAGTGGTGGATATTGAAAAAGCATGGGAAGAGCTGCCAGAAGATGCCGACGATGAACAAGAAGCAGCAATAATGAAAAAATACACCACCTATTATCTGGGAAATCTGGACGAGAATCCTGAAAATTCAGCTGTCATCACAGAACAAGCCTACAAACAACTCATCTATTCAACCTATACGTCAAAAGGACAATCCCTTTCGCTTTCGGCGTGGTCTTCCGTCGATACTTTCATGGACGCAGACACGCTCGCCAAAGATTTGGAATTGTGGAAATAGAGAGCCTTACTGAGACTCCCCTCCCCCATAAAAGAAAAAGATTGCCCCAACGGACAATCTTTTTTTTGTAAGATATTGTAAACTGCTGTTTACTGTCTGTGCCTTCGGCACGAAACCGGCTTAGTTGTTCAGCATCACCGGCATGATGAGCATCAGGATGAACTCTTCGTCCTCTTCCTTCTGGTTCACCGGATAGATGATGGCGGCGCGGTTCGGCTCCGACATGTCCATCTGCACCTCTGCCGTATCGATGTTCTCGAGGATTTCGCGGAGGAATTTGGAGTTGAAACCGATGTTCATGGGCGTCCCATTGTAGGTACCCGTGATACTCTCGTGAGCCTCGTTGGAGTAGTCGATATCCTCAGCCTTGATGCTGGTGTTATCGGCCTCCAACGACACGCGGATCTGGTAGGTGGAGGGGTTGGAGTAGATACCCACACGGCGGATGCACTGCAGGAACGCCTCGCGGGAAACCACAAACGACTTGCTGTTGTTGGTCGGGATGACCGATTTATACTTCGGATATGTGCCTTCCAAGAGGGAGGAATAGAGCACGATATTGCCGAAGCTGAAACGGATGTGGTTGTTCTCGGCGGAGTAATCCACATGGATGGGACCGCTGCCGCTGCCAATCACGCCCTTGAGCTGCTGAAGAGGTTTCTTGGGCAGGATGAACGAGGTAGGATTGATGGTCTTGACCGCATTGTTTCTGTATTTCACCAGTTTGTGCGCATCGGTGGCCACAAAGGTGATGTTGTCTTCATTCAGCTCGCACAACACTCCCATCATGGTAGGACGGAGGTCGTCGGTGCCGGTAGCGAAGAGGGTCTTGGAGATGGCACGGTACAGGATGTTGGCATCAATGTCGAAGCCCGTGGCGTTTTCATTCATCACAGGGGTGGTGGGGTACTCGTCGCCCTTAAAGCAGTGTCCGTTGTACTCGCCATCCGTCACCGTAAATTTCAGACTGATGCTGTCGCCGTCCTCTTCCGTAGCAAAGTTGATGGGCATTTCGCTCATCAGTTTCAGCGTTTCAAGGAGATATTTCGAGGGAACAGCAATCGAACCTTCACCTTCCACCGTGTCAAGCTGGATCTCGGCGCTCATGGTGCAGTCGAGGTCGGAAGCGGTGAGGGTAAGGGTTTTGCCGGAAACGGTGAACAGAAAATTGTCCAGAATCGGCATGGTGTTGTTTGTACTCAAAACTCCGCTGATGGCGCTGAGGTTCTTGTACAGATCATTGCGGGATACAATAAATTTCATAGTTGGTTTTATTTTAATTATTGATTTTCAAATTTTTTCACTTTTCACCATACGAAGAAAAGCTCAATTTGTTACAGGGAATGATTATATATTTTAACTTTTTATTAAATAATTATCTTTGACTTTTTTGAGAAAGAGAGTTGGATGCCGGCATCTTCGTTGAAGAGGGTGAAGACGAGGGCGCCCCACAGCATAGTAGGAACGAGCAGCCAGAGGGCTGAAAGTCCCCAGAAGCGACCCGGTGTGAAGTAACGGCCTTTCTCGGGGGCATCTTTCGGGTAGCGCACCTGCACCTCTTTGAAGGCCAGCCGGGACTCATCACGCGTTTCCCTCACATACTCCTTGCCATTGACATAATAATACAACGACATATCGGCCTCATACCGAAGTAGTTCAGCGGGGTTGTCGCACACGAACATACCGTGGGTGAACTCGCTGTTGTGGTACACGTAGGCACGCTGGGCGAAATACCCCGCAACGAGGGCGGCAAAGCCGATGAGGAAGATGACAAGACGGTTGAGTTTCAAGGTGTTGTTTATTTTTCGATGGGAAGGGGTTCGTCGATGCGTTCGTTCCACGGGAGGCCGTACTTGCCGATTTCAGCCATGAACGGATCGGGGTCGAACTGTTCGATGTTGAACACGCCGGTACCTTTCCATTGGCCGGTGAGGATCATCTTGGCGCCGAGCATACAGGGCACGCCGGTGGTATACGAAACGGCCTGTGCGCCCACTTCCTTGAAGCACTGGGCGTGGTCGCAGTTGTTCCACACGTAGTAGGTGCGTTCTTTACCATCTTTGATACCACGGATCTGGCAACCAATGGAAGTCTGGCCGGTGTAGCCTTCGCCCAGTGATGACGGCTCGGGCAGCACGGCTTTCAGGAACTGGAGCGGCACAATCTCCTTGCCCTCGTAGTTGATAGGCTTGATGGAGGTGAGTCCGACCTCTTGCAGCACGTTGAGCACCGTGAGGTATTTCTGTCCGAAGGTCATCCAGAAGCGGGCGCGCTTGATGGTGGGATAGTTCTTGGTGAGCGACTCGAGCTCTTCATGATAGAGCAGGTACGACTCACGTTCGCCGATGTTGGGATACTCCACGCTCTTGTGGATGCTCATCGGGTCGATTTCAATCCACTGGCCATCCTGCCAATATTTGCCGCGCTGGGTGATCTCGCGGATGTTGATTTCGGGGTTGAAGTTGGTGGCGAAAGCCTTGCCATGGTCGCCGGCGTTGCAGTCCACGATGTCGAGGTAGTGGATTTCATCGAAATGATGCTTTGCGGCGTAGGCAGTATAGACGCTGGTGACGCCGGGGTCGAAGCCACAGCCGAGCAGCGCCATGATGCCAGCCTCTTTGAAGCGGTCTTGGTAGGCCCATTGCCACTTGTATTCGAACTTGGCGACATCCTTGGGTTCATAATTGGCGGTGTCCATATAGTTGGTGCGGGTAGCCAGACAGGCGTCCATCAGCGGGAGGTCCTGATAAGGAAGGGCGACATTGATGAGCAGGTCGGGCTTCTCTTTTTCAAGCAGGGCGATGGTTTCCGGCACGTTGTCGGCATCCACCTGGGCGGTGCGGATATTGGGTTTGCCGATGGCGGCTGCCAGCTTGTCGCACTTGGCCTTCGTACGGCTGGCAATCACAATCTCACTAAAAACTTCAGGAACGGAAGCACATTTGTGTGCCACAACTGCGCCAACTCCTCCGGCGCCAATGATGATAACTTTTGCCATTTCTTTTTAATTTTAATGAATGCGCAAAAATACAATTTTTTTCTAAATAATTTCTTTCATAATGAAAAACTCACACACCCTCACAAGGGCTAAAATCAGTCGCTGGAATTTTGTATATTTGCCGCGGCATAAAACCGAAATAACCCATCATGAACCCGCGCACTTACATTGCCATTGACCTCAAGTCGTTTTACGCCTCGGTGGAGTGCGTGGAGCGGGGACTTGACCCGTTGGCGACCAACCTGGTGGTGGCCGACAAAAGCCGTACCGACAAGACCATCTGTCTGGCCGTGTCGCCCTCGCTGAAGGCGTATGGCATCGGCGGGCGGCCGCGGCTTTTCGAGGTGGTGCAGAAGGTACGGGAGGTGAACAATACCCGCCGCCGCGCCCTCCCCTACGGCCGTTTCAACGGCAAATCGAATCTCGACAAGGAGCTGAAAGCCCATTCCGACTGGGAGGTGGACTACCTTGTGGCACCTCCGCGCATGGCCCACTATATCGAATACAGCACCCGGGTCTATCAGGTTTATCTGAAATACATCGCGCCGGAGGACATCTATCCCTACTCCATCGATGAGGTTTTCATCGATGCCACCAACTACCTTCCAACCTACAAGATTACCGCGCATGAGCTGGCCTTGAAGATGGTGCGCGACGTGCTGAAGGAGACCGGCATCACCGCCACCGCCGGCATCGGCACCAACATGTACCTCTGCAAAATCGCGATGGACATCGTGGCCAAGCACATCCCCGCCGACCAAGACGGGGTACGCATCGCCGAACTCGACGAGATGAGCTACCGCCAACAACTATGGAACCACAAGCCGCTGACGAGCTTCTGGCGCGTGGGACGCGGCATCGCACGGCGATTAGAACCCTACGGCATCGACACGATGGGGAAAATTGCACGCTGCTCCTTGGAGAACGAAGAACTTCTGTACAAACTTTTCGGAGTGAATGCTGAACTCCTCATCGACCATGCCTGGGGATGGGAGCCCTGCACAATGGCGGCAGTAAAGGCCTACAAGCCTGAAACCAACTGTCTGAGCAACGGACAAGTGCTGTCCACCGGCTACGAGTTCAAGAAAGCGCGGGTGGTAGCCCGCGAAATGGCCGATGAGATGGCCCTGAAGATGGTGGCCCATCACCTCGTGACCGACCAACTGGTACTGACTATCGTGTATGATGCGGAAAACCTGACCAATCCGAAATACCGTTCCCAGTACCACGGTGAAATCACCACCGACTACTACGGCCGCCCCGTCCCGAAGCACGCGCACGGCACCCGAAACCTGAAAACCCCGACCTCCTCCTCCAAACTGATGATCGACACCATCACCGAACTTTTTGACCAGATTGTCAACCCCCACTTGCTGGTGCGGCGCATCTATCTGACAGTGAACAGGGTGATTAGTGAACAGCAGGCACTTTCGCAGCCCCAGCAGGCCGAACAACTCGACCTTTTCACAGATTATGAAGCGGAGGAGAAAAAGAAACTGGCGGAACTCGAGAGCAGCCAAAAAGAGCGCAAAGTGCAGGAAACATTATTGAAAATCAAAAAGAAATACGGCAAAAACGCCATTCTGAAAGGGCTGAATTTTGAAGAAGGCGCAACAGCCAAGGAACGCAACCAGCAGATAGGAGGACATAAAGCATGAACGACCATTACGAAGATATCATCAACATGCCGCATCCTGTATCGAAAAACCATCCGCAGATGCCAATGGCCAGCCGTGCAGCGCAGTTTGCCCCCTTCGCTGCCTTGACCGGCTATGGGGAGGCCATCAACGAGACGGTGAAAGAAAACGAGTTGCAGTACGAAAACGAGGCAGAAGAGGATTTCTTCTGATGGGATTGGCAAATACCAAAATTATCTCACCTCTATCCTCTCGCCCTTGCTCTGAGCGCGGTGCTCGGGGGCGTACATGCACTCTACGGAGGTGCCGCCACAGGTGAAGTCACCCGTCTGCGTGGCGAAAACATCGTACTCCATCACCACCTTGCCCTCCGGCAACCTGTTGAAGAAGAAGTGGGTAGCAGCATCGCGCGGGCTCTCCACCCAGCCGGTTCCCTGGTAGTAGTTCCGCTGCTCGCGGAAGTTGACCGGCTCGAAGGCAGCAGCCCGCGGGTCCTTCACATGCACGTACATCACCTCGCGGTCGCTGGTGAGCTCGATGTGCACCGTAAGTTTCTCGCCTAACCGTGCGGGATTTTCCGCTGTGACCGGCACGCGCTGCCCCGTCTCATCGGGCTCCCGGTGGTAGATGGTGCGCCGCACCGTCAGTCCGTCGCCGGAAGCGGCCACCTTATCGGCATTCTCGGTATATTGCCAGTAGCACGCCCCGAAGAGCGGGTGAACGCTGTCGGTGCGGATGGCAATGTCGGCCAATGCTGGAGTCATCGCCTCCGGCTTCCAGATCTGCTTCACGTATCCCGTTGCGCCAGTAGCCGGCGCGGTCCCTTCGCCATGCAGCGGTTCGCCACCAACAGCGATGGTGGTGGTGGCAGGGGCGAGCATATCGGCGGGGGCGTGCAGCAGCAGGGCGTAAACGGCCTCGGTGGTGGCCTTGGTGCTGTACCAGCTGTTGTTCTTCTTGTTCTGCAGCAGCCACTGCTTCATCGCCGTCAGCTCCTCCTCGCGCGGCGAAATCTCCGCAAATGTTTCCAACAGGAGGGCCTGCCGCTCGACGGGCGCATGGTACCACGGGAAATAGTGGCAGCCGGAATATTCGTCCCGCCAGTACATCCCCGTTTCCGCATCATGAACGGCATCACGCCGCAGCGCAGCAACAATTTTCACAGCTTCTTCGGTACGGCCAAACCGGTGCAGGAACAGAGCCACCTCCGCCTGCCGCATGTAGTGGCGATGCAGGATGTTCTTCGTGGCGAAGCTAATCAAATTCTGCACATAAGGTTGTGACCACCAGTTGGAATCTGCGCCGGCAAACGAACGGGCGTACAGGTAATGTACATCCTCCTCGCAGAAGGGGTAGGTCAGCTCCGGAGTCTTCTCTTTGTCTTTCAGGAATTGCTGATAGGCCTCCTCGTGCTCTTTGTCCATCCGGCGGATAGCTTTCCGTGCCATGCTCTCCATCTTGTCGCTTTCCACTCCGATACGCGAAAGTTTGAAAAGGCCGGCGGTGATGTGCGCGGTGATGTAGCCAGAGTAACTGTACTGGCCATACCAGCTCCAACCGCCATTTGCCAACTGATTGACGGATAATTTGTTAAGATTTTTCTGAAGAATGCGCTGGAGGTTTTCCTCTTGGAAAATCTCAGCGATGGCTTTCCGCTGGCTGCTCTCGTTTTGTGCGCTGCGGAGCCACGGGGTCTCTTCGAGAAGCATCTCTTTGAGATGTTCGTTGGCCAACAGCGGCGAAGTGGCGGCAAGGGTGTCGTCGCGCCAGCTTTGCAGGAGGGAGTCCAGCCCGTCCACCTGCTCCAAGGCGTGCAGCACGGTGGAGGTGGCAAACAGTTTGGAGAAGACCTGCTCGTTGCATTCGTACGGATAGCTGATAAGGTCGGGCAGGGCGTAGAGGGCCAGCCACGTGGGGTTGGTGGTAAACTCTGCCGTGAAGGCGATGTGTGTGAGGGTGGAGAGTTTCGCGCTGTATGCGCGGTAGGATTGGAAGACGAGGGTGGTGTCGGTGTGGACAGGCACGATGAAATTCATCGCCTCGGTGACGAGGGTGCGGTTGGGCAGCACGGGCAGGATGTTCTCCTCGCCGTCGCCACAGTTACCTGCGCGGGCAGAGAGTCGATACTTCACTGCTGTAATTCCTTCGGGGATGGCGATGCGCCACGCGGCGGAGGCCGTGCCGTTGGCCTTGCACTGGAACGATTGCACGCTGTCGGCAGGCTCTATCAGCAGGGACAGGGGCTCGTCGGTTTCGGGGGCGTAGAAGGCGGCGGTGGCCGTGCCGTGGAGCGCCGTGTCGCACAAGCTGTTGATTTTCACCCGCAGCTCCATGGTGTCGCCCTCACGGAAGAAGCGGGGGGCATTGCTCTGCAGCATCAGCGAGAGTCGAGTTTGCACATAGGTAGTAAATTTCTGGCTACGAATGGGCTTGCCGTTGGTGTACGCATAAGCAAAGAACTGCCAGCGGGTGAACTGGTCGGGCAGGGTGAAGCTGAACCGGATGCGGCCGTTCTCATCGGTTTGCAGCTGCGGATAGAAGAAAGCCGTCTCCGTGAAGTTGCTGCGGAAGCGGATGGGACGCGGCTGCTGTTTTTCGGAAAAGGCCTCCTCTGCTGACGGCGACACCTCTCCTGTTTCCTCTTCCATAGATTCATCATCCCGCACTAACACTCCATCAATTATAACTTTCTCACCATCAGAACGACTTCCACGCACTGACTGCATCGTGCCGTCGGTGGAGTTAACACCTGCTGCACCGATTTCAGGTCTTCTATATGTGACGACCACATCGGCATCCAGCACAGTGGCATCGGCATCCAATACAGTGCCGCCGCCATTCATAACAGCAGTTTTTCTCCACTTCGTCAGCTTCCACAAAAAGAGGTGGGACAATTTTTGGGGGGAAGTGAATTTATCATGTTCAAGAGAGGAATAGGAGGAAACACGGATGGGGCGCTTCTTTGGACTATAACTGTAGTCTTGCATAATTTCAGGAACCCTCATGCCCAATTCATACAAACTACAATCGGTCATCCATGCCAAAAGCTCTGCCTGATTCGCAGGTTTTCCCTTGTTATCTTTGAGTTGGATTTCCCACTCCTCTTCACTGCCAGGCTCTGCAATATCGTGGTAGCGAGTTAGTTCCATATCCAGCGAGTATTTCTCATACTGCTTCATCGCCTTTTGTATCGCTTTTTCAGAATAGGGGATGACGCTATCGAGAGTGCAGGAATAAAAATGCTCATTCTGCACGATTCGCGACACCACTGAAAGGTTTCTTTTCCCATGTCGGCGGGTTTTCACGGTGAAGGATTTCTGATTGCCGTCGAGGTTGGTGCGTACGGTTTTCAGCCGCCGCTTCCCCTGGTACACATCGCTGATGACGATGGCGTTGTGCAGACAGCTGCCCACGGTCACGGTCACCTTGTCGCCCACCTGTTTGGGGAAAGCGGTGAAGACGGCATAGGCAGGCTGATAGGGCACAAATTTTTCGGAATGAGAATTGTTGATGAAGAAATGCCGTACCGTTGTAGTCTCTTTTCCCTTCATGTCGGTACCCGATACGGTGATTCGATAGTTGCCTGCCGGCCAGTGGGTGAGGTCGAGGGTGAGCAGCGAATCGTTAGCGGAATGGTGAACGGCATGATAGAGCGTGTCGGCTATAAGCCATGTGTTGGGGTCGTTGTGCTGGAAGTTGAAGGTGAGCGACGGCCAGAGCTGGTTGTATTCATCGGCGCTGTGCTGCGGCCGCCAGTAGGCGGGCACGTCTGCCAGCACGGGCTCCTTGTATTCCGCCGGCGGCTGCAAACGGACTACCATCACTTGAAACGGCATCTGCTGCTTGATGGCCAGGATGTTCTCAGGACGGACTTTCCACTCAGCGACGCTGTCGGTGGCAAGGTCGTATCTGTCCCTCCCCGACACTTGGATGCGCAGCCGTTCGGGATCCACCGTGAAGGACTTTTGGGAATCATGGGTCTCTCCATTCAGATCTGTGACGGTGGCCTGAAGGCTCAAGTTTTGGCGCATCTTGGTATATGGAATCAGAACGGGTTGTGAGAAAGTGCCATCGTATTGGGTGAAGAGTCGGTAAGTTTCAACATTTTCCTGTCCCCAATAATTAAGTACCGTTAATTCCACCAAAGCGTCGCGCACGGGCTGTCCGTTCAAAGTGATGGCTTTCCCACGTATGATGAGGGTGTCGCCTGGAGCGGGTTGCAACGTGTCGAACAGCCATTCCACCTTGAAAGTGGGAAGTTTGTAATCGGCCACGGTGAAAGAGTTGTAAAGATGGACGGTTCGGCCTCGCCGAGTTTCCACTTTGAATCTATAATGGCCCACTTTCTCTTCCGGGAGATGAAAACTTCCCACTACGCTACCGAACTCTGATGTAGTAAGCTCCAGCGTGTCCTCAATTTCCCAGGAAGGCCCCTCTATAGCCACAGTCAACTTTTTGTTTTTCAATAGTTTGCCCCATCGATTTACGACAACTAATTTAAAGAAAACGGTTTGTCCAGGGCGGTATAGAGTTCTGTCGGAGATGAGTATGCCATAATAGGGAGAAGAATATCTCATGAAATATCTCCTTGAATAACGATAGTGGCCACCATAGTAGTCGTCAATTCGGTATGTGGAAGGGGTACGCACTCCTCGTTCATGGAGGGTGAGGTCAGGATTTCTGGAGACATAATGGTAAGACTCCTTATATGAGTAAGTCATTTCCCCGAAACGATTGGGGAGAGTCAGGGCGAAGGGGTAGGTACCATATCCTGATACGATGGGCTTTCCTGTGAGGCGGTCGTTGATGCCCACGCACCGCTTGACGGGTGCCTGCCATGAGCTCACCAGCAGGCGCGAGACTCGCAGATGGCTCTCCATCAGCGCGCCCGCGGTATTCAGTTCGGGATGGGTGTGGAAATAGAGGTCGTATTCTCCCAACGGCAGCGAGTCGAGCCACAGCTCAGTGGTGATAGGCCGTCCGGGCTCATGACAATCCACCACAAAGCGCTGGGTGAACAGTAGGGTGGACAAATACTCCTCTCGGGGCTGCCAATACTCTCTGTACGAGGTATAAAGTCTGTGCGATTGAGTAATAAGCTCCCGATACCTTGCAGGAAACACACTGACATACAGGGTGTCGATGTTGGTGCAGGTAACGGACAGGCGCAGCTTGTGCGCGGGGGCTACCACCCCGATGGGAGAGGCCGACTCCATAAATTTTGCCAACAGCTCGGCACGGCAACGGTGCGCCTCCTCCCGATAGTAGCCGGTGGTGGAACTGTTAAGAATCTTATCATAATACCCCAATGCCATGGTCCCATAGTCGGTCGCTCCGTTCGTGGAGCGGTTGAAAAGGGTCAGCACGAGGCCGCGTGCCAAGTCGAGGGCCTCGTCAGAACCGTATGTGGCTTCAATGCGGTTCAGTGCTTGCCAGTATTCACTGGAATCGATAGGGTAGGTGATCTCGGAGATGAGTTGTTGCCACCTGAGGATTTCAAACTCAATCACCTTTTGCCGATCATCGGGGCTCTGGTGGGCAGATATAGCCTTGTCAATCAGATAATTCATAGTAGCTGTATCACCGACAACTATTGACAGGCCTTCGGCTATCAGCAGGTCGTTCAGGGTGGTGAAGGGATGGGGTTGAAGGTCGTTAATTATTCTTAAAAAATCCCATTTTCCATCCTCTAACGGCACATTTTGAGGCATTCGGTCGAAACATTGGCGAAGAAGGTGGGGAGCCTTTTTTTCATGATAGAACTTTTGGGCCTCCACATAGTACCCGAGAGCTATGTAAAGGTTGGAGTCGGGATCACCCCAGTCGGTGGCAAAGGATGGAAGATGGTCTTCGCCCCATTCACCTTTCATCCGATACCCTATCGCTGTGGCTTTGAAATAGTGGAAAGCATTTTGCTCTTGGGTAGCTTTTTTCTTGATAGCATGTCGGATGTTTAATGCACGTCCACGTTCGTAATAAAAGTAGTGGTTAAGGGCTCTCTCCTCTTCATACATCTTCCAAAGAGTATCGTAAGGCATCTCTTCATAGCGTTCCTGTCCGAAACAGAAAAGAGGCAGAAAGCTGGCCGCCATCATCATCAGCAGGAGTGCGATTTTGACAAGGTTTTTCATGGGCTTGGTGATTTGACGGGGCAAAGTTACAGATTTTTCTCTGATTACTCATAAAAAATACACCATTTTCTTCAATTACGCAAAATGCGTAAAATCAATTGTGCAGCATAATTGTTCAAAAAACTGTATTTTTGCAGCATCAAAGGTGGTATACTTTTCGATTATTTATTATTTACAGTCGTTGAGCCAGATACCACCATTTCGGTGACCACCCACGTAATTAACGAATACACAGTATTTTCTAACGGCCTGCAGCTCACCATCCGGGGTGTGGAGGGGCATGCCTTGCAACTCTTCGACATGACGGGCCGTCTGTTGCTGACCCGCCGCTCTGCCGACGGCACCTACCAAATTCTCTCGCCGGGCATCTATATCCTGCGTGTGGACGGTTTCCGTCCGCGGAAGGTGGTGATGGTGGATTAGGGCACCGTAAGGGCAGGAAGGCCCTTACTTCCCCTGACTGATGATTCTGCGCGTCACCACGCCTCCCTTCATCTCACAAACCAAAAGGTAAACACCAGCCGCCGGCAATTCCAGTTCCATCGTCTCCTTGGTGGGAACGGCCTCCAGCAACAGTTGGCCACTCAGACTATAGAGGCGAACCACGCTGGGCAACTCCTGTTCAAACTGCACCACGCACTGGCCCTGCGCTGGGTTGGGATACACCAGCAGGTGGTCGAGGGCGTAGTTGTGGATGCTGACGGAGTCATCCGGAATGGTAGTAGTGTCTTCGATAACTGCGGGGAGGGTGTCGGTGCGGAAGCTCACCATGGCCCAATCGCCCTCCAGCGTGGCGCTGCACACACAATGTACATACACGTCGTAGTCGGTGTCGGGCGTCAGCTCCGACAAGGAGAGCATGTTGGTGCTGACCGAGACCATTGTGCCCGTCCCCTGCTCGAACCCTTGGAGGCCGTACTCCGCCTCGAAATGGTCGGGCGCACCTTCGTACGTCCAGCTCAACTCGGCATGGGTGGTGTCCACGCTGTTGACCGTGAGGTTGAAAATGGCGCTGCAGGTGTCTTCCACGGGATCCACGCCGGCCATCCACAACTGAAGGCGGTCTAGATAGAGAATGGAGCCTTGCTGCGGCTCGGTCGTAGCCGAAGAGATGAGCATCAGCACCAAGGAGTCGGGCTCCGCATATTCGACAGTAGAGTCGATTTCGGAGAGCGGAGTATAGGGCACCTCGAAGGAGGTATAGCTGTCAACATCCGTTAAATCAGTGGTATAGCCACCGCCCACTACTTCACGCCGCTGCGTTTCGGGGTTGTATCTGGAGCCCAACATCAATACGCCACCTCTATCGCCACCGATGGCAGAGGTGTATTGGTAGTACCCCGTCAGGCGACCCGGCACTGCGCCGTTCAACGCGATGCCGCCGTCGATAAGACTGTCGAGGTCCCTGCCGATAAAAAAGGTCAGCGGTGAGGAAAGGCTGTCGTACTGGCTGGTGAGTTCGCCCACCATCGGCATCAGGTTGTCCACATTCACCACGCCGGTGGATAGAACCGTGGGGAACACCGATGAAACGATGGCCGAGTCGAACGAGGAGGCGGCAAGATTATATACGGTGGGATTGATAATATCGGAAACCATAAAACTCTGCAAACCAATAGCATGCGAACCATCAGGCACGCCTGAAGTCACATCCACCACCTTCAGCAGCGGAAGGTCGGTGTTCACGTTGACACTCATGCCGCTATAGGTGAGATCCTCGTTGACAGGATAGGTCGGATAGTTCCAGCTGGTGGGATAGGTGTAGCTATCATATACCGGCAGCGATAAAAAGAACACCGATACGCTGTAGCCGTTACCGGTTGACCAGTTCTCGAAACTGCTGTTCGGCAGGGGGATAGTGGTTTGTCCTACTGATTTCAGCGATACAAGCATCAACAAGGAAAGAAAGAGGATAGCGATTCGTTTCATGGGATAAATTTTAATTTAAAAACAAGCGCAAAATTAGAAAAAAATCCAGACTCTGTCGCTCTTCAACCCAAAAAATTGTATTTTTGCAACTGCGAAAAGAATTCAATATTATTCGAAATATTTATGGACGATAAAAAAATCATTTTTTCGATGGTGAACGTCAGCAAGACGATACCACCGCAGCGACAAATTCTCAAAAACATTTACCTCTCCTTTTTCTACGGCGCGAAGATTGGCGTGCTGGGTTTGAATGGTGCCGGTAAGTCCACCCTGCTGAAAATCATAGCGGGGCTTGACAAGTCATTCCAGGGCGAGGTGGTTTTCTCGCCGGGCTACAGCGTGGGCTACCTGCCGCAGGAGCCGCAACTTGACGACAACCTTACCGTGAAAGAGGTGGTGAGCCAAGGCGTGCAGGAGGTAGTGGATATTTTGAAAGAATATGAGGAGGTGAACATGAAATTCGCCGAGCCGATGAGCGACGATGAGATGAACAAACTCATTGAGCGTCAGGGAGAACTCACCGAGCTGATTGACCAACACGACGCCTGGGAGCTCGACAACAAGCTGGAGCGAGCGATGGACGCCCTGCGTTGTCCGGAGGGCGACACGCCAGTGAAGAACCTGTCGGGGGGCGAGCGACGCCGGGTGGCGCTGTGCCGCCTGCTGCTGTCGGAGCCCGACATCCTGCTGCTCGACGAGCCCACCAACCACCTCGACGCTGAGTCGGTGCAGTGGCTCGAGATGCATCTGCAACAGTACAAAGGCACCGTGATTGCCGTGACCCACGACCGCTACTTCCTCGACAACGTGGCGGGCTGGATTCTCGAACTCGACCGTGGCGAGGGCATCCCGTGGCAGGGCAACTACTCGTCGTGGCTGGAGCAGAAGTCGAACCGCCTCGCCATGGAGGAGAAGCAAGAGTCGAAGCGCAGAAAGACGCTGGAGCGTGAGTTGGAGTGGGTGCGTATGGCTCCGAAAGCGCGTCAGGCCAAGTCGAAAGCGCGTTTGAACGCCTACAACGAATTGCTGAACGAAGATATCAAGGAGAAGGAAGAGAACCTGCAGATCTTCATCCCCAACGGTCCGCGTTTGGGCGACAAGGTCATCGAGGCCGTCCATGTGTCGAAGGCCTACGGCGACAAGTTGCTGTACGAGGATCTCAACTTCCAGCTGCCGCCGAACGGCATTGTGGGGGTCATCGGGCCGAACGGTGCGGGCAAGACCACCCTGTTCCGTCTCATCATGGGGCTGGAGAAACCCGACAGCGGCACCTTCGAGGTGGGACCGACCGTGAAGATCGGTTATGTGGACCAGCAGCATGCCGAAATCGACCCCGAGAAGAGCGTATGGGAGGTGATATCGGAAGGGAACGAGCAGATTCAGATGGGTGGAAGACTCATCAACTCAAGAGCTTACGTGTCGCGTTTCAACTTCAACGGCACTGACCAGGGCAAGAAAGCCGGGGTGCTGTCGGGTGGTGAGCGCAACCGTATGCATCTGGCCCTCACCTTGAAGTCGGAGGCCAACGTGCTGCTCCTCGACGAGCCGACCAACGACATTGATGTCAACACGTTACGTGCGTTGGAGGAGGGTTTGAATGACTTTGCCGGTTGTGCGGTGGTGATTTCGCACGACCGTTGGTTCCTCGACCGTATCTGCACGCACATCCTCGCCTTCGAGGGCGACTCGCAGGTATATTTCTTCGAGGGCTCCTATTCTGAATATGAGGAGAACAAGAAGAAACGGTTGGGCGATACCGGTCCGACGCGCATCCATTACAAAAAGCTGATGAAATAGCACCCGCACGCGGCAGGGATTGGAGCGAACACGAGCGAAGCGACGTAAAGCGGAAAGCCCGACGGCGACCGCAGGGAGCCGGGCCGCCCAAAATAAAATCAAAAAAAATGTCACGGCGTGCATTTTTTCTTTATCTTTGCGCACTTTTTAAAATATGTGTATGAAAAAAATTATTTTTTCTATTGTATTGATTGTAAGTGTTTTATTCACTTTCGCACAATCTAATTCACAACCAACGGGGCAGCAGCCTTACACGGTTTCGTACAGCCAGCCCCAGCCGGGGGTTCACCAGCTGACGTTTGAAATCCACGATTACAGCATCGACGAGGTGACGCATGACGGGGTGACCTACAACAAAATCAATTTTGCCTCCAGCACCACCACCGAGCTGAAAGGGTGGGCCGAACTGCCCTTTGTGAGCGCGGCCATCCAGTTGCCGGCCAACAAGAATGTGGACATGGAAGTTGCTGAAGACATGGTTGTTGTGACCCCGCTGAATCATCCGATGGTACCCTCTCGCGGTATCATCTACCGCAACCAGGAGCCTTCGGAAATCCCCTACGAAGTAGATCCGGCCTCACGGCTGGTGGAGGACTATCCCGCCGACATCGCCACTATGGAGGCTCCCTTCATCGTGCGAGACGTGCGCGGTACCTCGGTACGGTTCTACCCCTTCCACTATGATGCTATGCACAACATTCTGAATGTGTTTAACAGAGTGGTCATCACCCTGCGCGAGAACAGCCAGCCCGCCACCAACCCGCTCACCCGCATCAACCCGACGCCGGTGAAAGAGGCCGTGGGCATGTACCAGAACCTCTTCCTCAACTATGAGCCCACCCGCGACGCCCTCGCACAGGGCGAGAAGGGTGACATACTCGTGCTGACCCCCAGTGCCTACGAAAACGCCGCCGACCTCTACATCCAGTGGAAGAAAGAGATGGGCTACAACGTTGAAAAACAGGTGGTGAGCAGCGGTGCCAATGTCACCTCCACCATTCAGACCGCCTACAACAGCAACGGCAACCTGATGTATGTGCAGCTGTTCGGCGACTGGGCCGACATCAAGTCGAACACCATCACGTCAGACTACACGGCCGCTCCCGCCGACCCGAAGATGGGCTGCGTGGCCGGTAACGACAACTACCCCGACATCGCCATCGGCCGTTTCTCCTGCTCCAGCAACGCACAGGCACTCGTGCAGGTGAACAAGGCCATCAACTACGAGAAGACCCCCAACATGGACCCCGGCTGGCGCGAGACCTTCATCGGTATCGGTTCCTCCGAAGGACAGGGTTCGGGTGACGATGGCGAGATCGACTACGTACACGTACAGCGCATCTACAGCGAGCGTCTGGCCGACTTCACCTACCTTACTGAGAACGGCAACTATGGCGACAACTCCACCGCCTCCACCTTGGCTGGCCACGTGAATGCCGGTGCCTCCACCATCGCCTACTGCGGTCATGGTGCCGAGACCTATTTCGTGACCACCAACTATAGCAATACCAACGTGAACGCCTCCACCAACGGCGACCGTCTGCCCTTCATTGTGGCGGTGGCCTGCGTGAACGGCAAGTTCAACCAGAGCGGCGACTGCTTCGCCGAGGCATGGCTGAAGAAAGAGAACGGCGGCGCAGTGGTGACCCTGATGTCCACCATCAACCAGCCCTGGACTCCCCCGCAGCGCGGTCAGGACTACTTCTACGACATCCTCGTGGGCGGTTTCAACTACAACCAGTATAGCGGACAGAATGGTATCAACACCAACGAGCAGCGCACCCACTGGGGCTCCATCGTGGTGAATGCCTTCACCCTCGCCCTCACCGAAAGCAGCACCAGCAGCGATGTGGAGACCTTCCAGACCTGGACCACCTTTGGCGACGCTTCCCTCCAGCTGCGCACCAAGCAACCCGTGGCCATCACCTCGTCGGTGAACACCCTGATGACGGGCGTTCCCTATACCACCACCATCACCGCCAACGGTCAGCCGGTGGAGGACGCCCTCGTGTGCATCTCGCAAAACGACACCTACTACAGCGCCTACACCGACGCCAACGGACAAGTGACCATTCAGCACGACTTCAGCGCTGGCGATGTCCTGCTCGTAGTGACCGCTTTCAACAACACCACCATTTACGAGACTATCCCTTGCACGGCGGGCAACGTTCCGTACCTCGTGCTCGACAGCTACACGCCTGACATTGTGGAATATGGCCAGCAGCCCTACCTGACCCTCACCCTCCAGAACATGGGCGGTGTGGCCACCACGGGCAATACCACGGTCGCCCTCAGCTGCAACGACCCGATGCTGACGATTTTGGATGGCAACGGCACTTTCACCGCCATGGCCGCTAACGGCGGCACCGCCACCGACAACAACGGCTTCCAGCTCTCCATCGACGAAAACGTGACCACCGGCCATGTGTTCACCATGAACTGGACCGCCACCAACGGCGGCGACAGCTGGAACGGCACTTTCACCCTGACGGCCATCGGCAACGACTGCCAGGCTCCGACAGGGCTGGCGGCCACCGTCAACGGCTCCAATGTTACCTTGACCTGGGACGACGAGTCCACCATTGAAAACATCACCATCAGCGACGATGTGGAAGGCCACACCTATGGTGACATCAACTCACCCGGCACGGTGGGCTGGACCTACATCGATGGCGACGGTGCCAATACGGGTACCTTCAGCAGCGTTGAGTTCACCAACGAGGGACAGCCCATGGCCTACATTGTGCTGGATGCCAGCCAGATGACGGGCAATACCACCATCAACGCACACTCCGGCAACAAATTCTTCGGTGACGCTTACTGCCAAGGCAGCGGTGGTTGGGGCGGAAGCAGCGCCGTTCAAAACAACGACTGGATCATCAGTCCTGAACTCAACTTCACCAACCCGTTCACCTTCTCGTTCTGGGCACGCTCCTACTCCAGCAGCTACGCCAATGAGCAGTTCACCGCTGCCTATTCCACCACCGGCACCAATGCCAACGACTTCACTGCCCTCAGCAGCAGCGTGACCACCACCGCCACATGGACCGAATACAGCTACACCGTACCCGCAGAGGCCAAGTATGTGGCCATCCACTGCACCTCCAACGACCAGTATATCTTCTGCGTGGATGACATCTCCATCAGCGGCGAGAGCGGCACAGGCAGCCACTACAAC
Organism: Bacteroidales bacterium; assembly: GCA_045222555.1. Classification (GTDB taxonomy): domain Bacteria; phylum Bacteroidota; class Bacteroidia; order Bacteroidales; family WCHB1-69; genus UBA1756. Next base: position 19,877 of record JBGUYY010000113.1, on the reverse strand, counting down.
CTCTACCGCGACGGCGAGCTTATCGCCTCCAACATCACTGGCGGTAACTACATTGATCATAACGTACCGGAAGGCACCCACTGCTACACCTTGCACACTGCCTGTCCCAATGACTTCGAATCGGCGGGCATCACCGAGTGCGTCACCGTGGGCAATCCCACCCCTGAAACGTGCGACGCGCCCACTGGTCTCACCATCACCGCATCGCCCACTCAGTTAGGACTGAACTGGGACGAGATGGAGAATGCCATCGCCTACAAGGTCTATCGCAACGGCAACGCCATCGCCACCACGCCGAGCAACTTCTACATCGATGCTACCGTGGATCAGGGCGTCAACTACTCCTACGCTGTGCAGACCATCTGCACCAATGGCCAGTCGGGCTTCTCCGCTACCGTCAACGGACAGACCACCACGGGCATCAGCGACTATGACAATGCGTGGTTCATTTTCCCGAATCCCGCCACACAGGTGCTGAATGTGGAAGGCAGCAACATCGCTGAAATCAGCCTCTACTCTGCCATCGGCGAAGTGGTTTATAGTGGCCGTCCCGCCAACAACCATACCGAAATCAATGTGGCTAACCTCGTTCGCGGAATGTATTTGGTGCGCATCACCACCCACGACGGACAGACCTTCATCAAGAAAGTCATTTTGAAATAAAACAAGACAACCTCTATACGAAGGCGTCTCCATTGCGGGGACGCCTTTTTTGAAACCACCATGGCCGGAATCTACATCCACTTCCCGTTCTGTAAGCAAAAGTGCGTGTATTGCAGCTTTTACTCGGTGGCCTCGCTACAGCGGCGTGTGGAGTATTGGGAGGGGTTGTTCAAGGAGATGGAGTTGAGAAAAGATTTTCTTCCTGAAAAAAACATTGACACTTTATATATCGGTGGAGGAACGCCCTCGCTTTGCACGCCGGCAGAGTTGGAGCAGCTGATGGAAAAACTCCAGCAATATTATACCTTCTCGCCTTCGGCGGAGATCACCCTGGAGGCCAATCCCGAGCAGCTCACGGCCGACTATCTATCGGCATTGAAGTCGGTAGGTATCAATCGGTTAAGCATAGGCGTGCAATCGTTTGATGACAACATTCTGCAGCTGTTGAACCGGCGGCACGATGCGGCCACGGCGCTATCGGCCGTGCAGGAGGCGGCGAGGGTCGGCTTCGACAACCTCTCCATCGACCTCATCTACGACATCGCCTACCGCACAGGCGAGATGTGGCGGCAGGAGTTGGCCACGGCATTGCGCCTGCCCATCGTACACTTTTCGTGCTACTCGCTGACGGTGGAGGAGAACACCCTGCTGGCGCGGAGGGTGCGGGAGGGGCAGCCCTATCTGCCCGAGGAGGCCGACACCGAACGCGACTTCCTGATTCTGAGGGAGATGACCGCTAAGGCGGGTTTCCAGCAGTACGAAATTTCCAACTTTGCCAAGGAGGGCCGCATCTCGCGGCACAACCACGCCTACTGGACGGGCGAGCCGTACTTGGGGTTGGGGCCGGCGGCGCACTCGTACCGCCATCCGGTGCGGCAGTGGAACGTGGCCGACTTGAAACGCTATGTGGAGGGGATGGCCTGTGGGCGGCCCGACCGCGAAGAGGAGGTGCTGACTCCCGACCAGCAGTACGACGAGTACGTGCTGTTGCGGCTGCGCACCTGCGAGGGCATATCGTTGGCGGAGTTGGAGGCGAAGTTCGGGGCGGCGCGTAAGGCGCAGTTCCTGCGGCAGCTGCAGCGGGTACGTAGCGATTTATACCGGCGGGACGGGGCAGCCGTGCGGCTCACCGAGGCAGGTCTGCTGTTTGCCGACGCGGTGGCGGAGGAACTGTTTGCGGAGGAGTGAGGATGAAGGGATGAGAAGTGGGGCTGTCGGGAGAGGCGGGGCTATTCCTTTATCATCAGTTCGGTATCATATAGCCATGCGGCGAAATAGGGAACGGCTGCATCTTTGCGCCTCAGAAATACAAAAAAAGGCTTGTTGAATTTCATGACTTTGGGCTCATTAATCTCTTTGATCCCAAACTCTATAATATCCACTATGCTTTCGCTCTCAATCTCTGCCCCGCTCTCGTCAAGTTGGAAAGCAGTTCGTTGCCAAACAGTATTAATTTTATATGTCTCATTTCCGACAATAAAAGTGTTCCCCTCCAATGAGCTGAAGTGGGTGCTGAGGTCAAATTGAATTTTGGGAATGATGACAATATCACCTGCATCTTCAAACTGATATTTCCATCGATGACTGTTTTCAAGTTTTTCTTGTTGACCGATGGCTATCAAATCATTAACTTTAGCTACAGCATCTGCCATGGTGTTAAAACGAGTGTTGGGCATGTACAGAATGATTTCATGATCGGAGTTGGAGGGAATTAGTTTTATAATAAAATGGTCGTTATTTTCATAATAGAGGATTTTCATCTGTTTTTTCTGATCGTATTGATCATCTCCCGCCACGCCAAAAGACTCCACTTTTTCGCCTTTGAAGGCCAGTCTGTCTTGGAAAGTGCGCAATTCTGTAAAGAATGGCAACGATAGTTTGAATTGCACTTGCACATTGATAAGAGAGCCTGAAATATCCGTATTAACTTGATACTCATAAGTTTTTAGCGAATTTAGATACGAGCGTGAATCGTTAAGTAGCCGCAGGTCACGGGCATTATCTGGAATCTGCAAGGGGCTTCCGATGGTGGTGCGCACGCGGTCCCAGGCCAACGGCAGGGTGGCGCAATAAACCACATTGCTATCCTCGGCGATAGTATGCTCTAACGTGGGAATGAACCGCGTCAGCCCCATCTCCGACACAGGCTTATCAAATGTTGGATTTTTTTGTTGAGCGCTGGCGGTACCCGCAATCATCATGATATAAAATGATAACGTGGTAAAGAGGAATGGTTTGAGGATTTTCATTTTGCGAATATTCAGGGATTGATGCTGCAAAAATAGTATTTTTTTTGGCTAAATTGTAGTGAGGCGCATACAAAAAAAATTATCAACAGTCCGATTCGGGCAGTATTTTGCATTTCATCACCAAAATCATACCACTTTTTGGCTAAAATCCACCATTTTTTAACAGCTTGTTTTTCAGAAATTTGAGTACTTGAAAATGGATGATGAATGTTGTATCTTTGTAGAAAATAATTCAACCTAATTTTTCTACTATGACCAATCAACGCAAAAACATCTTCCAGATCCCGACAACGGATTTTTCCTTCAAGAAAATTTTCGGAACCGAGCAGAACAAGCGGTTCCTCATCAGCTTCCTCAACTGCTTCGTATCGAAATATACGGGCAAAATTATGGATGTAACTTATTTGCCCACAGAGCACTATGGCATAATTGACACAGAGAAGAAAGCGGTTTTCGACCTGCTCTGCAAAGATGAGGAGGGCCGGCAGTTCATCATCGAGATGCAGAAAGCACCGCAGCCGGATTTTGCCGAACGGAGCATCTTCTACCTCAGTCGCGCCATCAGCGCCAGCTTGGAAAGGGGACAGCTGAACTACCAAATTCTTCCAACTTACTCGGTTAACATCCTTGATTTCGACCTACAGGAATACCGAAAAAAAGACCATTTTTTCCACGCTGTTTTTTTGAAGGACCAGAACAATGAAATTTTAACGCAGAAGGTGGCGATTTTTTTCATAAAATTGTGTAATTTTGCCGCCAGTCAGACAGACCTGACGGAAGAGATGCTGAATTGGCTGAATGTTCTGAAGAACATGCCCGATATGGACGAGAGCGATTATGACAAGCAGCCTGCTTTCTTTCAAGATCTGCTGGATGAATGTAGAATCTCAAAACTGACAGCTATGGAAAAAGACAATTATCAGAAGAGCGTTTTGGAATATGAGGATGTGAAGCGTGCCGTGGCATACGCCAAGGAGACGGCTGCTAAGGAGTTTTATGAAAAAGGTAGAGAAGAAGGTAGAGAAGAAACCCTCCTCCATACTGCCAAGAAATTTTTGGAGTTAGGCATCCCTATTGCAGACATTGTGAAGGCTACAGGATTGAGTGAAGAACAGATCCGTGCCGCAGAGTAGGGACGTTGAGAAAACAAAAAAAAGGACACCCTAACGGATGTCCTTTTTTGTATCGCGATAATCGGTGATTATTCTGCGGGAGTTTCGGTAGCCTCAGCGGCGGGTTCTTCCGTCGTAGCGGCTTCGGCTTCTGCGGCGGCAGCCTCTTCGGCTTCCTTCTGTGCAGCAGCAGCGGCTTCGGCTTCAGCGGCACGCTTGGCAGCGACCTTAGCAGCCACAGCCTCTTTCACCTTCGTTTCAGCCTCAAGGCGTTTCTTCATGGTGTTGCGCTCGTTGTCAGCCTCTTCGCGCTTGATGTTGTTCATCTTCGACTCGTGCTCGTTCTTCCAAGCCTCGAAACGACGCTGTGCCTCGTTTTCGCTGAAAGCACCCTTGGCGACACCGCCACGGAGATGCTTCATCAGATACACGCCTTCGTGCTTCAGAAGAGCACGTGCAGTATCGGAAGGAGCTGCGCCCACTTCAACCCAGTACAATGCCCGGTCAAAGTTGATTTTCACCTGTGCAGGATTGGTCAGCGGGTTGTAAGTGCCAAGTCTCTCAATATAACGACCGTCACGTGGTGCCCGACCATCTGCAACTACAATGTGGTAGAAGGGTTGGTTCTTCTTACCATGTCTCTGTAATCTGATTCTAGTTGCCATTTCGTTATGTTTTTGTTTAAAATGAAAAAAAAGTTGTGACCCCGACAGGATTCAAACCTGTAACCTTTTGATCCGTAGTCAAATGCTCTATTCAGTTGAGCTACGGGGCCATTTCCTTTTTGGAGCTGCAAAAGTACAACATTTTTTTATTCTGCAAACATCCTCCCCAATATTTTTGAAATTATTTTCTTCATCAACGAATTTTTTAATTCAAAATTTTTATAACTAATTTTATATCAATACTTTATGAATAAAAATTAAAATAAAAAGAATGACAGCACAAAAGAGATGAACTTGAAGATTATCGTGATTTTTGCGATAGCAACGATTTTTTTGAAGAAGATTTTGGAAGAATAGAAGGATATTTTCCGCCAATTCTCAATTTTCAATTTTCCGTTTTCAGTTTTCAGTTTTCCATTTACACTCCCCTCTCACGCGTATAGCGCGATACCGACAACCGCGCTGAGGAACAGCAGCAGCACCGGGCTTTGCTTGTAGCCAAAGGCGGCTACGAAAACGATGAGGAAAATGAGGATGCTGGCCGTGAGTTGGAAAGGCTCCGTGCCGAATGTGATGGGCGTGATCAGCAGGATAGCCGCAGCCGCCACCAGTCCCACCACCGTAAGACGAAGAGTGGTGAAAATCTTTTCCACCAATGGATGATGACGGTATTTTTGCAAGAAATGCAACACCAACACCATAAGGACAACGGGGATCAGCAGTACGGCAAGGGAGGCAATGATGGCACCCAGCACGCCCAGCCACGGGTCGAAACCCGCATTCACCACGGCGGTATAGCCCGAGTAGGTGGCCACATTAATGCCCACAGGACCGGGCGTGGCCTGGCTCACTGCCACAATATCGGTGAACTCGGCGGCGGTCAGCCAACCATAATGCTCCACCACCTCGCTGTAAATCAGCGAAATCATTGCGTATCCTCCGCCGAACGTGAAGGCTCCGATCTGACAGAAGGTATAAAAAAGTTGCCAGAAAATCATGATTTACCCTCCTTTCTGCGCACGATGACACCGTAGAGGAGTCCACCAGCAGCGGCGGCCAGTACCACCAGCACCGGCGACACTCCCAGACAGGCAATGAGCAACGCCGACAGTACGGGAATCCACGCATTGCGCCAGCAGATGCCGGCGGTTTTGGCCATCTTGAACACCGGCGCGGCGATAAGCGCCACCACGGCGGGGCGCACCCCCTTGAAAGCGCTCTCCACCCAGTGGTTGTCGGAGAAGTGGCGGAAGAAGACCGCCAAGAGCAGAATCATCAGCACCGGCATGAAGATGTTGCCGACGATGGCCGACACGGCCCCCAGCACGCCGCGCCGCCGCATCCCGATGGAGGTGGCCATGTTGACAGCAAAAACACCCGGCATGGCCTGCGACAACGCCAGCGTGTCCAAAAACTCCTCCTGCGACAGCCAGCCGCGACGGTTCACCAGCTCCTTCTCCATCAGCGGAATCATGGCATAGCCACCGCCTATGGTGAAGGTGCCAATCTTGAAAAACGACCAGAAAATCCTGACGAGCTCTCTCACTTCGCTTCTATTTGGGGCGGCAAAAGTACAATATTATTTACGATTTTTGAAATATCTTTTTTTTCTCTAAAAAATAATGTAAATTTGCAGCCGATTTTAAAATTCGGAAACTGTTGTATTTTCAATGGTTTGCGGTTTTGAAAGATGTATTTTGAATTATATAAATCACTAAAATAGAAACCCATGACAATGCAAGAAAAAATCAACGAGCTGTTGGAAAAAAGAGAGATAGCTCGTAATGCCGGCGGCGAGAAACGCATCGAGAAACAGCACGCCCAAGGCAAATACACTGCCCGTGAACGCATTCTCAAGTTCCTTGACGAGGGCAGTTTTGAGGAGTTCGACATGTTCGCCACCCACCGTTGCCACAACTTCGGCATGGAGAAGGACACTCCCCTCACCGATGGTGTCATCACGGGTTACGGCACTGTAGATGGCCGTCTCGTGTTTGTGTACTCACAAGACTTCACCGTTTCCGGCGGTTCTCTTTCCGAAACCGTCGCCAACAAGATTTGCAAGGTGCTTGACCAGGCCATGAAGATGGGCGCACCGGTCATCGGTTTCAACGACTCGGGCGGTGCCCGTATCCAGGAGGGTGTGAACAGCCTCGCCGGCTACGCTGAGATTTTCCAGCGCAACATCCTCGCCAGCGGTGTCGTTCCGCAGATCTCCGCCATCTTCGGTCCCTGCGCCGGCGGTGCGGTCTATTCGCCCGCCCTCACCGACTTCATCATGATGACCAAGAACACCAGCTACATGTTCGTCACCGGTCCCAAGGTGGTGAAGACTGTCACCAACGAGGTGGTGAGCGTGGAAGACTTGGGTGGTGCATCGGTTCATTCCACCAAGTCAGGTGTGGCCTCTTTTGCCGTGGAAAACGAGGACGACGGTATCGCCATGATCCGCCAGCTGCTCAGCTTCCTGCCCTCCAACAACATGGAGGAGGCTCCCCGCATGGAGTGCAACGACCCCATCAACCGTTTGGACGATGTGCTCAACCAGCTCATCCCCGAAAATCCGAACAAGCCCTACGATGTGAAGGCTGTCATCAGCAGCATCGTGGACAACGGCCAGTTCCTCGAGGTGCAGCCCAACTACGCCAAGAACATCGTGGTGGGTTTCGCCCGCTTCAACGGAATCTCTGTCGGTATCGTGGCCAACCAGCCCGGTTGGTTAGCCGGTGTGCTCGACATCAACGCCTCCCGCAAGGGTGCCCGCTTCGTACGTTTCTGCGACGCCTTCAACATTCCGTTGGTGACGTTAGTGGATGTTCCCGGCTTCCTGCCCGGCACGGGTCAGGAGTACGGCGGTATCATTCTGCACGGCGCTAAACTGCTCTACGCTTACGGCGAAGCCACCGTGCCGAAGGTCACCGTCATCCTCCGCAAGGACTACGGCGGCGCCTACTGCGTGATGAGCTCCAAGCATCTCCGCGGCGACATCAACTACGCATGGCCGACGGCTGAAATCGCTGTGATGGGCGGCAAGGGCGCTGTGGAAATCCTCTACAGCAAGGATGTCAAGAACATTGAAGATCCTGCCAAGAAAGCCGAGTACCTCAACGAGAAGGAGGCCGAATACACCAAGGCATTCGCCAACCCGTACGTAGCGGCCAAGTACGGCTACATCGACGATGTGATCGAGCCGCGCAACACCCGCTTCCGCGTCATCCGCGCCCTCGAATCGCTGCGTACCAAACGCCTCCAGAACCCGGCAAAGAAACACGATAACCTCCCGCTGTAACCTTAATTTTCAAGCGAAATGAAGAAACTGAAAACATTAGCTCTCACCCTCCTCACCGTCATGACGGCGCTCTCGCTCAGCGGGCAGACCATCGTGGACTTGAGGTTGAATGAGGTGATGCTGAATAACAACAAATTTGAAGACGAGTACGGCAACACTCCGGCATGGATTGAGGTTTTCAACACCTCCTACAACTCCGTCAATATTGGCGGCTGCTTCCTGACCTCCGACACCACCGGTCTGACCGATGCGCAGTCGGGCGACAAAGAGAAGCTCAACCAGTTCAAGGAGAAGTGTTATCACATCCCCGCTGGCGACCCCGCCACGCTGATGCCGCAGCGCAGCTGCCTCGTGTTCTACATGGACAACCAGCCCACTTACGGAACCTTCCATACGAACTTCAGAGGAGAGAACATCCGATACATCGCCCTCATCGGCTCCGACGGCAAGACCCTCATCGACCTGATGGTGATCCCCGCCAAGCAGCTCAGCCAGCTGCAGAGCCAGTGCGTTTCTTACGGCTGCAAAAAGGACGGTGTGGTGGCGTCCAACCGCGACAACTCAGTTCTCGCCAAGAAGAACAACACCGACCAGCGTACCCTCCTCAAGAACTTCACCCCTGCCTCCAACAACGAGGTGCTTTCTGGTGAAGGCAAGGCCGACAAGTTGGCCAAGAACGACCCGTGGGGTTGGCAGATGGCTCTGATGTCTATGGCCATCGTCTTCTCGGTACTCACCATCATCTTCCTCGTACTGAAGATTTTCGGATGGTATGCCAAGAGAGAGGCTGAAAAGAAGAACAAGCCGAAAGAGGCTCCCAAGGCCAAGGCCGCAGCCAAAGCCGCCGGTGCTCCCACCGACGAAGAGGTCGCCGCCATCTCCCTCGCCCTCTCCAAATCCTGCGTCAGCGCAGAAGACGAAGAGATTGCCGCCATCTCCCTCGCCCTTTACCTCTATCTCGACACCCAACATGATCAAGAGAGCGAAGTCATCACCTTCGGCCATGCTGATTCGCACTGGGGACAGAAGCATTTCAACTTCAAGCAAGACCCGAGATAATCATCAAATCCGTAAATTTTTGAATCAATAATTAATAATCAAGATATTATGAAAAATTACAAATTCAAGATCAATGGCAATGACTATTCTGTCGATATTGTAAATATTGAAGAAAACAAGGCCCAAGTTGAGGTCAACGGCAAATCCTTCGAGGTGGAGATGGACATGACCGGCATCAAGGTTCCGGTGGCTCCGAAGGCTGCTCCCGTAGCTGCCGCTGTGGCCGCTGCTCCTGTTGCAGCTGCTGCTCCCGCCGCCGCTCCTGCTGCTGCTCCCGCTCCCGCCGCTGGTGGCGCTGGCATGCAGGTGAAATCACCCCTGCCGGGTACCGTGCTCAACATCATGGTACGCGAGGGCGACACCGTGACCGCCGGACAGCACCTCATCCTGCTGGAGGCCATGAAGATGGAGAACAACATCGACGCCCCCAAGGCAGGCCGCGTGACGAACATTCGCGTGAAAGACCGCGACGCCGTCATGGAAGGCGACGTACTGCTCACCATCGAGTAGTCGGAGTTTCCCACTTGCCAATCGAAAAAAAGCCAAGGGCATTCTGCTCTTGGCTTTTTTTGTACACGTACAGCTTGTGGGGAATGCCCTTCCAAAAAATAATATTTTTCAATTTCCCTCTCTCCATTATCATTTTATCCGTATCTTTGCACCTTCAACTTTATATCCTATCAAGATGATTCAAATCAACGGACTTGAAAAGAACTACGGCACACTACAAGTGCTGAAAGGTATCAACCTCGAAATTGCCGACCGCTCGGTGATCTCCATCGTGGGAGCATCGGGCGCGGGGAAATCCACCCTGCTCCATATTATCGGCACCCTCGACCAACCCACCAAAGGCACCGTATTAATCGACAATACCGACCTCTATTCTCTGTCGGACAAGAAATTAGCACAATACCGCAACCAAAATATCGGTTTCATCTTCCAGTTTCACCACCTGCTGCCTGAGTTTACGGCCGTGGAGAATGTGGCGCTGCCCGCCCTCATCGCAGGCCGCTCGCACGCAGAAGCCTTCCAGCGCGCTAAAGAGCTGCTCGATTTCTTGAAACTGGGCGAACGCCTCACCCACAAGCCGTCGCAGCTGTCGGGCGGCGAACAGCAGCGTGTGGCCGTGGCTCGCGCCCTCGCCAACAACCCCAAGCTGGTGCTCGCCGACGAGCCATCAGGCAACCTCGACACCGCCAACGCCCGCAGCCTCCACCAGCTGTTCCTCGACCTGCGCGATGAGTTCGGACAGACCTTCGTGGTCGTTACCCACAACACCGACCTGGCAAAACTGGCCGACCGAACCATCGAGATGAAGGACGGAAAGATATTGTAGATTTTCCTACAGAGACACAATAAATCGCCTCTCTACCGTTTCTGCTGTGCGAAAGTATTGCGCTCCCAGAAAATGCCGTCAGAATAACCTTGTATAACGGTATCTTGCTCTGCCAGCATCAGGCGTTTGGCCGCCCACAGACAATACTCCTCATTCATTTCCACCCCAATAAAATGTCTGCCCAACTTCTTGGCTACCACAGGAGCTGTGCCGCTTCCCATAAACGGATCCAAAATCACATCACCCTCTCGCGAAGAGGCTAAAATAAGCTTGGCATACAGCTTCTCAGGTTTCTGCGTTGGATGATCCGTATTTTCAGGCATTGACCAAAACGGAATGCTGATATCGTCCCAAAAATTGGAAGGATGGGTAATTCTAAAATTGCCGTCCGACGTCTCTTCCCAATCCTTAGGCGCACCTTCTACCCTATAGGGGGCCACCACCCGGCGTTTCATTTTCACCGCATCCACATTGAAATAATAATCTTTAGGATTTTTTACCCCAAACCATATATCCTCCATGGCATTTTTCCAATTGTTCTTCGCCCCCCGTCCCTTTTCGCGCTGCCAAGTGATGCGATTCAACACCGTAAGCTCCTCTTCCATCACCCGCTGCAGGGCAGAGGTACATCTCCAATCCCCGCAAAGGTACAAACTGCCACTGGACTTAAGTTTCCGACAGACAGCAGGAAACCACGAACGCAAATAGGTTTCATAATCGTGCCCGGAACGAGCAGAAAACGTCAAGCCATTGAAATTTTTAGTGAGATTATAAGGAGGATCAATAATGATGACATCCGCAATCTCATCCGGTAGCCAATCTATCATCTGAAACAAATCAGCATGGATGATTTTATCCATAACCGATGGATTCTTTTGCAGAAAATCCATATTGACGATATTTTCCCTCAGCAAAGGTTTTTCCTGCTCGGTTACGGTAAGCGTTCGGTTATGGGCTGCTCTGGCTGCTGACATATCCTATTTCACATTCATTCGGAAACAATGGCGTTCGAAAACGCGCCGGCCAGATCACGAATCACCACCGAGGCGGCGAAATGACCGAAAATGGCGGGCATATAAGAAATGGTGCCCACTGTTGACAGCTTATTGGTTTCAGGCGATGCCTCGATACGGACTGCCCCCTCACGCACCAACTCAGGCGAGAAAACAGCGGTGAAACCTTTTCGCACGCCCATTTTGTGCAGTCGTTTCCGCACTGTATGCGCCAGTCCGCACTGGTACGTCTTGGAGATATCGGACACCCGCACCTGCGTGGGGTCCATCTTGCCGCCCGCCCCCATCGCCGACACCACCTTCAACCCGCACTGCATGGCATGGTACAACAGGAAAACTTTCGGCGAGAGCGAGTCGATGGCATCCACCACATAGTCGTATTGCGCAGACTGCAGCACCTCAATGGTACGCTCATCGCGCAAGAACTCATGAATACAATGTAATTTAACAGAAGGGTTGATCTGCAGCAACCTCTCGGCCATCACTTCCACCTTGGGCTTCCCTATCGTATTGGTGAGAGCCAGCAATTGGCGGTTGAGGTTGGTCTCTTCCACCTCGTCGGCATCCACCAGCGTAAATTCGCCGATGCCCGCACGGCACAAACTCTCGGCCGCGAAAGCCCCTACTCCACCCAAGCCGACCACCAGCACATGCGCCCGGCTGAAACGGGCAACCGTTTCGCTATCTAACAACAGTTCAGTTCTTTGCAACCATTGCGGGGCGGAGGCGGCATCGGTGTTCATCGCTCTTTTCTTTTGGAGGTGGAGAGAATGCCCAACTTCTCACGGTACTTGGTAACCGTGCGGCGGGAGATGCTGTAGCCTTTTTCCTGCAGCAGCTGCACCAGTTTCTCGTCGGTATAGGGTGCCCGTTTATCCTCGCCCTCCACAATCTCCTTCAGCGCCTGCTTGATGGCGTTGGCGGAGGCATCCTCCTCGTTAACGGCCTCCGAGAAAAGACTTTTCAGCGAGATGGTACCAAATGGGGTCTGGGCATACCGCTGAGCGGTGACACGCGAAACGGTGGCCACATCCATCTTCACCTTCTCGGCTATATTCTTGAGCACCATAGGTTTCAGCTGCTTCGGGTCGCCCGTGAGGAAATAGGCTTTCTGCTGGGTGATGATCTCGTTCATCACCAAGGTCATGGTGCGTTCACGGTCGGTGAGGGCATCGATGAACAGGCGGGCCTTGTCGATGGTTTCGCGGTAGAACTTGGCGGCTTCCGGATCTTTGCGGGTGCGCGACTGCTGCATCAGTTTCTCATAATCGCTGCTCACGCGCAGACGGGCCTTGTACTGACGGGCAAGGGTGAACGTAACCTTCTCACCCTCCACCATGACAATAAAGTCCGGCACCACATAGTTGGTCGTCTCGCTTCCACCGCCGGGATAAACATTCAGGCGGGTGATGATGGCCACGGCCTCTTGCACCTGCTCTACCGAAATCTTCTCGCGCTTGGCAATTAGGTCGAAACGGCGTTTGGTGAAATGGTCGAAATGGTTGGTAAGGATGGTGCGGGCCAGCAGCAGCTGCGGAGTTTTTTTCTGTTGGAGAGCCGCATTGATTTGCAGGAGCAGGCACTCCTGCACCGAGCGCGCCCCAATACCCGTGGGCTCAAGCGTCTGAATGTATTCCGTGAGCACGCGAATCACATCCTCCTTGGTGACACGGATATTTTCCTGAATCAGAAGCTGATTCACGATAGAGCGGGCACTGTTTTTCGAATCCTCCCCATCCTCAAAATAACCCTGGTCGGAGAGGGAGCCGATGATGAAGATGGCGATGCGTCGATCAATGTCGGAGAGGGCCAGCTCGCCCAATTGAAGAATCAGATTCTCGCGGAAGGAGGTAGTGGCCACCACCAGTTTCTCATACTGAAGATCGCCGTTGTCGTAGTGGGGTGTGTCGTACCCGCCGGGTTCCCAATCGTCGGGATTGGTGTCGTAGGCATCGTCGTCGTGCGCGCTGGCGCCGAGGTTCATCGCCTCCTCGTACGACACCTCCTGCGGCTCATTATCCCACTCTTCCGCTTCACCTTCGCCCTGGAAACCTTCTTCGGATTCTTCGTCAGGAGCGATTTCAAGAGCGGGGTTGGTCTCTACTGCCTTCGCAATTTCCTCTTCTAACTCTTCTTTAGAGATGGAAACCAGATGCATCAGCAACATCTGACGCTGGGTGGTGCGTTGCGCGAGTTTCTGTTGCTGTACTTGAGCGAGACCGATGGACATACTGAAACAGGGTTATACGTTGAAACGGATGTGCAGAATGTCGCCGTCTTCCACCACATAGTTTTTGCCTTCCACCGACAATTTGCCAGCCTCCTTGCACTTGAGTTCAGAACCCAACTCCACGAGGTCGTTGTATTTGATGACTTCCGCGCGGATGAAACCGCGTTCGAGGTCGCTGTGGATGACACCGGCGGCCTGCGGGGCGGTCATACCCTTGCGGATGGTCCAGGCGCGGTTTTCCTTGCCGCCCACCGTAAAGAACGAAATGAGGTTGAGCAACCGATAGGCAGCCCGAATCACCTTATTCACACCAGGTTCCGTCAAACCCACATCTTCGAGGAAGGCCATACGGTCGGCTTCATCGTCCAGTTCGGCGATTTCCGACTCCAGCTTACCCGCGATGACGAGGATTTCGCAGTCCTGGTCTTTCAGTGCCTCGCGGACGGCTTCCACATAGTGGTTGTTTTCGAGGGCATTATCATTGACGTTGCAGACAAACAGCACCGGTTTGTCGGTCAGAAGCATCATGTCGGCCACCACAGCCTTCTCATCCTCAGTGGTTTCGAGGGTGCGCACATTCTGGAAATTCTCGAGGTGATGCTTGTATTTCATCAGCACATCGAGGTCGTGTTTGGCAGTCTTGTCGCCCACCTTGGCGGCCTTTTCCACCTTCTGGATTTTGCGGTCGATTTGCTCCAAATCCTTGACTTGCAGCTCAAACTCCACGATTTCAATGTCGCGCACAGGGTCAACGGAGCCTTCCACGTGGGGGAGGTTCTCGTTGTCGAAGCAGCGCAGCACATGAATGAGTGCGTCGCACTGGCGCACGTCGGCGAGGAAGCTGTTGCCGATGCCTTCACCTTGACTGGCGCCTTTGGCCAAACCCGGTACATCCACCACATCCACAGTGGCATAAATCAGCTTGTCGGCAGCGATGAACGTGTTGATTTTGGCCAAACGATCGTCGGGCACGTTGCACACGCCGATATTCGACTTGTTGGTACTGTAGGCGAAATCGGTGATGGCGGCCTTGGTGTTGGAGATGCAATTGAACATAGTGGTCTTACCCGTATTGGTAAGGCCGATGATGCCACATTTCAAACTCATACGTCAGAATTTAGAAACCTAAAACAATGTCTTCCACAGATTTAACTTCTGGGACATATTTTTTCAGTGTAGCTTCCACGCCCTGTTTGAGGGTCAGTTTGGCATGGGGGCATGAGCCGCAGGCACCCTGCAATTTCACTTTCACCACCATATCATCGGTCAGTTCGATGAACTCAATGTCGCCACCATCGCCCTGCAAATAGGGACGGAGTTGGTTGATGACAGCGATAACTTTCTGTTCCATAGCGGCTTTGTCTTGATTTTCCATAATAAAATATTTTAGAATTAAGTGTGCAAAATTACGGAATAATTTTCAATTCATCATTCCCAAATTTGAAAGATTTGAAGATAGGAGAATTCAGCTCACTCGTGATGATAGGGTTCCCCTTTGAGGATGGTCATGGCGCGATAGAGCTGCTCGGCGAAGATGAGGCGGGTGAGCACGTGCGGGAAGGTCATGCGGGAGAGGGAGAGCTTAGAGTTGCCGCGTTTGTAAACCTCTTCGGAGAATCCGTAGGCACCACCGATGAGAAACACCAGCCGTTTGGTACCCCGAAGCATCTGCTGCTGCATGAATTGCGAAAACTGCACGGAGGTCATTTCTACGCCATGTTCGTCCAACAGAACAACATGATCGGTAGGGTCAATTTTCTTGAGAAACAACTGACCTTCAAGCTTTTTCTGTTCCTCTTGGCTCACCTTATTTTTCAGATAAGGGATGGCCTCCATTTCAAAAGGAAGATAAAATTTGATTTTGCCGACGTATGCGGCGACCGCAGCGGTCAGCTCCGCTGAGTCTTCTTTTCCGATATAGATAAGTTTGGCTTTCACGCGACAAAGTTACAACTAATTTTCAGAAAATCAATTATACAAATCTGCGTTACGCAATTTTGTATAATTAGATTTTGCGAAGGTGAAAAAATACCACTAATTTTCTGTGTTCAATCCCTCACACACCGCACCGACAATGCTTCCCACTTGTCGGCAGAGCCTTTGCCCACTGTGGCACTATAGTAATGTAGCCCCCAGTAAGAGATGGGAACGTAGCTGGGCCAGTCTGAGGGATCCCACGGGGCACCATTGTTGGTGGCACTCCAATAACGGGCGTATTCCCCAAAATGGACGAAACCGTCGGTGTATGTACCGGCAGGACGGACAGAGAAGCCAGTGGTGTTGTTATATTCAGGCGTATTTCCTACCGCACACTCGACATACGAGGTCTTCCATCCCGTACTGTCGGCCAAAGCCTTAGCAATGGTTGCGGGGTCATCGCCACAGCTAATGTGGTGCTGACTAAGGTAGTCAGTGAGCTGCGTCCACTCGGCATCGCTCGGCAAATGCCAGCCGTCGGGACATACACCCTGTATGCCAGAAGGATTGGCATTGCTTCCCGCCGTCTCCCAATTCACCGCTGCTATCCAGTTGTACAAGTAGCCGTATTCTTCCACATTGTTGATGTCATTATTGGGAAAATAGAGTTGCAAACGCCATCCGCTCGAATTGTTATATTGAGGTATGGGGGTGCTATCGGCGTAACGGTGGGCACGCAGGTTCTCCGCCATCCATACCTGACTGCCTATCTGCACGGCATCGTATTGGTGGCCTTCAATGTCGGTAACGGCATTGGGCAATAGTACCAGTACAGCGGGATCTTCCGGGTTAACAGGGTCGGGCTCTGGTTCTGGTTGGGGATCTTTTTCGCAGCTGATCAACATTGCCACCGCCATCATACCTAATAGTATCAATGTTATCTTTTTCATTTTTAATAATTATTAAAAATTTGATATACAATAAATTATATTATTCATTACGCAAACACCGCACCGAAAATCTGTTGATAGGATAAGTGACATTCTCCAGAGAAAGGTCAGTGTCTGTCGTCCATAGTGCTGCACGAAAGCTGGGAATATTGCTTAGAAATACCGCACAATTGAAAATGCCGACATCATAATATGAGCCATAAGAGGTGGGGCGAGCGGTGAATCCCGTAGCATTGTTGGTGGACGGATTTCCTCCCACAGTGCAGGTTCCATTGACGCGCATCCAACCGGTCTGTGCAGCCAATGCTTTGGCATTGCTCACCCCATTTCCGTTGCAAGTCAGTTCTGGATGGGAGGCAAAATAGTTGTACAAGGCCAGCCATTCGTAGCGACTGGGAACATGCCATCCTTCCGGACATATTCCCCTATAGTGTCCGTTGGTATCAGCGCACCACTCCCCTTCAGATCCGATGGTGTCCAAGGCGATAGCCCACGAATAGAGCAGTCCAAGCTCATTGCCGACGTTGCTAGCTGAGTCGTGGTTGGGCCAGTAGGCACCGATTTCTGTATAAGAGTACCCGTTGGTGTACGCAAACGAGTCGTTGATGAAGCGATGGCCAGTGCGTGGGGAAGTCTCGCAACGCATATTTTCTTTCGTCCAGCACTGGTTGCCAATCAGTACGGTGTGGTACACGTTGCCTTCGTGGTCGGTAACGGTAGGCATATCAGGACAGGGTGTGCCGTGTTCTTCCTCCTCCATTTCCGCTTCCTCCACGGTGTTATCGCGCAAACAGCGTACCGAGAAGCAGTTGTCAGGATCCGCCCAGGTGTAAACATTGCCAATGTCCCAACTGCTATTCACCATGAGTGCATACGGGGCAGTGAGGGAGCCTCTTGAACTGCTCCAAAATACCGCCTCGAAGAATGTGCCATCGTATGTTGTAAAATGGAATCCGGCGGGCAAGGCGGAAAACCCGGTGGCGTTGTTGGCACTCGGATCGTTGCCGGGGTCGCAGGCTGCGGTGGTGTCGCGCCAACCCGTCTGCGATGCTAATGATTTGGCATAGAGGTCATAATAGTCATCGTCGGGATCTCCGTATAAAATCCTATCACATATATATTCTTCTTGGTGGGATACGTAACTTCGCAAAGTGCTCCATTCTGCATAGCTGGGCACATGCCACCCTTCAGGACAGATGCCTCTGCGATGGCCTTTGAAAAAGGCCCATACTGGGTGTATGCGGGTGGTGTCCACATGCAGCTCGCTGTAAGTGGTGTTAAAGGTGTCCACCGCAGCGTTCCAGTTGTAGAGAACCCCATAGCCCAGCGGCGCGTAGGTGGCCGAGTCGCCCAGCACCCAGTGCGCCTGCTTGCCGGTACAGGTGTAGGGTGTGCCCTCTGGGACAATCAGATAGGTACCTGTGGTCGGTGAAGTAACGCACCGCATGTTCTCTCGTGTCCAGCACTGGCTGCCAACCTGCACGGTATGGTACACGTTGCCCTCGTGGTCGGTAACGGTGGGCATGCCTGGACAGGGTATGGCATCGGCAGCGAAAAAGTCTAACGAAAGAGTTTCATCCCCGTATTGTGGCTGTACTACCGGCTCGCTCTGGCGCAAGATGCCATTGATGGTGGCATAGCCGATGTAGCGCATGTTGTCGCCTGAAAGGAAATCGTGCGTGGAGGTGCCCCTCAGCTGCAGCGTGCGCGGGTGGTAGGTGCTGCCCGTGAACATGATCCGATCGGTACCGCCATGCCCCGTGTTCACCATCTTCAGACTCTGCCGACGGGTAGGAGTCTGCACGGTGAGAATATACATTTGTGGCGTGGAGAGGCTGATGTTGAAATAGTTGTCACCCGCTGTCAGCTCTGTGTTGTAGCGTGCAAAGATGCGCCCCTGCATGTCCACGATGGTGAGCAGCGCCTGTTCGTTGACTGGCGAGCTGAGGTTCACCCGCGTGGCTCCGTCAAACGGATTGGGCATCACCTTCATTTCTTCCTTCAGTGTGTAATTTTCCACCCCCACACCCATAGAGAGGGTATAAACGGTGTCGGGGAAAGCGATGGTCTCCTGCCAGTTACGGGTGAGGTTGGCGATCACCACGCGATCAAGTTGCACGTAGTCGCTGTTCTGGTCCTGAGCGGTAAACGTCAGCGTGACGCTCTGACCCCAAAGGGCAATACATCCTAAAAGGAAGAGGAAAAATGACACGAGCTTTTTCATGGTTGAGGTTGTTTGGTTGTTGAGACTGCAAAATTAATAAAAAATCAATTGTACAAATCTGCGTTACGCAATATTGTATAATTATATCAAAAGACTACCGCCGTTCGCGAGGAACTTTTAACATGATTCTGTTTTCTGGGTATGGATCGGACAACTGGTATCTGTACTTCCATATTTTCCGCAGCCTTTTGTGCGGTTTTTTCCCACAGACATATCTGTCTTTATACCACGTATGGTTTAGGAACCCGATGGTGTTGTCGTCAATAATTTCTGCTATTTCACCGTCAAACTCCAAAAAATTGATTTTAGCGTATGCTTCAGCAGGGATCTCTATGACAAAATGATTGGAAGAGGTGTCTTGCACGTAATATTCCTCAAAACCACCCACTTCATCGCCATACGATATAATTCTGATGTCAATCTTGTGGATAGGAACTGGGATTTTTTTAGGTATTTCAATACGATTGTTATAACTGAGGAATTCTTCATAAAAGTCAGCACAGCTAAGTTTTTGAAATTCCATGCTTTGCAAGTCAAACGTGGGATTCTCTCGTCTAAAATTGTACATAGCGGTGCGATCATAGTATAGACGGATATCATAATAGTAATTGGGGCCGTTAAAAAGAGAATCCGTGAGACAATCTATCCCATACGATGAATGATGGTTTCGAAACGTATCAATAATTTCAATTTGATAGCTATCGGCCGAGCCTTTTTCTTCCCTACCCTGAAGCTCTATGCGCTGAAGGACCAAGGGATTACTGTACAAATAATAGGCATAATTCTTGACCCGGATATATTTACCTTCACTTAAAAATGGAACATCGGGATAGTATATATCCGTGTTATGTTGAATCAATTGGTAAGTCCCATCCGAAAAAAAGGAAATGGATTGACTTCCGCTGTAATAGGTTACCACGCTATCTGCACTCTTCTTATGATTTTGAGCATTCCCTGTCCCAATAAGGCAGAAAAGTATCAATGTAAGCCAAAGGGGGAAGGATCTTGTTATGGATAATGTTGGGGTTGGTTGGTTCATGGCGGAGTAGGAAAGTTGGCGCGGCAAATATACAAAAATATCTTTAGGGTTTAAACAAAAAAAAGCCCCCTCGTTTCACGGAGGGGGCGTGTGGTATTGGGCGACGACCTACTCTCCCACCTTCTTCAGGC
>JBGUYY010000112.1:0-1937 GCA_045222555.1 Bacteroidales bacterium | reverse complement strand
CAAGACGAAAAAGGCCAAGAAGTTCCGCCACGATGCGGAGTACGGCACAGCCCGCTGGGGGACGGAAAAGGACATCAAGCCCTTTATTGATCCCAAGTTTGAAAATAATATCATTCTGACCGCCACGGAGCGGCTGACTATGAACACTCGCCCGGCCAACCCCGCAAACGCCCGAAATCTGAACACCTGCATTATCGGGTCGAGCGGATCTGGAAAAACCCGCTTCTGGCTTACTCCCCAGCTACTGTCCGCTCATTCCTCCTACGTCTGCGTAGATCCCAAGGGCGGCGTCCTCTCCCAAGTGGGCTATTTCCTGCAAAAGAAGCGGGGGTACAAAATCAAGGTGTTCAACAGCATCGACTTTTCCAAGTCCATGCACTATAACCCGCTGGCGTACATCAAAAACGAGGCCGACATTTTGAAGTTCGTGGACACCCTGATCGCCAACACCAAGGGCGAGGGCAAGGAGGGTGATCCATTTTGGACGAAAGCAGAAACGCTTTTATACTGCGCTCTCATTGCCTACATCATTTTTGAAGGCCCCGCCGAGGATCGGAATATGAACACGCTGGTTGATATGATCTCCGGGATGGATGTCAAAGAGGACGATGAAAACTACAAAAACGCCGTGGACTATATGTTCGATGGTCTTGCCAAGCGCAAGCCGGATTGTTTCGCCGTCAAGCAGTACCGCAAGTACAAATTAAGCAGCGGCAAAACGGCCAAGTCGATCCTGATAAGCTGCGGCGCACGTCTGGCCCCCTTTGACATCCCCCAGCTCCGGGAGATTATGAGCTATGACGAGCTGGAGCTTGACCGCATGGGCGATAAACGGACGGCAACCTTTTTCGTGATCTCCGACACCACGCAGACCTATAACTTCATCGTTGCGCTGGCCTTTTCGCAGATGTTCAATCTTCTTTGTGAACGTGCCGACAACGTACACGGCGGGCGTTTGCCCCATCATGTGCGGGTGCTTTGGGATGAGGCCGCCAATACGGGACAAGTCCCACAACTGGAGAAGTTAGTAGCCGTCATCCGCTCACGCGAGATCAGTCTGGCGCTTCTGTATCAGGCGCAGTCCCAATGCAAGGCCATTTACAAGGACAATGCCGAAACGATCTTCGGCAATATGGACACCATGATTTTCCTTGGTGGCCGGGAAAGTACCACCATCAAGGAGATTTCCGAAAACTGGCTGGGCAAGGCCACGATCTCCATGCAGACCGAGGGCCGCTCCCGAGGGCAGTCGGAAAGTTTCAGCCAGAACACCCAGCGGCTGGGCCGGGAGCTGATGACCCCCAGCGAATTGGCTACCATGCCCGGAGATCGGTGCATTTTACAGCTTCGGGGCCTGCCGCCGTTCTACTCCAAGAAATACGATTTGAAACAGCACCCCAACTACAAGTACACCGCCGAGGCTGACAAGCGCAACGCCTTTGACCTGCAAAGTCTTGTCACCCGGCGCATGGACAAGCTCAACCCCAATGAGCAATACACCGTTTACGAGGTGGCCGTACCAGACGAGGCGCACATGGAAGAGGACGAGGACATCCTCAACTATGACGACCTCGACGACCCGGACACCTTTGTATAACCTCTGGTCATGGTGGCCAGAGGATGACGCGCCGCCCTTATGGGCGGCTATTATTATGGGTTCCCGCAAAATCAAAGATTTTGTGGGAAGAGGAGCCGCAACGGAATGAGTGATTTTTCGCGCTTGCGCGGAAATGAACGATATGAAGTTTGCGGCGACGAGGCCGGGGTATGGCCCCGGAGAAATGGAGGCATATATGGCTTTTTTCACTTCCGCTGTTACTACCTTGCAGACCCTCGTTGTGGCTCTGGGCGCTGGCCTTGCTGTGTGGGGCGTAGTCAATCTGCTGGAGGGCTACGGCTCCGATAACGCAGCGGCCAAGAGCCAGGGCATCAAGCAG
>JBGUYY010000111.1:0-1574 GCA_045222555.1 Bacteroidales bacterium | reverse complement strand
AACATACATTATGGGCTTATAGCTCAGCTGGTTAGAGCGCACGCCTGATAAGCGTGAGGTCGGTGGTTCGAGTCCACTTAAGCCCATCTATTATTTAATGTATGTATGGGGGTGTAGCTCAGTTGGGAGAGCACCTGCCTTGCAAGCAGGGGGTCAGGGGTTCGAATCCCCTCATCTCCACTGTGAGAGAAAATCTCACATACGCACCTTGAAAACCGCATATACGATAATCTTGCAGAATGTATCAAGTTCGAAAGAATGCGATGCACACGAAGAATAGGAAACGAATCGAGGCGTTATCAACAAAGGTAACGAAAGATTATGGCGCCCGGGAAAGACCGGGGGACATGCGGGAGAGACCGCATGACAGTGGGAAAGACCACGAGTTCTAACGAGAACAGCAAACGAGAACCGTAAAGGTCAAAAAGCAATTGGTCAAGCGAATTAGGGCGCAGGGCGGATGCCTTGGCACCGGGAGCCGATGAAGGACGCGATAAGCTGCGAAAAGCTGCGGGGAGCTGCAAATGAGCTATGATCCGCAGATGTCCGAATGGGGAAACCCGCATGAGCACACCTCATGCACCGCACAGTGAATCCATAGCTGTGCGGGGGGAACCTGGGGAACTGAAACATCTAAGTACCCAGAGGAAGAGAAAGAAACATCGATTCCGTAAGTAGCGGCGAGCGAACGCGGAAGAGCCTAAACCGGCATGCGTGCATGCCGGGGTAATGGACTGCATAACGGAAGCGGAAGTTAGTGGAACGGTTTTGGGAGAGCCGGCCGGAGAGGGTGAGAGCCCCGTACACGAAAACGGAAGCGGAAGGGCAGGATCCGGAGTACCACGAGACACGGGAAACCTTGTGGGAAGTCGGGGGGACCACCCCCCAAGGCTAAATACTACCCGGTGACCGATAGCGTACAGTACCGTGAGGGAAAGGTGAAAAGGACCCCGGGAGGGGAGTGAAAGAGAACCTGAAACCCTGTGTCTGCGACCGGCGGGAGCGCTATATGCGATAAGCGCGACCGCGTACTTTTTGTAGAACGGTCCGGCGAGTTGCGTTCACTGGCGAGGGGAAGCCCCATAAGGGGAGCACCCGCAGGGAGACCGAGTCTTAAGAGGGCGAAGAGTCAGCAGCCGCAGACCCGAAACCGGGTGATCTATCCATGTCCAGGTTGAAGGAGCCGTAAAAGGCTTTGGAGGACCGCACGCACATCAGTTGAAAATGGTGGCGATGAGGTGTGGATAGGGGAGAAATTCCAATCGAACCCGGAGATAGCTGGTTCTCCCCGAAATAGCTTTAGGGCTAGCGTTGTACGGGAATCCTTGTGGAGGTAGAGCACTGAATACCCGAGGGGGCGTCGCAGCTTACCAAAGGTTATCAAACTCCGAATGCCATGTAGGGAAGGTACAGCAGTCAGACTGCACGAGATAAGTTGGGTAGTCAAAAGGGAAACAGCCCAGACCTGCAGCTAAGGTCCCCAAGTGCGTGTTAAGTGGTAAAGGATGTGGGGTCTCCAAGACAGCTAGGACGTTGGCTCAGAAGCAGCCATCCATTCAAAGAGTGCGTAATAG
>JBGUYY010000110.1:0-3139 GCA_045222555.1 Bacteroidales bacterium | reverse complement strand
TGATATGCTCCCTTTAGAGCCGACAAGTTAAATAATAAAACTTGTCGACTTTGAAGGGAGATTCTTTATGTCCAAATATAGTCCAGAAGAAAAGATGCAAATTGCTGAAATGTATTTGTCAGGAAAATATAGTTATGGAAGTCTTGCAAGAATTTATGGAGTTCAGCTTTCCACAATTCGGCTATGGGTGGCAAATTATGAAAGTTTAGGTGCCAAGGCCTTTGAGCCAGGGGCTTGGACAAGACGATCGTCTACAGAAAAAGAGGAGGCAGTGTTGTTTTATTTAGCGGGCAAAGGTTCATTGCTAAGTACTTGTAAAAAGTATGGAATTAAATCAACTTGGACTCTAAGAAACTGGATAAAGAAGTATAATAGTCATGAAACATTAAAACCGACTCGTGGAGGAGGAAAACGTAACATGACTAACGGACGAAAGACAACACTGGAAGAACGGATCGCCTTGGTTGAAGAGTATGTAGCAACCAAGGCCAGCTATGATGACCTGGCCGCCAAGTACAAGGTTTCATACCAACAAGCCTACAGCTGGGTGAGAAAGTACAAAGATGGCGGCGTGGAAGCATTAGAAGACCGACGAGGCAAGAAGAAGGACATCTCTGAAATGACAGAGATGGAGAAGCTGGAAGCAGAGAATAGACTTCTTCGAGCAGAGAACGAAAGAAAGCAAATGGAGATTGACTTCCTAAAAAAATTGAAGGAAATAGAGAGGAGGTGGGGCTGAACCCATGTCGCAACCTTAACCTCTACCTTGCAATTAAAGAACTTCATGAGGAGAAAGGTTACCCCATTTACCGTCTGTGCAAACTCGCAAAGATTAGCCGGGACGCCTACTACGACTGGCTTAAGCGTGAGCCTTCTCCGGAAGAGCAGTACAACGAAGGCCTTGCCGCTCTCGTTTGGGAAATTCACGAAACTTTCCCTGAGATGGGATACCGGAGAATTAATGACTTTCTGAAACGAGAATGCCATGTTTACGTGAACGACAAACGTGTGCTTCGAATTTGCCGACACCTTCAGATTAAGTCCACCATAAAGTATTCGAACCATGGCTGCACTATCTCGGCAAAGAATCCGCAACATGTTGCCGAGAATGTTCTTGCACGGAAGTTCAAGGCAGAAGCACCGAACCAAAAGTGGCTGACCGACGTGACGGAGTTCAAGTACTATGAGGGTCTCGCCGTCCACAAGATTTATCTTAGTGCCATCCTGGACCTTTATGACCGGAGAATTGTTGCTTTCAACATTGGCGACAGCAACAATAATTCTCTTGTGTTTGAAAACTTCAATGAAGCAGTTCGGCTGAATCCGAATGCACGCCCGCTGTTCCACAGCGACCGCGGTTTCCAATACACCAACAACACTTTTCACGGCATGCTCATGGCTGCCGGCATGACCCAGAGCATGTCCCGTGTGGGCAAGTGCATTGACAACGGTCCAATGGAAGGTTTCTGGGGCATTTTGAAAAGAGAACGTTACTACGGCAAACGTTTCACCAACCGAGAAGAACTGGTTGCCATGATTGAAAACTACATTTTCTACTACAATAACCAGCGTTACCAACGCAACCTCGGAGTCCTCACTCCCATGGAAAAGTACGAGCTCTTCTACCTGGCTGCCTGATTGTTCCTAGGCGCCAGAGCCAGAGGCTAAGTGAGGCACGCCCGAAGGGCGTTCGTCCTTTACAGGTTCTGCATTGGACGCTACCATATTCTTCTCGACGGAGAGTTCAATAGCCTGATTGTTCCTGAGTTCTTCGCCGTCGGCGAAGCCCACAATGCGTCCTATGTAGGTTCTGTCAAGGATGCCGAACACAAAAAAATGCCAGCAGATTGCTGGTCTGCCGGCACGAAATAATTTTCATTATTTAATTTGTCCACTTGACGGGGCGCGGTTCAAAATGCGAAGTGCTTTTGTTTTTGGTTTCTGCTGGACCGGCTTCCTCTGCGCCTTCCTCTGCGCTTTCCTCTGCGCTTTCTTCTGCGCTTTCTTCTGAGCCTTACTCTTCGGGCTCTTCCCAGAAGAGGTCGTCAAGGGTCTTGTCGAGGGCTTTGCAGATGCCGATGCAGAGGTTGATGGTGGGGTTGTAGTCCCCCTTTTCAATGGCGGCGATGGTCTGCCGCGAGACGCCAACGATGTCAGCGAGTTGCTGCTGGGAATAGTCCTTCGCGGCCCGGGCGGACTTCACTTTGAGGTTTTTCATGGTCAGCCCTCCGCTTCTTCGGTTTTATCCTTCATGTGCCGCAGTGCAAACGCAATGCCAAGGGCGATGAGCATGACCTCCACCCCGACGTTCACAAGGCTGGTTCCCTGGATGACATTCAGGAACCCTTCCGTCGACCAGACCCCGATGATGGGGATGAGGTTGAACAGCAGGAAGAACACAAAGATGATCGTATACCACTTCCGGTTGTTGTTGAGGCCCCAGTAGGCACCGTTCCAGACGGTATAGACCGCCAGGACCGTGGCACCCAGGATGACTCCGACGAACCCGAGGGAGAACGGGGCGATAGGCAGGGTGATGCCGGAGGTCTCCAGGATGTAAAGAATGGTCTGGAACACGAGCATCGTGTAAAAACCGTACATGAACCCTTTTCCGCGGACTGCGGTCTGCCGTTCGTCATACTGTGTTTTGGCTTTGTGGTCCTTGTTCGCGCGTTTGAAAATGCCCCAGCACACAAGGACAATAAGGGCAATGGAAAAGATTAAAGAAATGATTGCTTGTGCTGTCATAAGAAAACCTCCTTTGATTTCTTCGTCAGGCTTGTCACGTTATGTTTTGCAGAATTCTCTGGCAGCAGGGTCAATTACTCGTCAGCAGACCCTCTCTGCACCCTCTCTGCACCCTCTCTGCACCCTCAATATACTCCATCGGTCACTTTTTGTCAAGTATATTTGACATCTTTTCGAAAATAATTGACTTTTTGCTATTTGCATCGTTTTTCACACTCCTCTCCTCCACACTCTGCGCCTCCCCTGCCAACTGAAATCAACCGATGAGCCTGCTTGCTGCCCTGCCCTTGTAGGCGACATGCTGTGCCCCCCGGGGAAGGGGAAGCCAAAGAGCGTGGGAGAAAGCCACCTTCCCCTGTCCCCGGACCCCTACCCCTTCCGGCTTTCTCGC
>JBGUYY010000109.1:0-3288 GCA_045222555.1 Bacteroidales bacterium | reverse complement strand
CAGGGCAGTTCCATCTATGATGTCAACGCTCAAGGTAACAAGGTCAAGCTCACTCAGGTAGTGCCTGAGAATTTTGGCTTTTTCAAGCATTATCCTGACTACCTTGCTGATAAGCATGTATTCTACAGAAATAACAAGCAGTTCATGGATGTGATACTCTGCCAAGGTGTAGGCTACTATGACTATGAGGCTAATCACTCAGATATCTATGTAGGTGAGACTCCTATCAATGAGCTTGAGGGGTGCAGAGTAGCTATCTATGAGCCCGGTACCGTCATGACTGCTGATAATTCTATAGAGGATAAGTCATGGTACTGCTACTACTCCTCTACAGAGGTCACTGCATCAGGTCATACACTTGAGCCTGCTGTATCAGAGACTGATCAGTCATCACAGTCTAATCCTAGTGTGTACTTTGCTGATGATACATTCAGCGGTACCTACTATGTCAGTGGCTATACAACATATGGCTGTGCAGGTCCGTCGACCACTCCTCCTATACAGAAAAAATTAGACCTCAGATGGGGTGATGGTGTGTACTTTACCATCTCTGGAGCAAATAACACCAGACTTGTAGGCTCATCAGATACCATCACTGATGATGCTCTTGCAGGTACTAGCTCCATGGATGTGGTACTTGCTGATAATTTTGCAGATGATCACTATGCTCTGCATCAGTCATGGCTGAGAGCTAGAGTCACTGATCCTGATACTCAGCAGATTACCTCTGCCGGGGATATCGTAAGAATAGTGGTTAAGAAAATCACCAGACTGACATACACTATCCATGGAGGTACATCGGGTCCACGTATTAAGACTGTGGATGCTACAGATGAGGTCACATCACCATGTGAGCTCTTAGATATTGCCTACAGTACTGTAGATGATGATGAGATAGCTACTATCACTGTAGACAGTACAGAGCTTGACCAAGGCAATTATCCTGCCACTCCTACAGCTCCATCAGGAGCATATAACACCTCTGTAGATCATGTTACTGAGATATTAGTGACTCAGGGTCTCCCGGTGGATTATCCATGGGCTGATAACGGCATGTATATCATCAATTCTCATGATAGCAGTACAGGTGTATACAATGTCTCCAGAGTGTCTCAGGACTATGCTGTGATAAGCGAGTGGGTGGAGTTCTGGGGACAGGGGATACCTAATAGCTCTCTGAGTTTTACCATTGATGAAAGCTCAAGTACTGCCGGGGAGTATGTAGGTCCATACAGGGCATGTCCTTATGGAGCTGAGGCTAGTATATTTGAGTATGATATTGCTTTTCCTCAGGGCTTAGGGTATCTGCAGGATGATGGCTCTTTCCGTGACTTATCTGTAAAGATAGAGATAGGCTACAGACTAGCAGGCTCTAATGATCCATGGGTGACTGTAGAGAGAACATTCACAGATCATACCAATGATGAGCTTGCTTTTACTTATCAGCTTGAGCTTGAGACTGCAGGTAATTATGAGTTTAGAATGAAAAATCTCTCTGATGCAGACAATAGCACCAGAGCTCTTAATACCTGTAAATGGATAGGTCTTAAGTCAGTCATCAGTACTGTCAATAAGTATGATGACATGACAGTGCTTATCTGCAGATTTAAGGGGACAGAGACACTCTCAGAGCTGTCAGAGAACCAGATAGCTACATACTGGACTAGAAAGCTCCCGGACATCAGCTCTGGTGACTTGATAGCTACTCAGGAGATAGCACCTGTAGTCAAGTATGTCTGCAATGCCTCTAAGTATGCAGGTATTATTAATAACACCTCACTTGCTGCATACAATACCTTATGGATGACCAAAGGACTTAAGCTTAATGGTACCGTTGATGATGATAGTACTCTGCTTAATGTACTGAGGGACTGTCTTAATGTAGGCTTTGCCTCTCCTGTAGTGCTCAATAATAAGCTCTCATTCACAAGACTGCATGTACAGGGTGTAGCAGAGCCATTGGCTCAGATATTCACTCCTCAGAACCTGACCAAGTCTCCTGAGATTACTTTTAATCTGCCTAAGGATGATGATGTTGATGAGGTGGTAGTAGACTACACCTCTCCTCAGACATATAAGACTGAGACTATATTCTGTCATGTAGATGACAATGGTGACAGCTTAGTCACTGCATATCCAATGTCAGTACATCAGGAAAAGATGACAGCCTTTGGTGTGACCTCAAGAGAGCAAGCTGTTGCTATGGGTATGAGGAGACTCAGATATCTCATGAGTACCAGAGTGACATACAAGATAGAGACTGAGTATGATGGTCTTAACTGTCAGTATAATGACCTAGTTGGTCTTGTTCTTGATGAAAATCTCAGTAACGTCACAGGCAGAGTGACAGAGTATGTCTCATCATCTCATACTATAGAGACAGATATGGAGATACCTGAGGCACTGACTACAGGGATTATCTATATCAGAAATCTTGGCGGCTCTATGTCTCAGTACACATATACACGCTCAGACAGTCATCATCTTGTGATTGATGGCTCTCTGACTTGGTGCTCAGATTACGGCATCAGCATGGAGTATCCATTCTTTGCTATAGGTGAGTTGATCAAGGCTTGGGTGACTGAGGTTAATCCGGGTGATAAGCGTGTATCTATCACTTTGGTCAATTATGATGAGGGAATATTCACTGATGACTTATAAGACAGTAGCATATTGTGTAGTTAATGCAGACTACATAGATCCATGCATAGTATCTCTAAGCTCTTTCTTTAGATTTAATTATCTTAAGACTATAGTCTATTATCAGACAGGCACTAATCTCAAGAGACTGCATGCAGCACTTGATGATTATCCAATAGAGTACAGAGAGTGTGAGTTCCCTGTACTCCCTGAGCATGATAATCTGGGCGATAAATACTTTGAGATGTTTGTCAGCAGAGAGAGTCTGCCTGCATATGCGATGAGACTACAGGCACTCTCTGAGCTTGCTCAGGAGTATGATATAGTGGTCAATTTTGACCTTGATACTCTGTTTTTCAACACTGTGATGCCTTTGGTGGACAGATGCAGAGCTGAGTACATCTATGGAGTCTCAGAGAGGAGAAATAGAGACAGGTGGGTCAAGAGCCTTGATGTCTTAGACATAGCACCATATCACTCATACATTAACACAGGTTTCTGTGTGTATGGCTCTAAGGCAGTCAGTACGGTACCTTGTATCATGGATGACTACAGAGACTTTCTGAGAGCCAATGCTAAGCATGTGTACTGTCCTGAGCAGGACTATCTCAATGTCAGATATGCTGATGTCATCAGAGAGATACCTGA
>JBGUYY010000108.1:0-76004 GCA_045222555.1 Bacteroidales bacterium | reverse complement strand
GCGTATTGTTTGTAATAAGCATAAAAAATAAAAGGTAGGGGCGGGCAGTTTAGCAACGCCAAATTGCCCGCCCTTCCCTAATGTTGTTTCGAGCGCTTCACCATTCCGCCGACCG
Organism: Bacteroidales bacterium; assembly: GCA_045222555.1. Classification (GTDB taxonomy): domain Bacteria; phylum Bacteroidota; class Bacteroidia; order Bacteroidales; family WCHB1-69; genus UBA1756. The sequence continues at coordinate 75,889 of JBGUYY010000108.1, read as the reverse complement.
TAAGGGAGGCGGAATCTCCTCCCTCATTCTCATTGTCAATTGTACATTTTCAATTTTCAATTCTCAGTTTTCAGTTTTTGGCGGCCATACATTGCGCCAGCCATAGAAGAAACCGAGATGATAACGCGCTGAGAAATAGTAAAGTACGTGTTTCAGTTTGCCCAATGGCATGTACAACAACAAAACACTCACCATGATGTAATACACCACATGCCAGGTGTCGTTCATGCCTTCCGTAAGGAGGAAGATGATGGTCGCACACTGGAACAAGGTGGTGAACATATTGGAAAGGTAGTCGTCAATATTGGAGAGACTGCTGAGGTTCTTGCTGCTCAATCTTTTGATAATCAGTGTGGTGCCGCAGCAGGCAGAGGCGCACAGGGCAATGGCGAGAATAAGGTTCAGCCATTCGGGGTACCAGACGTTGAGATTGAAGAGGGAAAGGAAGTAGAGAAGTATGGAGAGAAAAATGCCGCAGTGGAAGATGATGCCGGCAGCGTAGGTGGGCAGATGCAGGTAAGCCGACTCCTTGTGGGTGGGCGACATCGCCACCGTGTTGGCATAAATCACGCCCTTGGTCACGTCGCCACTCTTGGCCGACAAGTCCTTCGGTTTCCCCAACCGGATGATCCTTACAAAATGCCACATCATCAGCACAAAACAATATGCCAATGCAACCAACGAAATAATCTGATAAATACTCATCTCTAAAAAGGTTTTTAACTCTTCAACTTCTCAACTTTCAATTTTCAATTTTCAATTCTCAATTTCCTACACGCATCCTTCCGGTTTGGGCAGACCAGCCACACGGCAGGCTCCTCTGGCGGGACCCAGCGGGAAGAGTTCGTAAATCTGTTTCAGTTTCAGACCGCTCTCCTTGCAGATGACGCGCACCATCGGGGCGAGACCTTTCTCTAAGTAGTTGGCTCTGATGATGTTGATGATTTTCCAGTGGTCTTCGGTGAGGTTCTCAATGCCATCCTCTTGTGCAATGAGTTTGGCCAGCTCTTCGGTCCACAGTTCCGGTTGCAGCATGAAGCCGTCACCGTCCATTTCAATGGTTTTTCCTTCTAAAGTAATGCTCATAGTAATAATATTTAATAAATTGATTTTCTGGTAAATAATGTGTCATTGTTTCAGACTTATCCTTTTCTCGTATTGTCGCAGGAATTCGGGGATAGAGTTCATCTCAATGCGGCGGTTCAGGATGATTTCGTGTTTGGAATTGATGATGAACATGGCGGGATTGCCCGTCTCGTAGATGTTGAACAGTTCGAGATAGTCCACATTGCCCTTGTTGCCGCCCACGTTGATCCACGGGTAGTTGTTCTCTTTCACATACTTTTTCCATCGGTCGATGTCGGCGTCGTTGGCCACGGCATACACGTCGAAGTTGCGCTGTCCGAGGTTCTCCAACGAGTCGTAAACGGCCCGCAGTTTCTGCGATTCTTTCTTGCAGGTGGGACAGTCGGGGTCGTAAAACCAGAGGATGATATACGGCTTGGTGGCCGCTCCCTTCGGACGGTAGGAGGAGTGCCAGCGCGTGTAGTCATCGGTGAGGGAGGTGTCGGGAATCATTAGCTCCGGCGCAATCTTGCCGATAAGGATCGGCTCGAGATGCTTGACACGTTTTTCGTATTTGCGCAGCAGGTCCTCGTCCATCCATACACACTTGCCCTTCATGTGGTTGTTTTTCACGATGTGTACAAATACTCCGTCGTGACCGAGCAATTTGCTGGTCTCATAGTTGTACGAGAGCCAGTCGATGAGAAAGTGGTACATCAGACTGTCGGAAGCGGATTTTTCCAATACCATATCCACATATCGGCAAATGCTGTCTGGCTCCTGATATTGCAGATATTTGGTGAAATACTCTTTCAATTTGGGTTCCAATACGGGGGTGAAAATCAGGCGGTTGTCGCCGAGGTCGATGTTGTCCCAATAGTGAGTCAGGAAGTAGCGGAGTTGGAAGGTGGAGTCGATGGTGCCGTCGGGGTTGGTGGGCGCATCGGGGATGTCCACCGACTGGTAGGCGTTTTGAATCTTGGAGAAGAGGTAGTCGGGATGCTCTACGATGAGGTTTTTGATGTACTGCTCCATCTCCTCATTCAAATCCTTCATGAGCTTCTCGTACTTTTCAATGTCATCTTTTTTGTCAGCCTTTTTCGCTTCGTCGTAAGCTTTGCGCCAGTCGCTCATCTGCTTGCCGGCCTTGCTGGTCTTGCGCTGGAAGGCTATCAGCACGTCGTTGTGGGGCGAGTTGTTCACAATCACGCTATCCGCACTGCCGGTGGTGCCGCAGGTGAACGAGAAAAACTGCGGGCCGTCCATCACAAAGTCCATGTACGGGAAGTGGCTTTGACTCACTAATTTGTACAAGCCCCCTTGGTACTCGGTGTCGCCTTTGAAGATGTACTGAGGCCCTTGCTTGGTGGGCGTGACTTGTGCCGAGTCCTTCAAAATCAGTTTGTCGCGGTAGTAGACAGCGAGATAGACGATCGAGTCTTTTGCATTCGGGATGCTGAATACGATGTTGTGTCCCGTTTTGGCGGCTTCTGCCGTTTTTTTCTTCTGGGCAGAAAGCTGGAATGGGGAAGCGATTACCGCAATAAGTGAAATTAATAAGACAATTCTTTTCATTCCATATTGTATTTATCAGGGTTCAAATCGTTGAAAAACTCTTCAAGCTCTTCTAACGTAAATTGACGCAGGATTATTTTATGTTCTTGGTCTATGAGCAGGCAGGCGGGGGTGGTGAGGATGTTGAAATGGTCGATGACATCATAGTTGCTGCCACCTAATCCATCGCAGGTGTTGATGAACTTGATGTCCATCTCTTTCGAAACCTCCCGCCATCGTTTCACATCCGCGGTGATGCAGTAGCCGAATACTTCGAAGTCGTAGTCGTCCTGGTGCTCCATGTAAATCCTGTTGAGGATGGGTGTCTCTTCCAGACAATCCTCGCAGTCGGCATCCCAGAACCATACCACGATGTTGGGGCGCTGGATGGCGGCGGTGGATTCCGTTTTCCCCGCATCATTTTTCGCCTCTATCGGCGGCACTTTCGCCCCGATGGCCATGTGCCGCTTCCTTTCTACACCTTTCAACAAACGTCTTTCGTAATTTTCAGAGAAGAGCTGGAGATGGTTGGGTAAATAATATTTGTCGTAAAGATGCAGAAGAATGTCGTCGTAGGCCACGTTGTTGTCCATATTGTAATATTTCAACACTTTGGCCATGTAATATTGCCCGATCTCCGTATCCATTCCGTATCGGTCGAAGACGGAGTCGATGATGGTGATTTTTTCGGATTGCAATTTGTTGGAAATGAGTTGGTTGAAAAGGGGATGATGCAACATCCTGGCATCTGGGTAGGGGCATTGCTCCAAACCAAGGTATTCCAAAAGCAGATACTTGTACACCAAATCATGCCCTTGGCTAAGGGTCTCAAGATCAACGGGCTCAGGTATATAGCCATCGGTGGTGGTGATGCCGAAATGCGCCTGCTGGTAGGCGAGGTTTTCTGCCGAACCCTCAATATGCGACACACAATCGGTCCAGTAGGTGAACTTCCGGCTTTCGGAGATGACGAGGGAATAGGGTTCCATGCCGGCTACCGACACTTCATAAAGTCCGTCAGGCAACGCCTTGCCCTTGAATACGGAGGTGCCTTTTCTCACCACCACACTGTCATACACCTGCACTTCGTCGCCATAGAAACCGGTGAGATACGCCATCTTCCCCTCGCACGAAGCGTTTCCTTCGTACCACTTGAATGTGATACGGTAGGATGTCTTCTGTGCAAAAGCAGTGCCTATCATGCAATAGCACAATAAGATAATGGTGAAGCGCGCTTTCATTCCCACATTCTAATTTTAGCTTGCAAAGATACGACAAAATCAGCAAATCGCAATCTTCAGACGCAATATATATAAAAATGTTGATGGAAATTGGGCGGCGGGCATTGCCCATTGCACTTTGTTTTGTAATTTTGCAGCCTGAAACCCAGCTCGGCTGGGCGTTAATCTTTTCTCGTTTTATCACATAAAGGATTCACCTTATGATCAAACCAAGCATTCCCAAAGGTACCCGCGACTTCACTCCGTTGGAGATGATGCGCCGCAACTACATTTTCCAGACCATCCGCAGCGTCTTCGAGGCGCATGCCTATCTGCCGATAGAGACCCCCGCCATGGAGAACCTCTCCACCCTGATGGGCAAATACGGCGAGGAGGGCGACCGCCTGCTGTTCAAGATTCTCAACTCCGGTGACTTTATGCAAGGTGTTGACCGTCAGGAGGAATCCTCTGTCCGGCTCGCCTCCGCCATCTGCGAGAAAGGCCTCCGCTACGACCTTACCGTGCCTTTCGCACGCTTCGTGGTGCAGCACCAGAACGAGATCACCTTCCCCTTCAAACGCTACCAGATGCAGCCCGTGTGGCGCGCCGACCGTCCGCAGAAGGGCCGCTACCGCGAGTTCTACCAGTGCGACGCCGACGTCATCGGCACCAACTCGCTCCTCAACGAGGCAGAGCTGATGCAGATTACTGCCGAGATCTTCCAGAAATTCGGCATCCGCGTGGTTATCAAGGTCAACAACCGCAAGATTCTCTCTGGCATCGCTGAGATTCTCGGGGAGTCCGACAAGATTACCGACATCTGCACCGCCATTGACAAACTCGACAAGATCGGCCGCGAGAACGTGTGCGCCGAACTGCGCGAGCGCGGGCTGTCGGAAGAGGCCGTTCAAAAACTCTACCCCTTCTTCGATTTCACGGGCACGAATGCTGAAAAGTTGCAGAAACTCTCCCAGATTTTCGCCACCTCCGAAACCGGACTCAAAGGTGTGGAAGAGTTGACGAAAATGTTGCAATATGCTGAATTTCTGAAAATTAATGCTGATATTGAATTGGATATCACCCTCGCCCGTGGCCTCAACTATTATACGGGGGCCATCTTCGAGGTGAAGGCGCTCGATGTGAGCATCGGCAGCATCTCCGGCGGCGGCCGCTACGACAACCTCACCGGCATCTTCGGACTCAAAAACGTGTCAGGTGTTGGCATCTCCTATGGCGCGGAGCGTATCTACGACGTGCTCAACGAGTTGCAACTCTTCCCGAAGTCGTTGGAGAATCCGGTGCAGGCGTTGCTGCTCAACTTCGGCGAGAAGGAGGAACTCTATGCGCTGTCGGCTTTGCAGCAACTGCGGGCGGCCGGCATCACCGCCGAGCTCTTCCCCGACAAGGCCAAAATCGGCAAGCAGATGACCTTCGCTAACAACCGCGGTATCCCATTCGTCATCATGGCCGGTGAAAACGAGATGAGCGCCGGCGTGTTCGCCTTCAAGAACATGGCCACCGGTGAGCAGGAAAACCTTACCGTTGAGCAGCTGATAGAGAGATTGGCAAGATAAAAGGTGTTTTTCACCAAAAAATGTCATTTTTCGCTCGAAAATTTGTAATTTTGCGAATCATTTTAAATCCATTTTTTCAATGAATACCATTACCGTCGGCGATCGGAAATTTGTTAAGTATATTTCTGAAAATGAAATTGATAAAGCGGTTGAAAGAGTGGCCGCAGAAGTCAACGAAGAATACAAAAACGACATCCCTGTTATCCTTCTTGTCCTTAACGGCTCCGTGATCTTCGGCTCTGACCTGCTGAAACAACTCGATTTCCAGTGCCGACTCTGCTGCGTCAAGGTGAGCTCCTATGCCGGAACCAAAAGTACCGAAAAGGTGAAAAATCTTATCGGCCTTACCGAAAATATTGAAAATAAGCGGGTTTTGGTCATCGAGGATATTATCGACACCGGCAACACCTACGAGTTCATTGAGGCCATGCTGCGCGAAGCACACGCTAAGGATGTCAAAATCGCTACGCTCACATACAAGCCCGACTCATACCGCAAGTCACTGCCTATCGACTTCATCGGTCTCGAAATTCCCAACAAGTTCATCTTGGGTAGAGGCATGGATTACGATGGTTTGGGACGCAACCTGCGCGACATCTACCAAGTAGTGGAGGAATAATCAAACAATTACCATAATGAAAAAATTCAATATCGTCATGCTCGGTGCCCCCGGCTCCGGCAAAGGCACACAGGCCAAAATCATGGCCCAGAAGTTCAACCTCGCCCACGTTTCCACCGGCGACCTCTTCCGCAAAAATATCGCCAATAGCACTCCGCTCGGCGTGGAAGCCCAGTCGTATATCAACCGCGGCGCTCTCTGTCCCGACTCGCTGACCATCAACATGTTGCACGATTGCCTCGAACAGATGCCCGAAATCATCGGCTCCATCCTCGACGGCGTGCCGCGCACCATCCAGCAGGCCGAGATGCTCGATGGCATTGGCCACGACAAGAATCTCCCTATCTCGCTGGTTATCAACCTGAATGTCGATGAGGAGGAGATTATCAAGCGTATGCTCAACCGCGCCCGCCTCGAAGGCCGCAGCGACGATACTCCGGAAATCATCGAGAAGCGCATCGCCAACTATTTCGCGCAGACCAAGCCGCTCGAGGATTACTACGCCGCCAAAGGTCTGCTGCGCCACATCAACGGCATGGATACGGTGGAGAATATCTCGGAAGAGATTTGCCGCATCATCGCCGAAGAGATGGAAAAATAAGGTTAGTTGTTTCCGACTGTCAAAGTGATGGTATATCCGCCTTTTGAAGGTGGAGTGTTGCTCTTTTGTGCGGTTTTGGAGGTTGTGTAGGTGATGTTCACCGTGGGTGCTTGTGGCGCGGGTGCCAGCCGGAAGTGTATGTTGAGCTTGCAGTTGGCCTTCAGCCGAAAACCTCTGTTGTGCGCCTTGCCGTACTGTAGCATGTTCACAATCCGCAAGGCCTCCTCGTTGCACGACGGACACAAGCCTTTGATGATGGTGGCATTCTGCACCTCGCCGTCGTCGCTCACCTGATAGGCGACGGCCACGATGCCTTCGATCCGTTGCTTCATGGCATCTTCGGGATATTGGAGATGCGCCGCCACAAATGCGTCCAGCGCCTTCCGACCGCCCGGATACTCGGGTTTCTCCATGAACTTTTTCGCCTTTTTCGACTTCTTCTCTTCCATTTTTATTACCAATTGCTGCGTGTGCAATGCCTTTTTGTCACGGTTGTTACACTATTTGTTTAATAATTATGGATTTGCAAAAGTAGAAAAATTTTCTGTAAAATGCTGGGGTATGAAAAAAAATCGTATTTTTGCAGCCTCAAAACAGCGGGGTGTGGCGCAGTTGGTAGCGCGCTACGTTCGGGACGTAGAGGCCGCAAGTTCGAGTCTTGTCACCCCGACTTTTTTTTGAGCTTCATTTCCAAAGTAAATGCTTAACAACAAGATTATTTCCATTATCAAACCTTATAAATGGAAATTGCTGCTTGTTGTTTTCGTCAATCTTATCTCCATTCTTTTCTCCATCCTTACCATGATGCTCATCGAGCCGTTGGTAAAGCTGATTTTCCAAGGCGAACTCAGCGGATTGAGTGTGATAGGGGAGAAGTTGATGAAGTTGGTCGGTCTTTTTGCCGATTTGAATGCTCCACGCGGCTCGCTGACCGCCATCATTATCTTTGTGGTGGTGCTGTTTCTGCTGAAGAATTTCTTCCTGATCCTCACCCAGTGGCTGCTCGCCCCAGTGCGCAGCGATGTCATCCGATCCCTCCGTAATCGTATGTACCGCAAGGTGCTGCTGCTGCCGTTGGCCTATTTTTCGGGACAGAAGAAAGGCGATGTCATCTCCCGCGCCGTCAACGATACACAGGAGGTGGAATTTACAGTGCTGAGTGCGTTCCAGACGCTGATCTCCGCACTGCTCACCGTGCTCATCTACGTTGCCGCCCTCTTTACCATCAGTTACCAGCTTACCCTGTTTGTAATGGTGCTGCTGCCGGTTGCGGGTGTTATTATTTCATTGATTAGTAGAACTTTAAGAAAGAAAAGTAAGGAAATGAAAATCCAGCAGGGTATCCTCACCTCGCATGTGGAGGAGACGCTTGCCGGCCTTCGCATCATCAAGGGTTTCAATGCGCAGGCGCACGCTGAATCTGTGTTTGAGAAGCATAACACAGCGGTGGCCTCTCTGCTGCGTCGGGTGACCCGCCGCGGCGACCTGGCCTCCCCGATGAGCGAGTTTCTCGGTGTGACGGTGGTGATGATCATTCTCGTGTTCGGCGGCTCGCTCGTGCTGAGCGGACAGTCGTCGTTCACCGCCCCCATGTTTATCACCTACATCGCCCTTTTCGCCATGATTGTCAATCCCGCCAAGAATATCGGCACTGCCCTCGCCAAGTACCACCGCGGACTGGCTGTGCTGGACCGCATCTACGAGGTGCTGGATGCCGAGGAGGTGATTACGGATGTTCCGAATGCGGTGAAACTGAACGGGTTTGAACGCGAGATTGTGATGGAAAACGTATCGTTTTCGTATGCGACAGCCGAGGTGCTGCACGATGTGAACCTGACGGTGGGAAAAGGGCAGATGGTGGCCATCGTGGGCGCGTCGGGGGCAGGGAAGTCCACTCTCGCAGACCTGCTGCCCCGTTTCTATGACGTGACCGGCGGGCGCATTCTGCTGGATGGGGTGGATATCCGTCAGTGCGACATCCGCTCGCTTCGCTCGCTCTTCTCCATTGTGACACAGGATGTTGTACTTTTCAATGATACCATTGCCCATAACATTGCCTTCGGTCGTGAGCAGGTGGATGAGCAGGCTGTGATGGCAGCCGCTCGCACGGCCAACGCTGCCGAGTTCATCGAGGCGATGCCCGATGGCCTCAACACTGTCATCGGCGACCGCGGCCTCAGCCTCTCCGGCGGCCAGCGGCAGCGTATCAGCATCGCCCGCGCTGTGCTGCGCAACACCCCCATCCTGATCCTCGACGAGGCCACTTCCGCCATGGATACCGAGTCGGAACGCCTCGTTCAGGAAGCCCTCGACCGCGTCATGCAGAATCGCACCACCATTGTCATCGCCCACCGACTCTCCACCATCCGCAACGCCGACAAGATTGTGGTGCTCGACGGCGGCCGCATCGTGGAACAGGGCACCCACGACGAACTTATCGCCCTCGGCGGCAAATATTCCAAATTAGCAGAAGTCAACAACTACCGATAACATGGCCAAACATAAACTCCAGCGTTTCGCTGAAAACGAGACTTTCACCAACCTTTTCCAACACCATCATTATGATGTGCGCAACGACGCTTTCCCGCTCAAGGGCAAGTGGAATGCGGACTATTTCCATAACGAAAATCCCATCATCGTGGAGGTGGGCTGCGGCCGTGGCGAATATACGGTTTCCATGGCACGCCACTTCCCCGACAAGAACTTCATCGGCATGGACCGCAAGGGTGCCCGCCTCTGGCGCGGCTGTAAGGACGCTACCATAGAAAACCTCACCAATGCCGCCTTCATCCGCGGACAGATTGACGATATTGAACGCTATTTTGCACCGGGTGAGGTGTCCGAGATCTGGGTGACCTTCCCCGATCCGCAGCCCAAGAAAGCCCGTCGCCGTCTCGTCTCCCCCAACTTTGTGGAGCGCTACCGCCTTGTGTGGGGCGAAACTGGAGTGCTGCACCTCAAGACCGACAGCCGCCTGCTGTATGAGTATCTGCTCGAAACCGCCGCTGAAGAACAATGGCATATTACCGACAATATTGAGGATGTTTATGCGTCAGAAAACCATCCTTTCCTGACGGAGATTCAGACTTTTTACGAAAAGAAATGGCTGGAACAAGGCTCCCTGATCTCTTATATCCGGATTGAGGTGGACAATCACCACTAATTGATTTTCAGTTTGTTGTGTAGAAGGCCTTCATGATATTGCTGAATGACCGCCTTCATTAGCCTTTCATATTCTTTTATCTGTGGAACTTGTTCTGAAGGGATCTCTCTTTGGCTTCCTTCTTTTTCTAAATCCCATATTTTCAATATTTTATCTCCGCTAAATTCTATTAGATAATGGGAGATGTAAAACTGATAGGTGCCCGACAGGTAGTTGATCGCGAAGCGTGGCGTTGAACTGTCGAACACATTGTTGCCGAAAGAGACAAATGGTCCGCTGAAGCCGCAATAGCCGAATATGGAGGGCATGATGTCCACCTGCTGCATGATTTCGTCGGAGTGGAACACTTCTGGTTGCGCTGGATGATAGAAGATCATCGGAACGGAATAGCGATGTTTTTGATAATCAATATCTTTCGCACCTTCAAAGGTGCAGTGATCGGCGGTGATGACGAACAGGGTGCGGTTGTACCAGTCGGTTTGCGAAACTTGTGCGAAGAACTGTCGTAATGCCTCGTCGGTATAGGCCACCGTGTGTTGCATGGGGAAATCCCCTTGGGGCACTAGGGTGTCGTACTCTGCTGGCACTTGGAACGGATGGTGCGAGGTGAGAGTGTAGAGGGTGGCGAAAAAAAGTCCGTCTGTATGATTCAGTTGCTCAGCCACATAGTTCAGATACGGCACGTCAGGAATCCCCCAGCTGCCGTCGTAGTCGCGGCGCCGGTAGGGGTACTCATCCATCCCGTAGTAGTGGTCCACCCCTGCGGTGCGGCTCATCCGGTCGAAGCCCATCGTGCCGTTGGTGCCCCCATGGAAGAAATGCGTGGTCATGCCCTGCCGTTTCAGCACGGGAAGCGCATAGCTGACATAATTGGTGGCATATTGAGACTGGCAGAACGGTTTTTCCATCAGCGAGGGGATGCCGCCCAAGATGGACGCAACGGCCTCAATGGACTGCTGTCCGTTGGCCATTCCCCGGAAGGTGATGCTGTGTTCCGTCAGGCTGTCCAAAAACGGCGTGTAGCCGGCAATCGCTTTCGGCTCGTCAGCCAGCGCCGTGCTGTATTCACTGGATATTCCTTCTAAAATAATAAGAACGACATTGTCGGTTTTGGGTGGTATAAAATATTGATTATCAAATATTTCTCTTTTAATAGGAAATTCTTGCTCGCATTCTTCTTCAGGGAAATAGGTCTGCTCGGGAAGCTGTTCGCTGTGCAGGGTATTGAGAAGTGTGAAGGGGGAATTGAGGATGAGGGCGGCATACTCAACGCCTCCGTACTCGCCTGCCGAAACCATCGATAGCGGGCGGTATTGCCAGCCTCCGCGGATGCCCAACAGTAAGAGTCCGATGAGGAGGATACGGACGGCTATTTGTACGAGTAGCGTTTTTCCTTTTATTATAAATTCTTTATAATCAATAAATTTAGAAAAATAAACCATCGCCATCAGCAACAATACGAAACCGATGAAGATGAAGAACATATAATAATAGTCATGAAGAAAAAGGGGAAGCAGATCTCCGAAATTGCCCGTTGCGCCTGCAAAACTGAAAATATCGCAGGTCATTCTGCGCATGGAGAACGGGTAATAGCAGGTGTCAATCAGATTGGCGGCAATGGCCAAAAGGTTGGCAAGGATGAGATAGAGGTTGGCAGCGATACGGCATGGACGTGTGCCCACAAAGTTGAACGGCAGCAGCAACAGCAGGAAGTAAGGGGCATTCAGGAGAATGATAGCCGCCAGGTCGAATCGGAGCCCGTAGAGAAAATATACTGCGCGTGCCTCCGGAAAATGGGAGAGGTTGAAGAGGTAGAAAACCAACCGACAAAGGGTGTAAATCACCAAAAGACAGCCGGTTGTGTATGCAATGTGCAGCAAAGGTGACTGCAGGTAGGTCTTTTTCTGAAGAAAAGGATGGGAACTCATGGCGTGGTGGGGTTGGAATAACGGGGACGGCGTGCCTCCATTTCTTCAATGAATTTCACAAAATGCTCTGGAATCAGTACCTCATCCTCGTTTTCCATCCGGTAGGCTTTGGCATAGTCGAGAAACTTAAAAGCCAGATCGGGATGCTTGCGCTCCCATGCGACTTTTGCGATGGTGAGATATGATTCGTAAACTCCTGATTTCGAGCGGATAATTCCGTGATAATAGTCATCATTGCAGTAGGAGGAGGGAAGGTCGTGACAAAAGATTTCCAATGTCTCGAACAAAGCCAGTGCGTCTGCCTCATGTCCAGCCTTTACCAAAGCGTCTCCTGTATTGTATAATTCTCTGTAAAACTGCATGTTGAAATCTGAAAGTAGGTTCTCCTGCTCTCGGTTCAGCGTGGCATCATGGTAGAGTATGCGCAGGGTGGAGAGGCATTCATTGAAATCCTTGTGCGCGTAGTCAAGCTGCAGCCGCAGAAGAAGGGCGTCGGTCTGCACGCGGTTGAATTGCAGGGCGCGGTCAAGATAGTACTCGCACATCGCTGTGTCGCGGTAGTTCAGCTCTTCCACGGCTTGGAGGTAGAAGAGGGTGTCCACCCGCCGGCGCTGCACTTCCAGCGTGTCTTTCAACTCCTGCAGTTTGTACTCCAATGCTTTGCACTGGTGTAAGGTGGCGAAAAAGTCAATCTGCGGACAAAAATGGAGGTTGGGAAGAAATTCATCTTGGAAAATCTTCACCGAATCCAACATTTCATTGACAAATATATAATGTAAGGTGACCAGCTCCGGATCGTCCACATTGATGACTCTGCTCTGTTGTTCAATTCGGTTGGTGAAGCCTTCTGCCACCTGACAGTCAATGGTTTGTGCATCAGCCAAAAAAACAGCCGTCGCCAGGAGCATGGCAGCGGACGTTTTGCGGATGAACAACGAAATGCGCATTATTCAGACAGCAGTTTATTTTGGATGATTTTCTCGAGCTTATCTTTATCAACGTATCCCTCAATTCTTTCTGGTTGCTTGTGCGGCTTCACAATGATGAGGGTGGGAAGTCCTTGGATGTTAAAATGTTGCGCGATGTTGGGGCACTTGTCCACATCCACTTTGTAGATGGCGATTTGGTCGGAATATTGCTGGGCCATATCCACGAGGTGGGGGGAGAGTTTGGAGCACCAGCCGCACCAGCCAGCGGTAAAGTCAATAATGGTGGGACGGGTGCATTTGAAACCGTACCTGCCAGCATCATCAAATTCGCACACCTCTTTCATAAACCTTTTCTCGTCCACCACCTGCACCTTCGAGAAATCGATATCCTGCTTGGGCAGGCCGATGGTGTTGGGCTCCTCTTTTTCAGAGGTCTGCTGCTCGTTGGCGGTTTGCTCCGGTGCTGGAGCTGTTTCGTCGGTGTGGTTGTTGGAACGGCAACCGGCGGTCAGCAGGGCGATGGCGAAAAGGGTGGGGAGGAAAATTCGGTAGAGGGCGGTCATGACAGACTATTTGGGCTGGTTTTGGGCAGCGCGGGCGCGGATCATCGCGCCGGTTTTGTTCTTGCCGATACGCACGTTGTCAAGCAGCGGACGGTTGGCGGGACAGGTGAACTGGCAGCAGCCGCATTCAATGCAGTTCATGATGCCTTCCTTTTCGCAGTCTTCAAACCGCATATTTTCCGACAGAGCATGCAGGCGGTACGGCTCCAGTCCCATAGGACAGGCGTCCACGCACTTGCCGCAGCGGATGCAGTTGCTGACCGGACCGCGCTTGGCTTCCTTTTCGTTGAGGAACAGCAGGCTCGACATGCCTTTGACGGCATAGGCGTTCAGGTTGGTGATGGCCTTGCCCATCATCGGACCACCGGAGATGATCTTGCCGGTGTCTTCCGGAATGCCCACGGTGTCCATCACAGCTTGGATGGGCGTGCCGAGGCGCATGTGGAAGTTGCGGCATTTGTCGGCCGGTATCGATTTGCCGGAAACGGTGGTGAAGGTCTGCACGATAGGCATGTTCTTCTGCACAGCCTGATAGATGGCGTACGTGGTGGTGAGGTTGTTGACGATGCAGCCGACCGAAATCGGGAGCGCGCCGTTGGGTACGCTACGACCTGTAATAGCCTTGATAAGCTGTTTTTCAGCACCTTGCGGATATTTGATGCGGAGGGGCTGCACTTTGATTTTCGGATGCCCCTTGGCGGCTGCCACCAGGCTGGCGGTGGCTTCCGGCTTGTTGTCCTCAATACCGATAATGGCCTGGTCGGCGCCCGATGCAATCAGGGCAACCTCTATGCCGATGATACACTCCTCGGCATGTTCGATGGCCATACGGTTGTCGGTGGAGATGTAGGGCTCGCATTCGGCCGCGTTGATGATGAGGTATTCGCATTTCTGCTCGGGCTTGAGCATATATTTGATGTGGGTGGGGAAGCAGGCGCCACCAAGTCCCACAATGCCCTTCTCCTTCATTCGCGTGATAATCTCGTCCTTGCCGAGCTTGATCTCACTCACGATGTCGGGAGTCGTGTCGATGTCTTCCATCCATTCGTCGCCTTCGCGGTCGATGACGATGGCGGGCTTCTTATAACCGCTGATGTCGGCAATCATGTCCACGCGGTTCACAGTCCCCGAGATAGGGGAGTGGATGTTGGCGCTCACGAAGCCGCTGGCTTCTCCCACCAGCTGTCCCACTTTCACCTTGTCGCCCTTCTGTACGACAGGTTTGGCGGGCGCGCCGAGGTGCTGGGTCATATATACCACTGCCTGATCGGGAAGGGGAAACTCCTCAATCCCTTGGTTGTGGGCAATCTTGTTGGCTTCCGGGTGCACACCTCCCATGTGGAAGGTCTTTTTCCCTAAGGCTTTCACTTCTTTTTTCAGTTCGTTAGAAATTTCGGTGGACATATTGTTGGTTTTGTTTTGCTTATAAAAAATGTGAATGATGGTAAAAGATGGAAGGGTTAGGCTTGCGCGGGAGTAGCGGTTTCAGCTTCAGCCTGCGGTGCAGCCTCAGGCTTTTCAGCGGGTTTCTCGGCCGGTTTGGCCACCGGTGCCGGGAAGTTGACCGCCACGATGGCGTTCTTCGGACATTCGGCCACGCATTTCTTGCACATTTTGCACTTGGTGAAGTCGATGTAGGCGAGGTTGTTCTCCACGGTGATGGCCTCGAAGGGGCACACCTTGGCGCACTTGCCGCAGCCGATACAGGCGGCCTTGCAGTTCTTCATCGCAACAGCGCCCTTCTCTTTGTTGTTGCATGCCACATACACGCGGCGGTTCTTGAGACCTTTGTGGCGAATCTCGATGACGGTACGCGGACAGGTCTTGGCGCACACGCCGCAGCCCACGCACTTCTCCTCGTCCACCACAGGCAGCTTGGTCGTCGGGTCGATGGTGATGGCCCCGAAGTTACAGGCCTTCACACAGTCACCGCAGCCGAGACAGCCGTTGGGGCACAAGCCCTCGCCGGCGTACAGACTGTTGGCGAAGAAGCAGGAGATCTCGGAGTCGTAGCTCACCTTGGCAGGCGAGTTCTCGCAAGAGCCCTGGCAGCGTACCACAGCCACCTTCGGGGTGCTGTCGGCCGCCTCAATGCCGAGGATGGCGGCAATCTGCTCGTTCTTCTCTTTCGGGGTTCCGGGACAACTGCAGCCCTCCATCGTGCCGCGTGCCACCATCGTCTCTGCAAGGTTTCTGCACCCTGCAAAGCCGCAGCCGCCGCAGTTCGCACCGGGCAACAGTTCGCAAATCTGATCAATGCGGGGGTCTTCCTCCACATGGAACTTCTTGGCAATGAAGAATAACACTACAGCGGCCACAAGGCCTACAATACCCAAAATCAGCACAGCCTTCCAAAGAATGCCTAACAGAAGCGCCGTGTCAACAGCAAGTAAAATGTTCATTTTGTCTCCTTTTAAGTCTTATAAATTCAGGATGGCAAAAATACTACTTTTATTCTTTGCTTTGGTAGGGAAAACAGATTTTTTTTCAGATTTTTTTCACCTGCCCCTTGCTGTTAAGAACGAAGGTAGATGGCGCGCAGGATTCCCTCCTCGTGCTCCCAGCAATATTGTGCTAACGCCCGCTCCGTCGCAGCCTTGCAGGATGAATATAACTCGCTATCATTTAATAGCTTGTTGATTGCAGTGGCGATGGCGGCAGGGGTGGGCTCCGAAATGACTAACCCCACTTGACTCTCTTTTACCACGGCAGCCATCTCCGGCAGGTCGCTCACCACACAAGGGATTCCCGCCTTGATGTAGTCGAAAAGCTTGTTGGGTAGACAGTACCGGTAGTTGAGGTTGGTGTCCTTCTCCAACGAGCAGCCGATGTCGCACAACGCTGTGTAGTTGGCCAACTCTTCAGGAGATACTCTGGGAATGAAATGGATGATCTTTTCTAGCGATTGTTTTTCCGTCAACGCCTTTAGCTGTGGAACGACATCGCCATTGCCGATGATGAGCAGCTGCGCGTTGGGAATCTCTTTCATGGCCAAAATCAGCTCTTCGGCCCCGCGGTCGCGGTTGATGGCCCCCTGCATCACAATCAGCTTGCAGTCGGTGGGGAGCCCCAGGTCGGCACGGCTTTTGGTGATGGGAAATCGCTGTCGTGAAGGTACGTTGCGCACCACGTTCACCTTGTTTTTTCGTGGGTATTCTTGATCGTAAATTTCTGCTATTGAATTACATACAGTGATGACATCTTTTAGGTGCGGGAAGCATCTTTTTTCGATTCTTCGCCAAAAACGCTGCACCCGTGGCCGGTCGTTGAGTTCTGGCACGCCACAGAAGTACTCGTGACTGTCGTAAACCAGTCTTTTTCTTTTGATTTTACTGATGAGAAAATTGGGGTAAAGCGTGTCCAAATCGTTGGCTACCAACATGTCAAATCTGTGAAACAGAAGGAAGAGGAACAATCGGAAGTTCAACTCTGCATAGAAGAGAAATCCTTTTTTGAAGAGCAGTCGGAGCCGTCGAGTGGAGTAGCGGCGGGACGGTAGGGCAGGGGAGTTGGGGAGTTTTCTTCCCACCAGCAAAACATAAAACCCCATGTCAACCAATGAGTTGCAGACTTTATCTACCCGTTGGTCGCTGTAGAGGTCGTTGCTGACGGAAACGATGATGCGTTGCAATTCCTAGTGATGGTTGAGACGGCGATCCAGTTCTTGTGCCACGTAGGAGGCGACATCGTCGGCGTAGGAGCCGCTGCCGAAACCGGCGTCGTAGCCGAGCTCCTGTGCCAGCTCGTGCGAGATACGCGGTCCGCCGCACACGAGGATGACCTTGTCGCGCAGACCTTCAGCCTCCAACATCTCCACCAACTCGGTGAGGTTCTTGATATGCACGTCCTTCTGGGTAACGGTCTGCGACACCAGCAGCACGTCAGCCTTCATCTCGATGGCCTTGGCAATGAACTCCTCATTGGGTACCTGGCTGCCCATGTTAAGAGCTTCAAACATATCGTAACGCTCTATGCCATAGTGACCTGCATAGCCTTTCATGTTCATGATGGCGTCGATGCCGACGGTGTGTGCATCGGTACCAGTGCTGGCGCCGATGGCGATGATTTTACGTCCGATATGCTCGCGGATGAACTCGTCGGTCTCGTGCATGTCCATGACAGTGGACTCCACCTTCGGGACATGGATGGCGGTGAAATCGACCGTGTGGATGGTGGAACCGTAGCAGTTGAAGAAGGTGAAACCTTCAGCCAACTCTTTGTGGAACACCACCAACGGGTTCTCAAAGCCCATCTTTTTCATCATCTGTTTGGCAGCCTCTACGGCTTCGTCGCCGCAGGGTACGGGCAGCGTGAAGCTCACCTGTACTTTGCCGTCATTCATGGTGTCGCCGTAAGGCTTTACTTTCGTTAAGTCTAGGGTTTGATCAAAATCCTTTTGATCCATGGAATACAGTCCACCGCTCATTTTCTTTCGTATTTTATTATGAAATAATGACTTTAAAATTAGCCTGCAAAATTACAAAAAATAGAGATACAATGGTATCTTGCTGCGAATTTTCTAATTTTCCCCCGAAGTAAAGCGCACAATCATGTCTTCGGCATAGGTTTGTGAGATGGGAATGCCATTGATATTGTGTTCCATGTCAAGGAAAAAACCATCACTTTCTTTCCGCACCAGCTGCACTTTGCGCAAATTGACGATGTAACCACGGTGGCAGCGGGCGAAGTTGTGCGGGGTTAACTGTTCCTCCACTTTTTTGAAGGTGCTGCGCAGCAAAAGTCGTTCTACATTGCCATTTTTTAAATAGTATACTATGGTGTAGTTGGAGGCCGCTTCGGCATATAGCAGGTTCTCCTGACGGATGGAGAGTTTGAGCTCGTCTTTGGCATCGCGCAGGTTGATGGTGGTGTCGTTGGCGTAGATGGAGAGAGGCTCCTCAATGGAGAAAGTGTCACTATTTTTCATTGAGGAGAGCAAATCGTTGATTTTTATGTTTTTGATTTTTAAGGCGAAATAGAGATAGGAGAAGGCATACGGCAAAATGAGCATCGAGGGGATGAAGATGAAAGCGCCCCGCAGGATTTCGTAAAACGAGCGGGAGTCATGGGCGACAAAGATGGCGAAGGTAGAATAGGATAGGGCGAGGAATACCACTTCTGCCACTAACCATATTATGTAGGAAAAAAGGGAGAGGCCTTTGGAACGATACAGCAGGCACATCAGGCAGCGACTTCCCAACAGCATCAGGGTTGCCGCAATAATAATGATGGCGGAGTAGAGAAACTCTCTTGGCTGGGAGATACCCTGCGGGATGAACTGGAAAATGGCAATGGGGTTATACACGCATACGAATACGATAGAGAAGAGCGCGACAAATGCAAGAATTTTGACGTTCGTTGATATTTTCAGTAAATATGAGGGGATATCCCTATTCATTTTCGTGTCAATTTTGGGGCTGCAAAATTACTATTTTTTTTGAAATGCGCAATTTGTTTCAAAAATTCGTCCCAAAATACAAAAATTCGTCCCAAAATGAAAAAATTCGTCCCAACGACGTGTGTGATGTCACTTAAAAAACAAAATAATGAAAAAAAGTTGTTCTTTTGCCGCCGATTTTATCAACCATTAACTAAATCATTTTACTTATGCAAGAGATTTCAAGATTGTTCGACATCCTGACTCGCTATGAAGAGGCTTGGCCAGAGCAGAACGTAGCGTTGGCCGCCAAGAGAGACGGTGCATGGAAGACCTTTTCTCCAAAGGAGTACAGAGAAATTACTGACAATATCAGCTACGCGCTCATGAATCTGGGCATCCAGCCCGGCGACCGCGTCGGCTTGATCTCCACCAACCGTCCGGAATGGAACATGATCGACATGGGCATCATGCAGATTGGTGCCGTGACGGTACCGATTTATCCCACCATCAGTGAGGCCGACTATCGTCACATCATCTCCCACTCGGGGATGCGCATTGTGATTTTGGAAGGTGCTGAGGTGATGAATAAGATCAAGGCTATCCGTTCTGACTGTCCGGAGCTGGAGCGCATCTATACTTTTATCGACCGTCAGGAGTTCCCCTACCTAGACCAGCTGATTGCCCTGGGAGCGGAGAACCAGCAGCCCGAAGAGCTGCAGCGCCGCCGCGATGCGGTGAAACCTGAGGATTGCTCTACCATCATGTATACCTCTGGCACCACTGGCGCACCGAAGGGTGTGATGCTGTCGCATTACAACATTGTAAGCCAGCTGTTGAACCTCCGTCAGACTCCCGCTCCATGGAGCAAGCGCGCTTTCAGCTTCCTGCCGCTGTGTCACGCCTACGAGCGAATGCTGGTGTTTTTGTACCAGTACCTGGGCATGTCGGTATATTATGCGCAGAATTTAGGGACCATTGCCGAGAACATCAAGGAGGTGAATCCCACCATGATGTCGGCCGTGCCGCGTGTGCTGGAGAAATTCTCCGACAAGATTTGGAGCACCAGTAAGAATATGAAACCCATCCCGAAGGCCATCTTCCGCTGGGCTTTCCGCTTGGCCGAACAGTACCGCATTCAGGATTCAGAACGTACTTGGTGGTACAATTTCCGCCATGCCATCGCCGACAAGCTCATCTATTCTAAGATTCGTAAAGGTATTGGTGGCAACTTCGACATCATCGTGTCGGGTGCTGCCAGCATCCAGCCGCGTCTGGCCTCTTTCTTCTCCGCCATTGGCATGCCGGTGTTTGAAGGCTATGGTGCTACGGAGACCTCTCCCGTGATTGCGGTGAGCAGCCGTTTGCCCTACGCCCGCGAGGCCGGTACGGTGGGCTTCCCGCTGCCTGGTGTGGAGGTGAGGATTGCGGAAAACGGCGAGGTGCTCTGCCGCGGTCACAACGTGATGATGGGCTACTACAAGGATGAGGAACGCACCCGCGAGGTGATCGACGCCGACGGCTGGTTCCACACAGGCGACCTCGGCCGCTGGACCGAACACGACCAGCTGGTCATCACGGGCCGTCTCAAGAGCCTGTTCAAGACCTCTTTCGGCAAATATGTTAATCCTCAGATGATTGAGGAAAAGTTCTGCGAATCTCCCTTTATTGAAAATATGGTGGTGGTGGGTGAAAACCGCAAGTTTGCGGCGGCCATCATCTCGCCTGACTTCGAGTTCCTCAAGAGCTGGTGCCAGCGCCACGAAGTGGAGTTCACCACCCCCGAGCAGATTGTCAAGAACGAAGTGGTGCTCAAACGTTTCGCCCGCGTGGTGGATGAGTATAACGCTTTCTTCGGCGAGACCGAAAAGGTGAAGAAGTTTGAGGTGGTTCCCGATGCATGGACCATGAAGAACGGCCTCATCACGCCCACTCTGAAAGTGAAGCGCCATCTGGTGCATGCGCATTATAAAGATCTCATCGAGACGCTTTTCCAGTAGGCGATTTACGGGTTCGCCCGACTGAATTTTGAGGCGCATGGATATGCAATTGATTTTTTTGTGTATCTTTGCGCCTCAAAATCTTTATATGTCCCTCTCACTCCTTAATATAAGCATAGAAAAGGCTGTCTCCACCCTGTCGGGATGGATATGGAGCCCAGCACTGGTGTTTCTTTGTCTGGGTGCGGGTCTTTTCTTTTCCATCCTCACCCGATTTGTGCAGGTGCGACGTTTCGGTGAGATGGTGAGGCTGCTGTTCTCTACCGACAAAAAGCAGAAGACGGGCATCACCTCTTTTCAGGCTTTTGCCATGGCGTTGTCGGGACGTGTGGGCACGGGCAATATTGTGGGGGTGGCCACGGCCATCGGCTATGGCGGTCCCGGTGCGATAGTGTGGATGTGGATCATTGCGTTTCTCGGTTCAGGCTCCGCATTCGTGGAGGCGACGCTGGCGCAGATTTACAAGGAAAACCATAACGGACAGTTCCGTGGCGGGCCTTCATATTACATTGAAAAGGGGTTGCGCTGGCGTTGGATGGCTGTGCTTTTTGCTGTTTGTTCAGTGGTGGCCTGCGGACTCTTCATGCCGCCGGTGCAGAGCAACGGCATCGCCATTGCCTTTTCCAATGCGCTGCCGCATGTGAGCCCCGCTGTTGTAGGGGGTATCACGGCCATCATGTTGGGACTGGTGATTATTGGGGGCGTGAAGCGCATTGCCGTTGTGGCAGAGGTTGTGGCGCCTTTCATGGCGATATTATACGTTATCCTTGCTATTGTGGTGTTGGTGTGCAATGCCTCGGTGGTGCCGTCGGTCTTTTCCGACATGTTCCGCAGCGCTTTCGGCGTGCATGAGATGTTCGGCGGCATTATTGGTGCTACGATTGCGTGGGGGGTGAAGCGTGGCATTTACTCCAATGAGGCAGGGCAGGGAACGGGACCCATCGTGGCGGGGGCCGCCAAAGTGTCGCATCCGGTGAAGCAGGGACTGGTGCAGGCCTTCTCGGTGTATGTGGACACGCTGTTGGTGTGTACTGCCACTGCCGTGATGATATTGGCCACCAAGACTTACAATGTTGTGGATGCTTCTACTGGTGAAATGCTCTATACGTCACCATATATGCTGGGGGCGCCGGATGTTTCCTATACCTCCACTGCCTTGGGCACGCTGTTGGGAAGTACGGCCGGCAACATCGTGATTGCAGTGGCCCTTGCGTTTTTCGCTTTCACCACCATCATGGCTTATTACTATTATGCGGAGACAGGCATCGTTTATCTTTTTGGGAAAGGGAAAAAGGAGCATGTGGCGGTGTGGGTGCTTCGCATCGTGATTATTGTGGCGGTGTTCTACGGCTCGCTCAAGGAGGCGAAGACGGCATGGGATATGGGGGATATCGGGGTAGGTGCCATGGCATGGATCAACGTCATCGCTATTCTGTTGCTGTTCCCCAAAGCGATACGGGCTTTGCGCGACTATGAAAAGCAGAAGAAAGAGGGCAAGGAGCCCGTTTTTGATCCGAAGAAATTGCACATCCGCGGTGCTGAATTCTGGGAGGATAAGATGGAAGAAGAAAAGAAGGAGTAAGGAACTAATTCTTTACTCCCACTCGATGGTCGCCGGCGGCTTCGAGCTGATGTCGTAAACTACGCGGTTGATGCCGCGCACCTTGTTGATGATTTCGTTGGAGATGGCGCGCAGGAAGTCGTTGGGCAGGTCGGCCCAGTCTGCTGTCATGCCGTCGGTGGAGGTGACGGCGCGCAGGGCCACGGCATTCTCGTAGGTGCGCTCATCGCCCATGACACCCACCGAGCGGATGGGCAGTAGGATGACTCCCGCCTGCCATACTTTATCATATAATTTATGTTTCCGCAATCCGTTGATGAAGATGTCGTCGGCCTCCTGCAGGATGCGAACTTTTTCCGGCGTGATGTCGCCGAGGATACGCACGCCGAGTCCGGGACCCGGGAAAGGATGGCGCGTGATGAACGATTCCGGGATGCCCATCTCGCGTCCCACCTGCCGTACCTCATCCTTGAAGAGCAGCTTCAGAGGTTCTACCACCTGCATGTGCATGCGTTCGGGCAGTCCGCCCACGTTGTGGTGCGACTTGATGACCATGCCGGTGATGGAGAGCGACTCGATGCGGTCGGGATAGATGGTGCCTTGGGCGAGCCATTTCACGTCGTCGAGTTTCTTCGCTTCGGCCTCAAACACTTCGATGAAGCCTTTACCTATAATTTTACGTTTCTTCTCGGGATCACTTTCACCTTTGAGGGCTTCGTAGAAATGCTGCGAAGCGTCCACGCCCGTCACATTGAGGCCGAGCAGCTGGTAGTGCTTCAGCACGGAGGAGAACTCGTTGAGGCGGAGCAGTCCGTTATCCACGAAGATGCAGTGGAGCTGTTTGCCGATGGCCTTGTTGAGCAGCATGGCGGCCACGGTGGAGTCGACGCCGCCGGAGAGGCCGAGCACCACCTTGTCGTTGCCGAGTTGCTGGCGCAGTTCTTTCACCGTTGACTCGATGAACGAGGCGGGGGTCCAGTCGGCCTGGCAGCCGCAGATGCCATGGACAAAGTTGCGGAGGATGGCGGGACCGTCCTCGGAGTGGAACACCTCGGGGTGGAACTGTACGGCCCAGGTGGGTTCGCCGTCGATGCGGTAGGCGGCCACGGGCACGTCGGCGGTGCTGGCGATGATGCGGAAGTTCTGCGGCAGTTTCACGATGGTGTCGCCGTGCGACATCCACACCTGCGAGTGTCCGCGCACATCTTGGAAGAGCGGGTCGCCCTGGTCGAAGGTGGCGAGGCGGGCGCGGCCGTATTCACGGCTGTCGCTGCTGCCTACATGTCCGCCGGAGATATGGGCGAGGTACTGTGCGCCGTAGCAGATGCCCAGCAGGGGCAGCTTGCCACGGAAGGCCGACAGGTCGGGCTTGAAGGCCTCCGCCTGGTTGACGGAGAACGGGCTTCCGGAAAGGATGACACCCTTCACCGTCGGGTCGCCTTCAGGAAATTTGTTGTAAGGTAAAATTTCACAATAGGTGTGCAATTCGCGCACGCGGCGGGCAATGAGCTGCGTGTATTGCGAGCCGAAATCCAAGATGATGATTTTGTCCATAAATTTTGCGGTTTTTCAGGCCGCAAAAATACGCAATTGTTGTGAGTAATTTTTCATTCATATTTTAATAAAAAACAATTTTTATTCAATGAAATGAACAAACGAAGAGTAACTTTTTGATTATTAGTCAAAATTTACATTGTTGAAAAGTTCATAAAAAAATTTCTTCATTTGAAAAAATCGAAAAAAAAATAGTGTAATTTTGCGCCATCAAAAAACACATCATTATGGAAACAAAACTTGTTTACACCGGGAAGACGAAAGACGTCTTCGCATTAACCAATGGAAACTATCGCTTGAAGTTCAAGGATGACTGCACCGGAAAGGATGGCAAATTCGATCCAGGTGAAAATTCTGTAGGACTTAAAATAGACGGAGTTGGAAAGGTGAACCTGAAAATGTCCGTCTATTTTTTTGAGAAGATCAACGCTGCCGGTATCCGTACCCACTATGTGAGCGCTGACATGGACAATGTGACCATGGAAGTTCTGCCCGCCAAGGTATTCGGTCACGGTTTGGAAGTGATCTGTCGCTACAAGGCTGTCGGTAGCTTCTTCCGTCGCTATGGCGAGTATGTGGAAGAGGCAGCTGACCTTCCCGAGTATGTCGAGATGACCTTCAAGAACGATGCCAAGGGCGACCCGCTCGTAACCAAAGACGGTCTCGTAGCCCTCAACATCATGACCGAGAAGCAGTATGACGATATCAAGGTGATGGTTCGCAAAGTCACCCGCATCGTGGCTGACGAGATGAAGGCAAGAGGCCTCGACCTCTACGACATCAAGTTTGAGTTCGGTTACGACAAAGACGGCAGCGTGATGCTGATCGACGAGATCGCTTCCGGCAACATGCGCGTTTACAAAAACGGCGAATACATCGAACCGATGACTTTGTCGAAGCTCTTCTTTGAAAAATAGTCAATAAAATCTGAAAAGACGATGAAAGTAGCGATTATCATGGGAAGTGTCAGCGACCGCGAGGTAATGTCTCCGGCCTGTGAGACGCTTGCTGAGTTCGGCATCCCCTACGAATGGAAGGTGCTGAGTGCACACCGCAATCCCGGACCGTTGGCCGACTATGTGAAGGCCGCGCGTGACAATGGCTTTGACATTATCATTGCCGGTGCTGGTGGCGCTGCGCATCTGCCGGGCGTCATTGCGGCTTACACCACCCTGCCGGTCATCGGCGTGCCGGTGAAGTCGAAGGCACTGAACGGACTCGACTCGCTGCTCTCCATCGTACAGATGCCATCAGGCATACCGGTGGCCACCATGGCCATCGACGGCGCAAAGAACGCGGCGCTGATGGCGGTCTCCATACTGGCACTGCACGATCCGAAACTGACACACCAGCTGGAAGAGTTCCGCAAGCGTCAGAGTGAGAAGGTGCTGAACACTACCCTATAACCATAACAACGCCCACGCAATAATTCCGCGTGGGCGTTTTCATTTAATCTTTAACCTATGAACAACAGACGCATCTACGTCGAAAAGAAACAACAGTTCCGAGTTGAGGCCGACAGCCTCCTGGCGGAGCTGAATGAAAATCTCTCCCTCAACCTCAAGAGCCTCCGGCTCATCAATGTCTATGACCTGTTCGGCTTTAGCGATGAGCTGGTAGAGAAAAGCCGCTACCGCGTGTTCGGTGAGATTGTGACCGACACCGTGACCGACAGCTGCGACCTCGCCGGTAAGAAGTACATTGCCGTGGAGTACATCCCCGGACAATTCGACCAGCGTGCCTCTTCCGCAGTGGACTGTGTGCATCTGATCGCCCCCGACGCGGAGATACAGATTCGCAGCTCCCGTCTGCTGATCTTCGATGACGACACCACTGCCGAGACCCTTGCGAAGATTTCTCACTACTACATCAACCCCGTGGAATGCCGTGCCAAGGACCTCAGCGTGCTTTCGGCCACCGAACAGGCCGAGGTGAGCCCGATGGAGGACCTGACGGGTTTCACGCAGATGACACCGGACCAATACGTCGGCTTCTGCTCGTCGCATGGCCTGGCCATGAACACCGACGACCTTGACGAGGTGGTGCGTTATTTCAAGCGCCAGGGACGCGATCCGTGGGAAACGGAGCTCCGCATCCTCGACACCTACTGGAGTGACCACTGCCGTCACACCACCTTTACCACTGAATTGACAAACATCAGCATCGACGACTCCTTTATCAAAGCGGATATGGAGCAGTCGTTGCAGTTATTATATGATATTCGCGCAGAATTGAAGCGCGAAGGCAAGAGCCTGTGCCTGATGGAGCTGGCTACTATCGGAGCTCGTTTTCTGAGCGCGAAGGGTTTGCTGGACGACATGGAGCGCAGCGAAGAGAACAACGCCTGCAGCATCTTCGTGGACGTGGATGTGGACGGGCGCATGGAGAGATGGCTGTTGCAGTTCAAGAATGAGACGCACAACCATCCCACAGAGATTGAGCCTTTTGGCGGTGCTGCCACCTGTCTGGGCGGTGCCATCCGCGACCCTCTGTCGGGCCGTTCCTATATCTATCAGGCGATGCGTGTCACCGGTGCCGGCGATATCTGCAAGCCTGTTGCGGAGACCATGGCCGGCAAGCTGCCGCAATGTGTCATCAGTCGCAAGGCTGCTGCTGGTTACTCCAGCTACGGCAACCAGATCGGGTTGGCTACCACGATGGTGCGTGAGATCTATGACGCTGGCTACACGGCCAAGCGTATGGAGATTGGTGCTGTGGTAGGCGCGGTGAAGGCTGAGAATGTGCGCCGCGAGAGTCCGGCTCCTGGTGATGTGATCCTCCTCCTCGGAGGTCGCACCGGCCGTGATGGAGTGGGCGGCGCCACAGGTTCTTCCAAGAGCCATACCGAAACTTCCCTTGAGGTGTGCGGCAGCGAGGTGCAGAAGGGCAACGCTCCCGAAGAGCGCAAGCTGCAGAGATTGTTCCGTCACCCTGAGGTGACCAAATTGATAAAAAAATCCAATGACTTCGGAGCGGGAGGCGTTAGTGTCGCCATCGGGGAACTCGCTCCGGGTCTGGATATCTATATCGACCGCGTGCCAACCAAGTATTCAGGCCTCAACGCCACGGAGCTCTCCATCAGCGAGTCGCAGGAGCGCATGGCTGTGGTGGTGCGTGCGGCCGACCGTGCCGAATTCGAGCGGTACTGCTCCCGTGACAATGTGGAGGTGACGCATGTGGCCGACGTGACCGACCGCGGCAGAATGCGCATCTTCAATGGTAATGTGGCGGTTTGCGACCTCGAGCGCGAGTTTATCGACAGTGCCGGTGCACGGCACTATTCCACCGTGCAGGTGGCTCCTGTGAGCACCGAACACCCCTTCCGTCCCATGCCCGCCGGCGATGATCTTCCTGCCCGCATGACCACCCTCATGGGTTCTCCCAATGTGGCTTCGCAGAAGGGACTGGTGGAGATGTTCGACTCTACCATAGGTCGCTCTACCGTGCTGATGCCCTACGGCGGACAATACCAGACCACTGAGACGCAGGTCTCTGTGCAGAAACTGCCGGTGGACGGCTATACCGACACCGCCAGCGTGATGGCCTTCGGCTACAATCCTGACATCGCGCGCTGGAGTCCTTACCACGCTGCTGCCTACGCAGTGGTGGAAGCCTGTACCAAGGTGGTGGCTGCCGGCGGCGACTTCTCTAAAATGAGATTCTCCTATCAGGAATATTTTGAAAAAATGACCTCTGACCCGCATCGCTGGGGAAAACCCTTCTCCGCGTTGCTGGGTGCCTTGAAGATGCAGCTCGCGCTCAACCTTCCCTCTATCGGCGGTAAAGACTCCATGAGCGGCAGCTTTGAAAACCTGAACGTGCCGCCTACACTGGTGGCTTTCGGCATTACCACGGTGAATGCCAACACGGTCATTTCGCCTGAGTTCAAGAAGGCCGGACACCGGATTTATCTGGTTCGCCACCGCGCCTTGGACAACTATATGCCTAACACCGACCAGCTGGTGCACAATTGGGATTTCATCCGTCACGGCATCGAGAATCACACCATTGTTTCGGCATGGTCGTTGGGCTTCGGCGGCGTGGCCGAGGGTTTGGTGAAGATGGCAATGGGTAATGCGCTGGGAGTGGATGTGAAGATAGGGGAGGATGAACTCTTTGCGCTGAACTATGGTTCAGTAATCGTAGAGACCGACGGCATGATTGACTTCCCGGATGCGATGTTGTTGGGTTGTGTGACGGATAACGCCATCATTACCATCAACGGCGTAGGCATGAAGCTGGAGGCTTTGCAGCAGGCGTATGACGCCCGCTATGCGAAAATCTACCCGGTTCATGTGGAGCCGCAGTTTGATGAGAAGATGGGGGAGGTGAAGCCTGCAGCACTGGCGGCAGCTTCTGGCTATGTGGGTGAGGTGCCTGCTGGCGGCCCGGTGGTGTGTCTGCCGGTGTTCCCGGGTTCCAATTGCGACTACGACACGGCCAAGGCGTTCCGCAAGGCGGGTGCGCAGGTGGAGCCGTTTATCTTCAGAAACCTTACCGGCAGCGACGTGCTGGAGTCCATCCGCGAGCTCTGCGTGCGCATCGACCGGTGCCAGATACTGGCGTTCTGCGGCGGGTTCTCCTGCGGCGACGAGCCCGACGGCAGCGGCAAGTTTATCGCGTCGGTGATTGGCAACGAGCAGGTGGCCGCAGCTATCGGCAGACTGCAGCAGCGCAGCGGCCTGATCCTCGGCATCTGCAACGGCTTCCAGGCACTCGTGAAGAGCGGTTTGCTGCCGTACGGTAAAGTCGGTGCTGTCACGCCCGATTCACCCACTCTGTTCCGCAACGACATCAACCGCCACATCTCCCTCATGGCTGAGACTGAAGTGGCCGACAATCCCTCTCCGTGGCTTGCTTCCTTCAAGCCCGGTGAGCGGCATACTATCGCCTTCAGCCATGGCGAAGGCAAGTTTGTGGTCAGCCCCGAAATGGCCCGCCAGCTCTTTGCTAACCGTCAGGTCGCCTTCCGCTATGTGGAGAACCCCAACGGTTCGCACTACGACATCGAGGGTATCACCAGCCCCGACGGACACATCCTCGGCAAGATGGGCCACAGCGAGCGTTATGAGCAGAATCTTTTCAAGAACATATTAGGCAACCGCTGCCAGTCGATCTTCGACAATGCGGTGCGCTATTTCAAAAAATAGTCGCTTACAATGAACGGACTTATTCACATTATGAAAACAAAATAATTATGGGACTTCTTGGAGTTTACAACGTACCGAACGTATCCACTGCACTTTATTACGGGATACACAACTTGCAGCACCGCGGGCAGGAAGGTGCTGGTATGGCAACTTTTGATGAGAATGGCAAGTGCTTGCGTCACCGTGGCTTAGGCTTGGTGGACAGCATTTTCGATGCCAAATCCATCAGCGAATTGAAAGGCAGCATCGGCATGGCCACTGTGCGTTATGCCAATATCGCCAACAGCGGTCTTGACACTGTGCAGCCGCTTTTCTTCCGTCACAGCTCCGGCGATTTCGTCGTGGCCGGCGACGGCTGTCTCGTCAACACCAAGCCGATTTTCGAGAGCTTGGAAGATATGGGGAATGTCTTCCAGACAGGTCTTGACAGTGAACTTTTCGCACATCTGATTAAGAAAAGAAAATGCGAAGATCGTATCGAAAACATTATCAGCGCATTGCGTGGACTGGAAGGCGGTTTCAATTTCTTGGTGATGACCAAGAACCGCTTGTACGCCTGCCGCGATAAGAACGGCATCAAGCCGTTGGTTTTAGGTAAGTTAGGGGATGGCTATGTGGTGAGCAGCGAATCTTGCGCTTTCGAGATCATGGGTGCCAAGTTCGTGCGCGATATCGAGCCGGGTGAGATTCTCTGTATCGACAACAAAGGTTTGCGTTCCAACTTCTATTCAGAAGAGAAACGCCACTGCATGTGCGGCATGGAGTTCATCTATTTGGCCCGTCCCGACAGCGACATCGACGGCTGCAATGTGCACGCCTACCGTATGGAGTCGGGTCGCCGTCTCGCTCGTCTGTGGCCGGTGGAGGCCGACATCGTGGTCGGTGTTCCCGAGTCAAGTTTGAGCGCCGCTATGGGTTACAGCGAAGAGAGTGGTATTCCTTATGAGATGGGTCTGGTGAAACACAAATATATGGGTCGAACCTTCATCCAGCCGGAGCAGCAGCTCCGTGAGATGGGCGTTAAGCTGAAGCTGAGCCCTGTTCACTCGATTCTGAAAGGCAAGAGAGTGGTTCTCGTTGACGACTCCATCGTGCGTGGTACCACCTCGTTGAAGATCGTGAAGCTGTTGCGTGAAGCCGGTGCTACCGAGGTGCACGTGCGTATCGCCAGCCCGATGATGAAATACCCCTGTTACTACGGCGTTGACACCTCCACTCCGGAAGAGTTGCTTTGCTCGAACCGTACGTTGGAGGAGGCCTGCAAGATGCTTGGTGCTGATTCGCTCGGCTATATGACTCCGGAAGCCTCTCGCGAATCGACCTTCGGCTGTGCAGAGCTTTGTCTGGCTTGTTTCACGGGCGAATATCCGTCGGGTGATATCAAGTGCGGAAAGTGTAATTTTTAGAAATTTTAATAAAGAATAATTATGGCAAAATCTTACGAAAAAGCGGGAGTGAATCTGGAGGCTGGCTACGAGGTGGTCCGCCGCATCAAACAGCATGTGTCGTCAACCGAGCGTAAAGGGTCGATGGGCAACATCGGTTCTTTTGGCGGAATGTTCGACCTGAGTTGTCTGAACATCAAGGAGCCGGTGCTGGTGAGTGGCACCGACGGTGTGGGAACCAAGCTGAAGATTGCTTTCGCGATGGACAAGCACGACACCATCGGTATTGATGCCGTGGCCATGTGTGTGAACGACGTGCTGGCACAGGGTGCCGAGCCGCTGATCTTCCTCGACTATGTGGCGTTGGGGCATAATGTGCCGGAGAAGGTGGAGGCGATCGTGGCCGGTGTGGCTGACGGTTGCCGTCAGGCCGGTTGTGCCCTTATCGGTGGCGAGACCGCCGAGATGCCGGGCATGTACTCCGACGACGAGTACGACATCGCCGGTTTCACCACGGGCGTGGTGGAGAAGTCGAAACTGATTGACGGCAGCCACGTGTCGGTAGGGGATGTACTGGTGGGCATTGCCTCATCGGGTGTGCATTCCAACGGCTTCAGTCTGGTTCGTAAGATTGTGGAACGCAAGGGATTCGGTTATCGTCAGCGCGTGGGCGACTGCGACGAAGAGTTTGAGGCCGCCTACGGCGATGCCACCCTCGGCGAGGTGCTGCTGACCCCCACCCGTATCTATGTGAAACCCGTGTTGGATGTGATTTACCAGTGCGACGTGCATGGCGTTTGCCATGTCACTGGCGGCGGTTTCGACGAGAACATCCCGCGTGCGCTGCGCGAGGGACAGGGTTTGGAAATTCAGGAGGGCAGCTGGGAGATCCTGCCGGTGTTCCGTATGTTGGAAAAGTGGGGCAAGGTGCCGCACCGCGAGATGTTCAACATCTTCAACATGGGTATCGGCATGGTGGTCATTCTGTCGGCAGCGGAAGCTGAGAAGGCCATCGCCATTCTGGCGCAGCACGGCGAGAAGGCTACCGTCATCGGCAAGGTGACGGGCGAGCCGGGCGTTAATATCGTGATGAAATAATGGATACCGATGATGAACAATAAAAAGAAAATCGCCATTTTTGCCAGCGGGTCGGGAACCAACTTCGAGGCGTTGGCGCAGGCCTGTGCCGACGGACGGCTGAATGCCGACGTGGTGCTGATGGTGTGCGACAAGCCCGGCGCAAAGGTTATTGAGCGTGCTGAGCGTTTCGGCGTGGAGAGTTTCGTCTTCTCCCCGAAATCGTACTCGTCGAAAGCCGACTTTGAGCAGGAGATCGTGCAGATGCTGCGCGACCGTCAGGTGGATCTCATCTGCCTCGCCGGATATATGCGCATCGTGGGCAGTACCCTCCTGAGCGCCTTCCCAGGCCGCATCGTCAACATCCACCCGTCGCTGCTGCCCTCCTTTAAGGGCGCGCACGCCGTGGAAGATGCCGTGGCCTACGGCGTGAAAGTATTCGGCATCACCATCCACTATGTGGACGAAACCCTTGACGGCGGCAAAATCATCGCCCAGCGCGCCTTCCCCTACGACGGCAACGACCCCGATGAAGTGCACCGCATCGGTCAGAAAATCGAACATGAGCTGTATGTAGATACTGTTAGAAAGTTATTACAGGATTAATCAACGAATCAACGAATCAACAAATCAACAATAATGAGAGCATTAGTAAGCGTCAGCGACAAAACCGGACTGGTACCTTTTGTGAAGGCCCTGCAAGAGATGGGCTGGGAAATCATCTCCACGGGAGGCACAAGCCGTCTTCTTCAAGAAAATAATATCAAAACCATCGGCATCAGCGAGGTGACCGGCTTCCCGGAGATTCTCGACGGCCGTGTGAAGACGTTGCATCCCAACGTGCATGGTGGCATCCTCGCTCGTCGCGACCTTCCCGAACATCTCCAAACCCTCAAGGAGCACGCTATCGAGCAGATTGACATGGTGTGCGTAAACCTCTACCCGTTCCGCCAAACGATTGCCAAAGAGGGTGTTACCTTCGAAGAGGCCATCGAGAATATCGATATCGGAGGTCCCTCCATGGTGCGCAGCGCTGCCAAGAACTGGCGCGACGTGACCATTGTGTGCGACCCCGCCGACTACGAAACGGTGATCGCTGAGATTCGCGAGCATGGCAATACCACGCAGGAGACACGTCTCAAACTGTCGGCCAAGGCCTACACCCATACTGCTGAGTACGACAGCTGCATCGCTACCTACATGCGCAAACAGGCTGGCCTTCCCGAGAAACTTTTCTTGGAGTACGACCTGAAACAGAGCCTCCGCTACGGAGAGAACCCGCATCAGTCGGCCAACTTCTACGCCGCCGCCGAGCCCGTTCCCTTCTCCCTCGCTTTTGGTAAGCAGTTGCAAGGTAAAGAATTGTCATACAATAATATACAGGATGCCAACGCGGCCTTGAATGTGGTGCGCGACTTCGACGAACCCTTCTGCGTAGCCCTGAAACACATGAATCCCTGCGGTGCAGCCGTAGGCAAAACCATTGAAGAAGCATGGCAGGCTGCTTATGAGGCCGACAAGGTGAGCATCTATGGCGGCATCGTGGCCGTCAACCGTCCGCTCACAAAAGAGGTTGCCCTCGGCATGAAACCCATCTTCTTGGAAATCGTCATCGCCCCGTCGTTCACTCCCGAAGCCATGGAGATTCTTTCCACCAAGAAAAACCTTCGTGTGATGGAGGTGGATATGACCAAGACGGGCAAGCCCGTGATGCAGTATGTGGGCGTGAACGGTGGTCTGCTGGCACAGCATCTCGACACGCAGATGGAGACGCTGAAAGCAGATATGTGCGTGACGGAAGTGAAGCCCACCGAGGAGCAGATGCACGAGTTGGATTTTGGTTGGAGGATTGTAAAACACGTGAAATCCAACGCTATAGCAGTGGTGAAAGACAACCATACTGTTGGTGTCGGTGCAGGACAGACCAACCGCGTAGGCTCTGCCGAAATCGCTTTGAAACAGGCACACGCCGCAGGCTTCACCACCAATCTGGTGCTGGCTTCCGACGGCTTCCTGCCCTTCGACGACACAGTGGTACTCGCCCACGAGTACGGCGTAACTGCCATCGTACAGCCCGGCGGCAGTATCCGCGACGAAGATGCCATCAAGAAAGCCAACGAGCTGGGTATCACCATGCTCTTCACCGGCGTTCGCCACTTCAAACACTAAATCTCTCAAATCTTCAAATCTCTCAAATCTTTCGAATCTTAAAATCTTTCAAATCTTCAATTTATGAATAAAGTATTAGTCATCGGAGGCGGAGGTCGCGAACATGCCATTGCAGATGCGCTGCATCGTTCGCCGCAGGTAGGACAGATTTTCTGCGCTCCCGGCAATGCAGGAACTGCCGCCATCGCTACCAACATCGGGTTGAAAGATACCGATGTGGAGGGACTGTTGCGTTTCGCCAAGGAGAACCAGATCGACCTGACGGTGGTGGGCCCCGAGGCGGCTCTGGCGGTGGGTATCGTGGATGCTTTCCGTGCTGCTGGATTGGCGATTTTCGGTCATACGAAGTCAGCTACCCGCATCGAGAGCAGCAAGGAGTTCGCCAAGGAGTTGATGATGAAATACGATATCTCGACGGCTGGTTACCGTAGTTTTACCGACTATGCGGAAGCTTTGGCGTATGTGCAGGGAAGACCTTTCCCGGCGGTGCTCAAATACGACGGGCTCGCTGCCGGCAAGGGCGTGGTGATTGCGGAAAATCTGGAGGAGGCCAAGGCCGCCCTCAAGGACATGCTCACCGACTCGCACTTCGGCGACGGTAAGGTGGTGGTGGAGGACTTCCTCACCGGTCCCGAGTTCTCGTTCATGTGCTTTGTGGATGGCGAGAAGGTGTATCCGATGCCGCTTTCGCAGGACCACAAGCGTGCTTTCGATGGCGACAAGGGACCTAACACAGGCGGCATGGGTGCTTACACGGGACTGCCGTTCATCACCGATGAGGACAGAACCTTTGCCTTGGAGCATATTCTGAAACCCACCGCTGCAGCCATGTGCGCAGAGGGTTGTCCGCTGTCGGGCGTGCTGTATGCTGGACTGATGAAAACCCCGCAGGGTATCAAGGTGATCGAGTTCAACGCCCGTTTCGGTGACCCCGAAACCGAGGTGGTGCTGCCGCTGATTGAAAGCGACATCTTCGACATCTTCGCTGCGGTGGCGCATCAGTGTGAACCGAAGCAGCAGCTGCGCTGGTCGAACAAGGTGACGATGGGCGTGGTGCTGGCTTCGAAAGGCTATCCGGGCTCATACGACAAGGGGTTTGCCATTGAGGGTGTTGATACGGTGCAGGCACGCATCTACCACATGGGCACCAAGATGGACAACGGCATTCTCAAAACTGCCGGTGGCCGTGTGATGATGGTGGTGGCCGAAGGCGATGACATTCCCACCTTGAAACAGAAAGTCTATTCCGAAGTTGCTAAAATCCACTGCGACAACCTCTTCTATCGTAACGACATCGCCCACTGGGCGGTTGAAATTGAAAATTGAGAATTGAAAACTGAAAACTAATAATTGTACATTGTACATTGTTCATTGTAAATTGAAAACTTCTCATATAACCTCATAATCTCTCAAATCTCTCAAATCTTTAAATCATAAAAACCATGGCTCAAATCATTGACGGAAAAAAACTGGGAGCGCGCATCAAGGAGAAAATCCATGATCAGATTCCGCTGTTGGAGCAGCAGTATGGCCGCCGCCCGTCGCTCTACGTCATCATTGTCGGCGAAGACGAGGGCAGCTTGAAGTATGTCACCAACAAGGTGAAGACCGCCAAGACGATTGGCATGGATGCCCGTTTGATTGCGTTGAAGGAGAACATCAGCGAGAGCGAGCTCATCAACATCATCCATGTGCTGAATGCCGACCCGCTGGTGGACGGTATCTTGGTGCAGCTGCCGTTGCCGAACCACATCAACGAGGATCGCGTGGTGGATGCCATTGAGAAACACAAGGATGTGGATGGTTTCCATGCGCTGAATGTGGGTTCGTTGTGGCAGGGCACGCACTGTATCGCGCCGTGTACGCCGAAGGGCATCATCCAGCTCATCAAGAGCACGGGGATTGAGATCCGTGGTAAGATGGCTGTGGTGGTGGGGCGCAGCAACATCGTGGGCAAGCCGGTAGCGAAGCTGCTGCTGGACGAGAATGCCACGGTGGTGATGGCGCATACCGGCACTCGCGACCTCCGTGCCGTGACGCTGCTGGCCGACATCCTCGTGGTGGCCGCCGGTCAGGAGAAACTCATCACCGCCGACATGGTGAAGCCCGGCGCGGTGGTGATCGACGTGGGCATTACCCGCAACGCCGAAGGCAAAGTGGTCGGCGATGTGGACTTTGAGAATGTGAAGGAGGTGGCCGGCTACATCACGCCTGTTCCGGGTGGTGTGGGACCGCTCACCATCGCCATGCTGATGAAAAACACCATGGAGTGCTTCCTCTGCCATGCCGAGTCGAGCACCGACGTGTCGAAACTGTGGGCCACCATCATCAAAGCTCGTATTGGAGGGAGTGCGGAATAGGGGAGCACTATTATTTTAGAACATTATGAAAACAAATTAAAATATCAACCATCAAAAATTAAAATCAAATGAATCAAGGAGTTATTGCTATGGGTCTCACCTGCCCCATCATCAGAGAAGGTGACAATCTCGCTGCTATCGTTGTAGAAAGTGTGCTGGATGCTATCCGCAAGCCCAACAACGAATTTGACATTTGCGACCGTGCAGTAGTAGGTATCACCGAGTCAGTGGTTGCCCGCTCGCAGGGCAACTATGTCACAGTGGATGACATCGCTGCGGATGTGAAGGCAAAATGTGGTGAGAACGCCACCATCTATATCTTGAACCCCATCTATTCGCGCAACCGCTTCGCCATCATCCTTAGAGGTATCGCCCGCGCTGCCAAGAAGATTGTGCTGGTTATGCCCGAAGAGGACGAGGTGGGCAACGTGCTTCGCAACCATCCTTTCACCAAAATGAATTATGATGAGTATTATAAGGAGATTTGCGAACAGGAGAAAGCCGCCGTTGAGGTGCGCCCCAACTTCTGTGGAGCTGCTGCCAATGAGTGGGTTATCTTGGGAAATCTGCATGATTATGAAGAGAAAAAGCGTGCGATGGGCGGCAACAATGTGTTCACCCTCGCCGACATCCTGTCCGACCGTTGCCAGTATGGTTTGCTCGGTTCCAACAAGACCGATGAGGAGCGTATCAAACTGTTCCCCAAGACCGCTGAGGCTCTGGAGCTGGTGCACAAAGTGCATGATGAGCTGAAAGCCGTTACGGGCAAGGATATCATCGTGGGTATCTATGGTGATGGCTGTTTCAAAGATCCTAAAGGTGGAATTTGGGAATTTGCAGACCCGATTACCATGCCGGCCTACACCCATCCTGAAATTATGGAAGGTACTCCCAATGAGTTGAAAGTGAAGGCTTTGGCAGATGATAAATTTGGTAAGCTGAATGGTGCTGAGCTGACGGCTGCTATTGAAAAAGAGATCGCTGCCAAGAACAGCAACCTGATGGGTTCAATGCAGAGCCAGGGTACTACCCCGCGTCTCTATCGCGACCTGCTGGCCAGTTTGATGGACCTCGTGAGTGGTAGCGGCGACCGTTGCACCCCGATCATCCTGATCCGCAATTATTTCCACTAAGAGAGAAAATTCCTATTTTCTCACTTTTCTCGAATCATCACTAAAATCCTAATATTATGTCATTTATACAAGATAAAATTCAATTTGATGGGCTGACATTCGACGATGTGCTCTTGCTGCCCGCCTATTCGGAAATCCTTCCCCGTGAGGTGACGTTGGGTACCCGTTTCACCCGCAACATCCGTCTGAACGCCCCGTTCGTGTCGGCTGCCATGGACACCGTCACCGAGGCCAAGATGGCCATCGCCATGGCTCGCGAAGGTGGTATCGGTGTGATTCATAAGAATATGCCTATTGAGGAACAGGCACATCAGGTCAGCATGGTGAAACGCGCCCAGAACGGTATGATCAACAATCCCGTGACCATCACGCCTGACAAGACCGTGGGTGACGCCCAGCGTATCATGAGAGAGTATCGTATCGGCGGTATTCCGGTCATCAACGAACAGGGGGTGCTGGTGGGCATCGTCACCAATCGAGACCTGCGTTTCGAGACCAAGATGGCACGTCCCATCACCGAAGTGATGACGACAGAAAATCTCATCACCACCACGCATTACGATGATATGAATGAGGTGATTGAGCTCTTGCAGCGGTACAAGATTGAGAAGCTGCCCGTGGTGGACGACCAGTACCGCCTGGTAGGGCTGATTACCTACAGCGACATCACCAACTCGAAGGACAAGCCGAATGCGTCGAAGGATGCCAGCGGCCGTCTGTTGGTGGCTGCCGGTGTGGGCATCTCGCACGAGACCCTCGCCCGTGTGGAGGCTTTGGTTGAGGCCGGCGTTGACGCGCTGGTGCTCGATTCCGCCCACGGCAACTCCGCTGGTGTCATCAATGCCTTGAAGGAGGTGAAACGCAACTTCTCCACTGTGGATGTGGTGGTGGGCAACATCGCCACTCCCGATGCCGCACGCCGTCTGGTGGATGCGGGCGCTGATGCCGTGAAAGTGGGTATCGGTCCCGGCTCCATCTGTACCACCCGTGTGGTGGCTGGCGTAGGTGTGCCGCAGCTGAGTGCCATCTATGGCGTGAGCAAAGAGCTGAAGGGTACCGACGTGCCGCTGATCGCCGATGGCGGTCTGCGCTACTCGGGCGACATCGTGAAGGCTCTGGCCGCCGGTGGCGACACCGTGATGCTCGGCGGTATGCTGGCTGGTGTGGAGGAAGCTCCGGGTGCCACCATCCTGTATAATGGTCGTAAGTATAAGACTTACAGAGGAATGGGTTCCTTGGAGGCCATGCAGTGCGGTTCAAAAGACCGTTATATGCAGAGCGATGTGGAGGATGCCAAGAAGCTGGTGCCAGAAGGTATTTCCGGACGTGTGCCCTATAAAGGAACCTTGTACGAGGTGTTCTATCAGATGGCGGGCGGTCTGCGCTCCGGCATGGGCTACTGCGGTGCTTCTACCATCGAGAAGCTGCACGAGGCCCGTTTCTGCCGCATCAGCGCCGCCGGTGTGGTAGAGAACCATCCGCACGACATTACCATCACCAGCGAGTCGCCCAACTACTCGAAAGAGCTGTAGGATTTGTACTTACGTTGTGTGATCAAACGATAGCGGGCATGCCATTTGGCGTGCCCGCTTGCTGTATAGACTATCTGACCACCCTCCATTCTCCAGGCTGGAGCGTGCCCAATCTGAGGTCGCCGATTTGAACGCGGATGAGCCGCAGGGTGGGGAAGCCGACGGCAGCGGTCATGTGCCTCACCTGCCGGTTCTTGCCTTCGGTGAGGGTAAGGCGGATCCAGCTGGTGGGGATGCTGGCGCGATAACGGATGGGCGGCACGCGCTCCCAGAGGTTCTCTGGTGGCATCACCCGTTCCGCCTTGCAGGGCCGTGTGCGATACCCTTTGATCAAGACCCCCTTGGCCAGCGCTAATAACGCTTCATCGGTAACTTCTCCTTCGACTTGGGCGAGGTAGGTGCGGGGATGGGCATTCTTCGGATCCAGCAGCTGCTTGATCAGTCGCCCGTCGTCTGTCAGCAGCAAGGCACCCTCGCTGTCATGGTCCAGCCGTCCCGCCGCATAGACTCCGGAAGGAAAACCGAACTCATCCAACGCGCGATGCCCGCCCTCAGGGGTGAATTGACTCAGTACTCCGAAGGGTTTATTGAACAAGATTACCATAATGGGATTTCATAACTTTATCCAACCTTACATGGGCTTAATCTTCCGTGCCAGCCGTGCGCACAGACCAGGGAAGAACCGCTTGATATACACCATGATAAGCTCTTTTCCGCCGACCAGCACCTCGCGTCTGTTCCGGTCGATGGCGCGTACAATCTTTTTGGCTGCCTTCTCGGCGCTGATGCCGTTGGCCTGTCCGG
Organism: Bacteroidales bacterium; assembly: GCA_045222555.1. Lineage (GTDB taxonomy): Bacteria > Bacteroidota > Bacteroidia > Bacteroidales > WCHB1-69 > UBA1756. The sequence continues at coordinate 36,571 of JBGUYY010000108.1, read as the reverse complement.
GGTCCATCACGCCGCGGCGTTGCCCGTTGCGGTCCAGCGAGTTCAGCGAGATGTCGGTGCGCACGCGCCCCGGGCAAACGAGGGTGGTGTGGATGCCCTTGTCGGTGTATTCGGCCTGCAAGGTTTCGAAAAAGCCGTATAGCGCGTGCTTCGACGAGCTGTAGGCGCAACGCAGCGGGAAACCGAAACAGCCTGCGATAGAGGTGGTGGCAGCGATGTTGCCCCCGCCATTCTCCAGCATCAGCGGCAGGATGGCCTTGACCATCTCTACCGGTGCGTAGAAGTTGATATCCATGATTTTGTGGAATACCTCCATGGAGGTCTCCTCCACGTTGGTGCGCTGGCTCACGCCGGCGTTGCAGAACAGGATGTCAAGACCGCCGTACTGCTGCCAGGCTTGCTGTGAGAGCGCTGGGATGCCCGCTAACTGTTCGAGGTCGTAGGGGAGGAGGGTAACCTCCGCGCCCATCGAGCGGCATTTGTCGGCCACGGGCTCCAACTTCTGCAACGACGAGGAGGTGAGAATCAGCTGGGCTTTTCGTGCAGCATAAAGGTAGGCGCACGCCTCACCCATGCCCGATGAAGCCCCTGTAATCCACACCCGTAACGGTTTGTCGTTCTTGCTCATCGTCAATGAATTATCGATTGCTGGGCTTCTGGCGCGACACCCATCCCATCATGCGAAGGAGAAACTTGGGAAGCTGCTGCGTGCGGTCGCGTTTGCGCAGATCGATGTACCAGCCGAGTTTCTTGACCACAGGGATGCGGTGCGTCTCCACAAACTCAATCAGCGTGCCGTCAGGATCCTCGATGTAGGTGAAATGGCCGGAGGCGTCTCCCATGTCGAACACCTCGCCGTCGGGACAGCTGTCCACGGTGAAGGGGTGCCCTTTCGACTGGCAGAACTCGCCGAGAGCCTTCATGTTGGAGATATCGTAGCAGATCTGGATGAAGCCGGGGTCGCCCCAGTAGCGGCCTTCGTATATCTTGTGCGGGGTGCGGTCAAGGGCCTGCACCAGCTCGATGGAGCCTTTGGGCATCAGGGCGCTGAAGGGGCCTTTGGCGGGGGTGGTGTCGGTCAACAGCACGCGGCGGTACTGCTGCTCGCTGCCGGGCATGAGACTCCAGTCGTCGAATGTGCCGGTCTGGTCATAAACCACCTTGTCGTAGCCGAGCACCTCGCGATAGAAGCGGATGGAGGCCTCCATGTCGGTCACACCAACCAGGGCGCCGACCATACCGCCGGTGAGGCAGTGCTGCTCGATGAAGATGTCGGGCTGCTGTACCACCTGGAACGTGTTGCCGTACAGGTCGTTGACATAGAAGCAGGGCGTTCCGTTGGGCAGGGCGGAGACGGGACCGCACTGGGTCCACTTTGCGCTAAGCTGCTGGTGGAAGGCCTGTACGTCGCGGCATTTGAGTTTGGCGGCGAAAACGCCGAGGTCGCCGATGGCGGCGGGCTGTGCGGGGGGCACAGGTTTGCGTTCGCTGTACTGCCAGATCTCGAAGCCGCCACCGCCCTGCAGGTTTACGGCGATGCAGGCATGCCGTTTCTGCGGCTGGTTGCCTGTGTAGGGGAGCATCCGCTCCGCCACCGTGTCGTCCTCCAGAATCCGGGTGTTGATGCCAAACATCTCAATATACCAATCCCATGACTTCCTGAAATTTTCAGTGCCGACTCCAATTTGTTGAATACCAGATATTAAATAGTTCTCCATATTTCTGTTTAACCTTTCAATTTATCAAATATACCTTAATTCCCGCAGCTCTCTTTGCGGCAGCAGGGAGGCAGTTTGGCGCGGGCGGCTTCGTTGGCCTTCACCTTGTCGGCATCGTAGCCGAGGTCGCTGATCTGCTTGCGGATTTGATCGGCAGTGGTCTTTTTCGGATCGTAGGTCACCGTCAGTTTGGCGGTGGATGAGTCGAAGGTGTACTCTTTCACCCCTTTGAAGAACGGCACGTTCTCTTTGAAACGGTTTACGCAGCTCTTACAGTTCTTGGAGGCGTTGGTCTGGATGGTGATGGTAGTGTAGCTGCTGTTTTTGCTCTGACTTTGGGTAGTCGTGTTGGTAGTTGCTTTTGAGGATGAGCTGGAAGATGTGGTTTTGCTCTGCGCCATTGCGCCGAAAGTCATGGCCACGGCGATTAACATTACGATGATTTTCTTCATAATTATTTGATTTTGGATAATTATCGGTTTCTTTTCTTTTTCAAATTATTCGGCTGCAAAAGTACGATTATTTTTTTGATGAATGAATTCCAAATGACCTTTCCCTTTTTCATTTCAGCACTACTCGAATACCCACGTAGCCCATGATGCCAGTGATGGGCGCGTAAACCACGGTGGTGTCGAAATTTTCGCCGAAGGGATTCTCCGCATCCACAATCGGGTTCTTCTGTTTGTAGTTGAGCATGTTCTCTGCGCCAGCATAAATTTCCCATTTTCGGAATTTTTTGGTAATCTGTCCGTTCAGGATGCAGTAGGTGGGCGAGTGTTCGGGTAGTGTGCTGGCAGTGTTGCCGCTCATGTTAGGCAGCCGCTGCGGTCCGTTGACCTGCAATGTGAGGTTGAACTTCCACTTGTCGTATTGTGTGCTGTAGTTGAGGTTTATCAACGCCTTGTGCGGACTCATCAGCGCCTTTTCGCGCCACTGTCCTTGCGACTGGTAGCGCACGTCGTTGTAGCGGTAGGCGAGGAGGATTTCGAAACGGGCCACAGGCCACAGCGTGATCTCTGCCTGCACCGAATGCGAGTGCGACAGGTTTCCTGTGCCGTTGCATGCGCCGTTCAGGTTGTACATATATACATGATGCGCGTCGAGGTCAAGGTCGATAAGGGTTTGTTGGATGAAATGGGTGTAGAAATAATCCACCGACACGGAGGCGATGCCGCCGGGCATGTGGAAGGTCTGCACCAGACTGATGCCGGCGTTGTAGGCCTCCTCTGCGCGCTTGCTCTCTCCTGCGTACAGGTTGAGGGTGCGATTGGAGGTCAGCAGCGACAGGTTCTCCACCTCGGGATACGCGCTGCGGTAACCCTTGCCCGCAGAGGCTCGTATGGCCGTGCTCTCAGTGGCTTGCCACTTGACGTGCAGGCGAGGTGTCCAGAACAGCTGTCGGTATAGGAAGTTGTAATCCAGTCGCATTCCTGCCATCACCACCAGTTTGCGGTCGATGATGTAGCTATACTCGCCGAAAATGCCCGGCACTGCCTCATGAATGGTGCCATTCGTGTAGGCGTATTGCTCCAAACCATTTATTGATGTGTTTTTAATCGTGCAGGTGAAAAAGTCGTATTGTATGCTTCCACCTGCCGTGAGCTTGTGTCGTTTTGACTTTCCAAACTTGTTGGAATACAAGATGTTGAGATATGCACTGTGCTGCTGGGCATCCACCGTGCGCAGCCCGAACACTCCGTTGGTCCATGTGCCGGTGTAGGAGGCGATGGTGCCGATACTCTCGTCTGCGCCCTTCAGCAGGATTCCGTTCTTGGTGATGAAGTCCAATCGCTTGTTGTCCAAATGGATGCCGTAGATTTCCGTTGATAGGTAGTCTCGTTTCCAGTTGTAATTTTTCTGTCCGCCCACGCGGTTGTCCCACACGAACCCCACTAGGGTGCGGCCGTTCAGCTTTTCGGGAACTGTGTAGTCCCAACGGTTCATTACGTTCACCTGCTGGTTGCGGGGCACATCGAGGAAACCGTCCTTGTTCATGTCCATCTTGGCAAACTGGTCGGCGGCGTTGAGCAGCAGCATCGTGCTGGCCCGCTGCTGTTTGCCCACGTTGAAGCGGGTGTTGAGGTTCAGCTCGCCACGCCCCATCGTGTTGCCGTACAGGTTGAGGAAAAGCCGTTCCTGATTGGTCTCGGGCTTTTTGAAGTCCACGTTGATCTGTCCGGTAATGGCCTCGTAGCCATTGCTGACAGAGGCAACGCCTTTCGACACGCTGATGCTCTCCATCCATGCCCCCGGCACGAAGCCGAGACCGAACTGCTGGGTGAGGAGACGTATGTACGGCACATTCTCAAGGAGAATCTGGCTGTAAATTCCAGAAAGCCCCAACATGGCAATCTGCTTGGCACCAGTCACGGCATCGGAGTACTCCATATCAACCGCCACGGTGCTCTCGAAGCTTTCTGCGAGGTTGCAGCAGGCGGCACGTCGTAGTCCCTGCTGGGTGATGACGGAGGTGAGTATCGGCTCCACGGAGATGAATGAACCATCACGCGAAACCACCTTCACCTCGTCAAGGGTCTGTCCTTTCGACAAGATGAAGGTGAGGTCGTCCTGTCCTTTTTCTATTTTCAGCTTTTCGGTGGAATATGCGGCGTAGGAGATGACCAGCGTATCGGTGGTGGTTCGAGGTAGCGCAAAGGTGCCGTCATCGCCAGTGAACGTGCCAACGGAGGTGTTCATCCATTGCACCATCGCATACACCACAGGTACAGTATCTCCTTCCTCGTTGATTTCCAAGACCCTGCCACGCAGGCCTTGGGCTGAAATTCCGAGGGTGATGAACAATAGTAAAATGGTGAGTGCCAGTTTCTTCATCATTACGGGCGCTCTGTGGAAAATTGTCAAATTACTCTGCTGCGAGAGTGGCATCCACAAATACGCGGGCGCTGAGCTCTTTGTCAAGGTTGTACATGGCAGCCTTGTCCTTCTCAATCATCTTCACTTTTTCTAACAGCTCTTCAGCGTGTGCCTCTTCCTCCACCTGCTCGTCGATGTACCAGTTGAGGAAGTTGATGGTGGCGTAGTCGCGGATTTCGTGGGCAGTGTCCATCAGTGAGTTGATGAGACCCGTGACAACGCGCTCGTGCTTGAGGGTCTGCTCGAAAATGGCCGTGACGTTTTTCCATTTGGTGTCAACAGCTTTGATGGGCTTCAAGGTCACCACACCGCCGCGCTCGTGAATGTAGCGGAACATCTTCATGGCATGGGTGAACTCCTCCTGATACTGAATGTACATCCAGTTGGCGAACCCCGGCAGGTTGTTCTGCGTGAACCATGCCGACATGCTCAGATAAAGATAACCGGACCACAGTTCGGCATTGATCTGTTCGTTGATCTCTTTCTGCATTCTTTCGTTAATCATAATGTTTTGATTTTTAAATGGTTGGTAATATTGGTTGATTTGTTATTTCTCAATTTTCAGTTTTCAGTTTTCAATTTTCAATTTCTCAGTATCCAAAGATTTCCTCCAGCGTCAATCTCTTCACAGGACCGAATTTTGCTTCAATCTGTTTCAAATCGATTTCATTCTCTCGCCCTAATACCATATATATTTTAGGTTGTCCTTTGATATACTGATGGTTGAAGTCCACCACATCCTGCAGGGTGAAGCCGTCGAGAGCCTCATAGATGTCTTTGCGGCGGTCGTAGCTGAAGCCGAAGCGCTGGTCGTTGATGTAGGAGCTCAGGATGGCTGCTTTGGTTCTGCGGTTGGTGGCGATGGAGGTCTTGCTGTTCTGGCGGGCCAGTTCGAAGGCGGCCTGCGATTGCGGCATGTCGTTGAACAGCTCGTTGAAGGCGGTCATGGCATCCACCACCTTGTCGTTCTGGGTGCCGATGAAGGAGTAGTTGTAGGTGTAGTCCATGGGTTTGGAGGAGATGATGTATGCTGACTGGGCCGTGTAGGCGAGGGAGCGTTTTTCACGCATCTCTTGGAAGACGATGGCGTTCATGCCGCCGCCGAAGTAGCTGTTGTACATGGTGACGATGGGCAGCATGGCGCGGTCGTACTGCGGACCACGGGTGTAGGTGACGATTCGGGCCTGCTTGGCGTTGAAGGGCACGAAATAGACCTGGTCGGCGAGAACTGGGCGGTTCTCAAAGTCGGAGGTGACCACAGAGGCGTGGTCGCTGTCGGGCAGCTGGTAGTGGGCGGCGAGCACCTTGCGCACCTGCTTCACTGTAGCGGGACCATAGTACCGGAACTCGGGTGCGCACTCTAACAGGTGGTGCAGCTCTTCGGTTACCATCTCCGGTTTCAGATTGCGCATCTCGTTGGGTTTCAGTGAGAAGTTGACGAGTTCGGGACCGTACTCGCCATACACGCGCAGGGCTGCCAGCACCTTGTCCTGACTCTTCTTGGCATCTTCCATGTTTTTGATGCGGTTCTCTATCATGGTGTTGAAGGTGGCTTCATCGGGCTGTCCGTCGCGCAGCACCTGCAAGGCGAGGGTCAGCGCCGGCTCGAAGTTTTCGCTGAGTCCGGAAATGGTGACGTAGGTCTTTTCATCTGAGCACGACACGCTGAAGTTGCAGGCCATCTGGTAGAAGCGGCTCTTCACCTCTTCGGCGGTGAGGGCGCTGGTGCCCAGGTAGTTGACGTATGCCGTGGCGATAGGCAGCTCGCGGCGGGTCAGCTCGCCCTCTTCATACACGATTTGCAAACTGAAATACTGGTTCTCCACATTCTTGACGCAGTAGATGTGCGACTCGATTTTCTTGTCGAGTTCGCCGCTCTGTATGTCTTTTTTGTAGTCGGGGAAGACGGGTTGTATCTCGTTGACTTTCCGTTCTTTCACCATCTTGAAGTATTCTGATTCGGCATCGCGGTTCACCTGTATGGGGGTGATGGGCGGCTTGGCCACGGGATGCACCTCTTCGGGCTCGCCCTGCGTTTTGTAGATGGTGACGTGCCCTGTTCCATCAAAGTAGGTCTTGGCGAAATCGACCAGCTGCTGCTTGGTGATGCCGGCGTAAATGTTGATCGATTGGCAGGCGTCGCTCCACGGGATGGCGTTGGTGAAGGCGTTGAGCATCTTGGAGGCGCGGGCGTTGTTGCTTTCCAGCTGGCGCATCTCCTGCAGCCGCATGTTGTTGATGGCGCCGGTCATCAGCTCGTCGCTGAAGTCGCCGTCGCAAACCTTCTGCAGCTGTTCGGTCAGCAGGGCGGCCACTTCCTTGAGTGTCTGTCCTTTCTTGGGTTTTCCGTACAGCACGAAGGCGGAGTTGTCGCAAAGGGTGTAGGGATAGGAAGAAGCACTGGCGGTAAGTTGTTTCTGGTTGATATTCAGGTCGATAAGACCGCATTTGCCGTTACTGAGCACATAGTCAAGCATCTGGAGCAGGTATATCTCTTTGGCGTTGGCGGGCTTGCCGATGCGGTAGGCGATACTCACAAATTCGGCCTCTTGTCCCACCACGGTAATTTCGGAAGAGCTTTTCAGCGGTTGGGTTTCTGCTTCAGCGGGGGCGGCTAATTTCGGGAAGCGTTTGGCTTCCATTTTTCCGAAATACTTCTCGATGATGGCCACGGCTTCGTCAGGGTTGAAGTCGCCGGCCAGTACGATGGCCATGTTGTTGGGCACGTAGTAGGTGCTGACGAAGCGTTTGATGTTGGTGATGGAGGGATTTTTCAGGTGTTCGGGGTCGCCCAGGGTGGTCTGTGTGCCGTAGGGGTAGGAGGGGTAGAGAGCGGCGAGCATGGCTTCGCTGGCCTTGCGGCTGTCGCTGGTGAGTGAGCGGTTCTTCTCCTCATAAACGGTCTCTAACTCTGTGTGGAAGAGGCGGATGACGGGATCGCTGAAGCGTTCGCCCTGTATCATGGCCCACGTCTCGAGTTGGTTGGCGGGAATGTCCTCCACATACACGGTGTTGTCGTTGGAGGTCCATGCGTTGGTGCCGTTGGAGCCGATGTGCTTCATCAGCTTCACGTATTCGTTGGGGATGGCATAGCCGCTGGCCTCATACGACAGACTGTCGATGACGTGATATATGGCGGTGCGTTTGGCGGGGTCGGTCTCGGCGCGGTAGATTTCAAACTGCTGCTCGATCTGTGCGAGGATGGGTGCCTCTTTCTCCCAGTTGGCGGTGCCGATATGACTCGTGCCTTTGAACATAAGGTGTTCGAGGTAGTGGGCGAGACCGGTGGTCTCTGCCGGGTCGTTTTTGCTGCCCGCCCGTACTGCGATGTAGGTTTGGATGCGCGGAACATCCTTATATACAGACATATATACTTTCAGACCATTCGACAATGTATAGATTTTTGTGCCGAAAGGATCTCCCTCGATGGTCTCATAGTGATAGGTTTTCTGTGCTGTGGCACAGAGGAAAATACCAAAAAGCAGGGTGATGATGGAGATAATTTTTTTCATGCTATTAATTTTTACGGCTGCAAATTTACAATAAAAAATTTTTTTGGGCGAAAGTGGGAGAAGAAAATTGTCATTTTGGTATTTTATTGAAAAAAATACATTGTCTGTTGTAAATTATAAATATATTTTGTACTTTTGCAATCAAATTTTTAGCTTATGCCAAAAAAGAGGATTTTGTATGTGGCGCCGGAGATATTGCCTTATCTTCCAGAAAGTTATATGTCAAATATTTGCAGATTTCTTCCGCAGGGAATACAGGAGAGGGAGAATGAAATCCGTACTTTTATGCCGAAATTCGGCTGTATCAACGAGCGCAAGAACCAGCTTCATGAGGTGATCCGCCTGTCAGGACAGAACATTATTCTGGACAATTCCGACCACCCGTTGATCATCAAGGTGGCCTCCCTGCAGGTGGTGCGTATGCAGATTTACTTCATCGACAGCGACGACTATTTCAAGCGCAAGCAGCTCTACCGCGCCCCGGAGGGTGAATTCTTCGCTGACAATGACGAGCGAATGATTTTCTTCGCCAAGGGCGTCATCGAAACGGTGCGCAAGCTGGGCTGGGCTCCCGACATCATCCATTGCCACGGCTGGATTACGGCCATGGTTCCTCTTTTTATCAAGACTTGCTATAAAGATAACCCGCTGTTCCAGGATACCCGCTTGGTATATTCTGTTTATAACGATCAGTTCGAGGAACCGCTTGCTCCCGACTTCCGCAAGAAGCTGGTGGGCACGGGCATCGAGGAACGCTTTGCTGAAGGCCTCGAACAGGCCGGCTACCCCGAACTCATCCGTAAGGCGCTTGAGTTCTCCGATGCTGCCGTCATCGCCCATCCCGACTATGATCCCCAGCTCAACCCTGTCTTTGACGCCTACTCCCGCGACAAGTTCGTGCACCCCACCACCGACGACTATGTGGACCGCTACAACGATTTCTACGATACTTTGATGGAAAAGACACCCCTGACTTTCTAACCTTCTCTCATCCATGAAAAAACGCGCTTCAATCCTGCTGGTCGCCCTCTGGGCGATGTGCTTTTGCAGCTGCAAAAAAGAAATTGACGTCATCGGACTGAACCTTCAGGATGACGACATCCTCGGCGCCGACTTTACCGAGGTATCCATTTCTGCCCACTCCATATTGGAAGACTCGCTGCCCACCAAAGGGCTGATCAACAACGTGGTGGGAACCATCAATGACCCGGTTTTCGGTCAGACGGCCGCCGGTTTCTGCACGCAGTTCACGGTGTCGGGCAGCAATACGGTGTTTCCCAAGCAGGCCGAGCTCGACTCGGTGGTGCTCAGCCTCCAGTATTCGGGCTATTTCGGCGACACGATGTCGCCCATCCGCTTCAGCGTGTACGAACTCGACGAGGCCCTCACCGCCAGTGCTTACTACAGCAATTATGACAACCCGCAGGTGCTGCCCACCGACCTCGTCAACAACAGCGTCTATATCCGTCCGCAGCCTACCACTTCCGTCAAAATCGACACCTCTACGACGGCCGCACACCTGAGACTGCGCCTCACCAACACCTTCGGTGAACGACTGCTGCACATGACCAAGTCGCAGCTGATCAATGCCACCGCTTTTCAGAATGCCTTCTACGGACTCTGTGTGCGTGCAGAGGCCATGCCCGGACGTACGGGCAACCTCTGCTATATGAGCCTCACCTCCGCCATGACGGGTATCACCCTCTACTATCGTGTGGGACATGAGCGCAAAAAGTACACCTTCCCGGTTTCTGGCGACTGCGTGAGGTACAACTTCTATACCCACGACTACACCCAGGGCAATATCGACTTCCAGCGGCAGGTGCTGCAGGGGGATTCCACCCTCGGACAACATACCCTCTACCTCCAGCCCACCGGCGGCGTGAAAACACGCGTCACATTTGAGAATCTCAACGAGGTGTTCGGCGGTAAGAATGTGGTCATCAACCGTGCCGATCTGGTGCTTACCAACATTTCCGCCGAAGAGGACTACTTCTTCCAGCCTTATAATCTTGCCCTGCAATTGGTCGAAACAGACGGCGCCACTACCATCACGCCTGATGACGCCTCCCTCACCTCCAGCAACTATTTCGGCGGCATTTATGACGAAAAAAACAAGGAGTATCGCTTCCGCATTACCAACTATGTGCAGCAGCGACTGAAAAAGCCGGACGGCGACAAGGGGATTAACATTGTGGTCAGCGGCGCAGGCGTGCGTGGCAACCGACTTGTGTTCCGGGGTACCGATGAGATTTATTTGGATCGAGCCCGACTTGAAATCTATTATACTGAATATTAGACATTTCAACCATTTACCATTAACCTATCATGTGTGGAATTGTTGCTTATACGGGATGCAAAGAGGCATACCCGATTCTGATTAAAGGATTAAAACGATTGGAGTACCGCGGCTACGACAGCGCCGGTGTGGCCTTGTCGCAGCAGGACGGTATCGCCCTGTACAAATGCAGGGGCCGCGTGGCTGACTTGGACGAGATGTGCGCCAACAAGAATATTGCGTCGCATACCGGTATCGGTCACACGCGCTGGGCTACCCATGGGGAGCCCAACACCGAGAACGCCCACCCGCATCTCTCCGCTGACGGCAAGATCGCCCTCATCCATAACGGCATCATTGAGAATTACCTCGTGCTGAAACAGGAGCTGATCAGTCGTGGATATACCTTCAAGAGCGGTACCGACACCGAGGTGCTGGTGCATCTGGTAGAGGATATCTTTAAAAAAGAGGATGTTACGTTGGAAGAGGCGGTGCGTATCGCACTCTCCGGCGTAGTCGGTACCTACGCGTTGGCCATCCTTCATGCGGATGCCCCCAACCAGCTCATCCTTGCCAAGAAGGGCAGCCCGCTGCTCATCGGCGTGGGCGACAACGAGTTCTTCATCGGCTCCGATGGTGCACCGATTGTGGAGTACACTAAGAAGGTGGTCTATTTGGAAGATGGGGATGTGGCGGTCGCCATTCCGGGTAAGAAGTTGGAAATCAGAAATGTGAATGAAGAAGGAAAGAAGCGCCGTTATCAGCAGAAGCTTGAGATGAATCTTGAGCAGTTGGAGAAGGGTGGCTTCGACCACTATATGCTCAAAGAGATTTTTGAGCAGCCCAAGGCTATCAAAGACAGTATGAGAGGCCGTCTGAATGTGAAGAAGGATGTGGTTTCTTTGGGTGGAATTATTGAATATGAGACCAAGATGATGAACGCGCGTCGTTTCATCATGGTGGCGTGCGGCACCTCGTGGCATGCGGCCACCGTGGCCGAATACCTCTTCGAGAGTCTGGTGCGCGTGCCGGTGGAGGTGGAGTACGCCTCCGAGTTCCGCTACCGCAACCCTATCATTTATGAAGATGATGTGGTGATTGCGATCTCGCAGTCGGGTGAAACCGCCGATACCATTGCGGCGGTGGAGCTGGCTAAGAGTCGCGGCGCCACGGTGATCGGCATCTGCAATGTGGTGGGTTCCACGCTGGCCCGTGCCACCCATGCCGGCTCCTACACCCATGCCGGTCCTGAAATCGGTGTGGCCTCCACCAAGGCCTTCACCGCACAGGTCACCGTGCTCACGCTCATGGCCCTCTGTCTGGCCCGCAAGAAGGGCACGCTCGCCCTTTCAGAATACCACGACATCGTGAACAACCTCGAGGAGATCCCCGCTAAGCTGGAGGAAACCCTCAAGTTGAACGACCAGATTCGTGAGATTGCCAAGAAGTTTGTGGACAAACGGAATGCGATTTACCTCGGTCGCGGCATCAACTTCCCGGTTGCCCTCGAAGGTGCTTTGAAGCTGAAGGAGATCTCTTACATCCACGCTGAAGGCTACCCGTCGGCGGAGATGAAGCACGGTCCTATCGCCCTGATTGACGAGGAAATGCCCGTGGTGGTGCTCGCCACCGAACAGGAGACCTACGAGAAGACTGTCAGCAACATACAGGAGGTGAAGGCCCGCAAGGGGAAAATCATCTCGGTGGTCACCCGCGGCGACGAACTGGTGAAGCAGATGTCGGACTATTGCATCGAGATTCCGCAGACACAGGAGCTCCTCACTCCGCTCATCTCTTGCGTGCCCTTGCAGCTGCTGGCCTACCATGTGGCCGTGCTGCGTGGCTGCAACGTGGATAAGCCCCGCAATCTGGCCAAGTCGGTATCGGTAGAGTAGGGAAGGAATTTTGTGAAAAATATTCTGAATTGCACATTATTTTTTTGTAATTTTGCGCCTCGAAATTTTTACCATCAACCCAAAAACATACATCAGCAATGAAAAGAATTTTGATTGTTGGAGCTTCCGGACAGATCGGTTCCGAATTAACTCCCGCCTTCCGTAAGATTTACGGCAGCGACAATGTGGTCGCCAGCGACTTGATTTATCCCCTCCGCCCTGAACTGGCAGAGGCCGGCCCCTCGGTGAAGATCGACGCCACCAAGGCGCAGGACATCGCCGACGCTGTCAAGAAATTCAATATCGACACCATCTTCAACCTCGCCGCCATCCTGTCGGCCAAGGCTGAACTCAACCCGATGCTGGGCTGGAACGTCGGTATCGGCGCGCTGATCAACTGTCTGGAAGTGGCCCGCGAGTGCAACACCGCGGTCTTCACCCCCAGCTCCATCGGTGCTTTCGGTCCCGAGACCCCGCACGACGGTACCCCGCAGGATACCATCCAGCGCCCCAAGACCATCTACGGCGTCACCAAGGTGACCGGTGAGCTGCTGAGCGACTACTACCACAAGCGTTTCGGCGTGGACACCCGCTCGGTGCGCTTCCCCGGTATCATCTCCAACGTCACCCTCCCCGGCGGCGGTACCACCGACTACGCCGTCGAAATCTATTACGCAGCCATCAAAGAGGGTAAGTTTGTATGCCCCCTCAAGGAAGGCACCCTCATGGACATGATGTACATGCCCGATGCCATCCATGCCATCTGCCAGCTGATGGAGGCCGACCCCACCCGTCTCATCCACCGCAACTCCTTCAACGTTACGGCCATGAGCTTCGGTCCGGAAACCATCTATGCCGAAATCAAGAAACATCTTCCTGATTTCCAGATGACTTACGATGTGGATCCGCTGAAGCAGGGCATCGCCGACAGCTGGCCGAACTATATGGACGACAGCGCCGCCCGCAACGAGTGGGATTGGAAGCCCCAGTACAACCTTGAAACCATGACCGTGGATATGCTGGAGGTTTTGAAGAAAAAGCTTGGCAAATAGGTGATTTTTAATTAGTTATACAATAAAGGCTGCGGAGGAAATTTCGCAGCCTTTTTTTTGTGTGATTATGAAAAATTGTCACTGCCAAATGAAAAAAAATCCGTAACTTTGCCCTTGCCTATTTTGTAAATTGGTATTTTGTATAAAATATTGATTTACAGGGTATTTTATGGTTGAATTTTATCAGAAACATTAACAAAAATATCAAACAATGACGAAACAGTACAAGTGGACGAACATTATTCTCGGATTGCTCGTGGGCATTCTGGCATGTGTGGTGTACATCATGACGGCTGAACCTACCGCCTCATGGTGGGATTGTGGTGAATACATCGCTACCGACTATAAACTGCTGGTGGGCCATCCGCCTGGAGCACCGACCTTCCAGTTGTTGGGCCGTGTGGCCAGCCTCTTTGCCGGCGGCGACGTCACCAAGGTGGCCTTCTGTATCAACTGTCTGTCAGCCATTTGTAGCGGTCTGACGATCATGTTCCTGTTCTGGACCATCACCATGCTGGGCCGCAAGTTGGTGGCCAAGAGCGGCGAGATGACCACGGGTCGCATGATTGCCGTGTTCGGCTCCGCCCTCGTGGGCAGCCTGGCCTACACTTTCACCGACACCTTCTGGTTCTCCGCTGTGGAGGGCGAGGTGTATGCCATGTCCTCCTTCTTTACGGCACTGGTGTTCTGGTGCATCCTGAAGTGGGACTTCGAGTACGACAACCCCAAACCCGGTGCCAACCCGCACCGCTGGATCGTGCTGATTGCCTATCTGATAGGTCTTTCTATCGGAGTTCACCTCTTGAACTTGCTGACCATCCCGGCAGTGGTGCTGATCGTTTACTTCAAGCTTTGCAAAAAGGCTGACTATATGGGCGTTCTGCTCACCATTGACATCATCTCGGCCATTGCTGCCTTCTTCTTCCCTGCGGCGGCCATGTTCGCCATCTGGCTGCTGGTGACGGTTCCGCTGACGGTGGTGTGTGTGAAAAAAGGAACCTTCCGGTCGCTCGCCAACTGGGGCGTGCTTTTCTCGCTGGTGGGCTCTTTCATCCTGCTCGCATTGGTGCTTTACTTCATCATCCCCAACGTGGTCAACTTTGCTGGTATCTTCGAGAGAATCGCGGTCAACAACATGCACCTGCCGTTCAACTCGGGTACCATCATCTTCTTTGTGATCCTGGCCGCTGTCATCGCATTGGGTCTTTTCTTTGGCTATAAAAAGAAATCCACGGTCACGCTGGCTGTTTTCTATAGTTTCTTCTTCCTCCTCGTGGGTTACTCCACCTTCTTCGTCCTCGTGATTCGCTCCAACGCCAATCCGACCATCGACGAGAACAATCCGGAGGATGCCGTGGCTTTGCTGGCCTACCTCAACCGTGAGCAGTACGGCGACACGCCGGTGCTGACCGGCCGTACCTACAACTCCAAGGTGGTGGGCTACAAGAAGGATGGCGATGTGTATGTGCGCGATGAAAAGGCGGGCAAGTACATCGTGACGCAGACCAAGCAGAAGCCCATCTACAAGAGCGGGCACCATGTCTTCATGCCGCGTATGTACGATGCAGGCCACAAACGCGAGTATGTGAGCTGGGTAGCCGGCGGCGACCCGCAGCTGGAGCAGAGAATGCTCAAATCGCAGAAGATCCCCTCCTATAGCGAAAATATCACTTTTATGCATCGCTATCAGTTTAACTACATGTATTTCAGATATTTCATGTGGAACTTCTCCGGCCGTCAGAACGACATCCAAGGCTTGGGCGATGACATGAACGGCAACTGGATTTCGGGCATCCCGTTGATCGACAATGCCCGTCTCGGCGACCAGCCGGAGGGTATCGCCTCCATGAAGAACAAGGGTACCAACAAGTACTATATGCTGCCGCTGCTGCTGGGTATCATCGGTCTCGTCTTCTACTCGGTGCGCGACCTCAAGAACTCATTCATCGTGCTGATGCTTTTCCTGATGACGGGATTGGCTATCTCCTTCTACCTCAATATGTACGCTTACCAGCCGCGTGAACGTGACTATGCCTTTGCGGCCTCGTTCTATGCGTTCTGTATCTGGATAGGTTTTGGAGTATATGCCATCTATTCTTTGTTTGAAAAGATGAAGAGCAAAGTGGTGCAGATTGTGGCCCCGACGGTGGCCACGCTGGTGTGCCTGCTGCTGGTGCCTGGGGTGCTGGCCAAGGAGAACTGGGACGACCACGACCGCTCGAACCGCTATACGGCGTTGGCGGCTGCCAAGGCCTATCTTGACTCTTGTGCGCCGAATGCCGTCCTGTTCACGATGGGCGACAACGACACTTTCTGCATCTGGTATGCGCAGGAGGTGGAAGGCTACCGTACCGACGTGCGCAATTGCAACCTGTCGCTGCTCTCTGCCGGCTGGTATGTCGATCAGATGAAACGCAAGGCCTATGAGTCGGATCCGCTGCCCATCGACTTCACATGGGAGCAGTATCGCGACGGGCGCCGCGATTTGGTGGTCGTCAGCAATGACGAGTCGAAGCTGATGGCTTTGAAGGACTTTTTGCAGGAGGTGAAAAGCGCTGCCAACGATCAGACTCAGGTCAACATGACGAGCTTCGGCAACCGTTTCTATATCGATGTTGACAAGAAACATGTGATTGAAACTGGTACCGTGTCGGGCCCCGACACCGCCAACATTGTGGACCGCATCATCTTCACCTATAAGCCGAGCGACAAGTCGGCTGGCGATGCTTATTATATGACCCGCAGCGACCTGATGGTGCTGGAGATGGTGGCTAACAGCAACTGGGACCGTCCGCTCTATTTCGCCTCCTCCACGCTCCGCAGCTTTGGTTTCGACGATTATTTGCAGAACGAAGGCTTTGCCTACCGTTTGGTGCCGGTGCGCAAGGGTGCTACCTCCAATACCGACATCCTTTACGATAATATCATGCACAAGTTCGATGACCATACCCGTCCTGATGTGGTGAAAAATCCTGATGCGTTGAAGAATCACACCCCGTATCAGTATGCATGGGGCGGCATCAACGACCCGAGGGTTTACAATTCGGAGGACAATGTGCGTCTGGCGCTCTCTATCATCACCATGCACACGCAGGTGGCGAAGGACCTGGTCAACGAGTACAACTCATATCTCAGGGCGTACGAGAATGCAGGAAAGGGCGAGGAGGCCGCCGAGGGCAACCTCTACAAGCTGCAGCGTGCGCAGGAGGTGTTGGACCATCTGCAGACGGTGCTGCCCGACGATATTATGTCGTACAAGAATCAGCGTTACAGCCAGTATACGCTCTATTTCTTGGATGCTGCCAATACCTACGATGAAATTAGCAAGGCTTATGCCAATGCTTCCGAGAAGTATCCCTCCATCAAGGGCAAGTTTGATGGGGCTAAGGCTGGCGAGTCTGCCAAGAGGGTGCGTTCCATCATCTTGGGACATGTGGTGGATGAGTTGAATTTCATTGAGAACAGCAAGAATCGCGACAAGGTGCTCAGGGCTCACGAAGAAAATATTGAGATGATTTACCAGCTGATACTGCCCGAGCTTTCGGAGTGCAGCAGCGAGGATCTTTCAAAGCTTAATGTGGCCTCCACATGTAACAACTATTTCGCAGATGTCAAGAAACATATCGAGGATTTGGAGGCCGATATGCGCCAAATCAGCCAGATTATGGAGGATTACAAGAAGCTGAACTTCCAGACGGCGATGGTGGACGGCAAGCAGGTTTGGGTAGGGATGCCCGATAATGTGGCCGGTTTGGCCGAGCGTTTCACTTCCGACCGTAGTGCTATCGAGAATCGGTACAAGTATGTGCACAGACCTAGTAGTATCTATGCATCATCACTTTATACGGATGCTTGTTTGTTGCAAGCCTTGTCGAAGACCCAGTCTCCGGTAGCTGTTGAGGCCGGCAAGCTGGTGAAGCGCTTTGAGGCGTTGCAGCAGCAGGTGGATGAAGCCTGGGATCTGGTGAAGAGAGTGAAATGAGGATGAGGTTATTTGATGATACGATGGTACGATGATGTGAGTATATCTTCACTCCACAACTCTTCACTTTTTACTCTTAACTCTTAACTCCTTCGCCCCTCCACCAAACAATTCAACGATTCAACAATTCAACAACCATACCACCATGAAAACACAAACCCCTTTCAAAACCCTTCTTCTCCTCGTGCTGCTGGTAGCGGCGGGGAGATTTAGCCAGCAGGCGAACGCGCAGGAGGACACCTGTTCGGTGAACGTCATCCACACCTACATGAACGGCAGGCTCATCCCGTGGGACAGTGTGAAGGTGAAGGTGTGCCTGCCGCCGTGTGAAGAAGATTACCCCGCTCATTATCGGACATTTAAGATGTATTGGCCCGATACCATCTTGTCGAATTGCACCACGGGGGTTGACGAGTACGTGCAGGACAAGGAATGGGGACTGTCGCAGAGTTCTCCCAATCCCTGTATGGGTGAAAGTCGCATGAAACTGACTACACATACGGTAGGAAGGGTGAAGTTGCAGGTGATGGACCTGCAGGGGCGGCTCTGCTGCCAGCGGACTGAGCTGCTACCTGTGGGCGAGCACCAGTTGTCGCTCACGCTGCCGTATAGTGGAATGTATTTCGTGCTGGCTGAGACCAACGAAGGAAGCAAGGTGTGCAAGGTGCTGTGCACAGAGGGTGGAGGAAATGGTTTTGACATCCGTGTATCCTCCTCCTCACACCAGATAGAGGAGAAGACCGAGCGGGGCGGCGAAGGACTATTCGGGATGACTGACTGGATGTTCATCACTGCATATATCACCTATAATGGCGAGGTGATGAGCAATGGTTGGATTGTGAACTACACAAGTGAATTGGATGGTGAGGTTATTAGTGATTGGTTGTACAATCGCGGTTCAGTAAATATCCATTTCAACCAAAGGGAAGAGTGTGAAGATTTCACTTTTTCAAACCAATCTTCCCAAGTGATTGTTTCTTCACATATGTGTGTTCCGTTCATGGATTACCCTGTCGGATGCAATGTTACATTCTATGATTCAACGTTTTATTCCGTTCCTGAATTGTGCTTTCAGAATCTCTCCTATACATGGCAGTTTAATGGCTGGTACAAGTACCGTTATTACCCTGCATTAGGGAAACTATGTGTGTGTGGAATGGATGAGGAACTTCCTCCAGATGTACCATCACCAACATCTTCCCAAATGTCGCATTGTTCTGTCCGACTCATTGATGTGATTACGTGTGATGCAATTATGATAAGTCAAATGGACTTGTTTGGGGAAGGTTCTCCTGAGTATTTGATTTTCAACCAATAGTATTATAAATATATGAATAACAATAACATAATACATATAGTAGTCATTGCTGTTATTTTAGTACAGTTGTCTATACAGTCTATTTGGGGACAACAAGCTGAAACTTCGTACATTTACAATAGGTGTGGAGAAAAGATAGTATTTACTCGTGAGGGTAATATTTTCCATATTGGTTTTTCATCAGTTTCTCCAATCACAGAACGAGAGACACTTTTAGCGGACTTGTCAAGCATTGCTGATTATTACATGCTGCCAGACAGCTCATATTGCTTCACCGTGGATGCTGGTTATGCCACGCAGTTCAAGACAAAAGCCTATGCGGACAATTATGTAGCGTATTGTCAGAACGAGTATCGTGATTCATTGGGAGGCGTTGTGTGGGGAACTAACAGGATTATGGTGAAGATGAAACCTGCCTATTCAATAGGGGTGTTGATTCAAAGTTTGAACGCCCCAAATTTGCAATACGAGTCCAAGTGGTACGACACCACTGTTTTTGCTCTGGTGCTGCCCAAGGACAGCAACTTGTTTGTTTTTTCCAATCGGATTTTTGAAAGCAGTATGGTAGAATATGCGCAACCTGCATTCTTTCATTGTGTTACATTATACGGATATGATTCAAATCCCAAATTCGACCGTCAATGGAATCTCAAGGATACAACGGAAGTCCTTGATGACTGGGGACCAACAACGTACAAGTATGGTATAGATGCAATCCGTGCCTGGAAATTTACATCAGGAAGTCCGGACATTCGCATCGCAGTATTGGACGATGGTGTGCTGGGCAGACACGAAGATTTGTCAGATAATTTTTTGTTGGAAAAGAATTATACATTTTTGGATACTATAAATATGGTTCATCCAAGAAATCATGGTACACAATGCGCAGGAATCATATCGGCAGTCAATAACAATAAAGGGTTGATAGGGGTGGTTCATGGTTGCAAGATTGCATCCTTTATCGTGTTGGGGTATAGTTATAACCGTAACAATGATCATTCACAGGATGATTATGTTATAGAGCATTTTTCAGATGAACTGTTTGAAGAGGCCATTCATTATGCATGTGATACGGCCCATGTCTCTGTTTTTAATTGTTCATGGAATTTTTTGGGGGTGTTGTCCGAAACTTATTTGTCTGCTGTTGACTATGCAGTACAACATGGTCGTAATGGGAAGGGGTGCGTATGGGTGTATTCTTCTGGTAATCATAGAAGTTATGTAACCACAAATCAAATACGTCCAACAGCTAAACTTTATAACGTACTTGCCGTGGGGGCAACAGGTGAAAGAGGGTATCGTGTCGGTCCAGGGGCTCCAGTGGGGGAGTGTTGTCTTGATTGGGAGAGCTGCTTTGGGGACAGTTTGGATTTGATGGCACCAGGGTATGGTGTATCAACGACATGTTATAGTAGCAACGATTGTTACACATGTTTCGAAGGTACTTCAGCGGCTGCGCCGCATGTGGCAGGAGTGGCTGCATTGGTGTTGTCCATAGACACTAATCTTACGTACCGTCAAGTGTTTGAAATCTTGTGTTCCACCGCCACAAAAGTACATCATGGGGAAGAGGATGGCTATGTTTATTCCTCAAATTCTGCTTATCCATACGGAACATGGAACAATGAGATGGGCTATGGGCTGGTGAACGCCCACCATGCCATTCTCAAAACCCTGTACAGGGATTACTATGTGACGGGTACCTCTGAAATCGGCCTGTGCGAAACAGGCAGCTACCATGTTCACGGAACCACCCCTTTCAACGATTCCATCACCTGCGGCTGGAGCTCCAGTCCCAACATAGAGATTCTCTCCACCACGGATTCACTGGTTGCACGCGGCACACGCCCTGGGCCGGGATGGGTGGCTTTCAACATCATTCACGACAACGACAGCCTCCCACTGGTATTCCCTGTCAATGTGACCAACGGCGGGATAACGATTCTTTCAAACCACGAATTCACAGGCAACACCACTTTGTCTTCTCCCCATTTTACGGATGCTGACCTCATCATCGACTCGCTCGCCACACTTACCATCACCGACACCTTGCACATTGCAGGGGGCCATAATATCATCGTCCGTCCCGGCGGTAAGCTCATCGTGAACGGCGGCACGCTCACCAACGCGTGCGACGGCGAGATGTGGCAGGGCATCATCGTGGAGGGCAATGCCAGCCTGCGGCAGGCCGCCCTCGCGCAGGGGAACGTCATCTTCAACAACGCCACCGTCGAGAATGCCCTAAATGCTATCTCCACCCGCAAGGCAGGCAGCGACCCGATGTTCGAGCACACCGGCGGCATCGTGCAGGCCACCAACACCCTGTTCCGCAACAACTGCCGTACCGCCGAGTTCCTGAAGTATGAGAATCATACCACCGGCGGCAATGTCACCGACAATGCCAGCTACTTCACCCGCTGCACCTTCACGGTGGACAACGGCAACCTGTTCGCCGCCAACGGCATCTCTTTCCTTGAACATGTCTCCTTGTGTAAAGTCCGTGGCGTGAAGTTCAACGGCTGCACCTTCCGCAACGAGACGGGCAGCCACAGTGGCAAGGCCATCTATACCGAGGAGGCGGGTTTCACCGCGAAGCGGGTATGCCCGCAGGTGTCGAACACCGACCCGTGCGTGTGCAATAATTATGGCAACGATACCGTAAGGCGCTGCACATTCAGCGGGTTCCATACCGCCGTGCATGCGGCCAACAACAACGCCAGCTACGCCGTCACACTCGACAACTGCGACTTCTCCGACAACTATAGCGGCGTGAAGCTCAACGCTGCGGACAACGCCCGCGTGAGTTTCTGCGACTTCGACCTGTCCGGATCGTCTTCCTACTATGGGGTGGAGCTCACCAACAGCACGGGCTATACCATCGAGAGCAACACCCTGCACTCGGAACCCTACAGCGGCAGTCCCTCTGCCATCGGCATCAGCGTGACGCACAGCGGCACGGCCGAGAATGTCATCCGCAAGAACGTGATCCGCAACCTGATGTACGGCTGCATGGCGGAGGACACCAACGGCACCGGCCTTAACGTTAAGCCGCGCCCCGGCCTCCAGTTCCAGTGCAACGACTTCAGGGACTGCTACTATGACATATTCGTGAGCAACGGTCGGATAAGGAGCGTGCAGGGGAGCGTGTCCGCCGGAGCCGACAACGACTTCCGCGATGAGATATACGGCAGCTTCCTGCTGTCCAACGCCGGTTCGTTCACCTACTGGTACAGTATGCCGGGTGCCCATGTGCCCTACAACACACCGGTCGCCGGCATCACCTTCAATGGCAACGCAGGCGCCAACAGCTGCGCCTCCACGCTGTGCGGAAACTCCATCCCGCCCGGCCCCGGACCGCTGCTGTCGGGCTATACGGCCATGCATAACGAGTTGTCGACCCTCGCCGCCGAATACGAGGCACGCGGCCACGGTGAAGAGGCCGACGAGGATGCCGCCGCCCTCTTGGACCAGATGTCCGACCTGTCGGCGCAGATGGGCGACCTTGCCCGTGCCGAAATCCGCAACATCCTGAACGACAGCGTGCCGGATATGGCCCTGCTGAAGGAATGGTACCAGGCCATCACGGCCGCCGCACCCGCCGCGGGCGACATCCCCGTGTCGGCCTATCAGCTGGCGGAGGTGTACAGCGAGGAGGGCGACCTGTCCGCCGCCCGCACGTTGCTGTCCGCCCTGCCGCAGCAGTTCAGCCCCGACGAGGCCGCCCGCAGCGAATACGCCAACTACATGTCCCTGCAGCAGCTGCGAGAGACAGTCGCCGGCAATTGGTACCTGATGACCGACAGCGACATCGCGGCCATGCAGCAGGTGGCAGAATACGACAACGGCCGTGCCGCGCGCATGGCGAAGGAGATCCTCTGTTTCTTCCACTATATCTGCTACGACGACGACCCGCTGTTGGAATTGGACGGCATCGGTGAACGGAACCTGCAGGGTGGACGCACGGATGGCGGACGCACGCTGTGCATCCCTACAATGGACGATGGTCTGGTCATTTACCCCAACCCCACCGGCGGCACCCTGACGGTGGAATCGGCCAGCCCCATCCGCGAAATCACCGTGTACGACCTGTCGGGCCGGGTGGTTGTTGAGGCGCAATGTTTTGCGTCCCCACAACCACAATACACCCTCAACGTGTCATCCCTGCAAAACGGCCTCTACCTCCTGAAGGCCGTGACCGACAGCGGCGTGCAGACGGCACGGTTTGTGAAGAACTGAAAATTGAAAGCAAAAAATTATTCAACCTATACAATAATTATTAAAAAAAAGAGATATGGAAGAAAACAAAGAAAACATGGAACAGGTAGAACCGCGTGAGGAACACCTCGAGTTTATTGAGGATACGCAGAAAGAGGAGAAGAAACAGTGTGCCGCTAAGAAGGGCAGTTGCAACATGATCCATTGGATTGTGGAAGGCGTGCTGCTGCTGGCCGTCATCGCTCTTTTCATCCTGCACTTTGCGGGGAACAAATGCTGCCAGTCCGCCGATGGCGAAGTTGCCGCAGTGAAGGTGGCCACCAAGCCGGGCAACGGCAACATCCTGTATGTCAACCTCGACACGATTTACGAGTGCGACCTCTTCGAGGAGAAACAGGCCGTGCTGGATGAGGAGTCGAAGAAGCTGGAGGATGCCTTCACCTCTCGCCAGAAGAAGCTGGAAGCCGACTACACGCAGTTCCAGAAGAATATGAATGCCGGTGTGCTCACCGAGACCCAGATGCAGTACACCTACCAGCAGCTGGAGACCGAAAGCAACAAAATCCGTGAGGATTACCAGATTGCAATGGAGAACCTTGCCCAGAAACAGGCCGACCTTACCAACGAGATGCTCGATGCCCTGCGCGAAGCCGCCAACAGCGTGAATGCCTCCGTGGAAGGCGATCCCGCCTCCTATGTCATTACCTACTCCTCCAGCAACCCCACAGTGGTGGTGGTGGATCCCAACCGCGACATCACCGCGCGCGTGGTGACGGAGCTGAACAAGAAATGTGCCAAGAAATCAGATAAATAATGAAGAAAATCCTGTTTGTAATGTTGGCTGCACTGGTCGCGCTTTCGGCCTGCAGCGACTCCTCCAAAAAGGAAAAGAAGAAGAAGGTGATGGGGGAGAAGACCACCGTCTTTCTGAAGGAGGACCCCTACAAGGATATGCCCCGCATGGTGGAGGTGCTGCCCGACAGTTTGAAGGGCACCTCTCCAGTGAATGTGGACAGTACCGCCTTTATTCTGGAACTGGATGCCAACGGCCAGCCGACAGGCAAAGTCAACTGCCGGGTGTCGTATAGTCAGGGTAGGGTGTATGTGGTTGAAAATCTGAAAGAAGGACAGCGCGACAGCGTATGCACTTCCTACTATCCCAATGGCCAGCTGTGGTCGGAGGAACACTATCGCAATGGCGTACAGGTAGGGGAGGAGAAGGCTTATCAGGAAAATGGATACCCCTATTATATCGGCCATTATGATGACCGAGGCAACTGTTGCGGCATTTGGCGGTATTATAATGAGAAGGGAGAACTGGAGAAATCGGTGTCGGTGGATGACAAAACCATTCAATGTGGCCATTGTTCCAAGTGCATTCAGTTGCATCGTAAGAAGGTGGCAGGCAAGAAGAGATGATTTTTTATTCATTTAATATATTATAGATAATAATTTTATAAACTAAAAATCAATTAATTATGGAAATTCCTTTTGCAGAAGCGTGGAAAATTAAGATGGTTGAACCCATCCGCAAATCCACCCGCGAAGAACGCGAAAAATGGCTTGAAGAGGCCCACAACAATATCTTCATGCTG
The DNA here is from genome assembly GCA_045222555.1 of Bacteroidales bacterium. Taxonomy (GTDB): domain Bacteria; phylum Bacteroidota; class Bacteroidia; order Bacteroidales; family WCHB1-69; genus UBA1756. The sequence continues at coordinate 12,132 of JBGUYY010000108.1, read as the reverse complement.
AAGTCCGACTATGTGTATATCGACCTTCTCACCGACTCTGGTACGGGTGCCATGAGCGACCGTCAGTGGAGTGCCATGATGATGGGCGATGAGAGCTACGGCGGTGCCCGCAGCTTCTACCACATGAAGGACACCATCACCGAGCTTACCGGCTTCCCCTTCGTCATCCCGACGCACCAGGGCCGCGCTGCTGAGAATGTACTCTTCTCCTACCTCGTGAAACCTGGCATGATCGTGCCCGGTAACGCCCACTTCGACACCACCAAAGGTCACATCGAAAGCCGTAAGGCCTTCGCCATCGACGTGACTTGCGACGAGGCGAAAGATACCCAGCTGGAGGTTCCCTTCAAAGGCAATGTCGGTCTGGAGAAATTGGAGAAAGTTTTGAAAGAAAACAAGGGTAATGTGCCTTTCATGGTGCTCACCGTCACCAACAATACCGTTGGCGGTCAGCCGGTTAGCATGCAGAACATTCGCGAGACCTGCGAGCTCTGCCACAAATACGGCGTGCCCGTCAACATCGACTCCGCTCGTTTCGTGGAGAACGCCTATTTCATCAAGACTCGTGAGAAGGGCTATGAGAACAAGAGCATCCGCGAGATCGTGAAAGAGATGTTCAGCTATGCCGACAGCATGACCATGAGTGCCAAGAAGGACGGTCTCGTGAACATGGGCGGTTTCATCGCCACCAAGAAAGAGGACTGGTACGAAGGCGCCAAGTTGTTCTGCATCCCCTTCGAGGGCTTCCTGACCTACGGCGGTATGAACGGCCGTGACATGGATGCGCTGGCAGTGGGTTTGAAAGAGAACTGCGACTTCGACATGGTGGAGACACGCATCAAACAGGTGCAGTACCTCGCCGCCAAGCTCGACGAGTACGGCATTCCTTATCAGCGTCCCGCAGGCGGTCACGCCATCTTCGTGGATGCCGACAAGGTTTTGACCAACATCCCGAAAGAGGAGTTCCCGGCACAGACCCTTACCTGTGAGCTCTATCTCGAAGCCGGCATCCGTGCTTGCGAGATCGGCTACGTGCTCGCCGACCGCGATCCCGTCACCCGCGAGAACCGTTTCGGCGGCCTTGACTTCGTGCGCCTCTGCATCCCGCGCCGCGTATATACCAACAACCACATGGATGTGATTGCCGCTGCCCTGAAGAATGTGTACGACCGCCGCGACACCATCAAACGCGGTCTCGAAATCACCTGGGAAGCTGAGCTGATGCGCCACTTCACCTGCCAGTTCAAGAGACTCAAATAGTTGATATGCTGATTGTAGGAAATGTAATCGTTTCCGATGAACTGATTCGGAATTGCTTCTGCTGCGACCTGTCGGCCTGCCAAGGGGAGTGCTGTGTCGAAGGCGATGCCGGTGCACCACTGGCTCCCGACGAAATCGCGGACTTGGAGGACAATTTCCCTATCTTTAAAAAATATATGTCTGAAGAAGGTGTCCGTCTGGTAGAAACAGACGGCACCTTTGACTACGACATGGAGGGCGAGTTTGTGACGCCCCTGCTGTCGGATGATGCCTGTGCGTATGTGTATTACGAGGACGGCATCGCCAAATGTGCCATCGAAAAGGCATTTCTTAACCATGAGATCGATTTCCGGAAGCCGATTTCATGTCATCTGTATCCCATCAGAATCAAAAAACTTCCGGACTATGATGCGTTGAACTACCATCGCTGGTTCGTGTGCGAGAGTGCGTGCGAGCTAGGCGAACAAAAACATATACCGGTTTACCAGTTCCTCAAGGAGCCGTTGATTCGCAAGTATGGCGAGGAGTGGTACCGTGAATTGGAAAAGGCGGTCGCGGCCGAGAAGCCTTGACCGGATTTTGTACAAACCTAAATCATTAACCATTTATCATGTACAGCAGCAAAGAAAAAAACAACGGCAAGCAGGCGCGCAAGAGCGCCCCACCTCGTGATAAGGGGAAATCTGCCAAGATAATCAAGATTTTCTGGTGTCTGTATCTCATTTTTGTCGTTGGCTTCGGCGGCGGCTTGGCGCTTACCTTCTACCTGTTGTCGCGCAACATCCCTTCATTGGAACAGCTCCAGAAAGATATCGCCGACAACCAGCAGGCCACCATCGTGTACGACGCCAATGGCGCTGAAATGGGCCGCTATTTTGTGGAGAACCGCTCCAACTGCCGCTATGCGGACCTGTCGCCCAATATCGTGCATGCCCTCATCGCCACCGAGGACGCCCGTTTCTACAAACATTCGGGCATCGACTTACGTGCCTTGGGGCGTGTGGCCATGGGATTGGTGTTCCACAGCGACAATGGCGGTGGCAGTACCATCACCCAGCAGTTGGCTAAAAACCTCTATCCCAGAAAGAAAGGGGTGAGTTTGGTGAAGTCGAAGCTGCAGGAGTGGATTGTGGCCATCATGCTGGAAAGGGAGTATTCCAAAGATGAAATCCTCACCCTATATCTCAACACGGTGGACTTTTCCCATCAGGCGATGGGGATCGAGACCGCGGCGCACCGCTATTTCAACACCACTCCGTCGGAACTTACGGTGGAGCAGTCGGCTATGCTGATCGGGATGCTGAAAGCACCGGGCAGCTACAACCCGAGAAGGAATCCCGATAAGGCAAAAGGACGCCGCAACGTGGTCATCTCGCAGATGCAGAAGTACGGCTTCCTTACCAAGGAAGAGTGCAAGATGTATCAGGATAAACCGCTGGTGCTCCAGTTTATGCAGGAAGACCATACCACCGGTCAGGCCACCTACTTCCGTGAGTATGTGCGCACCTACCTGCAGGACTTCTTCAACGATCCGGAGCATTTCAAACCGAACGGCACCCCATACAATATATATACGGATGGGTTGAAAATTTACACCACGATAGACTCCACTATGCAGGCATACGCGGAACGTGCTGTATATGAGCATCTTTATGTGTATGATGAGCAGCATAAGATTTCCGGATTGCAGGCCCGTTTTAACAAGGAACAGCAGTCGAACCCCAACCATCCTTTCTACCGGCTCTCGAAGGAGCAGACGCAACGCATTCTCAACAGCGCCATGCGTTGCTCGGAGCGGTATCGCGCTGCTCTGGCCGCCCATAAGTCGCCTGCTGAGATTGAGAAGGAGTTCAACACCAAGGTCAAGATGTCGCTGCCTTGTCAGGATGGCTCTGGTGCCCGCAAGGAGGTGGTGATGACCCCTTACGACTCGATTCGTTACATGAAATCCTTCCTGCAGTGCGGCTTCATGGCGATGGAGTCCAACACAGGCCGTATCAAGGCCTACGTGGGGGGTGTGAACTACGAGGTGTCGCAGTTCGATCATGTGATGTTGTCGCAGCGGCAGGTGGGCTCCACCTTCAAACCATACGTTTACGCTACGGCTATGGAGAACAGCAACGGCGAACTTACCCCGTGCAGCTATGTGCCTAACGAGGTGGTGTCGGTGCCGCGTCCCGACGGCAATGTGTGGACGGTAGGACGTCAATATACGGGCGCGTCTTCTCTGACACTGAAGGAGGCCCTCGCCCGCTCGCTCAACAATGTGTCGGCCCGTTTGATTACCACGCCTGAGTATGGCGGTCCGGCTGCTGTGGTGGACCTCGTGCGCAAGATGGGTATCAAGTCGAGAATCGACACCGTGCCCGCCATCTGCCTCGGCGCTGTTGACCTTACCCTGTACGAGCAGGTGGGTGCCATCAACTGTTTCCCCAACCAAGGGGTATATGTGGAACCCTACTTCATCGTGAAGATTTGCGACCGCGACGGTAACGTCATTTTCGAGAAACACCCTGAAAAACACGATGCCATGAGCCAGCTGCTGGCCTTCCAGACCGCCAGTATGATGCGTGGCGTGGTGGAACATGGTACGGGCGCCCGTCTGAAGTCTGCCGCCTGGTACAACCTCGACTTCCCCGTTGCAGGTAAAACCGGCACCACCAACAACCACTCCGATGCTTGGTTTGTGGGCTATACCCCCATGCTCACCGTCGGCGTGTGGGTGGGCTGCGACGACCGTAGCGCGCACTTCCGCTCCATGGATAACGGTCAGGGTGGACGTGCTGCTATGCCGATTTTTGGTAAGTTTATGAAGTACTGCTATACTGATCCTAAGCTGCCCTATTATGCTGTGGTTCAGAAGCGCGACGTTAACGATCCTCGCTATACTTTCGCTCCTCCGGAAGGCTATTCCGCCAGCGAATATGGCTGTCAGGCCGATCCCAATGCTACAGCCTCTTCATCGCCAGGATTGGAATTCTAGTTTAACATTCATTAAGACAATTATTTTATTGATTTTCAGGATAATATATTATTTTTGAAAAATAAATTATTGCTGTTTTTAGAAATAGTTGTAATTTTGCAGCCGAATTTTTTATTAGGATATTAAAGTTTTAATATGAATAAATTTTTACGATCTGTTGTCGTTGTTTTGATATTTTTAACTGCCAGTACGACAGTCGCTTTTGCCCAGAACTATATTTTTTCAGGAACAGTTTACGATCAGGATGGCGGTGTGCTGCCATATGCTGAAATCAACTCTCCCTGTCTCGCCTCACCGGCTACTGCCGATGTGAATGGTAATTTCGAGGTGATGGTGCAATCGACGCGGTGCACTTTTGTGATTTCATTCCCCATGTATGGCGCTGATTCTGTAGATGTTATCTTCTCTGCTCGTAATCCTAAAGTGATGAAGAAAGTGAAGTTGCAGTCAGAGGCGCAGATACTGGATGGGTTTACCATGGAAGGGGAGAAGCTGGATCATGATCCAGGGACATCTACTACTTCTATCGCCATTATGAGCCCGGAGGATGCCGGCGTGATTTCTCCTGACAATGCGGGCGAGCTGGTGGACATGATGCCGGGTGTGGCTGTGGTGGACAATGAGCCGCAGATTCGTGGCGGTAGCGGTTTCAGCTCCGGCATGGGTAGCCGTGTGATGATTCTACTCGACAACATCCCGTTCCTGCGTCCCGATGCGGGCCGTCCCATGTGGAGCTTCATCCCGATGGAGGATGTGAAGAACATTGAGATTTACAAGGGCGCCTCATCGGTGCTGTTCGGTTCGTCCGCCCTGACTGGTGCCATCAACGTGCTGACGGCCTATCCGGGTCTTCAGCCCAAGACCAAGGTGACGCTCCATGCGGGCATTTACGACAATCCGAAAGACAGTTATAAGAAGAGCTGGGGAAATGTGAACCCGATGAAGTGGGGCGCTTCATTCCTCCACAGCCGTGTTATCCACCGCAACTGGGATTTGGTAATTGGTGGTGAGTACTTCAACGACCAGAGCTATATCGGTCCTGAGTATCCAGTGGCACAGGGCAAGACCAACGAGGGCAAGTATGAGATGCGCGCCCGCTTGAACTTCAACCTGCGCTATCGTTCAATGAAGGTGAAAAACCTCTCCGCGTCGCTCTCCGGTAACTTCATGTATTCCGAGAATGCACAGTCGTTTTTCTGGTATGATTCCGATACCAACATGTACCGCACCTACGAGGGGTCGTTGTCGGTTTTCAAGGATTTTACTTTTTATGTGGATCCCTGTGTGAGTTACATTTCTCCTGACGGCAGTCACCACGATTTCCGCAACCGTATCACGTATAGCGACAACCGCGAGGCCACTGGCGCGCAGGATGCCCGCTCGATGATGGTGTACGACGAGTATCAGTTCACCAAGATGATTCGTAAAATCGGTCTGGGTGTCACCGCTGGTATCGTCAACAATTACACTCGTTCATTTGGTTGCGTTTTCAACGGTCAGCAGGGCTCGTTGGAGCCGGGTCTGATCACGATGGACAACCTGTCGGTGTATGCGCAGTTGGAGAAAAAGTTTTTGGAGAACAAGAATTTGTCGTTGGTAGTGGGTGGCCGATGGGAGGCTTTCTTTGTGGGAAAGAAGGAGTTTGCGCAGATGCCCGTCTTTCGTGCCGGTATCAGCTACCAGATTCCTTTCAGCATGACTAACTTCCGTGCTTCCTTCGGACAAGGTTACCGTTATCCCACTATTGGCGAGCGTTTTATCTCCATTTCAGTCGGCAACTACGGTTTCTATCCCAACCCGGATCTCAAGCCTGAAACCAGCTGGAATGCGGAGTTCGGTATCGCACAGCCCTACCGTGTGGGTCCCTTCGAAGGGATCTTCGATGTGGCTGCTTACCATCAGCAGTTCAAGAACTTCATTGAGTTTGCATTCGGCAATTGGGGCACTACAGGAACCTTCTTGAAAGATATGGGCTTCATGTACCTCAATACTGGTCCGGCCTCTGTTACGGGTGTGGATGTGTCGTTGGTGGGACATGGTAATATAGGGGAGAATGTGGACATGACCTTCCTCGCCGGTTACACCTATAGCCATCCTATTACCAAGAATAGAACCGGTGTGTACTACAGCACGGATACGAAAGACTATACATACGAAACTACCGCTTCCGATCCTTCCAAGGGTATTCTTAAATACCGTATCCAGCACAATGCCAAGTTGAATATAGGATTCTTGTTCTGGAAGAAACTAGGCTTGGAAGCCTCCTGCACCTATTATAGCGCCATGAAGAATGTGGACAACATCTTCTATGAGATGGATTGTTTGAATGAGGAAAATTCACCTGCAACGATTGAATTCTGGTCGAATATGGGTACACTTCCCTTTACAGGCTACGCCAATTTTGCTAAGGCACACAGCAAGGGCTCTTTCACCCTCGATCTGAGTCTTTCGTATAAGATTCTTGAACAGCTGGAGGTCTCTTTTGCTGTGAAGAATGTGCTGAACAACGAGTACACGTTGCGCCCCATGTATTTGGAGGCTCCGCGTAATTATGTCCTTAAAGTGGTGTATGGACTCTAATACAATGTACAATGAACAATTAACAATGTACAATTAATAATTGTGTAATCGCATAATCGAATATTAACCTTAATTTTTATTGATATGAAGAAATTAATGATCCCTATGCTGCTGTGTTTGGCAGTAGTTTTCATGGCAGCAAGTTGCGAGAAACCTGAACCGCCCAAGCCGGATCCGACTCCTGTGGATACTACCGATACGGATCTTGGCTTTACGAAACCTGAGTGTGAAGCGTTTGTACACGATATTGTGGATGGTGGTTTTGAGAATTGCTGGTACAAGCGTGAGATGTCGAATGAGATTTATCTGGAGTACCAATCCTCTGTGCTTCATTCGTTGAACAGCCTTCATGCTTTGTTGGATGTCTCATCCATGATGCTGACCTCTTCCCCCATCACAGCTTATCGCGACAAGAGCGACCCGCACAGCGGCAAGTGCTGCTTGAAGCTCGTGACAGGAGAACTTACGGATGGTCAAGGCCGTCTGTTGATTCCTGGTGCCATCGCTCCGCTGGATGATAACTTTGTTGACCAGTTCCTCAATTCTGCCGATGGTATCAATGTGAGGAAACCCTATACCGACAAGCCGACGGCTTTCAAGGGCTATTTCAAATATCAGCCTGTGAACGGCGACCATGGCTCATTCTGTGTGGAGCTTTTCAATGGCAATGAAATGATTGCCCGCGGTTACTCGGAGTTTGGCGATAACGTTGGTGAGTGGACATCCTTTAACGTGCCTATCGACTACACCGTTAATGGCGGCAGCATTTCCACGGCACAGCCTACCCACATCTCCATTATTATCTCTTCCAGTGCAGCCTACAACTTCGCCGACCTGACCAATTGTCAGGGCGAGGTGGGTTCCACGTTGTGGCTGGATGATATCTCATTTGAATTTTAATGATAGAGCGTCAGTTATGGCAGTTTTAGTTAAAAATATCAAGAAGTTGGTGCAGGCCGAGTCTGCACCTCTTCGTTTTAGGGCGGGTGCAGAGATGAGTGTCCTGCCCTGCATCGACGATGCTTTCCTGTTGGCAGTGGACGGTAAGATTGCCGCTTACGGTCCCATGTCGGAGTTCTCGGAGCAGCTGTTGAACGGCATTACCGAAAAGGTGGAAGTGGTGGATGCCACTGGCCGCATGGTCTTTCCGACCTTCTGCGACTCGCACTCGCACATTGTGTATGCCGGCAGCCGCGAGATTGAATACATCGACAAGATCAAGGGGCTGAGTTACGAGGAGATTGCCAAGAGGGGAGGAGGAATCCTCAACTCGGTGGATCGCCTGCGGGCCACTTCCGAAGACGAGCTGTTCGATAGCGCCTGGCAGCGCCTCGAAGAGGTCGCCTCTTTCGGTACTGGCGCCATCGAAATCAAGAGCGGTTACGGTCTCGATACCGAGAACGAGCTCAAGATGCTGCGCGTCATCCGGCGCCTCAAGGAGAAGTCGCCGCTGACCATCAAAGCCAACTTCTTGGCCGCCCATGCCGTGCCGCGCGAGTACATTGGTCGCCAGACCGAGTATGTGGATCTCATTATCAATGAGATGATTCCCATGGTGGCCGCCGAGGAACTCGCCGACTATGTGGACGTGTTCTGCGACCGTGGGTTCTTCACTCCGGAAGACACCGAGCGCATCCTTATGCAGGGCATGAAATATGGTCTTCAGGCGAAAATCCATGCCAATGAGCTGGACTACAGCGGTGGTATCCAGGTGGGGGTGAAATACAACGCCCGCTCGGTGGACCATATCGAATACACGGGCGATGAGGAGATTGAGGCGCTGCTGGGTTCGGAGACGATGCCGACGATTCTGCCCGGTGCGGCCTTCTTCCTCGGCATGGTGTATGCCCCCGCTCGCAAGATGATCGAAGCCGGACTGCCCGTCGCCATGGCCGGCGACTACAACCCGGGTTCCTGTCCGTCGGGCAACATGCAGTTTGTGCTCTCTATGGGCTGCATCAAGTACGGCATGATTCCCGAGGAGGCCATCAACGCAGTCACCATCAACAGCGCATACGCTATGGGAGTAGAAGAGGAGTTGGGTACCATCACCAAAGGAAAAACGGCCAACTTCTTCATCACCAAGCCCATCTCTACCATCGAGTTCATGCCCTACGCCTACGGTTCCAACAAGGTAGAGAGCGTGTATTTGAGAGGGGAGAAGTGGGGTTGATTCGTTGAATTGTTGATTTGTTGAGGGATCGTTTGAGACTTTAATTGCTCCAATTTTCAAATGCTCACGTAGTGAGCCCAAATGTGAGCGTAGCGAACATCAAATTTTCAAATGCTCACATGGTGAGCTCAAATGTGAGCATAGCGAACATCAAATATTCAAATCTATAAATTAGAACATGAAGAATAACGAAGGCGGTTTTACATCGAATTTTGGTGCGATAGCGGCGGCAGCCGGGTCGGCCATCGGATTAGGTAACATTTGGCGCTTCCCCTATACGGCGGGCGTGAATGGCGGAGGGGCTTTCCTGCTGCTCTACATCTTCTTTGTGTTCTTGATAGGTGTGCCCATCATGATGAGCGAGTTTGCCATGGGACGTCGTACCGGCCAGAATGCCGTGGGTGCTTTTCGGACATTGTCGCCGCGCGGCAAAGGTTGGATGTTCGTGGGCTTCTGGGGCATCCTCACCACCTTCTTCATCTACTCGTTTTATAGTGTCATTACCGGCTGGACTTTGGACTATGTGGTGTTGAGTTGCAGCGGCGGACTGTCAGGCAAGACTCCCGATGAGGTGAGCTCGGTGTTCAAGGAATTCGCCAGCGGCTCGTTCTGGCCCATCTTTTACCAGATTATTTTCATGCTGCTCACCATATTGGTCATCCTGATGGGGGTGCAGAAGGGGATTGAGAAATCTTCTAAAATCCTGATGCCCGTGCTGTTGGTGCTGATGGTGGTGCTCTGTGTGCGTTCGGTCACCCTGGAGGGAGCAGGGGAGGGACTTTCGTTCCTTTTCCATCCCGACTTCTCCAAGATTACGGGCGCCTGCGTTTTGGATGCGCTCGGGCAGGCCATGTTCTCCCTCAGCATCGGACTGGGCGTGCTTATCACTTACGGCTCGTATGTGCGCAAGCAGGACAATCTCTTCAAATCCAGTCTCATTATCGCCTCTGCCGATACCCTAATTGCAGTGATGGCGGGTGTGGCTATCTTCCCGGCCGTGTTCGCCTTCGGACAGAATCCGGCCAGCGGACCGAGCTTGGTGTACGAAACCCTCCCCAATGTGTTCAACAGTATGCCGGGCGGAGTAGTTTTCGCCGTCGCCTTCTTTGTGCTGCTTTCCATTGCGGCCCTTACCTCCACGGTATCTATGCTGGAAACGATTGTGCATTTTGTGATGCAGGAGTTCAAACTGAAACGCTGGTCGGCGGCACTTCTCTGCACGGCTGCCACGTTGGTTCTTGGCATCCTCTGCACGCTGTCGTTCGGACCGCTCAGCGATGTTACCCTCTTTGGGAAAACCATCTTTGACATTTTGGACACGCTGACCGCCACCTACATGCTTCCGTTAGGGGCGTTGGCCACCGTGATTTTCTTGGGTTGGTTCTGTCACAAAAGTGATGTGAAGGCTGAGGTGACCAATGAAGGAACGCTGAAAGCGGGATTTTTCAAGGTCTATTATTTCATCGTCCGTTATCTTGCGCCGATTGCGCTGTTGTGTGTGTTGGTGGCGGGAATCGTGGCGAGCTTCCGCTAACTCAACATCATAACGGCTTTTTTTACGGCCGCCACCAGCCGGTCGATTTCTTCTTCTGTATTGTAGAAGGCGAAAGAGGCACGCAAGGTGCCGGGGATGCCGAAATGCTCCATGATGGGCATCGAACAGTGATGGCCTGTGCGCACGGCAATGCCCATCTGATCAATCAGTGTACCGATGTCAAATGGGTGTAAATTTTTGATGTTAAATGAAATGATGGATGATTTGTGCGGGGCTGTCCCCACAATTTGCAATCCATCAATTTGCAAAAGCTGCTGGGTGGCATACTCCAGCAATGCCTGTTCCCGCCCGGCCATTACCTCCAGTCCGATGCTATTGATGTACTCAATGGCCGTTTGCAGTCCGATAACGTCGCCCACAGCGGGCGTGCCAGCTTCAAACTTGAAGGGAAGTTCGTTGTAGGTGGTTCGGGCGAAGGTGACGGTCTTGATCATCTCGCCGCCGCCTTGGTAGGGGGGCATCTCGTTGAGCCACTGTTCTTTCCCGTACAACACACCCACCCCCATGGGGGCGTACATTTTGTGTCCCGAGAAGCAGTAGAAGTCGCAGTCGAGGGCCTCCACGTCGATGGGGAGGTGCGAGGCGGCCTGCGCGCCATCCACCAGCACGGGGATGCCTTTCGCATGGGCTTTCCGGATGATCTCCGCCACCGGGTTGATGGTGCCGAGGGTGTTGGAGACGTGGTTGACGGCCACAATGCGGGTCTTTTCGTTCAACAGGCTGTCCAACTCCTCCATGCGCAACACGCCCCTGTCGTCGAAGGGCAGCACGCGCAGTGTGGCGCCATGCTGTTCGCAGGCCAGCTGCCACGGCACGATGTTGGCGTGATGCTCCATTTCCGACACCACCACTTCATCGCCTGTGTGCAAGAAACGCTGACAGAAACTGCTGGCAATTAGGTTGATGGACTCTGTAGTGCCGCGTGTGAAGATGATCTCGTGGGCATGCGGGGCGTGGATGAACTGTTGCACCGCACGACGGGCCTCCTCGAAACGTTCAGTGGCCACCTGACTGAGGTGGTGCACCCCACGGTGGATGTTGCTGTTGATGGTGAGGTAGTAGTGGCTCAGCGCGTCAATGACCGCCTGTGGCTTCTGGGTGGTGGCGGCGTTGTCGAGATACACCAACGGGTAGCCATTTACCTTTTGGTCGAGGATGGGGAAATCTTTTCGAAAGTCGGGCATGGGGAAGGAGACTTTATTTTTTTGGCCTAAAATGAAAGAAAAAGGCGCCACGAGGGCGCCTTTATAGGGAATGATAAATGATTACCAAGCGAAGAGCGGACGGTTCTGCATCATCTCATTCACCTGACCGCGGGTCTTGGCGATGAGGGCTTCGTTGGTCGGATCGCTGAGCACGGCGTCAATCATGTCCACAATCACGCCCATCTCGTTCTCTTTGAGGCCGCGGGTGGTGATGGCGGGCGTGCCGATACGCAGACCGCTGGTCTTGAAGGCGCTGCGGCTGTCGAACGGAACCATGTTCTTGTTGACGGTGATGTCGGCGGCCACGAGGGCGTTCTCGGCTTCCTTACCGGTGAGTTCGGGGAACTTGGTGCGGAGGTCGATGAGCATCAGGTGG
>JBGUYY010000107.1:0-10447 GCA_045222555.1 Bacteroidales bacterium | reverse complement strand
TGACTTTGTCGTATCAATGCTTCCTTCAGAACCGGCGGCAAAGGTTTGCCTCTTCGTTCGGCGCGGCGGAGTATCCCCTCCGCGCATCTCGCCGTCAAATAGTACCGTTGCGGGATAGAGCCACGAACCAAGATATCCGACAATGAAGAGACGTCTCCTTCGCTGCGGGACCGCCCTCGGAAATTCGGGAACTCGGGTATATTGAGCGTCAAGAATGCGCCACGCCACTCCAAAACATCCCGGTGCAGGCACGACGATTCCACACTTGCGCCAGCCGCCTTGGGGGACGTCGACTTCCCATCCGCACAGCAGCGATAGGAAGCTGGCAAAATCTTTTCCGGCCCCGCTGGACAAAAGACCAGGGACGTTTTCGACGAGCGTCCATCGTACCCCTGTGCGATAAGCCAGTTTGACAAATTCAAGGGCAAGGTGTCCGCGCGGGTCGGTGATGCCTTTTCTGAGGCCGGCGATAGAGTAGGACTGGCATGGGACACCGCCGACAAGCAGGTCAATTGGTTCATCGAAATCCTCCTTCGTGATTTTGGGAAAGTCGCCCAGATTCGGGATTGTTCCGCCTTCCGGAAGCTCGGCAATCTGTTTCACCCAGCTTTCTCTCTGCTTTCGTTCCTTCTCGGTCTCGGCTTCCTCTGGCGGGAGCAAACGCAGAGGCCGTGTCGCCCCGAACCGCTGTTGCAGGACGGCTGCCGGGAACGGTTCGACTTCCGCGAAGAACACCGCCTTCCATCCGAGCGGTGCCCAGGCCAGTGTCGCGGCTTCCACGCCGCTGCATACGCTTCCGTAGTTCATGAATCTATTCTCCGTTTTGAAAAAAAATCGAATGTCTCCAAGTACTTCTTTACCGTTTTGCCGCAAGTTGCACACGAAAACAGCCCATTTGCTTTATTTTTTTTGATTTTTTCTGTGTTTTTCGTAAAAAACATGCTTTTTACATACATACCGGTCTCCCGACACGAAAAAAAATACGCAAAATGCCTGAATCAGATTGAAAGACACAATGAGATGAAGTATTGTAATATTCTCATACAACCACACGTCCATAAAGATTCAAAATGAAGAAAGATGACCATCATTTAACAGATCAGTCCAAAAAAGGGGAATCGTTATCTTCCCGCAGGACATATACCACATCTCCCCGATATCAGCAGATGGCTCGCATGAACCGCATTGTTTCTTTGCTGAAGATGAACAACTGCCCGACAGCCAGAAAGATTGCGGACGAGCTCAGCGACCTGGAGGTTGCATCCGGGAAGGTAATTCATAAGAACTACAGCATTCGGACAATATACCGTGATATAGACGCGCTCAGGAACGAATTCCATTGCCCGATCCTGTTCGACCGGGCTACTGACACATACCGTCTTGAGGATACGAAGTGGGAATTCAACTGGCCGTCCTATCTTTCGGAAGAGGCTTCCTTCGCGCTCATCATAGGAAGTCATGTGGCCGAGGAGATTATTCCGAACCCTTTGCGTGCGCGCATAAAGAAATCTGTAGATGAACTCTTAAAGAGAAGCAATACGGGATTCATCGGAAATGCAAATCTGAAGTCACTGAAGATTTTTGCCGGTGGAGGAGAACCGGAAAACAAGGGCGTCTTTTCCGTAATCTTTGATTCCTGGCGAACGCATCGGAGCGTAAAGATTGTGTACGACAACCAGAAGGGGAGCATTTCCGAGCGAGTTGTAGACCCGCATGTTCTGTATTATCATCTGCGTGAATGGCGCATCAAGGCGTTCTGCCACAAAAGCAATGATGATCGCGTGTTCGTAATCAACCGAATCCGGAATGCTTGGCAGTTGAATGAAACGTTTATGCCGAACAAAAAAACAATCGATTCCGTCACGGCGGATCACCTCTCCAGCTACGAAAAGCTGAAAGACGTGAAGATAAAGCTCACCGGGGACGCCGTGAAGTTTGCAAAAGTAAACCACATGCATTCCAAGCAGAAAATCAAGAACGGCGTTCTCTTCATCCCGGAGGTCTCGTTCGAGGTTGCCGTACCGTGGATTTTGGCTCAGGGAGGACAGGCATCCGTAATTGAGCCTGCAGAGTTGAAGAAGCGAGTACGGGAAGTGGCTCAGGCGGTCATTGACGGCAACTCGGACTGATCTCATCCTGCCCGAATGAACATCTCCTCCTGTACCGGCAAGGTATGGGGGGATCTTTTTTACCTGTCGGGGTGATTTCCGCCTCAAATATCTTCGATTGGGGCGAATCAATCTTTTTTTTGGACTTTTTTTAGTTTAGCCCACTAAAACTGACCACGGATGTCATAGGGGCGTGCTATATTATACTCGTTGATTCGGATGCCACGGAATCACGGAGGTTCCGATCCGATCCGCAAAACAACGCATCACTCAAATCGGAGACACAACATGAAAGAAAAAACGATCACCGCCTTGCGCTGTATGTTCGACCTGCCCCAAAACAACGCCCCCGTCTTCTTCTTTGTCTGGGGCATTTCTCTGGCCGTCATGCTCAAACTCGCCTGCGCATGAACTTAGGAACGGAAGAACTATGAACTACGACAAACTCATTTACAGGAAAACAACCCAACCGGAAATCGTCCTGACGGTCGACTTCGGCGGCATCGGCGAACTGACGGTGGCATCCGAATCTGCCGGAGAAGTCACCTGGCGTCGCCTTACAACGCCGGTCAGGGACGTTCTACAGGCAAAGCTTGCCGCCTGCGGGTTCGATTCCTGGCAGTCCGAAGACACTTCGCCAGTGTGCTGGGGACTTGAACTGTTCCACAACGGACAACTCGCGAAACGAATCTGCGGATGCAATGCAGTGCCGGAAATGATTCGGTCGCTTCTGGAATTCTGTACGGCCCTTGCCGAAAACCGCTCCAAACGCAGAATCGCACAACCAACAATCTGAACACAAAAGGAAACACACCATGAAAATTTTCGCAGCAATTGATCTCGAAACCACCGGTCTCAATCCCGCCAGCAACGAAGTTCTCGAAATCGCCATTGTTCCGCTCAATCCGGATTTCACCATCTCCACGGACATCCCGGAATTCTCCTGCAGGGTTCGCGCGGAACACCCCGAACGCATCGAGCAGCAGGCAATGGGCGTCAATGGTCTTGACCCGAACGAAGGAGAATCTCTCGCCGAAGTCCAGTATGCCCTCATGGAGTGGGTTGCCGAGAACGGGATCGAAAGCATTACGCCCCTTGCCCACAACCTTGCTTTCGACATGTCGTTCATGAAGGCGGCCTTCCCGGATTTTTCCAGAATCTTTTCACACCATGGACGCGACAGCATGCGTCTGGCGTACATCCTCAACGATGTCCTGCGCGCACGCGGAGACGAAGAGATGTTCTCCAGCGGATCGCTCAAGTCGGTCAAGACCGTTCTCGACATCGAAGGCGAAGTCCAGCACCACGCTCTGGAAGATGCGCGGGATGCCGCACACGCATATCGGAAGATGATCGCCATGCTGGACATGGCATAACCCGCCAAAACAGGACACACAGACGATGAGAAAAATCAAGAGCCGTATTGCCGAACTGGAGCTGGACGAAAAAGCCGTTACCACAAGTGCTCTTCTTCGCCGAGACATCGCTTATTCACACCGTTGGAAAAACGAAGAACACGAATTCCTTGGTTCTTTATGTGATGCGATGGAGAATGGTCAGCCGAAGCTGGCATATGCATACTATAACGTATTGTCAAATGGCCTCTTTTATGACTCCATAAGGATTTGCAACTATCGGGAAGCAATCTGGCGCGCCATAAAGGAAATCAAGGCGGGGATGCCCGGTGAAGACATTGTCGCTCATTTGGAGTCTACGCTGGACGAAATGAAGGACGGAATCGAAGCATTCGATATTTCCGAAGAGGAATTCGAGAGAAGACATCCATCTCCGTCACACCTCGATTCAACGATTGACAATTAACGCAGTGTTCGTTTTTAATGTGACGGACAGAAAGCCTCCTGCCGTCACACTGAAGTAATAAAGGCTCTTCCTCTCGCGTATCATTGCGCGGGGGGGGCAAGGAAATGATGTAATATGCGCGCATACAGTGCATCAACAGTTATTCGCCGGACATCCAATGCCATTCTGAAATCCTTTTTTGAACACGAAAAGTGTATGACTTCCGTTGATTTCGAGAGGGACAAGCTCTATGAAATCCAGGAGGCCTTCCGTCTCTTAAAGGAATCCGATCGGATGCGGGTCGAATCAATCATGAGAAACGTTTTTGTCTTTGCCACTGGCGGGACCGCAACATCGCGCCTCTTTGCAGAGGTAAACAACTATGAGCTCGAAGCAGAATGCAAAATCATTACCGACCCGTCAGCATCGGAAAAGAGTCTGTACGACAAAGTGTTCATGGTCTATTTGAACTATCCGGACATCTGGAAGAAGGCATGTTTTTTCATCGAGGCAGATATGATGCAGAATCGCTTCTGGACCCGTTATGCCAATCTGCCGAACATGCATCCTCGCACCGACAAGCCCTCCCTTGATGCTTTTGGCAAGGCCATTTCCGACTTTTTCTGGAAAAGGCAAATCCGCGGAAACAAGTTTCATGTGCAATACGAACAGCGCTCCGAGAAAGAACACTACTACCTCGTTTTCCTGAGCGACTTTTCCAACACATACGATGTCTTCGAACCCGATAACGACGAAATGGTTTCCCGTTCCGAATCCCGGACACTCAGCATGGCTATTGTTTTCGACGAAGAGAGGCATACTTTGGAAATCAATGCGCATGGCGGGCGCGAAGTTTATGATACCGTAGCCTTGTTGTTTTCCAGCATCATTCTTGTTTCGGAACTGAATATGCAGCAAACGATCATAAGCAATTATCAACTTGATCAGCTCCTGCTCCCCGAAAACAAGTTGATGCCGATACCGGAATGCGGTGTCATGAGCGTCAGGATAGCAAGCATGAAAATCACCTACAACAGAGGAAACAAGAGGAGACAACATGTGATCAACCTCAATTTAACGGATGACAGTCTATATGAGGAGATCTCGATGTTTTCCGAAGACAAGAACGTTTCAAATATCCACATCCGTTTTGTGGATATCATTCTGGGGGTTCTTTTGAATGGGATCATGACGGAAATGAGCATTAAAGTCTTCGAAAAATCCTGTGACCTCAGAAGCGCCAGCGATGAACTTCGCTTAATCGGAAACAACTACATTCAAAAGGTCGGTATCGATGAACAGCAGTACCTCAATCTCTTTTAACAAATTCCTTCAGATGGGATCCGTCATTGGGGATGCGGAATTGGACGAAGCGGAAATCGCATCCCTCAAATGGAACATTCCCTTCTATCTGCAGCTTGGCTTGCTTGTTCCGGCATCGCCTCCGCATGAAATATACTGCGAGACCTGCGACGAAATGGCAAAAATCTTTTATTTCAATGGGATGGCCCAGGCCGCTTGTCCCAAATGCGGAATCTACACCCCTCCAAGGTACCAGTTAAACCTTTGGCGGGTCTGCTACAAGCCCGTCGTTCAATCGCTTTATACCGGACTGGGATGCACGGAATCGACCGATCTCATTATCCCGAATGTGCTCTGGAAACTAGGTCGTTGCGGAATAGCGGGGCAATCGCGCCTCGTCTATGTCGCACGGGGGATCAATAATCCCAAGACAAACGCCTCAATTATAGGGAATCTTCCCAATAACAGGACCTTCCTTCTTTTGGTGTTTGGGAATCTGCCGCAGAAAAACGCGTGTCCTGATTTTGAAGCAGACAGAGTCTTCTCCATCAATTCGCTTGTGTCTCTTGGGGAAGACGGCCTGCATACCGACACTGCTCCCATCAGAGAGACTTTGGAGCTTTTGCTTAAAACGGCCCTGCCGAAAGTCAGAGGTCCGGGGAAGAATGCAAAAATCGGCGACGTTCAGATTAAAATCCGGGATCGTCTGGAAGCTCATATCATTGGTGAGTACGACAGAATGGAAACATGTGAACGACTTGATATGCAATACGAGTTCAAAACCCTGTTGCAGAAGGATTTTGTGAAAATGCTTCAGGTCAACAAGGTTATGGTTCACCGCGCCATCAGAGAAGACCCGTATGTAAATGATCTTTTTAAGGCATCTCAGGACTTTGATCTGATGTGCGCCACGGCAAGACACCTCCTAAAAGAAGAACAAAAAGCACTGGGGAAGAGACCGAAATCTCAAGCATCATAAGATGATGTTTCCCCCGATTAATTCAGCCATCTGAAGTCAAAAACTTTGGGTGGCTCTTTTTTGTCTGTATCGTCTCCTGCCAGTTACAATTTGATTCCCTCCGAACCTTTTTGTAACTGCGGACGGGTGCCGGTTACAATTTGGCCCCCTCCGACCCTTTTTGTAACTGCGGACGGGCGTTGGTTACAATTAGATCCCCTCCGACCCTTTTTGTAACTTATACCTCCACAGACGTGCTTTTTGATATCCGATGCTTGTTGATTGGTCGCTCATCATATCCGACAGCCCCATCTAAAAAGCCGCGAGTTACAATTTGCCGGTTATGCCCCAAACTGTAACTCCTTTTTTTTCGCTGACAATCAGTGTTCAGGACCCCAGTTTATAGCGGTTTTTGAGGCTGTTTTGGCGGTTTTTGGTGAAACTCCCGATTCCACTTGCGTAAAGCTCCCGCATGGTGCGGAAGCGAGAACCAAATTGGAGAAAAACCATGTCCGACAAAACACACAAAAAGTCCGAGACCCAACAAGTCTGCCCCACCGTATCCAATCCCATCACCGAAGAAGTCCGTTCGCTCATCGAAGTCTTTGCATGCGAAACAATCCGTTTCTGCGGATTCAGCAAGTCTGACATTGATGACCTGAGCCAGTTTTATTCTTTGGCCGTAGTTGATGCCTTTCCCCGCTATGACAGCGACAAAGGCAACTACCTTGCCTTTGTCAGAGGCATCCTCTTCCGGGCTAAAAACAACATCTACCGCACAAGAATCCGTAAGGGAACGGATTGCTGCAATGTTGCGATTGATAATCTCCCGGAGGAATCCCCTTTTTTCATTGATGAATATACTCTTCCTCCAGATCTGCAGCTCGAAAGGAAAGAGAGGGTTGAACAGATCAATAAGACGTTCGAGGGCCTTGATCCGCTCCAGAAGAAAGTCTGTATCCTCCTTGCAAAAAAAAGAAACTATTCAGACATCATGCGTCAGCTGAACATCCCCAAATCAATGTTCTACCGCCAGATTATGCCCGAAATCAGAAAAAAATTCAGGAAATTTGTCCGGGACACCGAGTTTTGATGTGCAACTTATGCCAAAACGGTAAAGAAGTACTTGGAGACACTCCATTTTCGCCCAACAGAAACACAAGAGGCAACAAATGACGAATACTGACTTCATCATCCACGAACCGGCGGAAAGCTACCACTTCCGCAGCCGCAACGGCGAATACATGTCGAGCCATCTTCTGGCCGACTTCCGCGAGAGCCCTGCGCTCTACTATAAGGAAATTTCCGGGCAGATCGACCCGAAAGAATCCGCCGCTTTCACCCTCGGACGCGCCGCGCACTCCCTGATCCTCGAAGGACGCCACGCCTTTGACCGCGACTACATCGTCTGCAACGGCCCCGTCAATCCCCGCACAGGGGAGCCCTTCGGCAAGACCACCAAGGCGTATGCCGACTGGTTGGAGGAACAGGACCGCGAGGTCATCTCCGAGAAGGATTTCGGCTTCATCATGAAACTGCAGGCGGCTGTCTGCGTCCACCCCGAAGCCGTGAAGCTCCTCGCGAACGGCGAGGCCGAAGGCGTCATCCGTGCATCCTGCAACGGTGTCCCGTGCCAGGTTCGGCTGGACTGGTTCAATCCGGACTACGGCATCGTCGACCTCAAAACCTGCGATGCCCTTCGTTGGTTCGAGTCCGACTGCCGCCGCTACGGCTACATCCACCAGATGGCTTTCTACCGCATGGTTCTCCGAGCCGTTTCCGGCACGAACTACCCCGTCTACATGATCGCCGTAGAGAAGAACGAGCCGTTCTCCGCTGGCGTCTGGAAGCTGACCGACGAGGTTCTCGACCTCGCCGAGAAGACGAACAAGGCCGCGTTGAACCGTTACCGCGAGTGCGACAACTCCGGCATCTGGCCGACCGGCTTCGAAGAAATCCGCATCATCGACACCCTTTAATTCCTTTCCATAAAAACAACACACAGGAGAAATCCACCATGAACAAAATCGCTACCCCCAAAATCGTCGTCAAGCTCGTCACCGTCACCCCCGAAATGGCCCTCGAAATGCTTGAGAAGAACACCATGAACCGGAACATCGACCAGAAGCGCGTCGACCAGTACGCCCAGGACATGAGATGCGGACGCTGGCAGATGAACGGCACGACCATCGTCTTTGCCGATGACGGAACGCTCCTTGACGGTCAGCACCGTCTCTGGGCTGTCGTCGAAGCCAAGGTTTCGGTTCAGCTCCTCATCGTCTACAATGCGGACAAAGACAGCATCGTCACGTTCGACATCGGCAAGACCCGCACGGCGAGCAACATCATGCAGATCGAACGTTCGGCGCATTCCGTCACCGCAGCAACGCTGACGAAGCTTCTCTGGCTCCACGATTTCGTTGACTGCAACCTCTCCCCAAAAACCTGCCAGAGGGACGTCAGCAACAACGATCTCCGCGAGTTCTACAACGAACGCAAGGACATGATCGAACTGGCTGCCGACGTTGCAGAACACGGCGGACACCACTTCGTGAAGTCCCACATGGCGCTCGCCTACTGCGTCATCGGCAAGAACACCGCCTATCGCTACAAGCTGAAAGCCTTCTTCGACACGCTCAAAACCGGCTCCGATATCGGCATGAAACACCCGATTATGACACTCCGCAACAGATTGTTTGAAAACCGTCTTGGCGTCCGGTCTCTTTCCGTCCAGGAAACCCTCGCCGCTTACATCCGCGTCTGGAACGCCTACGTCCGCGGCAACGACCTGACCGTCATCCGCTGGAACGCCAGCGAGCCGATTCCGGAGGTGCTCTGATGGACAACACCACTGAGAAATTCGACGATTTCCTTTTCGTCACGCAAGACACTGCCACGATGGCAAATCCGCTCGAAATCAAAACCGCCTCTCCGTTCAAGGATCTGTTCCCCGTCAAGCAGAACGACCTGGAGCACGTCATGGCCAGCATGAAGGCTAAAGGTTACGACAACGGACACCCGATCATCCTGTGGGAAGGACATGATCTGACGGTCATAGACGGGCATACCCGTCTTGCCGCCGCCCAAAAGCTTCTGTTCGCCAGAATCCCCGTAATCCTTAAGAAGTTCAAGGACGAGGGTGAAGCTCTGGAATACGCCATCGAATCGCAGGTCAACCGCCGCAACCTGACCGATGCCGAGCTCCTCAATTGTCTGACTGAGCTTGACAAGCGCTACAAAACCTCGGAAGAAAGACGAGCCTCACGTGAGGCTCGAACCGGAAAGAGCGCGGAACAGACGGCATCTCTCCTCGGAGTCTCCCGTGCAAAAGTCGAACGTCTTCGCACCGTCAACGACCATGCGTCCGACGAGATCAAAGAGGCGGTCCGATCCGGCAAGATGTCGGCAAACAAGGCATACAACGCGACGATGGAGGAGCGCAGAGACGACCAGTACGAAACTGAAGAGGAACTTAAAGCCTCTCGTCAGACCGCCCTGCAGGACAGCATCTGCGGACTGATCCTCGCCCGCCTTGAACGCGAAATGAAGAAATACCCGGATATCCGGTACACGGCAGAAGAAATCAAGGTCATGCAGCAGGCGATTTTCAACACTGTCAAAAACGGATTCAAGCCATTCTCCATGAAAGGAAACTGACCATGAACAACGAAACGTCATCCATTTTCGATATGGCAAAAGCCATGCCTTCGCTCGTGAACACCGACAGCCTTCGCACGGCTGCTCCTTTCAAAAACCTCTTCCCGATTCAGGAAACCACGCTGAACAGAATCATCTCCGACATGAAGCGGTTCGGCTTCGACAGCGGACACCCGATTGTCGTTTGGGCTGGACATAACCTCACCGTGGTCGACGGACACACCCGGCTCCTTGCTGCAATCAAGCTCGGCTTCCCGCAGGTCCCGGTTGTCCTCAAGGAATTCACGGACGAGGCAGACGCCCTGGAATACGCTATCGGCTCCCAACGGAACCGCCGCAACCTGACGGACGCCGAAATGATGAAATGCATCTCCGCGCTCGATCAGCGGAAGAAGAAAGGACCGCAGAAAGATCGCGCGGCCCTTGGGAAAAGCGCCGACCGTACTGCCATGATCCTCGGAACCTCGCGGAGCAGAGTCGAGAAGATCCGTTCGATTCTTGCTCATGCGCCGGAGGAAATCAAGGATGCCATCAAGTCCGGCAACCTCACCATCAACAAGGCGTATGTCATCACGATGGAAAAGGTGAAGACCGACAAATACTCGAACGCAGATGAGTTCAG
>JBGUYY010000106.1:0-3129 GCA_045222555.1 Bacteroidales bacterium | reverse complement strand
TCCCTCTATGATTTTCTTGCAGTATTCCAGCAGGTAAATGTAGAGATGCTTTTTACTGCCAAAATACTGAAACACAGACGCTTTGGAAATGTGTGCGGCTACCGCAATATCATTGATTGAGGCTTTTTCATAACCAAACTTGCCGAAGCACTGGAGCGCCGCATTGAGAATGGTCAATCTCTTTTCTTCGGTCAGGGCCAAAAATTTATCCAATTCATTTCCTCCTTTTTACAAAAATAACCGTTTCGGTTATTCAGAGTATAGCACTAATAACCGAATCGGTCAAGCGGTTGGGAGTATAATTCAAAAATTTCCCTTTTATATTGTTAGGCCAACGAAGATTAGTCTCGAAAGTGCTGGTGTGTTCAAGTCAGCAGTTGTGTGAAATTAAATATGATATTGCATGAAATTATAAATCGTTCAAATCCTATGACCTGAAATGTAAAATTACATTGGGTGATGTCTATGCAATTTGAACGCGATGAGCGAAAGTTTGATTTCCACGATATAGGGCGCGAAATTAAGCGCAAAAGAGAAGCCAGCGGCATGACACAGGAGCAACTGGCCTGTATTATTGACCGCGATCCCCGTACCGTCATGTACCATGAAAACGACGGCCAGCATCCCAGCCTGAATATCTTTTATCAGCTGGTGACAAAGTTCGATATATCGGTGGATCAGTTCTTTTATCCAGGCATGAGCGCAGATGACGCTTGCAAAAAGCGTATCAATATCATGCTCGGCTCTATGTCCGAAAAGGAATTGCGCCTTGTGGAAAATATAATCAGAGCTGTCAAAGACAGCCAAGAAACGGAGGAAGTGTGAAAAACGCTGCCTCCGTTTTTTTTGTGGGATTTCCGGGGGTGCGCGTTAGCGGCAAGCAATGCAAGTGTATGGACACTTGCTTTTTTTGCGCCCCCACCGGGGCGGCAAAAATGCTTGTTGGGGTTGCTCCCCAAACCCGCCGTACTTCTGGCCACCGTGACCAGAAGCACTCTTGCCTGCGTCACAGCCCTATCGGGCCTGTTCCTTATTGCGCTGGCCGTCCGTCAGGCCGCGCAGATGATCCACGCTGCCCTTGACCGCCACCAGTTCCCGCATCTCCTGTTGGGCCTTGCGGTAGTCGGCGTAAAGGGCTTTTTTCTTTGCCGTCAGCTCACGGCGGGATTTTTTGAGGGCATCCATTTTAGGGAGCTTGGCCCCGCCCAAAAGCTCGCCCAGCGCGGCCTTGGCCGCCCGGTAGTCAGCAAGCTCGGCCTCATGCGCGGCAAGATATTTCTTGCTGTACCGGGCCGCCTTATAGCCGTCGAACACAGGCCGGGTCTTGGCGTAGTCCACCACGGCGGCCATGAGATCGGATACCTTGGACAGCTCGGCCTCGGTCTGCTGGATCTCTCCGGCCAGCGCATGAAAGCGATCCGTGGCCGCCTCAGTCTTGGCCGCCAGCTCGTCGTATTCCATCAGATCATTTTCTTTCAAGAATTGCAGAGCTGCGGCCATCTGCTTCAAATTGTAGACCTTGGCCCACCGCTTATAGGCCGGGCCTTTGCCGTGGCTCATGCGCTCCTGAATGTCAATCAGCAGATTGACCCGCTGGGGTGCGGGACGGGAGCCACGCCTGGGCTCGGCCTTGCGGGTGGGAGCCTTGCCGTCAATGACAGCCTGAACGTCCTCCGGGCCGTAGCCGTCCCCCAGCGTGGATGCCCGGAAACGGGTTGCCCGCTCCTGTCCTGGCACTCGGAATGAAGTCACGCCGCCCCGCCCGCGCTTCACCTCAATACCCGCCTGTTCCATGCGCCGCAGGAAGTCGGGAAGATCGGCGGGGCGCTCGGTCAGGGCCTCATCAATAGCAAGGCGTATCTGCTCCTTATAGGAGAGCTTTTGATCCCCGCCCAGCCATTGCCCGTAATGCAGAAAGCGGCCCTTGCTGTGGAACTTGGGATTTGCAATGACGGACAGATTGTGCTCCAGACACACCCGGTCAGAGAGCCGCCGCAGGGCAAAGGTGGAGCCGATGAAGTTGCGGAACTTTCGGGATCGGTCATAGGCCGTGGAGTTGTAGTAAATGTGGTTGTGAATATGACCCTTGTCTATGTGAGTGCAAACGAAGAATTGATATTTTCCCTTTGTCCAGCGCATCGCTGTTTCGTAGCCGATGCGGTTGGCCTCCTCCACCGTCACCTCGCCCTGCGGGAACGCCTGACGGATCTGGTAGCACAGCGCACCGCGCTCGGCCTTGCGGTCTGTTTCACCCTCATACTGATTTTTCACCACCATAAACTCGGCGTGCGCCGTGGCGGGATCGCATAGGTAGGAGGACACCGCCCCCAGCTTCTCCGGGTTCAGGCCGTAGTCAAAACGGTCTTTCAGACTTTGCAGGGCCGTCCGCTTGGCGGCCTGCTTATGAGGTTTGATATAAGTTGTGGCCGTGAGCGGCCCTCCTCTCTATATGACAAACGGCGGCTGTGGTCAGCCGCCGTTTCTGCATCTTCTGGACACCGTGACCAGAAGTATCAGCCTGTGATGAAGCCCCGCAAGGCGTAGTTGAGATCGTCCAGCTTGCCCAGCAGCCACCCGGCAAGAGCCGGCAGACCAAAGGGCGAAATGGCAAAGGCCATGATCAGCCCGGCGACGCCTGTTTGCATATCGCCCTCCCAAACAATAATCAGCACACTCAGGATGCCCAGCAGAGAAGCGGGGATCGACAGAACGCCAGCGGAAAGACTCAGCAGGAACGAGAGCGCAGCCACAAGCAGGGTCAGCACCAGCACGAAAGGAGCGGCGATGATTTTTAGAATGATCCGCATTGGTTTTACCTCCTATTTCCTGTATATGTCTATTATAACTCTGAAAAAATCGGCACTCAAGGATGTCCCGGTTCTCCCTGCCTCTGGCCACCGTGACCAGAAGTAGGGACAGCCGGGGAACGGCGTGGGGCCGTTCCCCTTGTGTCAGAGCGTCAGAATGGCGGAGAGCTGGGCCAGCAGATCGGACAGCGGCCCCCACAGGTCGGCATAGTCCTTTTGAAGCTGTTTCAGCTCGTCCGGGTAAAAGCCGCCGTAGCTGTTGGCGTGGATCGCCGCCTGATTGAGATTGTTTGCACAGCGCCGCTGGAGGGAAACCAGCTCC
>JBGUYY010000105.1:0-27651 GCA_045222555.1 Bacteroidales bacterium | reverse complement strand
CTGACCTTCTTCAATACATCAGGATATACGCTTGAAAAACTATTGTCAGAGTCGAACCGTTTGGGTGACAATTTCAAGACGTATATTGAAGGTTTCACACCCAACGTGCGCAATATCCTCATCCACTTTGTCACCAAAACCAAGAACGACAGCATTGAAGACGATGAAAATGCCGACATCACCGACATCTATCGCCCGCTGGAAAGCACGGGTCTTCTCTATCAGGTTGTGGAGCAATTTGCCAAACTCGACCTGCATCCCGACAAGGTGACGAATGCCCAGATGGGCACGGTGTTCGAGATTGTCATACAGCGTTCGAAGGAAACCACCAACGCGAAAGCAGGTCAGTATTTCACCCCTCGCGAAATCGTGCATCTGCTTGTATCCCTCGTTATGTGCGGTCAGGAAAAAGAATTGAACACTCCGGGCAGGATATTCAGTATCTACGACCCCTGCTGTGGAACCGGTGGTATGCTTACCGAGGCGAAAAAACACATCCGCGAGATTACCAACAACCCCAATGTCTCCATCGGTCTTTATGGTCAGGAACTGAACCACAAGACTTACGCCATTGCAAAATCGGATATGCTGATTAAGGGCGACCTGACCGATGAAAAGCAGATACGCCAGGGAAATACATTGATTGACGACAAGATACCTCGCTCGTTTCACTACATGCTGGCCAATCCGCCTTTCGGCACCGACTGGGGCAAGGTGGAGAAAGCCATAAAAGATGAACATGAAAGACAGAATGGACGCTATAACGCCGGATTACCCAACAAATCCGACGGCTCGCTGCTTTTCCTGCAGCACATGATTTACAAGATGGACACCAATGGTTCGCGTATCGGTATCGTATTGAACGGTTCACCACTTTTCAACGGCGATGCAGGTAGCGGCTGGAGTAACATCCGCAAGTCATTCCTTGACAACAACCTATTGGATGCTATTGTCGCTTTACCAAAGAGTTTATTCTATGGCACGGACATCTCCACATACCTTTGGATATTGGATAATAAGCGACCTGTAAACAAAAAAAACAAGGTGCTGTTCATTGATGCCAGCGACAAAGACACTTTTGCCGCATTACTGAAGCGCAACATCGGTAAGAAGCGTTACGAAATCAGCAAAAAAGGAACACTGCAAATTCTCAAATTGTACAAAGACTACAAATCTGCTTCCATTGAGATTAATGGCAAGCTGACTGAGGTCGCGAAGTTGCTCGACTACGATGACTTCTTCTACACAAAAGTGACAGTGCGTCGCCCCTTGAGATTGCAATTTGTGGATTTTCAGAAAAAACTAAATAAGCATTGGGAAGATCTTCCCAATGGTGCTAAGGATAATCTTGCTCCGTTTAAGGATATGACAGAGTTGAACGGAACTTACATTGATGAGGAATTCTTCACGAAAGTAGAAAAGGTAACGGGCAAGAAGGCTTCTGCGGCACTTGCCAAAGATATGCGCCGCATGGCTGTGGTCGATGAAGAAGCCCCTGCAGTATTTGCAACACCGCACAAGAAGGTGTCAGGATATGTGGCGAATACAGAGTTGAACGATTCCGAGAGCATCCCCTTGAAAGAGGACATTGACGAATATTTTTCCCGCGAAGTGCTGCCGTTTGTTTCAGATGCCTGGATGGACAGGTCGAAGGACAAGATTGGTGTGGAATTCCCTTTCACCAAGCTGTTCTATGTCTACAAACCCTTGCGAAGCAATGAAGAGATCTTTGCCGACCTCAAGAAGCTGGAGACTGAAGCTGATGCCGACTTCGATAAACTGATAACGGAGGAGTTGTGATGGAGAAATACGACTCTTACAAACCTTCGGGCGTTGAGTGGATGGGTGATATACCAAGCCATTGGAAGGTTATTAAACTAAAGTATAAGACATCTTCTATCCAGAGCGGAGGAACTCCTGCTTCTGGGAATGAGTCGTTTTATTCCGAAGACGGTGTTCCGTGGGTAGCAATCGCAGATATGTCAAATACAGATTATGTATATGATACAGAGAAAAGAGTAACGGAAGAAGGTATAAAAGATAAGTCATTAACGATTTTTCCTGAAGGAACTATATTATATTCCATTTATGCCACTCTGGGAAAGGTGGCAATATTAAAAACCCCGGCAACAATAAATCAAGCAATATTAGCAATTGCCCTCAACAAAGACTATAATCAAGCATTTCTAAAATACAACTTCAAGGCAATGGAAAAATATGTTTTTTCCCAATCAAACGGGAATACACAATATAATCTTAATGCCGAAAAAGTATCCAATTTTCTTTTGGTTGATTGTTCTCTCGCCGAACAAACTGCCATTACCGAATACCTTGATGTCAAATGTGCGAAGATTGACAATGTGGTTGCCGTTCAGCAGAAACGCATCGAGTTGTTGAAGGAATTGAAACAATCCGTCATCACCCACGCTGTTACCAAAGGACTTGACAAAAATGTCAATATGAAAGATAGCGGTGTTGAGTGGATTGGTGAGGTGCCAGAAGAGTGGAAAGTGATGAAAACTTCTTGGATATTCAAAATAGGAAGTGGAACAACACCAAAATCAGGCAATAAAAGTTATTATTCAGAAGATTGCGGTTTTAATTGGTTACAAACAGGTGATTTGAACGACGGAAGGATTACTGAGACATCAAAAAAAATAACACAGAAAGCACTTGTTGAATGCAATTTAAAAACATATAGGAAGGGTTCTTTAGTCATTGCCATGTATGGTGCAACTATTGGAAAGGTGGGTATACTTGATATTGAAACTACCGTTAATCAAGCATGTTGTGTCTTAAATAAGACAAATAATATAGATGAAATCTATGCTTTTTATTTATTTCAAGCGGAAAAGCCTACGTTATTACGCGAAGCATATGGAGGAGGTCAGCCCAATATTAGCCAAGACATCATTTCGTGTCAGAAAATCCCAGTTCCCCCTCTGACCGAACAGACCGTTATTGTTGACTACTTGTCCAGGAAATGCGCATTAATCGACCGACAAATAGCAAAGGTTGAAAAGCAGATCGAACTGCTCAACGAATACAAGCAATCCGTTATCACCGAATGTGTGACGGGCAAAAGAAAAGTATGTTAACCGTATAATACAAGCTGTTATGGAAACACTTGATGAAAAATTCTTTCAAAATCACATTGCCGAGTATCTGGTAAACACCCCCCTATACATCGAGCGCGAGTCGTCGAACTTCGATCTCGACGCCATGTGCGACCGCGAGGAATTGCTCCGATTCCTCCGTGCCCAACAGGATGCATGGGCAAAACTCTGTCGCAAGTTCAATAGTGAACAAGACGCGTTGGAGGCGGTCATACATCGTTACAACGAACGGTTGGACAACGAGAGTATCATCCATCTGCTTAACGGAAGGGCAGACAAGGAGTTCAAGATAAAAGGCGTGCCGCTCAAATTGGTGCAGTATCGCCCACAACTAGTCAAAAACGAAGACAATGAGTTCGTGCAACTGTACAAACAGAATCGTTTTGCTGTCGTCAAGGAATTCCATTACAGCAAAGACCCCAAAGACAGCGGAAACCGCATCGACTTGGTGTTCCTTATCAACGGATTGCCCATAATGACGTGCGAACTTAAGAACGAGCTGTCGTCCACTCATTGGAATTATCTTAAGGCAATCGAGCAGTATCAGGAGGAGCGTGATCCCAAGAACCGTTTCCTGAGGACCTGCTTAGTGCATTTTGCCGTAGACAACAACTACGCCTTCATGACCACCCACCTGGTCGGTAAACATACCCATTTCCTTCCTTTCAATCAATTCACAACCAATCCTCCCATCAAAGACGACTTTGCCACCGCCTATCTATGGCAGGATATATGGCAGGCCGACAGTTTGTTGAATCTGCTGGAGAACTACATAAAAAACTACGACGAAACCGACGAAGAGGGCCATACAACCAATGTGACTGTGTTCCCTAGATACCACCAACTACGGGCGGTCAACAATCTTGTGAAATGGTCGAAAAAGAACGGAGCAGGCACAAACTACCTGATAGAACATTCGGCCGGTTCTGGCAAAACAAAGTCGATGGCGTGGTTGGCACACCAGTTGGTGAACACCTTTGTGCTTGACGAGAATGGCAACAAGAAGAAGGTTTACGACAGTATTATCATGGTCACCGACCGCATTGTCCTGAATGCCAATATGGCCGATGATGTAAAATACTTCAACAGCGTGCCAGGATTGGTGAAAGACATCCGTAAAAAGGCAAAGAACCTGGCAGAGGCTATTGACGAAGGTGGGCAGATAATTATCTGCACCGTTCAGAAATTCAGTTATGCCCTGACCACTTTGAAACGAGAGAAGAAACGCCGCTACGCCGTTATTGTGGACGAAGCGCATACCGCCATTGGTAGCGAGAGTGCGAAAGACATCATCCAAGCCCTCTCAACGGACGAGGAAGTGAAGCATGTGCTAGAAGAAAACGAAGCAAAGTGCGAAGGCGCTGTGGATGCGCTGCTATCCTACATGCAGGCAACACGGCAGAAAATGCAGCACATCAGCTTCTTTGCATTTACTGCCACACCTAAAGACAAAACATACCAACTGTTCGGAAGACCCAAAGCGGATGGTTCAGGTATGGAGGCTCACGACCTTTATTCGATGCGACAGGCCATAGATGAGAAATTCATCCTCGATGTGCTGCAGAACTACACCACCTATCAGACACTATTCAAATATGTCGAGAAGGAGGGTGAAGAAAACGAAGAGGGGCGTATCGCCATAAAAAATGAGAAGGGTGAGGTTGTCCGTTATGTCGACCCCAAAGAGTACGAAAAGAAGAAGGCAATCCGTCTTATAATGAAACAGTTGGGGCGAGAACCTAAAACTATGAAGGACAAAGCCGAATTTGTGGTCACCCATTTTATGGAAAAGACCATACACCAAATTGGCGGAACGGCAAAGGCTATGTTTGTCACCGAATCGCGCGAAGCGGTGGTGCGCTACAAACAGATAGTCGATGGTATTATTAGCGAAAAATACAACGGCAAGATCAAAACGCTGGCCGCTTTCTCGGGTGAGATAGAGGTTGACGGAAAAAAATACACAGAAGAAACCCTCAACGGCGACGGAATAAAAGATGACGGGATCAGGACAACTTTCAAAAAACCCGAATACAAAATCTTGATAGCGGCCGACAAGTTTCAGACGGGCTTCGACCAGAAACTATTACACACCATGTATGTCGACAAGTTCCTGGACGGCATACAGGCCATTCAGACCCTGAGCCGCCTGAATCGTACATGCAGCGGCAAAGAAGACACGCTTGTTATAGATTTCCGCAACGAAAAAGAAGATATCAAAGCCTGTTTCGACAAATATCACTACGGGGCTTCACTTGATGGAGAGTTCGAGCCGGAACGCCTATACACCTATCGTTCTGAAATCAGGAGTTTCAAAGTCTATTCGGAAGACGACGTTAATGATGTAGTAAACCTACTGCTCGGCGAGAAAAAGGATTTGCAGAAAGTTCCAGCAATCCTTAAGAAGATTGTTGACGACAATATAACCGACCTGGACAATGATATTAAAGACGAGCTCCGTAAGAGGGTGAAACGCTATATTCGCAGTTACGGGTTCCTGGCTCAATTGATGGATTTCATTGACACAGATTTGGAAAAAGAATACCTGTTCCTGAAAGCTTTGTACAGTTATCTGCCTTATACAAAGGACACGCTGCCGATGGACATCCTGAATAAAATTGACTTGAGCAAGGTCAAGGTCGACTACAAGACGTTCGATGGAGCAATTGAAATGGAGAAGGGCGATGCGCTCACTCCCAGATATGACAAAATCAAAAAGAAACTGGAAGACGAAAAGGCGAAGTTGAGCGAGATACTAGATATTGTCAATGAGCAATCAGCGGATTATTTCAACAAGCATAATGCTATCATTCGCCCCATCACCGTTGAGGTTACTGCCGACAGCGATTTGCGTGATGCTTTCGCTGCGGACAACAACTACAACGACCTTATTAAAAAGTTAAAGGAAACGGTTGTGGATAAGGCGGGCAATCATTCCGATGATTTGCTTGATTTCTTATCCAAAATCACTTCCAATTCTCCAATCGGTCGCGAATATATCGAGAAACTATATGATTATCTCGCCGACAGCACCCGCGAAGAGCAGAACTTCAAACTCGACATTGAACTGCTGAAGCAGAAGCTTGTCGAAGACCAAAATTCGGAATTTGAACAATTGGAGAGATGGATTCGCCCGCTGCCGGAGGTTATTGATTTCCTGATAAAAGCCATTCAGGCCGATTCCCTCCCCAAGTTGGACGGCGCCAACGAACTGATACTAGATTCATTGAATATTGTGTATTGCTCGGACAAACTCCGCTCTGTCGACCGTCGCCGTCACTTCAACAGTTTGGTGTCGAAATACGAGGTCTTTCTGAAGAAACTATACTACCTTATCAACAATCAAGAAATCACAAATAAGGAGGGAGAGGTTGAATCTACATTCTCCAACGCCTTGTTTGCTTTTGATTGCTTGCGGGGGTTAAAATACAACAGAGACGAACATTACACCAATTTCAAGAATTATATTGAAATGGTTCGTCAATGGCGAAATGATGAAGCTCATATAGCTCCGAATTCCGATGTGCAGGAGATTATTGCAGCCACACATATATTGGTGACAATGTATGTCTTTGTCGTCTCGCAAAACACGACAGATTTGGAGGACGTTTTAGAACCGATAGACGAGTCGGATGCGGCATGCGGGCACAAGACCATTCCATTTACCGAGAACGAAGATTATGTCGTGTCGAAGGTGGCAGAAGAGGACTAAAGAAGCATATACTGTTGTTTAGAAGACCAACCATTGGACGAACTACATCATCGATATGGCAATGTAGGAATATGGCCGGGTGGCATGAGTGTATTCGTGCCGCAACGCACAAGGTTTTTCCCCCTCTTCCCATCGGCAACTGACCAAAAACGGATTGGAATTGGTTATTGAATCCATAATTAAAAAAAACATGCCTACTTTAGAAGAAATTTGCCTTTCTTGATTAGGTTTGACGAATTGGAGGAGGATGCATATAAGATAGACCAACCCGTGATGAGCATCATTGAGAAATAATAACCTTAAATAGTAATGATATGTCGCGTTTAGAAGATTTAAACCATGCGAGGGAGATCTTGCGTCGGGAGAAACTCGAGTTGAATGAGGAACAGGAGAAGCAGTTGAGCGAACTTGAGGAAGAAATCATCAAGAAGGAGATCCTGCCTGCATTGAGCGACGACATCGCGCCGCGCCTCGAACCCATCAAGCGCGACCTGGTGCTGGTGGTGGAATACCATCCTGGCGAGCCTATCAGCGTGGCCTTGAGCCGCAAGGCCAAGATTAGTGAAATCGTCGGCACGAAGCTTATGCAACCCGACCCGCCGGCAGAGCACAAGGAGGGAGGAGAACACAAGAAACCAGAGGAGAAGAAGGTCAAGAAAGCACCAACCCCCGCTGAACCAGACGACAGAATAAAAGACGGAGAAGGGATTATACCTCAGGGAACCACAGAGATTGACAGCTATATGTTCTCCAGACGCAGCGATTTAAAGAGCGTTGTAATCCCCAATACGGCCAGAGTGATGCATGAGCGCGCTTTCTATAGAAACGAAGGGTTGACGAGTGTCAAGATACTGGGTCCTATCAAGACCATTCAACGGGAGACTTTCTTCCGCTGCACAGCCCTGACGGATGTTGAACTGCCCGAAGCGGTCACCAGTATAGGATTTCGGGCATTTCTCGGCTGCAGGAGCCTGAAAAGCATAAAACTGCCCTCAGGGCTTAGAATAATTTCCAACGGTGCCTTCGCCGCCTGCAACAGTTTGACAAAAATCGAGATTCCGAAATCTATAAACAGTATCGGCGATGTCGCTTTCGCACAATGCAACAGTCTTAAGGAAGTGGTGATTCCAAGGAAGTTTGGATTCAGGTTGGACAAGATTTTCGGTGATACACGCAATATGACCATAAGATACATATAGAATCCCAACTGTTTCATGCAAACCGTCGGCCAAAGCAGCAGGCAGAACCATCATGTAACATCGATATGACGTGATTGGAACGACTTTACAGCATCAACGAGAAACAATAATCTTAAACAGTAATAATATGTCACGTTTAGAAGATTTATACCACGCACAAGAGATTCTGGCGAGAGAACATTTGGAGCTGAGTGAGGATCAGGAAAAGCAGTTGGAAACCCTCGAAGAGGGCATTATCAAGGAGGAAATCCTTCCGGCACTGAGCGACGACATCGCACCCCGCCTCGAACCCATCAAGCGCGACCTGGTGCTGGTGGTGGAATACCACCCCGGCGAGCCCATCAGCGTGGCCCTGAGCCGCAAGGCCAAAATCAGCGAGATTGTCGGCACCAAACTTATGCAACCCGACCCGCCGGCAGAGCATAAGGAGGGGATAAAACGCGCGCGTACAACTGACGATAGGGCTGAAAATACGGTGCTGCGCATCATCTTCCCCGACGGCACGGTGATATCCGACAGCAAGGCAAAAGTGACCTTCGTGGAGACCATCGAACGCATAGGCCTGATGCGTGTACGTGATCTCGGCCTCGTCTTGTGCAAGGTGCCGCTGGTGTCGAACACGCTCGACGGGAAATACGCCCCGATGCAGACGCCCGTGGGGGGCGGTCTCTACGTGATGACCCACAGCAGTACCAAAAACAAGAAGAAACTCCTGGAGAAGATATCCGACGAGCTCCACCTCGGATTGAAGGTGGAAATCGTCTGACCCGAAGCATCGAAAATACTAAAGACGGGCGTTAAGGTCCGCGGTAAGAGGCAGAGAACAATATTAAGTATTAATTTTAAAAAAATAAAAATATGGACCCGTTAAAAGCAATGGAAGAAGGGAAGAAGGCAAACAGGGAAATGATTGACTTTTTCCGCTCGCTTCCCGAAGATTGTTATAGCATCGACCTGATGGAGAATATAATGTCGATGCCGATGTGGTGCGTTGACAACAAAGACGACAATCTCGATGTGGGGTTGGCTTTGTATGAAGCCTATGAATCAGATAACCTGTTGGATGATCCGGCATACTTTGAAAAAATCAATAATCTTTTTAAAAAGACGCTGAGCCTTTATACGTATGGCCCGAAAAAGGACAAGATGACAATGGCCGCTTATGAATGGTTCAAACGCCGTTCAAATGAAAACCCGGAGGAATTCTTCGATGCATATATAGATTTGTCTATCGACACTATGGAATTGCGTCATCCTGACAAGAATCAAGGAGAGCTATGGGGTGATTTCACCAATGAGATGCGAAAGGGGTATGCTGAGAAACCAGAACGGTATAGGTATTGGTTGGGGTACGCTCTCGTAAGGACTGCGGAAATGAGGTTTCATGAGTCGGACAAAACAGAGGATAAGAAAAAAGCCTTGGAAGAGCTGAAAGAAGCTCTTGTTTTAGCCGTCGAATACTGTAAAACGAACTATATTACAATGGGAGCTTTGGTCGATCCCACCCAAATCAACTACACGATTATAGAATGGCTAACGGAACTTGGCAGAAAAGAGGATCTCATCCAATACTATAGGAACCTGATTGAACTGACAGGCAAAGCCAATGCCGATACTATCAATGCTGAGAATGGCCCCAGGTATTCCGATATGTACGCCAAAACCTTGTTAGACCTGTCCAATGCCCTCAAGGAGACCTCGCCGGAGGAGGCGGACTCTTATCTCCAACAGGCACATAAATACATACATGAAAACCATCTGGAATATCTCCTTAACCCACATGACGACGGCGAGTCAGAACTTTAAGGGAAACCCAAGTAAAACATGTAAACCACTGAAAAGAGACTCAACTTTATGACCCCGTACACCCCCGAGTCTTCCCTCCAAAAAGGGAAGGATTACTACAGAAAGATCAACCGTGAGGTGATGACCGACACCAAGCAGCAGTACGAGACGGACGAGAGGCTCCGCGAGGCGGTGCGGCAGTCCATCCAGCGCCAGTATATGGTGGCGCAGGAGGATGATATCAGCCAGCCGCCGGCGGAGAACAGCAGTACGGCGTACGTCTGCTCGGGCAGGCGGACCTTCGAGGCGGCAAGGTACTACGCGTATATCGGCAAGAAAGTCGCCGTGCTCAACTTCGCCAACAACCACTCGATAGGCGGCGCCCCCTTCTCGGCCGGCGCCCAGGAGGAGTCGCTCTGCCGCTGCTCGACGCTGCTGCCCTGCCTGGAGGCCATGCGCGTGCCGTTCTACGAGAAGCACCGCACCCTCTACGAAGCGGGGAAGCTCGGCCTCATGGGCAACGACGACCTGATATACACCCCCGGCGTGCTGGTGTTCAAGGACGACAGGCGCGCCCCAACCATCTACCCCAGGAGGATGCCGCTGAGCGGGTGGTACAATGTGGACGTGATAACCTGCGCGGCACCCGAGATGAAGCACATGCACCAGTGGCCTGACGACTACAAAGAGGTGATAGCGCGGCGCATTAAGAAAATCCTCGACGCCGCCGCCCGCGAGAAGGCACAGGTCCTGATCCTCGGCGCCTGGGGCTGCGGCGCCTTCGGGAACGACCCGCAGGTTGTCGCAGACACATTCCGCACCCTCCTGAAGAACTACGACTTCGAGACCGTGGAGTACGCCCTCGGCACGGACAACTACGTCGGAGGCTCTCCCTTTGCACAAGGCTGCAAAGTCGACAACGACTGAGAGGCAGATTAACGTTGTCGGCTGAGCCGACGGCATACCAGAATGATGAATGAAGTGAGATGTAAGATGTATGATGTGAGATGGAGGATGGAAGATGAACAATAAACAATAAAAACAATTATTTTATGGACAAAAAAGAAGAAAGATTTAACAAAGAATATGTCTTTGGCGATATTATGCTTGACGATGAAGAGTTTTTCGGCGATGACCAAGGTTACCTTTATTCAGGTTATTTTGAAGACGGTATAGCATATCTAACACTTGAACCTGATTACCATAATAATTATCCATTTATTAAACTTATTTACCCCACACTTGACGAGGTATATGCTGACGAGAAAATGTTAAGAGAAGTTAGTCTTCATGCTGATGGCGAGGTAATAAACTATCACGATGTGGCAATGGTACTTGATTGTGAAATTGAGTCAAACACGATAAATTGCAAAAAGTTGAGAGAGGCCAAAAACAATAACAAGGAAGACAAGTAGAATCCGACACCATAGCCTGTATGTGCGGCGCAATCGCGGTGGCGTACTATAAAGACATTCCAAGTTGGCTGATAAAGATAGCAAACAACAAGTTGTCGAAAGCATACAAGGCGTTCAATGAGATAATAAAGAGGGTGGATGAGGCCGCCCCCCGGCACTATACTATGATGTGAGAGGTGAGACGTGAGACATGGTTTACTGTTTACCGTTTACCGTTTATGAGTTAAAGAGGTGAAGAGTCGAAAAGTGGAAGAGTTGCAATTTCCGTAATTTTTACTCCTTTCCCGGTTATTTCTGTAATATATATACTTCGCGGGGGCGAGGCTGCACTTTTTTTTACCCTTGGGATTCTTCACTCTCCGCTCTCCACTTTTCGCCTTTTTGACTCTTTCCCTCTTTAACTCTTATCCTTTTGTCCTCCCCCTTTCACTTAACACTAAACACTTAACACTCACAGCTTACCTCCACTCTCCACTCCCCATTCTTCATTTTTCATTCTTCATTCTTCATTTTTCCGTGCTTTGTTTTAAGAAGTGTTAAAAAGTTGTCCGGTTAGGAAAAAGGGTGTATCATTGCCGCCGAATCTTGGTATCGAAAAACATCAGCAGTATGGATAAATCAAACATTTCCAATTACGTACACCACTCGGGCGGGGCCGTCGGGGCCAATCTGGAATGGGCCCGTCAGGGAGCGCGCTACGGTATCGTCTCGCGCCACTACTGGCATCGCCGCCGCACACCTTTCGGCAACACCGAGATATCGCAGGAGGACTTCGTCGAAGGAGTGCATCATGTGCTGCAGGCCAACGGCACCCTCTGCCGCCGTCCCGAACGCCATCTCGACCTACTGGCCCGCAACTGGTGTCAGGTGAAATATTCCGAGGCTGTCTTTGCCATCGGCCGTATGCGGCAGGGCAGAGTGGAGGGCGGCACCGCCTGGGCGGTACAGATGGCCATCGACGCCGCCAAGCCGGTATACCTCTTCGACCAGGAGTCGGAGCGGTGGCTCAGCTACGCGGACGGCACATGGCGGCCCTGCAACACGCCGGTGCTCACCCGCAGCTTTGCCGGCATCGGCAGCCGTCACATCAACCCTGCCGGCGTCCGCGCCATCCACGAGGTGTACAGGAAGACCTTCGGGGTGAGATAAAGCATTTTCGGAGGTTACTGCCGGGAAGCCGCACGCCTGGTTGACACGAATTACCACGAATTTTCCATGTAATTAATGGTTAATTCGCGGTAAATCATGTGATAACACATCCACGACCGCCATGTGGGAAGTGAGACGGGTGGTTAAACTTTGTTAAAATCAAAAATTTTTTCAGAATTTTTCGCAAAAGTGCCGTTTTGAAAATGAGAAGGGTTAAAACATCCTTTCGGAAAGAGTCAATTTGTTGATAACAAGGCTTATATATATACGTAGTATATATATTGGAGGGGGCAAGAAAGGTGAGAGGTGAAAGGTGAGAAGTGAAAGGTGAGAGGTGAGAGGTGAAAGGTGAAAGGTGGGAGTCCCGAAAGTTGAGCGCATAGAAAACTTGTTTTCTTTGCCGAAATAAAGGGACGTAGACGAAGTCAAAGGTGAAAGGTTGGACGGAAATAACATTAAAATTATATCAATATGAAAAAACAAGATCAAACTTTTGAGAACTGCCTGAAGATGGCAACCGAGTTCATGAGCGAGAAAGAGCGCAAGAACTACTACCTGTTCACCGCCAAGGACGACAACTACGACACCGAGTACGGATGTCTCAACGTGTTGTCGGACTGCAATGTGGCACGGCTCCGCGAGCTTAGGGACAAGTATGGCAAGGGCTTCGCCAGCCACCTCGGCGAGGTGTTCGACGACCCGGACACCATCCATGACTTCACTGGCGGCGGAGAGATTCTCGACATCGACCTCGACACGGTTTACCACCGCTACGGTATTGTGCTGCACGAACTGCACCCGGACGGTGCCGTGTTCTCGACCAGAACGAAGGTGACTCTCGGCGACGACCAGTATGCCCGGCTGCTTGCCTGGCACCTCTACGACGAACACCTCACCATGAACCTGCTCAGGCATCACGACCGCGAACTGTACGACGTCGTCATGCTCGGGGCCGACAACTACTACTCCGACACCGACTGCGACTGCCTGATGGTTGCCCACCCCTATCTGGTAACCCTCGACGAAGCCAAGGCCGACTCGGAACAGATTGTCGTCAAGCACAATATCAAGCGCAACGGCTGGTACCGCGGGGTGGTGCCGCGACTGTAAGCGGCCCTCCGTAACGGGGGCGGATGGATAAACTGTGTTAATACAGGGTTGCATTGCCGAGATTTTTGCTAAATGTACGTTGGTCAGATAGATGTGGATGGGACTTTGTTAAAACGATGGAATTTATGGGAAAAAACAGGGTATTTTTGGTTATCACTTTAGATATTAATCATTTATATTATATTATTATGGCTACTACACAGATCAAAGCTGTCCTTTGCGACTTCGACCAGACGTTGTTCGACACCCGTGTCGCCAAACCCTTTTGGAAAGCCGGCAAGCCCGACTGGGAGGCCGCCTACGCCAGGATTCCCGAGTGTCCACTCTACGACGGCTGGCGCTACGTCCTCGCTGCCCTCCACAACAAGCCCTTCGGCATCGTGTCGCACAACACCAAACAGTTTATCGACCGTGTGCTCAAGTACAACAAACTCAAGGACTTCGACCCCGTGATAGGGCGCTACGGCGAGGGGTGCAGGCGCTTCCGCCGGGCGTTGCCAAAGGTGACCCTCTTCGAACAGGCCTTGCAGCACGACGGCTTCTACGGTCTGGAACCCAACGAGATACTCTACCTCGGCGACGAGGCGAACGACGTCGAGCACGCCAACGAGGTGGGCTTCCTCTCGGGTGCCTGCTACTGGGGCACCGAGGAGCGGGAACTACTCGACGCCTCGACACCCACCTTCCGCCTCCAAACCCCCTGGGACCTCCTGGAGCTGGCAAATAATAATATAAACTAAATAATGTTTTATATGAAACAGAATACCACAACCCAGCATCAACTTCCGGAAATTGCCTCCGTCGAGATTGATTTCCCCACACCACAGCCTTCGCTTGATGATGTCAAATGGCATATCATCGTCGCCAAAAACGGCGACCGACCCAGGGTAATTGACAATCCCGACGTGGAAATGCTGTTTCCCGGTGAAAACGCCGGCCTGTTGTTCTCGGCGTATCCTACAATGGAATACATCAAGAACCCCGACGATTTGGAACTCACGGTTCGTACCGCATACGTCAAGAGAAACTCCACCAAGAATGTTCCTGATGATTGGGAAACTTTTGCCCAAGACGTCAAGGCGTCGGGGATAAAAATGACTGTGAAAATCCTGTTGCGCAAGGACGATGTGGATACTTTCTTAAGTGCCGCCGCGCCGGTAATGGCTCGACACGGAGAGTGGCGAATAGTTGAACTGTTGCTGGATGACGACGAAATAGGTAGCTATAGATCGTGGGGTAAGGGACTGTATGGTTTCGACCTATTGATACCGGACGCGTGGCTGCAAACCCCTGCGGCCCCGGGGGTGAGTTAAACTTTGTTAAAGGAGTGTTAAACTCGTTAACATTGTTAATAAAAACCGTTAAAAATCGGCCGATTTTGTAATAAAACCGCAAAATCGCCCCAATTATATAGGGGGCTTTGAAAAAATAGGCAATCAAAAACAATATTCAAATATGAAAAGAAACGACATTCCTCAGCAGCAGAAGCAACAGAACGAATTCAACCTCTCGGCCCTCATCAACGGCGGCAGGATTCCCACACCGCGTGAAATCGTGACCTATCTCGACGATCGCGTTATAGGCCAGCGCGACGCCAAGCGCCGTTTGGCCGTGGCCGTCTGCAACCACTACAAGCGCGTGGCTTCGAACCTCTGCGGCCTCGGGAACGACGGCCCCTTTGCCGACGTCGAAATCGACAAGTCGAACATCATCCTGCTCGGCAACACCGGCACCGGCAAGACGTTCCTGATACAGAACATAGCCAAGATGCTCGGCGTCCCGTGCTTCATACAGGACTGCACCAAGCTGACGGAATCGGGCTATGTGGGCGAAGACGTTGAAAACGTGCTTACGGGGTTGCTCCAGGCTTGCGACTACGACGTTCAGCGCGCACAGGTGGGCATCGTCTGCCTGGACGAAGTCGACAAGCTGGCCAAGAAGGGTGAAAACATGTCGATTGTGCGCGACGTGTCGGGCGAAGGTGTGCAACAGGGGTTGCTTAAGATAGTGGAAGGCAGCGTGGTAGGCGTGATGCCACAAGGCGGCCGCAAGCACCCCGAACAACCCCTTATCAAGGTCGACACCACCAACATCCTTTTCATAGGCATGGGTGCCTTCTGCGGGCTGGAACAGATCGTGGAACGCCGCCTGGCAAAGCCCACAACCCGCACCATAGGTTTCGGACGCGCCGCCGGCGATGCCGCCCCGGCCGACAGCGAATGCCTGCTCGACCGCGTGACCCCCGACGACCTCAAGTCCTTCGGGCTCATCCCCGAATTCATAGGCCGCTTCCCCGTGGTGACCTACACCAAGCCTCTCGACACTGACGACCTTGTGCGCATCATCAGCGAACCGCGCAACGCCATCATGAAACAGTACCAGAAACTGCTCCACATCGACGGCAAGACGCTGGAATTCAAGACCGACGCCATTGCTGTCATCGCCGGCGCCGCCTGGCAATCGGGCACCGGCGCACGC
The DNA here is from genome assembly GCA_045222555.1 of Bacteroidales bacterium. GTDB lineage: Bacteria > Bacteroidota > Bacteroidia > Bacteroidales > WCHB1-69 > UBA1756. Next base: position 11,687 of record JBGUYY010000105.1, on the reverse strand, counting down.
GGTTTGCGCGGCATACTGGAAACGGTGCTTAACGACATCATGTTCGACGCCGCCGACATCAAGGGCACGCGCTTTGTGGTCGACAAGCGCTATGTCGAACACAGTCTCGACCGACTGCTGGCGGACACGGGCGACGCCAAGAAGAAGGCCAGCTGACAAGGGTGGGGGGCGAAATGTTAAATATTTTGTGGGGTCGCAAAACTGACCTATATTTGCAATTGTAACGAAATAAAACAGGAAAACGACATGATGGACACAACCAAACTTACTGGAACTTACGGCCTTAGTGCCGCCGAAGTGCGCGAGGCCATCACCGGCCGCCTCGCCAAAATCAACCGCAAGGGTATCGGCAACCTGCTGGCGTACATCAACGACGACCGCAACGGCTATTTCGCCGTCAGCTGCTTTCGTCACCACCGCTTCCGCGGGGGTATGGCCTGCCACGCGCTGGGCGTGTACCTGGGCATGCGACAGATGAACCGCCGCTATTGGGCCAAGACCGACGACGACAGCCTGGCGCTCATAGCCTTCGCGCACGACATCTGCGACAGCTACGGCTGCCGCTTCCACGGGCACGGGCGCGCGTCGGTGGCGCTGCTCGACAGCCTCGGGGTGGAACTGACGGCCGGCGAACGCTACGCCATACTCCACCACATGTACCGCCACCATGAAAGCCAGTGGCGCAAGGCTTTCGGCCTGGGTCCCTATGCGGCGCCCGATTCGAAACACCGCCTGCTGCTCTTCATGCTGCAGGACAGCGCGGATGCCCGACGCTACCACCGCCAACAAACTCATAACCAATATAATGCGAAACAGAAATGATTTTTTTCAAGAAAAACCAGGATTCTTTTGGAAAAAAGTTGATATTTTTGGTTATAAAGTTGTGATTGTCAAATAAGTATATTAATTATATTAGTACAATAAATATGAAAAACATCAAGATCACCCCCAGCATCACCCCGCGCGACAGCCGCGCCCTCGAGGACTATATGCACGACATCTCACAGTACCCGCTTCTCACCGTCGACGACGAGGTGAGCCTCGCCCGCAAGATCCATGCCGGCGACGCACAGGCCCTCGACCGCCTGGTGCTTGGCAACGTGCGTTTTGTGATCAGCGTCGCCAAGACCTACCAGAACCAGGGACTCGAACTTGCCGACCTTATCAGCGCCGGCAACATAGGGCTCATCGAAGCCGCCAGACGCTTCGACGAAACCCGCGGCAACCGTTTCTGCAGCTACGCCGTGTGGTGGATAAGCCAGTCGATACTGCAAAGCCTCGGCAAGGACGGGCGCATGGTGGCGCTGCCCGCCAACCAGCAGGCCCTGCTGTCGAAAATAGGCAAGGCGACCTCGAAACTGGAACAGGAACTCGGGCGCACGCCGACGCCGGAAGAACTGACAGAATACCTCGACGCGGAATGCGACAAGGTTAACAACCTGTTGCACTGCGCCCAGAAACCTGTCTCGCTCGACGCGCCGACGCTGGTTGACGAGGAGGTGTCGGTGGTGGACACCCTGACCGACACTTCGGCACCGGCCACCGACGCCGCCCTGATACAGGAATCGCTCGAAACCGATATGGCGCAGCTCCTCTCCAACATTCCACAGAACGAATCCAGTGTGCTGAAACTCTACTACGGCATCGGCCAGTCGAACGCCTACTCTATGGACGAGATAGCCATGCGACTGAATATAAGCCGCGAACGCGTGCGCCAGCTGCACAGGAACGGCATCAAGCGCCTGCAACGCGGCACCCATAAGGAACGCTTAAGGGAATACCTGTAGGGTAACACTAAAACCATAACCTTAACCATAACCATAACCTTTGCTCCACTTTGGTCGCAGGCCGTGTCTCCTGCGGAGCCAGGCAGGACCATAACCTTGACCATAACCTTAACCATTAACCGTTGCGCAAAGCGAGAGCAGAGCAAGCGCGCTTGCTCTGCCGGAAGTTGCGAAAGCTGAGCGAAAAGCAAACTTGTTTGCTCTTCCGAAGTGAAGCAACGTAGATGTAATCAGCCGAAGACCGCCAGACCGAAGGGAAAGGCTTTGAGCTCCGCTGAAAAAAGATAACTTTGCGAAAAACGTGAATGAACGAAGTGAATTAACCATTAATCATTAACCTTTAATCTTTAATCTTTACCCTTTACCCTTGAAAATATAATATTATGAAAAACAACGATATAGAGAAGAGTGCCGCGAAGGGCGGCAGCCAGACGACAACGGAGCCGGCAACGCTGCTGGCGGGTATGAAGACGGTGCTGAAAAGTGCCAGGAATTCGGCACTCAGCGAGAAGTATTTCAATGAGGTCAAGGTGCCAATGGAGTATCTCTGCGGGCGACTGGGACTCAACCCCCATCAGGTAACAATCATGGCCATCATTTTGGAACGCGGCTTCCGCAATTTTGTCACCATCGACAACATTTCCGACTTCCTCGGCACCTCGAACCTCGAGATACTGGACCTCAACCCGGAAATCAACGACTTGATGGAGCGCCGCTTCATCGAAGAGATGAAAGCCCGTTTCGATACGGGCTACGTAGTGCCCGACGAGGTGTACGACGCCTTCCGCCGCAACGAGGCCTTCGTCCACAAGGTACCCAAACTGAAGGACGACGACGAGCTGCTCGACTACCTAGACAGCCAGTTGTCGATACTGGACGACAACGAGAACGAGAAGAATACGTGCTATTTCGACCGCAACGTGAAAGAGGTGTTGCAGAGCAACCGCACCCTGCCGCTGGCCAAAACACTGCTGGCGGCGCAGAAGAAGACCAACGCAGTCGAATTCCGCGTGCTGCTGCTGATGAGCATGCTGTGGATACGCGACAACGACGAGGAGGTCGAAGGACGCCGTTTCAGCATCGTCATCAAACATGGGATGAAGGTGTCGCTGCTGACGAACTCGATACAGAAAGGGCGCTCGGCACTGGTGACGCAGGGGTTCGTCAAGGTGGCCGACAACGGCGGCATGCTCTCGAAGGGAGTGTTTGCGCTGACAGAGGAGTTCCGCAAGAAGCTGACGCCCGACCGCACGACCGGGGATGCCGCAGAGCAATGGACGAAGAAACTCACACGCTACGGGGAGATCAAGGAGAAGGATATGTTCTACAACCCCGAGGCGGTGTGCGAGGTCGACCGCCTGGTGCACCTGCTGCAACCACAGCAGACGGACCTCGTGCTGGCGCGCCTTAGGGAGCGCGGAATGAGAGGCGGCTTCACCTGCCTGCTCTACGGCGGCCCCGGAACGGGCAAGACCGAGACGGTGCTGCAGCTGGCCCGACAGTCGGGACGCGACATCTATCAGGTCGACGTGAGCCAACTGCGTAGCATGTGGTACGGCGAGAGCGAGAAGATAGTGAAAAACCTGTTCGACGAGTATCGCAGGATGGTGGGCGCGATGAAGGTGGCACCCATCATGTTCTTCAACGAGGCCGACGCCATCTTCAACCGCCGCATGCTGAATGCCGAACGCTCGGTGGACAAGGGCGAGAACGCCCTACAGAACATCATCCTGCAGGAAATGGAGACCTTGGACGGCATACTGATAGCCACCACCAACCTGCAGGGCAACCTCGACCCCGCCTTCGAGCGCCGCTTCCTCTACAAGCTGGAGCTCGACAAGCCCACCACCGAGGTGAAGGCCAGCATCTGGCGCAGCATGCTGCCCGACCTCACGGAGCGCGAGGCCGCGCGACTGGCGGCGGAGTTCGACTACAGCGGCGGCCAGATAGAGAACATCGTCCGCAAGCGCTTCATCGACGAGGTGCTCACCGGCGAGACGGCCGACCTCGAAGCCCTGAGAAACCTCTGCCGCAACGAACAGCTCGAGGAGTCGGCCCGAAGAATAGGGTTTGTGAGAAGTTAACCTTAAACTTGAATAATAACATTAAAACACAAATAATTATGGAAGACAACAATACATACGGTATGACAGAAGAAGAACTGAATTGCATTTGTAACGGGGAAGAGAGCGAATTGGAAAAGAAGATAGCGGCGCGGCTGGCGAACAGGGAGCCGCAACTGCTGGAAGCGTTGGGGGAACTGAACAAAATAATCGACAAAGACTTTTGGCCCAATATATGGAGATACTACAGCAACGACAGCGTGTATTCAAAATTTTTTCGATCGTTGCGGGTGAGATTGGGGATTTCCCTTACCGAGGTCGTTTTCCTCACCATCCTCTGCGACAGCGCTCTGAGGGGAGGCCTGACGCTGAGGGACATCGGATTCCGTTTGGGCCTCAGCTCGATAGAGATGCTGCAGAAGAAGCAGACCCTCAACCTCATGATGAGACGCGGCCTTGTGGCCATAAACAGGGGGTGCTATTTTGTGCCCGGGGCTGTGCTGTCGGCTCTCGAACGCAATGAGAAATATGAGGAAAAAATCAAGTCGTGCAGCACCGACAAGGAGTTCTATGACGAGATGTTCCGCCGCATGACGCAGTTGTCCGAAAACAAGATTTCCAAGATGATGGCGTACGATGTCATGGGCAAGATGATGGACAAGAACGCGAAGTTGAAGATTGTGAAGACGCTGGAAGCCTACAAGGCGGCGATGAGTGAGGAAGAGTTCTTTTTTCTGGTGTCGCTGTCGTTGATGTGGCTGGTGAAGGGAAGCAGATATTACAGGTTCTCCGACCTGACTTTCATGCTGCGCAACACCACTGTCGCCTGCGACCTCAGGAGTTCGCTCCTCGCCGGCACGTCGGTACTGCTGACCAAGGATATCATCAAGATCCACGATGGAACTCTCAGGTGCAACAGCGGATACGAACTGACCGCCGAGACCAAGAAGAAACTGTGTCCCGACTACAAGGAGAACCCCCAAAGCGACAACACGGCAGACCCGTTGAACGACCTGTTTGGGGGGTTCGGCCAGAAGAAGGTGGCCGACATCGAGGAAGAGACCGACAGTCGACTGCTGCCGGCAAGCAAGATACAAAAACGCACGCTGTACTACAACGAGACAACGGAGCGTCAGGTGGCGGAACTGGGCTTGCTGCTCAAGGAGAAGCAGATGAAGAAGGTGCTGCGACGCCTGAAAAGCAGCTCGCTGCGCTGCGGTTTCGCCTGCCTCTTCCACGGAGGTCCCGGAACGGGCAAGACCGAGACGGTGCTGCAGCTGGCCAAGATGTCGGGACGCGACGTCTTCCAGGTCGACATGAGCCAGCTGCGCAGCAAGTGGTACGGCGAGAGCGAGAGGCTGGTGAAGGGAGTGTTCAACGATTACCGCATGGCGGTGTCCAACTCCAAGGTGGCACCCATCATGCTCTTCAACGAAGCCGACGCCATCTTCAACCGCCGTATGGAGAACGCCGAACGAACCATCGACAAGAGCGAGAACGCCCTGCAGAACATCATCCTGCAGGAGATGGAGACCCTCGACGGCATACTGATAGCAACAACCAATCTGGTGGAAAACCTCGACAAGGCTTTCGAACGCCGCTTCCTCTACAAGATAGAGTTCGGGACGCCCGACGCGGAGACGCGCGCCAAGATATGGCGCAGCATGATGCCCACTCTCGGCGACGGCGAAGAGAAGACGCTGGCCGAGATGTTCCCCACCTTCGCCGGCGGACAGATAGAGAACATCATGCGCAAGGCGGCCATCAACGACGTGCTGCACGGCGGCAAAACGGGGTGGGCCGACCTGGTGGATATGTGCAGCCAGGAGCTGATAGACTCGCAACCCAAGCGCGCCATAGGCTTTCGCACATCGGCCTATTGACACTTAAAACAGGAATAATAACTCCAAAACGCAATACTATGAATAAAGGACTGATTATTGTGCCCGACGTACACGGGCGTACATTCTGGAAAGAGGCTGTGCCGCAGGTTGAGGCGGGCGCCGAGTGCATCTTCCTCGGCGACTACGTCGACCCCTATCCGCATGAGGGTATCGACGACGGCGAAGCAGTAGAGAACTTCGGCGAGATAATCTCGTTCGCGAAGAAGCACAGCGGCCGTGTGACGCTGCTGCTGGGCAACCACGACCTCTCGTACTTCGGTCGCGAACAGGGAATGTGGACGGTGTATGCCGACCGATTCTGCACCGCGTATGCCGACCGCATTTGGCATCTGCTCGACGACAATGCGGGTCTATTCTCGCTATGCACCTGCCGCACGTTGGGCGGCAAGGATTTCCTCTTCTCGCATGCCGGCATGCACCCCGAATGGATAAAGTTGTGCGGCCTGTTCGGCGACATCGACAAAACGAACGTGCGAGCGATTGTTGAAAGGGTTGAGGAACTGGCCGGCGAGAGCTACTGGGCCGACGAACGTACGGAGCTGATAGAGGCCCTCGCGATGGTTGGAGCGCTGCGCGGAGGCGACTACTCCGCCGGGTCGATGGTATGGGCCGACTGCAGAGAATATTACTACGAGGAGGAACCGTTTACGCAAATCTTCGGCCACACGTGGATGAGCGAGCCATACGTCGTGGGCAGCTACATCTGCCTCGACTGCCAGCAGTGTTTCTTCCTCGACGGCGAAGGCCAGCTGCATTTAACCACAGAGTAAATTAAAAAGCAATTAGGAATTACGGAAAACACCTTAACTATACGAGAGGTCAGATATTTCCATCCAAGTGGAAAAAGTCTGCCTAACGGCTCGTATATCCAGCGTGGGGGGGTCTTGAATGAATGTCGCCAAAATAAGAATGCCTATACCCTCGACGAGGCTGTACACGGAGAGCAACACGGTCTTGCAAAGTTCAAGGGTGGCGTTATCACCTTCCCGGCCGATGGCAACGCCGGGCAGATGTCATCCAATGAATTTGTCGATAAGATAAAGCAATGCATTGAAACCTTCGACCAGCGTCCAGGTGCTTATTCGGTCGGCAATTTCTTTCGCGGAAGATATGTTGGCGTCAACGGCGAAATGTACAACGAAAAGAGTTTGTCGGTAGAGGTGAACGGATTGAGCGGCAAGTCTCTTGTCAAACTTGCCGAGCATATTGCAAAGGCGTTCGGACAAGAGACCTTGCTGGTTAAAGATCTGAATAGTGGAAAAATCCTCCTTGTTGACACATATTGTCAGGGATGGCTCACTTTCTATGAAAGTACGCGAAATAGGTCGTTGCCGGTTCCGTTGACCGAGAAAAACGCAAGAATGGTTATCGACAGACAATCAGCCAACGGCTACATCATTGTTGGCGCGTGTAGAGGTGATGGCGATTTCGTATCACGTACAAAATCCCTGTTAAAAGACATACAAGTCGCCGGTTTTACATATACACCTTGCTATGGTGGCTTTATTGAGAACAAGGGATCGGATAATGGAGATGTGGTTTACGAGCAAGGTTTCATTGTTTACGCCAACAAAAGAGACGGAAGTGCGGACTTTGGCCTACTGGCTCAATTGGGTTTGGATATGTGTGGAAAGTACAATCAGGACTCTGTGTTGATTAAGGCACCGGACACCCCACCTGCATACTACAATCGTAATGGAGAAATTGAACATCAATTAAATGGCGATGTATCCATATACGATGTTGCCCAGACATACTTTACCGACTTACACTCCAATGCCCAAAACAAGATAAAAGGCGGAAGCAAACCCACGGGGTTTTCTTTTGTGGAAACATATATCTCACCCAAACCGCAATGCTATTCAGAGGGACATGTCAGATATATGAAGGGGGAAATCTTCATAAACAGGTAAGTTTGGAAACTTAAATGGAACGTGTCAATACGGAAGTCTAAAAATAACCGTTAAGGTTATCGTTAAGGTTAACGTTGTCTACAGGCTTATGAGGAAGATGACGAGTGCGAAGAGGGCGATGGGAACGAGTGTCCAGAAGAGGACGATGAGGACGCGGTTGACGAAGATCTCCCAATAATACTGCCAGTTGCTCTTGCGGTTCGGATTCATGGGTTTGGTGTTTAAGGTTTAGTGTTAAGGTTTGGATGTTTCACTTTTCACTTCTCACTTTTCACTTTTCACTTTTCACTTTTTATGCGCTTATCCTGAATCCCGCGGCAGCCTTCTGCGGCGCGAGGGTCTCACGGAGACAGAACTCGCGGAGGCGCTGCAGGGTGGGGGAGGTGCCGTGCAGGGCGTCGTCTATGACCACCTTGCGACCGACGTTGACTATCTGTCCGCCGGCGAAGGCGGGGAACTCTTCGGCGAGGGTACGGCAGTCGTCGGCCGAAAGGGTGGGGACGATGGAGTGCCACAGGCGGGCGCGCACGTCGGCTTCGGGGTGCGAGAAGTGGAGCTTGAAGAGAAAGCGGCGCTCGAAGGCGGGGTCGAAGTTGGTTTCGAGGTTGGTGGTTGCCACAAGGATTCCCTGGAAGTCCTCAAGGGCCTGTAGGATGATGTTCTGCACGCGGTTGTACATCTGGCCTACCGATGTGTCGGCATGCTCCATGCGGCGCGCTATGATGGCGTCGGCCTCGTTGAGGAGCAGGATGGGAGCCGTCTTTGAATTGATCAGGCGGGCGAAATACTCTGAGAAGAGCCGGCTGACGTTCTTCTCGCTGCCGCCCACGTACTTGTCGTGAATCTGACTCATGTCGGCCTGGTAGACGCTGCGTCCGGTAGCGTTGGCCAGTTGGTAGACGGCTTCGGTCTTGCCCGTTCCCGGGGCACCGTAAAAGAGGCATGTGAAGCCCGACTTGATACCCGCATCCTTGAGGCGACGGCGTACGGCCTTGTAGGTGTCTTTCTGCAAGAGGTTGGAGAGTTCGCGGTACTGCGACTCCTCGTCGGCGTTGAGCAGCAACTCTTTCTCGGGTTTCTTGCTTACGGGGAGCAGCAGGCTTTCGTCGGCGAAGTCGCCGTCGAAGGCAACCCCGAAGGGGCTCGTTTCCTTTTGCTTGTCGGCGCCGTCGGCGATCTCCTTTGACTCCAATGCTCGGTTCTCGCGGAAGGCTTTCAGGGCCACAGGCTTGATGCGGAACTTGTCGGCGGCATAGCGATAGACATAGCCTTTGCTGATGAGGGCCTCGATGTCGTCCATCAGCATGTGGATCTCCACCGTGCGGCATTGGAAGCCGTGGGCGAGGTCGGCGATATCGCAGCCGTGATAGGCGTCGAGTTCCAGGATTCCCGACAGCAGCAGGCATTGTGTCTCGCTGATGCCGAACAGCGAGCAGAGGCTGTCGATATCCTGGCCGCATTCGCGGCGGATGACCTCGAGGTCGAGGTGCTTGTCCTCGCTGCCGACGATGATGTTTTTAAAAGAGAGTAATATATTCATATCCATTACTATATATAACGTAAAAAATCGATTTTTATTACAACGGGCAACTTTTTTTAAGAAAATTTTTGGCAGTTTCGGAAAAGGTTGTATCTTTGCACTCAGAATGATATGAAAATAATATCACGTAAAATAAAATAAACAACTAAATATCAATACTATGGAAAGTAAAGAAAGACTGAAATCGATGGGTGCAGTGAACAATGGTTTCATGCATCTGCTTATTAACCTTGCCTTGATTGGCTTGGCGATTTATTGTTGCGCCGCGGCCGGCAGCAACGGCAACGCCGCTCTGGGTGTCATCGGTGGCCTGCTGTGGGTTTTGTGGGGCTTCCACATTCCCGGATTCATGGTCATCCAGCCTAACCAAAGCCGCGTGCTTACCTTCTTCGGTCGCTACAGCGGCACCGTGACCGACAACGGTTTCTTCTGGACAAACCCGTTCTATGTGAAGCGTAAGCTATCGCTCCGTGCCCGCAACATGGATGTACCCCCCATCAAGGTCAACGACAAGGGCGGCAACCCCATCATGATCGGCCTGGTGCTGGTGTGGCGCATCAAGGACACCTATAAGGCCTGCTTCAACATCGACGTCGAGCCCGAGACAAAGTCCGCCACGGTGAATGTCAGCACCAACAACAACACCGTTCAGCAGAAGCTTAACGGCTACGACAACTTCGTGTCGGTGCAGAGCGACTCGGCACTGCGCAAGGTTGCCAGCCTCTATGCCTACGACAACCTCGAGGACAAGAACGAGATTACGCTGCGCAACGGTGGCGACGAGGTCAACCGTCGTCTGGAACAGGAGATCAGCAAGCATCTCGAGATTGCCGGCATCGAGGTCGTCGAGGCACGCATCAACTATCTGGCCTACGCACAGGAGATTGCCAGCGTAATGCTCAAACGCCAACAGGCCGAGGCCATCATCGCCGCCCGCGAGAAGATTGTCGAGGGTGCAGTCTCAATGGTCGACATGGCCCTTAAGAAACTGGCCGCCGACAATGTGGTCGAGATGGACGACGAGCGCAAGGCCGCCATGGTGAGCAACCTCATGGTGGTGCTCTGCGGCGACGAGGGCGCCAGCCCAGTGGTAAATACTGGAAGTATTTACTAAGCTGTAAGCTGTGAGCTGTAAGCTGTAAGTGGCTGACGCACCACGATGGCGACCGACCTACTTAAAACTTAAAGCTTAATACTTAAAACTACAAATTCATGGAAGAAATACTTAAAGTCGACGGGCTCAGCAAGACCTTCACGTTGAGCCGTAAACAACAGAAGATAGAGCGCACCACCGCCAAGCGCAAGGTGGCGGTGGACAACCTCTCATTCTCCGCCTATCGCGGCGAGATTTTCGGCCTGCTGGGCCCCAACGGCGCCGGCAAGACCACCACCCTGCGCATGCTCTCCACCCTCATCCGTCCTGACAGCGGCGACGCCATCCTCGACGGATGCAGCGTGGTGAACCAACCCGCCGAAGTGCGTGGCAAGATAGGATTCCTCACCTCCGAGCTGAAGCTCGAGGACTTCTTCACGCCCAACTACCTTTTCGACTTCTTCAGCGAGCTGCACGGCGTGGACGAGAACACTCGCAACCAACGCAAGAAAGAAATGTTCGAACGTTTCGGCATCGACCAGTTCGCCGAGGTTAAGGTGGCCAACCTATCCACGGGCATGAAGCAGAAGCTCAGCCTTGTCATCTCACTGGTGCACGACCCCGAAGTCATCATCTTCGACGAACCCACCAACGGCCTCGACGTGCTGACGGCACGCACGGTGACCGACTATCTGCAGGAGCTACGCTCGCAGGGCAAGACCATCATCCTCTCGACACATATCTTCAGTCTCGTGGAGCGCCTCTGCGACCGCGTGGGCATCATCATCGACGGCCGCCTCACGGCCTGCGGCGCCCTCTCGGAGATTTGCGACGGAATGTCGCTCGAGGACCGTTTCTTCGAAATGTACAAAGAAGTGAAAGGAGGTGAAGAATGAAAAGCAACACACTAACCATTATAAAGAAAGAGTTCGCCCGCTTCTTCGGCGACCGCCAGCTGCTGTTCACCACAGTCATCATGCCTGGCTTGCTGATATACATTATCTACAGCCTCATGGGCACAGGCATCGAGAAGATGATCAACGAGGGCGCCAACGAGGTGGTGACCATGCGCGTGGAGAACATGCCGCAGAGCATGGGGCCTATCCTCTCGTCTATCGACAGCAGCCTTGTTATTGTCAGCCAACCCTTCAGCGACGCCGACATCGCACAACTTGAGGACAAGGAAATCAACGCCCTGCTGATGCGCTTCCCTGCCGACTTCGACAGCCTCGTGGCAAGCGGATATGTCGGCGACAGCGTGCCAACCGTGGAGATATACTACAACAGCACCAACAATGCCGCCTCACGCGTCAACATGATTGTCAGCACCATGCTCAACAACTACGGCCGTCCCTTCACCGTCAGCGAGCTCGACCAGGCAAGCGAC
>JBGUYY010000104.1:0-2778 GCA_045222555.1 Bacteroidales bacterium | reverse complement strand
ATACAGGGACAGTAATTAGGGCAAAAGAATTACAGTTTATATAATCTAAAAGAGATTAAATAAGCGCTAGAAGAAAGACAGAAAAGGATTTCTGATCAAGCTACTAAGTGCAAATGGTGAATGCCTTGGAGCCAGGAGGCGACGAAGGACGTGGTAAGCTGCGAAAAGCTGCGGGGAACTGCAAACGAGTAATGATCCGCAGATATCCGAATGGAGCAATCCGGCAGTATTAATAGACTGTCATTACAGGATGAATGAATAGTCCTGTGAAGCGAGACGAGGTGAAGTGAAACATCTCAGTAACCTCAGGAAGAGAAAATGACAATGATTCCGTAAGTAGTGGCGAGCGAAAGCGGAAGAGCCTAAACCGGTCCGATTTATCGGATCGGGGTAGTGGGACCACGACAACGCCAGGACAAAGATGAGTTTAACGCTTTGGAAAGAGCGGCCACAGAGTGTGAGAGCCACGTGAGCGAAGTTGAAAGTCCGGCCAGTGGGATCCCGAGTAATGCGGTGCAAGTGGAACTCTGCATGAATCCGTCCCGACCATGGGATAAGGCTAAATACTACCTGGCTACCGATAGTGGACAAGTACCGTGAGGGAAAGGTGAAAAGAACCCCTGTTAGGGGAGTGAAAAGAATCTGCAACCATTTGCATACAAAGTGTGGGAGCGTCAAAAAGGACGTGACCGCCTGCCTTTTGCATAATGAGTCTGCGAGTTATTATCAGTAGCAAGCTTAAGGGATGTATGAATTCCGGAGGCGAAGCGAAAGCGAGTGTGAACAGCGCGTTCAGTTGCTGGTAATAGACCCGAAGCGGAGGTGATCTACATTTGAGCAGGTTGAAGCTGTGGTAACACACAGTGGAGGACCGAACTTGTGAACGTTGAAAAGTTCTAAGATGACTTGAGTGTAGGAGCGAAAGACTAATCAAACCCCGTGATAGCTGGTTCTCTCCGAAATCGCTTGAGGGCGAGTGTTGAATAAGTACTCCATGGAGGTAGAGCACTGGATGGCTTAGGGACCCTACCGGGTAACCAAAACCAATCAAACTCCGAATGCCGTGGACCCCAATACTTCAGCAGTTAGGCAGTGGGGGATAAGCTTCATTGCCGAGAGGAAAACAGTCCAGACCGTCAGCTAAGGTGCCCAAACAAGGTTAAGTGGAAAGGATGTAACGTCGCGAAGACAGTGAGGATGTTGGCTTAGAGGCAGCCACCATTTAAACAGTGCGTAACAGCTGACTCATCGAGCGATGCTGCGCCGAAAATGATTGGCGATAAAACTTTGTACCGAAGCCACGGATTTCCAATTACTAAGGTAATTGGGAGTGGTAGGAGAGCGTAGTTACAACATAGAAGCCGAGAGGAGACTCCGAGGTGGAGTGGTAACTAGAGAGTATGCAGACACGAGTAGCGATAAATCAGATGAGAATTCTGATCGCCGTAAACCTAAGGTTTCCTGGGGCAGGTTCGTCCTCCCAGGTTTAGCCGGGAGCTAAGGCCAGGCCGTAAGGCGTAGTCGATGCACAGGAGGTCAACATTCCTCTGCCATGTTGGGTTTAGGCTAAAATGACGCAAGAACGGGAAAACGGGTTAAGTTTAACGGATTCACAGTGCGGGGTAAGAGCCGCACGTTCCCGCGGACCCCTTGCCAAGAAAAGTTTTAGCTGTGCTACCCAATATGCCCGTACCGTAAACCGACACAGGTGGGTGAGATGAGTATTCTAAGGCGCGCGAGAGAAACCTCTCTAAGGAACTCGGCAAAATAGCCCCGTAACTTCGGAAGAAGGGGTGCCGTCGAAAGACGGTCACAGTAAATGGAGCTTTGCGACTGTTTAACAAAAGCACAGCACTCTGCTAAGTTGAAAAAAACAACGTATAGGGTGTGACACGTGACCAATGCGAAAAGATCAAGGCGACTTGTTAGGGTGAATAACCCGAAGCTCGGAACCCAAGTCCTCGTGAATGTCGGCCGTAACTATAACGGTCCTAAGGTAGCGAAATTCCTTGTCGGGTAAGTTCCGACCCGCACGAACGGCGTAATAACTAGAGCACTGTCTCGACGATAGACCCGGTGAAATTGAAATGGCTGTGAAGATGCGGCCTACCCGCAGCAGGACAAAAAGACCCCGTGGAGCTTTACTGTAACCTGGCATTGAGTTTAGGTGTTGTTTGTGTAGGATAGGTGGGAGACAGAGAAATCAGGGCGCCAGCCTTGGTGGAGTCACTGGTGAAATACCACCCTGATAACATTTGAACTCTAACGTTTGCCCATGAACTGGGAAACGGACCGTGTCAGGCGGGCAGTTTGACTGGGGCGGTCGCCTCCAAAAGAGTAACGGAGGCGCCCAAAGGTTCCCTCAGACAGAATGGAAACCTGTCGGAGAGTGTAAAGGCAAAAGGGAGCTTAACTGAAAGACCAACGCGTCGACCAGATACGAAAGTAGGGCTTAGTGATCCCACGGTACAGAGTGGAATGGCCGTGGCTTACCGGACAAAAGCTACCCCGGGGATAACAGGCTGGTGAAGTCCAAGAGTTCACATCGACGACTTCGCTCGGCACCTCGATGTCGGCTCATCGCATCCTGGGGCTGGACAAGGTCCCAAGGGTCCGGCTGTTCGCCGGTTAAAGCGGTACGCGAGCTGGGTTCAGACCGTCGTGAGACAGGTCGGTCTCTATCCGCTGTGGGCGAAAGAGAATTGAGAAGGGCTGCCCCTAGTACGAGAGGACCGGGGTGGACGAACCTCTGGTGTGTCAGTTGTTCCGCCAGGAGCA
>JBGUYY010000103.1:0-9246 GCA_045222555.1 Bacteroidales bacterium | reverse complement strand
TTTTCATGTTGTTATTTTGTTGATTGGTTGAACTGTTGATTGGTTGGGGGTTCTGTGCGCAAGCGGTCATGCCGACAAGAGCAAACAGAGCAGCGGCAAAAAGGGTGAATGTTTTTTTCATATTAATAGGAATTTGTGACGGCAAAAGTACAATTTATTACCATACCGCACAAATTGTGCCGAAATGTACGTCGGGCAAAGGCTCAGATGATGACAACCAACTTTTTCATTTCTTGCGATGCAAGCCACACTCGCGGTGCTCAGGCGATTCCCACCACCAACGGCCGGCACGGATATCCTCGCCTGGCTTCACCGCCCGCGTGCAGGGCTCGCAACCGATGCTGGGATAACCATTGTTGTGTAACTTATTGTAAGGCACATGGTTGTTTTTGATATATTCCCATACCTGCGCTTCCGTCCAGTCAATCAGCGGGTTGATTTTCAGTAGCTGGTGAGTCTCGTCCCACTCAATCCTTTTCATTTCCTTGCGCGTGACTGACTGCTCCTTTCGCAAGCCGCAAATCCATGCATCAAGGGTTTTGAATGCGCGGTGCAACGGCTCCAACTTGCGAACTTCACAACAGGCGTGCCGTTTTTCTATGCTTTCGTAAAAAGGATTGACACCCAATTCTTTGACAAACTTTTGCAAGGCTTCAGTCTGCGGACAAAACACTTCCATTTTAACATTATAATGCAGATTTGTCTTGTCTATCAACTGATAGGTCTCGGGAAACAAACGTCCCGTGTCTAACGTGAAGATTCTTGCTTTGGGGTTGATTTTCAGTATTATATCGGTCAGAGTCTGGTCTTCGATGCTTAAACTGGAAGACAAAGCGATACGATCACCATACATCTCCAAAAAAAATCCAAGCATAATCTCTGGCTCTGCTTTCTCAAACCTCTGATTCAATTCTTCAATATCTTTCACACAGTATTTATCCATGACTTTCAATTTTTAACTCTTAACTTTCAAACGTTACCATTCCTGCGCCGATGGTCTCGAAACTGTCAGGGTCAATGAAGATGAGGGAGCCGGTAATGCGGTTACTGGCATAGTCGTCCACCACCATGTATTGGGAAGTCTTAACATTAATGACAGCTATGTCATTCATTTTCAGAGAAGAAACATTTTCTACCTTCTCCAATGTGTTGACATCCATCTTGTAGTCCACCGACTGGACCATGCCAACGGTTTCCGCCACAGCAGTGCGGATGATATAGCGTTTGCGCAGCTGCATTTCCGTCTCGTTAAACCAACAGCAGCGCATTTTCAACTGTTGCGTGACGACAGGCTGTTGGACATCAGCAGGCACCATCATGTCGCCACGACTGATGTCTATGTCGTCGTTGAGCAGCACTGACACAGACTCCGGTGTATAGGCAACTTCAAACTCTTTGTCAGCCTGCATGATGGATTTTACAGTGCTTTCCAATCCAGAAGGGAGCACCCTTATGCGGTCTCCCACCCGCAGCACGCCGCTCGCCATGCGTCCGGCGTAGGCGCGGAAATCGGGGAATTTGTCAGAGATAGGACGAATGACGTATTGCACCGGTAGCCGCATAGGTTGTGCGGAATCGCCCATTTTGTGGTCGATGGATACCGTTTCCAACAGGTGCATCAGCGTACCATCGGTATACCATGGCATATTGACGGATTCTGTCACCACGTTGTCACCGTGCTTGGCCGAAATGGGAATGAACCGCAACTTTGCACGGATGCCGATAGTATCGGCCATCTTTTTGTAATTATGGCAAATGTCATCGAAAACATTCTTACTGAAATCCACCAAGTCCATCTTGTTGACACACACGGTGATGAATGGGATTCCGAGCAGTGAGGCAATGTAGGAGTGCCGTACCGTCTGTTCCACTACGCCGTTGCGGGCATCAATGAGGATGATGGCGAGGTCGGCAGTAGAGGCTCCTGTCACCATATTGCGGGTGTACTGCACGTGGCCGGGCGTGTCGGCGATGATGAACTTTCGTTTCGGGGTGGCGAAATAGCGGTAGGCCACATCGATGGTGATGCCTTGCTCGCGCTCAGCGCGTAGTCCGTCGGTGAGCAGTGCGAGGTTCACCTCCTCGTTACCCCGGCTCCGGGAGGCCGCCTCCACCGCCTCCAACTGATCCTCGAAAATCGACTTGCTGTCGTACAATAATCTTCCGATGAGCGTGCTTTTGCCATCGTCCACGCTGCCCGCCGTCGTGAAGCGCAGCAGCTCCATGTCTAAATATCCGTTGGTCTCCATATGAATTTTCTAAAAGTATCCTTCTTTTTTACGGTCCTCCATAGCGGTTTCGCTACGCTTGTCGTCGGCGCGCCCGCCCCGCTCAGTGATGCGGGTGGCGGCAATTTCGCGGATGATGTCCTCCAAGTTGTTGGCTTCGGAGATGGTGAGTCCTGTGCAGGTGATGTCGCCGATGGTTCGGCAGCGCACACGGCGGGTCTCCACTACCTCGGTGGGTTTGAGCGTCATGCAGGGTTCGGCGGCAAGCCATTGCCCGTCACGCAGGAAGCACTTGCGCTCGTGCGTGAAATAGAGCGACGGCAGCGGAATGTTCTCCAGATAGATGTACTGCCACACGTCCATTTCGGTCCAGTTGCTGATGGGGAACACGCGGAAGTGTTCACCCATGTTCTTGCGGCCGTTGAAGATGTTCCACAACTCGGGCCGCTGGTTCTTGGGATTCCACTGCCCGAACTCATCACGGTGCGAAAAAAACCGCTCCTTGGCACGAGCTTTCTCCTCGTCACGTCGCGCCCCACCGATGCAGGCATCGAATTTGTATTTCTCGATAGTATCCAACAATGTAGTGGTTTGCAGTCGGTTACGGCTGGCATTATAGCCTTTTTCCTCCTTCACGCGCCCTGTGTCTATACTTTCCTGCACAGAGCCGACAATCAGCTGCGCACCCAACTTCTCCACTAACGCATCGCGGTAGTCAAGGGTTTCTTGGAAATTATGCCCAGTATCAATGTGCAGCAGCGGGAACGGTATTTTGGTGGGATAAAATGCCTTGTAGGCCAAATAGGTGACCACGATGGAGTCCTTGCCGCCGGAAAACAGGATGGCCGGCCGCTCGAACTGCGCCGCCACCTCACGAAGCACGTAGATGGACTCTGATTCTAATTCTTTTAAATGGGTGAGTTTGTACATTATTATAATTTAGAATTTAGGGTAATGGTATCGTCAGTTATGTTCAGTTTTAACTGAAAGCTCCGGAAAGATATTTTTGGGTGAGTTCCTGTTGTGGGTGTTGGAAGAGTTGCTCCGCCGGCCCCGACTCTATGATTTCGCCGAGATACATAAACACCACATTGTCGGCGATGCGAAGGGCCTGCCGCAGAGTGTGAGTAACCATAATGATGGTGTATTGTTCCTTGAGTTTCACGAAAAGATCCTCCACGATTTTGGCAGAAATGGGGTCGAGGGCGCTGGTCGCTTCATCTGCCAAGATGTACTCGGGTTGAACCGCCAAGGAGCGGGCGAGGCACAGCCGCTGCTGCTGACCGATGGACAAGCGTGCGGCAGGGGTGTGGATGCGCCCTTTGATTTCGTCCAACAATCCTACCGCCCGCAAGTTCTGCCGTACATGGTAGATCAACTCCCGCCGTTTTTTGAACATTTTATTGATGCGGCAGCCGTACGCCACGTTGTCGAAAATGGACATCGGCAGGGGGCAGGGGCGTTGGCTCACCAAACCGATGGAGCGTCGCAATTCCGTTACTTCCGCACCACTGCTGATAATATCGTGCCCGTTGACCAACACCTGCCCGTCCATTTTTACACCGTCAACAGTGTCTATCAGTCGGTTGAGGGTGCGCAGAAGCGTGGACTTCCCACAACCTGATGGTCCGATGATGCAGGTGATTTGCTTGTCGGGAAATGAGACATTCACATTTTTCAGGATGTGATTTCCCTTGATGTAGATGTTCAGTTTTTCTATTTCTATCATATCTTATTTTGGGAAAACTTGTTGGTAATGAATCGCCCTGATATGCTGAGTATAAGTACGATGACTGTGAGCACGAGAGCGGCGGCGTAGGCTCGGTCAACCACTTCGGGAATGGGACTTTGCAATTGGAAGAATACTGCCAGGGGCAGGGTGGCGGCGGGTTGTGAGAGCGAGGTGGGAATGCTGTCGGTGTAGCCGGCAGTGAACATCACGCTGGCAGCGTCGCCGATGGCCCGTCCGATGGAAAGCAAGGTAGCGGTTGCTATGCCCGGTGCTATCTGTCGGAGCACCACCTTCAGTGTTTCCCAGCGAGTGGCTCCCAAGGAGAAAGTGGCCTCCAGAATGTCACGTGGGAAGTTGCGGGTGGCCTCGTCCATCGTGCGGATGAAAATCGGAATGATGAGCAGTGTGATGACAATGATACCTCCTAACAAAGAGGTGCGCAGTCCGAAGAATATCATAATGGTAAAGCCAAAGGCACCATAAACAATAGAGGGAACCCCAAACAGCACATCAAAGGCCATACGTGCAGCATAGGCTAATTTTGAACTCTTTTTTAAATAAACGTTGAGGAAGAAAACTACAGGAATGGAGACCAGCAGTCCCAACAGCGTGGATGCCCCCACAATGTACAGCGAACCCACGATGGCATTCAGAAAACCACCCTCCTTGCCGATGTAAAAACCACCTCCTGGCAAACTGCTTACCATCTCCCAGCTCATGGCCTTCATTCCCCGAGAAAACACAGTCCATATTACACTGATGACTAAGCCGAAAACTATAGCCATCGACAGCCACATGAATCCTTTAGCTATGATTTCATGAATTTTTTTTCTATGGGATAATTGCATGATGATAATGATTACTGATCAAATGGGGCATTTATACTTTCCGCCCTTAACTTTTCTTTTCTAACCGATACAAAACGATTCTTGATAAGAAATTGAATATCAATACAACTACAAACAAAATCAATGCGGCGAACATCAGGGCGGACTCATACAACGGCATGGAAAGCATCTCTCCATAGTTGTTGGCGATGAGGGCGGGAATCGGATAGCTTGCATCCAACAGACCAGACGGCACCCCGATGACACAGCCACACACCATCAGTACAGCAATGGTTTCACCCATGGCACGCGAAGTGGCCAGCACAGTGGAGGCGATGATGCCGGGAAGTGTCTGCCGCAACACCACTTTCCTGGTGGTTTGCCAGCGGGTGGCTCCGAGCGACAGCGAAGCCTCCCGGAATTCCCTTGGAACGCTGGAGAAAATTTCTATGAATAAACTGACCAGCAAAGGTATCACCATCACACCCAGCACAATGCCGGCAGCCAGCACCGTGTATCCGGTCGAGAATTCCACAAAGTGTGGAGCCACCCACTGCGAAATCCACGGTACAATCACCAGAACACCCCACACTCCATAAATCACCGACGGCAGCCCCGCCAAAATGTCTAATGCTGGAAACACAACCTTCTTGACCGCAGGTTTGGCATACTCGGTCAGGTAAATGGCTGTTAACAAAGACACTGGCAATGCAAGCACAATGGCCACCATCGTGACCCACAGTGTACCTGCAATAAACGGGAAAAACCCGAACTCCCCTTTCATGGGCTTCCACTCCGAAGCGGTGAGTAGCGACCATGCAGACTTCCCATCCAGCACCGGCGCGGATTTCAAGTACAGCCCTACAAACACCACCACAACAAAAAGGATCGAGACAATGGTCAACGAAAACATGACCACTTGGGCCGTTTTATCTTTAATGATTCGTGATTTCTGCATGGCTATTACATCTTGTCTCTTCGAGACAGCTCAAGCATTATTTTACCTTTAATTGATCACGTCCTTTCTGCAATTTCTCCTCGCTCAGGCCGATATAGCCGGCTGGTACATTCTGTTTCTGTCCTTCATTCAGCACATATTCAAGGAAAGCAACAACAGCCGGATTAGAGGGCGTTCCGTGGCTCACCATATAAAGGTCACGGGCGGGGGGTGAAGGATACTTCCCGGCTGCTACAGCGGCAATGAAATCATCTTTTGTGTCGTAAAAAAACTCGTCTGCGTCAATGGTACTGTCGTTATTGGCATCCACGGGGCAAACCAGCAGCCCCTGGTTCGGTTTGCGCGATTTTTCATCGTAGGCATAGCCGATGTTGTTCAATCCAATGCCTAATTTGTCGGCTTGGATCGCTGAGGCAAGTCCCGGATCCCCAAAGACGGCGGTCCCCAATAAATCCTCTTGTTTTTTCCCCATCCAAAGCGCGAAAGTCTCGGCTGCACCGCATGCATCCGAACGGGTGTAAACGTGTATCGGGGTATCGTCGGAGGTGCCAAGTACCTGTCCCCATTTTGTGTACTCGCCTGTAATCCAAATCTTTGTGGCTGCTTCCTGAGAAATACCGTGCGCTATAATCTGCTGGGCTAACGGGTTGTTGGCATTGATGGTGATAACCACTGCATCCTTGGCAACGGCGAACGGCAGCGCACCTTTTGCTAATTCGGGTTCGTACACTTCGCGTGACACCATACCGAGATCCACCACATCGGCTAATACGTCGGTCATTCCCTTGCCGGCGCCTCCTGCCGACAAATCAATATGAATGTCGGGATGAAGTTGCTGGAACTCTTCCACCCACTTCACCGCCAACGGATACAGCGCAAAAGCACCCGATATTGTAATGTTCTTGGAATCCTCTTTTTGAGACTTTCCACCTCCACACGACACAAACGAAACTGCAACGCATAAAGCTACTACAATAACAAAAAAACTCCTTATCTTTTTCATAAACAAATATTTAATAATTTATATTTCTACTTTACAAACTCAAAACTTCACCGTAACCATCGTTGTAAACAGATGTCCCAACCCCTTGTCGGACAGTTGCTGGCGGAGGGTGTAGTTGACCTGCATACGCACATGTTTCTCAGGCCACCAATCCACACCCGCAGAATAATAGAGAGAAGCATTGTCAACCGAAAGATTCTGTTTGTAGTAATCCACCCGCAGAACAGGACGGAGTTTCTGCTGTATGCTGGAATTCTTGCTCCAACCAAAACGGAACCAGTAGCCGATAGTGAGGTATGCACCGTGTGTTCGGGTGGCATCAGGGATGACCTCATCTCTATCGGCATCATAGACGGCAAAATCTGTGACACCCCACAAGTATTCGCTTCGGACCATCAGCTTGTTATTATCGTACTGCAAACCAGCCGCCACCCGATGCCGGTTGCCGTCCACTCCTGAAGAAGTGCCGTCAAACGGCATGTCATATCTTCCATAATATCCTGATACAGAAAGACTTAAACCTTTTACAAATGGAAAAAACAGGATTCTTCCTGAAATGTCCTTTGCCATATTATCGGTTTTTACATTGATGCCATTGCCTCCGAAAAGGCCCACTCCGTATTGCAAGATGGGGATTTTCTCACCCTTTACCTCCGCAGATGCCAAAGTACCCGTCAACATCAAGCCGATTTCACGCCCGTTGGCATAGTTGCTTATGCCTGTCACATCCTTGTAGCCTGACAGCGCACTGATGACTTGCGCATTTTCCGTCAGCTCCAAATCTATCGGTGAAAGGATGTTCTCTAACGAGAAGGGGATTTTGAATTGTCCGACTTGCAACTGCACGAATTTGCAGAAATTAACTTTTACAAATGCGTCAATCAGCCTCGGATTAGGGGCGAAATCCACTTGCAGACGGAAATCCACCCATTTCGATGGGCTGCCTTTCAAATCCAAACGGGCACGACGGATTTGGAAAGCACTTTTCTCCGTCTGTCCTTTTTTGTCATATTGGTATTGTGCGTCAATCCATCCTCCCAGTTGGATGTACTCCCCGATTTTGTTCCAGACCTGTTTTGTTTTTGACTCTTTTTTCACAGTGTCAGGTGTGGCTGTTTCCTGCGACATCGCGTCATTACAGCACGCAATAGCCACCATAAAAATACACAGTGCAATAGGTAGATTACCTTTTTTCATAAAAAAACAAAAAATAACTGGCAAAAATAGCGTGTTCAGTGCAAAAAGATTGTAAAAAAGAAGTTGAATGATGTCATCTTTTCGCATGGAATTTGTAACGATTTGGATTTTTTTGTAATAAAATGAACCATTTGGCGGATTGCGTGCCTCTCATCCCCCAGTGATTAGTAGTCGTTGGTAAAAAACGTGTAATTTTGCAGCCATGAAAATCTACTGTTATATCTTTCTCGCACTTTCAATAGCAGTCAATATCCTTCTGATAATTCTCTATTCCCATAGTCGTAGGTCCTATCACAAGCTGATGAAAAAGAGTCTCAAAGAGGAGAAAAAAAAAGATGAGTTAGTGGACAGATTCAAGTATGATGACCTCGTTCCAGAAAATGCCCAAGATAAGAGGATGCTTGAGTCTCTGCGAAAGTGCATGGAAGAGGATAAGGCTTATTTGAACCCGAACCTGGGTATACTAGATGTTGCAAAGATGACGGGTATCAGCAAAGCGAAGCTATCCCATCTCATCAACACTAATTTCCAGCAGAATTTCCCAGCATATATTAACCGATATCGTGTGCGGGAGGCGATTCTGCAGTTGAGCGACAGTCAAAATTTCGGCAAAACAATCGAAGAGATTGGTGAAATGTGTGGCTATACCAGCCGACAGGCTTTTCACACAGCCTTTAAGAAAGAGATGGGTATTACCCCGCGCCATTTTCATAACATCAGCCGTATGAAGGAGCGGGAGGAATAAGTAGGACCGCCATAATATGACAGCCCTACAACGGTCGTAATATCGCAGTAGAGACGCCATATTCTGACGCCTCTACAATAATCCATTAAAAAATTCCCCCTATCTATTCATCAACCGACTCTCTCCCCACTGGTACTGCGGGTACGCCTTCTTGAGGTCGTTGTAGGAGTCCTTCACGCCGCTGCCGCCACTGGTGGCGAACACGTTGAGCACCTTGCCGCTGAGGTCGTGCGCCTCGATGAAGGTGTTGACGATGGTGGGGGCAGTGTACCACCAAATCGGAAAGCCGATCCATACGGTGTCGTAGTCGGCAATGTTCTCGCACTTGCCCTGGATGGCGGGACGCGAGCTCTTGTCTTTCATCTCCAGCGTGGAGCGCGAGTTTTTATCGCGCCAGTTGAGGTCGGCATCGGTGTAGGGCACCTCCGGGGTGATTTCATAAAGGTCGGCGTTGAATTCGGTGGCCAGTTTCTGTGCAGCGGCCTTGGTGGTACCTGTGGCCGAGAAATAAACGATGAGGGTCTTTTTCATGTTGTTATTTTGTTGATTGGTTGAA
>JBGUYY010000102.1:0-1938 GCA_045222555.1 Bacteroidales bacterium | reverse complement strand
CCGTAACGGACTTTCAGCTGCTTGACGAAGCGGAAGTTTTCGTCCTTGGAGCTGAGGCCGATGGCGAAGACGCTGTCAAAGTAATTGAACAGTTTCTTCGATCCAGCGAGGTCGTTCTGGGTGATGGGCGCCCAGGCGTGCCGTTTGGGCGTGTGGGCGATGATGAGGATGGACCAGGCGTACTGCTGCTTGAGTTTCAGGAGTTTCATCATGAAGGTGCCGGCATCCTGGCCTTTCTCGGCGTTGTTGCAGAGGTAGCCGATGTTGTCCACGATGATGACGGGGGTCTTCATCTGCAGGGCTGCTTTCTCGATGTTGCCGAGGATGCGGTCTTCCCAGTCTTTGAGATCCATGCGGGCCGGTACGATGGTGGCACGGAAGAAGTTGTCGGGGAAGCGGTGCAGCTGGCCGGTTTTCTTGTTGGTGTAGCGGTCCTGGAACTGCTTGGCAGAGAGTTCGCAATCGAGATATAGGACGCGGAAACGCTGGGCGATTCCTTCGGCGATCTGGACTGCGAAGAGGGATTTACCGATATTGGAATCGGCAAAGAGGCAGGAAACTTCGCCCTGGTACCAGAGTTTGTCGTAAAGCGGCTCTGGGTCGGGCTCTCGGGAGGCATCAATGAGTGTGTCGTTGACACTCTTGACGGCAAGCATGTCGATGTCGGTCGTGTGCGCTTGGGCTTCCACTGCTGCCGAGATAGCCTCGATGGGATTGATGCTATCAGTTGTTTCCATCCTTATGGGTCTTGAAGAGTTCCACAGCCATCTCTACGTCGATGACGATCTTGCGACCCTGCTGCATACAGGCGGGTGCCAGGAACGTATCCTTGTAGCGCTGCGCTGTGAGGTGGGAGCAGTTGAACAGGGACTGGATTCCCTTGAGGCCATAGACGTAACGGCGGTTGTTTCCGGATGTGGGTTTTTCCGCACCGGCTTTGGGTTGCATTCCGAGCTCCATCAGGAGTTCTTTGAGGTCGCCAACGGTGAGGGCGGCGATGGGTGTTGTGTTTTCGATAATCATTTTTCTGATGATTAAGAGTTAAACAAAACACAACCGGTTGTGCGATAATTTCGCTGAGCTCGAAGGCAAAGGTATATCAGTTTTTATGATAGCGCAATATGCTGATATAGTAGGGTTTACACCTTTCGAATTGGAGTGAACTTTACAATAAGAAACAATACCCAAATAGATTTAAGTAGCACTTCATCTTGACATTTTTTTGCGAATCTGTTCAGTTGATGTGTGGTTTTGGTTTGTTTTAGTATGGTTTGGTAATAATTGCGGTTAACTCTGTCAAATAGTTGTAAGGGTGAAAGTTTGGGGGATTGACTGGCGTTCTTTAGTTAAGTAAATTTGAATCAAAGATTTACGAAAACAAGATTAAAACAATACTTAAACTATGATAGCGCTTCCTTCCATTGCTTTCGGGGGCTTTTCTGGGTCGGCAAAGGGTGTTACGGCTCGCCAGGTGGGCGGCCGTAGCATCCTTTCGCTGAAGTGTTACCCGACCGGGGTTGCGACCGGAGCCCAGCTGGCCCGCAGGGCTTCGCTGAAGAAGATTTCCAAGAGTTGGGTGGCGCTCACCAATGAGCAGCGCTCCGATTGGGACCGGTTGGCTGAGCACGCCACCGGCGCTTCGTCGCTTGGCCAGAAGGCAGAACTGTCCGGTATGAACCTGTATGTGCGGTTGAACGCAAACCGTGTAATGGCCGGAGAAACGATTGTCGCCAATGCTCCGATGGGGCAGGTGGCCGTGCCGAATGTGAGTTATGAATCGGTTATAGTGACGCCGCAGTATATGGCCCTGGGCGGAATCAAGCACGAGAGTGCGCCGTTCAAGCTGGTGGTGAAGATGTCTGGGAGTCAGTCTGCCGGCATTTCCAATGGTTGGAGCAAGACTGTCATCATCACTCCGGGCATGGAGGATGACTGGGG
>JBGUYY010000101.1:0-2235 GCA_045222555.1 Bacteroidales bacterium | reverse complement strand
TCCGGTGTAAAGTCCATAAATTCGTACACTTTCTCTCCCCCGTTGGCGATTGACTTTTCCATCTGAAAAAGAGATAATAATAGCCGTTCAAAAGAATACGCACCTATGGTGGAATTGGCAGACACGCCAGATTTAGGATCTGGTGCCGCGAGGCGTGCAGGTTCGACCCCTGTTAGGTGCACCAAAAGAAGGGGCCATGTCACTAAGCTAAATCAGTGACATGGCTCCCTTTTTCTGAAATAACGTCGGCCGCCCCTATGAAAGAGACGGCCAACGGCTTATAATTAAGTTATGACTTTCAAAAACAAGCAGATTGATTATACGCGATATTGCGCCAATAATCAACTCTGCTTCCCAATGGACACATTCACAATCATCCCCCAGGACGACCCGGTGCTTTTACTCAACGCTTTCGTAGAAGGGTTGGATTTAAGTAAGTTATATCAGGCGTACTCCCGTTTCGGGAGAATCGAGTATTCGCCGAAAGTCCTCTTGAAAATCTTGCTGTTTGGCTACATGCGAAAAATCTATAGTTCGTATGAGCTGAGACGAGCATGCGAAGAGAATACGAAATTCATGTATTTGTTGGAAGGTCTGCCACCTCCCAGCGAAAGTACGATTTGCCGTTTTCGCCGAAACTGCATGAGCGAATACGGGGAAGACCTGTTGGTTCAAATGGCACGAAAGCTGGAGGTTGCAGGTCTTCTTTCGTTTGAAAATGTTTTTATCGACGGCACAAAAATGGAAGCGAACGCAAATCGCTATTCATTTGTGTGGCGGAAGACAACCAAGAAGAATTATGAGAAACTGCAAGCAAAAATGCAGGAATGTTTACCGGAACTACTCCGGGCGGAGCACATCCGTTATACTCTGCCAAAAGAAGTCTCAAGCCGAAATCTAAGCAATGTCCTGAAGAAACTGCATAAGAAAAAGCAACAGGAAAAAGTTGAGTTTGTATACGGAACCGGAACCAGAAAAACAACACTGCAAAGGACGATAGAAACAGTGGAGGGCTGGTTAGAACGCTTAGAGAAATATGAGAAGGCATTTGCTGTTTTCCGCGGAAGAAACAGCTTTAGCAAGACGGATCCGGATGCAACATTCATGCACATGAAAGAAGACCACATGAGAAATGGCCAATTGAAACCAGGTTACAACGTAAACGCTGCGGTTGCATCCGGATTCATTATTGGAAACTACATTTCTCCAGACCGAAGTGATATAGCAACACTCATACCATTTTCCGAAAAACTTCTGAAACATTACAAGATTCAGAATGTGGTGGTGGATTCCGGCTATGAAAGCGAAGAGAATTACACATACTATGAAAACCTTGCGGATACGGAGTTATGGGTTAAACCAAGTAACTATGAGCAGCAAAAGAAACGGAAATATAAAAACGATATCAGCCGCAAAGAAAATATGGACTATGATGAGATAGAAGATATTTACTATTGTGTGGCAGGAAAACCGCTCTTTAATGTCCAATCCAAATGGGAAAGAACCAACACAGGGTACCTGAGGGAAACCACCATTTATGAATGCCCAAGTTGCCATGGTTGCCCCTTAAAGGAGCAGTGTATTCGATCCCGTAGCAAAGTTCCTTTAGAGGAAAGAAATAAAAGGATCTATGTTTCGAAAGCATTCCAAAAGCACCGGAAAGAAATGCTTCAGAAGATTACCACTACGAAAGGGAAAATTCTTCGCGTGAATCGAAGCATCCAGGCAGAAGGACAATTTGCAGTGATAAAGGAAGACATGCAATTCCGGCGATTCATGCTTCGAGGAGAAGGAAAAGTGGAGGCGGAATGGCTTTTGTTGAGCATGGCTTATAACCTTCTGAAGCTAGACCATAAGCTGAAAAAAGGGCGGTTGGGAGCCGGATTGATAATTCCAAGCACTTTTCCCGCCGGTCTCTAGCCCGGCGCTTTGCCCAATGGAACAAGCAAAGAAGAGGTGCCGACAGCACCTCTGGAAAAGTGCGCCTAAAAAGCGCGCCGTGAATTAAGTTTTCCGCAAAAAGATGAATAAAAAGAAGAAGGGCTGTGCCAGAACGGTTATTTTACCGTTTTGACACAGCCCCTTTCTGTTTGGGGTCAGTGGTTGTTGAGGGATTCGTTGATCGCCTTCTCGTTTGCCTTGGAACAGGGGAACATCCGCCAGCCAGCTTGAAAAAGGAGAGAACTGGCGTGCGCATTTACATTGTTGCGCATGTGCAATATAAAAGTAGACAAA
>JBGUYY010000100.1:0-2262 GCA_045222555.1 Bacteroidales bacterium | reverse complement strand
TAACTTTTCTCCAGCAGCCCCGGAGCAAGCTTACAGCAGCCTTGGAGCATTGCTCCAGAGCCTCTGTAGCAATGTTACATAGCAGCTGGAGAAACATTCCCGGCAATATTCCGATTTTCATGGCGTGTAGTTTAACGATTTTAGTTGACTACTTTTAGTCTTGTTTGTAGTTTTGGTTGACTTTGGTTAATACTTAATTTTAATCTCAGTTGTTGTTTGTTGTACTTATTAATGATTAAAGTTTACAGTGTGTCCTTGTGAGTCACACCCCGGGTTGTGTCCCAAAGTCTTCTGCAAAGCTAATGATTTGTTGTTAAGCAGCCAAGGCTTTGACGGCTTTTTCCCTGTAGCTGGTCCACTTTTTCCTCAATTCCCCCGTACAGAGTGCTGCCTCAGCCGGTGTTTTCCAGTCGAGGCTCATGTGCGGGCGCTCGTTGTTGTAGAAGTCGACAGCCACCTTCAACGCATTCCTGACTTCCTCTATGGAACCAAAGGACATGTCCTTGAGCAGCTCGTTCTTGACGATGCCGTTGACACGCTCGGCCACGGCGTTGTCCTTGGGGTCTCCGCACTCGGTCATGCTGATCCTGATGCCGTTTGCCTTGAGGATGCCTGTATAGGCATAGCTGGCATACTGTACGCCGCGGTCGGAGTGATGGATCAGGTCCGTGGCCGGATTGCCTTCAAGGCGGCCCAGGGCCATCTTCAGGGCTTCGACGGCAAACCTGGTCTCAAGCGTCTGGCCGACGCACCAGCCTATAATCTCCTTGGTGTAGTAGTCGGTGACAAGAGAAAGGTAGCAGAAGGTGTATTCGTCCGTCTGGCCATTGGGACAGACGGCCATATAGGTGATGTCGCTCACCCACAGCTGGTTGGGGCGTACCGGGATGAGTTCCCTGACCAGGTTGGGGTACAGGGGAAGGTCGTGGCTGGAGTCTGTCGTCCTGGCGCGGCGCCGCCGCCTGCGGACCTTGAGGCCGTACTTGTCTATGATGTCGTAGAAGCGGTTGTAGCCCACGCTGTGTTCTTCGCCGAACGAGGCACGGTACATACGCCACAGCTTGCCGCCGCCGATGCCGCGGTCCTTCTGACGGATGCGCCTGATATACTCCACACAGAACGCCTCCTCGGCAAGCTTGCGCATGGCTGTGTCGCCATGCTTGTAGTAGGCCTGGGTAGACACACCAAGCAGCCTACACAGCGACGTGACACTGTATTGCTTCACGTCGCGAGTGTATAGCCTACTTACTACTTGGTGCCAGCTTTTTTTAAGTCCATGCCGTAGACCTCCTCGCCGAACTTGACCATCTCCTCAAAGAAGTCGGCACGCAATCGCTCATGTTTAAGCTCGCCGCGGAGACGCGCTATCTCTTCCTGTAACTTCTTGTAATCCTCGGGGGTTACATCCTTACGTTTCTTCATCTGAACTGTCAATTCTTGGTTTCCTGCCTCAAAGGTACGGAGATAGTTGTAAATAGTACTATGTCCGAGACCGGTTCTTTTCATCACTTCACTCAGGCGAAGGTTCTCTACACGGTATAGACGGTATACCTCTTGCTGCAAACGGCAACGATCCAGACTGGAACGAAGATAATCCTTACTTGTTTTCATCTCTTTTGGTAATTTAGGTATCAACCTTATTTACAAAAAGACAAGACAACTACAGCCCATTGGCACGCCCATTGGCACGTCCTCAGAAATGCCATTTTTACTAAAAGAATATGAAAGTGTGAGCCTAATTCAATATATGATAGTTGCCAAAACAGCCTGAAAAACTACTTTTGCAACTACTATCGGATCATAACAAACAACTAAAACCATATCAGTACCATGAAAAAGATTATCATTTCGCTAACTCTTGCGGCATTTGTCGCCGCGCCAATGGAGTCTATTGTCCAAAACATCCAGAACCAATCGAAGAGCCTGTTCGACGTGATGATGAGGCACCAGCAGGAAAACAAAGACAAGAAGACCAGCGACAAAAAGACTATTGCCAAGGGCAAGACAACCGTGAAGAAGAACATGACCAACCGCGAGCGCGCCAACATTCTCTACCCACTGCTCAACAACATGGTTAAGATGAAGGGTGGCACCATATACCATGCCGGCAACAAGACCACCGTCAACGAGTGCCGCATCAACCGCCGCGCCGTCACCAACCGCGAGTATGCCGCTGCCACCGACATCTGGCTCAACACATCGGCTCCCGACGCTCCGGCAGTGGTCAACAACAGCCAGCGGCAGCTCTTCATCAAGTGTATG
>JBGUYY010000099.1:0-2790 GCA_045222555.1 Bacteroidales bacterium | reverse complement strand
ATGTCCCTGCGGGCAGCACGCTGACGATCTACGGACAGAGCGACGGAGAAAATGCGGGCAAGATCTGCTCCCGCCCGGGCAAAAGTCAGGGCGGCGCGGGCATCGGCGGCGAAGGAGGAACGGCCTATATCGGCGGCGGCAGCCTGAAGGTCATTCTACCCGATCGGTCCTACAATTGCGATGCGATCGGCAGGGGCCATGAGGACTCAGTCTCGGGAACGGTATATATTGCTGCCGGAAATAATGAAACAGGAAAGAATTTACGGGTTGATTACAAAGAACCCGGTAAAGTATGGAAAACGGCGAAAGCTTCCGATCGTACTAAGTGCTGTCATAATACGAATAATATGATGCTGGGGTCAAAAGGTCCCAGCTGACCTTTGTTACCTGTTGACTATTACTGATGGATGCCCTGCATCCATTTTCAGTGATCTACTTTGAAAAGTTCATATAGTCGCTTTTGTGGTGGTAAACAACGCTGTGGTGTATAATGGAATTATCTAATCAGCGAGGTTTCAAGCATGTCTTTCCGTAAAAACGACACCCACCAGATGACCTTAAATGACAGCTATTTCGGCCTTACCGAAAGAGAAAAGAAGGCTCTCGAAAAGTCATGGGCAAAGGTATTTGCCGATGATGTTTTTCCTATGATTGACGAAAACAGGTTTGAATGCCTGTATTCCGATAAAGCATCGAGGCCCAACACTCCAGTAAATGTCATCATTGGTGCCCTTATCATCAAGGAACTCTTCAATCTTTCAGATGATGAGATCGTGGAAGACATCCTGCTTGACCCGCGCTTCCAGTATGCGCTACATACGACCAGCTTCGAAGAACAGCCGATCAGTGACAAGAGCCTCTCCAGATTCCGCCAGAGATGCTATGACTACGAGCGTCTCAACAACATAGATCTCTATAAGGGCTGTGTCACGGACCTTGCCGCAAAAACAGCTAAACTGATGAAGATCGACGGGCGGATCCGGAGAATGGATTCGCTGATGGTCGAATCCAACATCCGCAAGCTCTCGCGCATGGAACTGCTTTATCGCTGTATATCCAAGCTCGTAAAGTACCTGCATGATAACGGTCACGACGATCTGATTATGACGCTTGGGCGTTACTACGATCCCGATGATTTCAACAAGACCATCTATCACAGCAGGAGCACAGACGCTGACGAACGCATAAAAGTGCTGCTCGGAGATGCTGACAAACTGATCAACAACTGCGGTGACCGGTTCACCGAGGTCACGGAATACCAGCTGCTTGTCCGATGCCTGTCAGAACAGACCATCATGGAAGACGGAAAGCGCAGGCTCCGGAATAAAGAGGATGGCGGGATGTCTTCCGACATCCTTCAGAGCCCTGCAGACCCTGATGCCACCTACCGCGAAAAAGCCGGGAAACAGCACCGCGGCTACGTCGGGAACATAGAGGAATCCGTCGGGGAAAATGGATCTGTTGTCACAGGATACGGTTATGAAACAAACAATACAAGTGACAGCGCCATGCTTAAGGACCACCTCGAAAAAATGGATAAGCAGGAGCAGGAAACCCTCGTGGTGACTGACGGCGCATATGCCGGTGAAGAAAACACGAAGCTTGCAGCCGAAAAGAACGTAAAGCTTGTAACGACAGACCTTCCAGGAAGTGACGTGCCAGAGATCATCGGCGAGTTTGAGCTGAATGAGGCAGAGACCAGGGTCGTGAAATGCCCCATGGGGTATGCCCCGAAGTCCAGCGGATATATCAAAGCCACGGGCGTCTGTACGGCCTCCTTCGACCGGTCATGCTGTGAAAACTGTCCTCATAAATACCAGTGCAGGGCAAAGATCTATAAGCGGGTTGCCAAGATCACCGTGACAGGTAATAAGATCCGACGCGCGAAACTCCAGGCGGAAATGAAGACGGAGGCCTATAAAGCGTATGGCCGTCTCCGTAATGGCGTAGAAACGATTCCCTCTATGTTGAGGAACCTGTTCAACGTGAATTCAATGCCCGTACGCGGAAAGATAAAGACCAAGTTCTTCTTCGGATCAAAGATCGCCGCGTTGAACTTCCGAAAGCTCTTTGGTTACAGAAAGGGTTTGGGGAACTATGCCCAAAATCCGTTGCTCTCCGCGACATAAAAGAAAAACAGGAGAAATTCCTGGCCCGCAGGGATGAGCAATTTCCTATGGCAGCCACTTCTTGACATCATATCGACTATATGAATTTGTAAACGTGCTAATTTCCGGCGTAAAGTGCGCAGGACTTTTTAGGAAACCGGGGTTTTGACCCCACCATCATAATATTGAGGTAACCGAGTGCGACCACAGAGACGTTGACGGAAAAAGAGGGCTGACGTATCAGATCGTTGGAAATCAGCACAAAAAGAAATGCAAATACTGCGGATTTGAAGAAACGGAGGATCACAGCGGATCGGATTGCGAGTGTGGTTACCGGTCCGATACATGTATAGTAGCATTCTCTGATGAATCCGGATACGAAACGTTTACCGTTGCAAGAGACACGACGTTCGAGTTCCCTGACTTTGGCGGCCAGACGGTAAAGGTCGGGAATACGATTCCGCCCATCTTTTACAGGATAAAAGGCTGGATTGTGGATAGTAATACATCAGGCGGGAGCGATGAACTGGACGAATTCATCTCCATATACGGCTTAAGGACATATGAACCGGGAGAAATTGTTACCGTGTACGGGGATATGTCGTTCGTGTCAGTCCGTGAGCATCTGTATCAGGTCACTTTTGATGAAATACTGAACGGCAGTATCAGGGCGGACTTTACC
>JBGUYY010000098.1:0-1548 GCA_045222555.1 Bacteroidales bacterium | reverse complement strand
CGACGATCTTTGACATTCTGACACAAAACGATTGCAAATTAAGACCACGAGGTTTTAGACAATCAAGAGCACGAGTAAAGTATATTCGCTTTTATGCATTAATGCATGAAGGTCGTCAAAAGACATAAGAGAAAAAGTCAAGTGCAGCCGGTGGATGCCTTGGCTCTCGGAGGCGAAGAAGGACGTGATAAGCTGCGATAAGCCTGGGTTAGGTGCAAATGACCCTTGACCCCAGGATTTCCGAATGGGACAACCCGTCAGGTTGAAGACCTGTCATCCGCTATAGCGGAGGCCAACGCAGGGAACTGAAACATCTTAGTACCTGCAGGAAAAGAAAACAAGAGTGATTCCCCCAGTAGTGGCGAGCGACCGGGGAACAGCCCAAACCGCCAGTGTTACGGCACTGACGGGGTAGTAGGACCGCGCTACGGAAGAAGACAGAAGAGAAGAAGTGAGTTGGAAATCTCCGCCACAGAAGGTGACAGCCCTGTATCCGAATTCCGTTCATTCCCAGCGGTATCCTGAGTAACGCGGATCACGAGGAATTCTGCGTGAATCAGCCGGGACCATCCGGTAAGGCTAAATACTCCCGAGAGACCGATAGTGCACAAGTACCGTGAGGGAAAGGTGAAAAGCACCCCGCGCAGGGGAGTGAAAGAGTTCCTGAAACCGGTTGCATACAAGCGGTCGGAGCGGCTTTAAGCCGTGACGGCGTGCCTTTTGCATAATGATCCTACGAGTTATCGTCACTGGCAAGGATAAGTATTCTTAAGTACGTATCCGAAGGGAAACCGAGTCTGAATAGGGCGAAGTTCGGCCGTAAGGCCAAACCGCATTTTGCGTGAGTCAGTGGGGATAGACGCGAAACCAGGTGATCTACCCTTGACCAGGGTGAAGGCCGGGTAACACCGGTTGGAGGCCCGCACCAATAAGCGTTGAAAAGCTTCTGGATGAGTTGAGGGTAGGAGTGAAAGGCCAATCAAACCTGGAGATAGCTCGTACTCCCCGAAATGCCTTTAGGGGCAGCCTTGTATATACCGTTATGAGGTAGAGCGACCAATAGGATGCGAGGGCTTCGCCGCCTATCAAGTCCTGATGAACTCCGAATGCGTAACGGTCGAGTACAGGAGTGAGGGCGCGGGTGCTAAGGTCCGTGTCCGAGAGAAGAACAATTCAGACCATCGTCTAAGGTCCTCAAGTGGCGGCTAAGTTAATCTAACGAAGTTGGAGTTCAGTGACAGCTAGGATGTTGGCTTGGAAGCAGCCATTCATTCAAAGAGTGCGTAACAGCTCACTAGTCGAGAGCTCCGGCGTGGATAATAATCGGGTATCAAGCCGTCCGCCGAAGACATGGGATCGATAAGATCGGTAGGGGAGCATTCCAATCGGCCTTGAAGGCGTTCCGCGAGGAACTCTGGAGCGTTTGGAAAAGCAAATGTAGGAATAAGTAACGACAAGGAGGGTGACACTCCCTCCCGCCGAAAGACCAAGGTTTCCTGATCTACGCTCATCGGATCAGGGTCAGTCGGGACCTAAGGCTCATCCGAA
>JBGUYY010000097.1:0-347333 GCA_045222555.1 Bacteroidales bacterium | reverse complement strand
CACGTGGTAGATGCCGGCATCCTGGATGGAGAAGGTGGGGTTGGCGGCGGAGGACACCTGCACGACTTCGTTGTCCTGGTCAAGGATAGCCCAGTAGTAGTCGAGGGTGACCTCTGGGTGGTCCAAGCCGTCGGTGTAGGTGGTGAGGTCGGTGAGGGTGGTGTTCAGCGGCGCGCAGCTCTCCACATGGTCGGCACTGAAGTTGGCGATAGGCTGCGGGTTGAAGATTACCTGTGCGGAATCGCTATAGGTGCATACGAGCGAGCGGTCAGCGTTGTAAGTGTTGATAGTGAGGGAGTAGTTCCCGGCAGTGGTGGTGCTGATGGCGGGAGTGCTCTCGCCATTGTTCCAAACGTATTCGTCAAATCCGGGGTCGCCCACATAGTTGAACTGCGGGTCAAGAGTGGCGATTTCGCCGACGCAGATGTTCTGGTCGGTGAGCTCGAACTCGGGCTGCTGCACAACCTTCAGCTGCATGTTGTGGTCGTAGGCGCAGTCAAACTCGTCCACGATGGTGAAGACGTAGGTGTAGTCGCCGGGCTGGTCGGTGATGATGGCGGCGGTGGAGTCGGAGGTGGGAACGATGTTGCCGCCCGACCAGTTGATGCCGGTGATGTCAACATTGTAGGTCCAGTCCTGCGGCATCAATGCCGGATCCAATGCAAGTTCCCAACTGAAGATATAACCGTTGTCGATACCGTATTGGTCGCAAATCTCAATCTGCCAAACTCCATTCAGAGGACATCCGATCAGATTTCCAAAAGTCTGGTAGGGGTGGTAGTAGTTGGTGCGGGCGGCCACGTTGGAGGAGTCGATGGAACTGGTAAAACTGCCGCCTGCCACGTGGTTGTAGCAATAACCAGTTGCAATCTGGGCATAGTTGGTGTTGTCGCTCCAGCAATAGTTCCAGCCAGTTCCCGGAGGATTGTGGGATTCATCGCAGTAGGTGGTTTCATCGTAGCTGCCGTGGTTGGTGTATCCGAAAGGCTCGCCAAAGAACTTGCCGCTGTTTGTTGCACAGGGCTGTTCCATCAGCAGCACGCTGTTCAGGTTCGGACATTTCAGGGCAATACTGATGTCACCAATGTAGGAGTGCTCCAGATTGATGCGCACGGCCAAGATGTCAGCAGCTGAAGTGATGGTGGCACCGGGAGGGAATGCCGTGAAGTTGACGGAGGAACTGAAGCATTGCGTCCCCAGCACGTTGACACATTGCGGTCCGTCAGGAATGAACACGGTGGAGTCAACACTAAGACTGGATTCCTGGATGCTTCCTACGGGCTCCACAATGATGGTGGCCGCACTGTCCATACTCACTAACAGAGGTACCTCAGTGCCCTGGCACACGTCATCAAGCAGGTTGGCGTGCACGAACGGGTCTCTTGAACCGCGCACACGGATGGCCACCGGCGTCTGTCCGTAGCAGGTGTTGCCGTTGTGCGTCTCACGTACCGAAAGGGTGAGGTCGTATCCCTGTCCGGGGTTGAACACGTAATCGAAGTCGGTCTGACCATAGCCGCTGGTGCCGAAGCTCCAGTCGAAATAGGTCGTGGTCTGGTCCTGATGATAACTGAAATCGTTGTCAGGATAGGTGGCGTAGGCTGCCACATGGATGGTGTCACCGGGACAGAAGTCAATGTAGTAGTATCCGTCGTTGAGCTCAGTGTCGAAATGCGGGGTGGGCACCGAGTTGGCAAAGTCGAGGTTGGCGTGGATACGCTGGCAGGGCTCCTGGCAGGATACGGTGAGCTTGAAACCGCCGCCCGTCTGCGAAGAGGCAGATGATTTGAAATGGAGCATGATGGCTCCTGTCGGGTTTTGGATGGTGGCCGCAATCTGCAAGTCGCCCTGGATGAAGTTGTTGCTGTTGTTCAGCCAGTTGGTGGCAAGTGAACCGACCATAAAGGGGATGGTGTCATTGTTGGGGTCGGTACCATTGTAGATGAAAAGCGTGTCCGTTTCCGCAACGTCAAATTCATCGACAATGATGGCCACGGCGCCATTGTTCGGGTGGATGGTCATCCACAGGTCTTCTCCAGCACTGTAAAAGCCGTTTTCACCACCGCTGTCATAAATGTAGGCATTACAAGTGGTGACATCAGTGCCACTCACTCCCATCGTGTAGACAGTTTGTGCAAACGACATTGTGCAAATTGCAAACACTAAAACAAGTAAGGAAATTATCTTTTTCATAATCCAATATTTTTTCAAAATGTAACCAAAAAGCCTGAAATCTATAGCCCGTATTCTTTTCGCATCGTTTGGTATCTGTTCTTATATACATTGTACGGATAGACGATGACATAGTAGCCTGTGGATCCGATGGCGTAGGCGGAATAGCGTAGCTCATCATATTCCATACTGTATTTGCTGTAGTAGATTTGTTTGCTGCTGATGAGCTCATCGGCGGCATCGCAAACATTCCCATCGGAAATGTAGTCGCAGAGATCCCCCATCATGCGGGTGTTTTCGGGTACCTTGTTGTCAATGTAGCAAAATTGGGTTGCATCGTAGTAATAAGTGAACAACTTCATCGGACTTTCACGTAGAAGAAGGTCATACTCACTTTGAGTGATGAAGAGGGTGAGTGCCCCTTCATACTTGATGGAACGGATGTCTTTTTGTGCGAAAACGCTCATGCACAAACAGACAATGACTGCGAGTAAGGTGATTTTTTTCATATTTTGTGTTTTTAATGATATTCTTATTGACGTTGTTTTATTGTTGCTTGTTTTTTAATGCAGCTTTCACGAAACTGAAGAAGAGCGGATGCGGGCGGTTGGGGCGTGACTTGAACTCCGGATGGAACTGGCAGGCTACAAACCACGGATGGTTGGGCAACTCCATCATTTCCACGATGCTGCCGTTGGGCGAGGTGCCGCAGATGATCATGCCTTTCTTCTCCAATTCCTCACGGAAATCATTGTTCACCTCGTAACGATGACGGTGGCGTTCCAAAATATCCTCCGTGCCGTACGCCTCGAAGGCCTTGGTGCCTTTCTTGAGCTTGCAGGGATAACGGCCCAATCGCAATGAGCCGCCCAAGATGCTGTATTCGTTCTGCCCAGGCAGGAAATCGATGACAGGATAATGGGTGTTGGGATTGATCTCCTTACTGTTGGCATCCTCCATGTTGCACACGTGGCGCGCGAACTCGATGATGGCGATCTGCATGCCTAAACAAAGACCGAGGTAGGGGATGTTGTTCTCCCTCGCATAGCGGGCCGCATTGATCATCCCCTCAATGCCACGCGAGCCGAAGCCGCCCGGGACGAGGATGCCGTCCACATCACGCAGCAGCAAACCGGCACTCTTCTCCGTGATCTCTTCGGAATCCAGCCATTTGATATGCATTTTTGCATGGTTGAAAATGGCGGCGTGTTTCAAGGCTTCCACCACACTCAGGTACGCATCCTGCAACTCGATGTATTTGCCCACCAGCGCAATGTGCACCTCGTGGTCCACCTTCTTGCTGCGCTGCACCATGTCCTGCCAGTCCGATAAGTCCTTCTCCTTGCATTGCAAACGCAGACGCTTGATGACTTGCTCGGCCAATCCCTCTTCCTCCAATGCCAACGGAATCTCATACAGCGAGGGCATGTCCAAGTTCTCGATGATGTTTTCGAATTTCACGTTGCAGAACAGTGCAAGTTTCTCTTTGATCTCTTTCCCAATCGGACGATCGCAGCGGCATACCAAGATGTCGGGCTGGATGCCCAGTCCGAGGAGCTCTTTCACACTGTGCTGTACAGGTTTGGTTTTCAGTTCGTTGCTGGGTGTGATGCAGGGAATCAAACCTACATGGATGTACATGCAGTTGGCTTGCCCCTCCTCCACGGCAAACTGGCGGATGGCCTCCAAGAACGGAAGACTCTCGTAGTCGCCTACGGTGCCGCCGATCTCCACAATGGCCACATCAGCCTCGTTGGTGGTGGCGTTTAACCGTATTTTCTCCTTAATCATATTGGTGATATGCGGAATCATCTGGATGGTGGACCCCGCATACACGCCGTTACGCTCGTTGTTGATGACGGTGTAATACACCTTTCCCGCCGTCACATTGCAATATTTGTTCAGACTTTCGTCGATGAATCGCTCGTAATGGCCGATGTCCAAGTCAGTTTCTCCGCCATCTTCCGTCACATATACCTCTCCATGTTGGTAGGGGTTCATGGTGCCCGGGTCCACATTCAGATACGGGTCCAGCTTCTGCATCGTAATTTTTAATCCTCTGGATTTCAGCAATCTGCCCAAAGATGCAGCTGTGATGCCTTTGCCTAACCCCGACACTACACCGCCTACAACAAATACATATTTTGTGGCCATTCTACATATATTAAAAACGGGTGCAAATTTACAAAAAAATTTTTTACCTATTTTCACATTAACCCTATTTCGTTTCATATTTTTTTTGTATTTTCGCTTCCCGATTGAAAATCGGCTCTTCTTTTATATTTACTTGAGAATGAACCAGTTGTCAATTACTTTATTGTTGACTTAAGCCTTTATTGTATATGGAAAGAATTGGTTTTGACAATGAAAAGTATCTGAAAATCCAATCGGAGCACATCAAACAGCGTATTTCTCAGTTTGGCGACAAGTTGTATATGGAATTTGGCGGCAAATTGTATGACGACTACCATGCAAGCCGTGTTTTGCCTGGTTTTCAGCCTGATAGCAAGTTGCGGATGCTGATGCAACTGAAAGATGAAGCTGAAATCATCATCGCCATCAGTGCGGTCGATATCGAGAAGAGCAAGATTCGGGGCGACCTCGGCATCACTTACGACGAAGATGTGTTGCGCCTTCAGGATATTTTCACCCAGCGGGGACTGCTCTGCCAGTCGGTGGTCATCACCAAGTTCAATGGTCAGGCCAGCGCTAAGGCGTACCGTGAGCGCTTGGAACGCCTCGGCCTCAAAGTGTATTATCTCTACAATATTGTGGATTATCCCAATAATGTGAACCTGATTGATTCTGACGAAGGGTTTGGAAAGAACGACTATGTGGTGACTTCGCGCCCGTTGGTGGTGGTAACCGCCCCTGGACCTGGTAGCGGCAAGATGGCCGTGTGCCTTAGCCAGTTATATCAGGAGAACAAGCACGGAGTGAGAGCCGGTTATGCCAAGTTTGAGACCTTCCCCATCTGGAGCATCCCGCTCAAACATCCGGTGAATATGGCCTACGAAGCCGCCACCGCCGACCTCAACGATGTCAATATGATTGACCCGTTCCACCTGGAAGCTTACGGTAAAACTGCGGTCAACTACAATCGCGACATCGAAATTTTCCCTGTCTTAAATGCCATATTTGAAGGGATTTATGGAGAGAATCCCTATAAGTCACCTACCGATATGGGAGTGAATATGGCCGGTTTTTGTATTTGCGACGATGAGGTGTGCTGTGAGGCCTCCCGTGCGGAGATTATCCGTCGTTACTTCACCACCCTTTGCAACATGCTTGACGGAAAGTCTTCTGAAAGTGAGGTGAGCAAGATCTCCCTGCTGATGAAGATGGCCAAGATCGAGCCTGAGGATCGCCGCGTGGTCGTGGCCGCTCGTCTCAAAAAGGAGCAGTCGGGAGCGAGTTCATCGGCCATTGAGTTGCGCGATGGTACGATCATCACCTCCAAAACCAGTACCCTCCTCGGCCCCAGCGCCGCTCTGCTGCTGAATGCCACCAAGCATTTGGCCCATATCGACCATGATGTCAAGCTGATTCCGCAGGAGATGATCGAGCCTATCCAAAGGATGAAAGTGTCGCTGCTGCGTGGCAATAATCCGCGCCTGCATACCGATGAGGTACTTGTCGCCCTCTCCATGTTGAGTCTCAACGACGAAAATTGCCGCAACGCCCTTGCCACCTTGCCACAGTTGAATGGCTGCCAGGTGCATAGTACGACGATGTTGAGCGAGGTGGACCAAAAGATTTTCAAGAAATTAGGAATAGGGCTTACCTGTGAGCCAGTACGGAAAAAGTAGGATTCAGGGGTGTGTTAAATGCGATGAACGTCATGCTTCTTTAGCCGTGCTAAAGGAAGAGGAATCGTGTCAGCAGAATTTTTTTGAAAAAATTTTTCAAAAAAGTGTTGTTATTTAAAAAATGTTGTATTTTTGCTGCTCCAATCTTAACCAAATTATTAACAATAAAACATAGGAGGAACGCTATCGAGTAAACATTCTATCTTTTTGAAAATTAACCTAATAGAAAGGAGTGCCTTATGAAAAAGATAGCGTTATCTGACAATGAGCTTATTTCTCTTTATGTCAATGGTGATGAGTCTGCTCTCAAAACTTTGATTCAGCGCCACGAGAAAAGGGTCTTTTCTTACATTCTTCTTTCCGTAAAAAATCGTGAGTTGGCGGAAGATATCTTCCAGGATACTTTCATCAAGGTCATCAACACGTTGCGCTCTGGAAATTACCATGAGGAAGGCAAATTCGTGCAGTGGGTGATGCGCATCGCCAACAACTTGAAAATCGACTATTTCCGCAAAATGCAGAGAATGCCCGCCTTTGAAACCAACGGCGAATTCGATATTTTCGACATCATTTATGGTAGTGAGCCTTCTGTCGAGCAGAAGATGATTACCGAACAGCTGTACGCTGAGATTGCTGAGATGGTGAAGCTCCTTCCCGATGAGCAGCGTGAAGTGCTGGAGATGCGTATCTATCAGGATATCAGCTTTAAAGATATTGCTGAGATGACCGATGTGAGCATCAATACCGCGCTCGGTCGTATGCGTTACGCTCTCATCAACCTCCGCAAGATTCTCAAGGAGAAAAACGTGCTGGTGTAGGCCTTCTTTCATCATTTTCAATTTTTTTCTTTGTTTCTGTGCAATAATTGCGCGTGGTTTGCGTTATTATGGTGTCAATCAATTGCTAACCAAGCGTTTTGCCTATGGAACAAAATTCTACCCCTTTGAAAAAGAAAAAAAGCGTGCGTCGTATGTCCCCCAGAAAATTCATCATCGATAATCTTTTGAACTATTCCCGTTCGCTGTCGATAATTGGGACTTCCATGGTAATCATCAACAATTAGTAGTTTGAGGCACGCAGAAAACGAGGAGGCCGATATGCAGTCGCATATCGGCCTCCTCGTTTATATTTTCCCCGTTACAGTACGGTGATGGTTCCGGAATATTGGTAGTTGCCGCCGCCAAACACCGACACTTGCAGCCGGTAGGAGAATACGTTATTGGTGGCGATCTTGCCGTTCACGGTGCCGTCCCAGCGGAAGCGCGGATCGGTGGAGTGATACACCATCATGCCCCAGCGGTCGTAAATCCATATCTCACAGGTCTGCAGCTGTGCGGCAATCCCGTCGGGAATGTGGAACTCGTCGTTCTCTTCAGGAGAGATGGAGGGGGTAATGGCATTGGGAAGATACATGTAGAAAGGACAGGGATGGATGTCCACACGGGCAAAGGCCTCGCACTGTGCCGTGTGTGCCGTTACCACGTAGGTGCCCGCCCGGTGCACCACAATCTGCGGGGTGGTTTCACCGGTGTTCCAATGAATGTACTGCAGCTCTGTGGTCACTTCCAGCACCGCCGTCAGATCCTCGCAGAAGTCTTCGGTAAGGTTGGTGAGCACAAGATCGGTGTTCACCACTTCCAGGTTCTTGGTCACCACACTGTCGCAGTTGTGTGCACTGGAGAACTGCTGGGTGTAGGTGCCCGACTGGTGATACACCTGCCCGTTCCACACCATGCTGTCGCAGGCCACCACGTCAAAGGTCTGGTCATACACGGGATGCACGGTCAGCAGCAGGGTGACGGTGCTGTCGCAGCCCTGGACAGTCTGCAGTTGCCTTACCCGCTGTACTACACCAGCCTCCGCGGTGCTGTCGGCCGATACGGTAAAGCCGTACCCGCTGTAGGGCTCGTGCTGGCAGGTCTCGCCATTCACGGTGACGAACTGTGCCGGAATAGTGTAAACGGTCAGCGTAACGATGCTGTCGCTACCGCCAGCAGCGGGCAGCACGAGGTCGTACGAGCCGGCCGCGTTGAAGGTGTGCCCCTGCCAGGTGAGAGGAAGTTCGTTCTCGCATATGGTAGTATCCACACCAGTGTGGATGTTCGGGATGACATTCAGTGTCATGGTCACCACACTGTCGCAGCCGTTGGAGGCTGTCAGGGTGGCGGTTTGCGTGCCGGCCTCGGTGAAGGTTACCCCATTCCATGTATAGGGTAGGTTGTTCTCCACAATGGTCTGCTCGTCGCTGCCGGTACTATTGGGCAGTACGGTGAGGTGCAGCGTGACGATGCTGTCGCAGCCCCAGGCGTTCTGCAGCTGGGCAGTCTGTTCCAACACTCCCGGTGTTTGTGTCTCTGACGCGCTGAAACTGAAACCATTGACATTGTACGCGTGGCCTTGGCATACCTCGTCATACACATCAGAGGAGGTGGGATCGTGCAAGGTGACGCATACACTATTGGTATATACCGTACCGCACGCATCGCTGATGTAAGCGACGCGGTAGCAGGTGTTAGTGGTGAGTGCCCCCGCCGTATAGGTGGTGGAGGTGGCACCAGAAATATTTGTAAAGTTTTGATTGTCGGTGGATTGCTGCCATTGATAGTGGCCTTGGTCACCGCCAGAACACCCCGTTACGGTAAAGGCTGCCGGTGCACTGCCACGGCAGATGTCCTGTGCGCTGCTTACGGTTCCGGCTGCCATGGGCTGGGAGAGGTTGTTGAGGGTGATATCTTGTGTGATGTGGCAACCGTTGGCGTCGGTAGCCGTCACGGTATAGGTGCCGGCCATCAGCGGTGACGCGCTGGCACCGTTGAACGAGCTGGTGGGGAAACCGTTGTTGGAGCTCCATGAGTAGGTGTAAGGCGACTGCCCGCCACTGACGGTCACTGCGGCCAATCCAGTGGTGTCGCCGTAACAGAGAATGTCCTGCGTGTTGGCTACACTGATATTCATCGGGTTGTCGGCATTCACCACAATGGTGGTGGTGCTGCTGTTGCCACATTCGTCGGTGAAGGTGATGGTGACGGTAGTGGCAGTGGTAATGACCGAGCCAGCCGCCGGACTTTGTGTGATGGTGATATTGGGATTGCTTGTGTAGTTGTCGGTAACGTAAGGCCTGAAGAGTGAGGTGAGGTCAGGGACGGTGAACACGCAGGTGTTGTTGTTGGCATCTTGTGGGCCGACATTGCCGCTGTAGGTGGGCGGTTCCATGTCAAGGGTTACAGTGACACTTCCCACGGAGCTGCAGCCGTTGGCGTAGCTGACGGTAACGCTGTAGGTGGTGGGACTCTGATTGGGGCGTGCCACGAAAGAGGCGGTGGTGGCACCGGTATTCCAGTGATATCCCGTGGCATTAGGGGCGTTGACGCTGATGGTGGTAGGCTGGTTGGCGCAGAGGAAGTCAGGCTCAGCATTCACCGTGATAGGTTCAGCGCTGTTGTTCATGGTGACGTGGCAGTAG
The DNA here is from genome assembly GCA_045222555.1 of Bacteroidales bacterium. GTDB lineage: Bacteria > Bacteroidota > Bacteroidia > Bacteroidales > WCHB1-69 > UBA1756. Next base: position 337,889 of record JBGUYY010000097.1, on the reverse strand, counting down.
TTTACAATGTCGAACTGGTCACCGTTGCAGGCATGGTACTGGAGGCGTGCGGTGTAGTAAGTGGTACCGACAGGGGTGATGGTGATGACATCGCCAGTGCCCACTACGGGACCATTGGTGCCTTGTCCTTCATACCAGGTGACGGTATAAACAGGATCCCCACCGTTCGGGATGAAACGCCATGCCTCGTTGTGTGCCGTCCAGGCACCAGTGTTACGGCCAGGGGCCACGGTAGCCGCACTGCCTGTACTGTTCTGGATGCCGATGACTCCGTTGCCATCATTCCAGTCAGTGCAGGTGGGAGCATCACGTAGGTAAATGTCGATGATATTGGTGCCTTCGTAAAGGACTATCTGTGAGGAGAAGGTACGTACATCATAGCATGAGAATAATGCTATATTATTGAAACTCAGTACGTATGAGCGGCATGGGTAGGAGCCGAGCACACCTTGGTAGATACCGTCGCCCGTGTAGTAGTTGGGGTAGATGTCGCGGTAGCAGGCGAAGATGGTGTTGGTGAAAAGGCTGGAGCTGGGCAGCGATTCGGAGTAGCTCCAGGTGCAGTAGTCGCCGGCTACATCGGTATTGAAGGTGGCGACGGAGTTGGCCCCGGGTACAATCTGTGTGAAGGTGTTGCCATAAAAGCAGAATCCGAAGGGTAGGGTAAGCACATCGCCCCATGTATCATCTTCTGCATCGGTGAAGATGCGTGTGCCGGCGGTGAAACCGTAGGGCGGGTTGTAGGGGATGGCCGTCACGGTGTAGCTGTTGGTCTGCAGGGCTGTGGCCACGGCATTGGCTTCCAGTGTGATAGAATTGGTGTTGCAGTCCACTACAATCTCTGTAAGGCCGGTGCCCTGCTGGGCGGGGGCGATGCTGGGACATCCATCCGCTCCGCAGTCCTGCACGTTGACGGTGATACTGGCCACCTGCGTGCCACAGTCTGGACTGGTGGTGGTTACCGAATAGGTGGTGGTAGTAGTCGGTGATACGGTGATGGAGCTGGTGCTGGCACCGGTGCTCCAGTGATAGGTGGTGTTGGCGAGGCTGCAGGCATCGCACGACACGATAGCATACCATCCGTTGTAGGTCACACTACCGTCGGAGGTGAACTGTACGGTGATGGAGTTGCCTGTGGAAGTAAAGCTCGCGCCATTGACGGTGCTCAACAGACCATAGTGCAATTGCGTGCCTCCAGTTCCGGCGCCATTGTAAATGGTGATGTAGTCGCAGCAACTTTCTCCATCAGTGGATAAGAAAGTGATGGTGAGGGGGTTGCCATTGCTGGAGGTGAAGGTGTGTACATAGCTTTCACTGTTGCTGTAGGTGCCGCTCGGACCGCCTGAGTCGTAAAAGGAGATGCCCTGACCACAAGGGACTACGGTGGTGGTGTTGGACATATTGACGGAGCCGGCGGTATTGGCAGCGTACGATACGATGGCTTGCCAGCCGTCGTAGGTCACACTACCGTCGGAGGTGAACTGCACGGTCAATGAAGTGCCGGAGGACGTAAAGCTTACATTGCCATCCACTGTGCTCAACAGACCGTAGTGTAATTGCGTGCCTCCTGTGCCTGCACCATCGTAGATGGTGATGTAGTCGCAGCAGCTTTCTCCATCGGCAGATAGGAATGTGATGGTGACATGTCCTCCGCCGCTTGCAGTGAAGGTGTGTACATAGCTCTCACTGTTGCCGTAGCTGCTGTTCGGACCGCCAGAATCATAGAAACAGATGGTCTGGCCGTTGGAGACGGTAGTAGTGGTGTTGGAAATGTTGACCGAACTGGTGCAGTTGGTGGTGCCGGGGGAAGGGGAGGCGGTACCGACGCTCAACGTGGTGGAGGAACCAGAGCAGATGTAGTTCTCACCGTTAATGACGAGGTTTTGTCCCGTTACAGAAAAAATGATACAGCAAAAGGCTATTAGGAAAAGAAGGACACGCTTCATTTATAAAAAATCTGCCAAATTATTAATTTTGAAAACCAGCGGCAAATTTACAATAATTATCCACATAAAATCATTTTTCTTTAATTTTTTTTAAAAAATATAAGGATGTAAGGGTGGAATTTTTTATGTATTTTTGCAAACTTTTATGTGCTATGCCGTAATAGGTAGACTGTTTATTAACTATTTGATATTGTGATGTTTATGGGATTTCTTTTAGAAATAAAATGATTATAATATGAAAATCACAGTTATTGGATGTGGAAATTCAGGCCTGATACATGCGGCCAAACTCTTGCAAAACCAGCATGAGGTGGCGCTGCTCAAGACCTCGTCATCTTCCAACAACGAGTTCTACGACATCATTGAACAGGAGCATGGCTACAATGTCAAGGATGAAACCGATGGCGGAAGGCGTTTCTTCGTGCGTCCGGCGTTCATCACCCGCGATGTGCAAAAAGCGGTGGAGTTCGGCGACATCCTGATGGTAACCACTACCACAAGCCAGCACGAACATGTGGCCCGCCTCATTGCGCCTTTCGTGCGCGACGGACAGCTGATTGTACTGGTGCCTGGCTATATGGGCAGCCTGATTTTCAAGCGTTTCATCCAACGCGATGTGATCTATAGCGAATGGGAAACTACGGCGTACAACGGTCGCATCGTGGACTCGATGTATGTGCGTATCACCTTCTACAACCCGCGCAATGCGGTGTCGGCACTGCCCGTCGCTGCCCTCCCGCAGGTGGTGGATACCCTTTCGAAGTGCTTCGCCAATACGCGATACACGCGCAAGCATATCCTCGAGTCTGCCCTTCACAACCCTAACATGATTGTGCACCCCATCGGCATCATCTTCTCCGCCTCCCGCATCGAGCATAGCGGCGGCGAGTTCTGGATGTACCGCGAGGCGTTCACCCCTTCCGTAGTCAAGGTCATTCAAGCCTTCGACAAACAGAAAAATTTGATTCTCAATGCTTTCGGATGTGATTCCCTCGACTACTTCGAGGCCGCCAAGTGGCGCAACGAGGAGGATCTCTCCCAAGATGCCATGGAGGTGTTCCGCTCTTTCGCCAACTCCTCCAACAAAGGCCCCTCCTCCATCAACCACCGCTACTTCCATGAGGATATCCCGATGGGACTCGGTCTTTTTATCTCCATTGGTAAAATTGTTGGGGTGGACACTTCTATACAAGAATCCATTACATCACTCGCTTCCGCATTGATAAACAAAGATTTACGTACAAATGCTCGTTCTATACAGTATCTTCTGCAGAAGAACGACGTGACTTTTGAAGATATTCAGCGTGCCATTATTGAATAGAAATGCCTGATAATCTGAAGGAAAAGACAATCGCAGGAATGTTGTGGAGCAGTGTTGGCCGACTCGGCACCATGCTCATCAACTTCTTGTCCAATCTGGTGTTGGCGCGCCTGTTGATGCCCGATGACTTCGGATGTATCGCCATGCTCTATGTCTTCATCGCCGTTTCTGCCATTTTTGTGAATGGCGGACTGGGAACGGCGCTTATCCAGCGCAAGAACCCCACCCACCTCGACTATACTACCGTCTTCTACTGGAATCTCGCCGTCTCGCTGATCTTCTATCTGCTGCTTTTCTTTACCGCGCCAGCCATCGCACGCTTCTATGCCATGCCGCAGCTGTCGGCGGTGTTGCGGGTGCAGAGCCTCACGCTGCTCATTCAGGCCTTCGCCATCGTGCAGGCCACGCAGTTGCAGAAGCAGTTGAGATTTAGAGAGTTGTCGATACGAAACCTGATTGCCGCCATCATCGGCACCGTCATCGGTATCGCTATGGCGTTCTGGGGCTATGGGGTGTGGAGTTTGGTGGCCTCGTCGCTGTGCAGTGCCGTGGCCAGCGTGCTGCTGCTCTGGCGCATGAGCTCGTGGCGCCCCACCTGGGAATTCAGCTGGAAAAGCCTCGGCTCGCTCTTCAGTTTCGGCGGATTGATGCTGCTCTCTTCGCTGGTGGAGACTATCTATACCAACCTGCAGCGACTGATCATCGGCAAGATGTTCACTGCCGGCGACCTCGGTTATTACAACCAGGCCAAGAAACTCGAGGAGGTGCCCACCACCACGCTTTCCACTATCGTCAACGAGGTCTCTTTCCCCGTCTTCTCGCGGATGCAGGACGACCGGCAGCAGTTGCACCGCGCCTTGCGTAAAAATATCAAGGCGGTTACCTATCTCAATTTCCCACTCATGGTGTTGCTGATTGTGATTGCCCAGCCGCTCATCATCCTTCTCTATTCCGCCAAATGGGAGGCTGCAGTGCCCTACTTTCAGATTCTCTGTATATCGGGGGCTATCTATACGCTTAATACATTGAATACCAATATTATAAAATCATTAGGAAAGGGCAGTCTCTATTTTATCGTGCAGTTGGTAAAACGGTTGCTCGGCATCGGCATGATTGTGGCTGGCGTGCAGTTCGGCATCATGGGCATGCTGTATGCAGTTGCGCTGTTCGGCTATCTCTGCTACGTCATCAACGCGGTGGTAGTGGGAAGGTTAATCCGCTACGGACTGTTCAGCCAAATCCGCGACTGGATAGGCTACATGCTGGTGACCTTGCTGGCGGCAGCGGCAGCATGGGGGCTTTCCTTCATCCCTCATCTTCATCCCTACCTGATCATGTTTTTGCAGATACTTCTTTTCTGCGTTGTTTATCTTGCTCTTTCACTGCTCTTTAAATTAGAAGGCTTCTCCATCTATTGGGAGGTTGTGGTTCAAAAATGGAAACAAATTAGAAATCGTTCATAACTTGAAGATATGTTAATCGAACTTTTGAAATCCCGTTACATCAGCGTCCGGTACCGTGACGACATCGCCAACATCAAGTCGAAGATGAAGCAGTGCGACTTGGTGCCGCTCACCCAAGGACAGATTAGCGACATCAACGTGTTCTATCAGAAGATGTTAGGACAGAAGGTGCCCACCTACTGGCACGAATATTTCTATTCGCGCAATGGCAACTTCTCGGTGCGCTACATCCCGACCTGCATCTATCACCAGCAGATTATTTATAAGCTTAACCAGTTCGGGGTACGTCACGCCTACGTGGACAAGGGACTTTACGATCTTTATTTCCCGGATGTGAACCGTCCGAAGACCATTGTGAAGAACATGAACGGCTATTACTATGCTGGTACAAAGCCGGTGAGCCGCGAGGAGGCGTTGGAGTTGTGTCGCAACCTGCCGGCCGCCGTCTCCAAACCCTCTACCGAAGGAATGTGGGGACAGGGCGTCAACGTGTTCTCTACCACCGATGGCCGTATGGAGGGAAGCGGAAAGACGATGGAAGAACTTTTCGACAGTTACGGGAAGAACTTTATCATCCAGGAAAAAATCGGTCAGCATGAGGAGATGTCGAAGCTGAACCCCACCTCTCTCAACACGTTACGAGTTTTGTCGTACCGCGACGAGCGCGAGGTGCACATCCTGTATGTGGTGGTGCGCATCGGTCGTACGGGACAGTGTGTGGATAACGAGACGGCCGGCGGTATCAACGCCGACATTGACCTCGCCACCGGCACCATCCTCGACTGCGCCTACGGTACGCCTGCCGAAAAACGCATCGAGACCACCGACTGCGGCACCGTGCTGAAAGGTTTCGCCATACCCTCTTTCGACAAGGTGGTGGCATTGGTGAAGGAGCTGCACACACGGCTGCCCTATTTCAACCTTATTGGTTGGGACTTCGGCATCGACCAGCAGGGTGAGCCCGTCCTCATCGAGTGGAACCGAGCCCCCGACCTCAGCCAGACCGCCCATGGCCCTGCCTTCGGCGAGATGACCGAAGAGATCCTGCTCAGCCTGCGTCATAAACCCAATACTGTTTTGAATAATTTGTGATGAATCCAACTGCAAAAATCGATATGAAAAACACCATCGCCAAGGTGGCAATCTGTGTCGCGCTTGCCCTCGTGGCGGCATCGTTCCTGCCGTGGACCTACCTCAAGCCTTCCTACTATATCTTCCGCTACGTCATCATTGCCCTGATGGGCCTTTCTACCATACTCACCTTTTCTTTCAAAAGAACCTTTTCCCGTCCTTTTATGAAGATTTTCATCGGTGTGATAGCGGTGGTGGCAGTGGAATTTCTTCTTTTCAAAATTTTCAAAAAGACTTTTCATCTGGAAGACCTTACCCAGCTGATGATTGCTTTTCTTTGTATCTGTCTGGGAATGAATATGAAAAGTGATTTGAAGTTTTGGCGGAATGTTGCCTATTACTATACGGTGGCATTGGTGGCGATGGGATTGATCAACTGCTATTTTTATGCTAAAGGATTCTATGTACCTGAGTATTACCTATTTAATAGAGGTAAAAATCAGGTGGGAATGCTGATGGCCACGGGTGCCGCTGCGCTCTTCTTCTTCGGCATGAAGGACAAGGAGTGGCGGGTGCATTTCTGGCTGGTGTTTTTCCTCGCCGTGCTGGTGCTGCTACTGATTCGGGCGCGCACCGCAACCTTCTCGCTACTGGCCTGTATGCTGATGGTCAGCGTGAAAGATGGCAACTGGAAATGGAAGTGGTCGCCCATGACGTTTTTCTCCATCGCCGCAGCCGTCTGGATTGGCTACATCCTCTATACGGGCTTCATCGGCGATGAGTTGCACACCTTCTTTAGTGGAGGTAAGAATCTCAACCATGACCTTACCGACAACCTTAGTTCCAACCGCTTGGAACGCGACTTGGAGGGGATGCGGGAGTTTTCTCGAAACCCGGTATCAGGCGAATTGTCACAGTCTTCAGGTATAAAATTAATTCATAATTATTTTATCCTCAGAGGATTGCGTTATGGAATATGGGCGATACCTTTCCTCCTGTTCTACCTCTATTTCGGCATCCGCGTGCTGTGGGGCTGTTTCCGCTCGTGGCGCACCGATGTTACGCAGGTGGGTTTCGTGGTGTGCACGCTGCCCTTCCTCGCCAGCTTCTTCGAGCCCTCATTCCCGTACGGACCGGGAGAAGTGCAACTGCTTGTCTTTCTGTTGTTTGGTTTTTCCATGCGCACTTTGTCTGAACAGCAATGCGCACAGTTGGAGCAAAAGCCGCAGGAACCGCAAATCTGGTACCGCGAACTGCATGACCTCTGGCTCAACCGTCGTCATCTTTCCAAAAAAATCTCTTCTAAATAATTGTATATAAGATGAATCTGCGCTCTACACCCAACCTCTGGTTCCGCTACCTGCTGACGTGGATTTCGCCTCGTCTCAATATCCGTTTTTTCTTTAAAAGATGTCATGGGAAATATCCCGACTTGAAAAATCCCAAGACGTTAGATGAGAAGATCCAATGGATGAAACTGCATTATTATAAGGATAATGCACTGGTGTGCCAGTGCGCCGACAAGTACCGTGTGCGCGAGTATGTGCGCGACTGTGGACTGGAGCATATCCTCAACGAACTGTATGCCACCTACCATTCTGCCGCTGAGATTCCGTGGGAGGAGCTTCCCGACCAATTCGTGCTGAAATGGAACTTCGGCTGCGGCGGCAATGTGATTTGCACCGACAAGTCTCAACTCGACCGCGACAAGGCCGTGCGCGAGCTGAACTACTTCCAGAAGATCAAGGCGCACCTCCTCGCTGCCGAGCCGCAGTATAAGATGGAGAAGGTGCTGCTGTGCGAGAAGTTGATTGAGACGGCCGATGGCAGTGCACCGGTGGACTATAAGTTCTACTGTTTCAACGGAGTAGCGAAATATGTGCTCTGTTGTGTGGGCCGAGGCGAGCACGAGAAGCCGGCGTTCTACTTCTTCGACCGCAGCTGGAAACTGCAACGACTTAACCGTAGCTCGCTCCACCTGCCCGACGATTTCTCGGTGCCCAAGCCCGACGGCATCGACCAGCTGTTCGACTATGCTGAAAAGCTTTCGAAACCCTTCCCGTTCGTGCGTGCCGACTTCTACCTGGAAAACGGTAAGGCCTATTTCGGCGAGCTGACCTTCACCCCTGGCGGTGGTTTCGACTCGGGACGTCTGCCCGAAAGTGATCTGCTATTCGGAAGTATGGTTAATTTAGAAAATATTGATAATCAGTAATATAAAAGATGAAAGTGCTTCACCTCTCCAACGATTTCGCGGGTAGCACCGTTCACGCTGAACTCTACCATCGGCTTGATACGGAAGGGGTGTCTCAAATCATCTATTGTCCGGTGCGTCATCCCAATCTGATAGGGCGCAATGCCTTCGAGGGTGAGAATACCGAGATCATCTATTCTCCCATCCTCAAAAAAATCCACAGACTTCTTTTCCATTTGAAAATCAATAATTTGGTAAAAGATGTGGAAAAGAAGATGGACTTGTCGAAGGTGAACTTGGTGCATGCTACCACGCTGTTCAGCGACGGTGCGGTGGCCTTGCAGCTGAAAAAGAAGTATGGCATCCCTTACGTGGTGGCCGTGCGCAACACCGACATCAATGTGTTCATGCGTTACATGCCGCACCTGTGGAATGTCCATCGTCAGGTGATTCGCGAGGCCGAAAAGGTCATCTTCATCTCCCCGAATTTGCAGAGGAGAGTCACTCGCCACTGGACATTGAAGGGACTGACGGAATTGTTGGAGCAGAAGGGAGTGGTCATTGCTAATGGATTGAATGACTATTGGTTGGAGCACCGTTGCATCACCCCAGCTCGCCAGTCGCATTCGGTGTGCTATGTGGGGAAGTTCGACAGTAATAAGAATGTGATTCGCCTGATGGATGTGGTGTTGCGTCTTCATGCCGACATCCCCGATCTTACCCTGCATTTGGTAGGCGGCGGTGGAGAAAACGAACAGCGCGTCATCCAGCTGGTGCACCAATTTCCTGACTGCCTCATCTGTCATGGCCCGATTTATGATAAACCGCTGTTACAGAGTATTTACCAGCAGTGCAGTGTCTTCGCTATGCCCTCCAAGAAAGAGACTTTCGGATTGGTGTATCTCGAGGCTCTGTCGCAGGGATTGCGGGTGCTGTACACCCGTGGCGAAGGTATCGATGGGCTGTTTGACAAGCGAGTAGGGGAGGCCGTAAACCCCTATTCGGAGAAGGAAATCGAGGCGGCATTGTCGCGCCTGCTACGGAAGCCCGATGCGTACAACACGTTGGAAACCACCGATTTCGAGCCTTTCCGCTGGGAAAGCATTGCGCATCGTTATTCTGAAATCTATCACCATATAATATATAAGGTAAATGATTAGCGTTATCGTTCCCATCTATAATGAGGAGAAATATATTGACAAGTGCGTTCAATCTATTGTGAATCAGGATTATCCGAAAGATGATTTGGAGGTTCTGTTTGTGGATGGGATGAGTACGGATGCCACGCGCAGCAAGCTGGCGGTGTGGGCACAGCAGTACCCGTGGCTGCGGGTGATTGACAACCCGCAACGCATCGTTCCGCCCGCCATGAATATGGGTATTCGTGCCGCCAAGGGTGATATCATCATTCGTCTCGATGCACACGCCTCGTTTCCCACCTGCTATTTCTCGGAATTGGTGCGCTACCTCAACGAACTGCAGGCCGACAATGTGGGCGGTGTGTGCCGCACCTTGCCGATCGATGACACCCCGCTCTGCCGGAGCATCGCCGCTGTGCTCAGCTCACCCTTCGGCATGGGCAACTCCTACTTCCGTATCGGCTCCGACCAGATTCGCAAGGTCGATACCGTGCCGTTCGGCTGCTTCCGCCGCTCGCTGTTCGACAAAATCGGCTATTTCGATGAACAACTAGTTCGCAATCAGGATGATGAGTTTAACGGGCGCATCATCAAGAATGGTGGTTCCATCTACCTGCTGCCGCATCTGGTTATCGACTATTATGCCCGCGACAGCGTGCGCAAAGTTTGGAGTATGTTCTATCAGTATGGATTGTTTAAGCCATTGGTAAACAAAAAGTTAGGAAGTCCTGCCACGATACGACAGTTCTTCCCATTGGCCTTTGTGCTGGGACTGGCCATCGGTTTTCTCCTTACCTCCCTCAGCATCTTGTTTTTCTGGCTTTACTGGCTCATCGTGTTCATCTACTGGGCATTGGGCTTCGCCATTGGCATCAAGACCGCCCGCCGCGAACAATGTCCGCCGATGTCCTTTATCATGCCCTACCTGTTTTTTGTGGTGCATTGCGCCTATGGCATCGGCTACCTGCGCGGCATCATCAACCTGCTGTTTCACAAGGATTTCACGGTAACCAGCCGTCGGTAGGTTCCGTTTATATTATCGTTTAAAACAATCGTAGAGACTCGGTGCACCACGTCTCTACATTATTAATTGTAAATTGATCACATTCCTGCCAATTTCCCCCGCAAGGTATTCAACAATTCGTCCACATTGACGCGGTACTGCTCCATGGTGTCGCGCTCGCGGATGGTGACGGTGTTGTCCTCCAAGGTCTGGTTATCGACGGTGATGCAGAACGGTGTACCGATGGCGTCTTGGCGGCGGTAGCGGCGGCCGATAGCGTCTTTCTCGTCGTACTGGCAGAGGTATTCGCGTTTGAGAATGTCCATGATTTCGCGGGCCTTCTCCGGCATACCGTCTTTCTTCACCAGCGGCAGCACTGCGGCTTTGACGGGTGCCAGCATGGCGGGCAGGCGCAGCACTACGCGCACGGATCCGTCTTCCATCTTCTCTTCGTGGTAGGCGTTGCTGAACACCGCCAGGAACATACGATCCACACCGATGGAGGTCTCCACCACGTAAGGCACATAGCTCTCGTTGGTTTCGGGATCGAAGTAGCGCAACTTCTTGCCGGAGAACTCCTCGTGGCGGCTGAGGTCGTAGTTGGTGCGCGAGTGGATGCCCTCCAACTCCTTGAAGCCGAAGGGGAACTTGAACTCGATGTCGGTGGCGGCGTTGGCATAGTGCGCTAACTTCTCGTGGTCGTGGAAACGGTAGTTCTCCGCCGGGATGCCCAACGACTGGTGCCATTTGATACGTTCCGCCTTCCAGTATTCAAACCATTTAAGTTCCTCGCCAGGACGCACGAAAAACTGCATCTCCATCTGCTCGAATTCGCGCATGCGGAAGATGAACTGGCGGGCTACAATCTCGTTGCGGAAGGCCTTGCCGATCTGGGCGATGCCGAACGGCACCTTCATGCGGCCGGTCTTCTGCACATTCAGGAAGTTGACAAAGATGCCCTGCGCGGTCTCGGGACGCAAGTAGATGGTGTCGGCGCCGTCGGCCACCGAGCCCATCTGGGTGCTGAACATCAGGTTGAACTGGCGCACGTCGGTCCAGTTGCGGGTGCCCGAAATAGGACAGGCAATCTCAAGGTCGATAATCAGCTGCTTCAGTCCGGCGAGATCGTTGCGCTGCATTAAATCGGCATACTTGGCGGTGATTTCGTCAATCTTTTTCTGGTTCTCTACCACGCGGGGGTTGGTCTGGCGGAATAGTGTCTCGTCGAAATTCTCAAAACGTTTCTTCGCCTTCTCCACCTCTTTATTAATCTTATCCTCAATCTTTTGGATATGATCTTCGATGAGTACGTCGGCGCGGTAGCGCTTCTTGGAATCCTTGTTGTCAATCAGCGGATCGTTGAAGGCGTCCACGTGGCCCGATGCCTTCCAGATGGTGGGGTGCATGAAGATAGCACTGTCGATGCCCACGATGTTCTCGTGATACTGTACCATCGCTTTCCACCAGTACTGTTTGATGTTGTTTTTCAGCTCTACGCCGTACTGTCCATAGTCGTACACGGCGCTCAGTCCGTCGTAAATTTCGCTGGAGGGGAAGATATAGCCATACTCTTTGGCATGGGAAATGATGGATTTGAAAAGGTCTTCGTTGTTTGCCATAATTTCTTTGTTTTTCTTTTTCAATTTTGAGCGGCAAAGATACGAAAATCTTGTATTTTTGCAGCCCGAAAATTGATAAAATTATTGTTATGGCTAAAAAGAAGTCTGCGCCATCGGGGAAGAAGAGAGGCTTTTTCCACAAACTCTTCAAAATCATGGGCATCACACTGCTGGTGCTCTTCTTGCTGAGTATTTTCACCACCCTGCTCTACCGCTGGGTGAATCCGCCCGTCACCCCGCTGATGCTGATTCGCAAGGTGCAATACGGCTACTCCATCGAGCAGGAGTGGCGGTCGCTCGACCAGATTTCGCCTTACATGGTGAAGTGCGCTGTGGCATCGGAGGACAACCGCTTCCTCGGTCACCGCGGCTTCGACCGTGCCGCTATCGACCGTGCCATCGAAGAGCGCGAGAAGGGCATCCGCAAACGCGGGGCCAGCACCATCTCGCAGCAAACCGCCAAGAATGTGTTCTTATGGCCCAGGTCGTCATGGGTGCGCAAGGGCTGCGAGGTCTATTTCACCTTCCTCATTGAGCATCTCTGGGGGAAGGAACGTATTATGGAAGTGTATATGAATGTGATTGAGATGGGACCTGGCGTCTATGGCGCGGAGGCCGCCGCCCAGCACTATTTCCACACCAGTGCCAGCAGGCTCACCCTTCGGCAGTCGGCCCTCATCACGGCCTGCTACCCGTCGCCCCTGCACCGCAACCCCGCCCGCCCCACGCCCTACCTCAACAAACGCGCCGCCCAGATCATCGCACTCAGCGGCAAGGTCGGTCGTATCCGCTTCGATGACAAAACGATCGAGGCCGCCCGCGAACGCTACCAGAAGAGCGAGGCGAAACGGCTGGCCCGGAAAAAACAGAAACGCTAATAGGACTTTTTCTGCCTTTTATTGGACTTTTTTTCGGATAAAATTCGTGGGGACAAAAGGAAATTATGTATATTTGCAGCGTGTTTTTTACAAATCATAAATCAATCATTATTTTATATAAATCATTAAAAATCAATCAAGTATGAAAAAAGGTTTGCTTCTCGCGGCAATAGCAGTTGTCGCTCTGTGCTTCCCGATGAAGGCACAGGACAAAGAAACGAAGGAAGATGAGGGTTACAAATTTACCATCAAGAAAGAGCTTCCCATCACTTCCGTTAAGGACCAGAACCGTGCGGGTACCTGCTGGTGCTACTCCGGTCTCGGTTTCATCGAAGCTGAGCTCCTCCGTATGGGCAAGGGCGAGTATGACTTCTCTGAAATGTACATCGTTTATAACACTTATATCGACCGTGCCAAGGCCGCTGTCCGTACCCACGGCGACGTCTCCTTCTCACAGGGCGGTTCTTTCTACGATGTGATTTACGGCATGAAGACCTTTGGTCTCGTGCCCGATGTTGAGATGCCTGCAGGCGCCGCTTACGGCGACACGCTCTCCGACCACACCGAGCTCTCCGCCGTCTCCGATGCAGTGGTGAAAGCCATCGCTACCGGCGACCACAAGAAACTGCAGAGAGGCCCCAACGGTCCGCTGTGGGAACAGGCCATCCGCGCCATCCACACCGCTTACCTCGGCGAGTGCCCCACTGAGTTTACTTACAACGGTAAGAAATACACCCCGATGTCCTTCTACGAATCACTCGGCCTCAACCCCGATGATTATGTTTCCATTACCTCTTACACCCACCATCCTTTCTACGAGAAATTCGTGCTCGAGATCCAGGACAACTGGCGCTGGAGCCAGTGCTACAACCTGCCGCTCGATGAGTTCATGCAGGTGTTCGACAACGCTATCGAAAACGGCTACACCATCGCTTGGGGTTCCGACGTCAGCGAGCAGGGTTTCCGTATCGGTTCGAGAAAAGGTTTCTGCGTGCTTCCCGAGACCAATGCTTCTGCTATGGTCGGTAGCGACATGGCCCACTGGACTGGCATGAGCGCTAAAGATATCCAGGATGAGGCTGCCAAGCACCCCACCCCGCAGCGTTGGGTGACCCAGGAGGAACGCCAGGAGGCTTTCGACAACTGGGAGACCACCGACGACCACGGTATGCTGATTTACGGTACCGCTGTTGACCAGGATGGCAATGAATATTATATGGTAAAGAACAGCTGGGGCGACTACAACCCGTATCACGGTATGTTCTATGCCAGCAAGGCTTTCGTGCGTTACAAAACCATGAACATCGTGGTTCACAAAGACGCTCTTCCGAAAGATATCAAGAAGAAACTCGGCATCAAATAATCGAGTTGAAGCTAATAGAAAACGGGTGACCATTGGTCACCCGTTTTTTTATTTGTATTTCAAGCTGTCCCAGATGGAGAACACTCCTTTCAATAACCGCTACTCAAAGAGTGATTCGATGAGTTCAGCGTGCTTTTCGGTAATGAAGCGTCGTTTCAGCTTGAGGGTGGGGGTGAGCTCGCCAGTGCTTACGCCCCATTCGTAGTCCATGAGGGCGAACTTCATCACGCGCTCGGTTTCGCCGAGGGTGGCGTTCTTCTGGTCGGCCACCTTTTTGTACTTTTTCAGCACCAGAGGATGCTTGATCATCTCCTCGTTGGTGGTGTAGGGAATTTCTTTCTTGGCACACCACGAACGCAGGTCGGCGAAGTTGGGTACGATGAGGGCGGCGGCGAATTTCTTGTTTTCGCCCACCACCATGATATTGTCAATCAGAGAGTCTTCGGCAAAGATGCTCTCCACATGGGTGGGTACAATATACTTGCCAAAGGCGGTCTTGAACATCTCTTTCTTACGGCCGGTGATGCGGAGCTGCCCTTCCGGTTCGAAGGCGCCCATGTCGCCAGTGTGGAACCAGCCTTCCTCGTCAATCGATTCGCGCGTCTGCTCCTCAGCGTTGAGGTAGCCTTTGGTGAGGCACGCTCCACGGGTCAGGATCTCGCCGTCTTCAGCAATTTTCACCTCCACGCCGGGCAGCGGCTGTCCTACGGTACCAAACTTCATGCCGTTTTTGAAGAAGCTGCTGACGGCGATGACGGGTGAGGTTTCGGTAAGGCCGTACCCTTCGAGTACGGGCATGCCGGCAGCCCAGAAGATGCGGCAGAGTCGCGGCTGGATGGCTGCACCACCCGACACGATGACGTCGATTTTGCCGCCCATGGCATCCTTGAACTTGTTCAGCACCAGCATCCTGGCAGTCTGTAAAGCCCGGTTGTACTTGCCAGTGCGGCCATCCAGCTCGTAGCGGCTGGCCACATCATCGGCCCAGAAGAAGAGCTTCTTCTGGCGTTTGGGCAGTTTGCGGCCAGTGGCAACGAAGCGGTCGTAGAATTTTTCCAGCAATCGTGGTACCGTGGTGAAAATGGTCGGCTTCACATCCTGCAGGTCGGAGGCAATGGTACCAATGCTCTCGGCATAGTAGATGGGGATGCCGAGATAGTGCCAGGCGTAAATCATCATGCGCTCATAGATGTGGCAGAGCGGCAGATAGCTCAGCACGCGGGTCTGCGCGTGGGTGGGCACGATGGGCAGAATGGCCTTGAAGTTGCTGATAATGTTGCGGTGCGACAGCTGCACCCCCTTCATCGTTCCAGTGGTGCCGGAGGTGTAAATAATGGTGGCCACATCGTCAGGGGTGATACGGTCGCGTATCTCATTGAGATACTGCGGACTCGGATTGGCAACGCCCAGCTCAATCACCTCGTTGAGGTGGCGGTATCCGCGCAGGTTGCGGAAGGTATAGACGTTGTCTTTCAACTGCGGAATCTCGCTGAGGATATTCTCGATTTTCCGGAGAATGTCCCATCCCGATACAAACACCATCTTCACATCTGCATGATGGAGGATGTACTTGTAGTCGTTTTCGCTGATGGTAGGGTAGATGGGCACGTGGATGGCCCCCAGCTGCAGGATGGCCATGTCGAGGAAGTTCCATTCGGGACGTCCCGCGCTGATAGAGGCAATCTTGTCGCCCTTCTTAATGCCCAACTGCATCAGTCCGTAGCTGATGTGGTTGACGATATTTACATATTGTTTGGTGCTGTAGTGCTTCCAAACCCCGTTCTCCTTACCACACAAAGCATCTTCCCTTGGAAAATGCATGGCATAGTGAGGGAGCAGGTCAAAAAGTCTGGTTACTTCCATAGTAGATGGAAACTATTTGACAATCAGTTTTTTAGTGGAAATGATTTGGCCGTTGGCCTCAATGGAATAGAAGTAGATGCCAGCGACGAGGTTGGAGATGTCGATGCTGGCTTTGCCGCTGGTGTTGTTGAGCGGCTGGGTATATACTTTGTTGCCGACAAGGCTGGTGATGACGATGCAGGCATCATTGACAGCGGTGCGGCCAGAAAGGTCGTACTGGATGGTGACGTTGGAGCTGGCCGGGTTCGGGTAGGCGTTGAACAACTTGGCGGTGACGGGTTCTTCAATGCCATCCACACTGGTGATGAAATTCACTACGACTTCACGGGGAATTTCATTGATTCTCTCGTCATAGAAGCTGTACTTCACGCTGGTCGTACCATATTGATTGGCCGGATAATAAACGATGTGGAACTGATCGTTGGTGGAACTCTCACCGGCAGCAAGGTCGAGGGTGATGGGAGATGTGGTGATGGAAGGGTCGTAGCAGTTGCCCAAACAGAACGTGTTGTAAGATCCGGGCAATTCCGAAATCACCTCTTTGCTCACCGTGACAAACAGAGAGTCATTGGTGTTGTTTTTCACACTCAACCAGATGGTGCTTTCGTTGTCCATGCGGTCAATCGCAATGTTTAAGGTGTCGACAACCGCTTCATTGTTGTAAAAAAGCTGGATGCTTTGGGAGAAGGCAGTCATGGAAAACACTGCCAGTATAAGGGATAGAGCTATTTTTTTCATAGTTGTAAGTTTTTACTATTTCACACTGCAAAATTACATGATTTTTTTCCAATTACATTCATCCAATAGTATAATTTTTTCATTTTTTTTCAACTTTTTTATTTGCAAAAATCGTGTAAATTTGCAACCGCTTTTTATTGGATTATTAAAGTTTAAAAATGTTTAGTAAATGAAAAGAATATTGTTGATTCTCATGGCTATTTCTATGTGCGCTTGCGGGTGCAAAACCTCCCAAAGTACTGCCGATGCTCCCAATGGCGATACTGCCACCAGTGCAAAAAAAGACTGCAAACTCACCGAGACGAAATGGATGCTGACGCATATCAATACCATGGAAATTAAGGATAGTCCGGAAGCCCCCTATATCACTTTTGTCGGAGACCGTATCTCTGGAAACCTCGGCTGCAATACCTTCTTCGGCACTTTTTATGCCAGTAAGAAAGGAAAAATTGACATCGAATATACAGGCTCTACCAAGAGACTTTGTAACGAGATGCAGGTGGAAAGGGATTTCATCTCCGCTCTTAAAGTGGATAAAAAATCATACGTCATCAGTGGTGATATATTGATTATCAGAGGAGAGAAGATGATGGAGGATGGTTCGAGAAGAGAAGTGGAAGTCCTTCGTTTTAAGGCTGAAGAGTAGGGGGAGATAAAGTTTTTTATTCTAAATGATTATGAATCAAGAAGAAATTATCAGACAGAGCATTTTGGAAGATGTGGGTAGCGGCGACCACTCCTCTTTGGCTTGCATCGACAAGAGTCGCATGGGGCGCATGAAGCTGCTGGTGAAGCAGGACGGCATTCTCGCCGGCGTGGAGGTGGCCAAGCAGGTTCTGGCCATTGTGGATCCTTCCATCCAGATGGAGCAGCGGATGCACGACGGGGATGCCATCAAGAAGGGGGATGTGGTATTTGAAATCTGCGGTCCCGTACAGAGCATGCTCACCGCTGAGCGCACGCTGCTCAACTTCATGCAGCGTATGAGCGGCATTGCCACCACGGCTCGCCACTATGCTGATATGGTGGCCGGCACCCATGCCACAATCCTCGATACGCGCAAAACTACTCCCAACATGCGCATCTTCGAGAAGTATGCCGTGAAAGTGGGCGGCGCCTCCAACCACCGCTTCGGACTTTTCGACATGGTGATGCTGAAAGATAACCATATCGACTTTGCCGGTGGCATCGAAAAGGCCATCGACAGAACCCACGAATACCTGAAAGCCCATCATTTGAATCTGAAGGTCGAGGTGGAAACACGCTCCCTCGACGATGTGCGGCGTGTGCTGGAGCACGGCGGCGCCGACCGTATCATGTTCGACAACTTTACGGTAGAACAGTGCCGCGAGGCCGCCCAGCTGGTCAATGGCCGCTGCGAAACAGAGGCTTCTGGAGGCATTACCGATGAAACCCTCCGTGCCTATGCCGAAACCGGCGTGGACTTCATCTCCGTGGGCGCCCTCACCCACCAGATCAAAAGCCTTGACCTGAGTCTGAAATTCTGTAAAAACGAATAGTCCCCATTTTTGAAATATGAATATCGAAAAAGAAGAAAACGCTGTGGAAAAGAAGTCAGTGGAAGAACCGAAAACTACTGAAAATATTCCCGAAACCCAGAAAAAAGAGGAGAAGCCCAAACGTAAACGCAAGCCGCTTCGTAAATCGGTTAAAGTGCTGATTATCATTGCTGCTGTGCTGGTGGGATTGTTCCTGCTACTGGCGGCCATCATCTCGCCAGTTGCCCACTGGTATATCGAAAAGCACAGCAAAGACCTCTGCGGTCGCGTGGTGACGATGGACGACCTGCATATTAACCTCTTTACCGGCTCGGTGGAGATAGAGGGACTGGTGGCACTGGAGCAGAACGACAAGGATACCTGTCTGGCCTTCGACCGCCTGTTTGTGGATATGTCGTTGTGGAAATTGTTGGGCAAGAAGGTGCAGCTCAATGAGATAACTTTGGAGAAACCGCTGGTGGTCATTGTGCAGTATCCGGGTCGTTTCAATTTCACCGACATCTGCGAGTTTTATAAAGATGATGATGACGACGATGATGAAGAGAGCACTTGGGTGGTGGATCTGCGCAACATCAGTCTGACAGGCGGCAATGCCGTTTACCGCGATGCCGCTGTGGGCAGCCGTTTCGACCTTAAACAGCTGGCTGTCAAAATCCCCCGCATCTATTTCAGCACCGAGAAAACTGACTTTGGCATTGACCTGAAGTTCGACAATGGCGGCGGACTCAACGTGAAACTGCTCTATGGCATGAAGAGCAGTGAATACGACCTGTCGCTCGTGCTGACCGATTTCGAGCTGGATGCCGTGGCTCCCTATCTTCGCCAATATCTCAATATCAATGATTTCGGTGGAAAACTCACGGCTAAACTCAACCTCATCGGCAATACCGACCATATTTTGGAAGTGGTGGCCAAAGGCGATGTGGCTCTCAAGGGCCTCTATGCTACCGACAAGGAAGGCAAAAAACTCGCCTCTGTGCGCAGTATCGCGTTAGAGGGGGTGAATGCCGACACCAAGAAGTCGGATTATTACATGAAAAAGTTAGAGGTGGCAGGCATTCATTTCGACTATGAGGTTTTTGAGGATCATCACACGTTCGACAATCTCGTGAAAGGAAGTTCCGCACCTGCGGATACGGTGCAAACCGCTGCCGACACCTCCAGTAACTCGTCTCTGCATTTCCTTGTGGATGAGTTGGTAGTTACAGAATCTTCCCTCAACTATATCGACCATACGATGCACCATGAGGTGAATGTGCCTGTGTCGGGTATCAACATCCGCTGCATGCATTTCGACCCCGATGCGCCCATCAGCCTCGGCTTGAAGGCACTGGTAGGGGAGAGCGGCGAGCTGATGGCCAACTGCGACGGCAGCCTCACCGATTTCAGCAACATGAAGCTGAATGTGTTCCTCAAGAATTTCAAACTCACCTACGCATCGCCGTATGCTGTTGAGTACTTCGCTTATCCTATCACCGATGGTGTGCTCTCGTTCGCCAGTACCAACACGTTGGTCAACAACAATATTTCGAGCCAGAATAAGGTGGATATTTATAACTGTCAGGTCGATAAGAAATTAAAGGATTTCAAGGCGGAGTATAACATCCCGATGCGTGCGGCGGTTTATATTCTCACCGACCGTAAAGGGAATATCCAGCTCGACCTGCCCGTTTCTGGCAACATCAACGACCCGACTTTCTCGTACCGCAAAATCATCTTTAAGACTCTGTGCAACCTGATTGTCAAGGTGGTAACTGCACCGGTCGATTTCCTCGTGAAGGCCATCAATGGCGAGCCCGACCTGTTCGACGATATGGTTTACGACATCCGTCCGCAAGGACTGGGCAGCGAGTCGTCCGACCGTCTCAACAAGATCGCCGATGCTATGAAACAGAAGCCTGAACTGCATCTTACTATTCAGCAATCTGTTGATATAGAAGAAAATATAAACGAGTATGCACTCTTTAACGCGCAGAAAGAGTATTATATGCAGAAGCATCCTGGCCAGCTGACGATGGAGGATTTCAACAACATCCGCGCCATCAAGCCGACCAACAAGGATTTTGTGGATTATGTGAACAAGCGTTTGGAAGGAAACACCTCAACTCCTATCGACATCTACGCGAAGTGCGTGGCGTTGTACGACCGTCAGGTGTTGCGCCAGCAGATAGATGCCAATATCGAAAGAAGAAACCAGCAGATTGTCAACCATTTGGCAACGCAGGGCATAGGACGCGATCGGGTGGATGTGCTGGAGTTGGGCGACAAGAAAACCCCGAAAGGAAAGACATTGGTGTCGTTCAGCGTGCGGCTGCCCGAAGACTAGGGGAATTGAAAATTGAAAACTGAGAATTGAAAATTGGGGGCTGGGACTGTGAGTCGTCAGCCCTCATTTTATTTCACCCTCTTGCAGCGGGTGTCCAGTTGGTTTTCTTGGATGAGTTTATTGATTTCCTTGGCGGCGTTGTCGAAGGTGTGGCGCGGTCCGCAGTCCCACATTTCGAGCAGTGGGTCGGTGTCGAGCAGTCTTTGGTACAGGTCGTTAGGAACGGTAGGCAGGCTGGCGTACTCCTCGTAGGTATAGGAGAGGAAGGCGATGTTGGCGGAGATGCCGCGGTTGTCGAGCCAGTAGCCGTCGCGCAGGGCAGTGGGGGTTGCCAATTTTCCGCCGGTTTTCAGATCGGTAGGGGCGGGGAAGGAGGTGATGCGTTTGTCGGCATAGCCTACGGGCACGTTTTGTGAATAATCGTTGCGCGTTTTATAAATATAGGTAGGTGGTGAGGGAATGGCAGCAGTAGCGGGGGCGGTGTTGTTTTGCTGCTTCGAGGGAGTGTCTTGGGCGTCGTTTTTAGCCGTTTTTTTGGCAGTGTGACAGCCTGTCAGGGCGATGGCGAGTATGCTCAGAAGGATGATTTTTTTCATGATTTCAAAATTTTTGAATGACGGTGCAAAAATACAATTTATTTTTCCAAAAAAAGTGTGTAAATTTGCACCCGATTTTTTAACACACCAAAAACTTATACTATGGGTCGAGCATTTGAATACAGAAAAGCAAGAAAACTGAAAAGATGGGGGAACATGGCACGCGTGTTCACCCGACTGGGTAAGGAAATTACGATGGCTGCCAAAGCTGGCGGTCCCGATCCCGACACCAATTCGAAGCTGCGTCTGCTGATCCAGAACGCACGTTCCGAAAATATGCCGAAAGACAATATCGAAAGAGCTATCAAACGCGCTTTCGAGAAGGACACCTCCGACTACAAGGAACTGGTATATGCCGGTACCGCCCCCCACGGCATCGCTGTGGTGATTGAGGCTGCCACCGACAACAACCAGCGTACCGTCGCGAACCTCCGCAGCTACTTCAACAAGCTCGGCGGCTCGTTCGGAAGCCCCAACATGCACGACTTCCTCTTCGACCGGAAGTGCAACTTCGTAGTTGTCAACAAACCTGGCACCGACATTGAGGAGCTGGAGCTCGAACTGATTGACTGCGGCTGCGACGAAATATTCCTCGACGGCGACGAAATCGTGGCCTATGCCGATTTCCAGAGCTTTGGTCCGATGCAGAAATATTTCGAGGATAACGGCTTTGAAATCAAGAGCTTCAAGTTCGAAAGAATTCCCCACGACCTCAAAAAACTCACCGACGAGCAGCGCGAGGAGGTGGAGAAACTCTTGGAGAAGATTGAGGATGACGAGGATGTCACCAACGTCTTCACCAACATGGAGTAATCCTTTCCGACACATCATTGCATTAACCTTTTAACCTTTGTCATCATGTATTACTACAAATTCAGGGTCTATTACGACGAAGTGGAGGATTTTGTGAGGGATATTGAAATCCTTTCCAACGACAATTTCGAGAGCTTCCATAAAATCCTGCTCTCATCCATCGGTCTCGACGGACAGGAACTCGCTTCTTTCTATATCTGCGACTCCAAATGGAACAAGCAGAAGGAGATCTCATTGATGGATATGGGGGATGATAGTGAGAAAGAAGAGCCTGAATATGAGGAGGGTGATGAATTTTCACTTCGCTCGAAGCTGCCCATCTCCGTGATGAAGGAATCGCTGCTGAAGGAGTATATCACCGATCCGCACCAGCATATCATGTATGAGTACGACTTTCTGAATCCTAAGGTGTTCTATATTGAGCTGCTGAAAGTGCTGCAGACGGAGGATGGCAAGGATTTCCCGCGTTGCACTCACAAGGAAAAGGAACTTCCCAAGCAGGTGAAGCAAAATCCGCTTCCTAATCCCGACGATGGCTTTGATGAGCTGCTGGAGGAAGAGGATGACATGGGCGGAGGTTTTGAGGAAGGCTATGATGATCTTGACTTGAATGGATTAAGTGAATTTACAGACCTTTAATCGTCCTACGCTGCTCGTGATTGCGGGACCGACTGCGGTCGGGAAGACGCAATTTGCGATACAGACGGCCATAGACTGCGAATCTGTCGTGCTTTCGGCAGATTCGCGGCAGTTTTACCGTGAGATGAAAATCGGTACGGCCGCCCCCACGGAGGAGGAACTGGCACAGGTACAACACTACTTTGTCGGGCATCTTTCCATACAGGATTATTATAGCGTGTCGCGTTTCGAGCAGGACGTTTTGGCCTTGCTGCCTGAGCTGTTCTCCCGCCACCGTGTGGTGGTGATGGCCGGCGGCTCCGGCATGTACATCGATGCGGTGTGCCACGGCATCGACGACCTGCCCGACCCCGACGAGCAGACCCGCGGCTACGTGCACGATCTGTTCCAACAGGAAGGGGTGGCCGGTCTCCGAGCCCAGCTGCGCCGCCTCGACCCGGTTTACTACGACCGCTGCAACCTCGCCGACCACAAACGCATGATGCGCGCCGTGGAGGTGTCGCTGCAAACCGGCCGTCCCTATTCTGACCATCTCACCAACAACCGCAAAACCAGAGACTTCGATGTGGTAAAGCTCTGCCTGTCGCGCCCCCGCGAGGAGCTTTTCGACCGCATCAACCGCCGCGTCCCCCTCATGATAGAGCAGGGTCTGTTGGAAGAAGCCCGCGCTCTCTGTCCCTACCGCCACCTCAATGCCCTCAATACCGTCGGCTACAAAGAACTTTTCGACTATTTCGACGGAAAACTCACCCTCGAACAGGCCATTACCGACATACAAACCCACACTCGCCGTTATGCCAAGCGGCAGATGACCTGGTTCAAACGGGACGGGAGTTATCAGTGGGTAGATGTGTAAGGGGGTGAAAAGGTACAATTTACAATGAACAATTAACAATTATTGGCTGAGATGTTTCAGCAAGAATATTTTGATGAGTTATGTTATTGGAAGAAATTAAAAAATATAAAATCTATTTGGCTTCGCAGTCGCCGCGCCGCAGGGAGTTGCTGGCCGGTATGGGTTTCGACTTTGAGGTGATGCCCACGCATGTCAAGGAGGTGCATCCGGAAGGGTGTACGCCAGCGCAGGTGGTGGAACATTTGTCAAGACTTAAAATCCTATCTATCAATCTGGAACAGTTTCCAGAAAACGCACTTTTCATTGCCAGCGACACGATCGTGGTGGCCGATGATGATATTTTGGAGAAGCCTGCCAGCGATGAGGAGGCGTTCCGTATGTTGCGGCAGCTGTCGGGCAGGGAGCACACTGTGATGAGTGGCGTGTCGGTACGAACCCGTCGGTATTGTGCCACCCGCCATAGTGAGACACAGGTGCGTTTCCGTGCTTTCAGCGATGATGAGTTGTGGCATTATATCCGTCATTTTCACCCGAACGACAAGGCCGGCGCGTACGGCATCCAGGAGTGGATTGGCTATGTGGGCGTGGAATCTGTCAATGGTTCGTTCTACAATGTCATGGGATTGCCTACCTGTTTGTTGTGGGGAATGTTGCAAGAAGTTGTTGCAGAGTAAGTTATAATTTTTATTTTCTTTTGCGGACGGGCAACATTTTTTTTGTATTTTTGTAGGTTAATATTAGAGTAATCCTATATTGGTATGTTAAAGCATATTATTCATATTCCTGTGGCGGTTGCAATTGTGCTTTTTGCATGGTTGGGATTGCAGCCGTCGTTTGCCCAGAACGCCTCCACGCAAGGCACTGACTTCTGGTTTGCATTCATGAACAACAATGATGGTTCACCCACGCAGACCTGCTTGATTCTGTCGGCGGAGCGTGCATGTAGTGTCATCGTGCAGAACCCGAACACGGGTTGGCAGACCAGTGTGTCAATCCCGGCAGGCGGGCGTGTGGATGTTGACATCCCATTTGCGCAGGGCTATCTTTCCGGATCAGATGGTACTGCCTACAATATTGGCTGTCATTTGGTGGCTAGCGATACCATTTCGGCCTATTCTATGAACTACAAACATGCCTCTTTCGACGGCGGTCATCTGCTTCCCACCAGCACGTTGAGTGATGAGTACATGATTGAGACGATTCCTCCTGGATTGAACGGCAGCTCAGTGTTGCTGTTAGCCACGGAAAACAACACCATTGTGGAGGTGACTCCCACGTCGCCCACCTCTAACGGATGGTCGGCTGGCAGCACACAGCTGGTTACGCTGAATGCTGGACAGGCGTATCAGTTCACCACCTCTTCCGCTACGGCAAGTCTTTCAGGCACTCATATTCGCACACAGGACTGCAAGAGAATTGCTGTGTTTGCGGGCGGCAAGTGCGCGCAGGCTCCGGCAGGCTGCACCTACTGCGACCATATCTACGAACCGATGATCCCCATTATCTATTGGGGTAGCCATTTTGCTGTTACTACTTCACAGACCCGTACCAAAGACGTGGTGAGAGTCACGGCTTTGAATGCCGGTACCTCTGTTACGAAGAACGGCACTGTTGTAGCCAACCTCAACGCAGGTGGCACCTATAATTTTGAAATCACTTCCAGCGAGGGTTCCTGCTATATTGAGACTTCCGGTCCGGCAGTTTGCTACCTCTACGTTACAGGACAGAGTTGTGGCGGCGGTTCAGGCGACCCTTCTATGGTGTATATTGCTCCTATTGAGCAGAATATCAAAAAGATAACATTCGGAACATACGAATATACCGACTATACTAACAATCATTATGTCAATGTGGTCACTCGTACCGATAATGTCGCGTCGGTGCGATTGGATGGCAGTAATGTGAGTGGGCAGTTCACCACGCTGACAGGCAATGCTACCTATTCGTTTGCTCGCATCGCCATCTCTCATGCTACCCACACTTTGCAGTGTGACAGCGGTTTAGTGGCGCACGTATATGGTTTGCATGATGTGACCTCTTACGCCTACTCTGTGGGTTCAAGTGCTATCAACCTTACCTCCAACATGTTTGTTAACCATGTCAATACGGCTGACCTTCCAGATAACTGTACCTATTGTGCCAACCGTAATATCGAATTTGAGGTCCAGCTGAACTACCCCTACAACAGTATCACCTGGTATTTCGGTGACGGTGCTACCAGCAATACCAATCCGACTGTTCATTCATACGATAGTGATGGTACTTTCAACGTGATGGCTGTTGTGGAGCGTGTGGGACAGGATAACTGTTTTGGCGACATTTACGACACCTTACGCACGGTAGTGGTGATTCCGCCGCCGGATCCGATCCCGGTGAATGTGGCGTTGTGTGCTGGCGGTACCTACGATTTTTACGGACGTATTTTGGATGAGCCGGGAGTGTATCTCGATACCATCGCGACCGGCGGTGAGTGTGACTCCATCATCGAACTGCACCTCTCCATCGTCCCCACCGACCCGATTCCGATTTATGCCAGCATTTGTCCGGGTGAGACCTATTGGTTCAACGGCCGCAGCTACAATCAAGTGGGCGTTTATCATGATACAGTGGCCACTGCTGCTGGTTGCGATAGTATTGTGGAACTGCATCTGAACTATTCCACAGTTCCGAATGTGAATTTGGGCAGCGACAAGGTGCTTTGCAGCAGCGCAGAATTCCCAATTCGTCTCGGACCTTCGGTGACCAACGGTGCCAATTGCACTTATTCGTGGAGCACTGGCGAGACCACCCACTCTATCGACGTACACCAGTCGGGTACCTATTCGGTGACGGTGACCAACGAAGCCGGCTGCTTTGGAGCCGATGAGGTGGAGATCCGTGTGCAGGAGGCTCTTACCCTTACGATTGATCAGGGTGAGGATTTCTGTGAAAACGGGGGCACAACGCTCATCGCCCATACCAACGCCCCACACCTGCAGTGGAGTACGGGCGAAAGCGCTTCTGAAATCCAGATTCACGGCTATGGACGCTATTATGTGCGCGCCTATGACGGTCCGTGTGAGGTGTCAGCCAATATCGATATTCCGCGCTGCCCGTTCAACCTCTATTTCCCCAACTGTATCACCTCCACTTTCGATGACGGTGTGAACGACCATTTCTTCATGTCGGATCCGAGTCTGGTAACCGAGTTTGAAATCTGGATTTACGACCGTTGGGGTATGTTGGTGTTCCACTCCACCGATCCTCACTTCCAGTGGGATGGCACGGTGAACGGGAAGGTGGCGGCTAACAACGAATTCACATGGAGGGCTTTCGCCAAGCCAAAGACAGAGGATAAGAAGTATGAATTTCATGGAAGCCTCCTGGTTTTGTAAAAGATAAAGACGCTGAAAAGCGTCTTTTTTTATGTTTTATATTTATTGAATAATATATATAGTTGATTGTATAAAAACAATTGTTCATTGAAATCTTCAATTATTAATCTTTAAAATAAATCACTATGAAAAAGAAATTTTTTTTAGCAGTTTTTAGTGTGATGTTCTGTGTGTCTGCCGCATTTGCGCAGGCTCCCTATCAACACAGCATCGGTGGTACCCTTGGCTCTATGCAGGCCTTCTCGTACAAGACCTTCGTGACCGACCATTTCGCTATCCAAGTGGATTTGGGCACCAAAATCACCCATACCGATGGTGAAAATATCCGAGGTATCAATATTTGGGATTTGGAGTTGAATCCGAATTTCATGTATGAAGGTAACTTCGTGGCCGGTCTCTATGGTTTCGCCGGTGGTGGTGTAAGTCTGGGCTATTCCTGGAATGGCTGGTATCCTCGTTATCATCATGTTGATTACTATTACTATCATCATGGTTGGGATTTGGGTAAATTCGGCATCAATGCCATTTTAGGATTGGAGTATAAGCTGAATATTCCTCTTACCCTTCAGTTGGATTTCCGTCCTGGTTATGGTATGCTTTTTGGCGAAGAATATTGGGGCCATGCTAACGTATGGAACTACTTCGACTGGAGTTTGAATGCCGGAGTACGGTATACATTTTAGAGATTTGAGGCTCGCTGCGTGAGCATTTGAGTCCGCTAGTGCGGACATTTGAGATTTTGAAAATTTTGAAAAATATTGAACGGGGAATGCCTGCATTTCCCGTTTTTAATAGTATCTTTGCACCTTAATTCTAAAAGACGAAATGATGGAAGATATTATCAGATTGTTGCCGGAGGCGGTGGCCAACCAGATTGCTGCCGGCGAGGTGGTGCAGCGTCCAGGATCGGCGGTGAAAGAGTTGTTGGAGAATGCGGTGGATGCCGGTGGTAGGAACATCCAATTGTTTGTAAAGGATGCAGGCCGTACGCTCATTCAGGTGATTGATGATGGCAAGGGAATGAGTTTCAATGATGCAAGGCTATGCTTCGAGCGTCATGCCACCTCCAAGATTCGCAGCGCTGATGATTTGTTTTCCATTCATACTAAGGGATTTAGAGGAGAGGCTCTGGCTTCCATCGCCGCTATCGCTCATGTGGAACTGAAAACCAAGCGGGCGGAGGATGAAACGGGTACGGTGGTGCTGATTGAGGGTGGCGAGGTGAAGGAACAGAGTCCGACCACTACGGCCAACGGCACCAGCATCTCGGTGCGCAACCTCTTTTTCAACGTGCCTGCCCGCCGCAACTTCCTCAAGTCCGACAATGCGGAATTCGGCTGCATTGAGGAGGAGTTCATCCGGGTGGCCCTTATCCATCCCGACATTGCCTTCACCCTTTACCATAATGGAAAACTAACCTATCAACTGAAAGAGGGCAACTTCAAGCAGCGCATTACAGGCATCTTTGGCAGCCACTTCAACGACCGTATTTTCCCCATCGAACAAGAAACCAACTTTATCAAGATTACGGGCTTTTTAGGGAAACCTGAATCGGCTAAAAAGAAGCGGGCGGAGCAGTATATGTTTATCAATCATAGATTTATAAAAAACAGCTCGCTGCATTTCGCCATCGAGTCGGCTTACGAGCAGGTGCTGCCCGACGGTACGCATCCCCTCTACTTCCTCTCCATTGAGCTGGATCCGGCCACGGTGGATGTGAATGTGAGTCCCACCAAAGTGGATATCAAGTTGCAGGACGACCGGGTGGTGTATGGCTTCCTCTTTGCCGCCGTAAAGAAGGCGATAGGGGAGTTCTCGCTGATTCCGCAGTTAGACTTCGACTACGACACCGAGTTGGACCTGAACAATGTGCCACAGGATGGGCCCATCAAGGTGCCGCATTTGTCGTTGAGCCCAGGTTACAACCCCTTCAACAGCTTCTCCAATCCCCGTCCGCAGCATCAGCCATCAGGGCATCATGCCACCACTGCCAATCCCGATTGGGACAGCTTCCTTCAGGGCATTAAGGATACTGAGGTGATGGCCGCACCGGTGGAGGAACAGCAGGAGATTTCCTTTGATGCCGGTGGGCAGGATGCACCCGTGGAGACCACCTCTTTTATTGTGGTGCAAAAGCGTTATCTTTTTGTCAGTCTGCAGGATAGAATGCATGTTATTGATATTACGCGGGCTAATGAGCGAATCATCTACGAGGGCTATTTGCAGGCACTCAAGGACCAACCCGTTACCGTGCAGCAGTCGCTGTTTCCGGAGACGGTTACGCTGAATGGCGCGCGCGCGGAACTGCTGGCGGAGATCCGTGGCGACCTGTTGAAACTGGGCTATGACATCGAGCCGATGGGCGGCGGTAACTTTGCCGTCAATGGCACGCCCCATGATGAGGAGGAGGGTGACGTGCAGACAATGGTGGAGAATCTGCTGGACGAGTACCAGTCGCATCTTATCTCGCACCGGGCAGAGCGCGACAAGAACCTTGCCCTCAGCCTTGCCCATCAGAAGAAGGCGGTGATGAAACCGTTGACTAATTTGCAGGAAGTCAATCATTTTCTGCAGCAGCTGTTCGCCTGTCTGCTGCCTTCCATTACCCCGTCAGGCAAGAAAGTGTTTGAAGTAGTGGATGTGGAGAAGACTTTCTTCGCGCGTTAACCTTTTTTTGAGTTCCCATAAAATATGAAATCGGTAATTACCAACTGGATAAAAAGAAACGTGCATCTTATTTTGGCGGGTGTGGTTGTTGTTGTGCTGAGTTTTGTTTTGCATTTTCACTACTTGAGGGAGTTCCCGTTGTACATCCACGCATGGGCACAAGCCGACTGGTATTCATTGTCAATTGGTTATGTGGACAATGGTATGGATTTTGCCCATCCGCTCACCATGTTGTACAACAAACAGGATGACGGACTGTGGGGTTCCCCCATCACCTCCGCCGACTTTCCCATTCACGAGTATATTGTCGCTCTGCTGATGAAGATTCTTGGCACCACATCTCCGTGGGTATTTCGATGTTATACGTTGCTAATCAGTATGATAGGATTGTTGTTCCTATACAAATTCGCCCATCTTCTTACCGACGACCCTATCAAATCGCTTCTGGTGACCATCATGGTGGCCACTGTCCCTTCGTACACCTATTACGCCAGTGGCTTTATCCCCACCATTCCAGCCCTGTCGTGTGCTTTTGTCGGCTTGTGGGGATACCTCTCCTACGTCAAGAAGAAAAAACGCGTCTATTTCGCTGTCGGATTTGCCTTTCTAACCTTGGCTGCGATGATTCGGATGCCGCAGATTGTCTTGTTGGCAGCTGTTTGCGGGTTCGAGTTGCTCCGCATCATTCGTAAGGAGGCACAGTTGCGAGGCAACATCCTGATTATCGTCATAGCCTTCGCTTGTTATTTGGGCGTTTTCCTGTGGAATGTTCATCTGAAGAACCTGTATGGTTCGATGTTTTTAGGGAAACTGCTGCCCCCAAGGAACATGGAGGATGTCCAATTCGTTTATCAGAACGTCCATGACCGCTGGATGTACCATTACTTTCAAAGAATCCAGCATTGGATAGTAGCGGCCATTTTGGTAGCGACTGTCATTTATCTTCTCATCACAAAAATCCGCAATCGCAAAACCCATCAGGAAGGTGCTGCTACCGATGGTGGGCATGGCTTGAGAAAACCATTGTCATTATGGTGGTTGCTGGCTATTTATGTTTTAGGGGGATTGGTTTATTGTGGAGCTATGCTGAGACAGTTTACCAATCATGACTACTATTTTTTAGACAGTCTGTTTTTCCCTATCATCTTTTTGTTCATTCTTGCTTTGGCGTCGCTTCCCCGCATTCGAGGCCGCATCGCCAGCCCGATAGCCCTGTTTCTGTTGGCGGGTATGATGGTGCTGATGACACAGGAGGCCATGAATATGCAACAGCTTCGTCGGGAGCCCAACGACTGGGCCTTGCGTTGCTACAACAACTTTCTCCATTCCGACGAATGGTTAGACAGCGAGGGTGTGTCACGGGATGCAAAGATCGTCGCGCTCTTCGTCTATCCGAAGAGTTCAGCCTTTATCCAGATGCAGCGGCGCGGCTACATAGTGTTGAATACAGATGAAAAGATTGTTCGCAAAGCTCTCGCCACGGATTATGACTACATTGTCATTGAGAACGACATCTATCAGTATGAATTTGATGCCAACCGATATGTGCTCTGCTATCTTGACCCCATTGCCACCAATGGGCGCATCACCCTCTGCCAGATATCGGAAGAGCAGACGGCCGACAGTCCCGAGGATTTTTTTGAGTTAGCGCAATCGCGCGGGCGATAACGACATCTCCTATTGAAACGCCTCTTTCACGGGCTTGCCGCGCCACACCTGCGGAATCTCTATTCCCAATACGTATGCGATGGTGGCAGCAATATCGTATTGTACCACAGGAGCTTCTATCTGATAGCCCTGTTTCACATTCTTACCGAAAAATACCAGTGGGCTCTCCATATCCTCCATTGCCAAAGTGCCGTGGCCTTTGTCGTGGCCACCGTGGTCGCCCGTGACGATGATGATGGTTTCATCATAGATGCCTGCGTCCTTCAAGGCCTGGATGATGCGGCCGATGCATTTGTCGAGGCGAGCGAGGTAGTCGTAATAGTCGCGGCTGTACCAACCTGCGCTGTGTCCGGTGCCGTCGAGTCCGTCGAAGCAGGGAGCGAAAAATAGCGGCTTCTGTTCGCGGATGTACTGCACGATACGGTCGCAGTTGGTTTCCAGGCTGTCGCGACTGCTGGGGAGACATCCCATATAGCTGATAGTCAGCGTATCCACCACATACTTGATGGGTTTCCATTCGATGGTGCAGCCAGTTTCGGCGTTGGGGTAGGCTTCGCGGATGATGGAAAAGATGGTAGGGAAGATACCGTGTGCATTTTCATACGCGAAGGGAAGGTCGTGTTGCTCGGAATCCCACGTGGTGAAGCCGTGTGTTTCGGGACCCACACCCATGAACATCGAGGCCCAGTTGACGCCGGAAGACGACGGCAGCACCGAGCGTTTGTGCAAGGTGACGCTTCCGCCTTGCATCAGCATACGGATATTCGGGATGTCGTGCGCCTTGTCCAAGTCGTGCGCCGCCCATCCGTCCAGTCCGATGAGTATCACGTGTTTCGCGCGGGGCTGTGCCTGAGCCGACATCGCGAAAAGCAAGAAAATCAGTAAAATTATTCTTTTCATGATCTTAGATGTTTTAGGGAACCACGCTGCAAAGGTACAATTTTCCCGAAAATCAACAATTCAACGAATCAACAATTCAACAAAAAAAGTAGGAAGCAACCTCCAGTCACTTCCTACTTGGAAACAAACTTTCAATTTTCAGTTTTCAATTCTCATTTCTCGAGCACGCACACCAAATTTCTATCCCCAAACGCGTCGTCGATCTTGCTGACGGTCGGCCAGTACTTGTCGGCAACAGGCATCGGGAAGGCAGCCTGCTGGCGGGTATAAGGACGATCCCACGTGTCGGCGCAAACTACGCCCATCGTGTGCGGGGCACGCTTGATGACGTTGTTCACGCGGTCGGCCTTGCCCTCTTCGATGTCGCGGATCTCCTGACGGATGGAGAGCATCGCGTCGCAGAAGCGGTCAAGCTCGCTCAGCGGCTCGCTCTCGGTGGGTTCCACCATCAATGTGCCGTGTACCGGGAAGGCCACGGTGGGAGCGTGGAAGCCGTAGTCCATCAAACGCTTGGCGATGTCGCCCACCTGCACGCCACAGCTCTTCTCGAACTCGTTGCAGTCGAGAATCATCTCGTGGGCGCACATGCCGTTCTTGCCAGTATAGAGAATCTTATAGTCGTTCTGCAAACGGGCACGGATGTAGTTGGCATTCAGGATAGCGCATTCGGTGACGTGCTTCAGGCCCTCGCCGCCCAACATCTTGAGGTAGCCGTAGGTAATGGGCAACAGGTAGGCGCTGCCGTAAGGAGCGGAAGCCACCTGACTGCCGTTTTGGCCACCGACAGTTGCCAAAGCGTGCTTCGGCAGGAAGTCCACGAGGTGCTCGGCCACGCAGATGGTGCCCACGCCGGGACCGCCACCGCCGTGAGGCATGGCAAAGGTCTTGTGCAGGTTGAGGTGGCACACATCGGCGCCCATCGTGCCGGGGGAGGTCAAGCCCACCTGCGCGTTCATGTTGGCACCGTCCATATACACCTGACCGCCGTTCTCGTGTACGATCTTGATGATGTCGAGCACCGCCTCCTCGAACACGCCGTGCGTGGAGGGATAGGTGATCATGAGGCAAGCGAGGTTGTCGCGGTTGGCCTCGGCCTTCTCGCGGAGGTCGTTCACGTCGATTTCACCGTCCTCGGTCGATTTCACCACGCAGACCTGGAAGCCGGCCTTGGCGGAAGAGGCAGGGTTGGTGCCATGCGCGGAGGCGGGAATCAGACAGATGTTGCGGTGACCCTGACCGATATGGTGCAGATAGTTGCGGATGACGGTCAGACCGGCATACTCGCCCGCAGCGCCAGAGTTGGGCTGGAACGACATCGCCTTGAAACCGGTGATGGTGCACAGCCACTGGCTCATCTCCTCGATCATCTCGAGGTAGCCCTGTGTCTGGTCGGCGGGAGCGTACGGGTGAATGTTGCAGGTAGCGGCCCAGCTCAACGGCAGCATCTCGGCGGCAGCGTTCAGCTTCATGGTGCAGCTTCCCAGCGGAATCATCGCGCGGTTGAGCGACAGATCCTTAATTTCCAACATCTTCATATAACGCATCATCTCCGTTTCGGAATGATATTTGTGGAAGATTTCCTGGGTGAGGATTTCAGATTTACGTTTCAGATTTTCTGGAATGTGGAGGTCGGGAACGCAGTTGCCCTGGCACACATACGGGGTGAAGTTCTTGCCAGCGGTGATGGCCAGCACTTCGAGGATGGCGTTGACATCCTTCAAGGTCACGGTCTCGTCCAAAGAGACGGTGAAGCAACGCTCGCAGTGGTAGCAGAGGTTGATCTCTTTCGACAGGGCCACCTTCTTCACGTCGTCGCAGGTGAGACCTTCGGGCGTTTCGAGGCAGAGGGTGTCGAAATAGTATTCATTGTATTGTTTGAAACCATATTTTGCCGCTTCGGAAGCCAGCACGCCAGCCAGCACGTTGATTTTGGTGGCTTTGTTGCGCAGACCTTCGGCGCCGTGCCACATGGCGTAGAAGCCGGCCATGATGGCGGTGAGGGCGCTGGCGGTGCAGATGTTGGAGGTGGCTTTCTCGCGCTTGATATGCTGCTCGCGCATCTGGAGGGCCATACGCACGGCGCGGCCGCCCTCGGCATCAACAGTGATACCGATGATACGGCCGGGCATCTGGCGCTTGAACTCCTCGGTGCAGGCGTAGAAGCCGGCGGCCGGAGAGCCGAAGCCCATCGGAATACCGAAACGCTGGGTGGAACCGGTCACGCAGTCGGCGCCCCATTCACCGGGAGGTGTGAGGAGCGTAAGGGCGTACAGGTCGGTGGCAACGCCCACGAAAATCTTGAGATCGTGGCACTTGGCGGTGAAAGCGGCGAAATCGTGGATGCCGCCCCAGTAGTTCGGGTACTGGATCATCGCGCCGAAGAAGGTCTCGTCGAGTTCTACCTTGTCGGCTTTGCCGATGACGAGTTCGATACCCTGAGCGGCCGCGTTGGTCTGCATCACGCCGATGCAGTGCGGGAACACGCCTTCAGAAACGAAATACTTATGTACGTTGTTCTTCTGCTGTTCGCGGGTGCGGCAGCGGTAGAACATCAGCATCATCTCACCGGCAGCAGTGGCGTCGTCCAGCATAGAGGCATTAGCCAGCGGCATAGCAGTGAGGGAGCTAATCATGGTCTGGTAGTTGAGGAGGGCTTCGATACGACCCTGGGAAATCTCAGCCTGATAGGGGGTGTAGGCGGTGTACCAGCCGGGATTCTCGAACACGTTGCGCATAATCACAGCGGGGGTATAGGTGTTGTAATGGCCCATTCCGATGAAGGAGCGGTACATTTTGTTCTTGGCCATCTTGGCGTTGACGAGGTTGAGGTATTCGCCCTCCTGCATGCCTTCGGGCAGGTCGAGCGGCTTCGGCAGGCGGATAGCGGCCGGCACGGTCTTCTCAATCAGTTCGTCCATCGACTTGACGCCGATCGTCTGTAACATTTTCTGGGCCTCCTCGCAGGAAGGTCCGTTGTGGCGGGTTGTGAAATCGTCTTTGATTACCATATTATAATGATTATTAAGTATTTATAAAATTTCGCTTTTTACGAGAAACGGGTGCAAAGATACGATTTTTTAATAACAAAATACGGAATTATCCTTATTTTTCTTCCATTTTCGACACATTGCAAAACCTTTTTTGATGTGAAAAATGATGAGAAAAGAGAATTAGCCCTCTATAAGATGTTGTTGGTCTATAATTTACATCCTATGAAAAAAAAATTAAAATTTTGGTGACACTTTCAAAAAAATATCTATCTTTGCAATGTTCATAGAAGGTAAAATGGGATAAAAGACGAAAATTTTCTGTAAAGAATACTAATTAACAACCACATTATTTATTAACCTTAAATTTTATGCCTATGAAAAAGTTCTTTACGCTTTTTATTGCAATGGTTGCCATCATAACCATTGGTTATTCACAATGCGGCGTCAATTTCTCCTACCCGTATTCCTGTGATTTCTCACGTGAAATCCAAAACGGTTGCTGGTCGGTTGATGACGCAAATGATGATGGTTCTACTTGGATTATTGACACCAACACCAGTTACCCTGACTGGGGAGCGGTGGCCTATTACAAGTACAACTCCTCCAACGACGCAGATGACGATTTGTATTCTGGCGACATCTATTTCGATGGTACACAAACCTTGACCTTCGATTATTGGTGCCAATGGGGCAGTTTCCCTGAAAAATTTGAAGTATATCTGTACGACCCGGAAGATGACACCTATATGAACATTATGGGTGAGACAACGGTTACCAACACATCCGCCACAACCGCGACCATCGATTTGACGGGTGTCTATGGAATTTGGCGTCTTGACTTCTATGTAGTTTCGGATGCTGACCAGGGTTATTTGTACATTGACAACATCCAAATCACCAGCAGCAACTCCTGCGCTCCGATTTCGGAGTATCCCTACGAAAACGACTTCTCCGATGTAGCACAGATGACCTGCTGGACCGTGAAAGATGTAAACGAGGACGGCAATACGTTCTATCTGTACAATGACGCAATTACTTATCGTTGGAATACGACAGAAGATGCTTGGGATGATGTCTTTAGCCCCTACTTCGTGCTGGACGGTCACCAGACCCTCACTTTCGACTACTATTGCGGAGGAGGTACCAGTTTTCCGGAACGACTGTCTGTTTACCTTTATGATGGGTCGAGTTACTACAATATTATGTCCAGCACAGAGGTAACGAATACCAGCGCCATCACCCAGACCATAGATCTGTCTGAGTACACGGGCACCTACAAGATTGACTTCTACTGCACCTCAGATGCTGATATGCTCAGATTGTACATCGACAATTTCAAGATGGAGAGCTCCACTGGTGTTGAAGACCACAGCAAGGGTGGGTTTGCACTCTATCCGAACCCCACTACCGGTTTGGTTAACCTGAGCGAGGACGTCGCTCGCGTGGAGGTCTACGACTTCAGCGGCCGCATGATCATGTCCAACGAGAATGTGAACAGCGTTAACCTCAACGCACAGGCCAACGGTGTGTACATTTTCCGCATCACCACCAACGACAACAGCGTGATTACCAAGAAAGTGGTGAAGAAATAAGGTTGGTCCTCGACTTCGAGGTATTACCTACACAAAAGGGATGTCCATCACGACATCCCTTTTTTTTCTTCTTTGAAAAATGTGAAAAACTACCGTGCCATCAGCGCCTCAATCTCTTCCACCTCCACGGGCATGTCGGGCATGAGGTTGATGGGGGTGTCGCCCACCACCACATCGGTTTCGATGCGCACGCCGATGCCCTCTTCGGCCACGTAGATACCAGGCTCGCAGCTCAGCACCATACCGGGCTGGAAGGCCCAGTCGCGCTCGCCCACATCATGCACGTCGAGTCCGATAAAGTGGGAGGTGTTGTGCATGTAATATTTCTTGAAGGCCGGCCAGTCGGGATCCTGGTTGCGGATGTCGTCGGCGGTGAGAAGACCAAGTTTCTGCAGTTCCTCCTCCATGCGGCGGAACACGTAGTCGTTGATTTTGTGGATGGTCATGCCGGGACGGAACAGCGGAATCGTTTCCTTATAAATCGCTAATACACTGTTATATATATCCTTCTGCCGCGGGGTGTATTTCCCGTTGACGGGGATGGTGCGGGTAGCATCGCCAGCATAGTTGGCATACTCCGCACCGAAGTCCATGAGCAGCAGGTCGCCGTCCTTCATCGGCTTGTCGTTTTTGATATAATGGAGGATGCAGGTGT
Organism: Bacteroidales bacterium; assembly: GCA_045222555.1. Taxonomy (GTDB): domain Bacteria; phylum Bacteroidota; class Bacteroidia; order Bacteroidales; family WCHB1-69; genus UBA1756. Next base: position 300,695 of record JBGUYY010000097.1, on the reverse strand, counting down.
CGTCGCCGGCGGCCACGATGGGCGCAAACGAGTGGGTGGTGGCCCCGTTGCGGATCATCTCGTAGGTAAGTTCAGCCTCGATTTCATACTCGTAACAGCCTGGTTTCACGGCCTTTGCCGCACGCAGGAACGCCTTCGTGGTGATGTCGCAGGCGTGTTTCATGGTCCGCAGCTCCTCCGCCGACTTGAGGCATCGCATCGGGTAGAGGATGGGGGCGAGCCGGCAGTAGTTGTGCAGCGGGTACTCCTCCATCAGCTGCTTGACGAAACGGTACTCGTGGGTGATGGGTTCCCAGCGCAGTCTCGGGTTCTCAGGCAGATGGAGGTACACATTCTGCGAGTGACACATCAGGTCTTGCAATACCGACGGGAACTGCTCGATAAACATCACATTCTGCACGCCCGACAGCTCGCGGGCCTGCTCCTTCGAGAGGCGGTGTCCGAACCAGATAATCTTCTCAGGGGAAGGATTTTTGATGAACAGAATCTCGCGATAGGCGGGGTTGGGATGCCAGGGGGCTAAGGCGAGCATCGTCTCCTCCTGGTCAATGCCCGTGAGGTATAAGATTTCTGAATTTTGGCGGAAAGGGAGGGTGGTGTCGCCGCAGCGCGGATATTCCGGACTGGAGGTGAGCAGCGCAACAGAGTTTTCCTCCATCTCACCGATGAGGTTTTTTCTGTTACGAATATAAAATTCTGATGGAAGTGGTTGATATCTCATAAATTATAATTTTGAAAAACAGCGTTGCAAAGGTAAAATAATTTTTGTTACGAATGGCACCAATAACCTTTTAATTTCTTTACCACCACTTACCCTATAATTTCAAAATAATTATTTAGGGATGAGAAAATAATATGTGACTTTGCTACGTTAACTTTTCAGTCTTTGTCTAGCGAACTTCGCAAGGTCTGTGGAGTTGGCAAAAAAAAGTAAAAACGGAAGTCACCACCAACGAATAAACAAATCAACAATAAATAATCATGAAAAACACAATCCACCTTTTCCTTATTACTGCTGTGATAGCGATGTTAGTTTCGTGCAAGGACAAGTCATGCTATTACTATGAACAAGAATATAATTCCAAGACAAAACAATGCGAATGTGCGCAATATTTGAACTCTGCTGAGGCACCTGCACTTAAGCACAACGACTATAACTCCATTCTTGCCATCAACCAGAATTTCTACTATGCCAGCGTTGACAATCGAGATTACCCTTACTATTCACATGAAGGTGACACTCTCATGTTTTATGGAAATGTTGGCCGCATAGAGTACTCCTACCCCGACAGCACGTGGGTTCGACTCCATTTTCATGACGCAAGTGCAGAGACTGGAATCGGTCACAGTCTGATTGCAGACTGTCCTCGTACACAGTTAAATGGAATTGACCTGACGAGCCAATGCTATGTGAAAGGAGTACTCGCTTTTGGAGAGATTACGGATCATTTTCAATACCTGAACTCGCTTCCCCCGGGCACTTGTGTGTCCTGTATGTTACGTTTGGACATTGAGGACATCCATAATTAAAGCATTTGTATTTTTTAGAGAAGGAATACTATGAAAAAAGCATTGATTTCATCTGTAATACTTTTGCTTGGTGCAATCTTGCTGGACTCTTGTCATAAGAAAAACTGCCAAGGATTGGTTTATGACAATCCGCCGGCGCTGTCCGATACGGGTTACAATACCTGCAAAGCTATTTACTACAACTTTTATATGTTTGAGGGAATTGGAGAGGGACATAAAGTGGTATACCAAGTGGAAGGCAGCAGCCTTAAAGTTTATGGGTATATCTATACTTACAGGAATCCCGAAGGGAACTATTATGCATTGGCTGACAGCCCTCAGCAATCTGATGAACATCCTGATATAGAATTGAAAATCGATGGCAAAGGTTTCTTTGATACCATTGAGGTAGATCGTACGAAAAAGTATTATGTCACTGGAACTATGGGGTTCAATTATCACCCCTACCATGGTAATGACTTTGGTGCGTGTATGACATTCTCACCTAAAATCACATCCATTCATGAATATAATATGGAATGAGAGGATAAGATGATAAGATGAAAGGATGAACGATTCCAACTTCCCTTAATTTCTTAACTCCTTCACTCTTTAACTCAGAACCACCTTCAACAAATAAACAATTCAACGAATCAACAAATAGACAACGCAACTGTACTTGGAAGCTGGTAAAATGAAATAATATCGCTGTTGGACAATTGCCAAGAATATCGTATATTTGCAGCTTGATTTTTCAAATACTATATTATGGGCAAATATACTGAGTATCGCGGACTTAACTTGTCGAACATCGGCAAGGAGATGCAGAAATATTGGGAAGACAACGACGTTTTCGCACAAAGTTTGAAACAACGTGAAGGCGCTGAATCCTTCGTCTTCTTCGAAGGACCGCCGTCCGCCAACGGCAAACCCGGTATTCATCACGTGCTGGCCCGCTCCCTCAAGGACATCGTCTGCCGCTACCAGACCCTCAAAGGCAAATACGTTGGCCGTAAGGGCGGCTGGGACACCCACGGTCTGCCCGTGGAACTCGGCGTGGAAAAAGCCCTCGGCATCACCAAAGAGGATATCGGCAAGACCATCACCGTGGAGGAATACAACAAGGCCTGCCGCCAGAATGTGATGCAGTTCAAGGATATGTGGGACGACATTACCAAGAAGATGGGCTACTGGGTCGATCTCGAAAATCCGTACATTACCTTCGACAACAAATACATTGAATCAGTATGGTATTTGTTATCAGAACTTTATAAGAAAGGAATGCTTTACAAGGGCTACACCATCCAGCCCTACTCCCCCGCCGCCGGCACCGGCCTCAGCTCGCACGAGCTCAACCTGCCCGGCTGCTACCGCGACGTGAAAGACACCACCTGTGTCGGCCAGTTCAAAGTGCGCACCGACCAAGTGCTCTCCACCGACGTACAGATGTTCATCGGCGAACAGGGCGTGCCCAACAACCTCTACTTCCTCGCCTGGACCACCACCCCGTGGACCCTTCCGTCCAACACCGCCCTCGCCGTCGGCCCGAAAATCGACTACGTGCTGGTCAAGACGTTCAACGCCTACAGCGGCGACCCCATCATGGTGATTCTCGGCAAACCGCTCGTCGGCAACTTCTTCCCCGAGAAGAACAAAGACCTCGCCTTCGAAGATTACAAGCCCGGCGACAAGAACATCCCGTTCCAGATTTTGGGCGAAATCAAGGGTGAAAAACTCGCAGGCATCCAATACGAACAGCTCATCCCGTTCATGCGCCCCGACGGCAAGGCCTTCGAGGTTATCCCCGGCGACTATGTCACCACCGAGGACGGTACGGGCATCGTGCATATCGCCCCCACCTTTGGTGCGGACGACAAGCGCGTGGCCGCCGACGCCGGCATCGCCCCGATGCTGCTCATCGACAAGGCTGGCAACCCACAGCCGATGGTCGATAAGACCGGCAAGTTCTTCCTGATGAGCGAACTCGACCCGCAATTCGTGAAAAATCAGGTCAATGCAGACCTCTATAGCCAGTTTGAGGGCCGCTATGTGAAGAACGACTACGACCCCGCCGCCACTCCCGAGACCGAAAACCTTGACGTGACCATCTGTCTGTGGCTCAAGGGCGAACACAAAGTGTTCAAGATTGAGAAGCACGTCCATAACTACCCGCACTGCTGGCGTACCGACAAGCCGATTCTTTACTACCCGCTGGATTCTTGGTTCATCAAGAGCACGGCTGTGAAGGATCGGATGATCGAGCTCAACAAGACCATCTACTGGAAACCCGCCGCCACCGGCAGCGGCCGTTTCGGCAACTGGCTCGAGAACCTCGTGGACTGGAACCTGTCGCGTTCCCGCTTCTGGGGCACCCCGCTGCCCATCTGGACCACCGAGGACAAGAAAGAGCAGATCTGCATCGGCTCGGTGGAGCAGCTGGTGAATGAGATCAACAAGGCCGTCGCCGCCGGCATTATGAAGGAAAATCCTTACAAGGACTTCGTGCCCGGCGATTTCAGCAAAGAAAACTACGACAAGATCGACCTGCACCGTCCCTACGTGGACGAGATTTTCCTCGTCTCCCCGAGCGGTCAGAAGATGACCCGCGAGACCGACCTCATCGATGTGTGGTTCGACTCCGGCGCCATGCCCTACTGCCAGTGGCATTATCCTTTTGAAAATCAGGATATTTTCAAGAAGAACTTCCCCGCCGACTTCATCGCAGAAGGAGTTGACCAGACCCGCGGTTGGTTCTTCACCCTCCATGCCATTGCCACGATGATTTTCGATTCTGTGGCTTATAAAACTGTGGTTTCCAATGGTTTGGTTTTGGATAAAGACGGTAACAAGATGTCGAAACGTCTTGGCAACGCCGTTGACCCGTTTGCCACCATCGAGAAATACGGCCCCGATGCCACCCGCTGGTACATGATCACCAACGCCCAGCCGTGGGACAACCTCAAGTTCGACCCCGAAGGCATCGCCGAGGTGCAGCGCAAGTTCTTCGGAACGCTCTACAACACCTACAACTTCTTCGCGATGTACGCCAACATCGACGGTTTCGACTACAAGGAGGCCGACATCCCGAACAGCGAGCGTCCCGAAATCGACCGCTGGATTCTCTCCGAACTCAACACTCTGGTGAAACACTGCGACGAGTGCTACGCCGACTTCGAGCCGACCAAAGCCGGCCGCGAAATCCAAGACTTTGTCAACGAGTACCTGAGCAACTGGTACGTGCGTCTCTGCCGCCGTCGTTTCTGGAAAGGCGAAGGCAAGGACAAACTGTCTGCCTATCAGACCCTTTACACCTGCTTGGAGACCATCGCCAAGATCGCCTCGCCCATCGCGCCGTTCTTCATGGACAAGCTCTTCCTCGACCTGAACAGCATCACCCACCGCGAGGATGTTATCTCCATCCATCTTTCCGATTATCCGAAGGTTCACGAAGAGCTGATTGACAATCCTCTCGAAGAGCGCATGCAGTTAGCACAGAAACTTTGCTCGATGATTCTTTCGCTGCGCAAAAAGTCGAACCTCCGCGTGCGCCAGCCGCTCGCCAAGATCATGATTCCTGTGGTGGAGAACTCCAACCTGAAAGAGCAGATCGAGAAGGTGAAAGACCTCATCTTGCACGAAGTCAACGTGAAGGAGGTGGAGTTTGTCTCCGATGAAGCTGGTATCTTTGTAAAACGTATCAAGCCTGATTTCAAGAAGTTAGGACCCAAGTGCGGCAAGATTATGAAGCAGGTGGCCGCCACCATCACCGCGTTCAGTCAGGACGACATCCGCGCCATCGAGAAGAACGGCAGTGCCTTATTGAACATCGACGGTCAGGAGGTGACCATTGACGTGACGGATGTGGAGATTGTGGCAGAAGATATTCCGGGCTGGGTTGTGGCCAACCAGGATGCCCTCACCGTGGCCCTCGACATCGAGCTGACGGAAGATTTGCTGAATGAAGGTTACGCCCGCGAGTTCGTCAACCGTATCCAGAACTACCGCAAGGACTCCAACATGGACGTTTCCGACCGCATTACCATCGAGGTGGAAAGCCACCCGCAACTCGACAAGGCCTTCACCACCTTCGCCGACTACATCAAAACCGAAACGCTCTGCACCAGTCTCGAAATCAAGGCCAATGTGGAGGGTGAAGTTTTTGAAATTACTGAAGGAATGACTGTTAAGGTAAAAATTAAGAGATAAGATTTCAACAATCGATCTCTTCTTCTTACCCCAAAATCAAATCGCTTACTCGTACTTTGGGCACGTAGTGTACGCCGTCTTTGCGGTAGTAGGCGTGGCTCTCGCTTTCGGCAATCTCCACCCGCCGTATCACTTCGGCCCCGCGCCCGATGGCAATTACCAGCAGAGGTTCAAGGGGCAGCTGGAGTTCCTGCTTCAACGCGCTGCGGTTAAACGCTCCGATAATCAGTCCGTTATATCCCAACTCGGTGGCTTTCAGCAGCATGCTCTGCGCGGAGATGCCGAGGTCGATGTCCACCAGCTTGGTCTCCGGCACTGTGCTGCAGATCACGATAAACGCTTGCGGCTCGGTGCCAGGGAAGGGGAGATGCAGCTCCGGCAGTGCGGCTCCCATCTTGATGTGGCGCAACACTATGTCTGCACCGCTATCCTTGGTGACGAGTTTGAAGCGCAGCACCTGCTGGTTGCAGGCGGACGGCAACAGCGGATTCACCGCCACAATTTTCTCTAACGTCTCGCGGGGCACCACTGTCTCGGGATGAAAACCGCGGTAACTTCTGTTCCGCTCCATCAGCTGCTCCACCGGCACCCGCTTCACCACTGTGCGTGTAGCGTTCTTTCCAAACACCTCGTCATATCGCTTCTCTAAATATCCGTCTGCCATATTATTGATTTGTAAATTATTAATATTCAATATATTATTAAAGTAAGAACTCCATTAAAGATATCTATGATTCTCTTTGCAAAAATAGTAGTTTTTTCGCAGTGATGTAAATGATATTTTTTTTGTGAAAAGAAAAGGGGGATAACGCTTTTGTTTGTATCTTTGCAAACTGCAATCCACCGCTATGATTGATGTTCAAGATTTGAAATTTTCCTATTCGCAGAAACATCTGCTCGACGGCCTCTCCTTTGGATTGGACAAGGGGGATTTCTGTGCCATTGTGGGCCCTAATGGTTCGGGAAAGACCACGCTGCTGAAGCTGATGACGGGTCTTTTGCAACCGCAGGGCGGCTCGGTGCAGGTGGGTGGACAACCGCTCAACTCGCTGACGGCGATGGAGAAAGCGCGGCTGATGGCCTACGTGGCGCAGCGGCAGGATGTGGTGTTCGACTTCTCGGTGTTCGACACTGTGCTGATGGGTCGCAACCCGCACCAGAGCCGATGGGAAACCGCCTCCTCGCACGATGTGGAGGTGGTGGAGGAGGTGCTCCAGATCACAGGTCTCACCGACTACCGCAACCGGATGCTCACCGAGCTGAGTGGCGGCGAGGTGCAGCGAGTGATGATAGCCCGCGCCATGGCCCAACAAACGCCCGTCATCCTGCTCGATGAACCGCTCTCCAACTTGGATATCACTTATCAGTTTGAAGTGATGGATATTCTTCAACATCTTAATAAACAAAACAATACAACCATCGTCATCATCCTCCATGACCTCTCTTTCGTCAAGAAATACGCTCACAAAGTACTGATGCTGCAAAACGGCGCACTCAAACATTTCGGTCCTGTTGATGACGTGCTGACCGAGCCAAACGTCCGCGAAGTCTTCCACCTCTCCTCCCACTATGGCTTAGATGCCAACGGCCACGTCTATCGCACCACATCCCACCCCTAATCCCCTCAAATCCTCAAATCTCTTCAAATCTTTTCGAATCTTCAAATTTTTAAATCTTCAAAATACCCATCATGAAACTTTTATTAATCAGCAATTCAACCAATTACAAAGAGTCTTATCTGGGCTGGTGTATGCCTTTGATTCAAGAATTTTTAGGCACAAAAGGCAAAAAGAAAATCGCCTTTTTCCCGTATGCTGTCGTGCGCAACGGCGCCACCTTGGAGGAGAGCTACAATGCCGCTACTGAGAAAGTGAAAAACTGCTTCAAGACCTTCGGTCTGAAGGCCGATATCGTCTCCACGCATTCGGTAGCCGATCCTGTGGCGCTGGTCAACGAGAGCGACGCTATCATGGTGAGCGGTGGCAACACCTTCCATCTGGTGTATGAGCTGCACCGCAACAAGCTCATCGAGCCGGTGCGCCGCAAGGTGCTCGAAGGCGCGCCCTACATGGGTTGGAGCGCGGGTTCCAACGTGGCTTGTCCCACCCTGCGTACCACCAACGACATGCCCATCATCATGCCCGAGAGTTTCAACTGCTTCGACTTCGTGCCGTTCCAGATCAACCCCCACTACATCGATCCCTATCCGACCGAGGTGGAGGATGCGCTGACGCATGCCGGCGAGTCGCGCCAGGATCGTATCGAGGAGTTCCTCTGCATCCATCCTGAAGTCATGGTGGTGGGCCTGCGCGAAGCCACTGCCCTCTGGGTGGAGAACGATGTCATCACGCTGCGTGAGTACGAGAAGAATCCGTACAAGAAAAAACGCGAGATGATTGTGCTGAAACAGGGTTGCCCTGTGCGTGAAATCAAGCCCGGCAGCACGTTCGACTTCTCGATGAATCTGCTGAAGAAGGGTTGCAAGAAATAATGTCTCTGCACCGGAACTGGAAACAGGTGCTGCTATACAGTCTGCTCTCCGCTGCCTTGGCGGTGGCGGGGGTGGCTGGATTGTGTCTGATCGGCAATTCTGTGGAGGGCAAAAAGTGGGAGGCGGCCGCGGAAGATGTAGAGCTGATTCCCGACCAGAATGTGGATCTCGCCACTACGCAGGCGTATCTTCAGAAAGACACCCTCTATGCCGATTTCCGCAGCCATTTCCGATTCCATTACCAGACCATCGGCGAGGCGGCCTTCGACGACGGCAGCTGTCTGCTGCTCATCTCGGAGCCGCCTCCCTATTTCAATGCCGACACGATTGCGCAGATTTTCAGTCAGTTTACTCACTCTGTGGAGACTCGCAAGCATCCTGTCGGCTACGATGGCAAAATCACCGACCTGCTGATTGTGCTGGGCAACACCACCGAGCGCAACCGCACCCGTCTTACGAAAGAACTTTCGCAGGCTATCTATCTTTCTGACTATAAGCCGAATGTAACACCGTTGCCAGTCGAACATGGCCGTTCCTATTTCGTAGAGGACACCATCGACTACCAGATCACGCTGTACGAGTTCAACGACTGGTTCATGGAGAAAGGGGAGGAGTTTTTCCAACTTTCCGACACTGCCCGCAAGGTGACCATTTCCGACATGTTCGAGCAGCAGCTTACGGGTGTGTATTTCAGCCGTGTGCCGGGTTTTGTGGCGTGGGCCATCTCCAAGAACCACGACCTTTCGGAGCAGCTCAACCATATCCGGCAGTTCACCCTCGATGCCGACTTGGTGCTGGGTGGACTGGCCGATTCTGCCACCCTGGTGGTGATAGGCCGCGAGCGGGTGGCGGCCCTCTACGAGCTGCCGCCGCTCAACGTGGAGTCGATCCTGCTGCTGGCTTCGGTCACCGAGAAGGAACTGTCGCAGAGTCTGGATGTGAACGACCTGATGGCCGGCAAGATGAAAAACGGTCACGACTGGTGTCCTACTTTTTTGAGTAAAGAGCTGGAAAACACTGAATTCGGCCATCTGCTCACCATCACCGATGTGCTTTTGAAAGACTGGTCGGAGAACGGCACCATACAGGAGGCCTACTACCGCTACCCGTCGCCGCCCCACTTCCCGTTCGACAGACCGCTGTTCAAGAAGCTGGGACTCAACGAGTTGGTATATAATTGGAACACGTGGAATGCCATGTATGCCATCGACATGGACGAGGGCTTCACCATCTATACGTTGAACAGAACCGGCTCATTGCCAGTGTCGTACTTCAATTCGCCGGAGCGAAGCGTGTCCATCGGCTATCGTTATGAGAATCAGGCCTACCAGTATTTCGCCACTTTAGGCAATACCGATTTGGCGCGAGTAGTGCAATATACTGCTCTGTATCAATTGTTTATGGATAATGGCGTGACCTATTCAGGCGATGTGGGCAATGCTTTTCCCCAGCAGAAACCCTATCTTTTGTATAAGCCCACGCGCAATTTGTTGGACTTTTTCAAAAATCTGAACGACCAGCAGGTGGACTGGTTGGCCGACACCCTCTCCGCCATCAACTATTCATCTTACCAGAAAGGTCAGGTTACCAATGCTTTGGCAAAAAATGAGAAGACCTACCAGTTCAGATATTCCGACCAGCAGCGGAAGGAAATTTACGAGCGGGTGGCCAAGGATGAACGCAATGCGTTGCGGTCGGAGATCAGTGGGGTGCGTTCCATGCTGAAAGCTCTGAGTGATGAGGAGTATACGAAGTTGGCGCGGTATTTGGCCTATCCCCGTGGCATGCGGCAGTCGGGCAGTGTCGCCTACCAGTTGGTGCAGCGAGCCCAGAAGGTCAACCACCTGGTGCGTCGCATCGGCAAGAACCATCTCTCGGTGGTGGGTCTTGACCTCAGCACGGTGCGCAACTTCTATGTCGGCAGCTTGGCCAACGCCTCCGCAAGGTATCTGAAAACACCATCAGTGATAGTGACATACAACGATATGTTGACCACCGGTGGGCACAACCTGTCGTCGGGTATCACGCGTGTGAACTCCTTGACGGGTTACAAGCGCAGCGGTGGGCGGGGCTATTATGCGCCGCAGCCGTCGTCTCCCTCAGCGCCAGCCAATCCGTCGGCTCCCAAGGCGCAGTCGCCCTCTGGAGGCGGGAAGAGTTCCGCTTCATCTTCTTCATCCTCCTCAGCGAAAAAGCCATCGTCAGTGGCGGCCAAGCCTCCGCAGAACATCCGTCCCCGCGGGGAGGTCATCTCCACCGCCGCCCGCAGCCAGCGGGGATTTTGACCTTCATCCCACATGTTTCTCTATGCCGCCTCACCATTCCGTTGCAAGCGCAGCGCAGCAACGGAATCTCGCATTCCTCCACACAATTCTCGCCTCCCCGTTCGCCATTTCCTAAATTATGTGTACCTTTGCAGCCCAATTTGTTTTTTATGAAAAAACTCTCCCTCGCCCTCTTGCTATTGGCTATCTGCTTAACAGTTTATCCTCAGAAAACCAGGAAAAATGCAGGCCCTACACAGTCTGAACGTTTGGTGTCGGTGGAATTTGCCAATGCCCTGAGAGCTTATTATACAGGAAATTATGAATCTGCCGAGAAAGCATTGCACAGTGTGCTCTCCACCCGAACAGATCACGCTGCCGCTTATTTCATGCTGGGACGGATGAAGGCTGATGTAGAGAACTATTCCGATGCCGAATACTACTTCAAACAGGCCTGTCAGTATGACAAAAACAATGTGTGGTACTGGAATTCCTTCGCCCAAGTGCTCGACAACCAGTCCAAATTTTCGGAGTCATCGAAGGTGTGGAAGCAGGTTTGCAAAATGGAACCCGCCAATGAGGAATTTTTGTTCAGCTATGCCAATGCCTTATGGAATCTGGGCAACGCCAAGGAGCTGTTCAAGGTGATGGATCAGATTGAACAGCTGATGGGCGTGACCGAATCCATCACCCAAGCCAAGGTGGAGATTTTTCTGTATAAAAATGATGTGAAGGGTGCGGCAGGTGTGTACGACAAGCTCATTAAGAAGTACCCGAATAATGCCGATTATTATGTGGGCGCCGCCGACATCTACATGTCCAACAACATGTCTTCGCAGGCAATTCCTTACTTGCAGAAAGCTGCGCAGCTGGATGCCAACAACGGCAATGTGCAGCAGGTACTGGCATTCTATTATATGCATGGTGGGAATGAACAGGCCGCTTTCGAGGCTTCCAAGGCTGCCTTGTTGTCGCCAGATGTGGAGCTGGAAAAGAAGCTGTCCATCCTGCGGGTGTATCTCGCTCCTCTCGCCACCTCCGACCCCACCGACCAGCAGATGCAACTCGCCACAGCGCTCGTCACCGCCAACCCGGAAGCAGTGGAGGGATGGGCCTCCCGTGCCTCCATCCTCCTGCGACAGAAAAAATACCAGGAGGCTGTGTCCGATTTTGAGACTGCCCTCTCCATCGATCCGTCGCAATATGCTCTGTGGAAGGATTTTATGTACTGCCTTGCCCGCGCCAAGAACTATACTCGCATCATCGAACTGGAGAAGGATATCGTGGAAATTTTCCCCACCAACGGTATGATGAACTACACCTTGGGCAGCGCCTATATGAACACAGGAAAACCCGAGAAGGCTGTTCCTTATTTCGAGAAGGCGTTGAAATACACCTACGATAAAGAGGAGCAGCGCCACATTTACAACTCATTAGCAGAGGCTTACGAGGCGTTGGGCAATAGCGAGAAGGCCGCCGAATACCGCCAAAAAGGGGCTAAGAATTAGCCTATCGCATTCGCTTTCACCACGGTCAGCGTTCGCCCGTCAACTTTGAATTTGATTTCCCAATGCCCAAATTCGAATCCGTAGATTCGTTCGGGGTCATTGTGGTACGCCGGTCGCGGATCTTGTGCCAGCACCTCCTGCAAGGCGGGAAACAACTCGCTGGGTATCTGTCGGATAATGGCTTTCGGGATGATAACCTCGGCCTTTTCGTGCTGGTGGCTGGCCACAAACCCGTCGATGGCTTCGGGATGGCAGTCGGTGGTGGTGAGGTAGGGCTTGATGTCGTAGATGGGCGTGCCGTCCATGAGGTCGGCGCCGAGCACGTGCAGCAGCGGGCGGCCATGGGCATCCATCTCCACACGCTCTAGTTTCACCGAAGATAGTCCTAACGCATTGGGTCTGAAGGTGGAACGGGTGGCGAACACACCCATCCGCTGGTTGCCGCCGAGCCGGGGCGGGCGCACCGTGGGCGTCCACCCCTTCTCCACATTTTCAGAAAAACTCCATATCAGCCATAGGTGCGAAAATTCCGACAGACCGCGCACCGCTTCCATCGAACCAAACGGCTCTACAAATTCGATGGTGCTGCGCAACGACGGTGCCAATCCGCTCTGCCGGGGAATGCCGAACTTGGTCGGAAAATCGCTGTGAATGTGGGCGATAGGAACAATCTCCATGCTACTCGGATGCTTTTTCTCGCAACGATGAGAACCCTTCGCCCAGCACTTCCGAAGCCTCTAAGATAGAGAGGAAGGCCTTCGGATCTACTTCGTGAACATGGTGGATGAGCGCGGGCAGCTGCTTACGGGAGACGTTCGTATAGATGATGTTTTTCTCATCATTATAGTACATTCCCATACCTCTCAGATAGGTTCCGCCGCGTTGTAAATCGTTAAGGATGAACTGTTTGATAGGTTCTGGATTCTGTGAAATGATGAAAACGGCCTTGCTGGAACGTCCGCCGGAAATCACCATGTCAATCACCACACCTTCTACGTAGATCACCAGCCAAGAGTAAAGCGGGATGGTCCAGTCGAAGTCGGGGATGCAGAGGGACAAAAGTACCACGGTGGAGTCAACAGCGATGATGAGCTTGCCGATAGGAATGTGTTTCAGGTACTTGCCGAGAATCATGGCGATAATGTCGGTGCCGCCGGAGGTGGCGCGCGACTTGAAGATCAGTCCTAATCCGATACCGATGATAACGGCGCCGAAGAGGGTGAGGATGAAGGTGGCCGACGGGTCGCTCACCAGCGGCGTGCCGTCGTGGATGAACTCAAGAAGCGAGATGCTGCCCGACAGTCCGAACACGCCGGCTACCGTTTTGAGGCCGAACTTGGGCCCCAGCCACAGGGTGCCGATGAGCAGCAGTGGCAGGTCAAGGCACAGACCAGCCAGACCGATGGGGAAGCCGACGGTATGGTGCAGTACGATGGCGATACCATAAACGCCGCCCGGCACCAGTTTCAGCGGGTCGATGAAAAACACATATCCGACAGCCATCACAAAGCATCCGGCCAGAATGAAGGCGTAGTCCTTGGCCAAGGTCTTGGCGCTCTCTTTGGTGATTTTCTCGGGTTTGAATTTGGAGAAGAATTTGTTAGCCATTATTTTATCAATTTAGAGAAAAAAAAGAGGCATCTGTTCAACGCCTCTTTTTATGGATAAGGGAATGAGTGTCTTATTTAACGATAGCCTGGAACTGGCTGAGTTTTCTGTATCTCTTGAACTCGGCATCTTTCTGGGCTTTAGCCTTGTAAGAAGCGTCCAGTTTCACGCATTCGGTCAGGTTGCTGAGCACCTTGCTCTCCTCTTTCATTCTGGCAGCGAGAACGGCGCGCAGGTAATAGGTCTTAGCATCGTTCTGGGTGACGCAGTCGAGGGTCTTCTGTGCGGAAACATAATCTTTGTTCAGCATCTGAACGAGAGCCGTGTTATAGTCGCAGCTCTTGTTGTTCATCGACTTGAGAGCGCCGTTGTAGTCACCGCTCTGAATCTGGTTCATAGCGAGGTTGTAGTCCTGCTGTACGGGGTTGACGGCTGCTTTTTCGGAAGCGGCGAAATCGCGCATGGCGTCGTCGCGGTCACCTTGCAGATATTCACCGATGGCCTTGTTGTTCAGGATAATACCATTGCTCGGGGAGATGGCTTCGGCTTTTTCAAGGTTCTTCATACCGTTCGTCAGAGAAGCCTCGTTGCCGTTCTGGATGTAGTCGTTGATCTGAAGGATAGCGAGGTTGTTGTAGGCGCGCCAGTCGTTCTGCTCTTTGGCGATGATGGAGTTGTAGAGGGAAGCCTTCTTTTCAAGGTCTTGTTCCATAGAGGCGGCATACAGTTTTTCGTTCAGCGACAGCGTGTCGGGATTGGTGTTCATCATCTCCTTGATCTGCTGATCGTTGAAGTTGTTTTTGTTGCAAACCATCGAAACTTCCACGCGGCGCAGCGGAGGCAGGATCTTGTCGGCGATTTCGTTGTAGATGTCGGTCATCTCACGAATCTTCTGTTCGCGCTGGGTGGGGTTGGGCTGTGAGCGCACCACATTGAGAATCTGGTTTTTCTCTTTGATGTTGGATTCCTGCAGGGCAGCTTCAAAACCACTCCAGTCTTCACCCGGGGATTTCATATCATATACGAGTTCCGGTTTCGGAAGATCTTTGTATTTGATCTTGTTTTCTTTGGCATACTGGCGGAGGTATTTGTCGAACTCTTTCTCAAACCAGCCTTTACCTTTTTCGGCACGTTTGTCGGAAAGGCCTTGGTTCAGTGACTCTTCGCCTTCGGGTGAAGCCCAACCGGTGATGACGATCTTGTCGATCTTACGACCCTCTTTCATGAAGGCACCGAAGTCGGCAACTGCCTTCTTGGCCACATCCGACTTGTTGTTTTTCTGGTTCATGTTGAGGTCAGAGCTGTTGACATCGAAATAGAGGGTGGCCGTGCTGGTCACGAATTCGGGTTTGTAGCCGTGTTCAGCATAGAGGAGCGTGGTGCCGTTGCCAGCCTTGTCGCCCAGTTCGGGGTTGATGTCGGCCAAAGCGGCGGAGTTGCTAATGCCTTCGCACAACGGAACGGGGTCGAAGGTATGGGATTTTTTCTTTTTCTGGGCAGTGGAGATGGCCACCAAGTTGGCTTCCTCATAACCCGCTTTGAACTCGAAGCTGCCAGAGCCGGAGAAGGAACCTCCCTTCTTGTAGGAGATGGGAGTGCCACTGGCTTTGGCTTTCTCGCCCTGGATTTCGATGGGTGCCAAGGCAATCTGCTGGCCATTGTACTCAATCGTGGGGACGATGGTCATGGTGGCTTTCTTCTTCATGTACTTGGGAGGAATGGTGCCTTTGATCTGGTAGGCAACCTGACCGCCCTTGTTCTCGAGGTCTTGGTCATCCAATTTAATGGAGACTTCAGGGTAACGAGAAACCATTTTACCCAAACCACACCCAATCAGGGTGATTGCTGCAAAGCAAGCTAACAAAATGATTTTCAGATTTTTCATAACTCTTTTGTATAATTAATGATTTGATTTGATCTAGTTTGAAAACCTTTGCAAAATTACAATTTTTTTTCAAAGAAAAAACCATTTGGAAATATATTTTTTCCTGCAACAAATTCCTTTCTTTTACGTTAAAGTGAACTACTATTTTATGAAATGAAAAAAAGTCTTTTGTTGATGTCGTGTGCGCTCCTCATCTTTGTGGGATGTAAGGAGAAAAAGCAATCGCGTGTGTTGCAACCGATACCCGTTGAAGTGATGGTGATTGGGGAAGAGGGAGAGGCGGGTGCTCAGAACTATGTTGGCACTTTGGAGGCCTCCTCTGCCAGTATGTTGAGCTTCCCCGTGGCCGGTACTGTCGTGAGAGTTTATGTGCGGGAAGGACAAAAGGTTGCTGAGGGTCAGTTGCTTGCAGAGGTCAACGATGCCAGCTTCCAACAGGCTTATTCTGCCGCACAGGCTACGCTGCGCCAGGCACAGGACGGCTACAACCGTCTTAAGCTCCTGCACGACAAAGGCTCCATTAGCGAGGTGCAGTGGGTGGAGATGGAAACCAAACTTGCCCAAGCCCGCTCTTCAGAGGCTATTGCCAAACGCAACCTCGAAAACTGCAAGCTTACCGCTCCCTTCTCCGGCGTGGTCGGGAAGGTGAATACGGAGGAGGGAATGAATGTGCTGCCCGGCAATGCCGTGCTCACCCTGCTGCAGACGCGCGCCATGCAGGTCAACATCCCCATCCCCGAAAATGTCATCTCCGACGTGTCGGTGGGACAGCCCGTCCGCATATCGGTATCCGCATTAAACCATCGTGTCTATGAGGGAAAAGTCGGTTCGAAAGGGGTGGTGGCCAACACGCTCTCCCACAACTACGAAGTGCTTGTCCCTCTCCAGAATACCGACGGAGCATTGATGCCCGGCATGGTGTGCAACGCCTGGCTCCCTTCATCCGACACCACCCAGCTGATTGTGGTGCCCAACCGCGTGGTAAAGATCGACCATACCGGCGAACGATACGTGTGGCTCGCTTCTGGCGGTAAGGCGGTGCGGCGCACCGTCACCACCGGCGGTCTCGCCCAACGCGGCATCATCATCGCCGAAGGCCTCATGCCCGGCGATTCCGTCATTGTCAACGGTGAACAGAAAGTCAGCACGGGATCCTTGATATCAGTACGTTAAGCCATGTCGAAGTCGATAGTCAGAAGCGCGGTTGAATTTTCAGTCAAGAATAAGTCCATCATTATTCTGATTGTGGTCTTTACGGCACTGTTCGGCGTGTATGCTTTGATGCGGATGCCGAAACAGGAATTTCCGCAATTTTCTATCCGACAGGGACTTGTAGTGGGTGTTTATCCGGGTGCCAGCTCCGATCAGGTGGAAGAACAGCTTACCCGTCCGCTCGAAGAATTTTTATTCAGTTATAAAGAGATTAACAAGGCACAGACCTACTCCGTCACCTCCGACGGCATGGTGGTGATGTATGTACAGCTTTCCGAACATGTGAAGTCTGATGACGAGTTTTGGTCGAAGTTCCGCCTTGATGCGGCCAATTTCAAGAGTTCACTGCCCAGCGGCGTCGCGGGCATCTTCACCAGCAACGACTTCGGCAGCACTTCCGCCCTGCTCATCTCCATCGAATCCAAAGAAAAAACCTACCGCGAACTCGAAGGTTACCTTGCCGAACTGGAAAGCCGTCTCCGCACCATCTCCTCAGTCTCCAATCTGCGTCGGTATGGACTTCAAAATGAACAGATTACAGTCTATATCGATAAAAATAAGTTGGTGAAATACGGCATTGATGCCTCCACGTTGAGCAGCACTCTTTTCGCCCAGAATTTCACCACTATTAGTGGCACTTTTGAGGATGATGAACATCTTGCTCCTATCCATGTTTCGGAGACCTACGCCTCCGAAAATGATGTGGCAGAGCAGATTGTGTATGTCGATCCCACTGGCAGCGTAGTGCGGCTGAAGGACATCGCCCGCATCGAACGGGAGTACCCGCAGCGCACCAGCTATATCCAAAATGGCGACAAGAAATGCGTTATGCTCTCCATCGAGATGCAGGAAGGCAATAATATTGTGGAGTACGGAAAGGCTGTCAAGGCTGTGCTCGACGACTTTGAGACCACGCTGCCGCCGGAAGTCACGGTGTTCCGCGTTGCCGACCAAGCCGAGGTGGTGTCGCATTCTGTCAACATGTTCATGCGTGAGATGCTCATCGCCATCATCACGGTCATCCTCGTCATCATGCTGATGCAGCCGCTCCGAGTGGCCAGCATCTCCGCCATGACCATCCCCATCACGATGTTTATTTCGTTGGGTTTTATGTATCTAATTGGTTTTGAAATTAATACGGTTACATTGGCCGCATTGCTGGTGATGTTGGGCATTATTGTGGACGACTCGGTGGTGGTGATTGATAATTATGTGGAGAAATTGGATCATGGCGTGCCCCGTCTGGAGGCCACCCTTTCCAGTGGCACGGAGCTTTTCAAATCTGTGGTTTCCGCCACGCTGGCCATCACCATCACGTTCTATCCATTGCTGTTCACCTGCACCGGACTTTTCGGAGAGTTCCTCAGCAGTTTCCCGGGTACGGTCACTATCACCCTCTTCACCTCCCTCTTGATTGCCATGCTTTTCATCCCCTTCGTGCAGTATGACTTTATCAAGCGGGGTTTTCATGCGCCTGGAGCGAAACCGCGCAAGTTCAATATCCCTGACCTGATTCAGAAACTCTTTGACAGGGTGATTGTGCTGGCCTTCCGTTGGCCCAAACTCACCATTCTGGCTGCTGTATTGGCGGTGGGCATCGGTGTTCTCATCTTCCTTCGTATCCCCCAGCGAATGATGCCCAGCACGGAACGTAACCAGTTCGTTGTGGAGGTGTATCTGCCTAACAGTTCGCCGTTGGTGCGCACTGAAAAGGTGTGCGATTCGCTGGCCAACATTTTACGCCACGATAAGCGTATCACCAATGTTACCTCTTTTGTGGGCTGCTCGGCACCACGTTTTCACATGTGCTACGCCCCGAAATTTCCCTCCAAACATTACGCTCAGCTGATTGTTACCACCACTTCTGAAAAAATGACCAATAAGCTGTTGGATGAGTACGAAGATCAGTATGTCAACTACTTCCCTGATGCCTATGTGCGGTTCAAGCAGCTTGACTATGTGGTGACCGCCTTCCCCGTTGAGATCGATGTTTCAGGCAATGACAAAGATGCAGTGCGGGTGACGGCAGAGAAGATCAAGAACAATTTGCGTCAGCGTTCCGACCTGCTCTTTGTGACCACCACGGAAGATGAGCTGATGACAGGTATCAATGTGGATGTCAATAATTTGGAGGCCAATCGTCTCGGTGTGGGCAAACCCACCATTATGACCAACCTTGCCTTTGACTATGGTTCGGGCATCCCTATCACCACCATCTGGGAGGGCGATTACCCTGTCAAAGTGGTGCTGAAGTCTGACAGAGATTCGATGGGAAATTTTGAGAACATTTCCGACGAATACATTGCTTCACTCAGCGGCAGTTCGGTGCCGCTACGGCAGATTGCCACCGTACACGAGGATTATTCTACGGGACAGATTTACCATAAAAACGGCATCTATACCATTACTGTTCAGGCTGATGTGAAGCGCAATGTGAATGTCACCAGCACTACAAAGTCTATCGACAAGAGTCTGAAGAATGTGGATATTCCTGACGGGGTAAAACTCAAGTGGGGAGGGGCACGCATGCAAGATGACATTCTGATGCCTCAGATTTTCAAGGGATTGGCATTTGCTGTGCTGATTATTTTTGTAATTTTGGTCTTCCACTTCCGCAGTCTCAAGCTGGCCATGCTGATTCTGGGGGCCACTTTGTTGTCCATCTTTGGTGCGACATTGGGCATCTTGATCATGGGTATGTCATTCACCCTCACGTCGGTACTGGGATTGGTGGCCCTGATGGGCATCATTGTACGAAACGGCATCATCATGTACGACTATGCCGAAACCTTGCGCATCAAGGGCGGACTGTCGGCACGTGAGGCGGCGTTGGAAGCTGGCAAGCGGCGTACCCGCCCGATCTTCCTCACCAGCGCAGCTGCCTCTATGGGTGTGGTTCCGATGATTATCAGCAATAGCGCGTTATGGTCGCCGATGGGGGTGGTAATCTGCTTCGGTACGTGGATTTCGATGGTGCTGGTGGTGTCAGTGCTGCCGGTGTTGTACTGGCTTTTCAACTCCAAGGAGAAGCGGCCTGTACAAGAGGAATCTTCAGAAGCGTGATAGGGAGTGGTTACGCCTGCGGTGTATCGGGATACAGCAAGGCACATCGGTCGATGATGCTGTTGGCGTATTCAAAGCCCGCATCGCATATTGTTTTCCCCTTAGTGCCGTCGTACCCCATAGACAAATGCAAGGTGTGATAACCATTATTTACATATTGTAGTAATTTGCGGTCGCGTTTGCCTGCGGCCTCCTGGTATTTCTCGATAGAGGGCCGTCCCTTACCTTTTCGCACGTGCAATACCGCATCTAAAGCGATCAGACATCCTTTCCAAAGGATATCTCCTGCGGTTTTGACATATTTACTGTCTGTATATGACTTTACTTCAGGGTCATAGCCCGCTTTTTGAATGATCTCTTTTGCATTGGACACATAGCGTCTGGCTTCTTCAATAGGATTTTCAAGTTCCATAGTAATTCTTTGTTTTTAAGTTCAGGCTGCAAAGATACGATAGATAAATGACTTTTCTTCTCTTTTGAGAAAAATTTTTTCTAATTGAAATTGAATAATTTATAGAAATATTCTGAAAAATATTGTTATTGAAGTATAAATAATTCGAATAATTGATGATTATTTTGTGAAAATGTTGTAATTTTGCAGCGAATTAACTAAAATATAACTCGTATTAAGATGAACGAGATGTTGCTGCACTATTTTTGGCGTAATCAGTTGTTTTCAGCTTTGGATTTGCATACCACCGACCATCGGTCGTTGCGGCTTGTCCGAAGCGGTATCGCCCACCAGAATGCCGGCCCGGACTTCAAACAGGCGGTTATTAAAATCGACGGCATCACTTGGGTGGGGGATGTCGAGATTCATGTCCGCACGTCCGACTGGCTCCGCCACGGGCATCAGCATGATGCTAAGTACCAAAGCGTTATTCTTCATGTGGTGTATCAGCATGATGTGGAGTTGGAGGAAAACTTCCCTACGTTAGAGCTGAAGGAGTACATCCCACCTTCCATGATAGAGGAGTATGAGCAGATGTCGTGTAGCCGCGACCTGCTGCCGTGCCGTCAGTCATTGCCGGAGGTTACGTCGCTACAGTTTGCGAGTTGGCTTTCACGTTTGGCGGTGGAACGGATGCAGCGCAAGCAGGCCGAGGTGGTGGAGACCGTCTGCGAGTGCCATCACAACTGGCAGGAGGCCGTGTTCCGGTGCTTTGTCGCTAACTTTGGCTTTAGCACCAATGCCAGCGCATTCGAGCTGTTGTCGAAAAATCTTCCATATCGTTATGTGCTGAAACACAAGGATTCACGGTTGCAGATTTATGCGTTGGTGTTCGGTCAGGCAGGGCTGTTGGAGCAGCCTCCCGAAGAGCCGGACCGCTATTTCGAAAGTCTGCAATCAGAGTATGACTATCTGAAATATAAGTATAACTTGGTGCCCATTCCCGTTAAGGTGTGGAATCTGCTGCGCCTCCGTCCGCAAAACTTCCCCTGTGTGCGACTGGCCCAGCTGAGCGAGTGCCTCTACCGGATTCCCGAACTGATTGAACTGCTGCTCAATGATGCGGATGTTTCACTGCTGCGGGGAGTGTCTCTCTTCGAGCCGTCAGACTACTGGAAGTCCCACCTCCACTTTGGCCGCGACAGTCCCACCCGTCCCCGAAAAATCGGCCGACAGACATTCAACCTGTTGGTGATCAATGTGGTCGTACCGGTGCGATTGGCATACGCTGCCTTCAAGGGTGACGATACTGGCCGCGACCACGCCATGGCATTGTTGGAAACCTGCGACTTTGAGAGTAACCATATCACCCGTCAGTACGTCAGTGCTGGCTTCCCTTCCGGGCATGCACTCTACTCTCAAGCTATCCTTGAGCTGTACAAACAATACTGTTCGGTGAAACGGTGTGCCAACTGCGACATCGGCTGCCTTATTCTGCGGAGGCTGGCGTGACGGCGTTGTTAGGGTTGCTATCTTCCTTGTCAGCAATCCCTTTGGGTGTGTTGGCATCAAGGCTGCGCGCCTCCTTGCTCTCGGTTTCAGCGCTCAACACTACGATCAGGGCGAAAAGTCCCCAGTAGGGGAGCGACAACTTGTCGGTATCAAGGAAGTTGTTCATCACCCCGTGGATGAAGTAGGTGATGAGTGAGAGGGTGGCCGCCAGAGAGAGTCGTCGCACGCTCTTGTCGCGGCTCCTATGGTAGGTGCGGAAGCCGTAATAGAGTACCAGCACGACCAACGCCAACACCGTGAAAAGTCCCACGAAGCCGGTCTCTGCCGTCGGGCCGATGTACTCGCTATGTGCGTTGCCACCATCGCCAAAGTCGGTGGTGATGATGGTGTGGTACCGAGAGTCTTGGTATGGCGCATAGCAGAACTGGTAACATCCTGGTCCCCAGCCCATGACAGGCCGCTCTTCAATCATGGCGAAGGCCGCATGCCAGCGGTTCAAACGCTCCACATTGGAGGCATCGGTCTTGATATTGGAAATCGACTGCAGGTGCTCCGCAAGGTTGGTGGAGGAGTCCTGACTGTTACGCGACATCCTATACAGAATGTCATCGGAAAAGGCGAACAGCAGGGTTCCCACTACCGCAACGCCAGCGATGAACCACGAGAATTTGATGCGCAGCTTTACCACGCACCAGATGCCGAGTGCGCCCATCAGGCTCAACCATGCCGCACGGCAGAACGACAGGTATGTCCCCAGCAGGAAGATAGCGATGAGAATGCCGTACAGCACCCGCATCCCCCGCTTGGTCTCAGGCAAAAATAACAGTCCGATGGTCATAGGGAGAAACAGCGCCAGTACAGCCCCGTAGGCGGTGTGGTCGTTGTAGAAGGGATTCATAATCCAATGGGCGATGTGTTCGCCGAAGCCGACCTGTGCATTTTTGATGGTGGTGATGACCACCACGCACCCTAACGCGATGGCATAGCAGTTGAAATAGGTGATCCAACGGCTGCGATCTTTGTCCATCAGGTGGATGACCATGAAGAAGGAGGAGCAGACAAACCAGATTTTGGCTGCCCAGAACTTGAACGAAACTAATGGTATCTCGCTGGTAATGCAGCAGATAAACATCCAGGTGAGGTAGCAAAGGATGGCGATGGTGACGGGATGCTTCAGTACATTTTTCTTGAACCTCAGGTCGTAGCAGATGCGGGCAAGGAACAAGAAAGTGAGCGAAATCATCAGTAGCTCGGCGGGTAGGGAGATGTTGAACTGCACCTTTTCGGTGTCGAGCCCGATGGAAAAGGGTGTGCTGAACGCCATGAGGTACATGGCTAAATCCACGCGGAACAAAAGCAGGTAGGCAATGATGGCCGCTACAGAGAAAAAGGGAATGAACAGGTGCTCATTGTAAATCGCCCATGCATTGATCAGGATGACAGCCGCAGCCGCCCCGATCACCCACCATTTGCTGTGCTTCTTCCAGTCCATGCAAGACGGTGATTACTCGGCAGAACGCTCTTCGGCAGGGGTGTCCTCCTCTTTCCGGCGCAAACTCGGCGTGCCCTTGATGTTCTCCACCACCAACAGAACCACGATAGTGACAATCAGTGCCGACAGGGCAGCTACAATAGTGATGATGGACTTCTTGGGATAGCATTTCTTGTCGGGAACGATGGCCCGCTGGATGATGAATTTGGTGGGGATGTTGTTGTCCATATCCACCTTGGCATCCATCATCTTCTGTTTCACCAACGACTGGTACTCGCGGAAGCTGAACTGCAAATCGTGGAGCGCTTCAGCTCTCGGTCCCCAAATGGCCATGGTGTCCAGCAAGGCCTGAAGTCGCTGCTGGGCGGCCGTATTGCCCTGCGCCACTGCGATGGCCCACTGCTGCATGATTCTTTCCGACTGGCTTTCAAAGTCAAAAACACCATGCTCCATGATGACGCGGATGGAGTCATCCACGCGGTCGATTTCAGCGGTAACATCTTCCAACTGCTTTTGCATCACAGCGTAAGCGGCACGTGCGCGCTCGTTTTCAATCTCCCGTTTGATGGTGTCGAGCAGATCCACCACATCGTTAGCGATGCGGCAGGCTATCTTCGGATCTTTATCCTCAACGGTGATGGAAATGGCGCCAAACTTGGTCCGCTTGATCTCCATACTCTCCTCAAGGTTCTTGTAGAGTTTGGTCTGCCAGTATTTCTTGGTGGTATCCAATTCGTAATGTTGAATCAGGTTGTGACGACAGATGAGCTTGTCTTTCAACTCTCTGGAATTCAATATTTCCAGCATCTGCTCGGTCTCTGCCTCAATGGCGTAGGCCTTCATGTCCATACGCTCGTTGTTGGTTTCATCGGCCAACAAAATCTTGGAGACCGAGTTGGTGCGCGGCGCATACACAATGGCCGTGGACTTGAAATGAGGCTTGATGAAGCAGGCGCAGACAAAAGCCGCGACAGCTGCTACTACGGTGATGATGGTTAATAATTTCCATTTGCTGACGATGAATCGCAGCAGGCTGAAAGAACTGTACTCGCTGTTCTCTTTTTTCATCATGATTTTTGAAGTTCGGATGTTCGGCAGTCAAACGACAATTTGCGTTTTTTATTGTATCCGACTGCGCGATGTTTTTGTTTTACTCTTCTCCTAATGTCTGTCTGATTTTGCTTGTCAGAATGTCGATGCCTTTTTCGTTCTGTCCGCCCACCGGGATGATGATGTCGGCCAGACGTTTCGTGGGCTCGATGAACGATTCGTGCATCGGTTTGACATATTTCTGATAATGGACGATGGACTTGTCGAGGCCGCGTCCGCGTTCGTTCACATCGCGCTGGATGATGCGGATGAGCCGTTCGTCGGCGTTGGTGTCCACAAACACTTTCAAATCCAGAATGTCCGCCAAGTCGGGGTCGGTGAAGATGAGAATGCCTTCCACAATCAACACCTTGGCCGGTGAAACGGGAATCGTCTCCTTGCCACGACGGCAGGTGACATACGAGTAGGTGGGCATCTCAATGCTGCGCCCTTCCTTCAACTCGTTGATATGCTGCACCAACAGAGGCCATTCGATGGAACGGGGATGGTCGAAGTTGATGGCTTCCCGCTGCTCCTGCGTCAGTTCCCCATTGTCGCGATAGTAGGCGTCTTGCGACAGCACGCTGACTTTGTCCTGCGGCAGCGATTCGATGATTTTCTTCACAACGGAGGTTTTCCCTGATCCCGAACCTCCTGCTATACCGATAACTAACATGGTTTATTATGAATCTTGTTGATAATAAATTTGTTGCAATAATTTTCAA
The DNA here is from genome assembly GCA_045222555.1 of Bacteroidales bacterium. GTDB lineage: Bacteria > Bacteroidota > Bacteroidia > Bacteroidales > WCHB1-69 > UBA1756. Next base: position 275,740 of record JBGUYY010000097.1, on the reverse strand, counting down.
ACTTTCATTTGAATTTGCAAAAATAGTGATTTATTACTAAATATATTTGTGTAAATTTGCGTAGTTGATTTTTAATTTATAAAATGATGAATATCAAGAGATTATTTCTTTTTTGCTTATCTTTTGTCTGGATTTTATGTTTGAATGCCCAGGAGTGGGAATGGAACATGAAGGGGGAGAACTGCACCTCCATTATGGTGGGCTGCAAGGCCAGCACCGATGGCTCGGTGATGACCTCGCACACCTGCGACGGCATGTACCGCACCTGGCTGCGCTGGGAGCCCGCCGCCGACCACAAGGCCGGCACGAAACATGTGGTGTACAAGGGTTCGATGCATACCGCTAATCCTACCGATACGAAGGGTTTGAAGGTGGCCGGCGAAATTCCGGAGGCCGCCCACACCTACGCCTACCTCAACACCGCCTACCCCTGTCTGAACGAGAAACAGTTGGCTATTGGCGAAAGCACCTTCTCGGGTCCCGACACCCTCGTGAATTCCGACGGTATGTTTCTGATCGAAGAGCTGGAGCGCATCGCCCTGCAGCGTTGCGACAACGCCCGCGACGCCATCCGCACCATCGGTGCGATGATTGCTCAGTATGGCTATGGCGACGGCGGCGAGTGCATCACCATTGCCGACAAAAAAGAGGTCTGGCAGATGGAAATCATGGGCGAAGGTCCCGACAAGATCGGTGGCATCTGGGTTGCCCAGCGCGTGCCCGACGACGAGGTGGCCGTGAGCTGCAATGTGGCCCGTATTGGCCGCCTGCAACGCAACAATCCCGACTATTTCCTCTGCTCCGACAACGTGGAGGAGGTGGCCAAAAAGTACGGCTTCTGGGACGGCACCGGCGAATTCATCTGGTGGCGCGCCTTCCCCTCCGACTACGCCGGCGGCAAGAACCATACCGAACGCGAGTGGTACATCTTCAGCCAGCTCGCCCCGTCAAGAAACTTCCAGCTGGATGACGAAGACCTGCCGTTCTCCATCAAACCCGAGCAGAAAGTGTCGCCCGAGAAGGTGATGGAACTCTTCCGTGCTACCTATGAGGGCTGCCCCGAACTCGATCAGCTGCAAAACCTCACCATCGTGAAGGAGAAGAAAAACAAGGATGGCGAGACCTATAACGACACCACCCTTTCTACCGTCGGCAACCCGTGGATGAGCAGTGCAGAGCGTAACCTGTACAACGCCTTGAAGCCCGGAACGGTGGAATTCCACCGCGGGGTCGCTATGTCGTGGTGCTCCTATTCCTTTGTCGCACAGTGCCGTGCGTGGCTGCCCGATGCTGTCGGCGGCGTGTGCTGGTTCGCGTTCGAGAATCCCGGACAGAGCCCTCGCATCCCGATTTATGCCGGAAGCAACCAACTGCCCGATGCCTTCTACCACTGCGGTCATCATGGCGTGAACGATAACTCCGCCCTCTGGCAATACCGCAAGGCCAACAAGCTCGCACAAGTGCGCTGGGGCTCCACCAAAAGCATGATGATGTCTTCAGTATTGAATTTTGAAAAGGAAATGATTCAGCAAGATGCAGATTTGCAGACTTTTATAAAAGGTGAAGGAAGCAAATATAATGCGAAAAAATTGGCTGCCAAACTCAACGGCATCACGGCTGATTTCTATAACAGAACTTCCGCTGATTGGAAGGATATGGAGAACAGATTCTGGATGATGTTCTGGACTGGATTCTAATTCTTTATAATTTTGAATGATTGGAATATGGAAATACGGATTTTTCCCTGCAACTTCATACAAGTCAACACAATGCTTTTGTATGATGAGACTGGCGATGCGGTCATCATCGATCCGGGCATGGCGGAGGTGGAGGAGCAGCACCAGATTGCACAGTTCGTCAGCCAGCATCAGCTACTGGTCAAATCCATCATCGTTACCCACCCCCATATCGACCACACAATAGGTTGCGGCTGGGCCGTTCGCACGTTCGCCGCGCCGCTACTGATGCACGAGGCAGGGCTTCCGGTGTATGAACACAATGTGGCCTATGGTGTGGCTTTCAACATGGATTGTACAAAGGAGGATTTCCCGCAGCCCGACCAGTTTATCAAAGAGGGCGACCGTATCACGTTCGGTCATCAGGAGCTGGAGGTAATGGAGGCCCCCGGCCACTGTGCCGGCAGTGTGCTGCTGTACCATAGGGATGAGGGGCTGCTGTTTGTCGGCGACCTGGTGTTTCAAGGCAGCGTCGGCCGCAGCGACCTGCCCACCGGCGATTCCGAAACATTGCTGGAGAGCATACGCACGAAGGTGCTGCCCCTTCCCGATGATACTGTGATCTTCCCCGGGCATGGGCCGTCCACCACACTCGCTGCCGAAAAGATGGGCAATCCTTTCTTCAGGATTGTACTTGACCGAAACAAGTCGTAGCTGATTGTGCTTTAGAAGGGCTTAGCGTATTCTTCGCTTAACTCCTTGTACACTTTAACTTTATTACCGTGTTCGAACTGAACACTGTACATCACTTTGCCTTTGGCGTCCCAGTAGGTCCACTTGCCTTCGCGCACGCGATTGTCGTAACAACCCTCCATCTGTTTCTTACCGTTGGGATAGTATTCAACGAACTTGCCGTTGGCGGCGCCGTTGGTAAAGTTTTGTTCGCGGATTTTCACTTCGCGTTCGTTGTAGAACGACCACATCCCGTTCTTCTCGCCGTTCACAAACTTGCCCTCCTCGGTCTTCTGTCCGTTGTCGGCGTATTCCACCCAGCTGCCGTGCTTTTCGCCTTTGCTGTAGTAACCGGTGGAGCGCTTCTTGCCGTTCTCGTTCCAATATTTATATACGCCGTCGCGCACGTTATCGTTGTAGCCGCTTTCGTATTTTTGGGTGCCGTCGGGGTAGTAGCCTTTCCACAGCCCGCACATCTGGCCTGCCTTGAAGTCGCCTTCATCCTTCACCACACCTGACTCATACCACTGCACCCAGTGTCCGTCCTCCTTGTTGAACGAGAAGTTGCCGCTGCGCTGTTTGGCCCCATTTTCGTACCAGGCCTCCCATTTTCCATTGCGCATCCCATTGCGGAAATCTCCTTTTTTCCATAGTTTTCCATTCTCTTCGTAGTAATAGGTCCATGTGCCGTGCTGCTGCCCAGTACGGAAATTGCCGATGCTGCCCAACTGCCCGTTGTCATAGTAGAATTTCCACTCGCCTTCCTGCAAATCATCTACAAAATCCCCTTCCATTTCCACCTGTCCGTTGGTGTGCCAGCCTTTCGCAGACCCCACCAGTTTGCCATTTTCGTATGTCCCTTCAAATGATTTCTGCCCCCCTTTATAGTACTCCGTCAGCGGACCATTCAGGTTGTCGTTGAGGTAGTTGCAGGATCTATAGATTTGTCCATCTGTATAATAAAATTTCCAATTGCCATCTTTCATGCTGTTTTTCATCTGCCCTTCCGACTCCAAAATGCCGCTGGAATACCAGCTTTTGAAGGCACCATTGTCGGCATAATACTCCTGGGAGAGCTTTCCGCTTTCATACCATGCCTTCCACAAGCCAACTTTCTTTCCGTGCAGATATTTCCCCTCCATCATCAACCTTCCGTCAGGATGGTAGTAGCGCCAGACGCCCTCTTCGATGGAGTCGTTGGCCACTCCGATGGATTTCAGCTGCTGGTTGTTCCAATAAGTTTTGAGAGTATCTTGGGCAAAAATTGGACTAACTGCCAGAAAAACAGCTAGTAAGGTGATGATTGCTTTCATGGTTTTGATTTTGAATAATGAACTGCAAAAATAAAACATTTTTTTGGTATCGTTTGTATCGGAAATTTTTGTATTTTTGCACGCTAAAAAATTAAAGTTTAACCATTTAAAAGAAAGAGGTATTTTTTATGATCATCGTTCCCGTAAAAGAAGGCGAAAACATTGACAAAGCTTTGAAGAAATTGAAGAGAAAATTCGAGAAAACTGGCGTTTTGAAAGAATTACGCAATCGTCAGAAATTCACGAAGCCCAGTGTAGTACGCCGGGAACAGCGCTTGAAAGCCATCTACGTCCAGCAGATGCTCAATGCTCAGCAGGAGTAGTTTTCTTGCGGTGATTTAGCAAAAGGGCAGACTTTTCGGTCTGCTTTTTTTGTTCATCCTCCCCTCTTTAAACTCTCTTCACTTCCGCATATCTGATTTTCTGTTTTTGCATTTTTCACCATGAAATTTTCCAAAATTATCGCCCTGTCTGCCTTGCTGCTTTTCGCAGCCTCGTCTCTTTCTGCCCAAACCACTGTGCGCCTTAAGGACCAGTGGGGGAGCAAACTCTATTATGTCGATAACAGCAACACCATTCGTATTAAGGATCAGTGGGGTGACAAACTCTACTATTTCGATGGAAAAACCGTACGCATCAAGGACCAGTGGGGTGACAAACTCTACTATTTCGATGGCAATACCGTGCGGCTCAAAGACCAGTGGGGTGAAAAGCTTTACTATTTCGATGGCAATACTATCCGCCTGAAAGATCAATGGGGTGAAAAACTCTATTATATTGATGGCAATACCATTCGGTTGAAAGACCAATGGGGTGAAAAGTTGTATTATTTTGATGGAATCCCCGAAAAGTGGGTGATTATATGTATTATTTAATAAATTGATTTTTAATAAGATGTCTGAAGAAAAGAAACCATACGTGCGTCCTTCATGGGACGAGTATTTTATGGAGATTGCCAATGCGGTGAGTAGTCGCGCCACTTGCGACCGCGGCCGTAGCGGCTGTGTTATCGTGCGCGACCGTCAGATTTTGGTCACCGGTTATGTGGGTTCTCCGAAAGGGCTGCCGCATTGCGATGAGGTGGGCCACCAGCTGAAAAAGACCATCCATGAGGACGGTACTGTTACCGAACACTGCGTGCGTACAGTTCATGCCGAACAGAATGCCATCTGTCAGGCTGCTAAATTGGGTATTTCTCTGAATAATAGCACTTTGTATTGTCGTATGACCCCCTGCCGTGTCTGTGCCATGCTGATCATCAACTGCGGCATCACGCGGGTGGTGTGCGAGAAAAAGTACCATGCCGGTGCCGAGTCGGAGGAGATGTTCCGCAAGGCCGGCGTGCAGTTGGAGTTCTTCTCCGAAGAAGTGCTACAATATAAATAAACACCTGCACATTCTGTCAGCGTTTCTGGCGGAATCCCCTACAATCTTTGTAAGGGTGAAAAACAGAAGAGCGGATAAAGCCTTGGCTTTATCCGCTCTTCTTATTCGTGGTTTAACGACGCTTATCTTTTGCTCACCTTGTAGGTGGAAGTGCCGTTGTCGGTCGTAACCTTCATGATGTACATGCCAGAGGAGAGACTGTTCAGTGAGAGGGTTCTCACATTGCCCACCTCCATAGCGACGCGCTGGCCTTGGAGGTTGTAAAGCTCAACCTGCTGGATGTTGGCGTTGCCCTCAATGTTGATGAGTTCGGTGGCCGGGTTCGGGAAGATGAGCATGTCTTGAAGAACTTCGTCATCAATGTTGACGGTTCCAACATATATCATGGCATTTGCTTCTGAAGCAAAGCTGGTGCCAGAGATGTTGACAATTACAGTGTTGTTGGCATTGAGTACTCTGATATAACCGCTGCTGATACCATCACCATAGGAGTCTTTCACTTGCAGACGGTAACAACCTGTCTCTGTGAGGCTGATGGGAAATTCGTTGACAGAGCTGTTGGTGAAGCTGCTGGACTGCTGAACGACATTATTGTTCGGACCAAAGAGTTTGTATGAGGTTTCGCTGGCATAGTTGTCGGTTTTGATTTTCAGTGTCATCTCGCTGGTGCCATCACCAACAATTTTCTTGATGGTAAGGGATGCCTCGTCGCTTTCAAAAGCCTGACCGTTGGCGCTCACAATCTTAGCTTTGACAACTTGGTTGGTGTTGGTGGCCACAGTGAAGGCGGGTAATTCAATGGTGGCATTGCCCATGGAGGCGATGTTACCCGTCCAGTCGTAGGTCATCGGGGTGCCGTTGGCCACACTGTACTGGAAAGTGAGGGAGGTGATAGCATCAGAACCAACATTGGTGACTTTAACGTTCGCTCTAGCATCGGTACTGCAATCCAAAACTTCACTATTGGTGAGAGCGTCAACACGCGGGTTAAGGGCGGGCATGTTGATGTTCTCGATCTCCACTGCGCAGCCGGTGAGAATCTCCTGCTGACCTTGGGCCACGAAAGCTACAAAATGCAGGTCTTCCAATTTGGCAGTGATGGCAGTGGGTGTGCCAAGGCTGGCAGGGATGGTGTAGGTATAGTTTTTTTCTACAAACGAACCTTGCGTGGTGGTGGTAATGTCTTCACCCCAAGCGTCATTATACACAAACCCGCGGAACATGTGCATGTGGCAGTATTGACTACCTACCTGCTGAGCAGGATTGAGGCTGGATCCTACCTGGCTACCAATCACATTGTCCTGAAGAATAGCCACATTCAGTTTGTTGGTGCTGTTGGCTTCGTCAGCGGTGTAATACAGCTGAACCGTAATGTTGAGCTCACGGGTGTTCCAGTCTAACGTTCCGCGTGCAGCAATGTTGACAGGTGAGGTCTGCGACATGATGGTGTTGGCGGCAGATGTCCAATCACCTCTGCCCAGCAGGAAATTCCCTTGGCTATATCCAGAGAAGGTGTGACGGTTGACAGTCCCAGTCGGAAAAGAGTTGGCACCGAAAGTGGTCTGAAGCGTGTTGCCATGCGCTGTGGTGTAAGTATTGGCGGCATATCCACCAGCGTGAATGTTAATCACAAATACACGCCCCGGATGGGCAGCAGCAAGTTGATTGGCTCTTTTGTGGCCGTCTGGGCAGAATTGGCATTGGATGCCAGTATATTCCTCTAATACTATGTTCTTGTTGGAAACCTCCGTGGAGACAAACTGTTCGCCCTGAGCCATCACTGTAAAAACTGACAGGAAAGCCAGAACTGCAAGGGATAAAATTTTTTTCATAAATGGTTGATTTTGGTGAATGATTAATGTTCTTTTTGAAGCTGCAAAGGTAGAAAAAAGTTATCAATTATTTTCTGTTTATAAAAAAAAATTACAAGAAATCTTGTCGTTAAAATCCAATGTATCTTTGCATGTTACAAAATTTATCTATCATGAAAAGAATAGTATTGATTTCCAGTCTGTTAGCTTTGATGTGCTGCACCACTGTTTTCGGCCAGACACGCCGCGATGCAGCCCCTTACAACAATGCCATCGGTGGTACCATTGGCTTCATGAATGGTGTCTCCTTCAAAACTTTCCCCACCAACCACTTCGCCATCCAGCTCGACTTGGGTTACCGCTTCATCGTGGACTATGAGTATAATGCTGTTCCGATTGTGCTCACTTTCAACCCCAATTTCATGTATGAGAATGCCTGTGGCAACGGTTTCTATTGGTTTATCGGCGGCGGCCTCAACGTGGGTGGAACCTTGCGTCACCATCACCGCATAGGCGTGTACGACCATGCTAACTTTGTCATCGGTGCCAACGTGTTTGGCGGTGCAGAATACAAGTTCGCCAACATCCCGTTGGCCCTCCAGGTTGACGCCCGCCCGGGTTTTTTCCTCTTCGCCAACCCACATCACGATCCGTTCGTGCTGTTCGACTATAACTTCTTCAACGTTTCCGCCCGTTACACTTTCTAATCCCGTAACGGATGCCGATTCCTCCTTCCATGAAGAATAATTACCATACCCACTCCACTTTCTGCGACGGGAAGGAGCCCTTGGACGCTTTCATCAAGAAAGCCGTTGAGCTTCATTACGCCCAGCTCGGATTCTCCTCCCACGCGCCCGTGCCCTTCGATAACGATTTCGGCATCCGTGAGGAGGCTATCCCTGAGTATGTCGCGGCTATCAACGCTCTGCAACAACAATATCCTGAAATACAGCTCTTTCGTGGATTGGAATGCGACTTCATTCCGGCTATGACCAAGCCGTTTTCTTTCTATCGCGACACTTTCCACCTCGATTATATCATCGGCGGGGTTCATCTGGTGCGCGCTCCTGGCAGCGATCATATCTGGTTCATCGATGGCTCCAAACGCGAAATTTATGACAACGGGCTTCAGAATTTCTTCGCCGGAGACATCCGTAAAGCCGTTACTGCTTTCTGGGAACAGACGTATGAAATGATTGAAACTCAGAATTTTGATATTATCGCTCATTTTGACAAAATTAAAATGCACAACCAGAATCGCTTCTTTACCGAAGAGGAGGATTGGTATCGGAAATTGGCCGATCATAGCATTGAGCTGATTCGCAGGAAGCACCTGATTGTGGAGGTCAATACGCGGGGCATCTATAAGGGGCGTTGTCCTGACTACTACCCCTCCGACTACTTGTTGCAGCAGGTGGCGCAGCATCAGATTCCGGTGATTGTAAGCACCGATGCGCATAAATCGGAGGAGTTGCCCATGGGACGTGATGAAGCTGTTCAACATCTTAAAGAATTGGGAATTAAGTATTTAATGTATATCCATCAACATCAATGGGAAGAATATCCAATTGTTTGACCCTTCTGGTCATTTTCGTATGTGCCTGTGTGCAACTGCCGGCACAGGATTCCAACTACGTGCGTAGCTGTATCGCCACACTCTCTGCCGATGATTGCTGGGGTAGGGGAGGGTGCCACGATGGCGAGCTCAAGGCCGCCCGCTTCATCCGCGACCAACTCGTGCAGACGGGCGCGCAGTCGCTTACTGAAGATGGCTTCCAACATTATGAATTTCAGTCGCATAAGATGGAAGGAAATGTGGTGATGGAGGTGGACGGACAGCGCCTCAGTCCGTTTTGGGATTACCGCATAAGTCCTTATTCGTGCTCAGTTTGGAGTTTTAATGCCCCCGTGATGGTGATGGATGCCTCCCTCTTTTTCGATGCCCGCAAACTTTTGAAATTCTACGATCGTTATGCCGCTCAAATCCATGGCAGCTTTGTCTATGTGGATGCAACGAGTTGGAAGGATAAGAATGTCTCAGCCGATGATGTGAAAAAGTTAATCCGCACTTTTGAATTGAAAAATGAACTGGGTGCTCGGGGCTATCTCATTGGTGTGGAAGAACTTCCTGTGTGGGGACTCAGCTATTGCGAGGAGAACCCTCAACATGCGTTTGTTTACGTAAAGCGTTCTTTTTTCGCTCAGAAGGTGAAGAATGTTTCTCTTTCTTTTAAAAATGAATACTACACCCATGAAACGCAGAATGTGTGTTTCAAGGTTGAAGGGACACGTTATCCCGACTCTTTGATTGTGTTCACCGCCCATTACGACCATTTGGGCTGCATGGGTGATTCGGTGATTTTCCACGGGGCACATGACAATGCCTCCGGCACCTCTGCTGTGATGGACTTCGCCCGTCATTTTGCCCAAAATCCTGCCGAATATACCACGGTTTTCCTATTGTTTAGTGGAGAGGAGAGTGGATTACGGGGCTCCCGCTATTTTGTTGAAAATCCGCTCATTGATCTGAGTAAGGTAAAGTTGGTGCTGAATTTGGATATGTTTTGTGGAGGTGATGAGGGGTTTACTGTGGTGAACAGCGATGGTGAGAATACAAAGTGGTTCTACGATAACTTGGTGCGTATCAACGATGAACAGCATCTGGTATCGCAGGTGAAGCCGCGTAGCAATGCCGCCAATAGCGACCACTATTTCTTTTCGCTGAAATGTCCGGCCATCTTCATCTATACGATGGGTGGACGTTATGGGGGCTATCACCATTTCACCGACACGTGCGAAAGCTGCGGTTTGGAGAACTACAATCGCATTTTCTCGCTGATTTTGCAGGCGTTGGAGTTGGACAAGTAGCGTTGTGATTAGATTTTTTTTATCATAAAATGCGAAAGTTTTCCCTTTTTTCTGCGTTGTGCTTGCTTTTGGCAATCTGCACAACTCTTCAAGCGCAGCGTGTTCAGGATACATCTTTAGTTTCCATAACTTATGGGATTCCCTATTGCGACGTGCAGACACCTGGTCAAAAACACGCAGAAACGTTATGTTTTGACTTTTATGAACTTGCCGATTCATCAGGTCAGCCGCGGCCGCTCGTGATCACCCTGTTTGGCGGTGGTTTCGTGTTCGGTTCTCGTGACCATGCGGATATGAAAAATTGGTGTATGAGATTGGCAAAAGAGGGGTTTGCTGCAGCCTCTATCGATTATCGGGTGATGCCGTTAGGCAAATTTTCCAATAAAAACCTTGTGCGTACGGGCTACTTGGCCTCGCAGGATGTGAGTACCGCGGTGCGTTATTTCAAGGCGAATGGCGACCGGTATCACATCGATACCAACCGTATTTTCCTGCTGGGACAGTCGGCGGGGGCGGTGGCCATTATCCATGCGCTCTATATGGATGAAGATCAGCGTCCTGAATTGACTTTTGCGGAGCCTGCGTTGCCCCCGCTTCATGCCAATGCGCCTATCGGTGCCAGTCCCTCTACTTTCAGTGTGGCAGGTGCCGTACTGCTCTGGGGCAGTGTGTTTTCTCCTGACATGATTGATGCCGATGAAAACACTCCCGTCTGTATGATTCATGGCACGAAGGATAAGATTTTGCCGTTGGTGGAAGGACATGCTTTTTCCATGCGTCATCTTCCCTATGTATATGGCTCTCAGAGTATTGCCAACCGCATGCAGAACTTGGGGATCACCTCATACGAGCTGCATATTTTCGACAAAAAGCCTCATGCTTTCTATTTCAGAGATCTTTATATGTATCATCTGAAACAGAAAGAATTTGACGAATGTTTCCAAGTAGCCTTAGATTTTATCCAAAAGAATGGTGTGAAGTAAATCTTCCTATTTGTTAGGAGTATAAAATAAGAAAGCCCGATCAATTGACCGGGCTTTTCTTTTATGAAAAAGATTGTTCGTTTAATTTTTAATTTTCAGTTCTCAATTTTCAATTGAAATTAGAACTCCCAGAGGTCGTGTTCAAAGCTGCGGATCTTTTCGGTAATGCGTTCCGATTCGATGCGCTGGTCGCGGGCATTGGCGATATATTCGTCAATCTGGCGGTTGTTGTACACGTTCTGTTCCTGATAGATGAAGCTGGAGAACTCGCGTTTCCAAGTCATCATATCATCCAAGGAGAGGCGCTGTGCGTTATTCTTGGGATTGTACATTTCCTGTTTTACGAGGTAAGGACGCAACTCGTCGTACATGATGTAGCCGAGACGTTTCCAAGCTTTCACGCTCTTCACTTCCTCTTCTTCCTCCTCCTGTCCGGGTCCGGGGGCGCCGGAACCTCCGACTTCACGTTCCACTTGCAGCATAGGTTCAATCTCAAGGATGCGAACCTCCAGCACGGAGCGTTTTTTGTCGAAGAACCAGATCTCCTTGACGCGGTACATCAGGATTTGTTTGGCTTCGTATTTTTCCACGATTTCCTTCTGACCCACCACTTCGAAGGTCTCCACATCCATAGAGTCAATAACCTTTATTTCGGAGAGGGAAGATCTTACGGCTTCACGGTCTTTATACATAGTACAGAACTCGTCGGTATAGACAGGCAGAACCTCGTCCTCTTTTTTCTCAGGATGGTCAACGTCAATGGCGTCGAAGATGACTTGTGCCATGCTGCGCCAGGTGCCGCGGGTTTCCTGCGGGAAATAGAGCGGATGGTTCATCTTTTCGCGGAGGTCGATGGTTCTCCAGATGGTGTGATAGTACATCACATCGGCGTTGCGCTGATAGACGTAAGGCACATTGTCGGAGAAGTCGCCCACTTCGGTCTGCTCCCATGATAATTCAAGGGGCTTGCGTACCGGCTGGTTCATCGTGCTTCCCGTCGTGTCTTCCTGTGCGTACACAGAGAAGGCGAGACAAAGAGCAAATACTGACAAAACAATCTTTTTCATAACTGTTGTATTTAATGTTATTTGATTCGAACCGTGATGTCACGCGGCATCGTACGGGTACCTAACTCAGGCTGTGAAATCTTGATGTTGGAGAACATGAACACCGTTCCGGCAGCTGCACCGTTGATTCTGTTGATGAGCTCTTGTGAGAATCTTGAGCCGCTGCAGTTGATGGTGCTGATGATGCCCTTTTCAATCACATCCACAGAGTAGGATTGTACGGTCCATTTGAGGTCGAAGGCGAAGTCATCGCTCATCTTGGCAATCAGCACGGGGTTGGCGGTGAGTTCGGTCTTGGATTTTTTACCACCGTAAATGTTGGCACCGATCTGTGCATACGGATCCGGAACTTTCTTCACGCGGAAAGTCATCTTGGAGGATCCTTCTGAAGAGTTCACAGTGGCTTCTACCGTTCTACCAATCAAGCTGGTCGGAGGAACAACTTCTCTCTTCTGGCCTGAACCCGATACTGAACATCCTGGGAAGCTGACGCTGAGCTTGCTAGCGTCGGAACCACCAGCGATGGTGATGGGGTTCTTCAAACCGGCATACAGCACGTTCATCTTGTCGGCAGAGATAGTAGCGCTACCCTTCGGAACAACCACGTATTCATCTCTGAAGTGATAGCATTCCACCTTACCAGTGTTCTCGTTTCTTACCTTGATGTAACCAGCAATCTTGTGTGTGCCCACACCGCCACCGGGGATTTCGATATTAACACCCGTAGCAGGACCTTCTTCGTGGGTGGCATTAGCCTCGTTGGCCTCGCTGAGTGAGTCAACACCAATCTGGTAATAGACATCCAGTTTCTGATTCGGGTCGAAAGCGGCCACGATGACCGTGGTTTTGTAGCTGTCGCCTGAGAAGAGCACCTTGGAATCTGCCATGGAATGACCGGCATATTCAGCGAAGGAGAGGTTGGCGGAACCTGCTGATGCGATGATGTGGTTCAGCACCACAGCTTCTGCGGATTTCACCTCGCTGATCATCTTGCTCAGAAGAATGACCTGGCCGCCCGTAATCAGATGGTAGAAGTTGTAGAACTCCCACGGTACTTCTTTCTCTTCGTGTTTCGAGAAGACCATATCGGCAGGCTTCACCGTGCTCAACTGTTTCTCCAAGTTGGGATCCCTTTTACCTGCTTCATTCTCAATGAATTTGAGCAATTGAGCATGATAATCGGTCAGTCTTTTCTTCAACTTGTAGGCATACCTATCAGGATCCGGTTTGTCGCCTGAACCCACCATAAAGGTAGTAGGTTTGTCAAAGTCTTCCTTACCATCGATATCGGATACGGGAACACAAGGGATTTCACCTTTTTTAGCCTCTTCTTTGGCTTTCACAACTCCTTTTGCATTTTCACCATCTACGTCAATAGTCATTTCCCAGCGGATGGTTTCAATATAGCGTACCATGGTATCGGTGATGGCTCTCAGCTTTCTGGCTTTCTCTTGAGCAGCCTTGATGGCTACAGTTTGTTCTTCGCCCTCGATGCTGAGCAGGTTGGTATAACGGTCGGTAAGGGCCGTTGTCACGTTTTTATTGGATTGTAACAGAGAATCGTCCACGACGTTGAAGGCTTCGAGGATGTCCTTGGACACGTTCAATGCAAGCATTGCCGTGAGCACCAAGTACATCATGCCGATCATCTGCTGACGTGGTGTTTCTGGACAGTTTTTTGCACCCATTTTCTTACAATTTTAAATTAATACTCCGTGAATAACTACAATATTAATTTATTTCTGTGCGGGTACACTCATAGCTGCCACCATGTTGCCGTACACGTTGCTGAGGCGAGACACGTTCTTGGTGAGCTTGTCGATCTCTTCCTTGTAGGTCTTGGTGTTGGCCAGTGAATCGTTGAGGTTCTGTGCGTAGGTGTTGATATTTTGTTCAACCAGCTTGTAGTTCTCCAGCATATCCTTCGAGTTCTTCATCTGGAGCTCGTACATGGAGTTGATGGAGGCGAGGTTCTGGTTGAGTTTCTTCAACTGATCATTGTAAGCGCCAGTGTCGCCCTGGATGGCCTTGGTGGTGTTCTCGTAGATGGCTGCGAGGTTGGCCACGGCGGTAGAGGCTTTCTGTACGTTGGCAAGATATTCACCAGAAACGGTGGAGTCCTTCTGAAGGGCTGCGGTGGTCTTGTCGTACTGGAGGGTGAGGTTGCGTACGGATTCGGCGGCCTTGGTCATATTGGCAGCGTAGGTGTCGGTGACGGTAGCTGCGTCGGCGAGGCCGGAGATCTTCTTGGCATTTTCAGCAAGATTACGCATGCCAGTAGCCAAACTATCAATCAGTTCGGGACCGACTTTCGCTTCTGTCAGCATCTTGTCAAGCTGCTGAGTGGGAGTTCCGCTCGGAACACCTTTCTTCTTGGAGGTCGGGGTTTCAATTTCGTCGCCAGCGGCTAATTCAGGATAAACCAATGCCCAATTGTACTCCACATGCAGCGGTTCGAAAGCTGACATAAAGAAGATGAGTGCCTCGGTACCCATACCGGCGATCAGCATGTAACCAGCACCAGGATAGTGCATAATTTTGAACAATGCACCCAAGATGACGACTGATGCGCCCCATCCGTACAATTTGGCCATAAAGTTCTTATAGCCCTTGCTTCTTACTAATTTGTCTAAACCCATAGTAATAAAAATTTAATTGGTTAATGATTTGATTGTATTGTGTTTTCTTATTTTATATATTAGTAAACGTGTGATGCGGAATTCAGGTTGTCGCCTCTCTGACGGCCCATGTAGCTCTGCACGCAGCGGAAGCCGACGTAGGAGCAGCAGGTGTCCTGATATTCGAAGGTCTTGGCATACACAGTGTTATAGTAGCTGATGTCCTTCCATGAACCACCGCGGATCACTTTTCTCTTCTTCTCGGGAGTATCGGTCTTCTTGGCGTAGTAGGTGTACTGCGGGTTGAGGTCGTGGGTGAAGTTGACAGCTGACTTGTCGAAGGCATCCTCGCACCACTCGGCCACGTTACCGCTCATGTCGTACAAGCCGAAGTCGTTCGGATGGTAGTGGGCCACGATGCCGGGATAGATGTTACCGTCGGCGATGTAGTTACCACGCTGCGGTTTGAAGTTGAGCAGGTAGCAGCCGTTGATGTTCTGGGTGTAAGGACCACCCCACGGGTACATCTGCATGTCGAAGTCGCCTCTGGCAGCCCATTCCCATTCAGCCTCGTTGGGCAGACGGAACTCCTGTTCGCGGGCGTATTCGTGTGCGGAGAGCCAGCAGTTTCTCATGTGCGTTCTCCAGTAGCAGAAGGCCTTTGCCTGACGCCATGAGATACCGACCACCGGATAATTGTCGAACTGCGGGTGATAGAAGTAATTCAGCGTCATCGGCTCGTTATAGGAGTAGGTGAAGTCATGCACCCAGCACAAGGTATCGGGGTAGATGTTCACCAATTCGCTCTTCATGAAGCGTTCGCGGCTCTTGTTGTAGCTGCTGGGACGGCTGGCGAAGAGACCACCAAGGTCGTTGCCTTCCTGGTCCATCTCTTTATAGGAGGCACCATAGTTCGGGTTGTTGGGATCGCTGGGCTGCGAGGGATCGATCTGGTTGCGGTAGTCGCACCACCAGTACTCGTAGTTCAGCATGCTGATGTTCAGCATTTTGGGAGTATAGTGATAGAAGCGTGAGTTGGCCACGAGGAACATCGGGCTCAGGGCAGCCTGAATCTCTTCGTTTTCAGAATCCCACGGAATCTCCTCTTTCCAGTTGATGAGCTTGGGCTCCACTAATTCGCCTTCGTTCTCGCCGGACTGGTATTTCACGAAGTGGCCGCCATGCTTCTCTTCCTCTTCGATTTCAGCATTGCCCAGGAGGTAATGGGCTACAGAGTCACGCACCCAATATACGAATTGGCGGTATTCGTTGTTGGTGATCTCAGTCTCATCCATATAGAAAGCTGAGATGGTAACGTTCTTCGACTGGTGAGTGAAGGCGAAGGGAACATCCTGGTCGCCAGACCCCATCAGGTAGTGACCTGCGGGCACATACACCATACCATACGGCATTAAATCCAAAAAGTCGGGACGATCCTTGACACCAACCAATTGGCCGTCGCCATCGTTCTTACACGAGGTGAGCAGAATGACGGCTACTGCGAATAATAATGCTGACTTTTTCATATCTTTCGATTTTGATTATTTTCTTAAACGAGGTTTTGAACAGAATATTGTTTAATAAACATTCTTGTATATGTTACGGCTTGATCCATAGCCGGAGAATACTTCTTCTTTATAGATGTCGAAGCAGTAACGGAGCATGATTTCAAGGTCACCGTAGCTGCGGTCAGGTTTGTAGCCTAACTTGCTGGTAGTGAAGCTGTATCCGAGGCCCATTTCCAAGCCACGGAGGTAGTTGTTGGAGGAGTTGAAGAAAGGACGTGCGCCAAAGAGCACGGATACGGCATCCTGAATACGATAGGAGAGGCCGCCCCAAAGAATTCCATTGTAGCGGGCCAGCAACATGAGGTCGAACTGTGCGGTGGCAAGGTCGGTCTTGATAAGTGCCTGCGGAATGATTTCCCAGCTGGGATCCCAAGGCAGAACCCACGTGTAACCACCATGGAAATAAAGGTTGCGGCTCATCTGGTAGGACTGCTTGTCGCCGGAAAGACGGATTTTTTCAGCAATCTGGGTCACACCCACACCAGCGTTCCAGCGATCAGCCTTGTAATAGACACCTGCGCTGAAGTCCAAATCCAGCCAAGACTCGTTGCCAGTCATTGAGTTGAGGAGCGGGTCGTTCTCTTGGGTCGGGTGGAAGTGGCTGGGGTCCAGCTTTTGGCTTAACAGCTGTGCCTGCACACCAATGCCGATGGTACCCGTAGGGATTCTGAACTTGAAGGAATATCCCAGCTTCACGCCCACATTGTTGAAATAACCGATTTTGTCTTTGATGAAGGTGACGCCGAGACCTCCGTGCAATTTGCGCAGATAAGATTCCATGCTTACGTAAATCTGCTGCGGTGAAGTGTTGAATTTCTGGGTGTTGCCTTCACTATCCTTATAGGTATCATTCCATCCGGTATATTGTTGTCTGAAGATGCCCGTAAAGCACAAGGTATTGCTCTGTTCGCCAATCGCACCCGCGTTATAATAGGGGGTCGCCCATTGAAAAAGGGTGAATTGCGCGTCTTGTTGTGCAAAACCACTCATCGTCAAAGCGAGCAAAATAACCGATAAAATGTACCTTTTTCTCATATTTTGAATTTTCTGAGTTTTTATTGTAATAAAACACAAAAAATTGATAATCAGCAAGTTGTTTTCTGTTTCTTCTCTATTCTGGACACGATTAATTGCTTATACTGCCCTTCATAGAAAAAGTTACAGAAAAACTTGCCTTTCTCTACTTTTTTGCGGCCCCAAAAGTACAAAAAAATCTAATAGAAGTTGCAAGTTTTTTATTTTTGTTGAAAAAAAATATGGCTTGGCTTACAGATGGGCGGATGGTCTGCAAAAAAAGTTGTGAACAAGCCAGAGTTTATTCGCTGGAACTGCAGGAACACCCTGTGTATGGTTCTTGTCCAATTCTTTTAAAAAAGAGCTTTTAATTGTAGAAAACCAGTGTGAATGAGGCGATTATCATTCGTCAGACGGCCTTCATACTGAAAATTCAATTGCAGATATTCAAACAGCTTGGTCTGGTAGGTTGCGTTCCAGATGAAATTGTTGCCCGCTGTCAGCCCTCCTAACATTTCGTATGATATGGTATTGTTTTCCAATTGATTGTAGTTGATGTGGGTGTATCGCAGTTCCACATTGATGGCTCCTCTCTGTTTCATACGGAAGTTGGCAGTCATCTCGGCGCTGTACTGACGGGCGAGGTCGCTGCCGAGGAGATTCCGTTTGTAGCCCAGTTCGCAGCTGGCCGTCAGCGACAGCTGGAATGGGAAGTTGAGGGTGATGCTGTTGTGCAAGATGTGCGATAGAATATGGAAACTCCTGTTGTTGAGATAGTTGGAATTGCTGATATGGTTGGTGTTTGTGTATATAGTTTTGATAATTAATATTTTATGGGGTGATGAACGAAGTGTTACCTGATGGCTTTTGTTGCGATTGCTTTCCATTCCATAATAGAGCAGGTTTTTCGCGATGTTATCGTAATAGGTGTAATCAGCTGCGAAATAGGGGTTTGGAAGTGAAAAACCGAGGGAGTTCTTGATGTTGAGGTTTTGGCTTACGAGAGCTGTGTCCTCAATGTTGAACTGGTAAGGGTTGATGGAGCGGATGTCGTGCTGGAGGGTGTTTTTCTGATAAGTGCGAAGTGATGTGCTGTTGCTGAGCATGGAGAGAAAGCGGAGAAATCCTTTTTTGTTCTTCCATACGTTGCCCGGTCGCAGTTGGAGGGTTTGGGTGGCTCCGCAGTTGCGGGTGTTTACATATTCGTTGCTGGGCAGCCATACTTTCACATAGTCTGCTTCGCTCTGGAAGGCGGCGGGCTCGAACTCGTCCAGCTCCTCAATGCCGTTCAGGTTGTAGTCGTTCCACACATGTGTGCCCTGTCCGGCCGCCACTTTCAGGAAGGTGTAGCTCTTCTTTTGCTCCAATCCACTGCCCACCTCGTAGTAAAGTCCGAGGGTGACCGCTCCTTTCCAGAACCGTCCGTAATAGTCGATGCTCCCCACGAAGTTGTGTTCGGAGTTGAACTGGTGGGTGGTGTCGCGGTACTGGTCGTTGCGATAGGTGAAGGTGCCTTTCAGCCGGTTGTTCTTCCAGTGCGAGCACTCGAAGCCGGCCTGCGCTTCATGGGCAATGGTGCCCAGCGCGAGCTTCGCCTCCTGCGCGTGGTAGTCGATGCGGTTGAGGTATTGGAGGTGGAATCCGTAGGGAAGCGAGTCGCTGTTTTTGAGGTAGAACGCTGCTTCGTTGTAAGCATAGCTGTTGGCGCGGAGTGTGTGGTCAGCGGCTTCACGGAAGATGTTGTACTCCAGTTCGTCGCGAAGTCCGACGCGGATTTTGGAGAAACCGTGCGAGAAATCGTTGTGGCTACGGAGGAAGTTGGTGGTTTGCACGCTGTCGGCGGAGATGAGATGCGAGGTGGTGGCATTCCATGCCCATCCTTTGAAGTGGTGCTGTGAGGTGAGTTGTTGTCGCAGACCGCTCATCTCGCCGAAACGGTAGAGCCAATGCGCGGAGTATGCAGTGCTGCCGCAGGTGGGATGCGAAAATCCTGTGCTCATCTGCAGCAACTGCTCATCGGTGTTGGTGGTGAAGTCGCTGATGAGGTTGTAGTCGCGGAAGAACTCCACGTTGCGGTAGCTTTGCAGCGGATTGTAGTTTTTATGGGCATATTCGTAGTCGAGCGTCAAGTGGTACCGCCATGCGGTGTCCTGCGTCTTTCGCGATCGTAGCGGATGCTGGTACTCCACATTTATTTTGCAGGCGATGCCGGCGTTGTCGCGGTCGTCGTTTTTCGAGAAGAGATTCTGGTCGAGGTAGCTGAAAGCCACCTCCGCACCGGCTTTCACACGGTTGTTGAAGGAGTAGGTGGCACCCACCGTGGCCATGTCGTGCATTCTGGGAGCGTTGAGCTGGGCCACCGGCGCGTAGTCGCCCTGCGACACTCCATTTACAGGTGCTACCCACTGGTAAAGTTTGCCGTTGGCAGTGCTCTGTGCCAGGATGTAGTCGCCCTTCCCGGAGCCCACAAAGCTGAAGGTGACGCGATAGACCGAGTCGTGTGAGTTGCCGGCATAGACGTAAATGGGAGCAAAAAGCTCTCCATTGACGAGGGTGTCGCGTTGGTGGTATAGAATCTCGTTTCCGGTGAAGTCACTTACAGGCACTGCCGTTTCGTAGAGGGCGGCCTCTTTCCGGTCGCCGATTCCCGACAGGAACATCATCTGGTCGGGGGTGAGTTCGGGCCGGATGGATTGGTTCTTCAGATCCTGTTCATGGAAAAAGTTGACAGCCAACATGAGTTTGCTGTTTTTTTCGTGGGTGAAGGTGTTGGAGGTGAAAAGATTGTAGCGTGAATAGTACTGGTCGCTGTATTCGAATGAGACGATAATACGGCTGTGTTCGGTGATAAGGCGGCGCGGGGTGAAGGTGATTTCTCCCAAATTATAGTCGATGACGTAGTCCTGATCTTGCCCTCGGGTGAGCAGCACGCCGTCGAGATACACCTGTTCGGAGCCGGAGAGGATGATGATGTTGGTTTCCGACAGCTCGCCGGTGAGACGGTAGGGTCCCTGCACTCCGTTGATGGGGGTGATGCTGTGGCGCACATATTTCCCTTTGGAGAGGCCGCCGCCCACGGTGTTGGTGAGATGGTTGGCACTGTCGGCGATGCTGTTGACGGTGGCTTTCATGCCAGTGAACTGGCGGTTGACTTGCAGGAAATGGCTGTTGGCAGGGGGGGCGATTTCGATGTCTCCGGCTTCGATGCGGAGAAGGTCTTTGTAAGTGAGTTGGATGAACACTTTGTTGAAGTCTTTGAGATATCGGGTGTTGCCTTCGGGTTGGATGGGAAGGTTCTCATCGGTGATGTTGGCGAGGATTTCCACTTCCGGTGCTATCGAGCCGGAAAGCTGCAGGTTGAGGTGGGCGTTGAGCACAAAATCCTGATTGTTGCCCACGGAGATGCTGCGCGAGATGGATCCGTTGCCTTGCAGGTTGGAGTCGAAGAGGGTATTGCTGGTGGGAACGGTGATGGGGGCGAGGTGGCGTTGTGTGGGATCATCCACGAAATGCGGAAGGATGAGGTCTGTGGCTTTGTGGCTCACCGGACGGCTGAGGTCGCGCAGCATGGAGCGATAGGTATAGGTGACGGTACTGCCGACCTTGGCAGGGTTTTTCAGGTGCAGGGTGGCGGTGGCGTAGTCAATGGTGTAGTCGGCGGTATCAAGTCCGATGAGGTTGAACGAGCCGGGCAGGATGGAGAGACTGTCAAGAGAGACGGCGGTGGAGTCAAGCTGGCGGGTGCCGTAGCGCCGGTTGGAGGCATTCTGTGCTGCCACTTGTGCCGATGCCAACATCAGCAGCCACAGTATCCCTAAGATGAACGCTTTTTTCGCCATGAATATTTTTTTGCATAATGATAATGCAATTTAATAAAAAATATTGTATCCCTGCTATGAAAGAGCTTGATTGACCTGCTGTGAGCTCTTGAGGATGGCTTCGTACTCCTCTGGTGTGATGTCTTGGAAGAAGAAATGAACGGGGTTCACGCGCACGCCATCCTTGATGACCTCGTAGTGGAGGTGTGAGCCGGTGGAGAGACCAGTGTTGCCTACATAGCCGATGATCTGTCCGCGGGTGACATGCTCGCCGGGCTTCACTGCCTTCTTGGAGAGGTGCGCATACAGGGTTTGGTAGGAGTAGCCGTGGTTGATGACAATGACATTGCCGTAGCCGCCACCGGGAGTCTGCCTGCTCACCACCCCGTCGGCAGTGGCATATACGGGAGTCCCTTTCTTCGCTGAGATATCAATGCCGGTGTGCGGACGCAGCACCTTCAGAATCGGATGGTATCGATAGCCGAAGCCCGAAGTGATTTCATAGCAGTTGGGCAGCGGCCGGATGGCCGGAATGGACTGCAGCATCTGTTTTTTCTTCCCGATGAGGCTGACAATGGTATCGAACGAACGCGACTGCGCCGCCATGCTCACGGTCAGACGATTAGCTTTTTGGTGTATCTCCTCCAACAAGGCGCTGGCATCGGTTGGAGTGGATGAGTTGGACTTTTGTGCATTCCCTAAAAATGGGTAGCGTTCGGAAATGGGCATCGGTTCGCTTTCGAAAATGGCACGGTAGATGTTGTCATCGCGTTTCTGCAGGTCGGTGACCACGATGGCCAGCTGGTCGTACTTCTTGTCAAGTCGGGAGATCTCTTCCTTCAGCTGCTCGTTCTCCTGTCTGAGCATCAGTTCCTTGGGAGAGTCAATCAGGTAGAAGGATATCCAAACGATAACCACCGAAAAGGCAAGTGCCGTGGCCAGAAACCATAGCACGCGCTTGATGATGTCTTTCCACGAGAAGGCCTTTTTCTCGAATGAGAGTGTTTTGGGGTTAAAGTAGTAGATGGACCGTCCCATATATATTATAATGTATGGTATTATTTCAGTTTGATGACACGCCCCTTCTTTAAGGGAGCTTCTGGCGTGGTAATGCCGTTGTAATCAATAAGTTTCTGGAGTTTTACGCCAGTCTTTTGGGCAATGTAGCGAAGATTTTCTTGGTCTTGAACGGTATAGGTGGGAGTGCTGCCAGTGTTTGCTTTTTTCTCAATATAAACCACTTCGCCAGTGTGAGGCTTAGCTGCGCCCGTGAGGTCGTTGAATTTTTTAATTTTCTTTTCAGGAAGTTGCACGTCGCGGGCTATCTTGGCATAGGTGTCCCCCTCTTCCGCAATGACGAAAAGGATGTTGTTGTTGACATACACCTCGCGTTCGGTGAATGGGTAGCCCGTATAGGCGGTGAACTGGCCTTTTGTTGCAGTGAATATGGTGGTAGGGTTGGAGGGAGTAGGTGAGGAAGTGGGTGAGGGTGCTGGAGCTGGGGCAGGAGCAGGAGCGGGGACGGGAGCAGGAGTGGGTGGGGGAGTGGGTTGGCTGGTAGGAGTGGTGGGCGTTGCTGTAGGGGGAGCAGCGGGTCGCGCGTTTTGGGGTGCGCTGCTGTTGGATGGCTGATGAGCTGGTTTCGGTTCAGATGTTGTTTTCGCGGACTGTGATGGGGTTGGCTTGTTGGAGGAAGAAGGATCCTTGGCGGGACCTCTCTGGTGGATGATTTTTTTGTGGGTTTTGTTGGAACTGGAATGTTGGGGATGTCTTGTTATAGTTTCGATGTGAATATTAGGTTCCGAAGAAATGTGCATAGCCGGTTTTTCCACAGGTCGAAGGCTGTTGGTGTCAGGCTGCCCAAAATACTGCACGTACGAGAAACTGCCCATTTGTTCAGGATTCACGTCAGGGTAATGTTCAAAGTAGCCATTTTGAAGTCTGTACTGATAAATGGTGTCCAGCATAGCGAGGTGGAAACGCTCAATGAGACTGATAAGTCTGTCGGCATACTGAGGATTGGTGGCATAGCCAGCAGCCTTGAGCCCTCGTGCCCAGCCCGGGTAGTCCATGATGTCGAGGGTGAACAATGCCGCATAGCGTTGCCGGTTTTTCAGAAAGAGGGAATGGTCGGTGTAGGAGTCCTCTGCCTTCTCGTATTTGCGGAAACATTCTTGCAGTTCATCATCATCAATCAAGATGGTGTCGCCGGTCCAGTCTTTGTGGCACTTGATGCCGAAATGGTTGTTGCCATCCACAGCGAGGTGACTCTTCCCACAAGCGCTCTCGAATATCCCCTGTGCGATGGTGATGCTGGCAGGGATTTTATATTCATACATCTTATTGATAGCCAATTCTTTATAAGTATCAATATAGATGTAAATGTCTTGTTCGGTGTATTGAGCACTTGTTGTCAGCGAGTAGAAGATTACCGACAGGGCGATGACGCAGTTTCTCAAATGATTCATGTTGAAGGATTTGTGTTTTTAGCCACGCAAAATTACTTGAAAAATTTTGAAAATAATGACGGGCATAAAGCAATACATCAACATCAAATCGTTGATAAAATGGCGTTAAAAAAAGAGGGAATGCTGTGTGGCATCCCCTCTGTAGAAAAGTCGAAAACTTTTTAGTATTTGTAGAAACCTTCGCCAGTTTTTCTGCCGAGCAGACCAGCGCGCACCATCTTCCGCAGCAGCGGGTGAGGACGGTACTTCGGATCGCCAAACTCTTTGTAAAGAACTTCCATGATGGCGAGGTTCACGTCGTTACCAATGAGGTCGGCCAGTGCGAGCGGGCCCATCGGGTGGTTGGCGCCCAGCATCATGCATTTGTCGATGTCCTCAGCGGAGGCGATACCGTCGGCGAGGATGCCGACAGCCTCGTTGATCATGGGGATGAGGATACGGTTGACGACGAAGCCGGGGGCCTCGTTCACCAGTACGGGAGTTTTGCCGATGGAGGTGGCCAGCTCCACAATCTGGTTGCACACCGCTTCAGAGGTCACCTGACCTTTGATCACTTCCACCAATGCCATACGGTCGGCGGGGTTGAAGAAGTGCATGCCGATGAACTGCGTCGGACGGGTGGTGGCAGCAGCGATCTCGGTGATGGAGAGGGAGGAGGAGTTGGTGGCGAAGATGGTTTCGGGCTTGCAGATCTTGTCGAGTTCTGCGAAGACTTCTTTCTTCAGCTGCATATCCTCCACAGCGGCCTCAATCACGAGGTCGGCGTCGGCGAAAGTGGCGTAGTCGGTAGTGGTGGTGATATTGGCCATAATGGCGTCAACACCCTCCTGCGTCATTTTGCCCTTTTCCACTAATTTGCCATAACCTTTTGCAAATGAAGCCAATGCTTTGTCCAAGCTGGCTTGGGTTCTACTTTTCATAACCACGGGCATCTTGGCGGCGAAAGCCTTCACGATACCTTTGGCCATGGTTCCGGTTCCAATAACACAAATTTTCATGATTCGTTATTTTTAATGGTTTGATTTTTAATTATTCGTTTTTGAAGACGGGTTTCGCCTTGTTGAGGAAGGCCGTCATTCCCTCCTTTTGGTCCTTGGTGGCGAAGCATTGGCCGAACATCTTGTTCTCGTACGCGATGGCGGCATCGGCGTCGAGGTCGTACTCGGCGTTGATGCACTGCTTGGCATAGCGCACAGCAATCGGGGCCATGGCGCAGATCTTGGCAGCCATCGCCTTGGCCTGCTCCATCAGCTCGGCCTGCGGATATACCGCGTTCACCAGACCGATACGCAGCGCCTCGTCGGCACGGATGGCCTTGCCGCTGTAAATCATCTCCTTGGCGTAGCCCATTCCCACGAGTTTGGCGAGACGGTAGGTGCCTGAAAAACCGGGGATGATGCCGAGGCCGACCTCTGGCTGTCCGAACTTGGCGTTGTCGGAGCAGATGCGGATGTCGCAGGCCATTGCCAGCTCGCAGCCGCCGCCGAGGGCGAACCCATTGACTGCGGCAATCACCGGAATGTCAAGGGTTTCGATTTTGCGGAACACCTGTGCGCCGAGGCGGCCGAAAGTCTCGCCTTCCGCAGCGTTGAGGTTCTGCATCTCCGAGATGTCGGCACCCGCCACGAACGATTTCTCGCCGTCGCCCGTCACAATCAGCACCCGCACCTCCTTGCTGAGGTTCGTGATGAAATCATCCAGTTCCTTCAGCAGCGCGGAGTTCAGCGCATTCAGCGACTTCGGTGCCGAAATCGTCAGCACGCAAATGCCCGATTCGGTATTGATTTTCAGATAGGTATAATCCATTTGTTTTATCGTTTAATCGTTTTCTGTAGAGACGTGGTGCACCGCGTCTCTACGGCATGCCACGTCTCTACATTATCATCCCTTCATTTTTCAATTTTCAATTCTCAATTCTCAATTTACAGCTGCATCGGTTTCAGGTCGTCGGCGATGATCAGATCGGCCTCGGTGGCGGCCTTCACCTGATCGACCGTGAATTCGGGATGGATCTCCTTGAGGACGATGCCCTTGGGGGTCACTTCCATCACGCCCATCTCGGTGATGATGAGGTTCACCTGACCTTTAGCGGTGAGGGGCAGGTTGCATTTTTTGAGGATTTTCGGGTTGCCCTTCTGGGTGTGTTCCATGGCGAGGATCACGCGTTTGGCACCGACGATAAGGTCCATTGCGCCGCCCATGCCGGGGGTGAGTTTGCCGGGGATCATCCAGTTGGCGAGGTCGCCGTTCTCGTCCACCTGCATGGCGCCGAGGATGGTGGCGTCAACGTGGCCGCCGCGGATGATGCCGAAAGAGGTGGCTGAGCTGAAGGATGCGGCACCGGGCACTGCGGTGATGTAGCCGCCGCCGGCGTTCACCATCTCAGGGTCTTCCTGACCTTCTGCGGGAGTGGGACCCATGCCCACCATGCCGTTCTCGGTCTGCAACGTCACGGTCACGCCTTCCGGTAAGTAGTTGGGAATCATAGTCGGAATACCGATTCCGAGGTTAACGATGTCTCCATCATGGAGCTCTTTTGCAGCTCTTTTGGCAATCGTTTCGCGAATTTCTGCTTTTTCCATAGTTTTTATATTTAATTGTTATGATATTTCACAAAAGCGGCTGCAAATTTACACAAATTTTCAATACGCGCAAAATGTTTGTAATGTTTTTATGGCGACAATTTTATTTTTATTTTGGGCGGCCCGGCTCCCTGCGGTCGCCGTCGGGCTATCCGCTGTACTCGCTTCGCTCGTGCCGCTCCTATCCCTGCCGCGAATGTCGCGAAAAATGCCGCGCCCGTAGAGACGTGGTGCACCGCGTCTCTACAATTGCCATGTAATCTGCCGCAACGGTAATTATTCACCCCTCACGGTTCCAACCATTCCGCCGGAATATCCATTTTGGAAAATGCAAACAATTTCTTTCCCAAATCCTTCAAGGAAGCACCGATGTGATAAACTGTTTCATCGATAATGAGGAAGCGGTCGTGGAAGCGGGAGCTTTCCACAACCTCAATCGGAGCGTATTGGTGGTTGTATTTTCTCCTGATGCTCTTGCAATAGTTTTTCGTGTTGTAAAAGCCGTCCATCCATGCGATTCTCCAATGCGACAAGTTGTTGGTTTAAAGTATAACCTTTCAACAAGTACTCTTTCAATATGGAGGTTGCCCAGCGGCGGAAGTGTGTGGCATTTGCACTATTGACACGATAGCCGACTGAGATAATCATATCCAGATTGTAGAAATCAATCCAGCGGGCGACCTCCCTGTCCCCTTCTTTTCGAACTACTCTAATTTTTTGAGTAGTTGTCTCCGGATTGAGTTCATTTGATTTATAAATACCTTGTATATGGTAAGTTATATTATTTTCTTTCACACCAAACAGGAGTGCCATTTGTTGCTGGGTTAACCAAACAGTTTCATTTTCCAATTTAACTTCCAAAGAAAGTTTTTCGTCAGGTTGGTACAATACGATTTCCCCTTTGCTTTTCTGAGACGGTAATAGTTCATGGTTTTCTTGTAACTTCATTTTTATAGAATTTGGTCCGCAAAGGTACGACTAATTATTCGCTCAAAACCACTCTGCAACTTTTTGGCATAGAGAGGATTGTGGATTATGAAATTTTTGAGCGAAAAATGGTCGATTTTGTCTTAAGAAGTGCATAAAAACAACGTTTTGTGTTATTGAAAACCTGTTGGTAAATTGTTGATAAGTTTGTTGGTGCCTTGCACAATAAACTTATTATTAAATCGTTACCAAACAAATAGCATTTATCCCATGATGAACCTCCCCCGTCACCTGATACGATTGTGGCTGCTTGTTGCGGCCTTGTGCGCGGGCTCCACAGCCTATGCGCAGGAGTTTTACGTGCTCACCAAAATGCCCAAACAAGGAGATGTCACTTTGCCAGCACAGACCGCCAACAATATGGGAGGGTGTAAATGGCAAATTCGCGAGGAGCGCATTGACAGCGTTTTGGTGAAAAATGATACTCTCCAACTCTATATCAACAGAGGGGACGCAAAGTTATTAAAATGTCGCGTCAATCGTGATCCTGGACACCCCGTGTATGGGTGGGAAATGACGTTACAGCGATTCTGTCATATAGGGAGGAATTTGGCTCCCAGCAATCAATTGTTGGTCAGCAACCATTATGCTATGCCCAACTGCACGACTATCGTTTTGCAGTTAGACTGGGCAGCGTATATATTTGAGAAAAGGAAGGGCAATCGCTTTGTCTATGTTTCGAAAAAGCAGATGCCGTCTCCTACAGAGGAGGAAATTGCCAGGAAACAGATTCCTGTACAGCAATAAATACCCATCTGGCGCAAAGACTTTCGACCCTTCAAATGCTCACAAAATGAGCATCAAATGTGAGCGAAGCGAACAACGAATTTTTAAACAAAAAAAAGAGACCTGTTCGATCTCTTCGTGTGGGTCGTACTGGATTTGAACCAGTGACCTCTGCCGTGTGAAAGCAGCGCTCTGAACCAACTGAGCTAACGGCCCATTTAAGTGGCGCAAAAATACAGCTTTTTTTGAAAGAAATGGTAGTTCGGTGAAAATTTTTATAAAACACTGAATACTACTTTGTTATAGCATAAAAACAAAAATAGAGGCACATCGCTGCACCTCTATTGGATATGAAATTTGGAAATTTTCTATTTGTTGTGACGCTTTTTGCGTTCCAAATCCTGCGGTTCGAGAGCCAGATGCTCGCCACGCAACAGGGAGGCGACACCTTCAGCGTGCGGATGCTGCTGGCATTTCTCGCAGTGGCACTCCTCTTTGTAGTCGGTGGGCTCGGTGTAGGTGGTGATAACGCCCTCGAAGTTTCTCAAAATCACCTTGTTGGGGCTTTGTGAGATGACGTAGTTGGGCATCACCGGGGTCTTGCCGCCGCCGCCAGGAGCATCCACCACAAAGGTGGGAACGGCATAGCCGGAGGTATGACCACGCAGGTTTTCGATGATTTCGATACCCTTGGAAACGGGCGTGCGGAAATGCTCGAGACCCATGGAAAGGTCGCACTGATAAATATAGTAAGGACGCACGCGGATCTTGACGAGGCCCTGCACGAGGGTCTTCATCACATGCACGCAGTCGTTCACGCCGCGCAACAGCACCGACTGGTTGCCGAGCGGAATACCGGCGTTAGCCAGCTTGGCGCAGGCTTCCGTGGCTTCGGGCGTGATTTCGTTCGGATGGTTGAAGTGGGTGTTCACCCAGATCGGATGGTATTTCTTCAGCATGTTGCAGAGGTCGTCGGTAATACGCTGGGGGCATACGACAGGCGTGCGGGTGCCGAGACGGATGATTTCAACGTGCGGGATGGCGCGCAGCCGCTGGATGATGGACTCCAGCACCTGGTCGTTGACCATGAGGGCGTCGCCGCCGGAGAGGAGCACGTCGCGAACCTGCGGGGTACGGGCAATGTAGTCGATGGCTTTCTGGATGCGCTCCTGCGGCATCTGGCAGTCGTGCTGGCCGGCGAAACGGCGGCGCGTGCAGTGACGGCAGTACATCGAGCACTGGTCGGTGATGAGAAGCAGCACACGGTCGGGATAGCGGTGGGTGAGACCCGGCACCGGGGAGTCCTCATCCTCGTGGAGCGGATCCAGCAGGTCGGCGGGCGACTGATGCACCTCAGCGGCCGTCGGGATGGCCTGACGGCGGATCGGGCAGTACGGGTCGTTCGGGTCAATCAGGCTGAGATAGTAGGGGGTGATGGCCATACGGAGGGTCTGGAGGGTCTTGCTCACGCCTTCAGCCTCCTCGGGGGTCAGCTCCACATACTGCTGCAGCTGTTCGAGGTTCTCAATTCTGTGTTGCACTTGCCATTTCCAATCGTTCCATTGCTCATCGGTAACATTCGGAAAGAGTTCTTTTCTTCTACTTGCCATTGTATCAATATTTTATATAATAATTCTGTTGATGTTAAGACGGCTGCAAAGGTACAAAAAAAATTGGGATTTCCGCATCCGGTCCTCCCAATTATTTTCAAATTTCCTATTGTAGAAAAATTAGTGTTTCTTCTTCTGCGAGTCGGCCAGAATCTGCACGAAGTTGCAGGCGGCCTCTTGTACGTTCACGAAGTTGCTGCCCAACGAGCTGCTCACATCTAGCACGAGGATGATACCAGCTGTCTTGGTCTGCGTTTGCGTGTAGGTTTGTGATTGCGGGTTGAACTCCACATCCTGTGCGTAGGTGTTGCCGCCCAATCCCAGCGACTCCTTGAACAGACGCACATCGTAGGTGGAGGGGACCTCGTTGTCGAGGGTCCTCAAATTCTTGAATGTGAACGAGAAGATGGAGCCGTTGACGTGCTGCCCGGTGATGGTGGCCGCCGAGGAGGAGGTGAGGCCGGTGTATTCGATGTCGCTGAGGGTGTTGTTGGCGTTCAGTGTGGCTTCGATTTTGCAGGTGGAGAGTTCCGGTGTGGCTGCCCCGTCGAACACGAAGGCGATGCGGTCGGAGCCGCCGCAGGTGAACGAGAAGGTGACATCGGTGACCGTTGTGGTGGAGGAGATGCTGTTGGCGATCTGCTCAAACTCCTGGTTTACAGAGGCAAAGTTGGCCAGTACGCGGGCTTTGTCGTCGCTGCTGGAGATGTCCTGGATGGTGGAGTTGAATACTACAGGATCGATAGACGCACTCTGTACGCCGACGCCAAAAGCGGAGATGGGAAGCTGATGGAATGTGCCGTTGCGCAAACGGTTTTTCAGCGCAAGCTGGTACTCATTGCGGTTGGCGTAGTGTGTGCCCCACTGACTGTTGGAGAAATAGACGGAGGCATTGTCGATACCGTCGGTGAAGTTTACCATGTGCAGGCTCGAAAGACTTTTCGGGAACTTCGTGCGGTTGAGTGCGTTCAACGAACTGTCAACGGTGTAGAGCAGTGCGGTGGCATCCTCGTTGTTCTGCAAATTGCGAATCCAGTTCTGGATGAGATCTGATGACTGGTTGTCAATCAGGGTGTAGTCCATCTTCGACACGATGCCGTTGTTGAAGGCATAAATCGAAAGGTAGATGCCGTCCTTGGTCAGCACCTGGTCGTAGGGTGAGGGGGTGGGATCCGGTTCGGGATCCTTGCAAGAGGTCATCAAAAATGATGCCGTTAAACAGATGGTGAACATCAAAAAAACAAATCTTTTCATAATGGTTATTTTTTAATTATTGAATCTTTCAAATCTTCAAATCTCTCAAATTAATAAGCATACTCCACACTAAACCCAGCTCCGTTTTTGAGCCGTCCGGTACATTCCAGCACTTTGTCCTTGGCATCCGGGAACCATACCGCCCGCACGGATGTGCCTTTCTCCGACAGGATGAGCCCGCCGGTGATACGCCAGCTGCAGCTTGCCACGTTTGAACTGTTGAGGGAAAATTGCTGTCCTCCGGCATATTGAATACTGATATCCTCACTGCCGAATTCCTTGTAAAAGAAGTCTGTAGTCTTTTCTTGGATGAGGTAAAACTTTTCGTTGGGCTGGTTGTTGGCATCCACATGCGGGGCATGTCCGCAGTCTGGAAAGGTGTGAAGCTCGGTGCGGTAGCCCAATTTTTTGGCTCTTTCGTGGATGGGTTTGGAGCCATACATTTTATTGAAAAACCAGTTGTTGATGGATAGTTTCATGTCCTTGAAGGGGACTTCCTCTCCGTAAGGCACCACTTTGTCGGCATTGCCATGGAAGGAGATGATGGAAACCTTGCTGTTGTTGATCATGTTGATATCGTGCACGGCGCCCCACATATTGGCGATACATCGCAGCTTGAAGGTCTCTTTCAGCGAGTTGCCACTTGACTCTATGTCGCCCAACGACTCAGTAAGTTTGCCGCCGTTTGCTGATTCCGGACGGTTGGCATTGCGCATGAAGGCGAGGTTGAGGGTGGTGACACCTCCCGCGCTGCTGCCTGCGGCAAACAGGTAATCCGTATTGATATGGTATTTCTGCTTGTTGTGTACAAGAAAGCGCATGGCGGCATGGGCATCCTGCACGGCACGGTAACCGCATCGCTCGATGGAGGACTTGGTCAGCTTGAATCCCATCCTATAGTTGATGGAGGCTGCCACATAGCCCATCTTGGCATAATGCTGGCACCACAGCACAATGGGATTGTCGCGTTTGTCGCCGATGAAAAAACCGCCTCCGTGGATGAAAAGGATCAGCGGACGCTCACTCATGGTGTCGCCCTTCGGCATGTAAATGTCCATGTACAGGTCAAAGTCCTTTTTCGACAGAGTTTGGGCAATGCCGGAGCTGATGATTTTGGCGTAATCATTCGACGTCTCGGGCCGCGACACCCAATATCCTTTCGCTGTTCCGTATTTCACATCGCGGATGGTTTCCACTTCAAAGCACTCCTCCTTGTAACGGTTGATCTTGTCAACAGTTTTGTAGGCAGGCTTTTTATAGGGATAAAAAGAGAAGTTTCCCTCTTCGCAGCTTCCCTTGAAGCCATCGCCATCCAACAACAGGCTGAAGTCGTGCAGCACTTTTTTTTCGCCTGACAGTGTGAAAACGCATTTGTGTTTTTTCAATTTGCCATTCACCTCCTTCGACTGAAGGGTGGCATCGGAGTTGATGGTGTACAGCACACCTTTGAAGTCTTTTTTGTGGAGATGGTTGAAGATGATGATGCGCTCTTTGCCATCAAACTTTCCAACATAATAAACGCCCTTTTGCAGTTCTGGTGGAATGTCTTCGCTGTATATCCTTTCCTTCTGCACTGTGTTTTTGTCCGCAATGCTGGCATCGGCAGTTGCAGGGGCGTTCCGATTGCAGCTGGTCAGACAGAAATGCCCGCCAATTAACAAACCGAACACCATGAGTGTATAGAGGAAGGATCGGATGAATTTTTGGTAAAGGGTCATGATGTTAAAATGGACGTGCAAAGGTAAACTTTTTCTCAATGCTAACGACAAAAGCTGTAATAAATTGTGGAATTTCATTGACTATTGATGAAATTGAAGGTTTGTTGTGTCGAAAAATAAAATTGTGTTATCTTTGCCGCTTGAAAAATGTGATGGTTGAAATGAATCGTAGAGATTTTCGGAAATTTTTTCTTGAGGCAGTGACACCATTGTACGACTTGCATGAGTGTGAGGCGATGTTGCGCTGGTATGTGCAGGACCGCCTGTGTATGCCCTACTACCGTTTTACGATGGATTGGGATGCGGAAATGATGGATGAGGTGGACTATCGTTCGGATGTGGATCGACTGGCACAGGGCGAGCCGTTGCAACATATTATCGGCTTCACAGAGTTCTGTGGTTTGCGGCTATCTACGGATGCCCGAGCCCTCATCCCGCGGCCTGAAACGGAGGAACTGGTGGAAACTATTGTGTGTGAATGTGCCGATCGGCAGCCGTTGCAAATTCTCGATATCGGCACGGGTTCAGGGGCCATCGCCATTGCATTAGCCGCGCGTTTGCCACAGTCTGATGTGACCGCTGTGGATATCAGTGCGGAGGCGCTCTCCTTGGCTGCACATAATGCCTGCGAAAACCATGTGCGGGTGGAATTTGTGCAGATGGATGTGTTGCAGTGTGAGCGGTTGGCGAGCTCCTACGACTTGATTGTCAGCAATCCTCCCTACATTCCGGAAAGAATGAGAAACATTCTGCACCGCAATGTGGTGAATTATGAGCCGGGAATGGCCCTGTTCGTCCCCGATGAGTGTCCTTTGCTTTTTTATGAGAAAATCGCTGAATTGGCCTGCTCGTCATTGAAGGAGAGAGGAAGTCTCTATTTTGAAACTTACGAAGAGTATCATCCGCAACTCGTCGCACTGCTGAAGGCGAAGGGTTTTGCGGAGGTGGAGAGCCGTCGAGACGGCTTTGGCCGACCTCGTTTTGTGAGGGCGCTTCGTTAGTGGCTTACAAAACGGTGATAGAACCGTTGAGGATGCGTTTCTCTGCTCCGGTGGTCCTCAGCTCAATGCGATAGTTGTACACTCTTCCGCTCAGGATTTTCCCGTTCACGTTGCCATTCCATTCAAAGTGAGGGTCTTCGGAGTGGAAAACGATGCGGCCCCATCGGTCGAAGATGGAGATTTCAAAAGTGGCGATGTCTTTGGTGCTCGGCAGTTTGAAAACATCGTTGACACCATCGTTGTCGGTGGGAGTGATACCGTTGGGCAGGTAGATGTTGAAGGGACAAATGTCGTTGATGGTAATCTCGCCTGAGTTGGTGCAGCCGTTGAGGGTGGCGGTGACACTATAAGTGCCTCCTGTGGAGACGGAGATGCCCTGTGTGGTGGCGCCGGTGCTCCAGTGGTACGAACAGTTGGAGGTGGGCACCGACAGAACGGCATCCCCATAATCCTCAAAGCAGTGGTTGAAGGTGCGGCCTAAGCTGGTGTTGGGCAGCTCTTTGACAATGAGGGTGAGGGTGACGGTGCTGTCGCAGCCGTACTGGTTGGGAAGTACTAGCGTGTAGTTGAACTGTCCGAATGCCATTTGCGGCGGAAGGTTAAAGCCATGATCGGTGTATCGTTCGCCTTGACATATTGAGTCGGTCAGTGAACTGGCAGAAGTGGGGCTGACCACAACCTCTTGGGAGATTTCCACTTCGCAGCCGTCAGCAGCAATGGAGGTGAGGGTGTATGTGGTTGTGGTGGTGGGGGTTACGTAGATGGAACTGTTGGAACCAATTTCATTGCCATTTTCAAACCACAGATAGGTGTTGCCACCGGTAGCGTGCAGGGTTGTGCCGTCCCCACCGCAAATATCAAAGTCGCCTGTGATGGCAGGGTAGTTGCCCAGCAGATCGATGGTAACGCGGGCCGTGTCTTGGCACTCGTCGCCTGCAATACCCGAGATAAGAGTGACCACATAAGTGCCGGGTCCCGGGAACTCGTGGGTAGGACTGTACTCGTTGGAGGTGGAGCCATCGCCGAAATCCCAGTGGGCGGTCTCGCAGCCTTCACGTGGGTCTAATGGGTTCACGCCGTCGGCCGACACGCAGCTGGTGTTGTTCATGGCGAATCTCCATGAGCAGCTGTCGCGTTGGGGGTCGAAGCTGGCGAGCGGGTAGCGGGAGGTGATGGAGGTGCGGAGGTCGAATCCGCAGGCGGCATTCTCCGTGAAAGAGACATGGCAGCAGAGCACCTCATCCTGTCCGTTGGGAGCGATGGTGATCGACTGATCGTGCGAGAGAATGTTGTTGGGCGTGTTTTGGTAATACCAAGCATAGTTGAAGCCGGCAGGTGCGGTGTAGGTATTGGTGAGCATCTCGCCGCACGACTCTGCCGTGATGACACGACGTTTGCAGTTCAGCGTGAAATAGGCATAGCCGAAATGTGCCCCTTGGTCGCAGTCATAGGTGGTGAGGCGCACCTTGACGGTTTGTCCGTGGTAGGCCGAAACGTCGAATCCTACGAAGGTCCAGTCTTTCCAGTACAGTGTTTCGCTGTCGTAGGTGGTTTGGTTCCATCCGCTGGTGGTGTTGCCGGAGATGAAGTTGGCGTAGCCGCAGGTGGCGTCAATCTGGTTGTTGTTCTGGTCAAGAAGTTCGAACACGAAGCGGGGCTGCTCATCAGCGTCGTGACCACTCGGGTTTTGCAATACTGCAGCATATTTCAGCAGTAGAATGTCGGCATCGCTAGTGTCCACGGCGAAGTTGTAGGCAATACTCTCGCAGCCGTAGTTGCTGTTCCAGTTGCCGAGGCGCACCGAATAGAGCTCGCATGGTGGAATGGTGGAAAGCCCATTGCCCGTTCGGGGGTCTTGTTCAGGAGTATAGTGGATGGTGTGCTGGCTGGAGGCAGAAGAGGGACCATTGTCCACAACTCCCGTGTTGGTGTAGGGACCGCCACTGTTGGTAAGTCCCGTAGTGCACGTGATCTGTGGGGCAGTCAGGTCAGTGAAGTCAATACAAGGTGTGGCAAAGGGTACGCAGAAATCGAATTGAGCGGGCACTTCATTGGTGATGACTCCGTCGTTGTTGCAGTCGGCCCAGACGTAGTAGGTATACGTGTTGCCCGCAGTGAGCCCACTGAGCGGATAGGGACTGTGTTCGGCCGTGATGGTGGTGCCGTTGCCCGGTGTGAACCCTTCGGGCCCGAACTCAATGATGTACTGGTGGATGGAAGGATCTCCGGTTGCTTCATTCCATACCAGCTGGTAGCCATTGTTGCCGTCCGGCACGACATGTACACCGCTGAGGGGTTGCGAACCGCATTCGCAGGTGCCGGTGCAGACTACGGTGAGGTCGAAGCCGTCGTACAGCACCGAGCCATCGGAGGTGAAGGAGATGGTGATGCTGCCGGTGGTGCTGGTAACATTGATATTGCCAGAGCCTTGGAACTGTCCTAACAACGTGCCGCTTCCTTCTCCATCATAGATGTAGATGTGGTCGCAGCAACTCTCTGTATTATAAGTGCCTGTGACAGTTAGCAGGCACCACGGGTTTTCGGCGTAGATGGTGATGCCGCTGTTTTCTGAGTTGCTGTACTGGCCGCTGGGACCGCCGCTGTCGAAGATATGTCCGCCGCACATGGTGATGGTGGTAGTTCCATTAATGGGCAAGCTGATGTTTGTGGAGGGGACGAAGGAAACCATAGTGGGAGTCTCATTGGTGACGACATGGTCGCCGCCGCAGTCGTACCACACATAGAAGTCGTATTGGGTGCCGTTGGTGAGGCCGGTAAGCGAATAGGTGGTGCTGGTGGTGTAGTCGGTGGTGCCTGTGCCGGGTGTGAAGCCGTGAGGTCCCCACTCAATGATAAAGCCCGTGATATCGGATGAGTTGGGGTTGGTCCATGAAACGGTAGCGACCCCGTTGCCAGTGGTGGTTGTCAGGCCGTAAGGACCGCCGCAGGTACAGCTTCCCACACAGGTGATGGAGAGTTCGAAACCATCGCGCACTACCGATCCATCGGAGTGGAAGTAGATGATGAGTGAGCCGGACTGGGAGGTTACATCGCAGTTGCCAGTACCTGTGAAGTAGCCCAACTGCGTGCCAGAGGTGGTAGTGCCATCATACACGTAAAAGTAGTCGAAACTGCTCTCCGTATTGTAGGCACCCGAAAGGTGGACTTTGCATCCTGGGGTTTCCGGATTGATGATCAGATAGCTATTCAAACTGTTGGCATACGTGCTGGTGCCGCCGGGATCAAGCACTGTACCCCCGCAAGCGGTGATAGTGTTGGTGCCGGATGAAGGCATGGTATAGGTCTGGGCTGCAACACCAGCCATAAGGCAAAGGCAGCAGATGATGCCGGAAAGTTTTTTGAAGAGGGAACTCATTGTCACATAATTTTTTATCTTATACATAAATCAGAGAAAAATGTTGCCTTTTTCTCAAAAAAAATCGAAATTAATTTCCCCCATAAAACCCTTCCTTAATTCCAATTTAAATCGTATATTTGCCGCCTGTTTGAAAAATATATAAATAACTGATAATATGATTAATCCTAAATTATTAAATCCGCAAAGCATTGTCATCGTCGGAGCATCAAATGATGTACACAAACCCGGCGGGAAACTCGTGAAAAACTTATTGGACAGTCCTTTCAAGGGCAAAATCTATGCTGTAAATCCGAAGGAATCGGAGGTGCAGGGCATCCATTGCTATGCCAAAGTGGAAGATTTGCCGGAAGTGGATTGCGCTATTCTGGCTATCGCTGCCAAGTACTGTCCCGCCACCGTTGACATTCTGGCAAAAGAGAAAAACACCCGCGGTTTCATCATCGTTTCCGCAGGTTTCGGCGAAGAGAGCAAACAGGGTGCAGAGTACGAGAAGCACATCACCGACACCATCAACAGTGTGGGCGGCAGCCTCATCGGTCCTAACTGTACTGGCTTCCTCAACACCAATTACTGCGGTGCTTTCGACACCCCCATCCCGACCCTCGACCCGCACGGCGTGGATTTCGTGACCGGCTCGGGTGCCACCGCTGTTTTTATCAAGGAGTACGGTATCTCCAACGGTCTTACTTTCAACAGTGTATGGGCCGTCGGCAACTCCGCCCAGATGGGCATTGAGGACGTTCTCGAACATCTCGACACCACCTTCGATCCGGAGAAATCTTCTCGCGTCATCATGCTGTATATGGAAAAAATCAATGACCCGAAGAAGATGCTGAAGCACTCTCGTTCGCTCATCAACAAGGGATGTAAGATTGCGGCCATCAAGTCGGGCGGTTCCGCCGCCGGCAGCCGCGCCGCCTCATCGCATACCGGCGCCCTCGCTACCAACGATGCTGCCGTGGACGCCCTTTTCCGCAAGGCTGGTATCGTGCGCTGCCACAACCGTCAGGAACTCACCACCGTGTGTGCCATCTTCATGCACCCCGAGGTGAAGGGCAAAAACATGGCCGTTATCACCCACGCTGGTGGTCCCGCCGTGATGCTCACCGACGTGCTGTCCGATAACGGAATGGATGTTCCCCACATCGAGGGCCCGAAGGCCGACGAGCTGCTCAGCAAGCTTTTCGGCGGCTCCTCCGTGGGCAACCCCATCGACTTCCTCGCCACTGGCACCGCCGAACAGCTCGGCTATATCATTGACGCCTGCGAGAACGACTTCGACAACATCGATTGTATGTGCGTCATCTTCGGTTCTCCCGGCCTGTTCGCTAACTGGGAGGTGTACGAAGTGCTCGACCAAAAGATGAAGACTTGCAAGAAACCCATCTTCCCGATTCTTCCCTCCATCATCAACGTGAAGGACGAAATCGCCGACTTCATCACCAACAAACACCGCATCAACTTCCCCGAAGAGTGCGTGTTCGGCAACGCTTTGTGCAAGGTCTATAACACCCCGAAGCCGCAGCCTGAGGTGGTAGAGCAGCCCGAAATCGACGTGGCCCGCATCCGCCGCACTATCGACAGATGTCAGGATGGCTATATGGAAATCGCTGATTACAACGAGCTTCTGGATGCTGCCGGTATCAGCCGCAAGAAATCCGTGGAGGTCTCCAAGAAGGAGGATGCTCTTGCTTTCGCCAAGGAGGTGGGTTGCAGCAAGGATGTGCCGCTCGTGATGAAGGTCGTGGGACCGTTGCACAAATCAGATGTGGGCGGTGTAACGTTGAATGTCAAGGATTTGGACACTGTAAGCAAGGAGTTTGACCGCCTCATGGCTATCCAAGACACCTACGCAGTGGAGATGTACCCGATGTTGGACGGCACCGACGTGTATATCGGCGCTATCCGTGACGACAAGTTCGGCCATCAGGTGTTCTTCGGCTTGGGCGGCATCTTCATTGAGGTGCTGAAGGACGTGCAGAGCGCGCTGGCGCCCATCACGGCTGCGGAGGCCAAGGAGATGCTGACGAAGCTGCGCGGTTACAAGATTCTGCAGGGTGTGCGCGGACAGGAACCCGTCAACATCGACCTGTACGCCGACCAGATTGCCCGCGTGAGCGCGTTGGTACAGGCTGCTCCCGAAATTGCGGAGATGGACCTAAACCCGTTGCTCGGCAATCCGCGCTATGTCACCGCTGTAGATGCCCGTATTCGTTTGCAGAAATAGCAGATATTTAAGTATTTACATAGATAAAGGCCGGCTTTCATGTCGGTCTTTTTTTATGGCTGATGCAATGACATTGCAGCGTTTTTCATTTCCTAAACGTCTTACAAGACATAAAAACGCTATAAAAAAATTCAATGTCATGATTCGTAAAATTTTTGCTTTTGTTTGGGTTATGTCATTAGGTGCCGCCTCCGTGTGGGCGCAAAACTATGACGGTTGTCCGAGTGTGTCTCCTTCTGAGTTGGGGACGAACAATACAGAAGTTTATTTGGACTGTTCTAATATTGGTTCGGTCACGTTTGTGGCGCATGCGGTGGCCACGGCGGCGGAGGCCAACGATTATACGGTGGTGTCCATCCCCTATGATCCGCCGTATGGCTATACGGCCGGCACCCGTATTTTTGCCAATGCCACCGATGATACATGGGGGGATGTTTTGAATTTGCCATTCACATTTTGCTATTATGGAAACACTTACGATCAGGTGGTCCCGGGTGCCAATTCGGTGGCTACTTTCAATACCAGTGTGGCTGGCGGCAGCTGTGCATGGTCTTATTCCGCTTCGATTCCAAGCACCAACCTTTTCCCCAACACCATTTTTGCCTGCTATCGCGACATCTACCCCTCCACGAGCGATTATAATGCTACGACGGGTGATGGTGGTATTTTCCAAGGGGTATTGGGTGAATATCCGTGCAGAAGTTATGTTCTGAGTTTCAATAATATAAAACTCTATTCTTGCACTTCTATCCGAACTTTTACTTCAATGATTGTATTATATGAAGGCACCAATATTATCGATATTTATTTGCGAGATGCGCCGACTTGTACCTCATGGAACAGTGGTAACGGCGTGATCGGGTTGCAGAACAGCACGGGCACAATGGGAATCACCCCTCCAGGGCGCAACACGGGGCCGTGGACGGCTCACGAGGAGGCATGGCGTTTTATCCCCACCGGCGAACCTGAGTACACGGTGACCTGGTATTTGGGTACCGACACTTCTGCGGCCACCGGCATTGTGGTGGGCATGGGAGATACCATTACGGTATGGCCGAGCGAGACAACTTACTATACTGCTCGTTTGCAATATGTTGCTTGCAATGGCGACGAGTTCGACATCATCAACCAGGTGCATGTCACGGTGGACACCACTCGTCCCGAATTGGAGGTGACAGCCTCGCAAGATACCATCTGCCCCGAGCAGGAGGTGACTCTTACGGCTACCACTGGATATTCTGTTACCTACGAATGGAATACGGGACAAACCTCCTCTTCCTTCACTCTCATCCCAGAAAATGAAGTGACGACTTTTGTCTGCACGGTCACAGGTGCCAACCACTGCGAAAGTGTTGACAGTGTGACGGTTTATGCCGCCGCAGTGATTCCACCGCCCACCTTTATTGTTGAGCCAGAGGAGATATGTTCAGGGCAAAATTCAACCATCACCACTGAGCTGGAATACCATGCTTATGCGTGGGCTACAGGAGGAACAGGTCGCTCCATCACGGTTGCGCCCGACGTCACCACCAGCTATTCGGTTACCGTTAGCGATGAGCTGGGCTGTACCGCTGAGGCGGAGGCGCAGGTGGTCGTACATCCCCATCCGGAAGTCGATTTTATCGCCTCGCCCGACCGACTGATGTTGTCAGACAATATTGAGGTTCAGTTTCTGAATCAGACGGATACGTCTGGATTTATCGGGTTGAACGATACCTATACCTGGCATTGGGATTTCGGGGATGGAGAAACACAGATCACCAACAATTATAACACGTCTCATTTTTATAGCACATGGGGAGAATTTGTGGTTACGTTGGAGATGGTGACTTCGTTCGATTGCCGCAACTCTGCCAGCCATACGGTCTATGTGGAACCGGATTTGGAGTTTCCTAATGTCATTACTCCCAACGGGGACGGGGTGAACGACGTGTTCGCAGTTAAGAATTTGAATTTGGATGTGCCGAACCGACTTTCCATTTACGACCGCTGGGGGAAGAAAGTCTTTGACATGGAAAATTACAAAACCTGTATTGATAAGAACGGTCAGCTTTGCAACCCTGAGTCAGGTTTCAGTGCAGAGAAATTGTCAGATGGAGTCTATTACTATGTGTTTTATTACGGCGGCCACGTCAAGACCTTCGAATTCCACAGTTCGCTGACGGTGATGAGGGACAGGTGAGAACTTTGAAATCTGCTTGCAGTAGAACTTTTTACCGAATGATGGTCAGACTGCTGTGGTATTCCACTGCCCGCACAAAACCAACGTAATGGAAGGTGTAGTAATACACCCCGTCGGAGTTGTGTTCCGCTGAAAAACCGGTCTCGGCATTGTACAACACTCCGTCTTTGATGTAGGTGCGATAATTTTCCATCTCGTAAACCTTTTGTCCCCAACGGTCGTAGATGGTCAGCACGTTGTCTAATTCTGGGTTCAGGTTTTTGATGGCAAATACATCATTCACACCATCGCCATTGGGGGTGATGATGTTGGGGAATTCTAGGTCGGCATCCACATACACGTTATGTGAAATCACGCTCTCGCAGCCGTTGGAACCTGTCAGTGTGAGGGTTACCAAGAAATCTCCCCAGGTCTCGTAAGTGTGCGACATCTCCATCGCGGTACTGCTCTCGCTGCCCCCGTCGCCGAAATCCCACTGCCATAGGAAGGTCTCGCCTGGATAGGTATCCGACATGTCAGTGAGGTTGATGAACTGTACCGGCTCGCCGTCCGACAGCATGATGCGTTCAGGGTTCGACACAAAGTCGGGTTGTGGCTTGCTGTACACTACAATGTGGAGGATTACGGTGCTGTCGCAGCCATATATGTTCTGCAAATTCTGCACATAGTCAAACTCTCCCGCGTGGATATTATCGGATTCTGTAAGATGGAAATTATGCTGCAGGTATTCATCATTTTGGCAGATGGTATCGTGGAAGATGGTTTCGCTGGTTGGCAAAATGTTGATTGTCAGTGTGAAAGCGCTGTCGCATCCGCTGCTGCTTACTCCTTCGAAGGTCATCGTATACTCGCCCAGCTCCATCGTATCGGCATCAAACAGAAAATTATATTGGTTGTAGATGCTGTTTTTACAGACATTGTCGGTGACATAGAGATTGTAAATGGGGTTGACGGTGAGGTTGAGATTCTCGGTGCTGTCGCAACCGTACTGGTTGGTATAAACATGCTGGGCTTGGTTCAGCCCCACGGTTAGCTCGCTGGCCGTCAGCTGGAAGTCGAACCCGTTGAAGTCCTCTCCCTCGCAGATGGCAGTGTCGTGGGTGAAAATCTCGCTGGGAAGTACGGTAAGGTAAAGTGTGACGACACTGTCGCATTGGTTGATGGAAGAATAGGTGCTTTGAAGTGTCTGTGTGCCAGTGGTATAGTTTTGTGAAGCGGACACATCGAATCCGTAGCCCGAGTAGGGTTCTCTTTGGCAAACGGTATCGTAGAAGTAGTGGTTGTACTCGGGATTGACGGTGATGGTAAAGTGGGTGGTGGCGGAGCATCCGTTGGTGTCGGTGAAGGTGTAAGCCATGGGGTACACGGCGGCGGAGTCGTGGAAATAGAAGGTGTGGTTGGCATCCACCCAGCCGCCTTCGTACACGCCGCCGGCGGGAAGTCCCGACAGCACGACTGACGAGTCGCTGAGGCAGTGGGTGTGGTCAGGATGCGAAACGGGCGGTTCGTAGTCCACGATGGTGACTGTGCCTACTACACTTTGGTTGTCGGCGTCGGTCACGGTGACGTAGTATGTGCCGGCACAGAGACCGAAGGCAGTGTCGGTGATCTGCTGCGAGTCGTCGCTCCATTGGTAGGTGTAAGGCGGGGTGCCGCCGCTGGGGGTGGCCACAGCGATGGCGGCGCAGAAGATGACGGGCGGGTCGATGCAGACATCGTTACAGGTGGCGTAGGTGGGCGTGCTGCTGGTGCTCTGCCAGTTGCCGCCATCGGGAATGCGTCGGAAGGAGCTTCCCAGATAGTTCTGCGGATTCAGCGAGGTGATGTAGGTCTTACGGCTCGCAGGAATCTGGTCGTAAGAGGGGAGGGTGCCCGAAAAGCCGCAATCGTTGGTGACGGGTGTGCAGGGGTAGCACGACATGCAGCTGTTGCTCTGGCTGCACCAGCTGATGGCATCCTGTGGTACGCCATTGGCATCGTAAAAGGCAAACCAGCCGCCAGCATTGGGAAACCATAAGCGGCCGCCGCCGGCATCCAAGCAGTATCGGTCGTCAATCACCACCTCCACCACGTTGCCGCCATTCTGTACCAGCAGACTGTCGGGTACGGCGGCGGCCCGGGAACCACGCACCATACAGAATCCTTGCGGCGGCACCACCGTGCCCGCTGGCAAGGCAAAACCTCCGCCCCAGTTGCCCGATATGTTAGTGTTGTCGTAGGCATTATTCCCCAAAAAATAACAGGAGATGTCCACCGAATCGCATTTGTGCGGATTGTACAATTCAATCCACTCCCCGGCGCCTGTGGTGTGATAGGAACTGCCTACCATTGAGCCATCATATTGCGAGGGTGACAGCATCACTTCATTGATCAGAATGGTGGGACCGTTGTAGTAGCATCCCTGCCCGATGCAGTCGGTGTTGATCGTTCCTGTCACCGATACCGAAAGTGGCGACTGAGCAAACGCCACCATACATGTCAACAATGCAAATAATAGGGTGATAGGGCGTTTCATGGCAATTTTTTGTTGGGATTTTTTTAATTTTGCAAAACTACTGAAAAAAATTAATATTTTGCAAAAAAATCTCAAAAAAAATTCCTTACATCTTCATCCACCGCATCAGCTCGCGCCAGGTGATTTTTTTACCGTATGTGAGCAAGCCTATGCGGTAAATCTTGGCGGCAAATCCCACACAGAGGAAGAAGGTCAGCAGCAACAGGCCACCCGACAGCATCAGTTCCCAGAGCGGTACTCCCGACGGGATGCGGTACAGCATGGTGATGGGCGACGTGAACGGGATGAACGACAGCCAACGGATGAGCTCGTGTTGTGGCGATATTCCGCTGGCAATCACAATCAGCGAGGCGATGAGCGGGATGCTGATGGGAAGAATCAGCTGGTTGGAGTCGGTTTCGTTGTCGGTGGCCGAGCCCACGCCTGCAAAAAGTGAAGCGTACATCAGGTAGCCGATGATAAAATAGAACAAAAAGCAGAAGATGAGTGTGCTGAAGGGGAAGGAATAAAAGGCTGAAATGTTGGTGAACACATTGCTGTCGGTAGCCACGGTGGCCCCTGCAAATCCGCCACCATTCTGCGATAGCAGCTCAGCGGTAGTATTGTCGGCGAATACCTGCGGTGCAATACTGCCCGCAGCGGATAAGATGATGATAATCAGTGTGATTTGTGCTACAAACTGCGTCAGTCCGGTCAAGGCCACACCCACAATTTTGCCCATCATAAACTGGAAGGGCTTCACTGAGGATACAAGTACCTCGATGATGCGGTTTGATTTTTCCTCTATCACGCTGCGCATCACTTGGTTAGCGTAAGTGAAAACGAAGAAGTAGATGAGCACGCCACAGATGATGCCCACAAAGCGGTTCATCTCCACCATCTTCTCTTCTGCCCGTCCGTCCTTGTCAATCTGCAAGGTCTGTACGTCGCTGTGTGAGTTTTCTTTGATGGATTTGTAACGTTGCACATCCACGTTGAATTCTTGCTGCAGGGCACGGTCGAACATAACTTCGTCCATCTGCTCTGAGATTCCGCTTTTCAGGCTCAGTGGAGGGTCTTTGTAGA
Source organism: Bacteroidales bacterium (assembly GCA_045222555.1). GTDB lineage: Bacteria > Bacteroidota > Bacteroidia > Bacteroidales > WCHB1-69 > UBA1756. The sequence continues at coordinate 231,172 of JBGUYY010000097.1, read as the reverse complement.
AGAAAAGATTGGCACGGTTCGACTGCGAGCCGCCAAGGATGTGCAGCACCGCATCGCATTCGCCATTCACGCACCTTTGTTTCAATCCTTCTAATTCACCGCTCGGGTATTCGAACTTGATTTTGGAGGTGTTGTGGAATTTGTTGATGAAATAGCTGTTGTCGTCCAGCACATATACCGTGCAGGTCTTGTCGGTGTGGTTGGAAAGATACACCGGCAGCAGGATCAGCACGACCATGATGAGGGGCATGAGTAAAGTGGTGATGATGAACGACTTCTTCTTGATGCGCGTGAGAAATTCGCGAGAGATGATGACCAGTATCTTGTTCATGTCCGACTAATGGTTTTCGTTTTGGGCTTGGATGGTACGGATGAAGATGTCGTTCATAGAGGGCAGCACTTCGCCGAAGCTGAGGATAGACTGGCAGGAGATGAAATGTTGGAGAAGGTCGTTAGCGTGATGATTGTCGTCTAATTGTAGCTGCAGGGTAGTGGTCTGGCTGTCGGTGCTGCGGTCGATGAGCTGCATCCATTCCGGTAGTTCGTCGATGGTGGGATGACCCTCGAAGGTGATATGGAAACGGTTCTGCCGGAAGGTGCGACGCACTTCGTTCACCGCCCCTTCAATGAGGACTTTCCCTTTGTTGATGAGGGCGATGTCATCGCAAATTTCCTCCACCGAAGCCATGTTGTGGGTGGAAAGAATGATGGTGGCGCCCTTTCCTTTCAGTTCAAGGATTTCTGATTTCAGTTGCTCCGCGTTGATAGGGTCGAAGCCGGAGAAGGGCTCGTCGAAGATGAGGAAGTCGGGGTTGTGCACTACGGTCACGATGAACTGTACCTTCTGCTGCATACCTTTGGAGAGGTCTTCTACACGACGGTTCCACCAGCTTTCGATGCCGAGTTTGTGGAACCAGTGCTGCAGCGATTCGGTGGCATCGCGTTTCGACATGCCGCGCAAACGGGCCATATAGACAGCCTGTTCCGACACCTTCATTTTCTTGTACAGCCCGCGCTCTTCGGGCAGGTAGCCGATGTTGGAAACATCGGCGGGGGTAAGCTCGTGCCCGAGAAAACGGATGGTTCCGCTGTCGGGTGTGTTGATGCAGGTCAGCAGACGAATCAGCGTGGTTTTTCCGGCTCCATTGGGGCCGAGCAACCCGAAGATGCGCCCTTGGGCGATGGAGAGCGACAGGTCGTCCAACGCCTTGTAGTGGCCAAATTTCTTGGTAACGTTTTCTACTTCAATGATGTTCATAAGCTCTCGGTGGCCGTGTTTTTGCGCTTCTTTTTGCGTTTTTTCTTCTTTTTAGGCTGCAAGGGTGAACTGGTGGCGGGCAGTTCGGTGATGGTGTTGAAGACAAAGTCTTTGGGAAGCGTCAGCTTGCCGCCTGACAGTTCATAGAGCTGGCTGATGATGATGGAATCCTCCACCGTGTCGCGGTTCCACGTCAGGTAGAGTTTCTTCATCTGGTTGGCGATGTCCTTGGTGAGCTGCACCTTCTCGGGGCCGTCAGGATAGGCACTCACGGTCTGGATCATCTGGTCCAGATAGCGGCCGTACGAGCGCACCCGTATGCCGGTCTTCTGGTATTCGCTCTTGGGCGAGATGCGCACCTTCTCCTCCTCCTTTTCGGGTTTGGCGAAGGGCGAGTCAATGTCAAGTTGGTAGTTGGAGATGATGATCAGGTGGTCCCACAGCTTCTGCCAGTAGTCGAGCGACTCTTTCTGCTTCTGCAGCTGCGGGTCAGGCTGGGCGTTGTTGTTCGTGGGCTGTGTGGTGGTTGTGCCGGCGGCGAGCGACGGCGAGATCATCGACATGGCCTTGATGATGGCCTTGGCAGCCTCGTTGCGCTTTTGCCGGTCTTCAATGGCGACAGCCTGCTCAATCATCTTTTGGATGTTGCGGCCATACTCCCTGATTTCTAATTTGTTACGAGCAGTATTATATTCAGGCATGTTAGAAAAACATTTGGGTGCAAAGATACTATTTAATTCGGAACTGACAGGCGGTTTACAAATTATTCCATTTCACCGCCCTTCTGGCGCACATCCACGATGGGCACGTCAATCACTTCGGCCAGTGCATCGCGCAGTTTGTCGGAGTGGAGGGTGTAGCCGCTGGGCGACCACGGGTTGATGCTGATGGCCAGGAGTTTGGGGCGGTACAACACACTCATCCGCCCGCCTTTTTGCAGGTAGGCTCGTACCGCCTGCGGGGTGGCGAATACACGTGTGAAGTCCTTAATAATTAATTCGGTATGACTGATTTCGGGTTGCATCCGCAGAATGTCAAGCAGCTTGTCGCTCACCGCGCCGCTCACGAAGATGCGCCCGCCGTGCCGGTAGAGTTTATCCTTCTGTTGCTGGAGCAACAGCGCGGAGGGGATGTCCAAATCCAAGGGTTCGCCCTCCGTGGGTACGGCCCAGATACCCTGCTCGATGCGGTTGAGCTGTGCGGTGCAGCAGATGTCGGCAGTGGGTAGCTGCAACAGGTCATAGACAAAGCGGGTCTGGCGCACCAGCTCCTGCAGGTTGGTGGAGAGCGCCGCGCCAGTGGCCATGATCATGGCATCGGTGATGGCGGGCGAGGCGAGGCTCTTGCGCGACAAGGCACCATCTACCAGTACGGTGCGTGCACCGAGGGTCTGCAGCTCCGCGATGACCTCCCGTAGCAGTCCTGTGGTCACGGGGCCGGAAAGGATGACCTTGCCGGTGGTGACAGCCCGCGCGGTCACCAAGCGGCCGAGAGCGGTCTGCCAAGCCGACAGGCGCTCCACCTCGGCGGTAAGCCGGCGAGTGTGATAGAACTTCTCGGAAGTGGAGAAGAGCGTGCCGGCCGTCAGCGTAATCTCGGGCTTGGCGGTGCGGGTCACCTGATCGCAGCTTTCCCCGTCAATGCCAATGGAAGTCACGCCGATAGGATGCCCGATGCGACTGCAGCCCCGCAGCACATAGTTCAGGCACTCCGTCTTCCCCGTGTTCTTCTCCATTCCGACCACGGCAACGGATTTGTATCGGCTAACTTCTTCTATCAGAGACATATCTGTGCTAATTCTTTGGCGTGCAAAGATAGGATTTTTTTGCGATATGGGTAATGATGGATAAAAAAATGGCCGCCTGATGGCGGCCATGAGATATTTGGAGGTGATTTTATTTCATCAGGAAGGGGAACTTGTCGATGTTCTTGAGGGCGATGCCCGTACCGCGGGCGACAGCCTTCAAGGGGTTCTCCGCAATGTGTACCGGCAGGTGCGTCATCTGCGAGATACGCTTGTCGAGACCGCGGAGCAGTGCGCCGCCACCGGCAATGTAGATGCCGTTCTTGTAGATATCCACGCACGATTCCGGCGGAGTGCTCTCCAACGTGCTCTTGATGGCACTCTCGATCTCCGAGATAGAGTGGTCGAGCGCCTGGGCGATTTCGCGGTAGTTGACCTTTACCGAGATGGGCAGTCCCTGCACAAGGTCACGTCCCTGCACTTCGTAATCTTCTGGCGGATCGTCCAAGTCCTCAATGGCAGAACCGACTTTGATCTTGATACGCTCGGCAGTAGGCTCTCCGATGGAGAGGTTGTGCTTGCGGCGCATATAGTCGATGATGTTGTCGTTGAACTCGTCGCCGGCAATTTTGCTGGAACGGCAGGTCACGATACCACCCAACGCAATGACGGCCACCTCGCTGGTGCCGCCACCGATGTCGATGATCATGTTACCGTTGTCACTCAGCACGTCCAAGCCGATACCGATGGCGGCTGCCATGGGCTCATGGATCAGACGCACCTCCTTGGCACCTGCCTGCTCGGCGGAGTCGCGTACGGCACGCTTCTCCACTTCGGTGATGCCGGAGGGGATGCAGATGACCATCTTCAGAGCGGGCGGGAAGAGGTGCCCCTTGGTACCCGTCATTTTGATGAACTCCTTGAGCATCATTTCCGTGGCCTGGAAGTTGGCGATCACACCGTCTTTCAACGGACGGATGGTTTGAATCTCTTCGTGGGTCTTGCCGTGCATCATCTGGGCCTTCTTGCCCACCGCCTTCACCTGTTTGGTGTTTTTGTCGATGGCAATGATGGAAGGCTCGTCAACCACCAGCTGGTCGTTGAGGAGGATGATGGTGTTGGCAGTCCCTAAATCAATTGCGATTTCTTTTGTAAATAAAGAAGATAAACGGCGCATTGTATTGTCAGATTTGAGATTGCAAAGGTATATTTTTTATTCCGTATTAATACGCTCGTTTGTCACTTTTGTTTCAATTTTTTTTGAAATTTTTTCAGTGAGCTTATTCTGCAGCGGTTTCAGCGTTCCCTTCCGATAATACTTCGGGGTTCTTAACCTTCACGGCCATGCCGTTGTTCAGCTTGGTCTGACCGGTGGTCACCACGAAGGAACCGCTCTCCACACCGGAGGTGAGCTCGTAACGGTCGCCCATACGGCGGCCCAAAGTGACTTTCTGGTATGAAACCTTGCCATCATTATATACATAAACGTAGCGGTCGCCGGATCCCTGCTGCTTGATGATGCACTTGTCGGGAATGACCACGTGCTGGGCGGTGCCGTAGTTCATGGTGACATGGGCGTACATGCCCGGACGTACCTTGCCGTTGGCATTCTGCAGGGTGATCTCCACAGGGAAGGTGTGCGTACGGGTGTCGATGGTGGGGTAGAGCAATGTTACCTTGCCGGTGAAATCTTCATCTTCAAACACCTCAATCTTGACCTTGGCGGTCATGCCGAGCTTCACTTGCTTGTACTGGCTCTCCGACACGTTGATGAGGATTTTCACGGGTGAGATCTGCTGGATCTGCAGAATCGGGTTGCCGGCATAGATGTCACCGCTGTCGTAGTTGCGCATGGTCACTACACCATTCAGCGGACTGGTGAGGGTGGTGTTGACGGTCGTGTTCTGGTAGTTGCTGCGGAGCACGTCCAGCTGCGCCTTCTGAGCATCCCAATCCGATTTGGAAATACCGCCTGCCTTGTACAACTCGTCGATACGTCTGAACGATACTTCCATGTTGTCGAGCTGAGTCTTCAGATTGGCTTCGTTGGTGGCATCCATCGACACCAGCTTCTGACCTTTCTTCACCATATCGCCCACCTCCACATAGATGGCGTCGATACGTCCGGCGATGGTGGAGGCGATGTTGTTGGTGGCCTCCGCCTGCACCACGGCAGTGTATTCGTACAGCTGGTCCACATCCTCTGTGGTGACCTGTGCCAGCGTCACCTGCTGCACCTTTTCCACGGTTTTGGTCTCGGTCTCTTCTTTCTTGTTGCATCCGGCAGCCACAACGGCAATCAGTGCCAGAAGCATGAGCTTGTTAATGTTTTTCATATTATTGTAATGTCTTGTTTTCACTAATTTTCATTCCCCATCAGGGCTTCCAGTTCTGTTTTGGATGTCAGGAAGTTGTAGATGGACTGGTGGTAAAGCAGCCGCGACTGCGTAAGGGCGAGCTCGGCCGAGTTGAGGTCCAGCCATGTGGCCATTCCCACCTCAAACTGCTTCTGCACAATCTCGTAGGCCCGTTGTGCCTGCATCATCGTCTCTTTGTTGGAGGTCATGTCCTCCATGGCGTTGCGGATGTTCGACAGGTTGTTGTTTACACTCACTCGCAGGTTGTTTTCCACATATTTCCGCTGTTCTTCGAGGTTGTCGATGGCTAAACGGGTCTCCTTGATTTTGTAAGAAGTACCAATCCATGAGGTGATGGGTACGTTGAGCGACAAGCCCACCACAGCGTAAGGGAACCAGTTGTATTTGGCGAAGTCGAAGTCGTTGGCCATGGTCATGTACTGCGCGTTTCCGCTGAAAGCCAGGGTGGGACAAGCGGATGCTTTGATGAGTTTTACACTCATGTCGAGACTGCTTTTCGACAGGTCAAGCTGTTGGAGGTCGCTGTTGTTGGCCAATGAAACGTTCTGTGCTTCAGGAATTTGATAATTGAGCATTTCATCCTCAAAATCGGAAAGCTGTCCGTCGAAGATAATGGGCTCGTTCACATCCACCCCGATGAGCACTTTCAGCATCATGGTGGCGAGTTGCACGGTGTTCTCAGCGGCGGTGAGCTGCGGTTTTTGGTTCTTCACCTGTACGTCGGCACGCAGCTTGTCGAAGTCGGAGGCCAACCCCTGCTCATATTTGCTGTTGATGTTCTCGGCGGTATATTCCACATTTTCGTAGTTGACCTGCAACACGCGGTAGGAGTCTTTGGCCAACAGGAGTCCGTAGTAAGCTTTTTTCACCTCGTTCACCAGTGAGATGCGGGAGGAACGAGCGCTCTCCATGGCAGCCTCCACATCCAACTGCGAGAGTTTCAGGTTGTACCATGTGGGTGCGGCCACCAGCGGCAACGAAAGGCTGATGCCGGCAGAGTAGTTGTTGCTGGTACCTACCTCGATGGTCATCGGGTTGCCGCCCATCTCCATCGTCATCTTCTGTTTTTTCACCGTACGCTGGTAGCTCCCGCTGGCCGATACCGTCGGGAACAAAGCGGCAATCTGCTCATCTTTAGAGTATTTCTTTGACTCAATGTTGCGGTTGGCAATCTTGATGGTGGGACTCTCATTCAGCGCGATTTCAATGGCCTGCTGCAAGTTAACATGTACAGAGTCCTGTGCCTGTAGTAGGAAGGGGATGAGAAAACATCCGAGAATCAAAAGGCTGCGTCGTGTCATATTATTCATTAATAAATTTATTACTAACGTACAAAATTGAAATTTCTTTTATCAGATGACTGAATTTTATACTTGATTGACTTTATTTTTGTGGGAAGACTTATAAATGAGATAGATAAAGGCGATGAGAAAGATCAGAGCAAGTATGGTGAAGAGGATGCTGGAAAAGGTAAAGTTTTCTTCTGAAATCGTTCCATTGGCGATGACAATATGTTGGATGATAATGGATAAGGCATTATGCAAAAAATGCGCCAAAATGGGAACCCAGAGCGAACCGCTCCATACCAACAGATAGCCCAGGTAAGCCCCTAACAGCCAGCGCGCCACAAACCCGTCAATCTGCAAGTGGATGGCGCTGAAAATGAAGCCCGTAAGCCAGATTGCGGCATGCGAATTTTTGAACCAGTGGTGAAGCAACTGCTGCAGAGAACCCCTGAAGAAGAACTCCTCGCACACCGCAGGCAGCAAGGCGCATACCAACAGATTGAGTATCAGTGTGCTGATATGGGTGTCGGCGGTCATCATTTCCAAAACATGGTCAACGGAGTCCTGTTGCTGGTGCATCCACTCTTCCCATTTCGCCATAAAGTCGGGCCACGTCACTAATTTGCCCAACTCCACCAACGTGCCAGCTATGGGCAGGATGCATAACGCTGCTGCCGCCACATAGATGAGGGTTGTGCCATTGTTGGGGCGACAGTCGGCCTTGTTGTAGTTGAACCACTGTTTTCGTTGCAGGTAGGAGAACAGCAATGCGGGCACTAAAAAAACGCCTATTGCATTGAAAACCTGAAGGAAACGATAGTATCCTGGAGTTATCTCATCCGTGTCTACTCCCCAAATGCCAAACGAAAGCAACATTCCGAACAGGCTGATAACGATGCCGCATCCAATAGTCAACAATACCATATATAATAATTGTATGGCAGGATGTTTGCCTTCCAAGATAGGCTTTTTGATGAGTGGTATGGTGGGTGTGTTATCGTTCATAGATCAAAAATACGGTTCTACGGTTCTTGGCACGTCCTTCCTCCGTGCTGTTGGTGGCAATGGGTTTGCTTTCGCCATAGCCTTTATAACGAATTCTGTTTTTCGGTATTCCTTTTTCTATCAAATAGTTATAAACCGACTGTGCACGCTTGTCGGAAAGAATCAGGTTGTCGTTATCGTTACCGATGTTGTCGGTATGGCCCTGAATCTCCGCCTTCACAGTAGGGTTGTGCTCCAAGAAATCGGCGAAGAGGTCGATCAGCCGTTTCGACTCTTCGGTCAGCGTGTAGGAGTTGGTGGCGAAAAAGATGTCGTGCAGGTCGCACACTTTGCCTACCTCGATGCGCTTGACCTCGGCATCGGAGGTGATGACCGGTGCGGGGTCGGGCTCCACGGTCACCAGCTTGGTGTCGTAGGCATAGCCCTCCTGCTTGATGTTCACAATGAGGTTCTGCGTCTTCTCTTGGTTCACCTGCGCGGCCACCGCATACTGTCCGGTGTTGGCATTGGCAGTAGTGGTGGCGATGATGTTCGACTCCTCGTCGCGCAGCTCCACCACGGCACTTACCAGCTCTTGGTCGTCGGTGTTCACCGTACCCTTCACAATCACCATGCTCTTGGGACGTGCCTCCTCGTACAGTTCAAATTTGTAGATGTTCCAGTCCTCAGAGTTCAGGTTGTTGGAGGAGAAGTAGGCGGTTTTGCCGTCCAGACTGACAAAGAAATCGACGTCATCATTTTCCGAGTTGATAGGGTAGCCGATGTTGACGGGCTTGCTCCATTTGTTGTTTTCGTCGAGTTTGGAGTAGAAGATGTCCATGCCGCCAAGTCCGGGGCGGGCATCAGAGACCGATGAGGAGAAATAGAGGGTGCGGCTGTCGGTGTGCAGGAAGGGCGACCGCTCGTTGCCCTTGGTATTGATGATGGGACCGAGGTTGACGGGCTCCTGCCAGTTGCCGTTGGCGTCACGCTCGCTCATCCAGATGTCGGAGCCGCCGTAGCCGCCCGGCCGGTCGGAGGCGAAAAAGAGGATGTTGCCGTCGGAGCTGAGCGTCGGCTGCGACTCCCACGAGTTCTCACGGTTCACCTTGTTGCCCAGCGAACGCGGGTCCGACCACTCCAAACCGTTCCATTTCGAGAAAAACAGGTCGTAGTTGGGGTACACGAAGTCTTTGCCCTGCTCATCCTTGGTCCTTACCTCATGTACCATCGCGAAGATGAGCATGTCGTTGGCCAAGTTGATGGTGGGACTGCCTTCGCCGCTCGATTCGTTGAAGGGAGAGGGGAGAGGCCTTCCCGTTTCGTAGCCCCCGTCTCCCGTCTGCCGGCTGTAGGAGAAAAACTCCTTGTCGGTGGTCTCTCTGCCGAAGGCCGTCTGCTGCGTGTAGGGCTGCCGCCGCGTGAAGTAGAAATACTCCCCGTCGGGCGAGATGGTGGCCAGGTACTCGTCGTTTTTGGTCGAGATGCCCGGCACCGGCGTCGGGTCGAAAGGTACGGGGTTGTTGAGCAGCTGCGAAAAGACTTTCGATGACTTGATGATCTGCTCCGCATGGCTCAGCTCCACCTCGTCTTTCACAAGGTCGGGATTGTCAAGCAGAATCTGCGCATGCTTGATGGCATTGTTGAAGTCCTCAATCAGCCAGGCCACCCGCGCCGCCAAATAATGCACCTCAATCTTGTACTCGGGACACACCGCCGCCATACGGTTGGCAGCTTCTATGCCCTTTTTCGCATCTCTTTCATTCTCAACAATAAATCCATTGATTTTTATCGGAAGAAAATAGCTTAACGCTAAATAATAGTTCACCTCCAGATGTTCGGGATAATCTTCCAAAATCTCGTAATAGATGACGTTGGCATCCGATTTCTTTCCTGACTTTTGCAAATCACGGGCTTTCTGGAACTGTTTGATGACAGACTTGGGGTAGGTTTGTACGCAGGGGTCGTCGTTGTCGTCCTCTTGGGCGTGCAGTGACAAGGCCGCCGTGCAGAGCAGCATCCCGATGATGAATTTGAGGTGCCTTTTCATGGTGTTAGTATTGAAAATCAGGGAATGATTATTTGGATGAATTTTTGGTGAGGGTGTGGAACAGGTCTTCGATGGAGGCATCCTTCATGCCGCGTTTGGCAGCTTCGCTCCGCAGGGTTTCGAGGGTGGCATCAGCCACTACTTCGCCCTTGTTGATGATGATGGCGCGGCTGCACATGGCCTCCACCTCCTGCATGATGTGCGTGGAGAGCAACACGGTCTTGGTCTTGCCGCACTCCTTGATGAGGTTGCGGATGCCGACCAGCTGGTTGGGGTCGAGGCCGGAGGTCGGCTCGTCGAGAATCAGCACTTCCGGGTCGGAGATGAGCGCCTGCGCCAGTCCGACACGCTGCTTGTAACCCTTCGACAGCTGCGAGATGCGCTTGTGCATCTCAGGACCGAGGCCGGTCATTTCCACCACCTCGTCCACACGTTTTTTGCGGTTGGAAATCGGAATTTTGCGCAGCCCTGCCACGAAACGGAGAAACTCGGTCACATACATGTCCACATACAAGGGGTTGGCTTCCGACAGGTAGCCTACCTTCTTGCGCAGTTCCAACGAGTCGTTCCAGATGTCGAGCCCGCACACGCTCACGTCGCCGCTGGTGGGCGGCTGGTAGCAGGTGATGATCTTCATCATGGTGGATTTCCCCGCCCCGTTGGGACCGAGAAAACCGACCACTTCACCCTTGCTGACCTCAAAACTCACATCTTTTAAGGCCCATTGTTTGCCGAACTGCTTCGATACTTTGTTTACGATGATTGACATGATATTGGATGTTTTTTTTATTCTATTTTGGAATGGTGTAAAGTAGGAATCCACTGATACCTAAGTAGATGAGGTTGGGTAGCCAGACTGCCATGGCCGGCGACAACGACTCCGACACTGCAAAGACCGTTGACACCTGCTGCAGAAAGATGAAGGTGAACACGAAGAACATCCCGATAAAGATGTGCACCCCGATGCCGCGCTGTGTCTTCCGTGCGGCTACGCACAGCCCCAATAAGGTCATCACAATGATGGAGGCAGGATTGGCCACACGTCGGTGCTGCTCTATTTGGTAACTCTTCACCAGTGTGGATCCTTTTTCCTGCTCTTTTTTGATGAATTTTTTGAGCTTGCTATAACTCATGGTGCCCGCCGTTGATACGTCCGGACTGAAATCAGCAGGACCGAAATTGAAGACGGTGTCCATTTCAATTCCGGTGGCAAGGTGCTCCTTGCCTTCAGCATCAAATGTGCGCACTCGGTAGTTGTAGAGCCGCCACTTAGAGGTGCAGGTGTCGTACAGGATACGGTCGGCACTTAGCTTGTAAGGAATATTCTCTTCGCCAAAAATTTCGTAGGTGAATTTGTCGCCTGTCAGTGCTTTCTTACGCCAGTTCTGCACATAGACGTAAGAGTCTTTCGTGTTCTTGAAGTGAAAATTGCGTTGCGTGATGGCACCGACTCCCATGTTGTGGGGCGCGTGGAAGTATTTATCCTTGAAGGTGTTGAGATTGGCATTGGCCGTGGGTACCACAAAATTCGACAAGAAGAGAGAAAAGATACCCAACAGGAGCGCTCCCACAATGTAAGGCACGATGAAACGGTAAAAACTCACCCCACCGTTGAAGAAGGAGATGATTTCGTTGCGTTCCGACAGCTTTGAAGTGAACCAGATGACCGAGATGAAGGTGAACAGCGGGAAAAACAGGGTGACAAAGTAGGGGATGAAGTTCAGATAGTAGCCCGTGATGACATTCATGGCAGTGGTGTTGTTGAAATACTGCATGTTCTGCGAGATGTCGAACACGATAATGATGGTCATCAGCAGGGCGATGGCGTAGAATACAGAACCGATGTACTTACGCAGAAGGTAAGTATCCATGATGGTCCATCTCCAAGTGTCCTTTCTGAAATTCATCGGCGGGGGTTACTGTTGCTCTTTTCTTTTTTGGAAAATGGTTTTGAAATAATTGAGGTGCCACAGTGCATGGAAAAACGCAATAACCGTCATGGCAATGCCAAACCACACGTGCAGCTTCAGCAGGGTGATGTAGCATTCTGGACGATAACCATGGTGGATGAAAATGGCCAGAATCAACCCTAACAGGCACGATACCAAGAAGGTGACCGTGAGGGCGACATTCCACACCTTGCGGTGCGTGACCTTCGTCCACTGGTTGGTCTTGACAAGGATGAACGAGATGAGATACATCAGCAGGGTGCCGCCAAAGATAAGGTAGACGTGGTAGGGAGATTGGGGCTTGGCCGGGGCTTTCTCCTCGGGCTGCTGCGTGATGACTGCCTGATGGGCATCGTACCCGGCATTTTCATCGTCAGTTACTTCTGATTTTTCGGGAGTGATTTCTTGTGAAACGGGCTGCTCCTGTTCTTCGACTACTGTCTGGGAAGTCCCTTTCGCCGGAGTTGCCACTGTTTTGTGTTCAGGAGCTTTCGGCTGCTCGGCTTTCGGTTCCGACTTGGGCTGCGACAGCTTGCCGTGGTCGCAAAAACCGTCGCCGTCGTTGTCGATGAACCGTCCACAAATACCGGGGCAGTCCACCTGCGGACAGTCCTGCTGCGCGGAGATGGTCCCGCAAAGCAGGATCAATGATAGGGTTATGAAGATGATTCTTTTCATTTTTATGAATTAAAAAGAAGGACTATTTTTTCAGATATTCATCCAGGAAGCGGAAGAATTCGCGCTGCCAGAGGATGGAGTTTTGCGGTTTGAGCACGAAGTGGCTCTCTTCGGGGAAGTAGAGGAAGCGGCTGGGGATGCCTTTCATCTGGGCGATGTCAAAGGCCTGCATACCTTCCGTATAGGGGATGCGGAAGTCATTGCCGCCATGGATGACGAGGATGGGGGTATCCCAGTTGCCCACGAAGCGGTGGGGTGAGAAGTTGTAACTGTTGGGGGTGTTGTCCCAATAGTTGCCCTCGATGTCGTGGTTGGCGAAGAACAGCTCTTCGGTGGTGCCGTACCAGCTCTCGAAATTGAACATGCCGCAGTGGGCGATGAGTGCTTTGAAACGTTTCTCGTGGTGGCCGGCCAGCCAGTACACCGAGAAGCCGCCGAAGCTGGCGCCCACGGCACCTAACCGGTTCTCGTCCACGTAAGATTCTTTAGCCACCTCGTCGATGGCGGAGAGGTAGTCCTTCATGCACTGTCCGCCGTAGTCGGTACTGATCTCGTCGTTCCACTCCTGGCCGAAACCGGGCAGACCGCGGCGGTTGGGGGCTACTACGATATAGCCGTGAGCAGCCATGATGGCGAAATTCCATCGATAAGAGAAGAACTGGCTGACAGGTGATTGCGGACCGCCTTCGCAGTAGAGCAAAGCGGGATATTTCTTGTTGGGGTCGAATTTCGGGGGATAAATCACCCACACGAGCATCTCCTTGCCGTCGGTGGTCTTCACCATGCGCTTCTCCGTCTTGCCCATGTCGATTTTATCCAAATACTCCTTGTTGGTGAAAGTGAGCTGTGTCTCGGCACCGCTGTTCTGGTCAACGGCATAGATTTCGGCGGGCAGCTGGTGCGTGGTCTTGGTGACGACGAGCTTGCCGTTGGCCCATGCCAATGAGTTATAGTCCTGGACGCCGTTGGTGATGCGTTTGAGTTGCTCCGTGATGACCTTCTTCTTCTTATCAAGTTGTTGCTGCCAGGAGAAAATCTGCACAGTGCCTTCGTAGCTGCTCAGAAAGTAGATTTTCTTGCCGTCGGGGCTCCACACGAAGCTTTCGGGGTTGAGTTCGGTGTTGTTGCGCAGGAGATAGGTGGTGGTGTTGTCTTTGAAATCATGCAGCATCATCCGTTTCAGGTCGGACTCGAAGCCGGGGGTCTTCATGCTCCACCACACGAGCTGGCTGCCGTCGGGACTCCACACGGGGTTCATGTCGTAGCCGAGGTTGCCTTCGGTGAGGTTGGTGGTTTTGCCGGTGGCGAGGTCGTAGATGAAGATGTCGGTGTTGGTGCTTTCGGCAAAGTCTTTGCCGCTGGCGCGTTTGCAGCAATAGGCAATCTTCTGTCCGTCAGGACTCCACACAGCGTCCTCCATGCCTCCAAATGGCGGTACGGGACAGTGGAAACGCTCGCCTTTCAGCAACTCGATGGCTTTTTCAGGGGCATCGTAGGGGGCGATGAACAGGTGGGCGTAAGTTCCGTCGGCCCAGCTGTCCCAGTGACGGTACATCAGGTCGTCGTAGATCATCGCATTGGCTTGGGGCAGGTCAGGGTAACGGTCGACGATGGTGGGGTCGAGCTGCACGTTGCAGGTGTAAAGGAGATGCTTGCCGTCGGGTGAGTAAGAGAATCCGTTGATGTCGAGTTTGGACTGGGTGAGTTGTCTGCGTTCGGTGCCGTCGGGGTTGCATTCGAAAATCTGCATGGTGCCTTCAGCGGCAAACAGGAAACCGATTTTCTTGCCGTCGGGTCTCCATACGGCCTGTACCTCACTGGCGGAGGTACGTGTTACCTGTGTGGGAGTGCCGCCGCCGACGGGTATCGTGTACAGGTCGGTGTTTCCGTTGTTTCTCTTGTAGTTGTAATAGGTGACCCCATACAGCAGGGTGGTGCCGTCAGGGGACACTTCAGGAGCACTCACTCGGCCGAAAGTCCACAAAATCTCTTCGGTTAAAATGCCTTTCGAAAAGTCAGGGGCGGGACGGCCTTCTCGGCCGGAAGCGTTTTTTTGCAAATTTTGCGAACTTTTGCTCGCTGCGCTAATGTTCTGTGCACTAATGGGCGCGTTGGGAATGAGTATCATCATACTAATAACGACAAAAAGGAAGATTTTTTTCATAAGAATTTATTGTATAATAATTTGATTTTTAATAATTTAAATATAGAAAAGCAGATTTTGCTTTCAAACGGCAAATTTACATTTTTTCCTCGTATCTTTGCATATTCAATTTTGATTTATGAAAGATATTCAAAATCAACAGCTTAAATCTTATAATACCTTCATGGTCAGCGCATTGTGCGACCGCTTTGTGCAGGTGGAATGCGAGCAGGAAATCCCTCTGTTGTTTGAGAACGGGATTTTTGCGGGAAGATACTTGGTGCTGGGCGGTGGCAGTAATATCCTTTTTACTGGTGATTTTCATGGCACGATTGTGCAGATGTGTACCCGCGGAATTGCTGTGATAGAGGAAGATACGGATTCTGCACTGGTGGAAGTGGCCGCCGGCGTGGAGTGGGCCGACTTCGTGGATTTTTGCATCCGAAACCATTACTACGGCGTGGAAAATCTGATCGGCATCCCGGGTCTCGTGGGGAGCTCCCCTGTGCAGAATATCGGGGCATATGGTGTTGAGGTGAAAGATGTGATTGACAGTGTGATAGGATTCAGAATCTCCACTCAAAAACCTTTTGAACTGACCCAGGCCGAGTGTGTGTTCGGCTATCGTTCCTCCATCTTTAAAACACAGTGGAAAAACGATGTGCTGATCACCCGCGTGCGCTTCCGTCTCGCCAAAATTCCGCATTTCACGCTTACTTATCAAGCGTTATCCAAAGAATTGGAAAACCAAAAGATGGAGTTGACACTAGAAAATGTTGCCGCTTTGGTGAAGTCCATTCGCGATGCCAAGTTGCCCGACATCACGAAGATAGGTTGCGCCGGTAGTTTTTTCAAAAATCCGGTGGTGCCGGTGGAGGTGCGCGATGCGCTGGCTCGTGAAATCCCGCAGCTGGTGTCGTACCCGGCAGGCGAGGGAATGGCCAAATTGGCCGCCGGACAGCTCATCGACTTGGCCGGTATGAAGGGTATTCGCGAGGGCGATGCCGGCGTGTATCCGCTTCAGGCATTGGTGATTGTGAATTACGGAAATGCCTCAGGTACAGAAATTTGCAAGTTCTACCAAAAGGTGCAAAAGGCCGTCTTCGACCGCTTCGGCATCGACATTGAACCCGAAGTGAATATCGAGTGAAATAAAATTTAAAAAAATTGAAAATTCCATCTTGCAGTTCAAAAAATTAATAGTAAATTTGCACCCTCCAAAATTTAGCAAATTTATAAGATGGAAAAACGATGGATTCTCAATGCTGCCCCCGACGAAAGCGAAGTGGAAAGCTTCAGTAAACTTTTGTCCATAG
This sequence comes from Bacteroidales bacterium, assembly GCA_045222555.1. GTDB lineage: Bacteria > Bacteroidota > Bacteroidia > Bacteroidales > WCHB1-69 > UBA1756. The sequence goes on along the minus strand of JBGUYY010000097.1, from coordinate 215,386 downwards.
AAAAACCTTTAGCTTCCCTTCTGATTAGTAGAGGGATACGCACGCTGGAGGATGCGGAGCTGTTTTTCAATCCAGACATTTCCAAATTGCACGACCCCTTCCTGATGAAGGACATGGACAAGGCCGTTGAGCGTCTTTCCCGCGCCATCATCAACAATGAGAAAATCCTCATTTATGGCGACTACGACGTGGACGGTACTTCGGCAGTGGCACTCGTTTACTCTTTTTTGAAGGAGATTATTGGGTCGGAATACAAGAACTACATCGAATATTATATCCCTGACAGATACTTAGAGGGTTATGGGATTTCCGACCAGGGTATTGAATATTGCCACGCCAACGACTTCACCCTGCTGATTTCGCTCGACTGCGGCATCAAGGCGAATGATAAGGTGGCGTTTGCCAACAGCTACGGCATCGATGTCATCATCTGCGACCACCACCTCGAGGGCGACGAACTGCCCGACGCGGTGGCGGTGCTCGACCCCAAGCGCAGCGGCTGCCCCTATCCCTACAAGGAGCTTTCGGGCTGCGGCGTGGGTTTCAAGCTGATTCAGGGCTACTGCAAGAAATTCAACCTGCCCGACCAGCTGTGGCTTTCCAAGCTCGATTTGGTGGCCATCTCCATCGCTTCCGACATCGTGGCCATCACCGGCGAAAACCGCATTCTCGCCTATTTCGGCCTCATCATCATCAACCGCTTCCCCCGCGTCGGCATCAAGTCCATCATCGAGCAGTCGGGTATCAAAATCCACTATCCGCCTACCGAGCAGACCATCTTCAACCGCGTCATTTCCATCACCGACCTCGTGTTCAACGTGGGTCCCCGTATCAACGCTGCCGGCCGTATCAACACCGGCCGCGAGTCGGTCAAGCTGCTCATCTGCGACGACGAGGACAAGTCGATGGAGATCGGCAAGAACATCAACTCGCACAACGACACCCGCCGCGACCTCGACAAGAAGGCCACCAGCGAGGCCGTCAACGAGATCCTCTCCAACGACGACTACCGCGACCGCAAGAGCATCGTGCTTTACAACCCCACGTGGAACAAGGGTATCATCGGGATCGTGGCTTCCCGCATCGTGGAGGAGTTCTACCGTCCCACCATCATCCTCACCAAGTCCACCGACGGACTCATCACCGGCTCGGCCCGCTCCATCAAGGAGTTCAACATCTATAACGGCATTGACTATTGCGCTGATTTGCTGGAGCATTTCGGCGGGCACAACTACGCCGCGGGCCTCTCGCTGAAAGAGGAGAACCTGCAGGCCTTCATCGACAAGTTCGAGCAGTTCGTCTCCGAACAAATCCAGGACGAGGCTGCTCTCATTCCTGAAATCGACGTGGATATGGAGTTGGATCTCACCGACATCACCTCCCGTTTCATGGAGAACCTCAAACGGTTCGCCCCGTTCGGTCCGGGCAACATGGCGCCCGTGTTCCTCTCGCGCCGCCTTGTGGAGGAGGGTAACGCCCGTATCGTGGGCGAGAAGCACATCAAGATGCGCGTGTGCTACCGCAACAAATATTGTCGCCCCATCGACGCCATCGCCTTCAACCAGAAAGAAAATTTCGACAAGGTGACCTCCGGCGAAGACTTTGATATGCTGTACCATGTGGAGGAGAATACATGGAACAATGTGACCTCCATCCAGCTGAATGTGAAGGATATCAAGTGCAGCGACTAATTGCAAAGAAAAAGTTGTAACTTTGCTTCCGTTTTTCATTTTTATTAAAATTTTCGTAACACTATGAATAGTAACGAGATACGTAAGGCATTTTTGGATTATTTTGCTTCAAAAGAACATACAATTGTACCATCTGCTCCGATGGTCATCAAGAACGACCCTACCCTGATGTTCACCAACGCAGGTATGAATCAGTTCAAAGATATCTTTTTGGGCAATGTGCCGCGGAAATTTCCCCGCGCCGCCGACTCGCAGAAGTGTCTTCGTGTTTCTGGTAAACATAATGATTTAGAGGAGGTTGGAAAAGATACCTACCACCACACCATGTTTGAAATGCTCGGCAACTGGTCGTTTGGCGACTATTTCAAGGCCGATGCCATCGCCTACGCTTGGGAGTTTCTGACCGAGGTGGTGAAGTTGGACAAAGACCGCCTTTATGCTACGGTCTTCGGTGGTGACGAAAAGGATAAGACCGAAGCCGATGAGGAGGCCAAGCAGCTGTGGATGAGATTTTTGCCAGAAGACCGCATTCTCTATGGTAATAAAAAGGACAACTTCTGGGAGATGGGAGACACCGGCCCGTGCGGCCCCTGCTCCGAAATCCACATCGACCTCCGCGATGACGACGAGCGTCAGAAAATCAATGCCGTAGCCCTCATTAACAAGGATAATCCGTTGGTGATTGAAATCTGGAACCTCGTTTTCATGCAGTTCAATCGTCTGGCATCCAGTGAGTTGGTTCCGCTTTCTGCCAAACATGTGGATACGGGTATGGGCTTTGAACGACTCTGTATGGCTGTTCAAGGCAAGAAATCGAATTACGACACCGACGTGTTCCAGCCGCTGATTCAGAAACTGGCTCAGCTTTCCAACAAAAAGTACGGTGACGACCACCAGACTGACATTGCGCTCCGCGTAGTGGCCGACCATCTCCGTGCTGTCAGCTTCGCCATCGCCGACGGGCAACTGCCGTCGAATACGGGTGCGGGCTATGTCATTCGCCGCATCCTACGCCGCGCCATCCGCTACGGCTACACTTTCCTCGGTTTTAACCAGCCTTTTATTAATACATTGGTCAAAGACCTTGTGGCGCAGATGGGCGGTCAATTCCCCGAACTGAAAGCGCAACAGGTTTTGATAGAGAAGGTTATCGCTGAAGAAGAAACATCCTTCCTCAAAACCCTTGAGTCGGGCATCGTCAAGTTTGAGAACTATTGCTCTAAGCTGGCAGCTGGCAAGCCCGTGGCAGGGGACTTTGCTTTCGAGCTCTTCGACACTTACGGCTTCCCGATAGACCTTACCCAACTGCTGGCTTCCGAAAAGGGACTGCTGGTAGATATGGAAGGTTTTCAGAAGGGACTGGCAGAACAGAAGGCCCGTTCGCGTGCCGCTGCAGCTGTAGAAACCGAAGACTGGGTGGAGCTTTCCAGCGACATCCATCCGACTGAATTTGTCGGCTACGACACGCTTTCTTGCGAATGCAAGATTTTGAAATACAGAAAGATAAAGACAAAAGGTAAGAGCCTGTTCCAGATTGTGCTGGACAAGAGTCCGTTCTATGCCGAATCGGGCGGACAGTTAGGCGACAAAGGTGTTCTGCAGAATATCAACGAGAAAATCAAGATCGAGAACACCATCAAGGAGAACAACCTGTGGGTGCATATTTCGACCACGTTGCCGGAGAACCTGACGGCTACTTTCACCGCCACGGTGGATGAAGACCTGCGCCAGACGACGGCCAACAACCACTCTGCTACTCACCTGATACACTTTGCGTTGCGTCAGGTGTTGGGCACGCATGTGGAACAGAAAGGCTCGTTGGTGGCAGCCGACCGTCTCCGTTTCGACTTCTCGCACTTCGCCAAAATGAGTGCCGAGGAAATCCAGCAGGTGGAGAAAATTGTCAACGAGCTGGTACGCAAGAATATGCCGTTGAACGAGCGCCGTGCCATGCCGATTGAGGAGGCGAAGAAACTGGGTGCAATGGCCTTGTTCGGCGAGAAATACGGCGACAAGGTGCGCGTCATCCAGTTCGGCGACTCCATCGAGTTCTGCGGTGGTACGCATACCTCCGCCACGGGCAATATCGGTTTGGTGAAGATCATTTCTGAAAGCGCCATTGCAGCCGGTGTGCGCCGTATTGAGGCCATCACGGGCAAGTATGCCGAAGAGTATGTCAACGGCTTCATTGCCATCCATGACAACCTGAAGGCACAGCTCAACACCGACAACGTGGAGCAGTCGGTAAGCCGCTTGGCTGCCGAGAATGCTGCCATGAAGAAGGCGTTGGAGGCCTTCAAGCAGGAGCGTATCAGCGCGATGGTCAGCCAATTGCAAGGCGATGCGCGCGAAGTGAATGGTAAGCGTGTGATCGCAGCGGTGCTGGAGATGGACGCCGACAGTTTGAAACAGATTGCCTACCAGCTGCGCACCACGGCAGAGAGTTTGTTGGTGGTGTTCGGTACGGTGGAGGGCGGCAAGCCCAATCTCACGGTGGCGTTGTCGGACGACCTCGTGGCCAGCGGGTTACAGGCGGGCAAGCTCGTGCGTGAGGCGGCGGCGCTCATCCAGGGTGGTGGCGGCGGACAACCCAGCCTCGCACAAGCCGGCGGCCGCAACTGCGACGGCATACAAGCCGCCGTGGACAAGGTGGTAGCCGTAGTGACGGAATAAGGGGTAATACACATAGAGCCGCGATGAATCGCGGCTCTACCTAAATGTAATCACTCTAAATATCAGTCGTTGATGAGGATGTTTTCCTCAATCCAGTGCCGCAGGAAGGTCAGATTATCTTTGCGGAAATATCTTCTGAAGATATACCTGTCGGCATACTCGTTCTGGACGATTTCTGGATTGTGTATGAGGGGAAGTATGGGCTGTGTGGGACGGTCGAGTCGTCGGAGTTTGCGTTTGCTTTTGGTGTCGAAACCTCGGTTTTCAATGAGGTTGGTATTCGGTATAATGCTGAAACACTGTTTTTTCCACAGATGGATAAAATACTGGTATTCCCAGATGTCGATGGTGGGGTATTGGGTGATGAGTTTGAAGCGGCGCATCCAGAAGTTGGGCACTTTTCTTTTCACGGTATAGGGAGCGAAGATGTCTGGAAAATCGGAAACGGAGACCTCTTTGGCGTGGATGTCGAAACCTTGCCACCGGTCGCGCCAGGTGGCGAATCCCCATACCGTCGGGTAGGCGGAAAAGTAGTAGGAAGCATCTACCGACTTCTTTTTCAGGATGTTGCAGCCTCCAATATGTCCAATTTTCTGATTGTCGCGGAATTTTTCCAATAATTCTTCGCAGTAGGGGAAGAAGTCGGGGTGGGGGATAGTGTCATCGAAGAGGATGATGCCTTCGCTTTCGTTTTCGAAAAACCAATTGATGGCGCTCACAACATGTTTCGATTTGCCGAGATGTTTCGCATTGAAATGGGTGTGCAGTTCGCAGGGCCATTCGCAGGCGAAAACGCACTGTACCTCAAGGGTTTTGCGATAGTCCACGCGGTCGTCTGGGGCAGCGCCGTCAACAGATACATACAATTTTTCGGGCTGCAGGTCGTGCAACACAGTGAAGAGATCGTGGGTGTATTCCACACGGTTGTAGGCGATAACTAAAATAGGTGTTTTGAACATGTTTCAGATTTTAGGTTAGGGTTATGGAGAAGAATTGCGTCGGCAAGTACGAGGGCGGCCATGGCCTCCACTACGGGCAATACTCTGGGTATCACCGATTTGTCGTTACGCAAATGTCCTTTGTATAGGGTTGGATTCCCTTGGAAGTCAAGGGAGGGTTGGTCAATGGGTAGGGAAGGGATGGGCTTGAAGGCGAGGCGGATGAGGATGTCCTGTCCGTTGCTGATGCCGGCTTGGATGCCGCCGTCGTGGTTGGTGCGGAAGGCATATCCCTCTGTCTGCAGGTCGTTGTACTGCGAGCCGGTCATGCGGGCGGCTTCGAAGCCTTCACCCACTTCAAATCCTTTGCAGGCGGGTATGGAAAGCATGGCGGCAGCAAGGCGGGCATCTAATCCTCCGTAGGTGGGTTCGCCCAAACCTGTCGGTACGTGGCTTGCCACACACTCTACAATTGCTCCGGCGGTATCATGGCTGCCTGTGTCTGCATTATTTTTTGCAAATGCTTTAATATCAATATGATATTGTTGCAGAAAGAGTTTGGCAATTGCGCCGCCCACCACGCGGCAGGCGGTCTGGCGTGCCGAAAACCGTCCTCCCTGCTCGTTGCAGTGGTGCCCGAATTTCTCTTTCAGCACAAACGAGGCATGCGAGGGCTTCAGCACGTTGTTGTTCTCTTCAACAATTTTAACATCTTTATTATCAATAAAAAATGCGATAGGCGCACCAGTAGTCTCTCCCTCATACAACCCCGATATAAACTGAACGTGATCGGGTTCGCGGCGGGTATTGTCCTGCCCGGTACTCTCGGTATCGTATTGTGTCAGCGACCGGCGATCCAGCTCCCGCTGCACGAATGCCACATCAAGGGGCAATCCGGCCGGACAGCCGTCCACTATCCCGCCGATGCAGGCGCCGTGGGTCTCGCCAAAGTCTGTCAGTCTGAATCTTTCTCCGAAGGTGTTCATGGTTCTGCTGTCGTTTTGCTGGTTTCTTCAGGTCGGATGACCGGATTGTCAAATATGCCGCTGATGTCGGCGGGCCGAAAAGCACTCATCCACTTGAAGTCTTTGAGACGGCGGTCGTCGTCCGTCAGCTCCTGGTCGGGATGAAGCTTGCCATCGGGATCGTTGTAAAAGCGGATGGTCTGTATTTCACCATCTTTGAAAAAGATGGTCATTTCGCTGGTCATGGTCGAATTGACTCCGATGAGCGAGCTGTCTTGCTCTTGAATATAATACAGACATTCGGCATTTCCCACCACATCTACCCGCACAAGCTCTCGCTCGTGAATCCTTCCCGTAATGGTGATGCCTCTGATCTGGTTGAATTCGGTTTCGTTGAATAGTGAGGAGGCGATGAAGGCGGTGCGGCAGAGGTAGACGTCGATGTTGGCGGAGTCGAGGATGATGAATTTGATGGTGTCGGCAGTAAGCTGGTTCTCGGCCGACCACACCACGGGGGTGTAGAACATCAGGATGATGGAGTCGTTGAGGTGATAGACGAGAGAGTCGCACGCCCCCTGCATGTCGTGGCGGAAAAACTTGGCGTGGTTGTAAGCGAACATGTCAGTCGGGTTCTGGGCTGTGTCGAACAACACGCGCAGGGTGTCGGCATGGAGGAAGAGCGAGTCATTTCCTTCATCAATGAGCGTCAGCATGCAGCTGTCGGTGCTGATGGCATACTGGCAGTCGAGGTATTCGAGGTAGTTGCCGTCCACAATGAAGTTCTGCACAGAATCCACCAAATGCACGTGGTTCCACCCTTGTCCATATTTGATGTTGTTGTCGAAATAGAGGCTGTCGCCGGAGATGTGTTGGTTCTGGTTGTGCAGTTCGGCATTGCCCACAAGGCTGACCAATTCTTCTTTCGTGTCGTACCAGCCTTTGTCGGTCCATGCTTCGTTTTCGGTGGAGTAGAGGTGGGTGCGTGAGGTGAAATGGAGCACTTCGGTAGCGGTATTGTAGGCAGCGTTGTCGCAGGTGCCGGTATAGGTTTCGTTGACAAACAGCACATCCTCGCTTACGTATGCGGTTTTGCTGTCGGTGTAGTAATACCCTTTCTGGCTGGTCAGCACATTCGAGTCGCTCACCATACGGCCGCCGCAGAGGTAGTAGCCCATCTTGGCGTCAAGGTCGTAGGTCATGCTGTCGGTATAGAGCGTCGTGCTGTTGTCGGTGAGGCGCACATTATAAAAGATGGATACCACTCGGCTGTTGCCGTCGTAGATGATCTCTTTGCCGTACAGGGTGACGGAGTCGTTGACGTGTATTCTGACGGGGTTGCCGTAGGCGTGCATGCGGTTTTCGTTGCGGTAGTTGTCGGCCGACTGGCAGTAGCCGACGGTCTCCCCGTGCCGGAAGATGACGTTACCGGTATATTGCTCCACTCCCGGACGCACATCCTCATCGTATTCAAGGAGGTCGGCCTGGAAGTAAATCTTCTGCTGGGCACGGACCGGATTCAGTCCGAAGGCCAGCAGCAGGAGCAGCAGGAACGATAACAACCGTGGGCGCATGACTTATGGCTGGGAGGTTTCTTCGAGGTTTGAGATCGCTACGCCGTTGATGGCCACGATGCGGTCATCACGGTAGGTGGTGGTCTTCACCACGTTGTTATGACCGTCGTATTCGATTTCATCGCCCTGTTTTTGGTTTTTAACATACTGAGTGACCTTCACCACCTCTCCGTTCTGGTAGGTGGTCATCGTGCCGGTGCCTTGTTGGAAGACGGCGTGTCCGACGGGCATTTCATTCTCATCATAATAATTCCATTCGCCATCCATCATGCCATTCTTGTAAAAGCCCGTGCAACGCAGCGCATTCAGTCCGTTGATGGTTTCGGTTTTGCTGTACCACGCCGTATAGGCGCCTTCTGGAATGTCGTTGCGGTAGTGCATCTCCGACACTTTCTTGTTGAGCTTGTCGTAGTAGGTCTGAGTGCCTTCCAGCTTGTCGTTCTCGTAGTAGCACTCCATCTCGCGGCCGCCGACAGGAAAGTAGGTGCGCATCCGTCCGTTTTTCTTCCCCTCTTTCATCTCCACATCCATTATAATTACGCCATCCTGATTATAATACTCTGCGAGACCATCCTCTTTGTCGCGTTTGTAGCGCACCAGTGAGCGGATCTGGCCGTTGGGATAATACTCGCGGGCCTCTCCGTGTTTTACCTTCCCCTTGTATTCAATGGCTGACTTCATGGCGCCGTTGGGGTAAAACTCCTCCTTGGTTTTGGTGCGGCAGGCCACAAGGGTGATGATGAGGATGGAGAGGAGTGTCCAGAACATGGTTTTGTGCAGGTTGATGTTCATAGGAGGGGTGATGGTTATGAAACAGTGATGTTTTGTTTTTTCATTTTCCGGTTCTGACGCCATTCGCCGAAGCTGGCAAAACAGCTGTAGAGAATCGGGATGAGCACCAAGGTGACGAGGGTGGAGACGGAAAGACCCCACGCCACGGTCATACCCAGCGAGCGCCACATCTCCGCGCCTTCGCCAGTACCCACGGCCATCGGGATCATACCGAGCACCGTGGTGAGAGTGGTCATCAAGATAGGTCTTAGACGCGACTTGCCGGCCGTCACCACCGCATCGCGGATGGTCATGCCACGCTCACGACAGAGGATGGTGTAGTCAATCAGCACAATACCATTTTTCACCACAATACCAATCAACATCAGCAATCCCACCAATGCCATAACGCCCAGCGGGGTGTTGGTGAGCGCCAGTCCGATGAACACGCCGGTGAAAGCGAAGGGGATGGAGAACATGATGACGAAGGGGTAGGTGAACGACTCGAATTGCGCGGCCATCACAATGTAAACCAGCAGCACGATGAGCACCATCAGGGTCTTCATGTCGGCGAAAGCCTCCTGCTGGTCTTCCCACGAACCGCCGATGTTGTAGGTCATATCGCCTGGAATGTCCATCTCGTTGAGCTGCTGCTGTGCGCCTTCCACTACTTCGCTGAGCACACCGTCCTTGCCGACCACGCATGATACTTTGATCATACGCTCTCGGTTCTTACGCTCGATGGTCGGCGGGGTGAAGGTCTCCTCGATGGTGGCTAGCTCCTTCAGACGGATGCCTTCGCCTCCCGTGAGGGGATAGATGAGGATGTTCTCAATATCTTCAATGCTTTCGCGACGGTTTTGTAGGTTTCTGACGCGGATGTTGTACTCGTCGCCTTCCTCACGGTAGTAGGAGGCGATGTTGCCGTTGAAGGTGTTGCGCACGTAGGTGGCCGCTGTGGTCAGGTTGAGACCATGCTCCGCCAGTCGCTGTCGGTCGAAGTTGATATGCAGTTCAGGTACATATTCTGTACGGCTGATGTTGACCTCTGAACAGCCTTTCACTTTGCGCATCCGTTCGGCCAGCTCTGCCGCCACCCTGTCGGAAGTCTCGAAGTCGTAGCAGTATAGCTCTACATCCACAGAGGTCTGTCCGCCCATACCGCCGCTACCTACGGTAACGTTGTACTTGTATAACTCCTCATACTCGTTGAGGTCGTCACGTATTTGGTCGGCAATCTGAGTGATGGAACGTTCGCGCTCGGTTTTGTTTTTGAAGCGCATGTTGAATTTCACGATGTTGGAACCAGTCTCCGACATGATGCCGAAGGAGTTGTCATCGTCGGGTTGGCCTACAGAGAAGTTGCACATCAGCAGTTCGGGATACTCCTTCTTCATGTGTTCGGCGAAGCGAAGACCGAAGTCGCGCGAGGTCTCCATGCGGGTGCCGACGGGCAGTTTCACAGTGGCCGACAGACGGCCCATATCCTGCGTGGGGAAGAACTCCGTAGGGATGACTTTCAGCAGGGTAAGGCTGCCACCGAAAATGATGGTGGCGAGCAATATGACGATGAGGCGGTGCGACACACACCAGCCGAGGAAGCGGCTGTACAGTTTGTCGAGACCGTTGAGGATCCATTCGACGGGCTTGTAGATGGCGCCGAACACCTTGCCACGGCTCGGGTTGGTCTTCAGCATCAGCGAGCAGAGCATCGGGGTGAGTGATAGTGCCGCGAGGGTGGACACCGAACAAACGATGGCCACAATCCAACCCAGCTGCTTGAACAGGATACCGGCTTGTCCTTCGAGGAAGGTCAGCGGGATGAACACGGCGAGAAGCACGAGGGTGGTGGCAATAACCGACAGCGACACCTCGCTGGTGGCAAACACGGCCGCCGCTTTAGGCTTGGTGCCTCGTTCAATGTGGGTGGTGATGTTCTCCAATACCACAATGGCATCGTCCACCACCATACCGATGGCGATACTCAGGGAGGAGAGGGAGATGATGTTGAGTGAGTTGCCAGTGAGGCGCAAATAGATGAAGGCGGCCACGAGCGACACGGGGATCACGATGGCCACGATGAAGGTGGCACGCCACCGTCCAAGGAAGATGAGCACCACGATGACCACCAGCACAAGGATGATGAAGATGGTCTCCTTCAAACTGTCGATGGTGTTGACGATACTTTCGGAAGTATTGGCGATGATGCCGATTTCAATGTCCGACGGAAGGGTCTTCTGCAATTCGGGCAACAGCTCCATCACCTTGTTGGAGATTTCCACTGAGTTGGCTCCCGACTGCTTCTGTACGATGATCATGGCACCGCGGTTGCCGTTGTTATACACCTCTTGCAGACGTTCCTGCACGGTGTCAATCACCTGGGCCACATCACGCAGATAGACGCTCTTGGTGGTGCCGTCGCCAGCCACTACAATGTCTTTGAGCTGTTCTGCATTGCTGAACTCGCCCTCCACACGCATCGAGTAGGTCTCCGAACCGATGTCCATCGAACCTAACGGCAGGTTGCGGTTCTCTGCGGCAATCTTCGAGGCTACACTGGCGATGGTGAGGTTGTACTCATCGAGTTTGTCAGGATCGCAGTAGATGGCGATCTCGCGCTTCGGTGCACCGGAGATGGACACCGTTCCCACGCCTTTGATACGGCTGATCGGCTGTGACACACGCTCATCGAGAATTTTGTACAGGGCGTTGGTGCTTTCTTCTGATTTCACCGACAACATCAGAATGGGAATGTCCTCCATGCTGAATTTGAACAGGAAGGGCAGGTTGCAGCCGTCGGGCAGCTGCGAATTCATCATGTCAAGCTTGTCTCGCACGTCGTTGGTCGCCTTGTCGATGTCGATACCGTACTCGTATTCCAGCGTCACGATGGAATAGTTCTCCTTTGACTGGGAGGTCATCTCTTTCAAGTCCTCCACACTGTTGAGCACGTTCTCGATGGGCTTGGTGACGTTGTTCTCGATATCGGCGGCGCTGGCGCCGGCATACACCGTGAACACCATGATGTGGTTCGAACCCATGTCGGGAAAGAGGTCGATGGGCAGTTTCATGACCGAATAGACACCGAGGATAGCGATGGCCACGTACACGAGGGCGGTCATGATGGGCTTTTTTACAGCATTCTGATATAGACTCATAGTACTACATTTTAGAATATAATTCACGCATTTACAACACAATACAACACACTATCCACGTGAATAGTCAATTAGGGAAGGCGAATTTTTCCCGCTGCAAAGATACAATTTTCTTTCTTCATTTTCAGCACAATATTTTGTGCAAAATGAAGATTAGGATTTACGATGGGAACGAGGGGCGCGAGAGGGCTCACCAGAGCGTTTTTCCACCGAAAAACCGAACTTTCCGATGATTTTCCCCAAGTCGTAATAATGCCCATTGGAATAGGTCACGAGGTTGGCACGCTCCAGATGCATCGCCCCCGTCTTCTTGTCAAAGAGACTTTCGTCGGCGTGCACCGCCACAATCTCAGCCATGAACATGTCGTGTGAGCCGAGTGGAATGATCTGCTTGACCACGCACTCCAAGTTGACGGGCGCCTCATGGATCATCGGGGCCTTCACCACACTGCCGCGCACGGGCGTGAGACCGGTTTCGATGAATTTGTTGTACTTCTCCCCTGAACGTACCCCACACCAGTCGGTGCGCTCTGCTAAGTCATTGGAAACGAGGTTGATGACAAACTCCTGATTTTTCTTGAGAATAGGGTAGGAGTGCCGGTTGGGGCGTACAGAAATGTAGCACATCGGCGGGTCACTGCACAGGGTGCCGCACCATGCGATGGTGATGATGTTGTATTCGTCGGGAGTGTCGCCGCAGCTTACCATTACCACAGGGGTGGGGTTGAGCATGTTGCCGGGTTTCAACTGGCGTTTGTTGGTCTTGTGGCTATTCATTGTTGGAGAAATTGCGTTTGTCGAGTCCCCACAGCAGTTTCTCGCGGATGACGGAGTAAAAGTCGGCGTTGGGGAGGCGGATTGTGGGGATAGTATAGGGGGCGCGGCTCACGGTGAGGGTGACGGTGTCGTCCATCGTCAGACGGTGTGAATCCACAGAGAGGATAAAGCGATGGGAACGACTTTCCACCCTGATTTTTAGTTTGTTGTCGGTAGGGAGGACAATGGGACGCACGGTGAGGCTGTGGGAAGCGATGGGGGTGAGCACCATCACATTGGCGGAGGGCACGAGGATGGGACCGCCGCAGCTCAGCGAGTAGGCGGTGGAGCCAGTAGGGGTGGCCACAATGAGACCGTCGCCCCAGTAAGTGTTCAGCCGTTCGCCGTTGGCCTCCACATGCACCGCATTGATGGAGTCTCCGTGCGGGTGGATGGAGATATCGTTGAGGGCGAAAGTGGCGGGCAGTGGCGCCCCGTTGTCACTGGTAATTTGCAGCAAACTTCTTTTTTCAATTTGATAGTCAGAATTTTGCAAAAAATTGAAAGCCTCTTTGTAGTTGCTGCGATTTACGTTGGTGAGGAAGCCGATACGGCCTGTGTTGATGCCCAAGATGGGGATGTCGCTGTCGCCCACAAGGGTGGCGGCATCAATGAAGGTGCCGTCGCCGCCGATGGAGAAAAGGAAGTCGGGACGCAATGCCGCCAGCTCCTGCTGACTGGCAAAAGTATGGAAGATTTTATCCTGCACAGTATTCGGCAGAAGAGCCGAAAGTGTGTGGAATACGGTCACTTCAACATTTTTTTTCTGCAAAAACAAGATAACCTCGGTGATGAAATCACTTCCTTCACCGTTGGCGGGTCGGCTGTATATGGCTAGTCTCATCTTTTATTCGTACTCCTTCACCTCGATGCTGCCGTCGAGGATCATGCGGGCGTTCATCGCCATGGAGGCCATCTCGTCTTCGCCGGGGTATACGGCTACAGGTGCGATCCACTCCACGTGACGTTTGATGTGGCCGACGATGGGCTTGCCGTAGGCGATACCGCCGGTGAGCAGGATGGCATCAACTTTGCCTTCGAGCACGGCAGCGTTGCCGGCAATCTGCTTGCCGATCTGGTAGGCCATGGCACGTTCGATGAGGTCGGCGTACTTGTCGCCAGCGAGGGCTCGTTTCTCCACCTCGTAGGCGTCGTTGGTGCCGAGGTACGACACAAGGCCACCCTTGCCCACGATTACTTTACGCATCTCCTCGTAGGTGTATTTGCCACTGAAACAGGCTTTTATGACCTGATCCATCGGGAGGGTTCCAGAACGCTCGGGTGAGAAAGGACCTTCGCCTTCGAGGGCTTGGTTCACGTCCACAACGCGTCCTTTGCGGTGGGCACCCACGCTGATGCCGCCACCCATGTGCGCCACAATCAGGTTCAGGTCTTCATACTTCTTGCCGATGGATTTGGCATAGGTACGGGCGATGGCTTTCTGGTTGAGGGCATGGAAGATGGAGAGACGCTCAAAATCCTTGTGACCGGAGATGCGGGCGATGTCGTCCATCTCATCCACGATGACGGGGTCGGCGATGTAAGCAGACTCCAGTCCGATCATTTTAGCCACACTGTCGGCGATGAGACCGCCGAGGTTGCAGGCGTGAACGCCGTTGTAGCCTTCCAGCAAGTGTTTCTTCATCAGTTCGTTAACACGATACACACCGGAGGTGAGCGGTTTGATGAGGCCGCCGCGACCCATCACGATGGCGATTTCTTCAAGGTTGATATTCTGGTTTTTCAGCTCTTCGAGCACGAAGTTCTTGCGGTAGTCGTACTGGTCGGCCAATACGGCAAACTTGGAGAGCTCTTCGACGGAATGTTTGATGTTAGTGGTGAAGATGTTCTTCTCGCCTTCAAAGACGGCGATTTTTGTAGAGGTTGCCCCAGGGTTGATGGCAAGGATTTTATTTCTCATTATTAAAATAGGTTTAATGGTGATTATTCAGTGGTGTTGTAGGTGGGGATGATTTTGGCCTCACTGTAGCCGGTGCCCGCGTTGGTGCACACGTAGGCGCGAACGTAATAGACCGTGTCCATCATGGGAGCATTATAGGTGATGTTAAAGGTCGTGCTCTTTCCATCGTGCTCCTCCATGGCGATGGTTGTCACACCGTCGGCCTTGTAGGTGGGTTCCGGAGTGAGGCTGAAGAGGAAGCCTACTTCGTTGAAGTATTTGCAGCCGCCGTTCTCGGTGATGGTGCCTTTGCAGTCCATGATGCAGGTGCCCGGGTAGGAGATGGGGGTGACGGTAGCCTCAACAGTTGCAGGCTCGAATTTCGTGCATCCTGCGCCCAAAACTAACAGAATGCCCACAAATAAGGTGATGAAATATTTTTTCATAATGGTGAAGTTTTATTGTTTTCTTTGAAAGTGCAAAAATAATAATTTTTTTTGATTTTCAGCACACGCTGGCGATTAAAAAAATGTTTTGTGGTCACCCGGCAAATTGTGTGTAGTTTTTTGTATCTTTGCAGCCAATTTCTAAAATTGCGGCTATGGGCTTTTTTTCATTTTTTACAAAAGAAAAGAAAGAAGAACTGAATAAGGGACTTGAAAAGTCAAAAGAGAGCTTCCTTGCCAAACTGGCCAAAACGGTCGTCGGCAAGTCGAAAGTGGACGATGAAGTTCTTGATAATCTGGAAGAAGTGTTGGTGAGCTCGGATGTGGGTGTGGAGACCACCCTCACGATTATTGAACGCATTGAGGCGCGCGTGTCACGCGACAAGTACTTGGGCACCGGACAGTTGCAGATGATTCTCCGTGAAGAAATCGCTGACCTTCTGATGGAAAACAACCAAGAAGACCAGCCCGACTTCTCCATTCCTGCTGATCTGGGCCGTCCCTACGTCATCATGGTTGTCGGTGTGAATGGTGCCGGCAAAACCACTACCATCGGCAAGCTGGCTTATCAGTTCAAGCAGAAAGGTTACTCGGTGATGCTCGGCGCCGCCGACACTTTCCGTGCCGCCGCCGTTGACCAGCTGGAGGTGTGGGCCGAGCGCGCAGGTGTGCCCATCGTGGTGCAGCCTATGGGCTCCGATCCTGCTGCCGTCGCCTACGACACTGTCAAGTCGGCCATCGCCAAAAAATGCGACGTCGTCATTATCGATACCGCCGGCCGACTCCATAACAAGTCCAACCTCATGCGCGAGCTCTCCAAAATCAAGAATGTGGTGGGCAAGCTCCTGCCCAATACTCCCGACGAAGTGCTGCTGGTACTTGACGGCTCCACTGGTCAGAATGCTATCGAACAGGCCAAACAGTTCACCGCCGCTACCGAGGTGAACGCCCTTGCCATCACCAAACTCGACGGAACAGCCAAAGGCGGTGTCGTCATCGGTATCTCCCATCAGTTCAAAATCCCAGTGAAATATATTGGTGTGGGTGAGAAAATCGACCAGCTGCAGGTGTTCAACCGCCGTGAGTTTGTGGATTCCTTCTTCCCAGAAGCTTAACTACTTGCCCCGCGTGCTGTGACAGTCGCAGGTGGAGGTGTATTGTATTTTGGTCTCGGGCAGCAGTTTCTCCATCGCCTCCAACTCTTCATCCCGCAATTCAACCTGTCGGAGGTCAAGCTCCTTCAGCGTGTATCGCAGTGCGCTGATACTCTCCGGGAGTACGTACAACGGGTTGCTCCATGCATCAATGTATTCCAAACTCTCCATATTGCCAATGCCTTCCGGCAGCGCTGCAATGATGTTACGGTTGATAATCAGCTCCTTCAGGTGCACGAGACGACAGATGCTTTCCGGCAGCACCACCAGGTGGTTGGCCGACACGTCTAACCGCTGCAGCTGGGTGAGCTCGCCAATGCGAGCGTTGAGCATGCTCAGCTTGCACCGCGACACCACCAACTCCTGCAAATTGGTGAATTGGAATAGCTCGTCGGGCAGTGTGTCGCTCTTGATTTTCAGTTTCATGCGGTACACCTCCTGTGGCGATTTCGACGCCTCCTCTATCGAGGTGAAAACGGGCTTCTTCCGCAGCTCCGAGTCGCTCAGCAGTTGGCATTTCGCCTCTGTCATTCCTAATAAAAGTAGAAAAATGAGAAAAATATTGCCGCGACGCATGGTTTACCGATATTCTAATTTATTGATAAAGAATACATAACGTTTTGCCTTGGCGGCTTTGTCGCGGTTGCGCAGGTAATGGTAGCCGCTCACGATGAAATTGTCGCCGTACCAGCGTTGAATCGCTACGGCATTGCTGTATTCCACTACATCGCGGCTGTTCAGCGTCTCGATATTCATCGCGGAGAGTTTCTCCAATGTTTCGTACCCATTAATCAAGGTGTTGATTAACTTGCTGTTACGCATGTAGTGGATGAGCGCGTCTTCACCAATATAGTCAAGGTTAAGCACGGGCGTGAGGTGCATGAGGTTGGTGGAGGAGAGGGGGAAATAATGGTCCCAGAGCAGGTGTCCCGCCGTGTCGAAAGTGGTGATGTAGGCGTTCACAAACTGGTAGCCGGCAAATACGGTGGTGGGAGTAGGGGAGTTGTAGTACAGGTTGTCATTATAATTGTTGTAGGTGTAATTGTAGTCGGGATAATATACTTCTGAAATGATGCTGTATTGGTTTTCGGTGCAGGCCGTGGCGCCGATCTGCAACTGCAGGTTGAGGTTGGCGGTCTGGGTGTTGGCAGCGCTACGGCTTTTGAGGGCAGTGAA
Organism: Bacteroidales bacterium; assembly: GCA_045222555.1. GTDB lineage: Bacteria > Bacteroidota > Bacteroidia > Bacteroidales > WCHB1-69 > UBA1756. The sequence goes on along the minus strand of JBGUYY010000097.1, from coordinate 198,127 downwards.
GTTGTAGGTTTGTAGGGTGTCGAACTGGTGATGGGTGAAAAGCACCGAGTAAACGCCGGAGTGCAGGTTGATGGACTGGCGGTCGGAGATGTTGTTGTAGGTGCCGAGCAGCAGGGTGGTGCCGGCATTGAGGGGGAAGGCGCGGGCGGTCTGGCACAGCACGTTGGTTCCGTTGGGCAGCTGTTGCGGGAACCTGACAAGGTCGCCCTCCCTGTTGTCCCAGCCGTATTCGTAGAGGAACAGGTCATCTTGCGCGCTGTTGGTGTGATGCAGTCCGATGAGCCAGCGACGGGCTATGGTGTCGGCTGTGCAGCATTCCACCTTGTAGCTGAAGATGTCGCTGAGGCAGGTCAGCCGGTTATGGGCGGTCTGGTAGAAATAGATGAGGTCGCTCTTGGCGCCCGTGGCGAGCAGCAGCAGTTGCCCGTCGGCGGCATACAATCCCGATAGGTCGTTGGCCTCAATGCCATCGATTTCACTCACCTCAAAGGCTTTCTTTTCTGGGGTGATGCTGATGATGAAGGTGCGCGGGGATGATTTCTTGGGAGCCCGTTTCTGCATGAGCAGGTAGAGTGTTCCGTTGCTGTATGCGGATGCAATGAAGTCAGTGAGCGGGGGAAGATAGACAGATGAATTGCTGATTTTCACAAGGTTGGTGTCGTAATGCAGGAAAATCCATCGGTTGGTGTCCACGCTGATGCTGCCGGCATCGTAGAAAACCAACAGTCCTAATGTATCAGCCAGCGCCATGTTGTAGTCGTGCTGGTCTTTTGCGGCGGTGAGTTCCACGCGCAAGGGGGCGTCCGACTGCGCCAATAACTGCCCCGGCAGCAGCAATGCCCAGCCGAGAAGCAGCAACAGGAAGGGGAATAGTCGGCGTTTCATGGCGATAATGGGGAAAGCGGTTAGCCATTCACCAGGTGCGGACAATGCAGCACGCACTGGTCGCAGATGGTCAGCTCGCCGTTGAGCCGTTTGCGGATCATCACCAGGTAGCGGTCGCGCAGCGATTCAATCTTGATGTTGTTGGCTATCTCATTGGCGAATGCGAACATTAGCAGCATACGGGCGTTGCGCTCACAGATGCCGCGGGTGCGGAGGTAGAACATCGCCTCGTCGTCAAGTTGCCCCACCGTGGTGCCGTGGTTGCACTTCACATCGTCGGCGTAGATCTCGAGGAACGGACGCGAAGTGACATGCGCCGTGTCGGTAAGGGTGATGTTGCGGTTGGTCTGATCGGCTAATGTGCGCTGCGCGTCGGGGCGTACCACCACATGACCGAGGAAATTGGCCTCCGCCTCATCATCCACAATGCCCTTGTACAGCTGATGACTTTCGCAGTCCGGCACCTGATGATCCACAAAGATCTGACTGTCAACATGCTGCTTCCTGTCTACCAAGTACAGTCCGTGCATGGTGGCCGTGGCGAAAGGCTCGGTAAGCCTCACGTTGATCCTGCTTCTCAGGTAACCTGTGTTGAAGGTCATGGCATTGGAGTAGAACTGCGAATGGGCCTTCTGCTCCACATCCACCTCGTTGAACAGCATCGATTCGGGATTCTTGTTTTCCATTTTATAATAGGAAAGACGCGAATCCTCCGCCATGCGGATGAGGGTGGCGTTGTTGATGAAGCTTTTTTTGAACTGAATGGAGTCGTCGCACTGCACGAACGAAAGTTCTGCATTTTTCTCCAATACAATGATGTGGCGATTGTTGATCATCAGCTCGTCGTTCGAATCGGTGAGCGAGATAAGCTGGATGGGCTTTTCAACCGTGACATTTTCAGGTACATAAACGAAAAGTCCATCGTTATAACGCTGGCGGTTGAGTGCCGACAGGTCATCTTCGGTGGGTGCCGGCTGACTGTTGAGGTAGGGGAGGACCTTGTCGGGAAACTGCCGGACGGCCTCCATCAGCGAGCCGACAATCACGCCGTTAGGGCTGACGGTCAGCGGCAGGTTGTTATGCACATACCAGCCATTCAGGAAGATGCACATCTGCGTGTCGATGTCCTTCACTTTGCAGTGGAAATACTCCTCTACGGGGCGGTAGGGTGAAGGGGTGTCCTGCACCTTCCACTGCGTCAGGTCGGCCATACATTGGTCGATGATAAGCTTTTCTTCTTTTGTCATCTTATTGTTTGTTAGCCGATTCGTATTCCTGTTTGATCCATTCGTAGCCGCGATGCTCCAGCTCAAGGGCGAGCTCCTTGCTGCCGCTCTTCACGATCTTGCCGTCGAAAAGCACATGCACGAAGTCGGGCACGATATAGTCGAGCAGTCTTTGGTAGTGGGTGATGACGATGGTGGAATTTTCGGGTGACTTGAGCTGGGTGACGCCGTTGGCCACGATGCGCAGTGCGTCGATGTCCAGTCCGGAGTCGGTCTCGTCGAGGATGGAAAGCTTGGGTTCCAGCATGGCCATCTGGAAGATCTCGTTGCGCTTCTTCTCACCGCCGGAAAAACCTTCGTTCACCGAACGGGTGCTCAGCTTCTCGGTCAGCTCCACCACCTTGGCTTTCTCTTTCATCATCTTGCGGAATTCCAGTTCGGTGAGCGGTTCCTGTCCGTGGTAGCGGCGCTTCTCGTCGATGGCGGTGCGCATGAAGTTGGAAATGCTCACACCGGGAATCTCCACCGGATACTGGAAGCCGATGAAGATGCCTTCGCGGGCGCGGTCCTCAATGCTCATCTCCAGCAGGTCCTTGCCTTCGTAGAGGATGCGGCCTTCGGTGACTTCGAAAATGTCCTTGCCGGCAATCACCGATGCGAGGGTGCTCTTGCCCGTGCCGTTCGGCCCCATGATGGCATGCACTTCGCCTTTGTTGATTTCAAGGTTCACTCCTTTGAGAATTTCCTTCCCATGGATGGATACGTGTAGGTTTTCTATCTTTAACATTCGTTGATTTGTTGATTCGTTGATTTGAGGCTCGCTACGCTCGCATTTGAGGTTCGCTTCGCTCACATTTCCAATTTTCAGTTTTCAATTTTCAGTTTCTCGATCAGTTCCTCCGTCTTGTCGTGCAGCTGCTGGCGGTAGGGATTCTCAATCATCTTCTTTTTCAACCGTACGGGCTTTTTCCGGGCAAAACATTTTCCCGTGCAGTTGATATCGGGCGAGAGCGCCAGATGAATCATGGTGCTGGCCCCTTTCGCAGGTTTGTAGATGATGGGGCGGAAGAACCAGTCGCACATCTTGTCCACCACGATGTTGCCCTGTCGGATGATGTTGGTGCTCACGATGCCCGGGTCGGCGCAGTTCACCAGGATGTTCTTGTCTTTCAGCTCCTCGGCCAAGTCAAGGGTGAAATACAGCAACGCTAACTTGGAGTCGGAGTAGGCGGTGAAGCGGTTGAACTTTTGGGCTGGAACGGGGGTGAAAATGTCGTGATCGACCTTGCCGTAGCGGATGGTGAGCGACACCATGTTCACAATGCGGCTGCCCGGAGGAATCAGCGGCAAGAGTTGTCTGGTCAGCAGATAGTGGCCGAGGTAGTTCACCCCTACGGTCATCTCCACCCCGTCAGCGGTCACTTCCAGCTGGTGGCAGAGCCTACCCGCATTGTTGAGCAGCAGGTCCACATGGTCGAACTGCTTGCGGATTTCTTCCACAAAGGCGTAGATGCTGGCAAAGGAGGAGAGGTCGAGTTTCATGACACGGATGTTCGTGTTATGCGTCTTCGCGATGAGCTCCTTGCAGATGGGCCATGCCTTCTGCGGGTTGCGACATGCCATCACGACCTCATAGCCGGCCTTGCTGACCGCCTTCACATGCTCCTGTCCCATGCCACCGTCGGCACCGGTGATGATTGCGACTTTCGACATGATGTTCTCCTTTTTTGGGAATAGTCGAATGATTATTTCTTTCTGGCGGGAAGTCCGAGAATGACGCGTGCCTCGTCGGAGGTGGCCACCTCACGGCCGAGCTCCTTGGCCAAGCGTACCACTTTGGCCACCAGCTCACCGTTCGATTTGGCCGGAACGCCCTTTGCTAAGTTCAGGTTGTCCTCGAAGCCCACGCGTACGTTGCCGCCCATGGCGATAGCCGCAGCAGCCATCGGGAAAGCGTGACGGCCAATGCCAGTCACCGTCCAGGTGCTGCCCGCCGGGATGGCATTCACCAGCCAGCAAAGGTTGGCCACCGTGGCCGGCGTGCATCCAGGAACACCCAACACGAAGTTGAACTGCATTGGCGCACCGGGAACCTGTCCCTTGCGGGCCATCGTCAAAATGGTGTCCAAATGCCCCATCTCAAAGCACTCGTACTCGGGCTTGATGCCGCGCTCGATCATCCGCTTGCCAAAAGCACGCATCGTCGGCATCGTGTTGTCAAAAATCTCATCGCCGAAGTTGCAGGTACCACAATCCAATGTAGCCATCTCCGGAATAGGAGTGGTGTCGGTCGATTGCAGACGCTCGTCGGGAGTCATGCCCACAGCACCGCCGGTGGAGGGAATCAAAATCACATCGGGACATACCTTATAAATAGCCTCCTCACACTCCTGGAAACGTTCGCGACTCTGGGTGGGCGTGCCATCGTCAAAACGCACATGCAAATGCACAATCGCGGCACCGGCATCCACCGCCGACTTGGCCTCGCGGACAATCTCTTCTACAGTATAAGGTACAGCAGGGTTCTGCTCTTTCGTGACTTCTGCTCCGCAAATAGCGGCTGTGATGATTAATTTTTCCATTTTAAAATATTGATTTATAATTATTTATATTATTCCAATTCACCTTATAAAAAATCGTGCAAAGTTACATTTTTTTTGTCGATTATTCAAGAAATTTTATCTTTAACTTTTATTATGAATTTTATTTTATTGATAATAAAAAAGATAGATAAAAAATTTGACATTTTCTCGTTCATCTTGTAATTTTGTTGTAATTTTGCCGCCGATTTTTGAAGCTAATATAATATTGTAAAGTATGAGAAAATTTTATTTGATAATTATCTTGATATCAGGACTTTGCTTCGCCCTCCAGGCCCAGCACAACCTGTATGTGTCAACGCAGGGCGATGATGCTGCCGACGGCAGTGCCTCCGCACCCCTCCGCACGATTGCTCGCGCACTAGCCCTCGCCGACGATAACGGCACCGTCATCCGCGTCGCTTCCGGCAGCTATGCCGAAAGCCAGACCCTCGACCTGCGCAGCAACCTCACTATCGAGGGTGGCCTCGACGCATCTACATGGCAGCCCGATGGCGGCACTACCACCATCACGGTGGATGCTCTCCAGTCGGTGCTCGACTACAACCAGAAGATCGCTTTCCGTTCGATGGGGGCCAACCATTGGACGCTCATCCGGCTGCGGATGGCTGTGGCTTCGGCTACCGCCGCCGACCGTGCCTACTCTGGCAAGGGAGCATCTACCTACGTGTTGCTGATTACTGGCGAAGCAGATGACAACCAACTGATTGATTGTGAGTTGATTGGTGGTAATGGCGGTGATGGTATCTCCGGTACCACGGGTGCTGCGGGTGCTTCTGGCAACAACGGCTCCAGCGGTGGCGACGGCGGCCTCTCCGAGTGGACCAACGATGGCGACGATGAGGGTATTGGTGGTTCGGCGGTTGGCTCGGGCGTGCGTACAGGCGGTCGTGGCGGCAACGGTGGCGAAGGCTCCGTTACCCACAGCCAAGGCGGCTACTCCGGCGTTACGGGCACTATTGGTGGTAATGGTTCTGGCGGTTCGGGTGGCTACGGTGGTTCGGGCGGCTCGGCAGGCCATACTGGTTCGGTGGGTGGCGCTGGCAGCAATGGTGCTAACGGTGTAACCCCCACAACTCCTGTGAATTACACATGGGGCTACTACTTTATCCCTGCAGCACAGGGCCTCTCCGGCACGGATGGTGCTGGCGGCGGCGGCGGTGGCGGCGGTGGTGGTGGCGGCGGTGCCACCAACTACATCCTCGGCATCCCTGGTCAGTACTGTGGCGGCGCTGGTGGTGGCGGTGGCTCCGGCGGAGAAGGTGGCGCTGGTGGCACTGGCGGTACTGCTGGTGGCGGTACTTTCGGTATATATTGCTATGAATCAGCAACTCCCTTTATGCAGAACTGTACCATTGCGCAAGGTAATGCCGGTCATGGTGGCAGCGGTGGTGCAGGCGGTGCAGGAGGCGCAGGGGGTAGTGGTGGAAGTGGCGGTGGCTGCTCCAGCACAGGTACTGCAGGCTCCGGCGCACGGGGCGGCGCTGGCGGACGCGGCGGCAACGGCGGCACAGGTCAGACGGGAACCGACGGAGCAGCCCTCCAGATTGCCTTCGTGACGGGTACCGAGCTGACGGGACACGACATTGCTCGCGCAGTCGCTGCCGATGCGGAATTCTGCGCCAGTGCCGATATGGTTCTCACTGCAGTTCCGGGGTTCAATGCCAACACCTGCCGCTGGTATGCTTCCGAAACCGACATGATGCCGCTTGCCACCGATACAATATTCTATCCCTCAGTATCTTCTACCACTACTTTCTATGTTACTTCTTACAACACACTTACGGACAACGAGAGTCCCGAGCGGGTGCCGGTGACTGTGGTGGTGCTGCAAGGTCTCTATCAGGAGGAGTTCGTGGAGGTGTGCCCCACCGATATCCCCTACCTTTGGAACGACCAGCTTTTTTATGCGTCGGGAACATATGAGCAATACATCCCCGCTGTGGATGGGTGTGACAGTACCTATATTCTTCATCTAACCATTAATCAGGGATACAACTTGGGTGATTATGCTGAAATTTGTGAAAATGAACTTCCTTACGAATGGAATGGGGTAGTCTTTCAAGGCACTGATGTGCAAACGGTTACCCTTTCTACTTCAAATGGCTGCGATAGCGTAGTCACCATGCGTCTGGTGGTGCTCCATTCTGCTGACGTGCAGGAGGAACGTACCATCTGTTCCAGTGAACTGCCCTATGCTTGGAATGGCGTTTTGTTTGAAGAGGAGGGTGTGCAGCAGGCAGTTTTCCCCATTCCGGGCGGTTGCGACAGCACGGTCACGATGACGCTGACTGTTCATCCGTCTTATCGTGTGGATGATACGTTGGAGCTGTCGATCAACGATTTGCCGTACGAGTGGAATGGTGTGGTATTTGCAGAATCGGGTTCGCAGACGGTTACGCTTGCCACGGCGGAAGGCTGCGACAGTGTGGTCACTATGCACCTGTTTACGCCTGATGCGGTGAACGATGTGGCTATAGAAACGGCCGTGCGCGTGTGGCCCAATCCGTCCGACGGTCACTTCAACATCAGCACCTCACTCGCCAATGCTGGTGTTAAGGTGTATGATGTTTATGGCAAATTGTTGATGGATAAAACGATAGGTGATGGGAACGCTGTTTTGGATTTGAGTGGCTATGCCGATGGCGTTTACCTGCTGCAGGTGAACGACGGCACTTTGGTGCGGCGTGCCTTGAAGTTGGTGAAGCGGTAAGAGTCTTGACACCAATCATAAAAAAAATCCTGCGAGTGTTTTCCCCGCAGGATTTTTGGTTTAAGTTGTAATGGATAGCTGCAAATTATTCGATATCCATGCCAAAATCTTTCGCCTTTTCCGCTACTTTCTTGACGAATTCACCATAGCGAACTCTCAGTGTTTCATTTTCTTCTGCTGTGATATCATCTTCACCATACTTGGAAAGCACAGTGTCGTAGGTGATCTTGTGGATTTCCATGAATTGCTCACGGGTGCAGTTCTCAAGTTGGGCTTCGGTTTCGTCCATAAAGGTCATGATTTCAACAAAAGCGGGACTGCCTTCATACTTCGGAGTGCTTTCGGTGGTGGTAGTCTCGGTTTCAGGGGCGGTGTTTTCGGTGGCAGGACTCTTTGTGTCGTTATTTTGGTTGCAAGATACGCAAAATACGAGGCCCATTGCCATTAAAAGATACGATAACTTTTTCATAATGAATAAAATAAATTGATGATAATATTTTGGTTTCTGTTGGCAAAGATAAAAAAATGTTGAAAGATGGTAACGGAGCCCAAGCACTTTTTTGTAATTCTTGCTGAATTTTCGAAATAAGGGGTGGAATTTGTGTCGAAATCTGGAATTTTGTGTTTTACGCACGAAATTTTGCGTTTTAGCGGCTTGAAAAAATCTTCCGAGGGGGTGTCGGCAAGAAAAATTTTCTCCATAAAATCCAAAATAAACCGCTTGTATTGAAATTTTGTGTATATTTGCAGTCTAATAATTTATGTATTAATTATTTGATAATCATTAACTTATAATAAAATTTTTGGTAAAAATGTCAGAAGGAGAAAGAATTGTTCAAGTTAACATTGAAAACCAGATGAAGACGGCCTACATCGACTACTCCATGTCGGTGATTGTGGCCCGTGCTTTGCCAGATGCCCGTGACGGTATGAAACCGGTGCATAGAAGAATTTTGTACGCCATGTGGGATCAGGGAATTCTCGCCGGTCGCCCGCACAAGAAGTCAGCGCGTATCGTCGGTGAGGTGTTAGGTAAGTACCATCCCCACGGCGACTCGGCTGTGTACGACGCCATGGTGCGTATGGCACAGGATTGGTCGATGCGTCTGCCCTATGTGGACGGACAGGGTAACTTTGGATCGGTGGACGGCGATAGTGCGGCTGCCATGCGTTACACAGAGGCCCGTCTTCGCAAGTGCGCTGAGGAGCTCCTGAACGACATCGAGAAAGATACCGTCGATATGCGGAAGAACTTCTCCGAGGAGTTCGACGAGCCTACGGTACTGCCCGCCAAGATTCCCGCGCTGCTGGTCAACGGCTCGTCGGGTATCGCCGTCGGTATGGCCACCAACATGGCCCCGCACAACCTTGGCGAAGTGTGCGACGGCATCATCGCCTATATCGACAACAACGACATCTCCATCGAAGAGCTGATGCAGTACATCAAAGGCCCCGACTTCCCGTCAGGTTGCGCCATCTACGGGTACGACGGTGTGCGTAGCGCCTTCACCACCGGCCGCGGCCGCGTGATCATGCGCGGTGACGCCACCATCGAGGATGAGGGCAACAAACCGCGTATTATCGTCACTTCGCTGCCGTACCTTGTCGGTCCTTCCGAACTCATCAGCCACACCGCAGAACTGGTCAAGGATGGTAAAATTGATGGTATCGCCAATATCGAAAATCTGAGCAACAAGCGCAACGGTACCCGCATCGTGTATGAGCTGAAACGCGATGCCATCCCGAATGTGGTGCTCAACAAACTCTACCAGTTCACTGCCCTGCAGTCTTCTTTCAGCATCAATAATGTGGCACTGGTGAACGGCCGCCCCGAGACGCTGAACCTCAAGCAGCTCATCGAGTGCTACGTGAAGCACCGCCACGAGGTCATCATCCGCCGTGCGAAATTTGAATTGAAGAAGGCTGAGGAACGTGCTCACATTCTCGAAGGTCTCCTCAAAGCCCTCGACATTATCGACGAAATCATCGATGCCATCCGCGCTTCCCGGAGCGTTGACGATGCCCGTAACACCCTTATGGAGCGTTGGGACTTCTCTGAAATCCAGGCCCGCGCCATCGTTGAGATGCGTCTCCGCCAGCTCACCGGACTGGAACGCGAAAAACTTCAGAACGAGTTCGACGAACTGCAGAAGCAGATCGAATACTTGCGCCGTGTGTTGGCCGAGTACTCCCTCCAGATGCAAATCATCAAGGACGAGCTGACCGAACTGAAGGCTAAGTATGCCGACGAGCGCCGCTCGCATATCAACTACCAGACTGCCGACTTCCGTATCGAGGACAACTACGCCGACACCGACATGGCCATCACGGTTTCACATCTCGGCTACATCAAGCGTACCTCGCTGTCGGAGTACAAGTCGCAGGCACGTGGCGGCCGCGGCTCACGGGGCAGCAGCAGCCGCGAGGCCGACTTCACCGAGCAGCTCTATATCGCTAATAACCACCACTATCTGCTCTTCTTCACCGAGAAGGGCCGCTGTTACTGGCTGCGTGTGTTCGAAATCCCCGAAGGCCCCAAGGCGTTCAAGGGTCGCGCCGTGCAGAATCTGCTGCAACTGGATCCCGACGATAAGATCAAGGCCATTATCAATGTCAAGGATCTGAAGGATGAAGAGTACTGCGCTACACATTATATTATTATGTGTACCGAAAAGGGTGTCGTGAAGAAGACCTCTCTGGCCAGCTACTCGCGCCCGCGTGCCATGGGTATCATCGCGATCAACATCCGCGAGGACGACCACCTTGTGGAGGCTACACTCACCTCCGGCGACAACGAGCTGCTGCTGGCCGGCCATTCTGGCAAGGCAGTGCGTTTCCATGAAAGCACCGTGCGTGCGGTGGGCCGCGACTCCATGGGTGTGCGGGGTATCACCCTCGCTGGCGACGACGACCGCGTGATTGGCATGGTGTGCGTGGACACGCCCAACGACAACATCCTTGTGGTGTCGGAGAAGGGCTTCGGCAAGCGCTCGCTGCTGGAAGATTACCGCATCACCAACCGTGGCGGTAAGGGTGTGAAGACCCTCAACATCACGGAGAAGACGGGCGGCCTTATCGCCATCCAGAGGGTTACTGACGAAGACGACCTCATGATCATCAACCGCTCCGGCATCGCCATCCGTCTCCATGTGGATACGCTCCGTGTGCTCGGCCGTGCCACCCAGGGTGTGAAACTCATTAACTTGGGCGAAAAGGACATGATTGCCGCTGTGTCGCGTGTGCCGCGTGAAGAGGAGGAGCCGGAAGTAGGGGAGGAGGTGACGGACGAAACAGTCGTTGACGCCGAAAACGAAACTCCCACCACTGAGGAAAATGTGCAACCTGATGAAAACGAGTAGTTTTTTCTTCGTAGGTATTATAATATTTCAAATTAAGTTGTATTTTTGCAACTCCATTCTTTTGAAATTATAAATATTATATTGTATAACTTAAAAACATCAGACTATGAAAAAATTATTCTTCATTATGGTTTGCATTGCAGCTGTCGCATTCTCGGGCTGCAAAGAATCACCCTATTCCGATGAGTCTGCCGCTTGTGCTGGCACCTACAGCGGTACTTTCACGATTCTCAAAACCAGCGACAACACCACCAGCACCAAGACGGGTAAGCTCCATTTCAAACAGAACCCCCTCAACATGGACAACCTGATGTGGGAGTATGTGATTGAGCTTCAGCGCCAAAAGACTGGCGTGTATGAAAGTGCCGAGGATACCTATACCGCTGAGATGCTTTCCGCAGCCACCAATCTGATTGGCATCAGCCAGTACACCGACGAGACGATTGAGAAAATTCTGGTGAGATCCGAGTTCTCAGGAAATACCGTCACCACAAAGATTTACTACAAGGCCATCGTACTCGGTGTAGAAGCCGATGTGGTGATTGCCACCTTCAAAGGCGACAAGCAGTAATTGAATCTTTACGCATTTCATAAAAAGGAGAGAGGCAATGTGCTTTTCTCCTTTTTTATTTGAAAAATAATTGTATTTTTGCGGTCACAAAAATCGTTATTCATGAAAGTATTGTCCATTATTGCCGGGGCTTTGAGCGCTATCAATTTGATTATCGCGGGATCCCTTATTCCGTTGTGCGTCAGAGAGGAAAATGGAATGATGTTGTTATGTATCGCAATCGTTCTCTGTTTCTTTGTCGCCTTCAGTGTTTTCGCTGTTATTAACGCCTTTAGCAAAAAATAGTTATGGAGCCTACAATATTTTACTATTCGGATGGGAAAAATCAGTTCGGACCCTTCTCCAAGGAGGAGATGAAGTCCAAGTCGATACAAGCCGACACCCTTGTATGGTTTGAGGGATTGACGGAATGGAAGCGTGCAAAGAATGTGCCGGAGATGAAGGAGTTCTTGCCAGTGGCACCGCCGCCGCTGCCGAAAGCTGCTCCTGTGCCGGTTCCGCCACCGCCACCGCCTGCGCCAGTAAGGGTGCCACAGCCTCCCGCTCAGCCCGCCCCACAACCTCCTATACAGCCTGCCCCGAAGCCTGTTCAATGCGCTGATCCACAGCCTGTACAGCCGGTCAGCTTCACGGAATTGCCTCCTCGGGGTCGTAAAAAATTCACCCTGTTGCTCTTTATTTTCTCCTTCGTGGGCATGGTGATGTCCTTGTCAATGATTGGCTACGCTTCTTTCCTCGTAGCTAATAATGACTGGCATTATAACTCGTATTGGGACGATTTTTCGTATGGAATTGAAAACGAGGGATGGGGTACTTATTTCATCTTCGTTGCTATCTTCCTGCTGGTGTTCTCAATATTAATGTGTGTCAAGATGGCGAAACAGCTCAGAAATGCACGCAGAGCCCGTTAGTGATATGAAAAGATTCTTTGTTTTGTTCTGTATGTCAGTAGTGCTGTTTTGCGGTTGCAAGGAGAACCGTGCGGAGCGCAAGGCTGCAGCATACGCCGGACAGTACCATGGCGAGTTCTCCACCACCCGCAGTGAGGAGAATGTCTCGTTGGACACCATTGTGGATTTTGAGGTGATGCAGAGTGTAACTACGCCCTCTAATTTATTGATACAAAATATTGTAGAGCTGCAATATAGTAAAGAAGGGTACTTCTATGACGGGTCGGTCACGGCATCGCAAGTGTCGCAGCTGCTGTCGCTTTGCGGCTTGCAGGAGGGACATTTCCTTGCGCATGTGGATGCGTTGAAGGTGGAAGCGCACTTCTACACGGCCACCATGACGCTCGATATCCGCTACCTCAGCGAAGGGGAGTTCGTGGGGCACACCACGTTTTCGGGTTCGAAGCGTTAATGCGGAAAAATGGAAACAAAATCTGCTTGATAGATGAATTTCGGGCATGATTTTGGTCAAAATGGGGTGAAAAGATGAATTTTTTTGAAAAAAATCGGTAAAGTTCGCACCAATCAAAAAATAATGTATATTTGCAGGCTTAAAAAATGCAAGGCCATCGTAGGGCTTGAAGCGTTTTCTGATGTTGTAATAAATTGATATTCAGTTTATTGCATTATGTGCAAGGTTGCTATGGGGCGAAGGGAAAATGCGGATGGAGGGGCTGAAAACTCCGAAAATGGCTGGAATTTTGAAAATTTAGTAATAACTTAATACCAAAAATTAGATGAAAAAGCTAAGAATCACACAAGTTAAGAGCTCCATTGACCGCTCAGAGCGTCAGAAGAGATCTCTTCAGGCATTGGGTTTGAAAAAGATGCATCAGACCGTTGAACACGAGGGCACTCCGCAGATCCTCGGTATTGTAGAGAAGGTAAAACATTTGGTTACCGTAGAAGAAATTTAATTATAAACGTTTATAGAGTAGAGAGATATGAATTTACATACTTTGACCCCCGCACAGAATTCAACGAAAGGAAGTAAAAGAGTAGGACGTGGACAAGGCTCCGGCAAGGGCGGTACCTCCACCCGTGGCCACAAGGGTGCACAGTCACGTTCCGGCTACAGCCGCAAGATCGGTTTCGAAGGCGGCCAGATGCCTATCTACAGAATCCTGCCGAAGCGCGGCTTTAAGAACATCAACCGTGTGGAATACAGCGCCATCAACATCAGCACGCTGCAGCACATTTATGAGAAGACCAACATTTCCGAAATCACTCCTGAGGTTTTGATTTCCAATGGTTTGGTTAAGAAGAAAGACTTGATTAAGATTTTGGGTAAGGGCGAGCTCAGCTGCCAGCTGACCGTCACGGCTCACGCCTTCTCCGCCACTGCCAAAGAGGCTATCGAAAAGAACGGCGGTTCCGTCAACATCATCGGTGCCCCCGCTGACCAACAGTAATCCAACCTTTAACCAGCCATTATGAAAAAATTCATTGAAACAATAACAAACATCTTCAAGATTGAGGACCTGCGCAAGAGAATCCTTTACACGCTCCTCATCATCTTGATTTATCGTCTGGGTACCCACATCGTCCTCCCCGGTGTCAATCCCGGCGCTTTGTCCGCTTTCACCAAGCAGTCGAGCGAAGGTCTGATGGGTATGCTTGACCTTTTCTCGGGCGGTGCATTCTCCAAGGCCTCCATCTTCGCCTTGGGTATCATGCCTTACATCTCCGCCTCCATCGTCATCCAGCTGCTCACCCTGGTGGTGCCTTACTTCCAGCGTTTGCAGAAAGAGGGCGAGAGCGGCCGTAAGCAGATCAACAAGATCACCCGCTACCTGACCATCCTCGTGGTCGCCATCCAGGCTCCCGCCTACATCGGCAACCTCTCCGGTCGTTATGGTAGTGCTGCCCTTTCTCAAACCATGGTCAACACCACGCTGTTCGGGATCCCGTCCACCTCTATTTTCGGTATCTCGGTGTTCGCCTTTGTCTCCTTCATCCTGCTCATCTGCGCCACTCTGTTCCTGATGTGGTTGGGTGAGAAGATCACCGACAAGGGTATCGGTAACGGTATTTCCATGATCATCATGGTGGGTATCATCGCCCGCTTCCCCTCCGCACTCCGTTATGAGTTCGAGGCTCGCGTTACCGAAAACGGCGGTGGCCCCATCGTCTTCATCATCGAGCTGCTCGTCATGCTCCTGGTCATCCTCTTCAGCATCATGCTGGTGCAGGGTACCCGCCGCATCCCCGTGCAGTATGCCAAGCGTATCGTGGGCAACAAGCAGTACGGCGGCACCCGCAACTTCCTTCCCCTCAAGGTCAATGCGGCCGGCGTTATGCCGATCATCTTCGCCCAGGCGCTCATGATGCTCCCCATCACCTTCATCAGCATGGCTGACTTCCGCGAAGGCGGTTTCGGCTACAGCTTCATCAACCCGAACGGTTGGGGATACAACATCGTCTATTTCGTGATGATTATCCTGTTTACCTATTTCTATACAGCTATCACCATCAACCCGTCACAGATCGCTGAGGATCTGAAGAAGAACGGCGGCTTCATTCCGGGTGTGAAACCTGGCAAGCAGACCGCCCAGTTCATCGACGACATCATGTCGAAGATCACCCTCCCGGGCTCTATCTTCCTCGCCTTTGTGGCTGTGCTCCCCGCCATCGTGCGCGCCCTCTTCGGTGTCAACGACCAGTTCGCGCAGTTCTTCGGCGGTACTTCCCTCCTCATTATGGTCGGCGTTGTGTTGGATACCCTCCAGCAGATTGAGTCCCACCTGTTGATGAGACACTACGATGGATTTACCAAGAACGGAAGAATTAAAGGCCGTAACAGCGGCGCCTACTAATGGGAATCCTGAACCGAATACATCTCAAGAGCGACTCGGACATCGAGTCAATCAAGAAAAGTTCTTTGCTTGTTGGAAAAACCTTGGGTGAAGTGGCCAAGTTGATGCGGCCGGGCGTCCCGCTCTTCTACATCGACCAGGTCGCTGAAAACTACATCCGTGCAAACGGGGGAGTCCCCTCCTGCAAGGGCTACCGTCCCTACGCGGGAATGCCTCCCTTCCCTTCCACCCTCTGCCTGTCGGTCAATAGCACAGTGGTGCATGGCATCCCCAACGATTATGTCCTCCAGGAGGGCGACATCGTGACCGCCGATTGTGTGGCGTGTGTGGACGGATGGCACGGCGATTTCGCCTACACCTTCGAGATCGGTAAGGTCTCGGAAGAGAAGCACCTGCTGGTGCAGCGCACCCGTGAGGCACTGGAGCACGCGCTCCCGTTCGCCAAGGTGGGCAACACCATCTTCGACATCAGTGCAGCGGTGGAAAACTACGTGAAGCCGTTCCGCTATGGCGTGGTGAAGGTGCTCAGCGGACACGGAATCGGCCGTAGCATGCACGAGAAACCTGATGTGCCCAACTTCGTGCCCCGCACGAAAGAAGAGCGCAGATGGTACAAGGATGAGGTCATCCGCCCCGGTATGGTCTTCTGCATCGAACCCATGATTGGCATGGGCACCGGCGACACGCTGGATGTTGAGGATCAATGGCCGGTGGTCATGGCCGACCGGCGGCCTGCTGCCCACTTTGAGCATCAGGTTGCCATCAACTCCCAAGGCAAGACGGAGATCCTCTCCACCTACCAATATATAGAAGAGGCCTTAGGCATCAAATAAAATACAAACCAAACGATAAGACAATATGGCAAAACAATCATCAATCGAACAGGACGGCGTGGTCATCGAATCACTCGGCAACGCAATGTTCCGCGTGCAGCTTGAGAACGGTCACGTCATCACCGCCCACATCTCCGGAAAGATGCGAATGCACTACATCAAGATCCTTCCCGGCGACAAGGTGCAGATTGAGATGTCGCCTTACGACCTCAGCAAAGGACGTATCACATTCAGACATAAGTAAAAAAGAAAATCAATAAAAAGTAAGACAATGAAAGTTAAAGCATCTGTAAAGAAAAGAAGTGACGAGTGCATCGTTGTCAAAAGACACGGTGTAGTGTACGTTATCAACAAGAAAAATCCGAAGTTCAAACAGCGTCAAGGTTGATATTAATAAATTAAAAAATAAAATAATAGATTATGGCAAGAATTGCGGGTATAGATTTACCTAAAAACAAAAGAGGAGAGATAGGTTTAACCTACATCTACGGTATCGGCAGAAGCACTGCCCAGAAGATTCTGGACCAGGCCGGTATCAGCTACGACAAGAAAGTGAGCGAGTGGAATGACGACGAGCTGGGTGCCCTCCGTGGCATCATCGGCGAGATGAAGGTCGAAGGCGCACTGCGTTCTGAAGTGACGATGAACATCAAGCGATTGATGGATATCGGTTGTTACAGAGGCATCCGCCACCGTATTGGTTTGCCGCTCCGCGGCCAGAGCACGAAGAACAACGCTCGTACTCGTAAAGGTCGTAAGAAGACTGTTGCCAACAAGAAGAAAGCAACCAAGTAGTTTTAACGCCGGCCGCGTAGCCGCATAGCTACCGGTCAGAACATTAACACAGAAATTCAGAAGAATATGGCAAAGAATACCAAAACAACCAAGAAAAAAGTTGTCAGAATTGATGCGCTCGGCAAGGCTTTTGTCTATGCATCTTTTAATAATGTTATCGTGTCCCTCACCAACAACGACGGTCAGGTGATCTCATGGTCCTCCGCCGGTAAGATGGGCTTCAGAGGTTCCAAGAAGAACACTCCCTACGCCGCCCAGATGGCTGCGCAGGATTGCGCCAAGGTTGCTTATGACCTCGGAATGAGAAGAGTGAAGGTATATGTGAAGGGTCCTGGCGGCGGTCGCGAGTCTGCCATCCGTACCATCCACGCCTCCGGCATCAGCGTTGAAGAGATCATTGACGTGACTCCGCTTCCGCACAACGGCTGCCGTCCCCCGAAACGCAGAAGAGTTTAAGTTGTTGTTTTATTGTTAGATTATAAAAATATTAGATTATGGCAAGATATACTGGACCTCGTACCAAAATTGCAAGAAAATTCAAAGAACCTATCTTTGGCTCTGACAAATATCTGGAAAGAAAGAACTATCCTCCCGGACAGCACGGACAGAGCAAGAGACGTGGTAAACTGTCGGAGTATGGCATGCAGCTGCAGGAGAAGCAGAAGGCCAAATACACCTACGGTATCCTCGAGCGTCAGTTCAAGAAACTGTTCCTCAAGGCCGCCAGCCGTAAGGGTATGACCGGTCAGAACTTGATCAAACTGATCGAGTCGAGACTCGACAACGTGGTGTACCGCCTCGGCATTGCGCCCACCCGCGCCGCCGCCCGTCAGCTGGTCAGCCACCGCCACATCCTCGTCAACGGCAAGATCGCCAACATCCCCTCCCTGCTGCTCGTCCCCGGCGACGTCGTCGCCGTGCGCGAACGCTCCCAGGCCCTCGAGGTGATCACCAACTCCCTCGCAGGCCGCTCCAACGCCTACCCGTGGCTGGAATGGGATGCCAACATGATGTCTGGCAAATTTATGAATTATCCCGAGAGAGAAGAGGTTCCCGAGAACATCAACGAACAGGCTATCGTTGAGTTGTACTCCAAATAATAGCTGATTCTCCCCCTATTTGTTAAACATAAAATTCATAAAAATGGCAATATTAACCTTTCAGAAACCCGATAAAGTCGTCATGGTGAAATCTGATGATTTCCATGGTGAGTTTGAGTTCCGTCCCCTCCAGCCTGGCTACGGCATGACCGTCGGTAATGCACTCCGTCGCGTCCTGCTTTCCTCACTGGAAGGCTTCGCCATCACCTCCATCAAGATCGAAGGCGTGGCGCAGGAGTTCTCCTCCATTCCCGGTGTCATGGAAGATGTTACCGACATCGTCCTCAATCTTAAGAAGGTGCGCCTCAAAAACCGTATTCCTGAGAAGACCAGCGAAAAAGCTACTATCGTCATCTCCGGACAGTCCACCTTCACCGCAGGCGATATGAACCGCTTCCTCAACGCTTTCCAGGTGCTCAACGAGGACCAGGTGATCTGCACCATGGACCCCTCCGTCCGCATCGCAATGGAAATCACCATCGACAAGGGTCGCGGCTATGTGTCTGCAGAGGACAACAAGGCACTCCATGAGGGTCTTGGCGTCATCGTCATCGACTCCATCCATACCCCCATCCGCAACGTGCAATACGAGGTGGACAACTGGCGTGTGGAACAGAAGACTGACTATGAGAAGCTGAACATCAAGATCGACACCGACGGCTCTATCCACCCCAAAGAGGCTCTGAAAGAGGCCGCCAAACTGCTCATCCAGCACTTCGTGCTCTTCTCCGATGACAAAATCCTCGTTGATACGCCTGCCAATACCGGCGTTGAAGGAGAATTGGATGAGGAATCCCAGAAGATCCGTCAGCTGCTCAAGACCAAGCTCATCGACATGGACCTCTCTGTGCGCGCCCTCAACTGCCTCTCCTCCGCCCAGCTTGAAACCCTCGGCGATGTGGTGGCTATCCATAAGAACGACTTGCTGAAGTTCCGTAACTTCGGTAAAAAGTCTTTGTCCGAACTGGAAGACCTTGTCAAGAGCAAGGGCCTCGATTTTGGAATGAATTTACAAAAGTATAAATTAGATAAGGAATAATCGTTATGAGACACCAGAAATCCATAAATCATTTAGGAAGAACAGCCGCCCACAGAAAGGCGATGCTGTCCAACATGGCCTGCTCGCTCATCCAGCACAAACGGATTGAAACTACGCTCGCTAAGGCCAAGGAGTTGCGCAAGTTTGTCGAACCCCTCATCACGAAGAGCAAAGAAGACACCACCCACTCACGCCGTGTTGTTTTCTCCTATCTTCATAACAAGTATGCCGTCACCGAACTCTATCGTGAGATTTCAAAGAAAATCGCTGACCGTCCCGGTGGTTACACCCGTATCCTCAAAACCGGTTTCCGTCAGGGCGATAATGCCGAAATGTGCATGATCGAGTTAGTGGACTATAACGAGACTTACACCCAGCACGCTGAGAAGAAAGCCTCCAAGACCAGAAGAAGCCGTAGCAAGAAAGCTGCTGCTCCTGCTGTCGAAGAGACCGCCGCTGCCGAGGCACCCGTTGCCGAAGCTCCTGCCGCTGAAGCTCCCGCAGCTGAGTAATTTCTCACCATTATTCAAAAAAAATAGTTGGCGTTTGTCAACTATTTTTTTTGCCCAATTTTCATCATGATGAAGAAAACAGTCCTCATTCTCCTGCTCTTTGTGCCGCTGTTCGTGTTCGGACAGGCCGACCGGAAACTCGATGCCGACGGGAAATTGCTGTACCAGTACCAGCGCACCGTCTCTGACCCCTGCGACACCTGCTCCGAAATTACGGTCACTTTCCTGTTTGTGAACGGAGGCCATCCTACGGCCATCTCGCTCCGCCAGGAAGCCTTCGACACCGACGTGCGCTGGATTGACATCCCAGGCGGTACGGCAGGCCACGAGGAGGTAGTGGAGCTCTGCACCGCCAACCTGGAGCCTAACCAGTCGGTGACATGGACCTATGCCGTTTCTGCGAAAAAAGGAAAGATTTCGGCTCCCGAGAAGGCCGCCCTGCTCATTATGGATGAAAAGTACGCCGTGGAGAAAATCTGGCTGAAATAAGGCGATAGTCATTTTTTTGCTGCCGCATTTGCTTTTTTTGATTTGCAAGAAATTTTTGTATTTTTGTGGCGTAAAAGATATGACCATGAAAAACATCCTTTTCGCCATTGCATTTATTTTCTGTGTGTTACAGACTTACGGACAAGAAAAGTTTGTTCGTGATGTTGATGGGAATCGCTATAAGGTGCTCATCTACGGCTCTCAGCTGTGGTTGCAGGAGAATATGCGTTCCACCCACGATCGCGATGGCAACGCTTTTGTTACCCAAGATTTTTCCAATAATCCCAACCTGCCCAGCATGTATGTTCCGGGTGGCAACGAAAAGAATGTCGCCACGTATGGTTTGCTCTACAATTGGGAAGCGGCACAAAAAGTGTGTCCACAGGGTTGGAGGTTGCCCTCTGTGGAAGATTGGCGGGAACTTGTGTTATATCTTTCCCATGATGAGAATAATTGCTGTGGTGGAGAGCCGAAACTCTTGGCGAAAAGTATGGCTGCCCCTGTTTTGCAATGGCGTCATTTTGAAGGGTATGATGAGACAGAGTGCTCCACGTGTGTTCATCCCGAAAACAACAATGCTTCAGGATTTTGTGCGTATCCTGCTGGCCTTTGTCCTGCTGGATATTACTCTCAGTCGGATGGCGGTTACGATACAATTTTATATCATGATAGTTGGAATTTTTCCGCCTCTTTTTGGTCTTCTTCCGAAAAGGACAATTCATGCTTTAGCTTCGGTTTAGGAGATAAGGAAGTGTTCTTGACTGACATGCCTAAGGTTTTCGGACTGTCGGTACGTTGTGTAAAAGATCATCCCACCACACAAAAACTGTTTTGTCCGGCGGACAATGTACTGCCTTTGCCCATCAAGCGTAAACGGGTGGCCTTGAGAATCGAAGACGAGGAGGCGAGGACTTGCGCTTTTGTGCATGCTCCTAAAAAGGATACATTGTATTTTGACTCTCCTGCTGAATTTGATCTCTTGGTGGTGGTGCATGCTGATTTATTGGTTCCTAGCCTGTATTATAGTGATAGTATAAAGGTTGTAAATATTTATGTTTCAGATATTTTTAGGGATGATAACTCTGCTGCATCGTTCCATTACGAAAATGGGGAGTTTAGGTATAGGGCAGGGGAGGATGAGGATTTTTCATCCTTGCATCGCGACTGTTATGAAATTTGGGCGAAATATGTCGATGTGTTATCAAAGATGGATTTCTGGCTGCCCACCAGCGCGTCTGAAGGCATTTATCATCTCACCCATACTTTCCGGCTGCGTACCATTTATGAGGTGTTTGAGATTCGGTAATTTCTCCATTTTCTAATTCTCAATTCTCAATTTTCAATTTTCAATTTTCAATTCTCCCTCCCTTGCAGTGCATAAAAAATCCCGACCGTTTAGGCCGGGATTTTTTGTTATTCCCAAGTGTCTTGCGCTTATCGTGCGTAGTTCACCGAACGGGTCTCGCGGATCACCGTGATCTTGATCTGACCGGGGTAGGTCATCTCGTTCTGGATCTTCTTGGAGAGGTCGAAGGAGATCTGGTCGGCCTGCTCGTCGGTTACCTTTTCGGCCCCCACGATGACGCGCAGCTCGCGGCCCGCCTGGATGGCGTAGGTCTTCACCACGCCGGGGTAGGTGAGGGCGAGGTTTTCGAGGTCGTTGAGACGTTTCATGTAGGCTTCCACCACCTCGCGGCGTGCGCCGGGACGTGCGCCGGAAATGGCGTCGCAAACCTGTACCAGCGGTGAAATCAGGTTGTTCATCTCCATCTCGTCGTGGTGTGCGCCGATAGCGTTCACGATCTCGGGTTTCTCCTTGTACTGTTCGGCCAGCTGGGCGCCAAAGAGGGCGTGCGGCATCTCAGGCTCGGTGTCGGGCACTTTGCCGATATCGTGCAGCAAGCCGGCGCGTTTGGCCAGTTTCGGGTTCAGACCCAGCTCAGCAGCCATGATGGCGCAGAGGTTGGCCACCTCCTTCGAGTGCTGCAGCAGGTTCTGTCCGTAGGAGGAACGGTAGCGCATCTTACCTACCATACGCATGAGTTCGTGGCTCATGTTGTGGATGCCGAGGTCGATGCAGGTACGCTTGCCTATCTCGTTGATTTCCTGTTCAATCTGCTTCTTGGTCTTGGCGACAATCTCTTCGATACGGGCGGGATGGATACGGCCGTCGGTCACCAGTTTGTGCAGTGAGAGGCGGGCGATTTCGCGGCGTACGGGGTCGAAGCTGGAGAGCAGGATGGTGTCGGGGGAGTCATCGATGATGACATCCACGCCAGTGAGGTTCTCCAAGGTGCGGATGTTTCGTCCTTCGCGACCGATGATGCGTCCCTTGATCTCATCGTTTTCGATGTTGAACACCGACACGGCATTTTCGAGGGCGGTTTCTACGCCAGTACGCTGTATCGACTTGATGACCAGCTTCTTGGCCTCCATATTGGCGGTATTCTGCGCTTCATCTACAATCTCTTTGATGGTGACGAGGGCTTCAGCGCGGGCTTCGTCTTCCATCAGCTGGATGAGCTGCTCTTTGGCCTGTTGGGCGGTGAGTTCGGCGATGGATTCGAGTTTGGCCTTCTGTACGGAGGTCTGCTTGTCGAGTTCGGCCTGTTTTTGTTCCGTGATCTCAATCTGACGGTTGAGTTTCTCTTTCAGCGTGTTGTTTTCGTTGATTTTGCGGTTGGCATCTTCCAACTTCTGGTTGAGCGTGTTCTCTTTCTGTTTGAGGCGGTTCTCGGCGTTGGAGAGTT
Organism: Bacteroidales bacterium; assembly: GCA_045222555.1. Lineage (GTDB taxonomy): Bacteria > Bacteroidota > Bacteroidia > Bacteroidales > WCHB1-69 > UBA1756. The sequence continues at coordinate 175,489 of JBGUYY010000097.1, read as the reverse complement.
CCTGGTTGCGGGCGTTGACGGTCTTTTCGTGTTCAGCCTTGAGTTGGAGAAATTTCTCCTTAGCCTGGAGCATTTTCTCTTTTTTGAGCAGTTCGGCGTCTTCTTCCGATTTCTTTTTGAGTGCTTTAGCGTCGCTCTCAGCCTTTTTCAGGATGTCCTGGCTGCGGTTGGTGATGGCCTTTTTGAGAAGGGTATATGATAAGGCGACACCCACACCACAACCGGCGACGGCACCGATGATAATTCCTATTGTAGTTGTCATAATTTAATTTGGTTAATATATTGTGGTTAAGTGTTTTAAAATAAAAAAGCCCGCAGCGTCCCATAGGGTTATTACAAACTCCTATAATTTACGTTGAGGGAGCCTTGGCATCGCAATAGTCCCACGGGTGCTAGCACCTTGCCTTGCGACAATTAGGGCCGGATTTTGACACCAAAAGAGCCTATCCCTCTATTTTATTCTGTTGAGTTTGCCAAACGTATCTGGACGTGCGGGTGTGTTTGTATTCAAAGAACCTATCGATCAACGTTTTCTTTGGGCTATTCGGCGATATTTTGGACTTCGTTGGAGGCATTAGGTAATGCTTGGGTATCCTCCTGAAGGGCATCCAACGCTTCGCTCATCATGTCGGCTAATGTATTCAGCTTTTCTAATCTGGGCAGAAGGTCGTCTTCGTAGCCATTGAGTTTTTCTTCTTTCGCTATATAATTGACTGTCACTTCGATGAGTAATTTTGAGAGTAGGTCTTGCTGGTCAGTGAAGTTCCATTTTTTAGCAAAGTCAGCGGCTTTTTCGTTGATTCGCTTTTCAGCTTCGCGATAGTAAACTTCGTGCTCTTTCTTGATCCACAAATCAATACATCTTTGTAGTACTGCTATTTGAATGTGGGTGGGTTCGTTTTCCATTATTTACTATTTATGAAGCCGATGCAATAATCTATTTCCCGCACTAATCTGTTGATTTCTTTTTTTAATTCAGTAGTGTCTTCTTTTTTGAGTAAATTTTGTGTGATGCCTAGCACCTGTTGTTGTTTTTTCTCAGTTTCCTGCTCTTTCCCCATCGCCTCTATCCGACAGAGCAGCTCTTTGTTCTCCTGTTGCATTTGGCTGACAAATTGCTGATAGTCACGAAGCCGGATGATGATTCCGGCCATCTTGTTTTCCAAATCCTCAAATTGTTGCGTAAGGTTCGCCATGCTCTAAATTGAACGTGCAAATATACGCATTATTTTCTGCATTCTTGCACGGCTCCAATTATTTTTTCATTATTTCAATGTTGATTTCTCTTAGTGCTCTCTATTTCACATCTTTTACGCACCGTACGGAGTACCCCTGATCTTTTTCGGCTGACACTCCCAATACGGTAGAGACATTGTTGACCAGATAACGGCGACCAGCACTGGTGGCACCATATTTTGTGGCGGTCCAGAAGAAAGCGCAGCGGCCAAAAACATGGTAGCCTTGCTGATAGTCGCCAGCAGGAAGAGCCGAGAAACCCGTCGCATTATTCTTGTAACGATCATTACCCACCTCACATTCGTCAGAATCGCTCTCCTGCCAAACCTTCCCTTGTTCGGCTAACGCCTTGGCAATATTTTTCCGGTCACCTCCGCAACGATATTGGCTCTGGTCTCCCACATAGTTGGTCAGTTGATCCCATTCAGCATCAGTGGGCAAATGCCACCCTTTGGGACATACTTTCACGGCAGCACCCCAATTGTACAAATAGCCGTATTGCGCAACATTGCCGGGCTCATTGTTAGGACAATAACAGTAGGGAGCCTTGGCGTTGAAATCATTGCCCGAAGCGATCTCCTTGCCTTTGCGGTCATGCGTGGCGCGCATATTCTCCGCCATCCAGCACTGCTCGCCGATCTGCACCGTTTTATAGACATTGCCATCCTGGTCAGTCACCGTAGCAGCATCGGGACAGGGTGAAACAGGGGCCTCAGAAAAGCGATAGTCTTTCCACTCTTCCTTAGCACTTTCCAACAGACTGCAAAATGTGGAGTCGTTGTGCAGGAAGGCCAAATAGCACGCTGCCAACATCCGACCTGCCTGCACGTCGGAGGCATAGTTGTAGCCGGCAATCACCTGACTGTAGCCATAATCATAACCATACTTCAGCAGCTCGTTCTGCCGTTCTGGACAAAGCTCAGTCATCACGAGGGCAACGCCCCAGCCGAGAGCAGCGGAGATGGAAGGATATGATGAGCTTGTCTTGTAGATACTATACTCTTCGGATTTCTGGTAGGGTTCGCCCAAATGCTCGTACGGACGCTTGCGAAAATGGCCAGATGACTGAATCGCCACTTCTATACTCAATATATCTTGTACATAATTCAAAAGCTTTCCCGTATGATGAGTGGTCATATCAGAAATTTCCCGTCCTGTGATGGTCGAAAGCACTTGGTACAACGACTTGTAATAGTCGATAGCATCAGAGGTAGCCTGTTGCCCGAGCTCAGTGCCTCGCTCGCCCTTGGCCAGCCAGTAGGCAGCCACGTCACCGTAGTAGAAAATGCTGGCTGTATCGGCTGGGGCATCAAGGATGCGGCTGAGATGGGGAGCAACCAGTTTATCCATAACCACATTTGGCCGCAGTTTCAGGAATTCGGCGCGGGCGGCAGCGAGGTCACCGGCATAGTCGGGAGAGGTGTGCATACGGGCAAATGCCGCCGATGAGGCCAGCCGTCCCGCATCCACATCGCTCTGCCAATGCGCTCCCACAATCACGCGGCTCTGTCCGTACTCGAAGCCGCGCCGCAAGATGGTGTCCTGCAATTCGGGGGCCATCTCCGCCACGGCCAGCGCAATCGCCCAGCCCGTAGCCGTGTGCCCCGAAGGGTAGGAACCGTTGTGGCGCAACCCCTCCTCATCGTCGAATTGGCCGAACACATGCTCGCCCATACGCGCGAAGGGGCGTACCCGCATGTAGTGTACTTTCGCAGACTTGACAGCAGAATCGCCCGTGACCGCCGCCTTTTGGATAAGCTTCCAGATGGCGGGTGTCTCCTGCTCGCTGATGTCGATGCCTAAAGCCTCTCCGAAAACGCTGGCGAAGCGTTCCATGCCGTACAGCGACTCCCAGCTGGCCTGCTCGCCGCGTGGCGTGTTGCGCATCGACTTGCCCCATATCCAGCAGTTGAAATCGTGGGCAAACAACACACTTGACGTGTCGGGAGGCGCCGGCAGATAAACCACCGCATCCGGCGATTCATACTGGTAATAATAATGATTGCTCTGCCCTGCGGCCGATGACAACATCCCCACCAAAACAATGATGGGGAGAAAGGAGTTGTTTCGTATCTTATTCATAATAAATTATTTATCTTCTAACATCATTTCACTTAATTTGGTCTCAATTTCCTCTATGGTTGGAATGATTCCTTCCACTTTTTCGGGATAAAAACGCTCTAATTCATATTCCGAGATGCCTACAGGCTGGCTGCATGATTCCAGTGCAAATTTAGCGAGTGTGTTGTCCTTACTTCGGCAAACTAGCAAACCTATCGTCGGGTTATCCTTATTTTCATCTCGAATAATATGATTTACAGCAGTAACGTATGTGCCTATCTGTCCAATATCACGAGATTCAAACTTCCCTGTCTTGACCTCCACAACAACAAAGCATCTCAATTTGAGATTATAAAAAAGCAAGTCAATAAATCCTTCTGTGTCACCAATTTCCAAACGATATTCCTTGCCTACATACGCAAATCCCGTGCCCAATTCAATCAAGTAATTGGTGATGTTGTTTAATAATTTGTCCTTCAATAACCGTTCATTGTATTTCCCAGTAATACCCGTAAAGGCGAAATTGTATGGGTCTTTGGTCAGTTCCTGAGCCAAATCACTTGTCTCTTCCGGCAGTGTTTGTTTGAAATTTGTAATGGCTTTTCCATGCCGCTCGTATAAGTCTGTGCTAAGAAAATTAAGAAGCAAGCTTCTGCTCCAACCATTTTCAATAGTTTGATGAACATAAAAGAAAGCCTTATCGGGATTGTTGTAACACTTGTCAATGATATATTTGTGGTGCCCCCAAGGAACAGCAAACAAGTCATTCTTTAGTTTATGGTCTATTTTTGCCCCAACCTGAGGCAATAATATAAAATATTGATTGTAAAGTAAATAAAATTGTTTGCAATAATAAATGTTGCGTTGAGAAACACCTGTTATTCCAGGAATTTCTTGCAGCAAATCAATGGACAAACGCTTGATAACACTTTCGCCCCAACGTTCCTCAATGTGCATTTCTACAATATCCCTGCCCAGTTCCCAATAAAACTGTAACATTTCTTGGTTCACCTTGACAGCTGCTTTGATTTGGCTGCGACGATAGCGGGAGCTTAATTCTTTGATCCATTTTGAATAATCTTTGTCTAAGATGCTAATACTCTTTCTCATAAGTTAAATATTTAGAATAAATAATAGTGTCGGTAGTAGTGTGCAAAGATACTTCAATTTTATATCTTTTTCGCCTGAATGGTAATGTCGAAATAATGACTCGGCTGGGCGTAGGGAACCAGCGGTTGGTGGCCGGTTACAGACTCGGGCAACAGTACCGCACAGAGGGTGTTGGAAATGTGCGCCAGCCTCGGGTGCAACTCCTTGGGAAGTCCGTCCAAAATGCCCTTGAATACGCTCCAACGTATCTTCTCGGGATCGTAGGCATAGTCATGCCACACGATGATGGATTTTTCATTTTTTAATAAGGGAAGAACAGATTGCGTGTCGCGCCGAACCGCCTCGTAATGATGGTCGCCATCAATAAAAATCAGGTCGAACTGCTTTTCGTAGGGCGAAAAATCGAAGGCTGCGGAGTTGCCTAACAGCTGGGTGACATTCGGAAGATTTTTTGAAAAGAAGAAATGCAAATCCGCATACTCTTCAGAATGAGTAAGTTGCAAAATTTCTTCCCGCGAAAGGTTCAGCGTGGTGCAGTGCGGTACGATGGAGGCCACGTTGGCCACACTCTCCCCGCGCCACGTGCCGATCTCGAAATAGCTCTCAGCCTGGAAATGCGCCGCCAAGGTTTTCAGCAGAGCTAAATCGGTGGGCCAGGTGCCGCCCGACAGGTAGGTGTAGGGTGAAACGGTCTGCTGACCGTCCGGCAGCCAATCGGTCAAGGGCACTACCGGCAACCCGTCCGGAAACGGATACTGTTTCGCTACCTCCCTGTGCATCACCTCCTCATCATTGAGAACGTGGTTCAACAGGTAGGGGTGACGAAGAATCAGGCCGAAGGCTTTCAGCGCTTTATGGATTTTACTCATGATTTTGTGGAATTTCTGTTTTAGGGTGAATGGCGGAATGGCAATACCCTTTCAGTTCTATATAATATTGACGGATATTTTGTGGTGTGATGATGAAATCAGATATGCGTAAGTGGCTCTGTTTGAGGAATAAGATGGAGATGAAGAGGGCGTTAGCGGCATTGGCGCAGGTGGTGGTGATGGCGGCCCCATAGATGCCGATGGCGGGAATCAGGGTGAAACCGCAGAGCAGGGTGAACACCACCCCGCAAAGTGCCGTATAGGTATTAATATGGTATTTGCCGATGCCAGAATAATAGTGCCCGAAGATGAGGGCGAGGCAGTAGAGCAGTGCGCCGGGGGCCAGAATCCAAATCAGGTAGGTGACCTCGCCGAACTCGGGGCCGAACAGCAGTCGGTAGAAGGCCGGTGGGAAACAAGCCAACAGAGCCATAGCGACCGCCGACACCAGCAGGCACACCTTGCTCAGCTCCAGCGTCAGCCGCTGCGAGTAGGCCTGGTCGTCGGCATTGGCGATGCGGGCGTACTGTACCAGAGCGATGCTGCGGCTGATAATCCATACTGCCTCCACCAGTGACACCGCATTGGAAAAGACACCTGTACTTCCGATATCAACGTAGGTATCTAACAGATAATAACTTAAACGAAGGTTGAAGAACTGCACAAAGTGGCTGCTTTGGTTCAGCAGGCCGAAGCGAAACAGGTCGCGCAGCACCTCGCGGTACTCGTGCCACGCATGGATGCGGAAGCCCCGGAACTCGTTGCGCAGCAGGAAAAGTCCGGCCAGCCAGCTGCCGCCGTACGCCACATACAGGGCGATGATGTAGGCGTTGAGGTTGAGCATCTCAAACTGGAAGTAGCAGATGCATAGGGTGGCCAACAACGCCGCCGGCTGCCACAGATTTACCCAGTTGGCAGCCCGCACCCGCTCTCGCCCAATGAGAATGGTGGTGTTGACCGCGCTCAGCGACGACAGCACCGACAACAACCCGATGTGCAGGGCGATAACGTGCGGCAAGTCGTGATAGAACAACGGGATGACTGCAGCTGCGGTGAGTCCGACCAGCGTGGACCATAAATAGCTGGGTACAAATAGCTTGGAGAACGGATGCTTGGGAGTGAGATACACCAAACTGGCACCGCTCACGATGTCGGAGAAAATCAGGATGAAGGCGATGGTGGAGAGCAGCAGGGTCTGTTCTCCCTTGCCGACATCGCCGACCATTTGCGAAATCACAGCCGAGACGATGAAGCTGAGCAATGCTCCCAGCACCTTGGTTCCCAGCGTGTTGATGATTTTCCTGAACACTGTTCCGCAGATTGGTTAATACAGCAAATCGATGTCGCCTTTGCCCTCGCGCACCACCTCAATCTCACCGGAGGTGCAGTCCACCACAGTAGAGGGTACGTTGTCGCCGTAGCCGCCATCGATCAACATATCCACCTGATCGCCATAGCGCTCGTAAATCAGCTCGGGGTCGGTGGTGTACTCGATGACCTCGTCGTCGTCTTTCACGGAGGTGGAGAGAATGGGATGCCCCAACACGCGCACAATCTCGCGGGTGATGGAGTTGTCGGGCACGCGGATACCGACCGTTTTCTTGTTGCTTTGCAGCAACTTAGGCACATCGTTGTTGGCCTCTAAGATGAACGTATAGGGACCGGGCAGCGTGCGCTTCATCACCTTGAAGATGTTGTTGTTGATGGGTTTGCAGTAGGCGGAGAGGTGACTGAGGTCGTGGCAGATGAAGGTCATCGCGCTCTTCTTTTTCTTGTCGCCCAGCATCTCGGAGATGCGTTCGATGGCTTTCGGCTTGAAAATATCGCACCCGATGCCATAGATGGTGTCAGTGGGATAGATGATAATTCCGCCATCCATCAGACAATCCACCGCCTTTTGTATTTCGCGCGGGTTGGGGTTTTCGGGATATATTTTCAGAAACATAATGCTTATAAATAAAAGAGGGTAAGCTACTTACATCACATCGCTACAACCAATGTACCCTTGCTGCATTCCTGCCCTGGGGGAGTTGAAAGGGAGCAGATTGTATAAGACTTACCCGACTGCAAAAGTACAACTTTTTTCATTATTACCTTATTTCTACAAGAAAAAAATTTATTTCTCTTTATTCTTTCTTTTCAAAGAAAAAAAGTTGTATCTTTGCTGAATGGAATTCAACGAAAAATCAACCAATAATTAATCCAAAACCAAAACATTATGAAGAAAAAATTTATCTGTACCGTATGCGGTTATGTTCATGAAGGTGACGATGCTCCCGATTTCTGCCCCCAGTGCAAAGTTCCGAAGAGCAAATTCAAAGAGTTGAAAGAGGATGATGCCCTTACTTTTGTGACCGAGCACGTCATTGGTATTGCCAAGGAAGGCACCACCGAAGAGATGATTAAGGACCTCAACGCTCATTTCAACGGCGAATGTTCGGAGGTGGGCATGTATCTGGCGATGAGCCGTCAGGCCGACCGCGAAGGCTATCCGGAAATCGCAGAGGCTTTCAAGCGTTACGCTTGGGAAGAGGCCGAACACGCCGCCAAGTTCGCTGAGCTGCTCGGTGATGTGGTGTGGGACACCAAGACCAACCTCGAGAAGCGCATGAACGCTGAGGCCGGCGCTTGCGAAGACAAGATGCGCATCGCCCGTAATGCCAAGGAGCAGAACCTCGACGCCATCCACGACACCGTTCACGAGATGGCCAAGGATGAGGCCCGCCACGGCAAAGGCTTCGAAGGTCTGTACAACAGATATTTCAAGAAATAATTTCGGTTATTTCTGATGATTCAAGCGCGCGGTCTTTGCTGTGCGCTTTTTTTGTGTATTGGATCGGTTGTTTTCAACCGTCTGTAGGGGCGAATAATCATTCGCCCCTACGATTTGAAATCGAATGTATGTCGCGGCCGTAGAGACGTGGTGCACCGCGTCTCTACGACGAACCGACCAATTACCGTTTCACCACCTTCCGTACGCCCATGACGCGTCCGTCGCCGACCAATTTGATCATGTAAACGCCCGGGGCGTAGGATGCCATGTCGATTATGGTCGTTTCGTCCGTAACGGATACAATCTGCAATCGTTTGCCATACACGTCAAATGTCTGAATATCAATATCTTCCAATTGTACATTGTTCATTGTAAATTGTACATTGACCATTCCCGTGGTGGGATTCGGATATACGGCGAAGGTGAGATCTTCCATATCAGAATTGGCAATGCCATAGTTAGTGGTATCGGTGGCAAGGCTAACCCGCACATTGTCAACACTATAAAAATGTGTAGATTGATCGTAAGAATTTAGTTTGAAGGCAAGGTGGAGAATGCTGGAAGGAGGTGCATAGTTTTGCAAATAATAGCACCTGTGGGCATCGAGAGGATCTCCATAGAAGTGGGGCGAAATGGTGTCGATCAGATGGAATGTCGTGGTGTCGTAACGGTCGGTGAGATAGCCCAACAGCATCGTTGAGGCAATCGTGTCGCGACTGTTGTAGAGGTCGAACTCCACCCGCAACTCCTCCAAATCATTACAGAAAGGAGGAAATACGGCATACAGTTCCCGTCCTATCATGCCACCTTCTACTCCTAACGACATTAGCAGCGACGGATTGTTGATGGCAAAACTTCCGTTATAAACATGAGGCGCAAATCCTTCATAATAACCACTATAGTAAAAAGACCAACAGTCGGGCTGGTCGGCCATCTCAAAGACATTATACGTGCATATGTAATTCGTGAAATCCTCAAAATAGGGTTTGAGGTACCTTACAGAGTAACATTCGCAGGCAGTATGGAAGAAAAGGGTGTCGCTCCAGTAGGAGTGGTTTTCCCCACACAGGGCACGAACTATCACATAATAATCGGCATCGGCGGTAAGAGCGCCGAGGTAGCAGGAATCGGTATTTACAGTAAAGTGGGTGCCCGAAAGTTCCACATCCCAAAGGTTTTGGGTGGAATCCTGCGGCTGCCACGTCACCGCGTAGGTCTGGTCGTCTAATCCCGTTACCCGCAGGCCTAACGGATAGTCACAATCCAGCACCGTGCGCACAAGGATGTCATCCAGACAGACGCTGTTGCGTACAACGGTGTCAACGCTCCAGCGGAATGCGATGCGCGCCCGCAACGTGTCGGGAATGCCATAGTCGCGGAGTCTGAGCACGTGGGTGACGCCCCGATTTTGACTAAAATAGTGATTGGAAGGGATTGTTGTTAAGGGTATAAATGCCTCATCTACATTAAGATAACCCACCTCAAAAGTGACCTTATGGGTGGAGGTCATCGCGGTGGTAAAACGCAGTTCCAACTCGGAAAGCGAATTTGAAAATAGAGGCAGCGCCACGCCACATTGCGAACCAATCGACCACAATTGTGAGGAGAGGTGCGTGCCGGTCAGGAGCATGGCGGTACTACCAGCAGTCGGTGTGTAGTCTCCCTGATAAATTTGTGGGAAATAGGTTTCGTCGGCCCCTTCCGAAAAGCGTTTCCAGCAGTTGGGGAAGGTGCCAGGCGACATTCCTTCAAAATCTTCTGCATAGAACACGCTGTCACTCAATGTGATAATAGTGCATTCGGTGTTAAAAGCGAGTGGTAGCGACCAATCTGACCACACCTCGCCAGCACATTCCTGACGGACATATACCTCGTAAGCAGTGTTGGGCAGAAGACTGAAAATCCAGCTGGAACTTTCTTCTGCTGTCGCAGAAATGCGGGTGCCGGTACCCAAAACGAATCCTGCAGGTCCATATTCCAGTTCCACTGCCGCGTCCTGATAGTAAGTGTTCCATCCGATTTGTGCGGCCTCTCCTTCTACCCACAGGAGATGTGGGGTTGGTGGTGCCAAACAATCGTCAGAGGCCTCAATCTGAACGGAAAAAATAGAAATTTCATTGTTTTGCTTGTTAGCGATAAATGAAATTTGGTAATTATCAGATAGATACGGAAGAATTACGGTGTCTGTGGCCGTTATTTCTGTACAATTCTTCAGGAGGGTCCACGACGCTGTGTCGGCATTGCGGTAATAGATATTGAGTTCAGTCCCTAAGTTGGCAGCAGACAGCTGGTAGGTGAAGATGCAAGTAGCTGTTTGCGAGGATGATAAGTCAAAAGTAGGCGACTGAAGACGGCGGGTAGGACCATTGCCGAAATAGTCGGAAAAGAGCCGACCTATGTCGGGCTGCCAGCCGTTGAAATAGCCGTCGCGTTGCTGCCAGCAGGCGAAAGAGCTATCTGCAAAATCTTCAAAATAGGGATGTTGCTCATCCACCACTATGGCAGGACAATTGGTCTGGAAATGGAAAACAGCGGCTTCAGAAGTATCGGTGCCACCACAGAGAGTTTGGATATAGACATCATATTCAGTGCTTTCCATTAAAGGTTGGAGCGTGACAGAATGAGATGAACTGACGAGAGTGGTGCCTGTGCCTTGCGTAAATCCGGCTGGTCCGTACTCGATACGGCAGGGGGAATTGGTCTCTGTCGGTTGCCAGCGAAGTGTAGCGGATGTGCCAGTGATGGTAACAGCTTCTATATCAAATGGCTTTCTGCAAGTTGGAATTGGACGGATGAGGATGTCGTCGATAAATACGCATTTTCGTTGATTGACATAAAAACTATGGTATTGGTGTTCAAGGCGGAATGCCAACCGTGCATCGGCGGGGAAATCGATTCCCTCCAACGAAACCTCGTACCGCACAGGTGAATCGGTCAGGAGGTAGCTGTTGCGAAAAGAGGTCACGGGCACAAAATCCACCTCTTCAAAAACCGAGTCGTTGGTCAAGTATCCGAGTGAAAGTACGCAGCTGCTGTCGCTTATGGCGGAGGAGAGGGAGAAGCCGACTTCAAGGGTATTCAGATTGGTGGCGATACGAGGGAGGATGGCGTACGTTACAGTCTGGCTATAGTAATTTACCCTCATCTGCAAACAATTACTGCTCAATATGATACCATAGGCACCGATTGTGTCCCCTTTCACAATTTTGGGCGCATACGCTCCGCCTGTCCCATGCGTAAGCCTTTGCCAGCAGGTGGGCATACTGCCCGATGCATTGGCACACGGAGGGACGGCGACGGAATCGTAATCAGAAAAATCTTCCCAAAAATAATGGGTATCATCAATAATAATAGGCTGACATTCCGTATTTTGAGAAAATAATTCTTCAGGAAAGAATCCCAAAAGGAGAGATCCCATCAAGAAATATATAATGTTTTTCATAGCTACCTTTTTTGTAACATTTTTAATGACGCGAATTCGCATAAAACGCTGCAAAGTTCTGACATTATTTGTGGTTTTGGCCGCCTCACACCTCTGCGCGGCAGGGATTGGAGCGGGCACGAGCGAAGCGACGTAAAGCGGAAAGCCCGACGGCGACCGCAGGGAGCCGGGCCGCCCAAAAAAGAAAAAAACAGCTACAGATAGGAGTCCATCACCGTGGCCACATCCACGCCCTTCGGCAACTGGTAGGCGTGCAGACCGGCCTTGCGAGCCCCCTCGACGTGCTGCAGGGTGTCGTCGATGAATAGCGTCTCATCAGGAATCAGGCCCTGCTCCGTGATCACCCGCTGGAAGGCCTCCACATGCGGCTTGCGCAGGTGCATCTCGTGGGAATAGTAGGTTTTGTCAAACACCTCGTTGAAGACATCATGGCCGTATTTTTCGTGCAGGAAGGCCTTGAAACAGTCGCAGTGCAGCTGGTTGGTATTGCTGAACAGGAAGATACGGTAGCGCTTCTTCAGCTGGCGCAGCATCTCAATGCGGTGGACGGGCACATCGATGAGAATCGCATTCCAGGCGTCATCAATCTGCTGGTCGGTGAGCGCCACCGGCGAGAGCGAGCGGATATAGTTGCGGAACTCGGGCACACTGATACGTCCCTCCTCGAACAGGTCAACCATTTGGTTCTGAGCCGCCTGCGTGTATTGCTGGGTGAAATTCGGCAGTCCGTAGGTGGCGAATCGGTCGGCGATGTTCTCGTAACGGATGTCGTAAATCACGCCGCCCAAGTCGAAGATGATGTTTTTGATGGGAGATGCTGTCATGCGTATTGTCCTTTGAAAGCCTGGTATACTAAAACTTGCCCTTTGTCGTGCAACTCGATGGTAAATTGGTTGCCCAGCGACTCGTTGGAGGCGCCTTCCCACAGTTCGGCGAAGGTGCGCTGCGCCACAGGGTAGCGCAGTCCGTGGAAGGTGAGCCTTGCGTTGGGGGTGAAGCTGAAGATGGAGACCTGCTCGCCCGCCCGCGACGGAAAGGTGGTGGTGCCGCCGATGGCACTGAAAATCCCGTAGTTGGTGACCATGCGCACCCGGAACTGTCCGGCGTAACGCAGCAGCAGTCCGAGGTTGGCTAACGTATGGTCCTCGCGCAGTCCGGTGCCGCCCAGAATGGTGATATCGTCCAGCCCATGCGCCTCGCAGTAGCGGAACGCCTTGGTGAGGTCGTTGTAGTCGGTGCTGGGGTCGGCCTCAATGAGGGGGGCGTACCGCTCGCGCTGCTCGGCAGTCAGCGAGTCACCGTCGCCCACAATCACCGTCGGCTGGATGCCCAGTTGCTCCAGATGGCGCAGTGCACCGTCGCAGCATACGATGGTTTCGGCGTTGTGTAACAGCTCGATACAGGGTGGGGCGGAAGGTTTTTCGCCATTGGCGATGATGATGGTCATAGCTCCGTTTTTTGAGAGTGCAAAATTACACAAAATTGTGCGAATATTTTTTTTATTCGAATGTCCAATTTCAAGAAAAAAGTGTACTTTTGCCGTGCGAAAAATGTGGAGAGATTTGTAATGATTGCAACCACTTGAAAAAATGCTAAACCATTGGTTTCCCACCTTTTTCGTTATAACTAATTTATTAATCATTAATATTTTAAACATGAGCTATCTGTTTACATCCGAATCAGTATCTGAGGGGCACCCCGACAAGGTGTGTGACCAAATTTCAGACGCTCTGCTTGACTCTTTCCTCGTACAGGATCCGAAGTCCAGAGTGGCTTGCGAAACGTTAGTTACAACAGGTTTGGTGGTATGTGCCGGCGAGGTCACCACCAACGGCTATGTGCCAGTTGACGAGGTCGCAAGAAAAGTCATCCAGAAAATCGGCTACACCAAAGGCGAGTACCGTTTCGACGCACACTCCTGCGGCGTACTCTCTGCCATCCACCGCCAGTCGCCCGACATCAACCAGGGGGTGGACCGTGAAAATGAAAAAGATCAAGGTGCCGGCGACCAAGGATTGATGTTTGGTTACGCCTGCAACGAGACCGACAATTACATGCCGCTCACCCTCGACCTGGCGCACAGCCTCATGCGCGAGCTGGCCGCTATCCGCCGCGAGGGCAAGAAGATGCGCTACCTGCGCCCCGACGCCAAGTCGCAGGTTACCATCAAATACGACGATCATGGCAAGCCGCTCGCCATCGACACTATCGTGGTCTCCACCCAGCACGACCCCGATGTCACCACCGAGCAAATCCATGAGGATGTTGCCAACATTCTCATTCCCAGAGTGAAAAAGAACGTTCCTGCTCGTGTCCGCAAACTGTTCGGCGACTACAAACTGTTTGTGAATCCCACCGGCAAGTTCGTTATCGGCGGTCCCCACGGCGACACGGGTTTGACCGGCCGCAAAATCATTGTGGATACCTACGGCGGACATGGTGCGCACGGCGGAGGTGCCTTCTCGGGCAAGGATCCTTCGAAGGTGGATCGCTCGGCAGCTTATGCCGCCCGCCATATCGCCAAGAACATGGTGGCCGCAGGGCTCTGCAACCAGGTTCTCGTGCAGGTGGCCTACGCTATCGGCGTGGCCGAACCGGTGAGCGTCAACGTGAACACTTACAACTCCGCCAAGGTAAAGATGACCGACGGCGAGATTGCAGAGAAGATTGCCAAGATCTTTACCCTCAGACCTTACGACATCATCAAGCGACTCAAACTCACGCAGCCCATGTATCTGCCTACCGCTGCTTACGGTCACTTCGGACAGGAGTGCCGTGAGGAGGAGGTCGAGTTGTTCTGCAACGGTAAGGGCGTGCGCGTGGAGAAAAGCACCGATGCCGACGGTCAGGAGCGCGAACGTTACTTCAAGACCGTGGAGCTCTTCACCTGGGAGAAACTCGACTATGTGGAGAAGATCCAGAAGGCTTTCGGTCTGAAATAACCGGCGAAATTCTGAATATGCAAAGCGGGCAACCCATCGGGTTGCCCGCTTGTGTTATAGGGGAATAGGAGTTTACCAGTCGTCACCATCATCGTACTCGGTGACTGCCTCCGTTTCATCGTCTGCGGTGAGGTCAGAGAGGGCCTCGTGGTAGGTGGCTGGGTCGAAATAGACGTATAACAGCAATTTGCTGTAGCTGCCCATCACGATGAAGTTGACATTTTTGCACTCCACTTTTTTATTGGTGCCATAACTGTATTGGGATTCAAAATCTGAAACGGTTCCGCCGTAAATGCTTTTCAGCTTGTTGCATAAGGAAGTGGCGATGCTACCTGCCCGGTTCTCTGCCTTGTTTTCAAGGTCGAAGGAGTATGTGGCGAAGGAGCAACGGGCCGAGTAGTTGTATATTTTTTCGTATGACCACCAGTCGTATGAGTAGGTGTCGCTGAGGAAATTGAACTCCACATCGCTCAGCGTGATGTCGTCGCTCATCTCCTCATCGGGACGGAGGGTGATGCGACTTCCCCAAGCATGGGACTGCCATAAGTCGCCGTATTTGCTGCTGGTTGCGATGTCGGAAAGGGTTACTGCCCCGACAGCCGGAATTCCGTCCACTTGGGATGAGTGGAAATTCATCAGGAAGGTACTGAGGAACTTGGAAGCATCGTAATATTCACTTTGTACCATTGAGAAATCCAGATAGGGCGGTCTGATATTTTCGAATTGCGGATTGACGATATAGTTGCCTTTTTTGTTGATGATGCCGTATTTCTCACCCGATCTGACAAATGACATGCCGTCAATGAAGTCAGATGCATATTCAAATTGGGGATTGATGACATATTTCCCCTTTTCGTCGATGAAACCGACCTTTCCATCCATCAGGACTGCCGCAACACCTTCCCCGTAGAGGAAAAAGCTGGCTCCTTCGAATTGCGGATTGATGATGAAGTTTCCTTTTTGGTTGATGAAGCCGTATTTGTTGTTTTGACATACGAGGGCTTTCTCGTCAAAGAAGGCTCTGGAATCATCAAATTGGGGGTTGATGACATATTTGCCTTTTTTGTCAATGTATCCCCACTTGTCACCTGATTTGAAAGCGGCCATGCCGTTTTCACGGAAATTGCCGACATAGTCAAACTGCGGGTTGATGACGTACAGTCCATCCTTGTCGATGAAACCATATTTCTCTTTGTCGTTGGCCACGGCAGCCAGTCCATTGGAGAAATTGTATGCTACTGAGAACTGCGGATTGATGGCCACATTGCCTTTCTTATCTACAAAGCCCCATTTGGCTTCGTTTTTGTCGTTGAGGACGTAAAAAGGTGCCAGCCCCTCTTGGAAACAGCCCACCCCTTCTGCCATTGAGAATTCGAAGACGATGTCGCCATCCTTGTCGATGCAGGTAGGGTAGCCGCCCTCTTCCACCACGAAGGCCAGACCTTCGCTGAAAATAGTGGCCTGACTGTATTGGGCGGGGATTTCATAGTTGCCTTTTTTGTCAATGAAACCATATTTCCCGTCTTCTGCCTTCACCAGCGCCAGCCCTTCGTTGAACCATTCGGCGTCTTTGAATTGCGGGTTGATGACGTAGTTTCCTTTCTTGTTGATGTATCCCCAGTGCTCACCGTCGTACACCGGAATCAGGGAGGTGTCGGGCTTGAAGGGGAGATCGGAGGTGTGAAGAAAGAAAAACAGGATGCCGGCAATGGCAAGCAGGAAAGCCACACCACCGCCGATGATGACAGGAATCAGCCATTTTCTGCGTTTTTTTGCAGGTTTTTGGGGAATGGGAGTCTCTTCTTTGGGTAATGCGGGAGGTGTCGGGACCTCAATGACGGTTTCTTCCATGTTGTGATTTCTTTTTATGAATAATGAATGAAATTGCGTTACAAACGCAGGCGCAAATTTACAAAAAAAATCACATGGCGAACAGAAGCGCACAAAAAATCAGCGGATAATCGTCAGTGCTCCGGAACGGATCTCCTCTATGCCGTGTATGGTATAGTAAAATTGGTAAAAATAGGTGCCGTCGGGCGCGTTCTGGGCATCCCAGTTGTTTTGGTAATTGTTGACTTGCAGTACGATAGCCCCGCTTTTGGAACGGATGATGAGCTTGCTCTTCTCGCAGTGTTCAATACCTTTGATGACAAACAAATCGTTGTAGCCGTCACCGTTGGGGGTGATGACATTCGGGATTTCGATGGCAATGGGTCTTGAAAAATCGATATCGTCGCGGCCCACCAGGACGGGGTCTTCCGTCTGGTTAACGGGCTGCTGTGATGTGGTGGGCTGTGAAGCAGCTGGCCGGGAAGAGGGGGACGTTGTGCTCGCTTTGGGTGTTGGGGTGGGTTGGCTTTGAGTGTTGGGGGTTTGAGTGGGTCGGGGAGAAGTGGATGGAGCTGGTGCAGGAGATGTTACAGCCAGTGCTGGTGTGACTGAGTTTTCGGATGGTGTGGCTGACTCAGCGGCAGCGGGTATGATGGATTTTTCAGGCAGTTGTTCTTTGGGGATAGGGGATGATGTGCGAGTTTCAGCGGCGACAGTGTTATAGTCAATAGTGTCGGCTGGGAGTTCGGCTGTAGTGGGGGCGGGTAGGGATGGGGTGTGAGGCATGAGGGAAGACTCAGTAGGTGTGGAGGTGGTGTTGGCGTTGGGAAGAAGCAGGGCTGCGACAATTGCGCCGGCGGCGACGAAGGTGGCTGCACTGCCGGCAATGATGGCCTTGACGGCTGCGGACGACAGGTGGCGCGTGGCCTGTGCGGCGGCTTTGGTGGCTGCTGCGGAAGTGCTGCCAGCCGTAGTGCCAGCTGCCGCGATGCCGCTCTCAATGGCATCCCAGCAACGTGTGGAAGGCTGTACTTCCAAGTTCTCCAATAATTGTTTTATCTCGTTGTCGTTCATCGGCTTATCCTTTCTTTTAACCAGTTCTTCGCACGCGTCAGCTGCGAGCGCGATGTGCTTTCTTGAATTCCTAATGTTGTTGCAATTTCTTTGTGTGAAAGTCCTTCAACAACAAACAGGTTGAAAACCACGCGGTAGGTCTCCGGCATCCGCTGTATCAGCTGCAGCAGGTCCTTCTCCATCACCTTGTCGGAAGGCAAATTCTGCGCTTCCCGCCAGTCTGTCTCGAAAGCGTCCTCCAACGCCATGGCATTGTGGTGCTTGTGATGCATTCTGAAAAAGCTGATGGCCGTGTTGAGCATGATTTTCCGCATCCAAGTTGGCAAAGAACTTTCAAAGTGAAACTCTTCCAAATGGGTGAAGACTTTCGTAAACCCTTCAATGAGAATGTCTTCTCCCTCCTCCTTGGAGTTGGCGTAACGGCTGCAAACACCCATCATTGACGGAGCATAACGGTCGTAGAGCTCCTTCTGTGCTTTGCGGTCGTTTTGCAGACATGCTGCCACCAATTCCTTTTCTTCCATTGGTTTCACAATTTGCAAGACGCAGCTTTTTCAGAAATGTTGCAAAATTATTTTACAGATTTTACGATGGCCTCCACCTGACGCATGTAAACGCGCTTTTTCTCTTCGGGCGCATATACGCTGCCGTCAATGGTGACACACTCTCCATTGATATTGATGAAGGAGAATTGGTAGAAAGGACCACCCATGTAATCGTTGGTGGTTTCCCATAATCCGCGGAGTTCAGCGCCCTCTTTCGACCAGATTTTCAAAGGTTGATGAAGAGGATAGTTGGCATATTCGGTGATTTTGGGATGAATGTCTTTGGTTTCGCCTTCTATGTATTTGCTGGTGATGTAATTGCGCTTGATCATCATGGCCTCACGGGTCAACTTTTTGTTCGGACTGGTGTAAATCATGATGAAACGGTCGTTCTTTTTGGTGCGATAGAGCAGCCAGAGGAAATCATCGCCCTCGCGCCCGATTTCATACTCCTGCGGAACGGTCATCAGGATGCCGAATTTTTTCTGGATGTAATCCTGCAGTTCCACATTGGCGTTTCTTGATTGCACCACTTGCAGTTTCGCAATGTCGTTGTCGAACATGCTCTCCAGAATGCGGTCGCGGTTGGCAGCCAGACAGGTGATGGCAGCCTCTTGTGTGGGGGCGCAGATATGTGCGTAAATCTGAGGTTTGCTCCACGGATTTTTCTCCATCTTGCATTCTGCTTCTGTATAGGAGGCATTCACGTCAATATATACAATGTTGGCTCTGCGGGTGAAGTCGCCTGTGAACAGGTCGGGATTGATGTGGTATATGCTGAAAAGAGGTTCTTCCTGCGGGAGCCCGAGTTGAGGTTTCTGTAGCAGGCTGTAGATGGTGTCCTGAACCTCGTCGGGCCATTGCTTGTTCATCACCAGCAGCAGCTCGGCGGTCTTGCCGGTGGATAGGTTGTCGTCTTTCAGCGTCACCGAAGATTGTTTGAGCTCTTTGGTGATGGTGACTGCGTCTTGGCAGGAAACTGCGACGCAGAGTATGACCATGAGAATCAGAACGATTTTTTTCATTTCTGTAAGGTTTTTAGAATGAGAAAACACTTTATATACAACGCTCCCAACGGCGAATTGTTGCTTTCAGGAGTACAGCTATTTCACAAATTTGGCTGCCACCCAGTGGTTGCGTTCCTTATAGGAGTCGAAGGTGAGACCCAGTGAGGCTGCCTTCTCTTTGATTAGGTCGAGGTCATGGCCTTCGTAGAAGCCGCTGAAGAAGATGCATCCGCCCGCATCGAGTGCTTTGGCATAATGATGCATATCGTTGAGCAGGATGTTGCGGTTGATATTGGCGATGATGAGGTCGAAGGTGTCGTCACCGATGGAAAGGGCATCGCCGAGTTTCACCGTCATGTCGCTGATGCCATTGCGGATGTTGTTCTCGAGGTTGTTCTCGTAGGCCCACGGGTCGTTGTCGATGGCAGTTACTGCCGCTGCCCCGCGCTGATGCGTCAGAATGGCCAGCACGCCGGTGCCTGCTCCCATATCCAACACACGCTTCCCCTGCAAATTCTCTGTCAGCAGGTACTCAATCATCAGGGCAGTGGTCTCGTGGTGTGCCGTGCCGAACGACATCTTCGGTTCGATCACAATGTCGTAGGCCACATCTGTACGTGGGGCATGGAACGGGGCACGGATGTAGCACTGGTCGGCAATCAGCACCGGCTCGTAGTCCGCCTCCCACACAGCGTTCCAGTCCTTCTCTTCCACTTTGGAGACCTCGTAGGTCAGTTCCACGTCATAGTCGTGTTGAGTGAGCACATGGGCGATGGTCGCTTCGTTGTAGTCACTCTCTTTGATGTAGGCGAGCAGAATGTTTTCCTCGTCGCCGTCCATGAAACTGTCACAGCCGGCATCGCCCAAGAGTGCGGCGAAGAGGTCTTTCCACGGCTCGGGTTGCGAAAACCGAACCTTGATTTCCAGGTATGCCATTAGTCCTCCACTCTGTCAAATTCTCCAGTAGCGGTGAACCACAGGTACTTCGGATATTTCTCCTTGTTGGGGAGAATGATAACCTTGTAGTAGTTCTTGCCGTCTTTCTTCACGGAGAAATATTGCTGGATTTCACATTTTCCGTAGGTGTCCTTGATATAGCGCTCGATTTCAGGAGTGAGTTTGTTCACATCGAGGAAATAGAGATCTTCCAGCAGTACTCCATTGGGAGTGAAGATGCACATCTCGCGGCCTTTGGTGCCGAGGAATTGTGCGTCGTAGTTTTCGTTTTCGTCCTCATCCCAAACGGCATCCACCACGCGGGGGAATTTGGCCTTGAAGGCGTTCAGCACCACTTCGGGGACTTGGATTTCATCGTAGTCGCCGTAGGATTTCACGGTCTTCATGCCGTCGTGGGTCTCTTTCTTAAGGAAGTTGCCGTTCTTGTCGAAGAAGAGCACCATGACGCTGTTGCCTGGGGAAGCGATCTCCACGCGGTGAATTTCACCCAGATCCTTATCCTCTTCGGGTTCGGTGCTGCGGATGGTGTAGGAGGGATAGTTGGCGGCGATGTAGGAGTTTACACCAGCAGGGAGTTCCTTGATGGCGGCCTGCATGTCTTCCTCGCTCATCTTCACATCGTTGAACAGGTCGGGATCGTTGAAGGGATCTTCGAAGTTCGGGTCCACTGTGCGGATGAGTTTACGGGTCTTTTCGTCAAACCATGCGCCAGTGGGCAGTTTCTTCTTCCAATTTTTCTTTTCGTAGAATTCAATATAAACTTTGTTCTTCTTATCGGCACGGAGTTCCTTGTATGCGAAGCTGAACTTGTAGCCTTTGTAATAGGTCTCGATATGTTTCATCATGGAACTGTTGATGCGGTCTTGTGCAATGTAGGAGTAGGTTTTCTTCCACACGCCCTTGGAGGAGACAAATACCTCCATCGGGAATTCGCGCATGATGCACTTGCCTACGTAGGTCTCGCCCACCTTGAACCATTTGGTGTTTTCGGGCTTGGTGGCTTTCTTCTTGAAGGTCTTCATGACAACGGCCGGCACGTCTTTTTCTGCGATGGCGTATTGAGCCCAAGGATCGTGCGGGGCTTCAGCCTCTTTCTTGCCTTTTTTGCCCTTTTCAGCGGGTTTGTCGGCCTTGGCGTTGTCGACTTTTTCTACTTTGGCAGGCTCTTTAGCCTCTTTCTGCTTCTCTTCTTTAGCTTTCTTCTCCTCTTTCACCTCGTCGTTGGTTTTGGCAGCTCGGTCGTTGGAGACCACCTCTACCTTGGCGGGTTTGGAGGGAGCTACATTGCGGTCAGTGGTGGGGCGTGCGGGCTCGTCGGTGCGGAGCACCCATCCTGCGGGGTCTTTACGTTCCAGCAGGCTGCCCACGTAGTTGAAGGTCAGGATAGAGGGTTCATCCTTACCACCCACTTCGGGGAAGCGTACTTCCAGATAATAATGCGTGCCCACTTTCGGCATCTCGCGCAGGTTGCAGACCGAGATTTCGTAGTTGGGGTAGTTGCTGGTGACATAGGTGCTGATGCTCAGCGGAATCTCCGAGGTGGGGATGGGGTAAATGGTCTTGAGCCATGTGCCATCATTGGTAAAATAGGCCTTTCCGTCCGAACCGTCGTCCTTGAAGGCGGCTACGTAGTTGTTCGACTCAAGGCTCCAGCCGGTGACCTTGGCGCTCGGATATTCCGATGCAAACGACTGGGTCACATCGCCTGGCACATCGTCGGTTTTCAATTTCTGTGCTTTCAGTGAAGAGGTTACGCCACAGGCCAACAGCATGGCGGTGGCAATGAACAGAACTCTGAATATTCTCATAATGTTTAGATTTTTGTCTTAAAAAATACGAGCCACAAAAATAGTAATTTTTTTGATATGGCACACGATTTTTGAACGTAAAAATGTGCAGTTTGTTACAAAAAAAAAGTGCCCTGAATCAGGACACTTTTTGGTGTGTTATCGTGTGGGTTATTCAACCACAAATTTGCGTACGCTCTTGCCGTGGCTGCCTTCGATGCTGAGCAGGTAGAGACCCTTGGAAAGGTTGCTCACATTGAGGGTGTGATGGAGCTCGCCGCCATCGGCGTTGATGCTTTCGTTGCTGATGGTGCGGCCGGCCATATCCATCACTCTGAAGCTGATCTGACCTTCATAATCGGAGGAGAGGTCCACATTCAGGGTAGTGCTGGTGGGATTCGGGTAAACGGCGATGTTGTTCAGACCGTTGTTCTCGTCGATGTTGGTGACGGTTTCATAGGTGAGGGTGAAGCCGTTGTTCTCTTCGAAGTTGTCAGACACGAAGCGAATCATGACTTTGTGGGTGTTGCCGTCGATAACCATTACATCTTGTGAAGGCCAGTTGTAGTTGTCGATACGATAGAGGAGGAATTTCTTGTTGGGCTGGGTTACATCGAAGATGTCGATGAAGTCGCCGGCGCCGAGTTCAATCTGGGGATAGGAGATGTACAATTTGTCGAAGCCGTTGATTCTCCAAGTACAGGTGGTCTCGGGACGGTAGGGTGTGTTTTCTTCAACAGAGGCATTGCCCTTGTCGGTGAAGGTTCCGCTACCGCTGGGAAGGATAGTCTCGGCATCGCAATATCCGCTCGGAGTGGTGGCGGTGAAGTCGAACACGAAACCACGGCCAGTCACGTCGTTGCCGTTGGAGACGAAGCGCACGAGCACGCTGTCAGCCACGATGTTGAAAATGTTGGGGCAGGTGGTGCCAGAGTAGCGGCCTGCCTCGTTGTTCATGTCGCCATTCTTGTAGAAGATGACTTCGTCAGCGCCATTTTCAGTGTCAAGGCGGAGGAATTTGATGGAGTATCTTGTGGCGTCCGGAGCGGCAATCATCCAAGTGCGGTCCGTGTTGGGACGATAGAGCAAGTTGCCGGCACCGTCGGAGATGGAACCTCTTGTACCATAAACATTCACATGGCCGGTGGAGTCTTTAGGAGCTTGGTTAGCAGGATACAAGCCAATCATCATGGCCTCGTTCTGGGTGTAGGTACCGACGTGGTTGCTGCCGGAGAGGGTGAAGTAGCCGTTGCTGTAGCCGCCCCATCCCCAGTTGATATGAACCAGCGGGAGAGTGTTGAGGCTGTGATAGTCGGTGGTGTCGTAAATATAGGTGGTTAAGCTGTCGCTATGAGAGATGTCATAAATGGTGTCGTAGGTGTAGTTGTGGATGGTTTCGTACTCATATTCCCAAATGCTATCCGTTTCGTTCCAAGTGGAGTCAATGATGATGGTTTCGGTATTGTCGGTAGTGTCAACATGGTTGATGGTGTAGATGGTATCGCCGTAAACCGTGGTGGTGGTGACCATGATGCGCATCTGATAGCCGTCGAACATGAAGGCGTGACCGCCTTCGCTATTGGAAGCGGAATAATAGATGGGGCGCATCTTGTCGATTTCACTGGTAACGGTGTCGCACCATTTCACGTTAGAATAATCGCCGCGGCTGTACATTTGGGCGGTACGCTCGTAGCCCCAGTTGTTCTTCAGGGCTGTGAGTGCGTCGGCAGACTGTGCACCGGATCCGTCCGGGCCATAGTCCATCTGCACGGAGATGCCAGCGTGCCAGAGCAGTTTAGCCACTTCGCCGGTGTAGGCATCGATGGAGTTCGGCATGAGGTTGTAGTCATGCTTCACGTTGAAATTTTGGACCTGCCAGGGATAAACGATGGTGTCGGTGACTTCGTTGTTGCTGTTGACAACATAGTGGATCGGGTGGTAGCCCACACCGCCAGTGCCGTATTCCGGATAGCGGTAGTAGTGCATGATGACACCCATATCAGCAGCCACACAGCCTGCGGGCACGTGACCGTCGCAGTCAAGGTTGATCTGATTTTGGATGGCGTCGGCCTGTGCGGGGCAGTGGTTGTTGTAGTAAGTCACCTGGTTCCATTCGGAGGTGAGAAGGGGCTTCACTTCACGCACGATGTAATAGTCGCTGTTGTCGCGGGTGGGAACATAGTGGCGAAGGAATTCCCATTCGTTGGCTGCTTTCACGTTGGTGGTGCCTTTCACACTGGCAATCTCAGCTTTGTAGTTGTTCAGGAGATATGAACATGCTTCAGCTTTGAACTCGTTTTCGAGAGAATAGGCAAGAACGGGGGTGGCAGCATCGGTGGCCGACACGATGATGAAACCGCCATTTCTGATTTCAAAAACGTAGTACAACGGCTCATCATTCTCATTACGTGCGGTCTGCTTCAGAATCAGGTCGGATTCGGAAATCGGAGTCGCCGGACTGACCGCAGTGATGAAGTTCTTGGAAACCGTTTTGGCCTCCTGCACTGTGATGACATTGTCTGCAAAGGCAAACACGAACAGACAGCAGAAAAGAACAGATAATAAGGTCTTCTTCATATTGTTTTTGGTTTTTTAATAAATATTCTATTTCACAATTTAGCGGGCAAAAATACAAATTTTTTCTAACATGGTAAAGCTTTCCACGCTATTTTTTTGAATTTTTATAAAAATAATGCAATGAGGTCATTCTGATGAGGTGAGGAGAGTTGGGAGTCGGTTTATTAGTAGGCATTTAGAATGGTTTGAAGGTTTCTACAGTCTGTAGTTTAAAAAGATTGCCTTTGTGCATCCGGTCGATTTTTTCTCGGATGTCGTCTGGGGGCGTTTCCAATCCGCGGATGTATTTGTCAAGCATCTCGTAGGTGAAACCGAATTTCTCTTCGTCAGTCTTGGAATGGGGGAGGTCGTCGGTCGGCACTTTGTGCACCCATTCGTAAGGCACTCCCATCAGATCGCCGATTTGGAGCAGTTCGGTCACCGTCAGTTCGGCCAAAGGCTCCACGTCGGAAGCACCATCTCCGAATTTGGTGAGGTAGCCGATGTAGTTCTCGCTGAGGTTGCAGGTGCCCATCACCCGGCCATTGTTCGACTGGCTGATGGCATACAAAGTCACCATGCGCAGCCGCGGCGGCATGTTCTGTTCAGCCTGCACCGACATGTTGAACCCCCATGGCCGCCCATCACCTTCCTTAAATCCTTCAAACATTCTTTTCAGTGCGGTGGTCATGCCGCCAATGTTGGCTTCAAGGAAGCGGATGCCGAAATGCGCTGCAATCTTGTCCGCTCCGTGCAAATCCTGACCGGCATCAGGCATCCCCACGCCAATCACACGCTCTTTCCCTAATGCTTCTACACACAGCGCGGCCATGATGGTGGAGTCTTTCCCGCCCGACAAACCTACAATGGCATTGCACCCTTTGCCATTTCTTTCAAACCAGTCGGCAATCCATGCCACTAAACGCTTTTGGATTTCTTTGGCATCAAACTGATACATCTTTTATATTTTATTATTGAATAATGAATTTCTTAACTGTTTTTCCTTCAGTACTTTCTATATTCAGCAGATAAATGCCTTTTGCTAATGCGCTGACATTGAAAGTGTGGTGCTGTAACCCGCTCTCTGCTGAAATTTGCTCTGTGGCAATGGTGCGTCCCGACAGGTCGGTAATGCGGAAGCTCAGCAGACCTTCCTCTTCCTGCATCCAGTCAAGGTTCAACGTGCTGGTGGCAGGATTGGGATAGAGACTCAACTGGTGTAGGTCAGCATAGTTGTGAATGTCGGTTTGGGTTTCGTAGGTGAGTGTGAATCCATTGTTTTCCAGATAGTTGTCGGAAATAAATAGGATCTGTACCTTGTGGGCTTCTGCAATGAAAACATCGTCATCGGGCCAGTCAATCAGACTGATTCGTTTGAGCATTTTGAATTTGCTGGGGATGGTGATGTCATATATTTCTATATAGTCCCCTTCAGCGAGGTCGATTTGGGGGTAGGAGAAATAGACGCGATCGGTGCCGATGATTCTCCACTTGCAGTAAGTGTCGGGACGGTAAGGCACGGTGTCGGTGAGGTTCAGGTCGCCTTTGTCGGTGATGACGCCTGTTCCGGTGGGAAGTTGCACATTCTCTTGGCAGTAGGCAGACGGGGTACGGACAGAATAGTCAATTACAAAGCCATAGTCCACGACATCATTATCATTGCTCACGAAGCGTACTAACACGCTGTCGGCATTGATGTTAAACGATGAGGGGAGAGTGTGCCCAGAATAACGGGCTACCTCTTGACTGAGATTTCCATTTTTGTAAAAGATAATCTCATCGGCGTTTTCTTCAGTTTCCATGCGCTGGAAGTTGAATATATACCTTGTCGCCTCCGGTGCGCACATCATCCACGAACGGTCGGTGTTCGGACTGTAGCGGCGGCATCCCGAACCGTCGCTGAGCGTTCCTCTTGTCCCTGTCACCCGAATGCAGCCTTCTGTGGGCTCCTCGGGGTTGCCGGCCGGATAGAGGTCAATGGCGGCGCTCTCGTTCACCGACCAGCCCTCCACATGGGAGTCGGTAAAGGTGAAATAGCCGTTCAGGTAACCACCCCATCCCCAGTTTACATGGATCATGGTATGTGAGAAAAGGGTATCGGTGGTTACAGTGCTGTCGGAATGGGTTTCCACGAAAATACTATCCAATGTAATAATGGTCACACTGTCAAGCGTTTCTGGATCGATGTCGTATGAAATGAGCGTGTCCACGTGGTCAAAAACAAGCAGCGTGTCGGTGTAGTGAATGGTCTCCACCACGCGGTTGAAGTCCTGATAGCCGTCCAAAAGGAAGGCGTGTCCCACGGTCGGGTCAGAGGTCTCTCGGGCGGAATAGAAAATGATGCGGTGTTCATCAAGCTCATGGTGAAGGAGTTGTGACCATGCGGTTGCATTGTAATTGCTTCGGTATGCGAAATAGGCATCGGGGTTGTAGCCCCAGTGCTCTTTCAGTGAGTTGACGGCTTGGGAGGAATAGCCGCTGCTGCTGGTGGGACCGTAGCCGATCTCAATAGAGATGCCAGCATGCCACATCAGCTCTGCCACCTCGCCAGTGTGTTTGTCAATGGAGTTGGGCATCATCTCGTAGTTGTGTTCAGTATTAAGATCTTGATCCTGAATGGGATATACGATAGAGTCGGTGATGTTGTTGTCTGCGTCTTTGAAGTAGTAAACGGGCTGGTAATGGATGTGGCCGCTGCCATATACGGGGTAGCGGTGGTAGTGCAAAAATCCGGCCATGGCGGTGGCCACACAGCCGGTGGGGGTGTGATACTGGTTGTTGCTGCTGCCGTGTGGGAAGGGGTTCTCTACGGGACAGTAGTTGTTGTAGTAGGGAGCCTGATTCCACCGGGAGGTGGTGAGTGGTGCGACCGATCCTGTAAGGTAGGTCTCACGGGTGGGTTGTGCATTGAGCAGGAGGTTCCATTCGCGTTCAGCGGTGGTGTTGCTATAGTTTCGGGCAGCAGATGTCTGTGCTTTATACTTGTCCATCAGATAGTTGGGTACTGAAGCATCGAAGTCATTTTCCATGGAATAGGCGAGAATAGGGGTGATGGCATTGTGCGCCGACACTACTACAAAACCGCCTCCGTTGATGCTGAAGACATAGTAAAGCGGGGCGTCATCCTCGTCGGAGACTGTTTGCTGCAGGGTGAGGTCTGCAGTGCTGATGGTGCGCGCATTGTTGCTGGCTGTAAGGAAATGTGCCGCAGCGGTTTTGGCATCCTTTACGGTGACAGGATTGCCGGCATGCAACAGAACTGCAATCAGCAGCGAAAGTGTGAAAAGAAGGGCTTTTTTCATTTTTATGGATTTTAATTTTCAATTCTCAGTTCTCAATTCTCAATTTTCAATTTTCAATTTTCAATCAATCTCATCAATTACTACATCATAGTTCCCTTTGTAGATGATGCCGTTGTGACCGTCGATGGCGATGGGGTCGAACACGCTGAAGGGAGTGCCGTTGATGGTGAGGGTCTTCTCTTTTTCGTGAACGATCAGGGCGTCGCAGTTCACGGCACAGATCTTGCCGAGGGTGGCGGCGGTGACAGCCGCGTGGGAGGTGGCACCACCACGGGCGGTGAGCAGACCGTCGCATTCGATGATCAGCTCGATGTCGTCGGGTACCGTGTCGGGACGTACCAGCACGATGTGCTGTTCGGGGTTTTCGCCGTTGCGCACCTTCTGGATGTCCTCCATGTCGAACACGATGATGCCGTTGAGCACGCCGTTGCCGATGCCGATGCCGTTGCCCACTTTCTCCATCTCTTCCGGATTGGCGGCAAAGGTCTCCACCGCATCTTGGCGAGTGACGTTCTGGTTACGGGTTTGCAGCACATATAAGTCTTCTGCCTTGGAGGTCTCGAAAGTGAACTCAATCTCCTGATGGCTGAAACCGTCTTTTTCCAGCATGTTTTTGGCTAATTCGCGCAGCTTGTTGTAGATTTCTGGATACTGGCTCTGCAGGGAGAAAGGAGCATTTTTGTATTCTGAATTTCTTTGGAATTCACTGATGGGCAGTGTGTTGATGAGTCCGCCTACAATGTCTTCGCCCTGACTGAGGAAGGAGAAGTCGCCGGTGAGGTGTACGCTTCCTTGGTTGCGCTTCACGTCGCGGGTGAAGACCACTCCGGAGCCCGACTCGCGGTGGATGTTGCCGAGCACCATCTTCTGCACGATGGCGGCCGTGCCCCACTCTTCGGCGATGTGCATGTGGTTGCGATATACTTTGGCTCTTTCCGAGTACCAGGAGTCGAAAACGCACAGGATGGCCTGCTTCAGCTGGCGGAACGGGTGCTCCTCGAAATGTACGTTGTTGTCGATGAGGAACTGCTTGTAAGCAAAGGCGATCTCGCGCATGTTCTCAGGTGTGAACTCGATTTTCTGTGTCACACCATATTTCTTTTTATAATTAAGAATGATCTGGTCGAAATCGTTGCGGTCGAGACCATGTGCCATACCCCAGGTCTGGAGCAGACGGCGGTAGCAGTCCCATGAGGTCCATGCGTAGTTGTCCTGCTTGCTCAGCTGTTCGGTGATGGTGTCGTTGAGGCCGACGTTGAGGAAGGTGTTCATGGCACCCGGCATGGAGATGGCAGATCCCGAGCGCACACTCAGCAGCAGCGGTCGCTTGGGGTCGCCAAATTTTAGGCCAGTAAATTTCTCAACACCAGTAAGATGACGGTGCAGGATACGGTCAAATTCGGCATTGATGGAGGCCACCTTCTGGATGGCATGGATGCGGCGGAACACCTCGGTGGTGACCACAAATCCGGGGGGGACGGGGTAGTTGTTGAGGAATAATTTCTTGAGGTAATAGGCCTTTGCACCGAGGAACACACGGTTGTCCACGGCGGGGGTCTCTTTGTTGAGCGGACTGAAGGCCAACTTTTGGTCGTAGGTCATCAGGTTGCTCGCCTCTTCGGAGGTCAGCAGGTTGGCCTGGTTGCGAAGGTTGTTGAGAATCTCGCCGATGAAGTTGTCCAGTTGCTGGATGAGGAACGAGGAGGAGAGCAACTCGCGGAAGAAGATTTCCGACTTCTGGGCCACCAGTTTCTTCATCTGCGTCTTGTCATCGGGAGCGTCTTCCGTGAGTTGCGGGATGATGGTTTTCAGCAGTGGCTCGTACGGACGGATGAAGTAGTTGCTGATGATCTCGTGCAGACTGTTTTCCATGAACTGGAAAATGTTGATATACTGTTCGATAGTAAAACAGCCTGAGTTGAGACTGTACTGAAGCATCTGCAGGTTGGAGTCGAAACCTTGGTCGTAAACGCCGTCCAGCATCATGCCTTCGTGCATCAGCTGTATAGTGCTGCAGATTTCTTTGAAAGCATTGAAAGTGAGAACGTCGGTGTTGAGGTTCTCGAGAATGTCGTGGATAAGTACGGTGACAATACGTTCCAATCTGAAGATCAGTCCCAATGCATCGAACTTCACCTCGCGGTAGTAGCCGTACATGGAGGGGATACCGAAGGCAATGTGCCGTTTGTACACCACATTCTCCCATCCCTTGCTCTCCTTCGGGTCGAAGATGATGTTGTTGAGCTTCTTCATCAGGGTGAAGATGTGTTTGACGGTGGCCACGGGATCGTTGCCGTTGAGAAGCTCCTCCAATCGGTTGGTGTCTTCGGTCTCCACGAAGCTGTCGCGCCGCATGATGTTGATGATGTCGGTGGAGTCGAAGATGTATTTTTCTTTTAAAAGCTGATAAAGCTCAATGATTAGGCAAACACGCTGTATGTCAATGGGTTCGTCGTGTTTGACTTTTCTTGCAATCTGCTCAATCTGATCTTTTTTCAGTTCGATGAGTTCCGAAAGGGGCAGGTCGGCAAAGTCGCAGAACTTGTGCAGGCATTCGTGTACCCCCGTCACCCACTGTCCATCAGCATCTACCTGGTCGTACACGTTGGGCGGCAGGATCTCTTTCAACCGCTCTTTTTTCAAGTCATTCCAAAAGTCAATGACATCTAATGTGATCTGGATGTGCGAGTTATTACCTTCGGTATGAATCTGTTTGCGGAGGAAATGGATGAGTTTGTCGTTACGGTGCGACAACTCATCAATCTTGGTGGACACGTCGCGCAGCTCGCCCTCAGCGCCGATCTCGTTGAAATAGACGGGGAAGATACGGGCCAGCTGTTTGGTCTGCTTGTAAACGGGTGAAATCTGCGAGTTGAGCAGCTTGGTAATGTCTTTCTGGAAAAAGTCGGTGTCGAACACGAAGATGCCGCCCACACGCAGGTTGATGATGAGTGCCGACAGCAGCTTGTGCATCGTTTCTGGCGCGTACTCAATCAGCTCCAACCACACGCGCACGTTCTTGATGTGGCACGGATTCACCTTCAGTTCCCAGTCGTTGGTGACATATTTTACCCCAGGAGTTACGAAACCGAAGTCGATGATTTTTCTCTCTAAATGTCTGGTAAGTACGCGGTTGTCGGTGTGAATGATCTCTTTTCCCAGTTCCAAAATGGAGTCGAGAATGAGGTTGAGGTGGCTGTCGCGAAAATCCACAAACTGCTCGAAGAGGTCGTCCATGGAGGCGATGCATTGTGCTTCGTCTTGTTCGTGGCTCACCATCTTGATGACCTTGTTGAGCTCCACCAGCAGCTGCGGGTGGTTGTCGATGGTGCCGGGCAGGTGGAGGAGGTAGAAGATGTAGCAGAATTGTTCGGAGGTGTATTGGAAGGTGGAGATTTTGCTTTCAAAGGCTTTGATGATGTCGTTGAAGGTGAAAGCGTTGTCGCACAACTCTTGCCATGTTTGGGCGTTGTTGGCCAACTGCGTGTATTCGTCAAACAGCGGGGCGTCGAGTTCGGAGAGGGATTTTGAGTAGTCTTGCGACATTTTGTTCTTGTGTTCCTCATACCACTGGCTGATTCGGGTGGTTTCGCGCCAGAACTGGATGTGGCTGAGCACGAGGCGTTGCATCATCTTGAAAGTGGCAACTGCCGTTTCGGGGTGTTGGGCGGCGAGGGTGAGTTTCAGCTTGAACTGGCCGATATGGCAGTAGTAGTCAAAGGCGTTGTCATCCATATACTGATCTAATAGTGCGATGCAACGTCCCACACCGTTGTCGCAGGCGGTGAGCACGGCATCGTTGCTCTCGATAAAGCGGAGGAAGTAGGTCACGAGATCTTTGGCCCATGCGTGGCGCAGCTTTTCCGACAGCAGTTTCTCGTAGATGTCGAGGGCGACGTTGACCACTCGTTTCTGGTCTTCGAGGGAAAGTTCTTTGTAGAGCCAGAAGTCGTTGATGGTAACGTTGGGAAGGGCTTTCACCACTTCAGCGCGATTCGACATGGGGTGGTCGTATTCGGCGAAAAACTCCATCACACGTTTATGGAGTCCCCACTGTTTTTCCGACAAAGACATGAACCACTGGTGCTCTGCTGGAATTTCGTATTCGACGTTGGTGTTGCGCAGGTTGACCTCTAACGCTTTGGATTTGATTTCGTTACTCATAGTTCTGGATATGTTTGATCAGGTCGATGATTCGGGATGAATAGCCGCATTCGTTGTCGTACCATCCAAGGATTTGGATGAAGTTGCCGCCGATGACTTTGGTGGCGAGGGCGTCGAAGATGGCGGAGTGCGGATTGTCGGTGATGTCGCTACTCACGAGCGGGTCTTCGGAGTATTCGAGGATGCCGTTGAGGGGGCCGTCGGCGTAGCGGCGGAAGGCCTCACGGATGTCGTGGGCTGTGGTCGGACTGTTGAGTTCGGCGGTGAGCTCCACAAACGAGCAGTCGGCAACGGGCACGCGGGTGGCGAAGCCGTCGAAGATGTTGCGCATCTCGGGCAGCACGAGGTGTACGGCGCGCACCGCCGACGAGGTGGTCGGAATGATGTTGGCGATAGCCGAGCGGGCGCGGCGGTAGTCAGCATGATAGCCGTCCTGCAGGTTCTGGTTGTTGGTGGTGGGATGCACTGTGTTCATGAATCCCCGCTTGATGCCGAACTCGTCGTTCACCACCTTCAGCATCACCGCGATGCAGTTGGTGGTGCAGGAGGCGTTGGAGACGATGTCGTCGGTGGCGGTCAGGGTGTGGTCGTTCACGCCCATTACCACTGTGCGTTCGATGGAAGCGTCGTCGGGCGGACAGCTGAGGATGACTTTCCGCACGCTGTCGCGCAGATGGCCGCGCAGCCGTTCGCGGGTCTTGAACCTTCCGCACGAGTCGATGACGATGTTCACACCACTGTCGCCCCACGGAATTTCCTCAGGGGAGGTGCAGTTGGTCACGAGGATGGTACGGCCGTTCACATACAGATGTGTCTCGTCGCAGCTGATGTCGGCTGCAAAACGTCCGTGTATGCTGTCGTACCGCAGCAGATGCGCCATCAGGCGGGTGTCCATCTTGTCGTTGATATGCGTAACCACCATGTCGTCCCGACCTTCCATCAGCCGGAACACCATCTTCCCAATTCTTCCAAAACCGTTGATTCCGATTCTTACTGGCATTTTTTTACTCCTTATATATTTTTATTTTATTATAAAATATTGAAAATAAATAACTTATTTTAATAAGTTGGATAATGAATTTCCCTGCAAATTTACAACAATATTCAGGATTTTTATTCCCTTTTTCATTTTTTTTGTCTATCTCTGCGCATACAAAAAAAGCACATCCTCTGCGAGCTGGTAGGGGTAGAGCTTTTCCCAAAACAATAGTGGGGAGACTTTGAAAATTAAATAAGGATAAAGATAAAAAGCTGCACAAAGCAGATGATCTCTGCGAAAAACACCCATGCATTGTGGCTGTGGTTGGTGGAGTATTTCCAGTTGTAAACCGCTTGCACCCGCGTGCCGATCAGGATGGAGAAAAAGTAGATGAGCAGACTGGCAATGACCGTAATTTTAGCCGTGATCCACAGATATACAGTGCTGAGAATGATGGCCCCCAATGCATTGATGTAGTGGGCTAAACGTTTCCAGCCATATTTAAACAGGGTTTTGGGCTTGAATTTGGCGACAAGTCGCTTCGAGTAGTCGACGAGTGCCCGTACGGGTTTTACCTTTTGTTTTTCGGCCGGTGTGTCATCCCCCTTGGTGATGCATTTCACGCTCTCGGGGTCTTTCGGACCAGACTTGTAGCAGGCGCAAAGTCCAATGGAAACCATGGCCACCCAGTTGGCGACGGGGAACCATTTCAAGCCGTGTGGTGCGATGATAAACCAGTAGATGCAGAGGGGCGTGGCCGTGACAAAACACCATACCACAAACAGCCAATCCCATTTTTTGCTGAGCAGGTAGTAGGTCTCAGAAATGGTGGTCGGGATGCCGAATTTGCACAATATGAAGATGATGTAACTCACCCACAATACAATGCTAATAATTGGCAGTAGGAGCATCATGGCTGTTAAAAATTTGTGGGTGCAAAATTACAAAAAAATCAAAAAGTTATTCTTTTTTTTAAGAAAAAAATAATAATGTTATCGTCGCAGTATTTTCACGTAGTCGCCGGCAATGTTCATCTCCGAAATGGTTTGCCCCTGTATCTCTGGTGCTGGGGTGCCTTTCCCCCATCGTACGGGCGAAGTCAGGAGGCGCGCTTCGTCCCACAGCCCGGCACTGATGAATCGGTCAAGAGTCTTGCGGCCGCCCTCCACGATCACCGACAGCATGCGGTCGCTGTACAGCTGTTCCATGGCGGTGTGTGGGTCATCGGGCAGCAGTGTGAAGCCTTCGATGGGGGCGATACGCTCGGGCTGCCGCGCCATGATGTACCGCTGCGGGTTCTTCCCCGGGTAGTGACGTGTGGTGAGCTGCGGACGGTCGTTCACGTAAGTGTTATATCCGATAAGGATGGCCTGCTCCTCGCTTCTCCATTTGTGTACCAGCACCCCTGTCTCGGGGCGGGTGATCCAGTACTTCCCGTCAGGCTGCTCCTGCCGGTCAATGTCCATATACCTGTCTGCTGTCTGCGCCCACTTCAGGATGATGTAAGGACGGTGATGCTGGTGGTAGGTGAAAAAACGGCAGTTGAGCTCATCGCATTCGTTGGCCAGCACCCCGGTGGTGACGTCAATACCGGCCTGCCTCAGCTTTTCAATGCCCTTGCCGTTCACCTTGTCGTGCGGGTCGGTGGAGCCGACTACCACACGGGGGATGCCCATCTCGATGATTTTGTCGGCGCAGGGCGGTGTCTTGCCGTAGTGTGAGCAGGGTTCCAAACTTACATAGATGGTGGAATCCTTCAGCAGGGTAGGGTCGGCCACGGCACGGATGGCGTTAACTTCGGCATGTGCTTCGCCATAACGGTGGTGATATCCTTCGCCGATGATGAGCCCGTTGTGCACGATGACCGCGCCTACCATGGGGTTCGGGGCGGTATAGCCCATACCAAGGCGGGCCAGTTCGATGCAGCGGCGCATCATGGCGTTGTCGAAATCAGTGATAGTGTGTGGCATATTGCTGGTTTACAGGGTTCTGCCAGTTTCAAGCACCCATTTGATGTAGAGCAGGGCGGCCACGCTCCAAGCCTGCGAGATGCAGCCGTTGGGGTGGTGCGGGGGCGCCCCGTCGAACACCTCTCCGATGGTGGAGATACCATATTCTTTGATGTCACTCTCGAAGTCGTAGAGGATTTTTTCCAGAATGGGGAATGCTTTTTTCTGATGTACGGCAATCATGCCGTTGGTGAAGGGCATGAGCAGCCACGGCCAACAGGTGCCCTGGTGGTAGGCGGCATCGCGCGTGGCCTGGTCGCCGCCATAGTACCCCTTGTAGTCAGGGTCGTTGGGCGACAAGGTGCGGATACCTTTGTTGGTGAGCAGCTCTTCGGTACATTTCTTCAAAATCAGCTGGCGGATCTTTTCGCTGATGGCTGTGTAAGGTAAAGAAGTGGCGATGAGCATGTTGGGACGCACCTGGAAGTTCTTGTAGTCGCCGTCCACATAGTCGGCCAACCAGCCCTTCTCCTTTGACCAGAAGGTGGCCTTAAAATGATCAGGAAATTCTTTGATGATCTCTTTCCATTCCTGAACAAAGTCGGTGTCTTTTGCCAAACGTGCCATTTCGGTGGCAAAGCATAATGCATTGTACCATAATGCGTTGATCTCCACTTGACAGCCGGTTCTCGGCGTTACAGGCTTGCCGTTCACGATGGCATCCATCCAAGTAAGGGCTTTGCCTTCGCAGCCAGCATAGATGAGGCCGTTGTCAAGCATTTTGATATTGAAGAGTGCTCCTTCGCGGTAAGCGTTGAGGATGGAGCGGATGGCTTCTCCGTACTCCTTCCAGATTTGCTTCTCACTGTGCGTGTAGGTGGCATACTGCTGCACGGCACGGATGAACCACAAGGGTGCATCCACCGAGTTGTAGGCGTTGTCGCTGCCGCAGCCGATGTTCGGGAAAAGACCGCCTTGCAGCTCTTCCAGCATCGAGTCCATGATCTCCTTGCAGAGCTCGGGCTTGTCGAGGGCCAGCGTGAGACCGGGCAGCGAGATGAAGGTGTCGCGTCCCCAACGGCCAAACCACGGGTAGCCAGCAATGATTTCGGTCTTCCCATTGCGCTTCACGATGAATTGCTCCGCCGCATTCTTCAGACAGTTGAAGTAGGTACTGCGGTTAGTATGGTGCTCAATATCATTATTGTATAGCTGTTCGAGGGTGGTAGGGTCGATGGGTTCGGTGCCGATGGTGAGGTACAATACTCCGCTGGTGAGTTTCACGTTGATTTTGCCCGGGTTCAGCAGGTCTTCTACGCCTTCATAACCGCGTTCAATCTCTTTTTCATATTCAAAATTCTCATACCAGACAGGAGCATGCTCGTAATAGATTTCTTCAGAACATTGAAAATAAACTGGTGTGTAATTATCATATAAACAATATTTTACACCATTTTTACACCGCTCATAACTGGTATTGGCCGCATCGTTTTTATGGGTGAGATGATGAATTTGACGGAAGGCGAGCAACGGCTGGAACTGGAAGGCCACCGATTCCACCTCATCCAAGATTGTGTATTTGATGATGAGGCGCTCGTCATTGTTGAGCAGAAGAATTTCGCTTTTGAAGTTGAACTTTCCAACCCGGAAGTAGTAGGTGGGAACGGGGTCGGCCACGAAACGCTGCATGTACTTGTTGCCTTTCGGGTCGATGATGCCGCCCTTGTACTGGTGGATGCCCAGCCGGAACTCCATGTCGTTCATGATGACACTCTCGTTCAGGTTGGAGACCAGCACATGCCGCTCATGGTCGATGTTGTCTTGCGGCACGATGAACAGCCCGTGGTACTTGCGGGTGTTGAGTCGCAGCAGCGAGGTGTTGGCGAAAGCCCCCGTGCGGCTACAACGCAGCAGTTCGCGGTCTTTGGCGAAAGATATGTTGACTAATTTCTCTTTGTCAAATTCTATATAATTCATTTCCAATATTTTGTATTCACAAAAAGAAGAGGTCTGTTGCTATTTCAGCCCCAGTTCCTTGAGTTGTGCATCTGAGATGGGGGTCGGTGCGTTCAGCATCATGTCGCGGGCCGCGTTGTTCTTCGGGAAGGCGATGAAGTCGCGGATGGAGTCGGCATCGCTGAGCACGGAGCACATACGGTCGAAACCGAAGGCGAGGCCGCCGTGCGGGGGGGCGCCATACTGGAAGGCGTTCATCAGGAAGCCGAACTGCTTCTGTGCCTCCTCCTCGCTGAAACCGAGGGCTTTGAACATCCGTTTCTGCAAGTTTTTGTCGTGGATACGGATGGAGCCACCGCCCACCTCGGTACCGTTGATGACCAGGTCGTAGGCATTGGCGTTCACTTCGCCCGGGTTGGTCTCCAACATGGCTTCATGTTCCGGCTTCGGAGCTGTGAACGGATGGTGCATGGCATAGTAGCGCTGGGTCTCCTCGTCCCATTCCAAAAGCGGGAAATCAATGACCCATAGGAGTTTGTACTCTCCTGCCTTGCGCAGACCGAGCTGTCGGCCCATCTCCAAACGCAACTCGCAAAGCTGCTTCTGCGTTTTCAGACGGGGGCCTGCCATGATCAGGATCAGGTCGCCCTCTTCGGCACCGCACTTCTGGGCAACGGCGGCGAGGTCTTCCTGTGAGTAGAATTTGTCCACCGAAGACTTGTAGTGGCCGCCCTCCTGGCACTGCACGTACACGAGGCCGGTGGCACCCACCTGCGGGCGCTTCACAAAGTTGGTGAGCTCATCGAGCTGCTTGCGGCTGTAGTGGGCGCAGCCTTTGGCCACGATTCCAACCACCAATTCAGCGTCGTTAAATACTTTGAAATCACGATGCTGCAGCACATCGTTCAGCTCCACGAAGCGCATTCCGAAACGGGCATCTGGCTTGTCGCTGCCGTAGTACTTCATGGCATCGTGCCACGTGATGCGTTCAATCGTTCCGATATCCATGCCCTTGGTCTCCTTGAAAATGTATTTGATGAGGCCTTCAAAGGTCTGGAGGATGTCCTCTTGTGAGACGAACGACATCTCGCAGTCAATCTGGGTGAACTCGGGCTGACGGTCGGCGCGGAGGTCTTCGTCGCGGAAGCATTTCACAATCTGGAAGTAGCGGTCGAAGCCGGCCACCATCAGCAGCTGCTTGAAGGTCTGGGGGGATTGCGGCAGGGCGTAGAACTCGCCGTGACTGAGACGGGAAGGCACCACGAAGTCGCGGGCACCCTCCGGCGTGGAGCTGACCAACATCGGGGTTTCGATTTCCACAAAGCCGATGTTGTTCATGTAGTTGCGGATGGCGATACCCAGCTTGTGGCGGAACAGGAGGTTGTTCTTCACGGGGTTGCGACGAAGGTCGAGGTAGCGGTATTTCATCCGGATCTCGTCGCCGCCGTCCGACTCATCCTCGATGGTGAAGGGCGGGGTGATGGATTCGTTGAGCACGTTGATGCTCTCCACGAGGATCTCGATGTCGCCCGTCGGGATGTTTTTGTTCTTGCTGTAGCGTTCGGCCACGGTGCCGGTCACTTGGATGACCCATTCGCGTCCGAACGGTTCGATCTGCTTGCACAGGTCGGGGTTGGTCTCCGCATTGAAGGCGAGCTGCGTGATGCCGTAGCGGTCGCGCAGGTCAATGAAGGTCATTCCGCCTAAATTCCGGATTTTCTGGATCCAGCCGCTGAGGGTGACTTTTTCGCCGATATTCTTCGCGGTAAGTTCGCCGCAGGTGTGCGTTCTTAAAGTTGTTTTCATTGGATGGTGATTTTTTTAGAAGGGGAAACATACTGGCTCTCCCACTCGCCGCCGCGGTCAAGGGCCTTCAGCTGGTAACCGTAGTTCTTCCTCACGAGGCGGGCGGTATATTCGCCGGTCTGCACGGGCTCCAGCATGTCGGGGGTGATGGTGAGCCGTCCGTTTTCGAAGTCGAAATCAATCTCTACAGTCTCATCGCCTTTGGTGAGCATGCAGCTCACACTCTCGCTCTCTTCAAACGGCTCGGCCTTGACGGTGACATGGTTGGTCTTGTTTTTGTTGAGCGTGATGTTGTCCTGATTAAATGCTATCGTGTTGGTGATGATGGTATTTTTGAACTGTTGGCGGTTGTTGTTGGTGTACTCGAAGGGGATCAGCTGCTGGTATTTTTCGATGGAGCGGGTGTATTCGCCCTGGTCGTTGAGTTCCATCTCCTGCCCGTTGACCGTCACCTTTGAGGGTTCGGTGAGCCGGAGCTGCTCTCCGCTGCGGTGGTCGAGCCTGAACACGGCTGTCACTTCCATCTTCCCACTCTCTGCATCGCATTTTGCTTTGTAAAGCTGGAAAATGTTGTTTTGGTCCACCTTGTCCGAGTCGGTGAGGGTGACACTCTTGTGGCAGCCCGCAAACAGGGTGGCCGCCAACAGTACAATTGCCAATCGTCTTGCTTTCATCATGATTATTTGGCTACTAACGCTGCCAAAGCGATGGAATAAAGTTTCGTATGGGTGGAGTCGCCGCGTGAGGAAAGCACGCAGGGCACTTTGGCACCCACCACCATGGCGCCGAGTTCGGCACCGGCCAGCTTGGTGTTGCACTTGTAGAACACGTTGCCGGTCTCGATGTTCGGGAATACGAGGCAGTCGGCGTCGCCGGCCACTTCGCTCTTCACTTTCTTGATCTGCACGCACTCCATGTCGATGGCGAGGTCCACGCCAAGGGGACCGTCCACCACGGCGTTCTTGATCTGACCGCGTTCGGCCATCTTGCTGATGATGCAGGCATCCACACAGGCTTGCATGGCGGGCAGCACCTGCTCGGTGGCGGCCAGCACAGCTACCTTCGGTTTCTCAATCTGAAGGGCGCGGGCGGTGTTCACCAGGTAGTTGGTGATGGCGATCTTCTGGTTGAGGTCGGGAGCGGGGATGATGGCCACGTCGCCGCACACAATCAGCTTGTGGTAGCGGGGCGTCTCAATCACGGTGACATGCGACAGCACGGCTTTCGGTCCGGGCATCAATCCGCGCTCCTTGTTGAGGATGGCGCGCATGTATTTGTCGGTGGAGAGCAACCCCTTCATCAGGATGTCGCCTTCGCCATTGTTGATGATTTCACAAGCCTTGGCGGCAGCCTTGTTCTCGTCGGCCTCCTGGATGATGGTGAAGTCGTTAACGTCGATATTGTTTTCTTTGCAGACCTGCTTGATGGTGGCCTCATCGCCGACGAGGGTGGCTTTCACCACACCCATCTTCACGGCGTTGTGTACGGCTTCAATGGTGTGTGCATCGTTGGCGTAAGCGGCAATCAAACGTTTCTGCGGTTTGGTCTTTACTAATTCAATGATTTGTTCTAATTTTGTGATACTCATAGTGTTAAATATTTTTTTAGTGAATAATATTCCATAATAATTCAACCTGCAAATTTACACTTTTTATCCCAATTTTTAAGTATCCGATGATTTTTTTATTATTTTTGCCGAAAAATTTGAAAGATGAGCGTTTTAAATCGTGTGATAGGGATTTTTTGGGGGATTTTGGTAGTGATTGTGATGGCCAGTTGTGGAAGTAGCGTATCTCAATCCGTCACCTCTGATCAGGCAGCGGAAACTCCTGTCTTTGTAGACACTTTCCACTATGAGGACAATGCTGCGGAGTTTGTCGGTACGGTCTTAGTGCCCACGATGGAACACGCTATTTCGAAGGATAGCAATGTCGTATATTGCGCCACCATGCTGTATGCGTGGGATAAGGCGCGTGACATTTTTCAGGAGCCGTTGGTGATTCCATCGCAGTACCTCGAATTGCAGTTGCTGAATGCGTCAACCGCCCACAAAAACACCTTGAAGCCCAGCGAATATATGGCTGAGGCCATCGCCGATAGCAACAGGGTCTTCGTCCGCTCCCGTTTCGAGAAGGATCTTCCTTTTGATGTGAAATTTAATACTTTCGACAATCGCTTGAAATTTAATGGGAAAGCCGTTCCTGCTTTTGGGAAAGCTGGGGCGTATGGTAGTGAGTGTCAGAATCAGATTAAGATACTTTATTATCAAAACGACCGCCATTTTCTGGTCAAACTCATCCCGGAGGATGCGGCGCACGAAATCCTTTTGTATATGCCCGAACACCCCTTCAGCACTTTTTCGGAGATGCAGCGGAAGGTGGGCCAGTTGATTGAGCAAGGAAACAGAGAACGAAAGGTGGAGGATTCGAAGTGGAAATACGTATTTTCTGTTGGAAATGACGAGCTGCTGATTCCCAAGTTCGACTTTGATATCAGCACGGTTTACC
Source organism: Bacteroidales bacterium (assembly GCA_045222555.1). Taxonomy (GTDB): domain Bacteria; phylum Bacteroidota; class Bacteroidia; order Bacteroidales; family WCHB1-69; genus UBA1756. Next base: position 134,637 of record JBGUYY010000097.1, on the reverse strand, counting down.
GTTCGTTGCTGGGTAATCATTTCAGCGTTGGTCTGCAGGATTGGATGATATCGAAAGCATGGCAGCAGGTGGCATTCCACCTTGACGAGAACGGTGCCGCCGTAAAGAGTGAGGCAGCCGTTGAATTCACTTTGGGAATTGAGGATGCCCCCAAGCGCCCGCAGCCCAAAAAGATGATTTTTGATCGCCCGTTTTATGTGCTGCTGAAGCGCGCGGATGCATCCCAGCCCTATTTCGTGCTCTGGGTGGCCAATACTGAATTGATGGTGAAAGAGTAAGCCTGCTCCTTCACAGGTTCCTCAACGGACAGATTGTCTGATGGGTTTCTGGGAATTTCTTTTTCGGATTTTTGAAAAAAAACGTGTATTTTTGCCGCCTCATTTTAAATCGCTTTTAATGAAACCTTACGAACACGTTGTCAAGTATTATGAATGCGATAGGATGGGCATCGTGCACCATTCCAATTATGTGCGTTTCATGGAGGAGGCACGGGTGGACTGGATGGACCAGCTCGGCTATGGCTTCGATCAGTTGGAGGCCGAAGGGGTAGTGTCGCCCGTTACTGCCATCAGCTGTACCTATAAAACCCCCACTACCTTTAAGGATGTGATTGCTATTGAGGTGAAAGTGGCGGAGATGAGTGCCCTGAAAATCAGCTTTGCCTATACGATGAAGGTGAACGGCAAGGTGGCTTGTCTGGCCTCCAGTACGCATTGCTTTTTGGAAAATGGCCGTCCGGTGGTGATGGAGCAGCGTTTCCCTGAATTGTTTCAGAAAATTAAGGCGTTGGGCGAATGATAAATCTCTGATTTATTGTGCGATAATTCTCTGAACGCCCATTCTGTATTTTGTGTAAATTTCGATAAAATACACCCCTTGGCTTAAAAATGAGACGTCGAACAGCTGCTGTTCGGCTTCGTGGCTGCTGTTGAAGAAGTAAGTCCTCAGACTCTCGCCGCCCGCATTTAGCAGGGTGCAGACAAATCGTTCGTTGATTTCGGTCTGGAAGTTCAGTCGGAATTTCCCCGTGCAGGGATTCGGGTAGGGCATGAAGACGTAGTCTTCCTCGTTGGTTCTGAGTGTGTTATGCTCGCTGTCGCCCAGTACGCGCGGGGTGTTGGTGCTGCGGATGAGGTAACACGACACGCGGTAGAACGGGTTGGAGCCGGCGTTGCAGTCGGAACAGGTCACTCCCGTCACGCAGTCGGGATTATGCGGATGGCACTGGTCCATATAGGAGGGCTGGAAGATATAGGAGAGCTGGAAAGGAGTCTGCCACAGATAAGGAGTAACATCATAGATGTAAGGGCGGGAGATGGACCCCGGGCACCATCCGGCCCGGTCGTATTTGTAGGTTCCGCTCTGGTTGTTGCAGCCGTCGGGATTCGGGTAGCAGTCGGTCCACAGATCCTGCTCGAAGGTGTCTTCGCCATTGATTTGCAGGTGGTGCACCGCATGGTAGAACTCAGCGGCATTCCCCGTGTTGTTGTCGCCCCAGCCGTGGCCGGTGGTGGTGAGTCGCAGATGTCCCTCCAAGGCAGCGTGGAAGATGCCGACGGTGACGGTGTCCAGGGGCTGCAGGTTAGCGGGGTCGCCAAAGTTGTAGGAGCCCTGCCACAGTTCTTCCACATCCGTATAGTCGTATTCCGGTTCTCCCGACTGGTACTCAAAATCCAGCTGGATCTGCCAGCCGCCGGTTCCCCATGTGTCGATGAACATGCGGAGCTCCACGTCGCCTTGCAGCAGGGAGGCGAAGTCGGTCACGTCAACGTAGTGGCTGCAGGCTTTCCCGTAAGGGGTGATGTAGCGAATGATTTCCACCCAGTTTCCCCTCGGGTCTTTCACCTGCACATAGGCCAGACGATCCCAGTCGTCGCAGCCGCCGTTCACAGCGGGGCATGTCACGTAAAGGTTGGCCACAATGTGCTCGTATGCGGCGGCGAATTGCGGCAGCGTGTAATTGCCGGTATAGGTTCTGATTCGCAAGTTGCCGTAATCGATGATGACACTGTCGAGGGTGGTGACGGTCTGGTCAACGATGTTGTCGCTGACTTCCAGCAGGATGGTCTCTGTGGTGGTGTTGCCGTTGGAGGCGGTAGCGGTGATGGTGACGGGGAACGTGCCGTAAGCGGTGGGGGTCCACCAGCAGGCGAAGTCGTTACCCTCTTTCACGCCTGCCATGTCCACGCCGTCGATGCTGTAGGTGACAGCGTCAACGGTCAGGTAATCAGCTTCTTCGATGGAGGTGGAGGTGTGCAGCAGGTAGGGCATCAGCCGCGGCATCAGCACGGGGTAGTCGGCGGTGAAACGGGGCGTGATCTCGGGGAAGTAGTCGTTGAGGTTGATGACTTCGAACGAGAGGGTGGTTTCGATAGGATAGTAGGCCGAGTCGCCCTCCTGTGAAATGCTGACGGTGACTGTGCCGCCTTCGCCAGTAAGTGTTACCGTGCTGTCGGCCACGGTGGCGGGACCGTCGGCAATGGTATACTGCAGCGGGAGCCCTGAGGAGGCGTGTGCCGACAGGGTGATGGACGGATTGGTGGAGAGTTGCCGCTCAACGGGAGTGACGTAGATCACTTGGTTCTGCTTGCCGGTGGGGGCGCAGGTGGTGTCCTCATACACATTCAGTTCCGCAATCATGGTGTAGATGTCGCCGGCCACGCTGGTCAGTCCGACCAACCGCACGTAGCGGCCTTCCACGGCGCCGAAGAACACTTCCGCACTCTGCTGCACAGCGCTGGCCGGTTCGGGGTAGGGAAGGGTTCCCATGCTTTGCGGTGCGCCCCAGTCGGTGGTGTCGGAGGTGACGTAGAACTCGTACTGGTCGATGCGGCCGTTGCGGGTGTTGTTGCCTCTTGTCAAGTAGCTGAAACCGTTAATGTTGTGGGTCTCTCCGAGGTCAATCCAAATCTCGTGCGGATAGTTGGGGGTGGCATCCTGCCATTGGGTATGCCAGAAGGTGGTGGAGTCACCGTCCAGGCAGTGGTAGGCATGCCCGTTGTCGGCGCCTTCTCCAGTCAGCTCCTCACTGTCCACATAGAGAATGGTCCAGCCGGTACGGTCGATTTTGGTGGTGTCGCATCCGATTGCGTATGCATTGAAAATCAGTATGTTGATGAATAATAAAAGAGTTCTTCTCATTATTTGCGATTTGAATAGTAGTTGAACATGTCGATCAATACTCTGGTGCAAACAGGGCAGAAGTTGTCGTAGATAATCTCTTTCATGGTGCAGTTCTGCCACGGACGGTACACACCTTTCGCCACATAGCCAGCCCCTTCATACACACCGATCATGTCGTTGTATTTCTTGGTGGCGGGAGTTGGAACGGGAGTTTGGGAGTCCAGCAGATCCTTCCATTTCGCTTCGAAATCGACAAGTGTGGTGACGTTGGGCTCCATCGGCTCGATGCCGGCCGGGTAGTAGTCGTTCACGCTGGTCTCGGAGGTGTAGTACTCGTCGGCCAACCCGCCGATGAGGTGCCCCATTTCATGCACGATCACAAAGTCGGCTTCGGGCGCGCCGTTGCACACGGTGGCGTAGAAGTTGTAGATGCCGCCGCCACCATATTTTTCTGAATTACAAAGTATAATGATGACATCAAAGGGAGTGTCGTCGGCAATGTCGTACATCTTCCACACGTTCTCGCACATGAGGTAACGGTCGCTGCCGAGGGTGTTGTACGAGCTGTTGAGCAAAGTTCTGCGCTGGATTTTGTTGTTGGGGTCTGTCACGCCCGACTCTTCCGAGTACCCCTTGATGGCGTAAATGTTGATGCGTTCGGTGTTCTCTTTGTAGGGCGAACAGTTCAGGATGTACGAGGTGAAGGCCTTCACGTCCACCTGCATTTTGTCGCGGTCCTCCTTGGCGTAGCCATCGGGGATGAAGAGAATGTCGAGGCACTGTTCGGGGCTGCCTCCCTGGTGCAAAGTCATGTATTTGTATTCTTTGCTGAAGGGAGTTGTGGGGGTTGTCTTTGGATTGTAATAAGCTGAATATAAAAGTGTTCCAATTTTCTTGCGGTCAAAGCAGGTGAAAGTGTAGCGGATGGTGTTTTTGGGGAAGGGCATGTTGATGCACTCCTCGAAAGATTTCGTCTGGGTGGCGGCTTCGTCGGTGGTGCGGTACTCGTTGAAGAGGCAGTCGTAGCTGCGCGAGAAGATCAGCACGTTGGTGGTGGAGTCGTAGGCCTCGAAGAGCACTGATCCGTACTGGTGGGGTTCCTGCAGGTAGGCGCGGGTGCCGCTCCAGATGCCGCCGGCATGGTAATCTTTCAGCGAGAAACTCTCTTTAGTGGCGTCTCCACTATGTAAATAATTAATTCTCAGTGTTTTGTTTTCAAAATATTGGTCAAAACTTTGTGCCCAAAGGGTGCTGAGGGCAAGCGTCAGCATGGCAAGTAAAAAAGTCTTTTTCATTGCTTAAAATTTTAGCTGCAAAAATACAACAAAATTGTCATTATTTTTATTGATTTTAAATACTATTTACAGAAAATTTTATGTACTTTTGCACTCGTTATATGAGAATGAAATTTTCCTTTATTTATTAACTTTAAATCACTGAAAATGAGTAATGTAAAGTATGTTTACACCTTTGGTGGGAAAACCGCTGAAGGTAAAGCCGACATGAAGAATTTGCTGGGTGGCAAGGGTGCCAACCTCGCTGAAATGTGTTTGTTGGGACTTCCTGTTCCTGCCGGCTTGACCATCACTACCGAATGCTGCACCGCATATTATGCGAACAACTGCCAGCTTCCCGACACCCTGATGGCTGACGTTTGGAAGGCCATGGAGAGCGTTGAGAAAATCATGGGCAGAAAATACGACGATCCAGAGAACCCCCTGCTGGTCTCCTGCCGCTCTGGTGCCCGTACCTCTATGCCGGGTATGATGGACACCGTCCTCAACATCGGTCTGAGCTCCAAAACTATCCCCGGCCTCATCAAGAAGACCGGCAACGAGCGTTTCGTGTATGACTCCTACCGCCGTCTCATCATGATGTATGCTGACGTGGTGATGGAGAAAGCTGAGGGCATCGCTCCCGTTGAGGGCAAGGGTATCCGTAAGATTTTGGATGACATGCTGGATGAGTACAAGGAGAAGAAAGGCTACAAGAGCGACACTGACATCAAGGCTGAAGAGCTTCTCGAGCTTGCCACCGCTTTCAAGAAAACCATCAAGGAGAAACTCGGCACCGAGTTCCCGGATGATGCCAAGTTGCAGATGGAAGGTGGTATCAAGGCTGTGTTCAAGAGCTGGAATGGTCAGAAGGCTATCTCCTACCGCCGCATCGAGGGTATTCCGGATGACTGGGGTACTGCAGTGAACGTGCAGGCTATGGTGTTCGGCAACATGGGCGAGAGCTCCGCTACGGGCGTTGCCTTCACCCGTAACCCCGCCACCGGTGAGAACCAGTTCTATGGCGAATGGCTCATCAACGCACAGGGCGAAGACGTGGTGGCCGGTATCCGTACCCCCAACCCGCTCAACGACGACACCAAGAACGAGCAGAACAAGCACATGCACTCCATGCAGGAGCTGATGCCCGACACCTACAAGGAACTCTGCGAAATCCGCGACATCCTTGAGAAGAACTATCACGACATGCTCGACATCGAGTTCACCATTCAGGAAGGCCAGCTTTTCATGCTGCAGTGCCGCGTCGGCAAACGTACCGGTATCGCCGCTCTGAACATGGCACTCGATATGCTTCACGAAGGTCTTATCAAAGACGACGAAGTGGTGATGCGTCTTGCTCCCGCCCAGATGGACGAGCTGTTGCACCCCATCCTCGAAGCTGCTGACGAGAAGAAGCACACCATCATTGCCAAAGGTCTTCCCGCAGGTCCTGGCGGCGCCGTCGGTGTCATCGCCCTCGACAGCGAAGTTTCCAAAGATTATACTTCCAAGAAGATCAAAAACATCCTCGTCCGTGAGGAGACCAACCCGGAGGATGTGGAAGGTATGCGTGCCGCCGACGGTATCTTGACCGCCCGCGGTGGTATGACCTCTCACGCCGCCCTCGTAGCCCGTGGATGGGGCAAGTGCTGCATTGTGGGTTGCGACGCCATCAAGATCGACATGGACAAACGTACGGTCACCATCGACGGTAAGGTTTACAAAGAAGGCGACACCCTCGCCCTCAACGGCGCCAAGGGTTATGTCTATGGCGAAGCTGTCAAGATGATCGACTCCACCGAGAACCCGCGCTTCCAGGAGTTCATGGCCCTCGTGGACAAATACCGCGAGATGGGTGTCCGCACCAACGCCGACACGCCGGAAGACGCACAGAACGCTGTCAACTTCGGCGCTGAAGGTATCGGTCTGTTCCGTATCGAGCACATGTTCTACGGCAAGAACAGCGAGAAACCGCTGGAGAAACTCCGCAAGATGATCCTCGCCAACACGAAGGACGAGCGCGTGGCCGCTCTTAACGAGCTGGAGCCTTATATCCGTGAGGCCGCCAAGGGCACCCTCAAGGTGATGGACGGCAAACCGCTCACCTTCCGCCTTATGGACCCGCCGCTCCACGAGTTTGTGCCGCAGACTGAGGACAAACAGCGTGAAGCCGCTGGCCATTATGGTCTTACTTTCGAGGAAATCAAGAAGAGAATTGACGGTCTGCACGAGATGAACCCGATGATGGGTCTCCGTGGCGTGCGCCTCGGCATCGTCTATCCTGAAATCTCCGAGACTCAGTTCCGCGCTCTCTTCGAGGCTACCGCTGAATTGATGAAGGAGGGTATGGATCCCCGCCTCGAAATCATGGTGCCCCTCACCATCGATGTGAAGGAGCTCCGTCATCAGAAAGAGATCGCCGACAGAGTGCAGGCTGAAGTGGAAGCCAAGTTCGGTGTCAAGATCGATTACCTCTACGGTACGATGATTGAGATCCCGCGTGCCACCCTCATGGCCGACGAGATCGCCGAAGTGGCTCAGTTCTTCTCCTTCGGTACCAACGACCTTACGCAGATGACGCTCGGCTTCTCACGCGACGACGTGAACGAGATCATCCACACTTACATCGACCAGAAGATCATCCCCGCTGACCCGTTCAAGACTCTGGATCAGGTGGGTGTTGGTCAGTTGGTGCAGGCTGGTGTGCAGCGTGGCCGCTTCGTGAACCCGAAACTGAAAGTCGGTGTTTGTGGCGAGCACGGTGGTGACCCGGCTTCTGTAGAGTTCTTCTACAAGACCGGCATGACCTATGTTTCCTGCAGCCCGTTCCGCGTACCGGTGGCACGCCTTGCCGCTGCGCAGTCCGCTATCAAGCGTCACCGCGCTGAAGGTCAGTGCTGCTGCAACTGCAACCAGAAATAAGAGGCGCGATGGAACTTCAGTCGTACCTCACACCTGTTGATGCTGCGTCGCTGGCTCCCGTTGGGAATGCCAGCGACCCGCATCTTCTTTATCAGTATATCGACATCTGGCAGTCTGGCGAGCCGGTTCTCGACGGACATCAGTTCGCCCTCATCGGTGTGCCCGAGTCGCGCAATGCCTTCAACAACGACGGCTGCCATCTCGCCCCGAACGAAATCCGCCGTTCCCTCTACGCCCTTTACTGCTGGAGCAAGCCGGTATCCATTCTGGACCTTGGCAACCTGCAGGTGGGAGAGCGCGTGGAGGACACTTACGATGTGCTGACGGAGCTTCTCGCCACCCTCATCAATGAGAATGTCATCCCCATCGTGCTGGGCGGCAGCAACGACCTCGCCTTCGCCAACTACAAGGCTTACGAGATGCTGCAGCGCGTCATCAGCATCGTGTCGGTGGACGCCTGCTTCGATCTCGGCAGCGAGGAACAGCCCCTGAAGTCCAACGCCTATCTTAACAAAATCATCCTTCAGCAGCCTAACTTCCTCCTCAACTTCTCCAATATCGGCTACCAGACCTACATGAACAGTCCCGAGGTGATCTCCTTGATGGAGAAACTCTATTTCGAGACCTACCGCGTGGGTATGCTCCGCCAGGATGTGTCGGAGGTGGAACCTATCGTGCGCAATGCGGAGATGCTTTCGCTGGATGTCTCCGCCATCCGTCATCCCGACGCACCAGGTAACCCCAACAGTTCGGCCAACGGCTTCTATGGCGAAGAGATTTGCCAGGTGGCCATGTATGCCGGCTTGAGCGACAAGCTCTCTTCCTTCGGCATCTACGAATACGACCCGCTGCTCGACTATAACGGACAGACTGCCCAGCTGTTGTCGCATGTGATTTGGTATTTTGTGGAAGGTGTTTTGAATCGTTGCAACGATTTGGATTTCAAGGATAAAAACAGCTATACGAAGTACAGTGTCACCGTTTCCGGTGCCGCCGAGGAGATGGTTTTCTATTGCAGCAAGAAGAGCGGCCGCTGGTGGGTGACGGTTCCTGTCATCAATGTGGAGAAGATGACGCAGCAGACCTACTATCTGCCCTGTTCGCTCAACGATTACCATACCGCCTGCAACGACCGTATTCCGGACCGCTGGTGGAAGGCTTACAACAAATTCAATCATTAAAAATCAATCAATATGAAAAAACTTTTATTCTTTGTTTTGATTAGCATTTTAAGCTTCCAAGTTGTGAAGGCGCAGGACAATCCTGAACCGCCTGCCACACCCGAAGAGGCTGTTGAAGCAGTGGAAGCCGTTGCTGACACTGTCGCTCCCGAGCCTGAGCTGACCAACTGGCAGAAATATTGGAAGTTAACCGGACTGGTCACTTTCAATCTCACCGAGACGATGCAATGGAACTGGGCGGCTGGTGGCAACAACAACGGTAATGGCATCCTTGCCTGCAACCTTAAATTAGCTTACAAGAAAGACAATATCTCTTGGGAAACCACTTTCGACAGCGATTACGGCTGGATGTGGACTCCGAGTACCGCTTTCAAATGGAGAAAGTCCAACGACAAGATTGTCTTCAGCACCAAGTTCGGTTGGGAGTTCCACAAAACGTGGTACCTCACCGTGATGGCTGGCTTCAAGTCGCATTACCACGATGGTTATGACTATAAGATTGGGGATGACAAGGTTGAGACCAAAACCTATGCCTACAACTGGCTCTCCCCTTCATACAGCGACCTCTCTGTGGGTATCGACTGGAAGCCGAACGACATTTTCACGGTGTACCTCTCCCCGGTGGCCGGTCGTATTACCACGGTTTTGCAAAGAAATGATGACACGCTGCACACCCTTCATGCCAAGTATGGTGTTCCTGACACTGTGAATTTCAAGGCTGAGCTGGGTGCCACCTTCAAAGCTGGTGTCAACTACTCACCGGTCAAGGGTCTCAAAATCCTTTCCACACTCACCCTCTTTACTCCGTATAAGAAAGGAATTTTCGGAAATATTGATGTGGATTGGGATTTTGCCATCTCCTACCAGTTCTGGAAAGTGTTGAACGTGACGTTGAGCACCTCTCTCAAATACTACGATGCCGTCAATATCGAATGGACCGACAAACAGGGGAATATACATAATAGTCCCCGTGTGCAGTTCCGCGAAATCATCGGACTCGGCATAGGATATAGTTTTTAATTGAATGAGTATAGGATAGGGAGGAGGTGTGTGTACAATGCATCTCCTCCATTTTTTATGATGTTATGAAAAAAATCCTCCCCATTATTTTAACTTGTACTTTGTTGATGTTCAGTCAGAGCTGTGGCCTGCTGAAGATGTACAACATGACGAAGTGCGATTTTTCATTCCATCGGGTATCAGGCATCTCGTGGGCGGGCATCGATTTTATGAAGAAAGGTTTTGATTACAGCCTTTTGGATCTCGCTACCATTGCAAAGTGTACAAAAGCCATCGTCAACAAGGATTTTGTGGTGGATGTCGCCCTTGAGATGAAGTCCACCAACCCGGAGAAACGCGATGCGGAGCTGGTTGGGTTTGACTATATATTATATTATGGTGAAGACAAGCTGGGCGATGGGGTGAGTACCAACAAGAGCAAGATTGTGGTGCCCGCGCATGGCAGCACCACCATCCCGATGTCCTTCCGGGTGAATCTGGCAGATTTTGTCGATGTGAAGCATCCGGTGCAGTCGGGCGAGAAAATCGTCAACATTATCAAGGATATCTCCAAGTTCGGCAATGGGAACACTCCTTTTGTCGTGAAGATTCGCCCTCATTTTATGGTGGGCAAAAAAATAGTGAATGGTCCTTTTTTCACCATTCGTGACAATTAATTTTTGAAATTGATGAGGAAGTCCTTGCGACATTTGGTGGTACTCTTGCTGTGTGGCATTGCCTTTGCCGCACAAGCCCAGCGCTATACGGTGTCGGGACTGGTGACCGATGCCTCGAATGGCGAATCGGTGAAGAGTATCATGGTGTCGCTGATGCCGGAGGAGGACAAGTCACAGGCTTTCACGGCCTTTTCTAACCAGGCAGGTTTCTACTCGGTTACGCTGCCGAAAGGACGTTACATTTTTTATATCCAGTATATGGGTTTCCAGGATGTGCTCGACACGTTGCTGGTGGAGCAAAACGTTACGCACAATGTGGCCCTGCATCCTGATGCAGAGCTGTTGGAGACCGTTACGGTAACTGATAAGGCTGTGGACCACAATGTTACGAGTGCGGAGGTGGGAAAGATGGAGATGAAGATAGAGACCATCAAGGCTTTGCCGGCACTATTTGGAGAGGTGGATGTGTTGAAGTCGGTGCAGCTGCTGCCGGGCATCCAGTCGGGTGGCGAGGGCAACACAGGCTTCTATGTGCGAGGCGGCGGTTCCGACCAGAACCTCATCTTGCTGGACGAGACCACCATCTACAATGCCGGCCACCTGTTCGGCTTCTTCTCCGTGTTCAATGCTGATGCGGTGAAGAATGTGGAGATCACCAAGTCGGGGATGCCGGCCTACTATGGCGGCCGCCTTGCCTCGGTGCTCGATGTGGCCCAGAAGGAGGGTAATCTCAAGCAGTATCAGGTGGATGGCGGTATCGGCCTCATCTTCTCGCGCCTCACCGTGCAGGGCCCCATCAAAAAAGACCGTGCTTCGTTCATCATCTCAGGACGCCGCACCTACATTGATGCACTCGTGCAGCCGTTCCTCAAAAAGACCTCCCCGCTGAAGGGTACCAAGTTCTACTTTTTTGACCTGAATGCGAAGGTCAATGTCATTATTAATGAAAAACACCGCCTCTACTTGGGCGGATATTATGGGAAGGATGTCTATGGCTTCAAGTCATCGTCGGGCGACACGCGCGCGCAGTTCCGCTGGGGCAACGGTGCCGCCTCGCTCCGATGGAACTACATCATTAACCCGCAGCTTTTCCTCAACACTTCCTTCAATTTCACCAACTATGACTTCTCCACCTTGATGGGCATGAGCATCTATACCATGGAGATGAGCTCCGGCGTGCGCGACTACTCGTTCAAGACGGAGCTGACCTATGTTCCCGCCATCCCGCACCAGTTCAAATTCGGCATGCAGTATATCTTCCATACCTTCTTCCCCAACAGCATGTCGGTAGATGCGGGTATTGATGATCTTACCCTGCCGAACGTGGATCCATACTATGCACACGAGCTGGCTCTGTATGCCAATGATGAGTTCGACATTTTCAAATGGTGGAAAGTGAATCTGGGTGTGCGTTATACGCATTTCGAATTTATCGGGCCGTTTAAGCGTTTTGTATTTGATGAACAGGGAGTTCTGTGCGACTCCATCCAGTATCGTCCGGGTGAGGTGATCAAACAGTACAACCATGTGGAACCGCGTCTCTCCATGCGTTTCCAAGTGGCGAAGGCTACCTCCATCAAGGCCTCTTACACGCTGAATTACCAGTATCTGCATCAGGTGGCGTTGGCTACCATATCGTTGCCCACCGATGTGTGGATGCCCTCCACAGAAATCGTTAAGCCGCAAGTCGGCCATCAGGTGTCGTTAGGCGTGTATCAGAACTTCCACCATAACATGTTCGAGAGCTATATCGACCTCTACTATAAGCACATGAACAATATGGTGGAATATCGTGATGGTATTAATATACAGGATATTACGCGCAATGCCGACCAGATGTATGTGTTTGGAAAGGGATGGTCGTATGGGGCTGAGTTTTTTATAAAGAAGGCTGTCGGACGATTCACGGGTTTTGTGGGCTACACACTCTCCTTCACCCAGCGGAAGTTCGACGATCTCAACGGCGGCAAGCCCTTCTATGCCAAGTACGACCGGCGGCACGATGTCTCTATCAACCTCAGCTACGACATTTTGCCCAACAAGCTGAATGTCTCTGCGGTGTGGGTGTTCGCTTCAGGCAATACCATGACCATCCCGGTGGGTTACTATTTCCTGTGCGGCACTATCGTTACGGAATACAGCGACCGTAACGCCTACCGCCTTCCCCCATACCACCGGCTGGACCTGTCCCTTAACTGGACCATCTGCAAACGCAAGCATTTCGAGACCAGTTTGAATGTTTCGGTGTATAATGTTTACAATAGAAAAAATCCCTTCTTTATTTTCTTTGAAACCCAGACCGACTATCAGGAAGGTGTGAGTTTCGACATGCAGACCAAGGCCTACCAGATGAGTCTTTTCCCGATTCTGCCTTCTTTGACATGGAATTTTAAATTCTATTAATGGAATTCAAAAAAAAGCAGTATCTTTGCAGACTTAAAAAAAGTTAAAACGAAAAAGATTTCTATGGAGGAACCAATCACCCCTTTTAGAAAAAAAACTCGTCTGAGATACCGTGTCGCAGTCATTGGCGGCGGCAGTTGGGCGACAGCGATTATTAAGATATTGTCAGCCAATTTGGAACACATCCATTGGTGGGTGCGCGAGGAAGAAATTGTGGAGGGTGTCAACAAATATGGGCACAATCCGAAGTACCTGAGCTCCACTTTCATTAACCCAAAAGATGTTAAAGTGAGCAATGACTTGCGCCATGTGGTGGCCAAAGCCGACTATGTGGTCATCGTTACCCCGTCGGCATTTTTGCAGAAAACGCTCGAGCCGCTCAAGAAGAGCCGTCTCAACAACAAGAAGATCATCACGGCGGTGAAGGGTATCATCCCGGAAAAGATGCAGTTCATCACTGACTATCTGCACGATGAGTTCAAGATTCCCATGTCGAATATGGCCATGATCAGCGGTCCTTCGCATGCGGAAGAGATTGCACAGGAGAAGTTTACCTTCCTCACGGCGGCATCGGTGAACCAGGATTTGGCGCAGAATGTGGCCAAGATGTTCACCAACCGCTACGTGCGCGCCTCTGTTTCGTCCGACATTAAGGGCGCGGAATTGGCCGTGGTGATGAAGAACATCTACGCACTTGGCGCCGGCGTGTATAGTGGCCTCGGCTATGGCGACAACTTCATCGCGGCATACATCGCCAACGGTGTGCGCGAGATGAAGAACTTCGTGCGCAAGGTGTTCCCGGGCGAGCGCTGCCTCGACGACTCCGTCTATCTCGGCGACCTCCTCGTGACCGCCTACTCGCGCTACAGCCGCAACCGGATGTTCGGCAACATGATTGGTCACGGCCTATCCGTGCGTGTAGCCCAGCTCGAGATGAGCATGATTGCGGAAGGTTACTATGCAGCCCGCTGCATCCACGAGATGAACAAGAAGTTTGGCGCCGACATTCCCATCGCCGAAACCATCTACGGCATTCTTTATGAAGGCAATAATGTGAGCTCCGAGATGAAGCGCATTGCCGAGTATTATGTTTAAGGATGAAGAGATGAAGAGATGAAAGGATGAGGGGATTATTGAAAACAAATTAACGAATAAACAAATCAACAAATCAACAATATGAAAACCCATACGATTTCCGCTCAGTTTTTGAGCATCGACAAAGTAGAAAAAATCATTAACTCGAAGGCCAAACTCGCCCTTTCGGAGGAGTCGCGCCAGGCGGTGCAAAAATGCCGCGATTTTCTGGATCAGAAGATGGAGAACAGCACGGTGCCGGTTTACGGTGTCACCACCGGCTTCGGCTCGCTGTGCAACACTTCCGTCTCAAAGGAAGACCTCTCCACCCTTCAGAGCAACCTCGTGAAGTCGCACGCTTGCGGCATCGGCGATGAGGTTCCGCAGGAGATTGTGCGCCTCATGCTGCTCATGAAGGTGCAGTCGCTGTCGTATGGCAACTCCGGTGTGCAGGTGCAGACCATCGAACGTCTGATCGACTTCTACAACAAGGGTGTGTATCCCGTTGTATATCAGCAGGGTTCTCTCGGCGCTTCCGGCGACCTCGCCCCGCTGGCACACATGTGCCTGCCGCTGTTGAATGAAGGCGAAGTCTATTATCGCAACAAAAAATATCCGGCGTCTGAAATCAATGAGAAGTTTGGCTGGAAGCCCATCAAACTGCAGTCGAAAGAGGGTCTCGCGCTGCTCAACGGCACGCAGTTCATGAGCTCTTACGCTGTTTATCTGCTCATGAAGTCGCGCAAACTCTCTTGGCTCGCCGACATCATCGGTGCTGTTTCACTGGAGGCTTTCGACGGCCGTATCGAGCCGTTCAACCTGTCGGTGCATTTCGTGCGTCCTCACGTGGGTCAGATCCTGACGGCCACCCACATCAACAACCTGCTGATGGGTTCCGAAATCATCTCCCGTCCGAAGAAACACGTGCAGGATCCCTACTCCTTCCGCTGCATGCCGCAGGTGCACGGCGCCACCAAGGATTCGCTGACGCACATTACCAATGTGGTGGAGACCGAAATCAACTCGGTGACCGACAACCCGACGGTGTTCCCCGATGAGGACCTTATCATCTCGGCTGGCAACTTCCACGGACAGCCGCTCGCCCTCGTGCTCGATTTCCTCTCATTGGCCATGTCAGAGCTTGGAAACATCTCTGAAAGAAGAATTTACCAGTTGATCAGCGGCAAACGCGAACTGCCGTCGTTCTTGGTGAAGAACCCCGGTCTCAACTCCGGCTTCATGATTCCGCAATACACGGCGGCTTCCATCGTCAACCAGAACAAGACCTTCACCATGCCCTCTTCCTCCGACTCCATCGAGTCGTCGCAGGGACAGGAGGACCATGTGAGTATGGGTGCCAATGCTGCCACCAAAGCCTACAAGGTGGTGGAGAACGTGGAGAAGATTCTCGCCATCGAGTTGTTGAACGCCGCGCAGGCCCTCGAGTTCCGTCGTCCGCTCAAGTCGTCGGAGTTTATCGAGGACTTTATCGAGCAGTACCGCCGTTTCGTGCCGTTTGTTGAGAACGACACCATCATGTACAAGCTGATGGCCGCCTCCCGCGAGTTCATCCAGAATGTGGATGTGGTGATGGAGGAGATGTAATTCCGAAAGAATATTCACCCTAAAAACCAAATATTATGGAAAAACACGTTTGTGATCTTTGCGGTTGGGTTTATGACCCGGCCGTTGGGGTGCCAGAAGCGGGCATTGCCCCGGGCACTCCGTGGGAGGATGTTCCCGCCGATTTCGAATGCCCCTTGTGTGGCGCCGGCAAGGACCAGTTCTCGAAAGAGTAATTTATTGAAAAATTGATGAATCAGGGGATTACAAGTCCCCTGACTTTTTATTTGGGGAAGGGCAGGTTAATGCCGTTTTCCTTTTTTGTTATAGGGTGAATAAAGTTCATCCAGAAAACGGCTCAACGCTCCAACTTCCGGCGGAAAAGTGCAAAGATAATACTCCACGGAATAGAATTGTCCATTAAGTACGTATTCGAGGCGGAAACTTGGGCCATCGATGACGTATTGGATGGACTTGGGTTGATAATTTTGGTGATGAACATTCATCAGCAGTGAGTTTAATTTTTTCATCTCATCGGCATTCAACGGACGAGAATATGTTTGAACTCCTCTTTTTGTTGAGTAATATGATTGGCTCTTGAAATACAACGTGTTATCTTGTATTCTATATGATGTCCGTCCAGAGAATGGGTGAGATTGTGTAAAACGGATGGTGCCATCAGCTGATAACGGGTAGCATAGTGATTTCTCCCGCATGCTTTTCAGACCCCAGCAATTATCCATATCGTCCATGGCTACCTCCCATTCTGATAGCAGACATGTAAGGTGTGTGTCTGTTTCATTCGGTAGCAAGTTGTAAACGGCAGACATTTCAAATCGGGGAGGGGTAATTCCGCGAGCAGGTGACAAGCCTAAAAAGGTCTCCAATTCTCGAATGGGGTAGTATAGGAAGTGGTAGGAATTGCCCAATTTGCGATAACAGTAGAGAAAATAATGGTAGGCACTATCGGCGGCATGCTCGAAGGTGCGCATGGAGGGGTAATACAATGCCCAGTCGTGGTAGTAAAGACGGGCCAGCCAGTAACACCGTGGATGCTCGTTCCAGTGAAACCATCCGTCGCTCCAAGGGGCATGAAGTGAGTCCATGAAAAAGGTAGCCGCCGCTTTGAAAGTGCTGTCTTTGTGCTTTTTATCTCCAATGGGTTCTATATGGCTGAAATCGGGTTCTAATTGCAATGCAAAAATAGTGGTGTCGCCCGAAACAAGAAAAGGTCGGCTGAAGTAGCGAGGGTCTAGAATTTCAGAGCAAGTGGCTACGTAGCAGTGGCTTCCCACCGGCACGCTATCAATGAAACTCCATCCGTCAGAATTTGAGGTTAGAGGAATCGCATTTTCAAGACCTTCCACAAAGAGCATCGGCTTGTCCCAACTATTCTCGACGATGATAGGGTTAACGTCGTGGTAGTAGCATCGAATTTGGAGCGAAGCATAATGGTCTCGCTCCGTACTGGAACTTTGCGCTGATACACTCAGAATGGTGCAGACCAGAAGACACAACAGCAGTGGGATTTTTTTCATCTTTGTGGAGAAGGATTTTATGAGGGCAAAAATAGAGAAAAAATCAATTGTTCGTTCTGCTCTCCTCGAGATATTTTTTGATTTTGGACGACCGCAGATGGTGGAGCATCATTTTCCGTGCTAACCGTTCATCCTCAGCATCATCACACTTTTCACCCTCTTTATAACGACTTAGAACCTTTTGGCCATACATGAACCACGCCCAATCTTCTACTGCACGCTCATTGTTTTTCTGTCTTTTGGCAAAATCACAAACTGCATTGTAAAGGTTGGTCCTGAAATCCCGTATGTCACATAATGTGTACAAAAATTCGTCTACGTAATGCAAACCATCCGTGTGATTTTCATCAAACACTCCCGATTGAAACAATGAGAAAATCCCGGTAGCATAGTAGTGCTCGAAATCGATATCGTCAGGCGGAAACATCAATTCTTCAAAATGAAAGACTAATTCTGGATTTTCCGCATCGTGATAAAGGTAATGCGGCACGTCTGGCTCCTCGATACATCGCTCAGTCCAACGCAGCAGGTCGGCTACGGGATCGCTCCACACGCCCGACAAATGCAGTTCTGCAACCACTTCGCCGTCAATGCGGATGGTCGTATTCACCCAGCCCGCTTCGGGGTCATCGAAATGGAATTCCACTTTTTTCACTTGTTTGAAGTCGCTTTCCGCAATCGCGGCGTACATTTCGGCTCGTTTCTGGAGCCACAGGCTCGGCTCGATGTTGTTCATGATTTAAGGATTTTATTGTGCGGCAAAAATACGAAAGAAGTGCGTCAAAAAAAGCCACTTGTGAAATAATTGTACGAGTCCAAAGTGCTACTGACGAAAATGATGAAAAACATTAAATTTCGTCAGTATAATTATTCACCGTCTCTTGCAGGCTGGTCGTTCTCGGTCGAAGACATCTCCTTGTCGAACAGCATTCCCATATACCCGAGCACCCCATAGAGCGGGATGTTCTCCATCCAACCTTGGTCAATGTATGGTTTCATCGAGCATCTGAGACCTTTCAGGTTCTTATCGGCATGATCAATGGTCACGAACTGCTTCAGCGATTTGCTCTTCACATTGTCTTCCGCTTTCACTTCAATAGGTATCACTCGGCCTCCCAATTGGATGAGGAAGTCAACCTCCACTTGCGAATTTTCCTTACTATAATAGTAGATGATAGGAAACTCTGTTACAAGTTGTTGCAACACATAGTTTTCTGTAAAGGCACCCTTGTACTCCTTGAATACATCGTTGCTCACAATCATCTGTCCGGCAGGTGTTTCCGATAATGCACCCAACAGGCCGACATCTAACAGGTAGAGTTTGAATGCATCGAAATCCTCATAGAATTTCAGAGGTATTTCGGGTGACTTGCAGCGGTGCTTCTTGTAAACGAGACCGGCATCAACCAGCCACTGTATAGCTATCTCAAAATCTTTTGCCCTGCTTCCCTTTTTTACAGCTCCATAGACGAATTTCTTGTTTTCCTTGGCCAGTTGTGCTGGTATGCTGTTCCACACCATACGGATGCGTTCCGACTCCGCACCTGCATGCTTTGAAATGTCATTGGCATACGACGCAATTATCCGATCCTGTATCTTTCTCACATTCAGCACGTCTTCTGATGTTACCCAGTCCTGTACCACTTCCGGCATACCACCCACATAATAGTATTGGCGCAATAGATCCTCCAATTTGGGGGACAGCACATCCATTGATTCCCAATCGCAATGATTCAACATTTCCGCAAGTGGTTCGTTGCCTTTCGCCCATACGAACTCCTCAAAAGTCATAGGAAACAGCCTGAGAGTGTCAACCTTTCCTACCGGATACGACTCGCCGGGATGGTGTACGACACCCAATAGCGAACCGGCGGCAATGACGTGCTGCTCGGGAGCATCCTCACAAAAGTACTTCAGCGATGTGATGGCGTTAGGTGCATCCTGAATTTCGTCTAACACAATGAGTGTCTGACCGGGCACAATGCGCTGGCCGCTGTTCGCAACAATGTCCCGAATAATCCGCTGGGGCACAAGGTCGTGCAGAAATAAGTTCTTGGCAAAGTCATTGTTGGCACAGTTGACATATACCATGTTTTCATACTCGTTCTTGCCGAACTCCTTCATTAGCCAGGTCTTGCCCACTTGACGGGCACCTTCCAGTACAAGCGGCTTTCTCGACGGGCTGTTTTTCCACTCAACTAACTGGTTATAAAGCTTTCTTCTCATTACAATTACATTTTTCTTGACGAATAATTGATATTTTTACACACTTTTCTTGACGAATAATCGCTGCAAAAATACAATTTTCTTGACGAATAATGAACAACCCTGACTGTTTTTCAGAAATTTTTTTGAGTTTGGCTATTCTGATAATGAAGATTTTTCGGGTCTTCCCGCCCTGCCTAACACCTCCTTCCCCGTTTCACGGCTGTACAGGATGCCGCCCTTGGAGTAATAGACTGGGTTGTCGGGGTGAATTTCCACATATAACTTCATATAATCGGGTTCGTCAATACCTTCCTCATAATAGAAGTCGTATGCAATTTTTTTTATACTTTTGGGAAAATAGATTTTGCTGTAATCACCAGTAATGGAGTCAGATTCTACCACTTCTAAGCCTTCAGGAAGTCGTACCTCATCAAATGCCAACCCAACAAAAGCACCACATCTTATATATTTCAGATTATCAGGAAAATGCAAATGTTCAATAGACATCCACAGAAAACACATTTCAGGAATTTCTTCCAAATGATCGGGGAGTAGCACTTCACTAAGATTTGTTCCACAAAATGCAGATTCACCCAAGGTCTGCAAACTATTGGGGAAGTTGATTTTGATGAGACCTTCACTCATATCGAAAGCCTGTTCTTCAATCTGGGCAATCCCTTCAGGAAGAACAACAGAAAATTCCGGTTCGTAAATTCCGGCAAATGCAAGTCGCCCGATGGTATCTATTGTGTCGGGTATTGTGACTGTGCCTTTGACATTCGGGTAGTGAATCAGAACCCGACCATTTTCAGAGGTCAGAATCCCATTTTGATAAATGAAACGTGTGCCATATTTTTTGTTGACCAGCATTTTCAAGATGGAGGATGGCTGAGCTTCGGTTGCGTCGCAGGGTATGTCCTCGTCATTAATCTCGCCTTCCCAATCTATCAGATGCATGTCCTTGACATCGAATTCCAAAGGATGGAAATCCTTTGCTATGCGGTCAAATCCGAAAAGCAGGTCGTAAGAATCCCATCCTATGTTTATTTGCCGTCGGCATTGATATACACCCTCACTTACCTTTTCTTCATAATCGTCATTCCATAAACTACAATATACGTTGCCTTTGAGAACCATTTTTTTGCAATCTTGGTTATCCGCAATCCAGTTGGCAAGTGATTGTTTTCCGTATTCAAAAATGGCTGTTTTCATATTTTATATCCATTAAATGATCGCCCTGAATATTTCACGCTGCAAAAATATACGGACACTGCGCCAAAAAGCGGGCCAGTAAAATTATTTTCCAGAAAAAAAACTACTCTTCTGCCGCCTCCAAGTGCAATTGCTTGATTTTCTCCGCGATTTCTTTCGGCTCCAGCACCTTCAGCCAGCGGCCGCGGGAGAGGATCTGCGCCAAGAAGTCGCTCGTGGGGTGCAGACAGACCTCATAGTCCACGTAGTCGGTGCCGACTGCCAGCTCCTTCTGCGAGTGGTGCAGCGGCAGGTCGCGCATGGCGTACCGCTCGTTGCCGAACGCCCGCAGCACCATCCGCTGTTTTGGCTCGCTGCCACCCTGCATAATGCCGTAATAGTTGGAGAAATAGGTCTGTGCATCAAAATCCGGTGCCAGTTCAAACGTCTTGTCGAGTAGCTCCATTTCCGTGATGCGGTCGAACGAGAGGGTGAGGAAGCCGCCGTCTGCCATGCGTCCCAGCAGGTACCAGCGGCGCCGGAATAGTTTGATGCAGTAGGGCTCTATCAACCAGTGGCTTACATGATCCTTCCCATAACGTTGGTAACAGATGGAAAGGCATCGGTTTTCGCGCATGGCCTCCACCACCATCGGCAGGTGCTCGCTCTCGCTGGGGATGCTTTCGAGCAGGATGCGGTCGTGCAGACCGCGCGCCTCGCTCACGATGTTACTGACCGTGAGTGTGCTCAGCATCCATTGCTGCACGCTCTCCTCGCGGAACAGTTCCGCATCATCGATGTAGTAGCGGTTTTCGTTATCGCAGTCGATGATGATGCCGAACATCTCCTCCACTTCGGTGCGGTGCCGACGGAAGGTGGTGCGGCTGAACTCCACGCCGTCGCTCATCGCGGTGCGCAGCCAACGTTCGTTGATTTCGCGCAGGGTGATGCGACCCGCCCGCCGGATGGTGCCCACCAGCCATACATATTCTTTGAAAAGTGCAGATGCTTTCATGTTTCGATAATTTTGGCAAAAATAAGAAAAAAAACATCAGCAACGTCTCCAGCAGGTCACTACAAAGTTCACTATTTGGTGGTCCACCACTTGGTGAACTTTTGAGGATGCAAAATTACCACCCAATTGCACCAAAAAGCGGGCCAATGGAGAGTAATTATCGTTCTTTTTCGTGCCTTCCCACCCTGCCCAGCACCTCTTTCCCCGTCGCGCGGCTGTACAGGATGCCGCCTTTGGAGTAATAGACCGGATTGTCGGGATGAACTTCCACGTAAGGCTTGTCTTCTTCCGGGTCGTCAATCATCTCCTCGAAGTAGAAGTCGTAGGCGATTTCCGTCAAGGAGGAGGGGAGAGAGACCTTTTTGATAGATGCGCAGCAGAATGATGCTGATTCAATGATTTCAACGCCTTCCGGAATGATAAGTTCCTCGTCAAGTATATTGCCCTCAAAGGCACAAGAACCTATTCTTCGTATATCTTGCGGAATATCAATGTGTTTTATTTCATTAAAGAGAAAAGCGCAATCTGGTATAGCCATTAGGGAATTGGAGAGATGAAGATTTTCAATCTCGCAGTTTTCAAAGCTGAATTCGCCAATGGATTCTATGCTGTCGGGCATAAACACATTCCGTAGTTTTTTGCAGTAGGCAAAGGCATAGTCATCAATGATGCGGACATTGGTAGGCAATTCAAGCGACTCAATCGTCTCATTGCCTGCCACTGCACACCTTCCGATAATTTCCACATCAGAATCGTCCACAAAGTCAAAGTCTTCAGGAATATGCACGAGGACACGCCCATTGTCACAAGTAACCACGCTACCCCATTTCCTGAAAATCGTGCCGTATTTTCTATTGAGCATCATCTTTTCAAGGAAATTGATAACGCCACCCTCTCCCAACTTCATGAGGATTTGCTCCTCGTAAGTTGCTTCATGAGGATTGTCTTTTGCCCATCGGCCTACATTCAATCCGCTGATATCCAGTGTCCACCCAATTTCATATTTGAGTACTTTAGCCATTTCCGCCACTTCGTCATCGTCGTATTCTCCGCAAATGGCAATGGTTCCAGCGTAACCATACAGGTTGTACCACATGTCAAAATCTTTGGCAGGACCATGGAAAACCTCCCGCTTCCATTGATGCTTCTTTTCATCCAGATAGTGATACGCTTTCAAATCTTGTAAAAGACCTGTGCATTGCTCCAAAGTGAGTTCGGGAACATCTTTGATGTCCAGTCTATTCTCGACAATATTATAGAGGATGGTTGTTGCTGCATGATTCTCACCTATACGTTGAATGTACTGTTCGAAACTCTCGCCCTCTTTCTGATGCAGAACTTCAACGGTATCTACGACTACCTTAGGAATTCCCTTCTGTATCAGTTTATCCGTAGTGAATTTAGGATTCTTCAAAACATAGTGCAGCAAGCACACCAGAATAGGGGCATCCGAGTATGAATATTCGGTTTCCCTGAGTGCGCGTTTGAGGTAAGGCTCACCACGCTCATCGGTCATCCCACAGTATGCTTCTTTTGCAATATCCAATGCTTTTTGAAACAATTCCTGATTATAAACCTCCCTTACCCTGAACTCGATGGGAATGGTTTTCCCTGCCTCTTTTATTTTTTTTGCAAACTCTTTTTTTACGGTTTCCAAGTCGTCACCAACTACTTCCACATCATCCGCTACAGAATAAATTAAAAATTCGCCATCATCTGTGATTTCAATATCGGCACGATAGGGTCCGAAATCATCTTCATCAGGCATGACATCCTTATCACTGATATACGATTTGAGCGTCAGCGTGCCAAACATGGGCTTGTTTTCCTCCAAGAAATCCTCCCACAATTTCTCCAGTTTTTCGGCTTCTTCGGCGGGGAGTGATCTCCCCGAATGACCGCCACTCCAGTCGAAAGAGGGAATCTCCCGCGACAGTATTTCGGTGGAAAGGATGGGCAGGATGTCGGGGTCAATGACCGTATCGGCCATCAGATCCATGTAATACACCTCACGGCCTTTTCCTGACCAGTCCTCGTCTATATAGGGTTCGGAACTAAAGCGGCCGCTCATGCAGATGCCAGTCTTGCCTTCACCGCAACGCACCATAAAGAAACGGTCGCCTTGGTGGGCTTTTTCATGCTCCCACACGCTCCAGTTGCTGACATGCTGCTCCATGTCTAAATCATCGCGCAGGCGCTCAATGGTGTAACTCGAAATCCCCGGATTCCAGAAAAGAATGATGGTATTCATAACACTACTTTTTATTTACGCTGCAAAAATACGAAAGAAGTGCGCCAAAAAACGGGCCAGCGGAAATTTTCTGATTTTTTTTTCTTATCTTTGCGGCGCAAAAACAAAGGGCTTCTGCCCACTGAACCTGAGACAAATGAAACAGCTTGTCCCTATCATGATACTGCTGCTGGCGCTGGCCGGTTGCGGCGAACGAGAGAAGTTCCCCGTGGAACCGGAGATCACTTTCGTCAGCCTCGAAAAGATTGACAACGGGACAAACATTGATGACAAGGCCACCCTCACCTTCCATTTCCAGGATGGCGACGGCGACATCGGTCTCGGCAGCACGGATATTAACCCGCCATTCGACAGCTCGTCAGCCTATTATTATAATTGTTTTATCGATTATTATAAAAAGGTAAATGGTGTTTTTCAAAAGATTGAATTCCAGGGTATTACATTTAACCAAAGAATTCCTCGACTGAGCAACAGCGTGCCAGAGTCGATAGAAGGTGACATTAGTATCAATTTGAATATCAACGACTACGATCTGACTCATCCTACCGATACCATCTTGTTTCACTGTCGCATTGTGGACAGAGAGCTGCATGAGAGCAATGAGATTGAGACCACTCCATTGGTGGTGCGGAAGCGATAGTTTCATTTCAATTCTTTCAATACTAAAATGTTATGCATAATTGGGTGAAGATTTTTCTAAAAAATAAGTCGTGGATGATCGGTTTGACAGCTGCCATTCTGCTGTCAGCTTGTCATGTCAAAAACGATAAACAGGAGCTTCAGACCAATAAAGTCGTGACGGAAGATGAGGAGGAAATTGCAAGTGAGAAAAGGGAAATGAAGGAACATGTGGAGTATGTGGATGGCTTGTTGAACCGTATGGAGGATATCATTAACCGCATGTCTGTCATTGATGAAGAAAGCGATGAGTATGATCGTTTGGATGAAAAGGTTATGGATCTCTATGACGAATTGGATAGTCTATATCTTACTCCAGAACAGGGAGTTAGAGCAGAGATTTTATTCGACCTTTATTGCGATGTATAAGAGGGGAGATGTCACTGGGATAACTTTTTTGTGAATATTTCTTCAATTCTGCACTGACAGACTTTTTTGGTATAGTTTTTGCTTCTTTTCCATTGTAATTTTATGCCAATGGAAAACGAAAGAAGGAATATTATACAGGAGGTGATGCTGATGGATGCCGACTTGCGCCGGTACGCTGCTACGCTTACTCCCGTTCGGGAAGATCAGGAGGATTTGATTCAGAATACTTATCTGAAGGTGATGCTATATAGCCACCAGTACCGTGAGGAGACCAATCTGAAGGCATGGGTGTTCACCATCATGCGCAATACTTTTTTGAACGAATACCGCAGGAACCAGCGTAACTTGGTGGTGTCGGAAACTCATGTGCCGCAAGGATATGAGAATTTTCGCTATAATCCTTCTGATAGTGCTGATATTCAATATTTTGTGAAGGATATTAATGGGAGAATCATGGCGAAAAGTCCCGACCAGCGCAAACCGTTCGAGATGTTTGTGGATGGTTATAAATATCAGGAGATTGCCGATGAGATGGGAGTGTCGATAGGCACGGTGAAGAGCCGTATCTTTTTTATGCGCAAGAAGCTGATGGAAGAGCTTCGCGACTATGTGACGCCGACTTTCCCGCGGACGGCATAGCCGGCGGAATGCTGCAGATGAATGCCGTGAGAATGGGGATAAGGGTGGCTCCAGCATATCGTTCCAACATGCACTCCACAAACAGGTTAAGGGCAAAAATCACAATGATGATGCTTCCACCGAGGCTTCGCTTTCGTACACAGATGTAGAAGGCGATGCCAAAGATGCTGATGAACAGCAGCAGCCCGATAATTCCAACCCCGAGCCAGATTTGCAGATACTGGTTGTGGCAGTTGAATTTGCCAGATGAGATATAGGCGTAGTGGTGCTCGACCGCCTTGTCGTGCAGCTCATCTAGCACATCGCCTGACCCAATGCCACAGAACCAGTGGTCTTTTCCGATCTCTATCGCGCTCTTCCACAACGCTATGCGGATAGCGCTGCTCTCACGCGGGTCGTCGCGGTCGGCAGTCTTCAGGTTGATGAAGCTGTTGGCAATGCGATTGTCGCAGTTCTTGGTTACCCGTCCGTGTTCCTTATAGATATATCCGGCTACACTTCCGATGATGGCGGCCAGCACCAATGCCGTGAGCACCCACCGCCGCTTCCCACGGTTCAGCGCAATAACGACATAGATCAGCAGGGTGACACCGAACAGCACAAACCCCATTTTCGACTGTAAAAAGAAGATGTGTACGGGGAGAATAAGCAGGGTGGCCCACATCAGCACCGTCACTCCAATACGCACTCGACGGTGCTCTATCCACTTGTTTTTCCGTAGTAACATCTCCGCCGCGATGATCCATGCAATGATTTCATACATAGCAAAATAGGATGGGTGGCAGAAGGTGAGTGGAATGGAGGTCTGCAAGCAGGCGTGCTGGTAGAAAAGGTGGAAGGTATGGCCAGTCTGGTGGTACATGTAGGCGGAGTGCCCCATGCTGATGACCGCCCACAGAAGGATGGGGACGGTGAACAATATCATCGCCAGCGATAATTCTTTGCGTTGCAGTTTCGGGATGAGCGGCATGACACAGATCGGTGCCACCAAAAACCAGATCTTGTATTCCCAATCGGAAATGGCCTTCCCCACATTGTCCGACAACAGCGGACTGAACAGGTAGCAGAGGTACAGCCCGAGGCAGCAGGCGGCAAGAGGCAGCAGGCGGCTATCTTTCAGGGTGTTGTAGCGCTCCTTCCAGTTCCACTCTATCATCGCCAGCAGCAGCCACAGGCACGCAAGGGTCAGAAAGAGAAACTGACTTGCAATGAACGCCCCCGCTGTAAGGAACAGCAGGGCAACGTTGATGTGGCGGAAGATCTCTTGTCGGCGGGTGTTGGGCATAGCGGGTTAATCATGGAATCGCCAGGTGATGCCGAGTGCGAAACTGCGGCTCTGCATCGGATAGTCGGGCGTGGTGAAATAATGGTACCCCATCAGTCCGGAGAGGAGATGGGTGCCTTTGATGAATAGGTTGATGCGCTTCACGCGAATGGCGAGGTAGATGTCGAGATAGCAGTAGTTGCCGGTCTTCACCTCATGCTGGTGATAGAACTGGTGCAGTAGCGGATGGTAGGCGTCGGCATAGTAGTTGGTGTTGTAGGCTGCATTCAGTCCGAGCTGCAACTGCGCTTTGTTCTTGAAGATGTTGAAGCGATAGAACACGTCCAGTTTGCCGGCGAAGAGGGGTACCTGTATCACCTCTTTGTTGGAGTATTGAAGGTATCCGTTGAAGATGATGCCGAGTCCTTTGTAGCGGAAAGGTACGTAGGCGTGCAACTGTATGATGTTGGCGTAGGCATCCAGCAGGGTGGGCTCAAGCTCTTCGTTGAAATAGACATAGTTGTGCAGCATGTAGTAGCTGAATTCCACACGATAGTCCTTGTATTGCCAGTAGGGGGTGAGGCGGATGATGTTCTCTTTTTTCCATTTGTGGTTCCAAAAGAACTGGTCGCTGGAGAAACGCGAGAATATATAGTCGGGTGAAAGATAGAAGAAGTCGAAATCGCATCCGATGGCGTTGAGGTGCTTCTTGTCAAGCTTTGCACTGATGGCTGCTGAGAAGGAAAGGTCGTTCTGCTGGTAGCATCCGTAGGCGACGGCGGCGCGGCTCTCCTCCTTGGGCTTGCGACCTAATGTGTAGGCGAGTTTGGCTTGCAGGTCGATGATTTTGAAAAGGCGGATGTGGGTTTGTGCGAAGGGAGTGTAGGAGTGGCCGAAGTAGAAATCCGACTGGAAATGGGTGTACTCGTGGGTGATACCGCCGGTGAAATGGATGAAGTTGTTGGGGTTGGCCGGCTCTTTATATGGTTGGAAGGTGGAGTATTGTATAGTATTGGAGATGGTGTAAAAGCTCAGCGAGTCGGTGATGGAGTCGGTGGGAAGGGAATAGATGTTGGGGTAGAAGAGTGAGTCGGTGGGTGAGTCGGTATAGAGGTAGCTTTGCTGCCGGAACTGGAAGGTGTGGGTGAAGGTGCCCCAGTGGTGCTCTCCCCCATTTTCCGATTTTTTCTTTTTGGATTTGATATTCAGGTACTGCTGAAACATCAGGTCATGGGTGATGGTGCGCGAGGTGGCATCGTACAGCTTCATGTTGTAGCCCGACAGCAGTTTGGCAGTGTGGTCGTAGAAGTCCTGAACGTTCAGCAGCCCACCATTTTCCTGCGCATTGAAGAAGTTGATGATATAGCTGAGGCGAAAACCGTATAGCTCGTTTTTCGTCTGAAAGTGGCAGAGAATGTCGGCCACAATGTCTCGCATGTGCTGGTTGCTGAAATACCCTTCGTTAGTGTAGCCGCGCAGGTTGAAGGCAATGTTGAAAAGGTTGCGGATGTTCTGCGCGTGGGTGGCGTATAGGGTGTTCTCGGTCTCGTATCCGTAAGTGTATGCCAGTTGCGTGTAAGAGGTTTTCAACTTGTAGTATTTCAAGTCGGTCTGGTTCTTGAAGTAAAGCGGATATGGGGTGGTGAGCAGCGAAAAACCAGCCTGCTTGGTGAAGGTGAAGTTCATGGGTTTGTGCGCCTGCCCGAGGATGCCTAACGTCTGGTAGATGTTCTCATTCCGGAAAAGAGGGTCATATTGGTAAACGAAACCTATGGTTGTGTCAATTTCTTTATAGTCAATGGGTTGAAAGAATGTGGTGCCGCAACGTGTGTAAGATGTGGGCAGGTAGTCGGGGGAAATGGCCATCGCCGAGTCCACTTCGTGATGAAACAGGTCGTCCGCTTCGTCCTTCTCCTCTTGGGCGAAAGCCGGCACAACTGTCAGCGCAGTCAGCAGGAAGGTTAGAAGAAGGAGTTTGTGTTTCATGGTGGGAAGGGACTAGAATTGGAATCCGATCATCAGGTTGATGTAGGATTGTTTGACGGAGCTTCTGTCTTGGAAGAAAGGCCGGATGGCACGTTTCCATGCCACTTCCACCGTCAGGAATTTAATGCGGCAGCCAAAACCGGCCTGATAGAGGAACTGGTGCTGCATGAGGTTGTTCTTGCTGTACTTGATGTCGTTCTTCGTGACATGAATGAGCGGCTGGTACATGATGCCAATATGCGGCATGAGTGCCACGATTTTGCGCTGTCCAACAGGAAAGTAACCGAGCACACGGAAGGGGATTTGCAGGTAGCGGCTCTCCACGGTCTCGCTTCCCATGGGGATGGAGTCGAGGGTGAAAGCGTGGTAGTGCCCTTTGAAAAACATGTACTGGAATCCCAGCTCGCCAAACACATATTGGTAGCCGCCTCGCGCAAAGAAGCCGAAAGTGCCGGAAAATACGCTCTCCAGCTTGTCGAAGTCCGACAGCTGCCGGTTGCTGATCACAAAGTCGGTGCCGAGACGGAATCCCAGGTGCAGGTAATTCTCCAAGTCTTTGTTCTGCAGCTGTATCTCCTGCCCGAACATGGGGGAGGGGAGGAGAAGGGCTCGCTTCAGCGTGTCGCCGGAGGTGGCGTGCATACTGGAGCAGCCTGCCACCAGCAGAAGTATGAGGGTGAGTATTCTATTTTTCATTGTCATCCGGGGTTGGTGTGGGTTCCTTTTTGGGGGTGTTGTACTGGCTCATGGTGCGCTGTAGGCCTGCTGTGGCGAAGGAGAGCACCATCTCGGCGGCGGTCTCGATGGCCGGTTCAATGGTCTCGGTCATCTCCTTCTTGTCGAACCGTCCCAGCACGTACTCAATCTGGTAGCCTTGCGGGAAGTCGTGGCCTACACCAAAACGCAGACGGGGAAAGTCGCCGTTGCCCACGCGCTCGATGATGTCGTTGAGACCGTTGTGGGTGCCGCCACTACCTTTGCCCCTCATGCGCAGCTGCCCGGGCGGCAGGTCGATGTCGTCGCAGATGACCAGGATGTTGTCCGCCTCCACCTTCTCATGCTCCATCCAGTATTTGACTGCCTTGCCACTGAGGTTCATGTAGGTAGTGGGCATCACCAAGATAAGCGTGCGCCCTTTGTACTTTCCCTCCGCCACATAGGCGTAACGGTCGGTGCGGAAGGTAGCGGTCAGCTTCTTGGCAACGGCATTAACTACTTCAAAACCAATGTTATGACGTGTGCCAGTGTATTGCTCTTCCGCATTGCCTAATCCGAAAATGATGAATTTCCTGCTATTTTCCATTATGCCAATTTTGAACTTGCAAAAATACATGTTTTTTCCGATTTCTCCATTCTTTTATCCCCCCATCTTCTTATTCCATTATGAATATTTGCGAAATTTTAGTCAGGGGCTTGCAGTTTGCAAAATTTTGTTTACTTTTGCGGTTTGAAAAATTTTTTATAA
This sequence comes from Bacteroidales bacterium, assembly GCA_045222555.1. Lineage (GTDB taxonomy): Bacteria > Bacteroidota > Bacteroidia > Bacteroidales > WCHB1-69 > UBA1756. The sequence goes on along the minus strand of JBGUYY010000097.1, from coordinate 104,817 downwards.
AATCTGAATAAAATGAAGAAACTTGCAATTGCTTTTTATGCGCTGGCCGCCCTTTGTCTTGTGACCCTTTTCACCCAGTGCAAGAAGGAACCCGTCTGTGATTTGGTTCTTCATGTCCATAAAACCACTACTGGCATCGACACCGCCGACGCACTGCCCCACTGCATGGTGCGCGTCGGTCTGGAAGACAATTATGCCGATTTCGCCAAAGCAGAAGGTTATACCGACCAGAATGGCGTGTTCACCCATACTTTCAAATATGAAGCCCTTCTCGATGTGGAAGCTGTGTACGACAGCTCCTACACGGATGCGGATAACATCGTGCACCGTGACTATTTCATCGGCACCGGCCGCGTGAAACTCGAACCGGGAGAGGCCGTTGAACAGTACATTTTGGCGACCGAAGCTCAGTAGTTTTGAGTAATCGTTCCGTTTTTCTGTATGCTATTTTCGCCGTCGCTACCGCTGCGGTGATGCTTATGGCGATACGACGTCCGCAGCCTGTTGTGCAGCCACCGCAGGATGATGAGATTGTCTATGTGGAGAACCGTACCAACACCCTCCATGTGCTGCTGTTCTGCCACTCTTCCGACTATTTTCTCTACCGTGGCACCACCGTCGGCTTCCAGTACGAACTGCTGAACATCCTCGGCGACTCGTTGCAGAAAGATATCCAATTCACCTTCACCACTGACCCCGAAGAGGTGCGCTCCCATTTCTTCACCAGCGATTTCGACATCATCGCCTTCGATGTGGATCCCAACCAGCCTAACCGCGACAAGCTCTGCTTCTCGGAGCCGCACTCTACTTTCCATCCTGTATTGTTGCAGCATCGCAAGGCATTGCCCGATACCGCCGGCATCATCTACATGCCTTCCCATTTTCCCTGCATCATCAACAACGATTCACTACCCGTTGTGCGAGGCCAGTGGCAGTTCCATCAAGATACCTTGCTGGCAGAAGAGCTGGTGGAACTACTGCAGGACGATAGCATCCACTATCTCGTCACCGACTGCAATACCGCCATTATGCTCGATCCCTTCTACTCTGACCTTCAAACCGTCAAGAGCTTGGGACCAGAGCTGGAACGCCGTTGGGTTTTGAATCCCGCTAACATCTCCAAGAACGACAGTATCAACAATTGGTTGGTGTCATTCAGCAAGACAGAAAGTTATGCTAAGCTTTGCAATAAATACTTCCACCCCCGCTCTCGTTATATTCTGGGCGGTGGTCGTGAAAAACGTAAGCGTAGCATCTCTTCTTACGATGTTGTGATGAAACGCTATGGTGCCAAATTCGGCATCGACTGGCGTTTTGTCTCCTCTATCATCCGACAGGAGTCTGGCTTCAAGACCGACTTGGTGGGTGTGGGAGGAAGTTTTGGTGTGATGCAGATGATGCCCGCCACGGCCGCTAACTTCGGGGTCAGCGACACCTCCTCTGTGGAGCAACAAATCTATGCGGGAGTTCGCCTCATCGCCCGCCTCGACCACATGTTCGCCAAGTATGTGGAGGATGCCGACGAGCGTCTCTATTACGTGGCGGCGGCCTACAACGCCGGCAGCGGTCATATTGTGGATGCCTGCCAACTCTGCATCAAATATGGTGGTGATGTCACCTCCTGGAAGGAGGTCTCCCAGTACCTTCTCTTAAAAAAGGAACACAAATATTACTCCGACCCGGTCGTGAAATGCGGTTACTATCCGGGTCGCCATACCGTCAACTATGTGGAGGCTGTCATGAACCGCTACCACGGTTATCGTATGAGCCTTCCGGCGGGGAAGTAACTCCCCCCCTTTACCCCTTCTGCGTCATGATGTCTAGCACCAGACTGTCGGTGGCGGCCATGCCCTGAAGTCCGATGTTGGCGAGGTTGCGGATGCACTTCTCGATGTCTTCATCAATGATGCCCTCCACAGGACTTACGGTCTTGTCTTCCATGGCCAGCATGGCGGAGAGCACGGCGGTGGACACGCCCGTCGCCACCTTGAGGGCGCAGCTGGGCTTGGCCCCGTCGCAGATCATGCCGGTGATGTTGGCGATCATGTTCTTCACGGCATAGACCACCTGCTGGTATTGTCCGCCCATGAGGTGGGTGATGCCGCAGGCCGATCCCGTGGCGGCCACCACACAGCCGCACAGCGGCGAGAGCCTTCCGAAGCTCTGCTTGATGTAGATAACCGTCAGGTGGCTCAGCATCAGCGCGCGGATGAGCTCCTCCTCACTCTTCAGCCGCTCCTTGGCATATACCCATACCGGCAGCGTGGCGGCGATACCCTGGTTGCCGCTGCCCGAGTTGCTCATCACGGGCACCTTCACGCCCGCCATACGTGCGTCGCAGGCGGCGGAGGTGTAGGCGAGAATCTTCGAGTAGATGCCGTTGCCGAAAAACTGCTCCTTCGGCTGCGTGAAGATGGTGCGACCCAAGGCGTGACCGTAGTTGGCCAGCAGCGACATCTCCGCCGCCCGCTTGTTCAACTCGGCACTCTCTAGGATGAAACGTATCTCGTTAACGGGCGCGGTGGTGGCAAACTCATACACCTGTCGCATCGTGAGACGGGGCGCTTTGCCCGCCTCCGTCGCCGTGGAGGAGACCCCTTCGTCGAGCAGCACCTCGCCGTTCTTCGACAGATGACAGAAATGGGTGTGCTCACCGCGGATTACCACCCGCGCCTTGTCCTCCCCGTTATGTCCGACCACTTCAATATACAGCTTCTCTTCGGTGTCTTTTTTCTGACTGATATGGATGCGCTGCTGGGCGATGTAGGCCTTGGCTTTCTCCACATCCTCGGGGGTAATGTCGCGTAGCACCTCCAGCTGGTATTCCGACTTGCCGGCCATGGCGCCCGATGCGATGGCGATGGGCAGTCCCACCATGCCGGTGCCGGGAATTCCAACTCCCATGGCATTTTTCAACATGTTGGCACTCAGCTCCACGCTAATCTGTTTCGGCACACTGCCCAGAATCTCGGTGCAGCGGGCGGCGGCCAATGCCACAGCCATCGGTTCGGTGCACCCTATGGCGGGCACCACCTCGCTCTTTACTAATTCGATGATAAGGTTTCTCTCTTCGGTTGTCATTCAAACAGCTGTTTATAAATCTCCTCGATTTTGGAGATGGGAATCAGTTGGATTTTATAATTTTTTCGTTGGATGCCTTTCAGGTTGTATTTGGAGAGGAACATGCGGGTGAATCCCAGCTTGTCGGCCTCAGCGATACGCTGCTCGATGCGCGGCACGGGACGGATTTCGCCGTTCAGTCCCATCTCGCCGGCGAAGCAGGTCTTGGTGTCGATGGGCAGGTCGGCGGCGGAGGAGAGAATGGCGGCCACGATGGCGAGGTTGATGGCGGGGTCGTCCACATGGATACCACCGGCGATGTTGATGAACACATCCTTCGCCCCGAGTTTGAAGTGGCACCGTTTCTCCAATACGGCCAGCAGCATGTTGAGCCGGCGGATGTCGTAGCCGGTGGCGGCACGCTGCGGTGTCCCATACACCGCGCTGCTCACGAGGGCCTGTATCTCGATGGTCATGGCGCGGGTGCCTTCCATCACCACTGAGATGGCGCTGCCGCTGAAGTCCTCGTCGCGGTCCGACACGAGGATTTCCGATGGGTTGAGCACCTCGCGGAGGCCGTTACCCTGCATCTCGAAGATGCCTAACTCGGAGGTGGAGCCGAAACGGTTTTTGATGCACCGCACGATGCGGTAGCCGTAGTGGATGTCGCCCTCGAACTGCAGCACCGTGTCCACGATGTGCTCCAGAATCTTCGGACCGGCCAGCGAACCGTCTTTGGTGATGTGGCCGATGAGGAACACCGGCGTGCCGGTGCTTTTGGCAAAATGTTGGAACTCGGCGGCGCACTCACGAATCTGTGAGATAGAACCGGCGGCCGAGTCAATTAGCTGGCTCTGAAGGGTTTGTATGGAGTCGATGATCAGCAGGTCGGGTTTTACCGACTTGACGTGCTCAAAGATTTGGTTGGTGTCGGTCTCGGTGAGGATGAGGAAGTTGTCGGGCTGGTGCTTCGGGAACAGTCGTTCGGCGCGCATCTTCAGCTGCGACTCGCTCTCCTCGCCGGAGATGTACAGGATTTTCTTGTCGGTGATTTGCAGGGCCATCTGGAGCAGCAGGGTGGACTTGCCGATGCCGGGTTCGCCGCCCAGCAGGATGATGGAGCCGGCCACGATGCCGCCGCCCAGCACATTGTCGAACTCGCGGAAACGGGTGGGGATGCGCGGCACCTGTACGAGTGAGATCTCCGACAGCAGTTTCGGGAAGTTCTGCGCGCTCTTCACGATCGATGACTTGCCTTTGCCGGTGTCGCCCCGGTCCACCACCTCCTCTTCAAAGGTGTTCCACTCGCCGCAGGAGGGACATCTTCCCATCCATTGCGAGGATTGATAGCCGCAGTGTTTGCAGAAAAAGAGACTTTTCGATTTTGCCATAAAAATAGTTTTTGAGAGTGCAAAGATACAAATATTTTTTCGTAGTTTTGCCAGCCATATAAATCCCATGCCCATGAAAGGAAAGTCTATCTGCCAATACTTGAAGTCGGTGCGCCGTACGGTGGCCGAGGCCAATAACATTGATTTGGAAATCCCCGAATGCACGTTTGAGGGTGAATGCAGCGGCACCTGTCCGCGCTGTGAGGAGGAGGTGCGCTTGTTGGAGCGCTCTTTGAAGGCCCGCCGGATGATGGCTCAGAAAGTGGCCATTGCTGGCATCGCCGTCGGTTTGTCTATCATAGGTGGGACGGCCGCCGCGCAGAATATCACCCCTACTGATTCCGTAAAAACCTTAAACACTATTGAAGTCTTAGATGTAATGCCGTTGGATGGTAGAGTGAGTTGGTCTCCTCAACATCCAGTGGTCATGAAGCGCAAAAATAGAAATAAGACTTGGTATACCCGAGACGGCCGTGAGGAGGCAAAATGCGAGGCAGCTCACTTCCCTGGGGAATGGGGATGGGGATGGAAGTGTGATGAATATATCGATAAGAACATGACCTATCCCGAAGACTGGGGACTGAATGGGTGTGCTTATGGTGTGGTAGTGGTGAGGTTCTTGGTCAATGCCGACGGACATATCTCAAGAGTGAGAGTAGTGAAGAGGGTTCACCCGCTGTTGGACAAGGAGGCCAAGCGATTGGTCGCCAATATGCCGGCGTGGGAGCCCACCAAGGTGAAAGGCAAAAAGGTGGCCCGCTACTACGAGATCTCTATTAACTTCCTGCCGAAGTAGGGGGGGAGAAATCAATTTTCCATTTTCCATTCTCCATTTAAATCAGTCCCAGCGGCACGACGGCGTTCAGCACCTCGCGCTTCATCTCAATCTCCACTTTCTCCACCTGTCCGGCCGTGTCGCCGTCGATGTGCAGGTAGATGGGGTGGGAAACCACCGGCTCGATGCTAATGCGCTGGCACGCCAGATATTGCACGATGGACGATTTGTCGAAACGGCTGTTGAGCAGCTTGGGCAAATCCACGTTCAGCATCTTCAGCAATAACTTGGGACGTTTCACCATGCACACATCCAACAGCCCGTCGTGCATCGAGGCCATTGGCGCAATTCTCACATTGTAGCCCCATTGCGAGGAATTGGCGAAAGTGATAAAAAATGCTTTTGTATCAATAACTTGTCCGTCGTAGGTGATGTGGTAATCGCACGACTGGTATTGGAAATAGTTGTGGAGGATGTGTTTGAAGTAGGTGAAAAAACCACGGCGCGGGTCAGCCTCAAAGTCGTAGGCGACCTTGGCGTCGAAGCCGATGCCGGCAATGCTGAAGAAGGGCTTCCCGTTGACATACCCCACGTCCATCTTCTCGATGCGCAGGTCGTTGATCACGGCGAGGGCTTTCTTCACGTTGATGGGGATCTGAAGGTGGTAGGCGAGTCCGTTGCCGCTGCCGTGCGGAATGATGGCGAGCGCCGTCCGGCTGCCCACCAACTGCGAGGCTACCTCGTTGATGGTGCCGTCTCCACCCACCGCTGCCACAATGTCCACCCCCGCCGCCACCGCTTCGCGGGCGATTTCCGCTCCGTGACCTTTGCGCTCCGTGTAGCGCAAAGTGAGGTCGAAACGGCTGCTGTCGAGGGTATTACGTGCCAACAACCCGATATCTTCACCATGTCGGGTGCCTGATATCGGGTTGATGATAAGCCAGATGCGTAACCGCTCTGCCATGAATTAGAACTCTGCGTTTTGCGGCGTGCGCGGGAAGGGGATGACGTCGCGGATGTTGGTCATGCCGGTGACGAACAACAGCAGTCGCTCGAAACCGAGACCGAAGCCGGAGTGCGGGGCGGTACCGTATTTGCGGGTTTCCAAATACCACCACACATCTTTCTCGGGGATGTGAAGCTCCTGCACGCGCTGCATCAGCTTCTCGTAGCTCTCCTCGCGTTCCGAACCGCCGATGATCTCTCCAATCTTCGGGAACAAAACGTCCATGGCGCGAACGGTCTTGCCGTCATCATTCAACTTCATATAGAAAGCCTTGATCTCCTTCGGATAGTCGGTCAGGATGACGGGCTTCTTGAAGTGATTCTCCACCAGATAACGCTCATGCTCCGACTGCAAATCGATGCCCCACTTCACCGGGAAGTCGAATTTCTTGCCCGATTTCTCCAAAATGTCGATGGCCTCTGTGTAGCCGAGACGCACGAAATCGTGGGCGACCACAAATTTCATTCTCTCAATCAACTCCTTGTCAAACATGTCGTTGAGGAACTGGAGGTCATCCATGTTGTTGTCCAATGCGTATTGCACGAGGTATTTGATGAAGTCCTCGGCGAGGTCCATGTTGTCGGTGATGTCGTTGAAGGCCACTTCGGGCTCAATCATCCAGAACTCGGCGAGGTGGCGCGGGGTGTTGCTGTTTTCGGCGCGGAAGGTGGGACCGAAGGTGTAGATGCTGCCCAATGAGAGCGCACCCAGCTCGCCTTCCAACTGTCCGGAAACGGTCAGACTGACATGCTTCCCGAAGAAGTCCTTGGTGTAGTCCACCTTGCCGTCGGGAGTCATGGGCAGGTTGTTGGGATCGAGGGTGGAAACGTTGAACATCTCGCCGGCGCCTTCTGCATCGGAGGCGGTGATGAGCGGGGTGTGGAAATAGTAAAACCCTCTGTCGTTGAAATATTTATGGATGGCAAATGCCATGGCATGACGCAGACGAAGCACGCAGCCGAAGTAGTTGGTGCGGGGACGCAGATGGCCAATCTCGCGGAGGAACTCCAAGCTGTGGCCTTTCTTCTGCAATGGATAGGTCTCGGGGTCGGCGGTGCCGTACACCTCAATCTCCTGGGCCTGAACTTCTACCACCTGCCCTTTGCCCTGCGATTCCACCAGCGTGCCGGTGACGTGCAGACAGGAACCTGTGGTGATTTTTTTCATCAACTCCTCGTCAAAACGGGAAAGGTCGGCCACAATCTGGAGATTATGCACGATGGAGCCGTCGTTCAGTGCGATGAAAGCTACGGCATTGTTGCCTCTTTTCGTTCTTACCCAGCCTTTTACGCTGACAGTGCTACCTAATCCAATCTCTTCGTAACGCTTGATGGCGTCAATGATTTTTGTGCGTTTCATTATCTTTTATTATGAATTTTGTTGTTTAAATTTTGAGAGTGCAAAAATACGATTTAATTCGGAATCGGGAATTCGCTTTCGGCAATTATTTTCACCTATCGTACCACTACTATTTTGCAGGTCTGACGGCCTCTGTCAGAACGGACTTCGCAGAAATAGATGCCTGTCGGCCACCCGCTGCAGCCCACCATTACGGATTCATTCTCCGTCACCTCACGGCGCAGAATGAGCCGCCCCATGGCATCGGTCACAATGAGTTGTCCGCTGCCTTCACTTACCAAGGTAAAGTGGTCGTAGGCTGGGTTGGGGAATGCTTTAAGGGATGTAAAGAATTGTGTAGTAGGGTATTGTGTGATGCTAACAGGCGGAGGTGTGGTGCCAGAAAACAAGGTCACGCCGCCCGCATAGTTGCCGATAGCCACCTCAAGATAACCGTCGCCGTTGAGGTCTGTTACGGCCGGCACGGTGCGCAGTCCCTCGCGGTTGTAGGTGTGCCAGCTGGTTCCCATTTCACTCCAGGCCACCTCACTCCGTACGAAACTCCCCGTAAGGTTGTTGTCGATGTTTTTGTAATAGAAAATCTCGCCCTGCTCGCTGCCGCAAAGCAGTACGGTTTCATCAGCTTGATTGCGTAAGAACCACGGCGCGCAGAAACCGAAGTAGGAGGCCTCTGCATCGCGTACATCCACCCCACCTAATGTGTCGGTAACGAATTGAAAATTACAAATTTCCGTGTTGGAGGTGTTGCGAAAATAGGTGATGCGTCCGCGGCGGTTGCCCACCAGCAGGTCGGTGTGACCGTCGCGGTCAAGGTCGAAAAGTTGCGGCTTGGCATAGTCGCCGAAGTCGTGGCCGAGATATTCGCTGTTGGGGGCTTCGAAGTCGGGGAGGACAGGTGGCAGGTTGCGGTTGCTGAACAGGAGGATATTCCCGTCGCTGGTGCCGCACAGCAGGTCGGTGGTGCCGTTGCCGTCAAGGTCGCCGAACGCGGGATGCAGTCCGAGATAGCCGTACTGCCGCAAGCCGCCGAAGTCGTCGGTCACCCACTCGAAGACGGGCTCTGTCTCGCTGCCGCTGTTATGGTAATAGGTGATGGACGAGATGAAGGTGGAGGTGAGAAATCCATTGACCAGCACCGAACCTTCGTACCGGCCATAGTTGCCGATAAACAGGTCGGAAAGCCCATCACCATCCCAGTCGTAGAAAACTGGTGCGGCACCGCTACCCACGTCGATCATCTCATTTTGTAAAAAGTTTTCTGTAAATTTCTCATACTGAGAATGTTCGTTGATGCGATACCCCCACACACTGTTCAGATCCTGCGACTTGTTCAGTACCGGGTCGGAGGGCGAGGCCAGCATCTCCTCTGCGCCGTCGTTGTCGATGTCCACGAAACTGAGCACCGGCATAGAGTAAAGTCGCACGGGCTGCTGCGGGTTGGGAAACAGCGTGTCGATGGCCACCATCAGCGCGTCCTCCAGCGTGCCGTCGTTCTGCAAAAACACAAGGTTGGGGTAGTCGATATCGCCGAGCACCATGTCGGGCAGTCCGTTGCCGGTGAGGTCGCGCACCACGATGGTGGAGCCGACGTGCCGGGTGGGCTCGCCCTTCCGTCCGCAGCTGCTGTTGAGCTGTATGCTGTTGTCTTCGCCGCCTTCTTCAAAGTGTCCCCAGCATTCGTCTTCCAACCTGAAATCCAGATGATTGCAGTCACCATAATTTTCCATCGAATAATTCCGATGAAGATGAACGTATTTTCCTAATAACCAAAAGTTTAAGATGTCTAAATCGCCATCTCCGTCCACATCTTCGATGGCTAAATAGTCGTCGGGCGAAGCATACAGGTTGGTGAGTTGCCCATACTGCTCCGACTGTAACTGCGTGGTCACGCATTCAAACTCCAACTGTTCTCCTATAGAAATGTTATGGTATATGGTGATGCCGGCGGTGCCGTAGGTGAAGATGTCGAGGCGACCGTCGTTGTCGTAGTTGCGGAAAATCACCCAATCGTGAAGGGTAGGGAAGCAGCGGGCGTATTCTAACGCCAAGGTATAGCTGCAGCTGTCATCGATGCCGTTGTTGATGAAGGTTAGCAGACGGTTGCCGTGCTTTTCAAACAGGATAAGGTCAGGATAACTGTCGCCGTTAAGGTCAAAGGACGAGCAACTTACCGAGTTGATGCCACCGCCCCAAGGAAAAGAAAATGGCCGGTCTTCATGCGTGACGACCGGTTGATATGTTCTGATAAATCCGTAATCGTAAAATTGTTGGGGATGCGCCAAGGTGCCTGCCAGCACCAGTGCGCAGAGGGATGCCAAGCGGAGAAATCTCTCCATTTTAGTAGTGGTAGGTGGTTTTGCGTTTGCTTTTTACAACGTATGAGGTGTTGATCGGGCGCGAGCTCTTCGATTTGGCAGAGGTGCGTTTCTTGTAGGCCTTGCTGCGCTTGCTCTGCATCTTTTTGTTTTTGGAGATCTTTCTCACGTTGCGGTAAGAAGGCTTGCATTCATTGGCCGCCATGATGCCAGAACCGCAGAAAAGCAGGACGAAAAGCAGGACAAAAATCTTTCTGAATCTCATATCGTTTGTTTTTATTTTCTAAAATGAGGTGGGTGTAAAATCAGTCGTTGGCAGAGTTTTTTCAGTGGGCAAAAATACACAATATTTTCTCACACTACGCTATTTTCATTAAAAAGTTACAAAAAAATCAACATACCATTGTGTAAAAGTATGATTACCAAGCCCCATCGAACTTGGTCCAGATCAAGTCACCGGTCTCCCACGCCTTATCTAATGCAGTTTTGCACTGATTATTAGTGTATTGTGTGAGAAAACGGATGGCTGCCGCACGGTCCTTTTCCAACAGCTGGAGTGCCTGCTGCTCGGTGGCCGTCTGGTTGTCGAAGAACTCTTTCTGCAAGGGCTTCCAGGCATTGTCGATGTATTTCCGCATGTCGCCCCAACGCTGGCAGGCAAGGGTCCCCAGGCGGTTAAATCCCCACCAGGCGGCATCGCGACTGAAACCGGTCTCGCGACCGCAGGTCTCGTACTCGTCCGGCAGGTCGCTGCAGTTGGCATAGATAGGCACATACACCGAGGAGGCCACATTGTCGAGACAGAACCAGCAGAGCGCACCCACCTCGTCGGGCAGGTCGGCACGGCACTGCAGAATGGTGGCATACACTGTGAACCATACCGCAATGTTGCGCTCACCATGCTCGTGCCATCCTCCGTTGATTTTGTGCAGCTTCAGCTCGTCGCTCTTCATGAATGGGTTGGCCAGCGGCGACATTACGCTCTTGCCTTCTTTGTCGGTCACTGTCAGGTTCTTACGCATGTCGTATTCAGTACCCTCATAGTAATCCTGGAACACGCGCACCATGTCGGAGAGCTTCACCAGCGAGTCGGGCTTCACCGAGAAGGGGTAGTTCTCCATGTTGGGATCTAACTTGAGCGAGGGGGCGAGCAGGTCAAACACGCGCCACTCCCTGCGGCGGCAGGCCATGTGCTGGCGGCTGTCGGGCGCATAGGCGTAGGCGAAACGGAAGGTCTCCTTCTTCTTGTCGTACCAGCCGTTCTCTTCGGCCACACTGTACACATTGTCGGAAGCCATGAAGTAGTCTTTGTCTTTCAGGTTGATTTCGCGGATGGTGGAGGCGTTGGCGTTCACTCCCACATGGTCGTCGGGTACGCGCTGTGCCGCCCAAACGGCCCCCATCTTGCCTTTTCCAGGACCTACAATCTCCAGATGCCACACCTCGTTCTTGTCGGCAATGGTGAGGCACTCGCCTCCGTCAATCCAGCCGTACTCTTTCAACAGCGCGCCGGCTGTGCGGATGGCATCCCGCGCGGTGGTGCAACGCTGCAGCATCAGGGCGCAGAGCATCGGACAGTCGATCATGCCCACGTCGCTCTTCAGCTCGCTACGCCCTCCGAAAGTCGATTCGCCGATGGCCAGCTGGTGCTCGTTCATGCAAGGATAGGCGGTGTTGAGATACTGGTAGGTGTGCGCCACCTGCGGTATTTTGCCGGTCTCTTCGTAGCAGTAGCTCGGCATCGGGGCGGTGCCCGACGGACAAGCCTTGCGCTTGTACAACGTCACCATCTCGCCCGGCGCATGGTCGGCGGCAGGCTCCACCATGATGTTGGTGCGGCTGCGACCGCTGTCGTCGGTGTGCGAGGTCATCACACTGCCATCCGCAGAGGCTTTCTTGCCCACCGTGATGGTGGTGCATTCCATTCCATCTATTTCATAATCAAAATCTTGTCCCCACAGTGTGACCACCGAAAGACATAACAATAAGGTGTAAATCTTTTTCATGATTTGGAATAATTATCAGTCAATAATATGAATATGTTTGACGATTCTGCCATCGCCGTCGCTGAGTTTCACCACTTTTTTCACACAACTTGCTCCGTCAGAGGCGTAAACATGCACGAAGTATATGCCTGCTGGCCAACTTTGAGTATGGAAAGTGAATTTTCCAATGAATAAAAGTAATGTACCAGGCATGGTAGGAACTACTTTTTCTACAAGTTCACCAATACTGTTATAAACATAAATACTTCCAATGTACTTCTGTTCACCAAAATCCAATGTCAGCTGGTCGTTGAAGGGGTTGGGGAAGATGGTAGGGGTGTGGAGATTGAGGCCGTGAATGCCAGTCGTGTCAATCGGCGGGTCTTCCGGGTCATCAGGATCGTCGGGGATGACGGTGGTGGTGTCATCCACATACAGCAGCAGCTGGTACAGCGAGTCGCAGCGGTCAACAAAGCGCACGCGCCGCTGGTACAGGTACTCGCCGTCGCCATACACCCCTTGCAGGAAAAATCCGTTCTCGTAGTAGTTCTCCCCGCTGATGATGGTGTCGTGCAGCACCAGCGTGTCCATGCACTTGCTTCCCATGAAGGTGAGGTTGTCGAATTTGATGTTGCCCTGATATGCCGTCGAGAGGATGCTGTCCACGGTGATGCGAAGGTAAATCATCGGCTGGTCCTCCAGTACGGTGAGGTCTTCCAGGTTCAGATACTGCACTTCAAAGTCGAGGGGTTCGCAGGGTTTCTCTTGGATGAGATGGTAGGTGCTGCCATCGGTGCTCCATTCGAAGATCATCTTCTTGAAACCGGTGTTGGAACGGGTGACGGCGTAGCGCAGCGAGATTTTAGTGTAGAGGGTGGTGGGAGTGGAGAGCACAATGCGCCGCCCTGCTGAGTTGGGATGCTTGATACCCAGGCAATAGCCATCGAAAGGTTCCTCGCGAGGGTCGCCCAGCACCGTGCCGGTCCAGTCGTTTTTCAACATCTGGGCATAGTTGGTGGTGGTGACGGTGGCGAACTGCGACGAGCCATGGGTGCCATCGGCATACAGCACCGCGTTGCTGAAGTTGCCGAATTCCGCCATGAAGGAGGTTCCATACCAGTACTGCGGCTCCACCGCCTCGTCGAAGGTCCACGAGGTGAAGGGCTCCGGCGTGGGCTGTGCCATGCCAGCTGTTCCGGTCATCCACAACAGCAGGAGGGTGGCAATAGCTTGAAATAGGCGTTTGGGTATTGCCATGATCGGGATTTTTTATTTCAAATATTGATGATCAAAAATATTGTATTTGAGAATGCAGTAAATGGCTCTAACTCCGTCTTTCCATCCGATGTGCTTCCCTTCCGCATAACTTCTTCCATAATAAGAAATCCCCACCTCGTAAATGCGGATGCCCTTCTTCTTCGCCATGCGCGCTAACTTGGCCGTCACCTCCGGCTCGAAGCCGAACCGCTTCTCTTTAAGCAGGAGGCTCTTGATGATGTCAGCTCTGAACAGTTTGTAGCAGGTCTCCATGTCGGTGAGGTTCAGGTTGGAGAAGACATTGGAGAACCATGTCAGGAACTTGTTGCCTCTGGTGTGCCAGTAAAACGAGATGCGATGAGGTTTGCCGCTGCGGTAGCGCGAACCATATACTACATCGGCAAAGCCCTCCACAATGGGGTGGAGCAGTAGGTTGTATTCTTCTGGATCATATTCTAAATCAGCATCCTGCACCACGATATAGTCACCGGTGGCTTCTGCAAAGCCGCGATGCAAAGCCGCTCCCTTACCTTGGTTCACTGCTTGACTGTAGCAGCGGATGTCGCACTCGGGATGTGCCTCCGCATACCGCGCAATAGCCCCCCGTGAGTCATCCTTCGAACAGTCATCCACCAAAATCAACTCTTTTGTAAAATTACCTATTAAGTTGACAGCCAATATTTTATCAAGTATCAGATGAATGGTCTTCTCTTCGTTGTAAACAGGAATGACGATAGAAAGTTTCATGTTACAGTTTTAGCACTTTTTATACAAAGATTCGGCAAAAATACGCAATTTTTTAGAATAATGATGATGTTTTGTAGGCTCTTTTAAAATGAGAAACGGGAATTTTTCCCCGCTCCTCATTGTAAACAACCAATTAAAACTGCTAATCCAAAACTTCTTTATGGCTAAAGAGAATTTACGTAACAATTACGGCTGCAAAAATACAGCTGTCGCCCTGTTCTCACAATCCCCCATAGTGGGGATTCCTCGCCCGTCACTCACTAATTTTGGGTTGTAAAAAAAAAGGCCAGCGGATGCCGGCCTTTTTTTTGTAATGAGATGAACGACTATTTGTCGGTGTCGATGTACCATTTCCCGTCTTTCTTCACTGTGGAGATTTCATCGGGTTCGCTGGTGCCGTCTTTGTATGTCACAGTGCCGTGAACGATGGCTTTGTCACCATCCTCTTCCACTGACTCGATTTTGAAGGATTGGATGCCTTCATGTTTCTCAATGCTTTGCATTCCTTTCTGGCACAGAGCAATCATCGTTGCGCGGCTTTGTTCTTTCTCCTCATCGGTGCCTTCATAGTAGAAGCAGTCGGCAGCTTTTTCAGCATCGCCTTTCTGGATGGCTGATATGTATGCTTTTGCAACGTTTTTGGGTGAGCTGTGGGTGCAGCTTGCAGCCAATACGGCTACCATGATGACTGTGAGTCCTAAAATGATTCTTTTCATGTTGATAAAATTTTGGTTAATAAATGGGTGAATAATAATGTGTTGTCAAAATTCTTTTTTGTGGGTAAGAAGAGGGCTTTGCCAGATGTCCTCAGGGTAGATGACAGGACCGTTGGCAATGATGGGAGCCTTGTGCCATCGTTCTTCACACAAATCCACTCCGCATCCCGCATACACCAGCCGGATGAGCTCGGTGCAGTATAGTTGGCTGCTGTCGTCAAGGTCGTAGTCGTTGTCGAAAACCACCCGGCGCTCCACCAGCTGCAACGCATGACGGACCGCTGCATCTGCCAAAGAATCTGTGCAGTTCACCCGCGCACAAGCCCCCGCCGTCGCGCGGTCAACACGGTAGAACTCGGCAATGGATTCGCATTTCAGATACTCCGGCTCCCCTTCTGCCGCTTCGCCCGGCACGGCATGTATCACACACCAGCCCGATGGCGCATGGTAGGCCATTCCGATGTGCGAGTAATTGCCTGAACTGAGGTTCGTCACGACCTTGCTTTCGTAACCACATCCGTTGCGGAACAGCAGGTCGCCATTGCGAAGTCCGGTGGTGTCGTAGGACACTTTTTCTCCGGAGTCATTGTGTTTTGAGCACGATGCAGTGGCGACACACAGCATCGCACATAGCAGCAATGCCGCAGTCCATGCAACAGGAAAAGCCACGTTGGGGGTTGGTCTCATACGTTGGCAAAAATACAACTTATTCTGTAATAATAACCTACAGATGGTTTTTTTTGTGAAAAAAATAAATAATCCTTCGTCAGAGGCTTATTTTTCAAAGAAATCATCGGAGAAGTTCAGCAGATAAACCTGCGAGGTGGCTCGGGTGATGGCGGTGTATAGCCAGCGGAGATAGCTCTTCGTGATCAGCCCGTCGCGGATAAGGCCTGGATCCAACAGCACCACCGGCCACTGCCCCCCCTGCGTCTTGTGGCAGGTCAATGCATATGAGAATTTCACCTGCACCGCATTCAAAAACGGATCTTCTTTCATTTTTGCATACCGCTCACGCTTTGTGGGGATATCGGCATAGTCTTCACTTACAGCATAATAGAGGCTGTCCATTTCGGCCTTGCCCAACGACGCCCCTTCACAGGTCAAGCTCTCCAAAATGATTTTGATGTCAATGTCACCATGGTTGGGATAGTCGCACAAACGCACGGTTACATCCGCAAAACGGAAACCGTAAAGCTCCTGTATCTTGTTGATGGACAGTATTTCCAAACTGTCACCATTGGCGATGAACCCCACTTCCGCGTCGTCTTTGATCCAGAAGTAGTTGTTTTTCACCGCAATGACGAGGTCGCCAGCGGAAAGCTCCTCTTCTTTGTATAAAATGCGATGGCGGATTTCCTGATTGTAGATGTAGGCTCTTTTGTTGGAATAGGTGATGGTGACAATCTCCTCAGGCGAGTAACGACCGTAAAGTTCGTTGAACAGCTCCTCCAGATCTCCTCCGTTGATGCGCTCGCAGTCCGGGAACACCGGTGCCGGCAGGAGAGGGAAGGTGAAGGCCTCCTCTTCCATCTTGCGGCGCAGCTGCAAGGCGTTGCGTAAAATTCCCGACTCGATGTTCTGCCGTGTGACATCGGTCAGCGTGGCCTGCGCCGCCGTCAGCGAGAAGTTGCGCTGGATGTAGTCGATCGACAACGCCGGACTCTCCTCGAAGTTGACGGGCGGCAGCTGCGCCGCATCTCCTACCAACAGCAACTGGCAGCCGGAACCCTCGAAAACGTACGAGAAAAGATCGTCCATCAGACTGTTGCTGCCAAACAACGGCGACTCGGTCACCCCGTCGGCAATCATCGAGGCTTCATCCACAATGAAGAGCGTGTTCACCAGCCGGTTCGGGCGGCGCGAGAAAACACTCATCCCGTCTTTGTTCTTCACCCAGTAAAGACATTTGTGTATGGTGTAGGCCTTCATGCCCGAATAAATCGAGAACACCTTCGCCGACCTCCCCGTGGGCGCCAGCAGGATGCAGTTCTTCCGCACCTGCTTCAAGGTGCGCACCAGCGCGCTCACCAAGGTCGTCTTGCCCGTTCCGGCATAACCGTTCAGTATGAATATCTGATGGTCTTGCGGCTGGCAGATAAAATGCGTCAGTGCACGTCCCGCCACCCGCTGGCTCTCCGTCGGCTCAAACGGAATCTGATTCCTGAATATCCTTGCAAACTCCAACGGACTCATTCCCATACTCAATCTCTCAAATCTCTCAAATCTCTTAAATCTCTTAAATCTCCAATCTAAAAAGCGTGTCCGATACCGAATATGATATTGATGGGCCTGTTGAGCCACATCCGCCCCTTGTCGGTGGGCGCGACTCCAATCCAATGGTCGCCTTCCGCCTTGCCCGGGTCGTAAATCGGCACAGCTGCATCCACACGGATGATGAAGAAGTTGAAGTCCAAACGGATGCCTACGCCAGCCCCTAAAGCAATTTCTTTGTAGAAACGCCCGAAGTTGAACTCGGCATTCGGCATGTCTTCATCTTTGTGTGTCAGCCAGATATTTCCTGCATCCACAAAGACACCATACTTGATGAATTTGTACAGCGTGCCGCGGTACTCGAAGTTCATCTCAATCTTCATGTCGCCCGTGCGAATGTCGTTCTTCAGATTCTCATTTGCCTCGTTGTAGTACGAGCCCGGACCCAGCGTGCGGTAGTCCCATGCCCTCATGCTGTTCGAACCGCCCAGGTAGAAGCTCTTTTCAAACGGCATCGTGTGCGCGTTCCACAACGGAATTCCCAGTCCGAAGTTGAACCTTGTGGCGATGGAGTTGTTTTTGTTGATGGTGTAGCTGTAGCGCAGGTCAATCTCCGCCAACTCGAAATTACCATAGTTGCGTTTCGCAATCAGATAGTGCCCGTATTCATCCTTGGGAGCCTTCGCCATCGCGCAGATGCTCGACAGCAACATGCCCGACGACTCCAGCTTCAAACGGATGATGAGCGAGTTTCGGGTGTTGGCAAAAGGATGGATGTAGGTGAGACCGTATTTGAAGGATAATAGGGTGTTGTCTTTGTATTTTGATTGGAAATCTTTGGAATAGAGTGACATGACTTCATAAAACTCATCGCCTTTCGGACGGATGTCGATAATACTCAAATCAGCCGGTGTGATAGTATGGGTGAGATTGGCGGTGTAGGCTAGTGTGTAAATCAAGGCTGCATTGTAAATGCCGCGGTTGAATAAGTAACTGTCCTCGTAATGTGCACCGAGTTTGATGGAGGTCTTGTAGGTGGTGGCGTCAATTTTTTGCGTTTGTCGGAAGAATAGAAGACGCGGGAAGTCCATCGAGACTTCGGCACCTATTTCCTTGTTTTCCCATACGAAAGCAGCTGGCTCTTCCTCGGTCTTGGTACGAATACGGAAGCCCAAACCACCATATATGTTGAAGCTGAAGAATTCCGCACTGCGGAAAAGATTCTTGTTGGAGTAGGTGAGCGATAGGTCGGTTTTGTCGCTGCGGGCTTCGAATTCAATGGAAAGAGAATGCAACTTGTTGCGTTTCAGATAATAGTAGGTATCTAATTGTCCAGTCCTGTTGGTCGAGTCGCGCTTGCCGGGATTTTCCATCAACACCACATCAAGGTAGCTGAAGTTGCGTAAGTCGTTGAGCTTCTTGCGCGAACGGGTAACCAACGATTCCGAGTACGGCTCGCCCTGTTTGGTGAGGATATTGTCCACCAGGATTCTCGGACGGATGTCGCGCACCGGCTTGTCAATGGCGTGTTTCGGAATGGAATCTGTACGTGTGGAGATGATGTAGTAGTTGGTGTTGTCATCTTTGCTGCGGTGATATTTGGTGGTGAGCAGCTGCGAAGAGTCTGCCTGCGGATTGAAATTCGGGTAGATGGTGACGTTGTTGAAGTAGAATTTATAAGCGTGATTCTCCTTGATGGCAGGGTCGGTAATACGGTTGAAGTTTACAAGAATGTTGATGACCAGTGTTTTATGACCTTTCTTGTCACGATGGTCTGCCGCATGAATGGTGTCGATGGTGAAGGAGATGATGTCGTTGGAAACGTAGTAATAGCCGTTGTCGCGGATGTTGCCCACCATGCGGTCGCGCTCCTCCAAAAGCGTCTCGGCATTGTACTTGTCGCCCGGATTGAGAAGTCGGTTCACCGTGTCTTTCAGAATAATACGCTTGTATTCAAAGATGTCGATGAAATAGCGGATGTCTCTGACATAGTACGGGTCTCCAGCCTCTACATAATATATCACCTCGGCCTTGTGCCGCCGCGGATGCAACTTGTTGGGGTCTTTGTAAATGATGGTGTCCCACGCCTTCGCCTCGAAATAGCCCCAGTTTTTGGTGGCCGTGTAGATCTGGTCCAGCGAATAACTGATCATCGTGGTGTCCAACAATACCGGCTCCTCGCCCGCATTGCGCATCTTCTGCATGAATTTCGTGTCCTTGATGACGTTGCCAGCCGAGTCGGTCTTGGGCAAGTTGTTGACGTACAGACTGGTGCGGATGGGGAATACATCCAAAAACTTCTTGTTGGTGATGGGACGCACCATGTAGCTGAGGTCATCCAACAGCACGTCCCGATTTTTGTCCACCACCTTCACGCTGTTCTTGGTCAGCATGTACTCGCCGTCCGCCAAGTGCTTCGACGGATTGCAGGCACTCAACAGCAGGCCAAGAATAAGAAGGGGGAACAGGAGTCTTCGCATCGTTATCTCATATCATTAACTTCTACCCCCGGGTACTTCGACTTGTTGAACTTGAAGGTGCTGTCGTCCATAGCGGTATTGGTGGTGAAAGTGTCGAAATAGTAGGTATAAATGGTGTTGTCTTTCTCGTAAATGGAGGTGCGCACAATCTCTTTCTTCTCTTTATCCACCACAATTCTGATTTTGTAGTACGATTGCCCTTTCTTCGGCGTAAGATCGATGATTTGCACGGCTCTGTTCTTCTCTTTATCTTCTCGTATAAATTTGGCAGTGAACTCTTTCGACCAGGTGGCTAACATCTTGGCAGGATTCAACGCGTCATCATCGCTCTCCTCATAGTCGTAAATCGAAACCTCGTTGGTGGATTTTTGGTAGTTCCACATCGTGGTGCCATCACAATAAAACACTTGGTCGTCAAAGGTGATGTAGTATTTGTCCCCTTTGATGAGCGCCACACCCGACAGGGCCGACAAGGTCTTTTTCTCTTTTTCGGCTTTATAGGTGTAGTTGATTTTCATTGTGGTGAAACCTTTGTACTTGGTGTCCAACTCTTGCATAATAGCATTAGCGCCTCCGTCGGTCTTTTGGGCAACGCCTACCACCGTGAGGCTCAACATGATCAGGATGACGATAATCTTTTTCATAACTGTACTTTTTAGAAGGTTATCGAATGTCGTTCAGGAAGTTATGGCAGATTTGCGGGAAGACGGCCCGGAGACTGTCCCGCCAGTCGGGAATGTCGAAGTGGAAGTCTTGTGCCGTTTTAGACAGGTCGAAAAGCGAAAAGTTGGGTCTTGTGGCCGCCGTGGGGTATTCAGCCGTGCTGATGGGATTGACTTGGCAGCGTTTCCCCATCTCTTTTTCAGCCAACTGCATTATCTCACAGGCGAAGTCATACCACGAGCATTTTCCTCTATTTGCAAAATGATAGACTGATACATCTTTCAGATTATCAGATTGTTGCAGGATGCGGATGAGCAGGTTCGCCAAGTCGGCCGCTAAGGTGGGACAGCCCAACTGGTCGTTCACCACGCCGATGCTTTCTTTGGTGGAAGCCAACCGCAGCATGGTCTTCACAAAGTTGTTGCCGTAAGGAGAGTAGAGCCATTCGGTACGCACAATCACGGCCTTGCAGCCGCTGCGCATGATGGCCTGCTCGCCCGCCCATTTCGACTTCCCATATACCGATAATGGATTGGGCATCATGTCGGGCGTGTAGGGCGTTTTGCTCTGACCATCAAATACATAGTCGGTGGATACGTGTATGAGTAGGGCATTCGATTCTTGTGCGGCTTGGGCCAGATGCGCAACCGCCGTCTCGTTCAGCAGGTAGGCCTTTTCTACATCACTCTCGGCCTTATCTACCGCCGTGTACGCCGCCGCATTGATGATGCACTGCACCTTCTCGCGCCGCATCATCTCCCGTATGGCATCCGGCATCGTGATGTCCAACTCTTCCACATCCGTGAAAATGAAATGGAAATCTTCAGAATATTGAGGCGCAAGGGCTTGTAAGCTTTTGCCTAACTGACCGTTAGCACCGGTTACGAGGACGTTTTGCTGCATGTTAAAGGTGTAGAATTTTTCAGTTTGCAAAGGTACAACAAATCTTCCAATGCACCGCAGCCACAACTCAATTCATCCCTGAAATTTTACGGAAAACTTTCAGTGCGTAGCGGTCCGTCATTCCCGACAGATGATCCACTACCACGCGCAGTTGGTAATAGTCGGGCAGCTCCTCAAATCGTGCCACCTCACACTCTTTCAGAGCCACCTCTACAATGCTATTAGACAATAGTTTAAGCGCTCTTTTCCGATATTCTTTTCCTTTGATAAATAATGAGGTGATGAAAAAGTCCAAAAGCCCTCTCAACACGTTGCTGCCCAACATTTCCAATTCGTAAATGCTTTCTATGGAAAAAATTTTTTCAATGCAGAATATCTGTAGATGATTTGCCAATGGAGAATCCGCAAAAATAAGTTCTTGATTGTAAGTGCCTTTCTCAATCTCTTCAATATGAACTTCAAAATTGTGAAATGCAGTCTCTACTAATTGGGTAATCAGTGAATTGCGAATGTTGGTAATTTTGGCTTTATCGGGAATGTCCTCTTTCAGAATGTCGTAAATTAGCGGAAAATCTTGCCCGATGGCCTCGCTCAGCATGTCAAGACTATACAGATTGTTTTTGAAACCGTCCTCCAAATCCATGGTAAGATAGCAGATGGAATCGGCGGCCTCCACCAGATAGCATAGCGGGTGGCGTACTATCCGTCCATCCACCATTAACCCACATTGCTCTGCAATTGACTGTAAATAAGTTTTTTCCGACTGAAAAACGCCTACCTTTTTGGTCTCAATACGGCTTTTGTCAATCTCGCCAAAGTTGGGATACTTGACGCAGGCGGCCAACGTAGGGCAGGTGAGGTTCAACCCATAACAGTCGTTTACACTCTGCAGTTTGGTGAGCACACGCAGCCCCTGCGCGTTGCCATCGAAATGGATGAAGTCGCGCTGCTCCTCTTCCGTCAGCTGCAACGGCACATCTTTCCGACTGAAAAACTCCTTGAAATAGTCCTGGATGACGGTCTCTCCGAAATGTCCGAACGGCGGGTTGCCGATGTCGTGTATGAGACAGGCGTTCTCCAAGATGAGGGTGATTTTACGGAAAAGTTCTAGCGTGTCGCAGTTCGCACGTTGCTGTATGACAGGACTTTCGCAGCAGCGGATGCTGAACGAATGGCCTACCGACATCACTTCCAGCGAGTGGGTGAGGCGCGAGTGGATGTTGTCGTTCTCGGTCAGTGGAAACACCTGCGTTTTGGCGTGCATACGGCGGGTGGCCGGACTGAAGATGATGCGCCCGAAGTCGCTTTCGAAGGCGTTGCGGGCATCGGTCTGCCGCTGCGACGGACGGATGCGTTCGGTGGTGAGGAGCCGGTTCCAGTCCATCGTTACAGCTGTACTAAGGCCGCGGCACCGAGGATGGCAGCGTCGTTGGCATTGAGTTGGGTGGGGAGGATGGCAATTTTGCCCTTTTGCATACAGAGCAGGTGCTCGTTGAAAATCGCTCGCAGCGGGTCGATAAGCCAGCGCCCCGCATTGAGGATGCCGCCCATCAGGAAGATAGCCTCCGGCGCTA
Organism: Bacteroidales bacterium; assembly: GCA_045222555.1. GTDB lineage: Bacteria > Bacteroidota > Bacteroidia > Bacteroidales > WCHB1-69 > UBA1756. The sequence goes on along the minus strand of JBGUYY010000097.1, from coordinate 82,372 downwards.
ACGTGGTGGCGGCATTGGCAATGCCGATACCCAGGTGCCATGCGGTAACCTCCCAAGCGCGGATGGCCATCATGTCGCCCTTGTTGGCCGCTTCCGTAAGCCAGCGGCAGTCGGCTTCGATGTAGGCCTCACGTCTGTTTTCTTCACATACTTCTCTGTAATTCTGGATGATACCGCGTGCTGAGGCGTACTCTTCCAAACATCCTTTCCGGCCGCAGGTGCACAACCGACCGCCAGGGTGCAGGATGGTGTGCCCCACCTCGCCGCCAAAACCGTCGTGGCCATATACCAACTTGCCGTCGGCGAAGATGCCGCTGCCCACGCCCGTGCCGAGCGTGATGACGATGAAGTCGTTCATGTTGCGGGCCCCGCCATACACCTTCTCTCCCAATGCCGCTGCGTTGGCATCGTTGGTCAGCGCTACCGGCACCGGCAGTTGCTCGCCTAACAGTTTCGCCAACGGAACCACCCCCGTGAAGACGAGGTTGGAGGCGTGCTCGATGCAGCCGGTGAAAAAGTTGCCGTTCGGCGCCCCGATGCCGGCTCCGGCTATCTCGCTGAAGGTGAGGTTTCTATCGGCTACTAACTGGTGAATGGCAGCCGCCACGTCGGCTACATACGCTCCGATTTCCATGTAACGGCCCATCGGCAGGTTCTTGCGCGCCAGACAATGTCCGTCGCGGTCCACCAGCCCGATGTCGGTGTTGGTGCCGCCCATGTCAATGCCGATCGCGTAGGGTTTGGTTTCGTTGCTCATCGCAGATGGTTTGGAATGGTTTATTCTTCGTTGGCGGCCTCCGCACGCTGGCGGGCACGCTTGCGCTCAATATCGTTCAAGATGATTTTTCTGACTCTCAACGACTTGGGAGTGACTTCAAGGTACTCATCGTTGGCGATGAACTCCATGTACTCTTCCAATGAGAGCTTCACGGCAGGAGCAATACGCATCTTTTCGTCTGAACCGGCTGCACGCATGTTGCTGAGCTGCTTCGACTTACACACGTTAATCACCAAGTCGTCCTGACGGATGTGCTCGCCGATGACCTGTCCCTCATACACCATGTCGTTGGGTTCGATGAAGAACGAACCGCGGTCTTGCAGTTTGTTGATGGCGTACGGGAACGACTGACCGGTCTCCATGGAGATGAGCGCGCCGCAATGACGGCCCGGAATTTCGCCCTTCCACGGCTGGTATTCCAAGAAACGGTGCGACATGATGGCCTCGCCTTCGGTGGCGGTGAGCACCTGGTTACGCAGACCGATGATACCACGCGACGGAATCTCAAAGTTGAGGTGGATGCGGTCGCCGACGGTATCCATGGAGGTCATGGTGCCTTTCCGGCGCGAAACGTAGTCGATGACACGGCTGGAGAACTCTTCGGGCACCAGCACGGTGAGTTGCTCAACAGGTTCGCATTTTACCCCATCAATCTCTTTTACAATTACCTGAGGCTGACCTACTTGCAATTCGTAGCCTTCGCGGCGCATGGTCTCGATAAGCACCGACAAGTGCAGAATGCCACGACCGAAAACGTTCAAACGGTCCGGAGAGTCGGTCTCCTCTACGCGCAAAGCCAGGTTTTTCTCCAATTCGAGGAAAAGTCTGTCGCGCAAATGTCTGGAAGTTACATATTTACCCTCTTTTCCAAAGAAAGGTGAGTTGTTGATGGTGAACAACATGCTCATGGTGGGCTCGTCCACCTTGATGGGCGGCAGCGGTTCCGGATTTTCAAAGTCGGCGATGGTGTCGCCAATATCGAAGTTGTCCAAACCCAACACAGCGCAGATTTCACCGGGGTAGATGGTCTGTTTCATCTTCTCTTTTCCCAACCCCTCAAAAACATATAACTCTTTGATTTTGGATTGGATATGGGTGCCGTCGCGCTTCACAAGGGTGACGTTCTGTCCCCAGTCCAAAGTACCTCTCTTCAGTTTGCCGATGGCGATACGGCCTACATAGGAGGAGTAGTCCAATGAGGAGATCATCATCTGAAGGTTACCCTCTTCCACTTTCGGGTCGGGAATCACTTCGATAATCTTTTCCAAAAGATAGCTCACATCTTCGGTGGGCGTTCTCCAGTCGGGACCCATCCAGCCCTGCTTGGCCGAGCCATACACAGTGGGGAAATCCAGCTGGTCGTCGGTGGCCCCGAGGTTGAACATCAGCTCAAACACAGCCTCTTGCGCCAGTTCCGGATTGCAGTTGGGCTTATCCACTTTGTTGATGACCACGATGGGTTTCAGTCCCATCTCAATGGCTTTCTGACATACGAAGCGGGTTTGCGGCATTGGGCCTTCCAACGCATCCACAATCAGCAGTACGCCGTCGGCCATGTTCAGCACGCGCTCCACCTCACCGCCAAAGTCGCTGTGGCCAGGGGTGTCGATGATGTTGATTTTGTAGTCCTTATATCTTACGGAAACATTTTTCGACAAGATGGTGATGCCGCGCTCGCGCTCCAGATCGTTGTTGTCGAGCAACAACTCTTGCTGTTGCTGGTCCTTGCGGAACAGGTTGCTCTGGTAAAGGAAACGATCCACGAGCGTGGTTTTGCCGTGGTCAACGTGGGCGATAATTGCTATATTTTTGATTTTCTGCACTGTATGTTGTTTTTCGTTATTTTTTATAAAGGATGAATTATTTTTTATTGCCCTGATTGGCGACTGCGTCCATCAGCGCTTTCACTTTCTCCTCATCAGCGAGGAAATAGTCTTTCTGAAGCTGCATGTTGTCATCGAATTCGAAGACGTACGGGATGCCGGTGGGCAGGTTGAGACCGATAATGTCCTCGTCGGAGATGTTCTTGAGCACCTTGATGATGCCGCGCAGACTGTTGCCGTGGGCCGCGATGATGATGTCGTTGGAGCTTTTTACTTTGGGAAGAATGACGTTCTCCCAGTAAGGGATGATACGGGCGATGGTGTCGCAAAGTGCCTCGGTGTGGGGCTTGGCCATCGGGTCGTCGATGTTCTTGTAACGCGGGTCGAGGGCGGGATTGCGCTCGTCGTCGTCGGTCAGACTCTCCGGACGGATGTCGTAGCTTCTGCGCCACTGTTTGATCTTTTCAGGACCATATTTCTCGGTCATTTCGGCTTTGTTGAAGCCTTGAAGGGCACCGTAATGTTTCTCGTTCAAGCGCCAGCTTTTCTCCACAGGAATCCACAGCTGATCCATCTTTTCCAGAACGATGTTCAAGGTTTTGATGGCGCGTTTTAAGAAGGAAGTGTAAGCATATTCAAATTGGAAACCAGCCTCTTTCAGTGCGATGCCAGCCTCTGCAGCCTCCTGTAATCCTTTTTCAGAAAGATCTACATCCGTCCAACCCGTAAAGAGATTGGCTTTGTTCCATTCACTTTCGCCGTGGCGAATCAATACTAATCTGTGCATATCTAACAATTAATAATTTACAATGTACAATTTACAATTATTCTCAATTTTCAATTCTTATTTTCCCACTCGGTTGTTCTCGGGGAAGATGACCGTGGGTTTGAAGGTTTTGGCTTCTTCGAAATCCATGGTGCAGTAGGAGATGATGACCACGATGTCGCCCACCAGCACTTTTCGGGCCGCCGGTCCGTTGAGACAGATGACGCCGGAGTCCTTTTTCCCTTTGATGACGTAGGTTTCAAACCGTTCGCCATTGTTCATATCAAGCACCTGAACTTTCTCATTCTCAATGAGATTAGCGGCCTCCATCAAGGTTTCATCAATGGTGATGCTGCCCACATAGTTGATGTCGGCTTCGGTGACCGTTACGCGGTGAATTTTAGATTTTAAGACTTCAATTTGCATATTGATAGTGCTTTAATTTTTGCGAAAAGTTATTTGTATCGGATATTGTCGATGAGCCGTACATTGTTGGCCCACACGGTGATGCAGCCCACTACACCGTTGCTGTCGTTGAGGTCGGCGACGGGTTGGAGGGTCTCATCATCTACAATCTCGTAATATTCAATTTTGAATAGGTCGTATTTCTCAATTTCTTTTACCACAAACTGACGGATCTCTTCGGTGTTGGTGGTGTTGAGCTGTGTGGAGGCTTTCAGGATGCGGTAGATGTTGGCGGATGTGGCTCGTTCTTCTTCGGTGAGACGGCGGTTGCGTGAGCTCAGCGCCAGTCCGCTGGCTTCCCGTACGATGGGACAGGGCACAATCTCCACTTTCAGGCCGCATTGACGCACGAGGGTCTTGATGACGGCGATCTGTTGGAAATCCTTTTCGCCGAAATAGGCGCGGGTGGGCTGCACCCAGTCGAAGAGTCGCTTCACGATGATGCCCACGCCGTTGAAATGGCCGGGGCGTGCGGGGCCTTCCATCACTTCCGCCACGGGTCCGAAGTCGTACTGCTCGGTGGCGGGCACGCGGTAAACCTCCTCCACGGAAGGCGCAAAAACGATGTCTGCATAGTCACTTACGAGTTGCAGGTCCTGCTCTAATGTGTGGGGATATTTCTCCAAATCCTCCGCGTTGTTGAACTGTGTTGGGTTGACGAAAATGGAGATGACACAGAGGTCGTTCTCTTGTTTGGCACGGCGGATCAGCGAAAGATGGCCTTCATGCAGTGCTCCCATGGTGGGCACCATGCCAACAGTCTGTCCGCTGTTGTGAGCCTTTTCAAGGGCTTTTTGTAAGTCTGATAGGGTCTTAGTCAGCAACATAGTAAATTTCCTGTTATATAACAAACTGATTTACAAATAATTATATTTATTATTTGTAAAAATTTTTAGCAGGCAAATTTACACGATTTTCTGAAAAAATTGATGATTTTTATTGCCAAATATCAATTTTTCACCTTCTAAAATCACCTTTCAATTTTCAATTCTCAGTTCTCCATTTATTAGAGGTCTTCGGCGATGATTTCGCCTCTTGGATTCCGCACGGTATAGTGGGTAAATCGCTCGTCGGCATCGAAGCCGCTGCCGTTATAGACGGTGCCGTCGGCGCGCACCTGTCGCACGGGCACATCGGAATAGATTCTGCGGAAGCGTTTGTCCCAGACGATTTTTTCTGTAAAGATAGTATCGCCTTTCTTGAGGTTGGTGATGACCACATTTTTTTGTGCTTCCATGCGCATGTCCCTTTCCGCATTGATGGCGTAGTCGGCTTTCATCATAGCCTCTGGTTGTCCGTAGTAGTCGTAGGATATAATTTCGATCCCTTCCGGGCAATCCATATAGGTGTGGTCGCCGTAATATTTGTTGAGGATGGGGGTGCGGATTTCGAAGTTGAGTCGTCCTGAGTCGCTGTAGGTGAGATGCAGGTCTTCTGCCGACTCGTCGGGGTACTTCCCGTGGTAGGAGAGGAGTTTGTCTTTGGAGAACTCCTCTTGTTTGCATGAAACAAAAATCACCCCCAAAGCCAGGAGGCAGGGGGCGATTTTCATGAATGTTTTTATGATACGCATGATTAGCGTACGGTGGTGTTCTCGTTAATCCAGCCGCCTACGTGGTAGCTCTGGCCGGGTTGGAGGTTGTTTTCCACGAGGGTCTTACCGCTGACTGCGGGGAGGCCGGCGCGTTTTCTGGCGCATTCGTTGGCGAGGGAAGGATCAACAGCCTGTGCCTTGTTGTATTTGTCGGCAGCGGCCCAGTACACGGCGCTTGCGATGACACCCTCACCACCGTTGGTGAATTGGTTGTAGGAGTTGCGGTACATGTCACCAATCAGGATGTAGGGACGGCCAAATTTCGGGTTGCATCTTGCAGCCTCCAAGGCGTGGGTACGGGCGGCTGAGAAGCTACCTCTTACCGACTCGATAGTGGCGATGAAGTAGTAGGGCTGTGCCTTTTCTTCATTGGTGGTGTAGAGGGAGATGGCCTCGTTGAAGAAGGAGATGGCTTTGTCGTAGTTCTTCTTCTGGAACTCCTGAACGCCGAGGAAGAAGGCCACTTTTCCGCTCGGTTCAGCGCGGTGGAGGATGTAAAGGATTTCGCTATACATCTGTGAGCTGCGGCAGAGGGAGTCTTTGCTCAGGATACCCAGCATCTTTTTGAGAGCCTTGAGGTCATCCTTGCTCTGTTCGAATTTCTTCTCATAGATGCTGAGGAGCACCTGTCCGTTGGCGAAGGGAGCGAAGCCGTTCTCCAGTTTTGCGGTCACTTTTTTGTAGCCAGTGATGGCGTTGATACGAGTGGTGGTGTCCTTCACCAGTTTCTCCACGGCTTTGTCGTACTGCAGTTTGCCAATCTGGTTATTGGCGAACTGACTGTCGAGAGTGTCGAACTGGGCGAGGGCTTTTTCAAACTCCTCCTGATTGGAGATGATGGCGTCGTCGATGTATTCGGTGGCACGCTCGTATGCATCAATCACGTAAGTGGTGTCTTTCGTTGAGCGGGTCTTGTAGGTGGCCAGCTGGAAGTAGGCTTCCCAAACGGCAGGCTGGGTGTTCTCTTTTTCCAACTCCACAGAGGTGACGAAGTCATCAAAAGCTTGGTTGAGGAGCTCTTTGTCCTGTGAACGGTATTTAGTAGTGTAATAAGCCTTCCAGCCCAATCCTTTTCCGTAGGAGTAGTTGTTGGGATGGTAGGTGCTGTAGGCGGTCTGCAGCCAGATCAGGGTGTCGATCAGACGCTCTTTGCGCAAAGAGTCCTTTTCGGGTTTGATCATTTTTTCAACCATGGTCTTGCCATAGTAGAAGGTGCCGCTCCATGCGCAGGGGCAAGTGTTGACAATGTACTGGAATGGAACGTAGGCATCTTCATATTGTTTCTGGTTGTAAAAGGTGCGGAAGAGTGTGACCTGTTCTGCGCATTTCAGGGAGTCTTCTTCTGTGGCACCATACTTGAACGTGCACGGGTTTTGTGCGATGGCGGTCACTGCGATAAGGGCCGCAACTAAGGTTAACAGTGCTTTTTTCATGATTGTTATGATTTTAAATTATTCTAATTTCACTCTTTGATACCATTTTTCTTGTAAAGTAAAATGCAAGGAGAATCTAAAGTAATTTTCTCTGAGCAATTCGTTTTGGATGGTCCCCATCTGGCCGTACTCGAAGAGGATGCCCAAAGAGGAGTTGCTGTTGTACATTTTCAGCGGGAAGCCAAGACCTACTGATACACTAAAGTCGTTGATGGTATGGTCGTTGACGTTGATTTGTCCGGTGCAGTAGCGGAATCCGGCGCGGAAGCGAACTTTGTTGAGGTAGTTGGTGGAAGCCGAGTTGGGCACGAACTGTAGTCCGGCCGAAATGGTGATGGCATCCTGTAGGGTGCCGTTGTCATTGCCGTTAAGATAGTAGTGTGCCCAGTCTTGCCAGGTCACATCGGCTGTCACCAGCCATTTGTCGCGGTACTGGTACGAGAAACCGCCGCCAAGGGTCTGCGGGGTCTGCATCTTCCCTTTGTTCTCGCTGTAGGCCATGGTGTCGTTCAGTGAAGCGCTGGCGCCTGTACCCTCGTAGTTGTAGGTGAGGATGCGGTTGCGCGTCTTGATGAAGGCACTGTTTTCGTACACCAATCCGAAGCCGATGGTGTGCGTGCCTTTCACGGTGGCGAAATACTGGATGCCGCCCGACAGGTAGAGACCATCCACCTGGGTGGTGTTGTCCACCATGGTGTTGAAGAAATAGCTTCCGTCGAATTCAGCAGTTTTGGTGTAGTTGAGGCGCCCGAAAAGGTAGGAGGCGTTCAATCCGATGGAGAGTCCCTTGCAGATTTTGAAGGCATTGCCCCAATACAACTGCAGCAATCCGCCGCTCCCTTTGTAGTTGTAAGTGGCGGTCACGTTGTCGTTCAGCAGTTTGCTGTCGGCTATGTTGTAACCGAGGTTGCTGAAAGGCAGGATGCCGGCAGAGGTGCGCCAATGGCGGGTTACGGGCAGTCCGAGGGTGATGTAGCTGGGACGTGCAAAGGTGGTCTTCTGGGTGACTTCAGTGGTCTTTAGTGTGCTGGAATAGATGCTGAAAGATGCATCAGCGATGAACGAAAGTGAGTCGAAGGCAACGTAAGAGGCGGGGTTCTTGAAGTTGATTAGATAGGGGTTCTGCATGGCATATCCCACTTTCCCCATCGCATCGTAGGCACCCGACGTGATATTGCTGGGCAAACCGTAACCATATTTGGAATACGGAGAGCTAATCTCGTTCTGCGCATGGGCACAAACGCAGAATGCGATTGCCAGAATCGCAGACAAGATTATTCTATATTTTGCCTTTAGCATTGAATATCAATATTTTATAAAGTCCGAGTAGGACGATATTAGAGGCGGCAAAGATAGTAAATTTTATTGAATTCTGCAAATCATCTTTATTTCCTCCAGTAAACACAATTTTGAGGTCTCCATAGTGTTGACGGTAACGCTCAATTACACCGTTGATTTCGTCCTCCATTCCGTGTATCACACCGGTGAGAATGCTCTCTTCGGTGGTCTTTCCCGTGAGGCTATGGACGGACGTCCGTTCCACAAGGGGAAGCCGTTTCGTGAAGTGGTGCAGGGCAGCGAGCCGCATGTCCACTCCGGGCGAGATGGAGCCGCCGAGGTAGTGGCCGTCGGCGGTCACAAAGTCGGTCACGAGACACGAGCCGGCCTGTATGGCAAGGACGTTGTCGGTGGGGAACAAAGAGTGGGCGGCTACTGCGCAGGCTAACCGGTCCAGTCCGAGGGTTTCGGGCGTTTGGTAGTCGGTGCAGATGGGGAGGGGAGTGGCGTGAGTGAATCGGAGGAGGCTGGTGCGTTCGGACAGTAATTCTTGTATATCAGACCGTTCCACTCCTACGCTTGACAAAATGGAGTGATGGATCGGATATTCGTCCAGCAGCTTTGCAATCGTGTCAGACTGCAGATCGGGTTCGGCGACGAGGGTCAGCATTTCTCCTTCGTCGGAGAAAACAGCTACTTTTTGCAGGGTGTTGCCGATGTCGATGGCGATATACATATATTACATGTATTTTTTCAGGATTTCTCTGGCTTCGGTCAGCTTTTCATCTAACAACTCTTGGTTTTGAGCTTCCATCAGAAGTCTGAGGTAAGGTTCTGTATTGGAAGGTCTTATGTTGAACCACCATTGCGGAAATTCAATGCGGTAGCCGTCGAAGTCCATGTAACGGATGCAGGTCTCTTTCGCCATGAAGTGTTCTTTCATGGCTTCCATGGCCTCTTTTTTCTTTTCAATCTTGAAGTTGATTTCGCCGGAGTTGGCATAGGTGGCGATTTGGGAGATGAGTTGGGAGACGGAGATGCCCTTTTCTTTCATCTCGCTGACAATGTGCAGGACAACCTGTGCGGCAATCATGGCGGAGTCGGAATAGAAGAAGTCGCGGAAGTAGTAGTGGCCTGCGAACTCGCCTCCAAAAGCTCCATCGATCTCGCGCAGTTTCATGGCGGCGTAGGCACGGCCCACACGCCAGATTTCCACCTCGCGTCCCAATTTGTTGATATATTCGGTGACGGATTTGGAGGTGCGGATATCCTGTATGACCTTCCCCTGCACATTTTTCTCTTTGATGAAGTAGAGTCCGAGGACGGCGATCATCAGATCTGGCGGAATGAAGTTTCCCTTTTCATCCACGAACATTACTCGGTCGGCATCGCCGTCGAAGATGACGCCGATGTCGGCTTTCTCCTTCAGCACGAGGGCCTGCAGGTCCCTTACATTCTGTGGTTCCAGCGGGTTGGCTTCGTGGTGGGGGAAGGTGCCGTCGAGTTCATCGTACAGATATACAGGGGCTTCTCCGAAAATGTCCTTCACCAATATGGTGGCCATTCCGTTGGAGCAGTCCATGGCAATTTTGAGGTTGCGGGTGTCGTGGGCGAACTGCCGTTGGAATTCGAGGTATTCGGCTTTCACGTCGTGGGGGATGATCTTGCCTTTGGGCTGGGAGGGCTGTGGTGTTTGCTGGATCATTTTCTCCAGCTGTCCCAGTCCGGTGTCGTAGCCGACGGGCAGTGCGTTGGTGGTGGAGACTTTGAGTCCGTTGTGCTCTTTGGGATTGTGGGAGGCGGTGATCATGACCGAAGCGTCGAAACCGTGCTGTGCGGTGAAGTAATAGACCATCGGAGTGGTGGTGAGGCCCATGTCGTAGGCGTCGGCACCGGCGTCGGTGATGCCGCGAGTGAGGGCTTCGAAGATGGCGGGTGAGGTGGTCCGCATGTCGCGGCCGACCAGCACTTTGTTGACTTTCAGCAGTTCAGGAAGGAAAAAGCCGATGCGGTAGATGTCGTCGAGGGTGAAGTCTTTTCCGAAGACCCCTCTGAAATCGTATGCTTTGAATGCGCTCATGATGTGTTGTTTTGTATAGGGTGAAAGCGTTTATTGTTCTTGGCTGACGAGGTTTTCCCAGCGGTAGAAGGCGTAGTTCTTGATGTCGAAGAGGATGTTGTAGAAGATGCGTCCCCAGTAGTTTTTGGTGCCGAAGCCGCTGGGCAGCTTGATGAATTTCTCGCAGAGGACGATTTGGCGGGTGGCGGTTTCGGCGACAGTCACCCATACCGATCCGGTTTTGCTCACGGCGTCGAACGATTCGACGATGAAGAGGAGGGCGAAGCGGTGCTGCTGGGGCATCTCGATATTGCTGATATAGTGCTGGATGCGTTCTTCGTCAAGGAGGTCGTTGAGGTGGATGTGTTCGCGCAGGATGCCGGACAGCCGGATGGAGCGGTTCTTTTTGGAGAGTGCGGAGAGGTCGTACGACATGATGGGTTTGCGAAAGCTGAGACGGATGTCGTATTTTTTCTGGTCGGAGATAATGAGGAGGTTCCACTCGTTGAAGAGCTGGCGGAGGCTGTCTTGCGAGATGTCAAAACCCTTCTTGGTGAACTTGGCTTTCGAGAAGTCGATGCCGAGCCACAGGATCTCCTTGTCGGAGAGGAATTCGGAGAAGAGTTTTTCGTTGAGGAACATGTCGGGTTAGTTGATCCGTTGGAGCCAGGAGTTCGGGTTGAGGTACGTTGTGCCTTTGGTGATAAAGAAGGAGAGCTCGTAGGTGCCGGAGGAGGCTTTCTTGGCTACGGAGCCGATTTTTTGTCCGGTGGCGACCTCCTGTCCGGCCTTGACGGTGACGCCGGTGACATTCTGGTAGGTGGTGAGGTATTCGCCGTGGCGGATGATGATGAAGTAGGAGCCCTCGAAGTTGCGCACGGTGACGACGGTGCCTTTGAACACTGCCTTGACATCGGCGTTGGCGTGGGTGAGGAGCTCGATGCCGTTGTTGTAGAGGGTGACGGAGGGAGCGTCGGGGTGCTGGTAGGTGCCGAAGTCGAGGGTTTTGGCGCAGGCGCTGACCGGCCAGGGGAGCTTGCCTTTGTTACTGGCGAAGCTGTTGCTGAGCTGCTGTTCGGCGGGGGTGAGCACGATGGCGGGAGTAGAGGACTTGCCGCCCGATTTTCCACTGGCGGTGGAGCCTGACTTGCCGCTCCCTGACGAGCCTGATTTGCCGCTGTTGGCCTTGTTCTGCTTGGCGGCAGCGGCGGCGATTTCTGCGTCAATGGCTTTCTTGATGGCCGCATCAAGGCGGTTTTTCTCCTGCTGTTTCTTTTTGATTTCAGCTACAAGGTTCGACTCTTTCTTCTTGAGTTCCTTGGAGAGTTTTTCGGCCTCGCGGCGCTGCTGTTGCTGTTTGGCATTTGCGACTTCCTGCTCACGCATCACAGTCTGCTTCTCGTTCTCAATCAACGTGAGCTCTTCGCATTTTTTGTCGATGTTTTTGCGGGTCTCTGTAATCTCATCCACCTTTTGCTGCACGTTTTTCGAGTATTCTGCGTAAAAGTGGATTCTGCGGAACATGGAGGAGTAGTTTTCGGAAGAGAGGATGAAGAGCAGCGGGTCGTTCTGGCGGCGGTTCTTGAAGGTGTTATAGACCACGCGGGAGTAGTCTTCGCGGAGGTAGGTGAGCTTGCGGGCAAGGCGCGACGATTCGGTCTCGTTCTGTCGCCGTTCGTCGGCAAGCACGTCGATTTCGCTTTGCAGCTCGGTCATGTACATTTCGCGGGTGGCGATCTGGTCGCGGAGCACGCTCAACTGCTGCTGCGAGGCCTTCTTGTTTTTGCGGGTCTCGTCAAGCAGTTTCTGTTTTTTATTGATTTCAGTCTGGATTTTCTGTTTGTCCTTCTTCAGCTGGTCGCTCTTTTTGCTCTGCGCCACCACTCCGCAGTAGGTCAGCGAGAACAGCGAAAAGATGAGTAGGATCCAAATTTTCTTCATATACACGTTCTTAGCCAATTATTAATGCCCTATTTTAGAATTTACAAAGGTATAACTATTTGTATCAAAATTTTATTGCAATTCCTGATTTTTTTACACAATCCATTGTGAAAAAAGATGTATTTTTGCAGCAAATTTCAAGCGATGAAAAAGCACATCCCCAACCTCATCACCAGCTGCAATCTGGTCTCCGGCTGCCTCTCGATTCTGTTTGCTACTCGGGGGATGCTGGGAGTGGCCTCTCTGTTGATTTTGCTCTCCGCCACCTTCGACTTTTTCGACGGTTTTTCGGCTCGCATGCTGAAGGTGCAGTCGCCCATGGGCGTGGATATGGATTCGCTGGCCGACATCGTCTCTTTCGGTGTCGCACCCACCACCATCGTCTTCGTCTTCCTGACACAACTGGTGGGCACTTTATCGCCTGCCATGCGCGACAGCTGGGTGCATTTCCTCCCGTTCTGTGTGTTTGTGGTGCCTGCCATGTCTGCCTTCCGTCTCGCCAAGTTCAACCACGACGAGCGGCAGCATGAGGAGTTTCGCGGACTGGCCACCCCTGCCAACGCGCTCTTTATTGGCTTCTTGCACTTCTCGGCCCGCTCCATTCCGGTGTTCAGCAACTTCTGGGTTGTGCTGACCCTCGTGCTGGTTTTTGCTGTGTTGTTGGTGACCGACCTTCCCATGTTCTCTCTCAAATTCAAAAACTTGCGTTTCAAAGAAAATTTGGTGAGATACATCTTCCTGTTGATTGCTGCTGTGCTTTTGCTGATCTTCCACCTTGGTGCGTGTCCCATCATTATTTTAGTATATATTCTCACCTCCCTGATCCTTTTGCCCATCAAACATTTTAAGCATCATACACATGAATAATTCTCCCGTACACTCCATTGCACTTTTTTGTGGCTCGTCGGCTGGTCATGATTCGAAATACAGTGAAATTGCTGCTGAACTGGGCCGGCAGTGCGCGGCACGAGGCGTTACGCTTTATTATGGCGGTGCGAAAATCGGACTGATGGGTGCGGCTGCTGAAACGGCTCTCGCTGGCGGTGCCCGTGTGGTGGGGGTGATTCCCGACTTCTTCTCCGGTGATGCTGTTGTGGCACAGAATATTACGGAGCAGATTTGGGTGAAGTCGATGAGCGAGCGCAAACAGACGCTGGAACGCTTGGCGGATGCTTTCGTCATCCTGCCCGGCTCCTTCGGCACCATGGATGAGCTTTTCGAGGTGCTGACCGACGCGCAGCTGGGAATGCATCGGAAACCGATTGTCGTACTCAATGCTTTCGGCTATTACGACCCTCTTATCAAACAGCTGGAAATGTTTGAGCAGGAGGGTTTTCTGCGGACTTTCCATAGCGGCCTGCTCCTTATTGCCACGAGTGTGGAGGAAGTTTTTACTGCCGTGGAGGGATTCTCCTATTCCAATGATCCGGCTTGGTTGGAAAAATATATGAGACTCAATAAACGCTAATTTTCAAATATGAAGAAAAGTGATATCATAACAATTGTGTGTGTGGCTGCAGTGGTGGCCCTATTTGCTTTTGTGCCAGGTGCAATGGATTGGTTCAAGGATTCTACGAGAGAGCATGGCATGATTATGAGCTTCTTCAAATTTGCCATCCTTGCTACGTTTGGCGAGATGCTGGCCCTCCGCATCCGTACGGGCAATTATTACGTGAAAGGTTTTGGTATCCTGCCCCGTATGCTGGTGTGGGGTATCTTGGGTATGGGTATTGCCATGTCGATGAAAATTTTCACAGTGGGCACCATCGGTTTCCTTTCGTATCTCGGTCTGGGCAAGGCTCCGATTTGGTTTGCCGGCGGCCTCTCATGGGGCAAGGTGCTGGTGGCATTCTGCATCAGTGTGCTGATGAACAGCATCTTCGCACCTGTTTTCATGACTTTGCACAAAATTACCGATATCCATATTCAGGAGACGGGCGGCACATTGCGTGGTTTCTTCCGTCCGCTGCCCATAGGTGACATCATGGCCAATAAAATCAACTGGAAGGTGCAGTGGGGGTTTGTTTTCAAGAAAACCATCCCGCTCTTCTGGTATCCTGCGCACACCATCACATTCCTTCTGCCGGGCGATTACCAGGTGCTGTTTGCCGCCTTCTTGGGTGTGGTGTTGGGCTTGATTTTAAGCATTAAGAAATAGAAAATCAAATCATTATAAATTTAATATTACGAATATGAAATATGACGTTATCGTAATCGGGAGCGGTCCCGGAGGTTATGTGGCGGCCATCCGTGCCAGCCAGTTAGGAATGAAGACGGCTGTGATTGAGGCCGGCGAGCTGGGCGGCATCTGCCTCAACTGGGGTTGCATTCCCACCAAAGCCTTGCTGAAATCAGCACAGGTGTACAATTATATGAAACATGCTGAGAATTACGGCATCAAGCTCGACACTCCCGCGCAGCCCGACTTTGAGGCCATCGTGCGCCGCAGTCGCGGTGTGGCCGAGGCCATGAGCAAGGGCGTGCAGTTCCTGCTGAAGAAGAACAATGTGGAGGTGATTGAGGGCTTTGCCACTTTGACCGCCGACCGTAAAGTACAGGTGCTCAGTGAGAACGGTACGGTAACCCATGAGGCTACCCACATCATCCTCGCCACGGGTGCTCACTCGAAGGAGCTGCCGCACATCAAACAGGACGGCGAGAAGGTCATCGGCTACCGCATGGCCCTTACCCTGCCCAAACTCCCCGAATCGATGGTGGTGATGGGCTCGGGCGCCATCGGCAGCGAGTTCGCCCATTTCTATTCCTCCCTCGGCACGAAAGTTACTATCGTGGAATTCCTGCCCAACCTCGTGCCCGTTGAGGACGAGGAGATTTCCAAACAGCTGGAGCGTTGCTTCCGCAAAAACGGCGTGAAAGTGATGACCTCCTCTTCCGTGGAAATCGTGGATACCACCGGCGAGAAATGCAAGGTGACAGTCAAGGATGCCAAGGGTAAAATTACTGAAATTGAATGCGATATCGTTTTGTCAGCCGTGGGTGTGGTAACCAACATCGAAGGTATTGGCTTGGAGAAGTTGGGCATCCAGACGGAGCGTGGCAAGGTGGTGGTGGATGAGTACTACCGCACCAGCTGCGAAGGCGTGTATGCCATCGGCGACATCGTTCCCGGTCCGGCGCTCGCGCACGTCGCTTCCCACGAGGCATTGGTCTGCGTGGAGAAAATCGCCGGTCTGAATCCTGTTCCCGTTGACTACGCCAACATTCCGGGTTGCACCTACACCACTCCGGAAATCGCCTCTGTCGGTATGACCGAAAAGAAGGCTTTAGAGGCTGGCTACGAGTTGCGTATCGGCAAGTTCCCCTTCACCGCATCGGGCAAAGCTACTGCATCGGGCAGCCGCGACGGTATGATTAAGATTATCTTTGACAAAAAAACGGATGAAATTTTGGGCTGCCACATGATTGGCGAGAATGTCACCGAGATGGTCTCCGGCATCGTGCTGGCTCGTCAGCAGCATGTGAAAGGTCCCGAACTGATTCATGCCGTGCATCCGCATCCCACTCTTTCAGAGGGTATTATGGAGGCTGCTGCCGCCGCTTATGAAGAGTGTGTACACCTTTAATCTTCAAATCTAAGAATTTCAAATCATCAAATCTTAAAATCTTCAAATCTTAAAATAATATTTGTACTATGAACGCAAAATCAATGATCAGAGTTAGAATGAGCGCAGGTGATGCTCATTATGGTGGAAATTTGGTGGACGGTGCCCACATGCTGGCTATTTTCGGCGACGTGGCTACCGAGCTGCTCATCATCCAAGATGGTGATGAGGGACTTTTCTGCGCTTACGACAATGTGGAGTTCTTGGCTCCCGTACATGCTGGCGACTTCATCGAAGCCGTTGGTGAAATTACCCACGTAGGCAACACCAGCCGTAAGATGGTGTTCGAGGCCC
The DNA here is from genome assembly GCA_045222555.1 of Bacteroidales bacterium. GTDB lineage: Bacteria > Bacteroidota > Bacteroidia > Bacteroidales > WCHB1-69 > UBA1756. The sequence continues at coordinate 66,318 of JBGUYY010000097.1, read as the reverse complement.
GCAAGGTCATCACCCCCCGTACTGACATTTCCGACTCGGCTGCCGACGTGCTCGAAGAGCCCATCGTGGTTTGCCGCGCTTCCGGCACCTGTGTCACTCCGAAACAGTGCCAGCGCAAAAACAAATAGTCGGATTCTATTACAGAAATTCGTATGGACCACCGCCGATCATTCGTTGCGGTGGTTTTTTATTTCTGGATGATGCGGTCCTGATTCTGGGTGAGGAAGGCAGCCCAGCTGTTGGCTTTGGCCTTCCCGCCTTCGCCGAAGCTGATGCGGTTTTGCAGGTGGTGGCATATGGCCACGGCCAGCGCGTCGGTGGCGTCCAAGAGGTTGGTCTCGTTGGTGAAATCGTACATGCGGTGCAGCATGGCGGCTACCTGCTCCTTCGAGGCAGCTCCCTTGCCCGTGATGGCCTGTTTTACGCGGCGCGGGGTGTACTCAAACACTTCTAACCCTGCGTGGAGACAAACCCCCATCACCACGCCCTGCGCACGGCCCAACTTCAGCATTGACTGCGGATTCTTTCCGTAAAAGGGTTCCTCAATAGCCAATATATCAGGATGATAGGTCTCTATCAGTTGCTGGGTGTGTTCGTAAATGGTGGTCAGTTTAGTGTTCTGGTCAGCGGTGCGGGGCATTTTCACCACGCCAATCTTCACAATGCTGCTATTTCTGACATGTGTTTTCAAAATGGCAAATCCCATGACGTTGGTGCCAGGGTCGATGCCGAGAATGGTGCGGTCGTGGAGCGTTTCCGTAGGCATTGCAGTTACTTTTTTAATGTCAGTTCAAGGGTTTGGTAATTGATGATCGCTTGATGTTGGTGGAGGAAATCGCCGCCAAGGATGCCTTGGATGGGTTTGAAACCGACCGATTGATACATTTCGCTGACGGCTGACAAATCCAGCACGCGTACATCCATTTCCTTGAATTGCATGCGTCCGATTTTCAATCCGGAGATATGGATGATGGAGGTTTCAAAATCATTGCCTCCTATTCCCACATTGATTTCATCGTGACCGATGACGGATGATTGTTCTTGCAGGGTTTCTTCTGCGAAATGGCGGTCGAAACAGCTGTGGTTGGCTCCTGTGTCTAACAACAAGCGAACAGGCTGTCCGTTGACTCTGCCTTTCACCACTAGATGAAACCCCTGTTCATCCAGTTCCCATAACTCCATTTTGGTCACCATAGTGGGGCGTTTATTTTCTTTTTTTCGGTTTCCGGATGCTCTCGTTGCCGAAGGAGTATTTTACGCCGACCAGTGCGTTGATGCCCATGTTGCGGAAATCGTAGTATTTCGAGTAGTATTGGCAGCCGATATTGTTCACGGTGGCAAAGGCTGAGAAGTGGTTGTTGATGAGGTATTCGAAGCCAATGCCGAAGTCGAGCGTGGGTTTCATGTTGACGGCTGTCCAGTATCCTTTTTGGGCATCAAATCCTAATCCCTTGCTCAGGAAGCCGAGGTTGAAGTTCAGGTCGAAGACGAACTTTTCCTTGAGAGTATATTGTCCGTCGAAGCGGAATTCAAGCATCGGTTTGTGATAGGGTACGGCCTTGTCTTTCAGTACATAAAGCCAGTAGTTGGCATCGAAGGCAAAGCGCAGGTTGGAAAGGATTTCGTAGTCGATGTTCAGGTTGACATTCAGCATGTTGCCATCGTGGTATTCGGCGATGAACTGGTTTTGGGGGTTGTGGAGCGTGTCGATGACGAAGAATTGCAAGTTCTTGGCATAGCTGTAATGGGCGGAGAGGTTGTAGTTGAGTTTTTTGACGAGATTCCCTTTAACACCTCCATAAATATTAATGTAATGGGTGGTGAAGGCGGCCGTGTCGATATGGGGTTCGAGGAAGGGATTTTCATAAAGCATATCTTTGAGCGAGTTGTAGCGGCAGTTGCCATTCACGCCGGCATAGATGTTGAGGATGGAGGGGATAAGGCCGAGTTGCAGTTCGGCGATGGGGTAGACGGTGCCACCCACTTTGCCGTACAGGGCATTCACTACACCGCCCACACCGAGCAGGATATGGTATTCTTTGATGGTAAAATGGGCGTAAACTTCTGGATTGAAGAGGAATGCGTCGCGGCTTCCCTTGTAGTCCATATCATCATTGTAGTAGTCGAAATTGAGGTTGAGACGGTAAAGCTGGCTGCCGGTGATTTTGGCCCAGCGGGCGTCGTAGGCGAAGAATGAGGTGAGCCCGATGTGGTTCTCCATATCTTTCCAATTATTGTAGAGAAAATCGTAGTCGAGGCGTACGTCTTGCTTCAGCTTGCGGTCCTCCAAAACGTAGTTGGAGGCGATGCCGATGGTGGCGTTCAAATGGTGGAAGTTGTTTTTGAGCGAGTCGGTGTTGTACTCTTTCTCAGGGTCGATTTTGAAACCGTAGAAGCGGGCGGCCTCGTGGTTGTAGTTGATGGCACTGTAGAGTGTTTGGTTTTTGAAGAAATGCTTGAAGTTGAGGTGAACGCGGGTGTCGGAGGTGGGATAGTAGGCGTACTGCTTCATGATTTTCCCGATGGGTTTGGCCCACGAGGAGAAGTGGTGCACGTTGAGACCGAAGGAGTTGGGGTTCTTGCGGTCGGTCTGGAGGTTGTGGAACGAGAAGTCGAGTAGCGGGGTGATGGGGTAACCGAATCCCACTTTGAGGAAGTTGCGGTAAAGCACCTCCTGGATGTCGGGCGACACTTTGTTGTATTCTATGGGCGTGGGGGTGAAGGTCACATCGTAGCGTTGTGGCGTGATGTAGTAGTTGAAATTGACCTTCTCGGTCACCGTGTCGGTCATGTTGGGGTTCTCATTAACTTTCTTGAAGTTCTTCAGCTTGGGCGTGTACTTCATCTGAATGTAGAAGGTGTCCACTTGTGCGCTGAGGCAGGAGGCGACCAGTATCAGAATGGCGGTTGCGATATATTTTTTCATTGCTGTGATGTTTTTCAGGGTTAATCTTCGGGGTTGAGTGAGTCTTCGTCGGAGTTGTTGTTAGGGGTGGGCTTGTTGGGTTTCGTCGAGCCCTCCATTTCGGCGATTCTGTCGAGGGCAATCTGCCGCAAGTCGTCACCGTCGTAGTTGTCCACGATGCTCTGGTAGGTGTGGCGCGCCTGGAAGGTGTTGCCGACGGCCTGGTAGTAGTCGCCGTAGAGGATGAAGGTGTTGGCGATCCAGTAGGCGGAGGTGTAGCGTGCCTCAATGATCTCGGTGATCTGTTTCTCGCAGGCTGTGTAGTCGCCGCGTTTGAACTCGGTCAGGGCGCAGTAGTAAGCGGCCTCGGCGGAGGTGCTGTTGGTGCTGGCGGTGGAGAGCGGCTTCAGGTACTTGATGGTTGCGCTGTAGTCGCGGAGCTCAAACGATGACTTTCCGGCGATGAGGTTGGCATCGTCCATCAGTTCGGGGTCAGCTTTTGGGGAGGCGATGTAACCCTTGGCACCCTCGAGAGCCTCTTTGTAGTTCTTCATCTCGAAGGCGCACCGCATGATGCCGTTGTAGGCATAGGAGGTGTTCTCTTCGCTGGTGGAGAGGGCGAGGAGCTCGTTGAAACGGGTGATGGCGCGGTCATACTCTTTCTTGTTGAAAAGGATGGTGGCAGCACGCTTGGCGGCCATCTCGTTGTTTTCGGTGCGGAAGTTGTTGAGCAGGTATTCGCAGTCTCTCAAGGCATCCTCATAGTTGCGGTCGCCATACTCGCACTCGCTGCGTTTGAAGTAGGCGTCGGCAATGAAGAAACCGTTGGGGAATTTCTTGATGTAGTCGCTGAAACCGGCGATGGCCATCTCACAGTTGCCCTGTAAAAACTTGGCCTCAGCCGACTTGTAGGTGATGGAGTCCTGACGCTCAGGCGAGATGGAGAGGTTGCCCTTGGAGGTGACATAGTCGAGGAAGTCGCCCGGACGGCCCATCTCGGAGTAGATGTCCTGCAGGTTGCCCACCGCCTCTTTGGCCTCTTGTGAGCCGGGGTATTTGTCCACCACCAGCTTGAAAGTCTCGATGGCCTTGTCGTTCTGTCCGGCGTTCAGGTACGCTTGCGCCAACTTGTTGTAAGCTTTCGGCACATAGTTGCTTTTGGGATGGTTGCGGATGAAACTGGTGTAGGAGTTGATGGCCAGATTGTGCTGGTTCTGTGTCAGATAGATGCCGGCCAACTCGTATTCTACGTCGATGATGTAAGGGGATTTGCTGTAATATTGGGTGAATTTCTCGAGCAGTTCCACCTTTTTGGCGGTGCGCTGCTGGTAGCCTTGGCAGATGGCCTGCTGATAGAGGGCGTAGTCGGCGTTGCTGCCTTTCTGCTGCTCGCAACGCTCGTACTGCGTGATGGCCGACTGCAGGTTGCGCTGCATGAAGTAGCAGTCGCCCAGACGGGCATACACATCGGATTTGTATGAACTATATTTGTCTGTATTGCAGAATGTTAAGAATTTATCAAAAGCTTTCTGTGCCTCCTTGTACTTTTCGAGCTTCATGGCGGTATAGCCCTGCGAGTAGAGCGAAAGCGGGTAGTTTTCGTCGGAGGTTACCTTGTCGCTGTTCTGGTACAGGAGGAAGGAGTTGTAAGCATCACGGTATTGTTCAGCGCGGTACTCGCACTCCGCCTTCCAGTAGAGGTTCGAACGGTGCAGATTCTGGTCCAGCGGGGTCTGCAGCGACTTGTCGAGCATCTTGCCGGCATCGCGGTATTTTTTGTCGGCAATCAGCTCCATGGCGCGGAAGTGGGTGCAGCGCTGGTACGAGCGCAGGATCTCCGGAGTGCGGTGGTTCCGGTCGAGTTTCTCAATGGCCTTGATGGCTTCAGCGTAGTTTTTGGTGGAGGCGTAGATGGCGGCCAGGTAGGAGCTCATCTCCTGTGCGCGGGCGGTGTGCGGGTAGCGGTTGATGTACTCCTCGATGGTGGAGAGCGCCTTCTGCTGGTTGAGTGCGTTGGCGGTCTCATATTGCAGTTTGGCATAGTTATAAAAAGCATCTTCTTGAATGTCAGCAGAATATTCCATCTTCGAGGCTTCGTAGAAATAGTTGGAGGCATCGGCGAGTTTGTTCTGCTTGAGGAAACAGTCGGCGATGATGTAGTAGGCGTTCTGCGTCATGGCATCCACCGTGTCGGTCACCTGCGAGAGCTGGGCAATAGCCTCGCTGTAGTCACCGGTCTTGTAGAAGGTATAACCGAAGGCGTAGCGGTCGGAACGGCTGTAAGTGGAGGCATCATTGGCGGATTTCTTTTGGAGAATTTGCGCGAAATAATTAGAGGCTTCCTGGTAGTGGTTGAGGTTGTAGTGCGACAGACCGACGATGCGTTTCAGCTCGTTGGGCTCTCCAGCCTGTGCACCGGCATTGCCAGCCTCTCTCACCACGGTCTCGTACTCGCCCTGCATGAAATGGATCTGCATGATGTAGGCGGGCACCACTTTCGCATACTCCTTCACATCTTTGATTTCGTTGAAATCGGCTAATGCAGCCTCATATTGTCCATCTTCATATTCGAGGTGTGCCACATAGTAAGTGGCTTTGTCTTTGTACTGTCCGTCATATTCGCGGGCTTTCCGCATGTAATATCTGGCTTCATCACGATCTTTTTCGCGCAGCAGACAGTAGCCTTTCTTGAAATAAAATTCTGCTAAGTCTTCTTTCTCTATCTTTCTTTCATCCAATTCATTAAAATATTCAAGCGCCTTCTTGTACTGTTTCTGATAGTAGTAGGAACGGGCGATGTACAGGTATGCCTCCGGCACGCGGGTGTGGATGGGATAGCGGCGCACGAAGTCGCGCAGCAGGTACAGGGCGTTTCCATGGTTCAGCTTCACCGCACAAACTCCCTCGTAAAAGTAGGAGGTGGACTTCATGTCATACTGCTGGTCCGTGGTGTTTTCGTAAACGTAATGGAAGTACTCCTGAGCAGAGCCATATTCATGCTTCTGCAGCAGTTCCAAAGCCGTGTTGTACTGGCGTAAAGGAGATTCGTAGTTCAGCGGTCTCTGCGCATCAACCGAAATGTGGGCAAGCATCAACCCGATAATGAGGATGCTTTGAATGATTAACCTCTTCATAATCAGCGATATTCATTTTAAATTCTAATATACAAATTTATAAAAAGAGATATCAGCTGACGAGCGAGTTTTCAACAAATTATCAACAGGATTTTTTTGAAAAACATCAGTACATGAGGTGCTTCTTTTCCTGCTTGCGCCAGCCGGCATCGTACTTGTAATCTGTGAAATAGATGACCAGATCGGCGTCGTATTTGTGGTCCACGAAATAGATCTTTTTCTTCGCGTCGTACTTATGGTCGCAGAAGTACCACAGCCCCTTGTTGTCGGTGGCGTCGTATTTGTAGCTGCATTTATATACCACGAGATCTGCATCATATTTGTAATCAGTTACATACACCTTCACATCCGCATCGTATTTGTAATTGCAGCTATACACGGTCTGACCTTTCATATAGCCTGCGGTGAGGAGGGTGAAGATGAAAAGGATAAAGATTTTCTTCATATATAAATGCTTGGTTGATAATGATTTATTGAATATTTTCAAGGGAGATTTTTTCCAAATGAATGCCCCGCGAACCCTTGATGAGGACCATCGCGTTGCGGATGGGATGTGAAGCAAGGTATTGATTGGCCTGTTCCACATCTTCAAATGCTTGATTAGATGTGAGTTGATGAAAGATATGACCCACAAAGATGGGATGGATGTGGTGCTGTTCGCAAAGAGTGATGATATTGCGGTGCTCTTGCTCGCTGACGCTGCCTAGCTCGAGCATATCGCCCAGGATGGCGTACTTGTCGGGGTGGGGGAGATGGGCGAGATTGAGGATCGCCGCCGTCATGCTGGTGGGGTTGGCGTTGTAGTAGTCGGCGATGATGGTGCTGCCGCCGGCCTCGATGATTTGCGAGCGGTGGTTGCTGGGCATATAGGCTTCGATGGCCCTGCCGGCTTCCGCTGTGCTGATGCCGAAGAAATGACCTACCGCAATGGCGCCGAGGATGTTGTGCAGGTTGTACTCGCCGGTGAGGTGGGTGTGGATGGTCGTATCTTCCACCTGCACGGTAAGACAGGGATTCATGTCGGTGAGGGTACCGCGACAGCTGCTGTCGGAAGCGTCGCCGTAGCGCACCTGTGGCTGGTAATTGCCCGCACACTGCGCTAAAATGGCATCACCTGTATTGACAAAAATCGTGCCTTGGCGTTGCATAACCGACTCGTACAAAGCGCGTTTAGTGGTGATAATATTCTCTGGAGAACCGAAGCCTTCGATATGTGCCACCCCGATATTGGTGATGAGGCCGTGGGTGGGTTCGGCGATGCGGCACAGGTCGGCGATTTCGCCCGGGTGGTTGGCGCCCATCTCCACGATGGCGATTTCGGTGTCGGCTGTTATGGAAAGCAGCGTGAGCGGCACACCGATGTGGTTGTTGAGGTTGCCTTGGGTGAAGGCCACGCGGTACTTCGCTTGCAGCACCTGGGCGGTCAGCTCCTTGGTGGTGGTTTTGCCGTTGGTGCCCGTGATGCCGATGAAGGGGATGTGCAGCTGCGTCCGGTGGTGGTGTGCCAGCTGCTGCAGGGTGACCAAGGTGTCGTCCACCACAAAGCAGCGGTCATGGTCCTTTAAATCCTGCCGGTTGGTGACCACGTAGGCGGCACCCGCCTCCAACGCTTGGAGCGCAAAGGTGTTGCCGTCGAAATTCTCACCCTTCAGACAGAAGAAAAGACTGTCGGACTGTATGTTGCGGGTGTCGGTGCAGATTTTGGGGTGTTTCAGATAAGCCTCATAGAGTTTTGCAATCATGGTAATAAAGGTTATGGTCGGTTTAATAGGCGGGGAAATAGGGATCGCTTTTGATGAATGAGCCTTTCTTCCATATCAGGTCCAGCATCACGCCATCCAAATATTTATAAATGCGCTGGTATTCTTTTTTATCTAACTCATCTAAACAGGTGAAAATTACGATGATGTCGTGTCCGGTCTGCGGGAGCATGAACTGGGTCTTGACTTCAAAATCCTTCAAAACGGTCTCTGTGGTAAGATAGTTCTTCGAGAGTTTCTGTTCGTTGAAGATATCAGAGAGGGTAAAAGTGGGGATATAGTCTTCGGTGGGAAGCTGTTGCCAGGTGACCTCTTTTGCATCCTCTGTGACGGCGTAGAAGGAAATTTTCGAGCCGCAGCTGTTGCCGCAGCGGGTTTCGCAAAGGGCCACCAGCAGGTCGCCGTGACCGTCGCGCCGCCATGTCGCAATCTCGTAGGTGACATCTAAGGGGGTGCGAATCTGAAGGAATCCGGCACGCTTGTCGTACACCAACAGCTTGTAGTTGTCGTAGTTGAGCAGCGTGTTCCCTTTTTCGGCCATCATCTTTTCGCGCACGCTCATCGGCACTTCCATCTCCTCTTCCGAAAAATGAAGCAGAATCTCATTGAGCACTTGTGCGTGTACAGTGTTCGTTATGAGAAACATGCCCAGAAAAATGGCGGTCAGAATGGCGGTGAAACGTCGGTACATGATATGTTTTTTGATTAAAACGCAAAAATAGTCAAAATCATATAATTTTTTCAAGATTTTTTTTGAAAAAATGCTGAAATTGAGGCTGTTTTTTCGATGAAAAGTTGTACTTTTGCAAACTTTTTCGGAAGGGTGTATTTTGTTGTTATTTATCTGTAACAAAATGAAAATAACCGCCGTAAAAGCGAGCAAAAAGTTTTGAAATGAGACAACTCAACATCACTAAACAGGTAACCAATCGCGAGACCGCGTCGTTAGACAAATATTTACATGATATTGGAAAAGTGGAGCTGATCACGGCTGAGGAAGAGGTGGAGCTGGCCCGAAAAATCAAAGAGGGCGACCAGGCTGCGCTGGAAAAACTCACCAAGGCCAACCTCCGTTTTGTGGTTTCTGTAGCCAAGCAGTATCAGAATCAAGGACTTAGCCTTCCTGACTTGATCAACGAGGGCAATCTTGGTTTGATCAAGGCTGCACAGCGTTTCGATGAGACCCGTGGTTTCAAATTCATCTCGTACGCTGTTTGGTGGATCCGCCAGTCCATTTTGCAGGCGCTGGCCGAGCAGTCTCGTATTGTTCGTCTGCCGTTGAACAAGATCGGCACCATCAATAAGATTAACAAGGCATATGCCTATCTGGAGCAGGAGTACGAGCGCGAACCCCGCGCTGATGAAATCGCTGCACTGCTCGATATTACCGAGGCGGAGGTGAAGGACTCGATGCGCAACTCGTCGCGTCATCTCTCCATGGACGCCTCCCTCACGCAGGACAAGGACAACAACATGTACGATGTGCTCAAGTCGGAGGATTCCACTCCGCCCGACAGAGAGCTGTTGTATGAGTCTTTGCGTCAAGAGATTAACCGCACCATTGCTACGTTGCCTGAACGCGAGGCCGACATCATCAAGCTCTATTTTGGACTTGACGGCGAGAAGCACCCGTGGACGTTGGAGGAGATTGCCGAGCGGCAGAACCTCACCCGTGAGCGTGTGCGCCAGATCAAGGAGAAGGCCATCCGCCGCCTGAAAAACCAGGCCAAGTGCAAGAACCTACGGTCTTACCTGGGGTAGGGAAGAGCGTGTCGCAGCATCTCGTCTATAGAATCATACCACCCTCCATACTGCTTCAGATCGGATAATACGAGGGTGTATTTCGATGTGTTCCAATCTTTAACCTCTACAATATAAAAAGGTTTCATATCAATTTGACAAACCGTCACGTCATCAAAGAACATGATGCTGCGCCCATCCATATTGAGCGTTAAAGAGTTCCCATTAAAATCTTTGATGTTGTAATGATAGTCGAAGGTGATAAACGCATTGTTGAGGTATTGGATTGCTTTTGTGGAAATTCCGATGAGTTCAGTCTCCCTTTTTTCCGCCGTCCATAACAGATATTTCGATGTCTCTCTATCCCACACTTCGAAAAAATACCGCTCCCCATCTTTGAAATTCAGCAACCGAACTTCATTATTTTCAGAAACAAAGAGCATGTTTCCCCACGAGTCGAAAACTCGATTGGTGCCATCACTGTAGTCCACAAAAATAAATCTGCCCTCGGCCTCCAAATGGATGTTCACAATGCTCACGCCTTCCGTTTTAGGATCGATAAAACTGCTTTCGTTATAATAGCCGTACGGGTATTTTTGCAGCAACTTCCATTCCACTGTGCCATTGGGTTGGGTGTGGCCCAACACCACGGCAGTATTGTTGAAATTGGTATATCGGCAGATGTCGTAAGTAAATGAGCCAATGTCTTTTAAATCAACTTCACCCCACTGGGTGTGAGAGGTCAGTTCGGTTGGCGCAACCGTGAGGTTATGTTCGTTGATGCCAGAAAAAAGCGGCCGGTCCTGCACTTGGGGATGGGGTAGTGTGGAGAAATCGGGCTTCTGGTAGGTGGTTGTAGGGGCTGTTGCAGGGGCGGTATATTGCGGTGCGGGTGGGGTGGGAGTGGGATGGGTAGTGGGTTGGGGATGGGTTTCAGGTTCCTCCTCAGGCTCTTGATGGGGGGCGTAGGGGCACCACGATTTATGAGGTTCGCCGTTTTTGGCGCCGCATTCCGCACAGGCCGCCGGACTCACAGGCGGGATCTGGGCATTGACGACAAGCGTAGATAAAAGTATGAATGCAAATAAGATGAGCTTTTTCATGATTTTTGTGCTGATGTATTATCGCTGCAAAAATACATAAATTTCAGAATATAAATACGATAGTTGTGTTTTTATAAAAAAGAGCGGCTACCCATGCGGGCAGCCGCTCTTGAATTCTGATGCTATACTGTTTAGCAGAGCTCGTGGATCACGAGGCCGGAGCGCAGTTTCGGCTCGAACCAGGTGGTCTTCGGAGGCATGATGTTGCCGGTGTCGGCAATGTCGATGATCTGTTTCATGCTGACCGGATAGAGGGCGAAGGCGACCTTCATCTCACCACTATCCACGCGGCGTTTCAGTTCGCCGAGACCGCGGATACCACCGACGAAGTCGATGCGCTTGTCGGTACGGAGGTCCTTGATACCGAGCACTTTGTCGAGAACAAGGTTGCTGAGGATGGTCACATCCAGCACGCCGATCGGGTCGTTGTTGTCGAAGGTGCCGGGCTTGGCGTTCATCTTATACCAGTGGCCGTCGAGGTACATGCTGAACTCGTGCAACTGGGTGGGTTTGTAGATGTCGGTGCCCATATCTTCCACGGTGTAGGTTTCGGCCACGGCGGCGAGGAACTGCTCCTTGCTGAGACCGTTGAGGTCTTTCACCACGCGGTTGTAGTCGATAATGTTGAGCTGGTTGTCGGGGAAGATGACGGTCATGAAGTAGTTGTACTCTTCCTTGCCGGTGTGGTGCGGGTTCTGCTCTTTCTTCTCCTGTCCCACGAGGGCGGCGGCGGCGCTGCGGTGATGGCCGTCGGCGATGTACATGGCGGGAACCTTGGTGGCGAACAGCTCCACGAGTTCGGCGATCATCGCTTTGTTGTCGATGACCCAGAAGCGGTGGCCGAAGCCGTCTTCCTTGGCGATGAAGTCATAGATGGGCTTGTTGGCGGTGACGGAAGCAACGATCTCGTCGATGCGAGCCACGGCGGGATAAGCGAAGAAGACGGGTTCCACGTTGGCGTTGGTGATGCGGACGTGTTTCATGCGGTCTTCCTCTTTGTCCTTACGGGTGAGCTCGTGTTTCTTGATGATCTTGTTGACATAGTCCTCGCTGTAGGCGCAGGCCACGATGCCGTACTGCCATTTGGCGTTGGCATCCTTCGGGTTCATGCTCTGGGCATAGATGTAGAGTTTCTCCTCTTCGTCTTTCACCAGCCAGCCGAGGTCTTTGAACAGGTTGTAGTTCTTGACGACCTGAAGATACACTTCGGGGGAGTGCTCGTCGGTGCCTTCGGGGAGGTCGATTTCAGCCTTGGTGACGTGCAGGAGGCTGTAGGGGTTGCCGGCAGCTTCTACGCGTGCTTCGGCGGAGTTGAGGACGTCGTACGGACGGGAGGCCAGTTTCTCGACGATGTCGACGGGCGGCCGGAATCCCTTGAAAGGTTTGATGATACTCATAGTGGTTAGTTATTTTGTTGGTAATTATTTTCAGCCTGCAAAGATACGACTAAATTCGGAATTGAGGCGGGCGTGGCAACTTTTTTCCCATCAGGAACCGCTTTAAAACGGAAAAGCCGCACTTCGCAGTGCGGCTCTTCCAAACGCCATGAAAAAAAATATTACTTTTTGGATAAAAAGTCTTTAACTTGGGTGGATTCGACGATTGCCTCTTTGAATGTGTAGGCACCCGTCTTCGGTGAGCGCTCCATACGGATTACACGCGTATAGGTGACACCACCTTCTTTCTTCAATGTTGCAACAACTTTCTTTGCCATCTCTTACAGGTATTTAGGTTATTTAACTTCTTTGTGAACGGTTACGCGCTTCAGATACGGATTGTATTTCTTCAGCTCTAATCTCTCAGGAGTGTTTTTGCGGTTCTTCGTGGTGATGTATCTGGACATACCCGGTACGCCGCTGGCTTTCTGCTCTGTGCACTCCAAAATCACTTGTTGACGTGCTTCCTTGTTTTTCTTTGCCATTTCTTTACTTTTTTAGCTTCTTTTTTGTCTCAAAAAATCGGGTGCAAAAATACAACTTTTTTTTGAACTGACAGCACATCCATACTTTTTTTTCAAAAAATTATTAACAATTGTTGAAAAGATATTTATTTTACTAATAATCAATAGTTTATATAAAAATTGAAGAAAATCCGTTTTTCGCAAATTTCCCGTATTTTTGCAGCTTCAAATATTATTGTCGAATATTATAAAATATAGTAAAATGGAATTGCAAATTGAAGGAAAGCTGCTCCAGAAACTTGACGTGGAGAGCGGCACCAGCGCCAGAGGCGAATGGAAGAAACAGAATTTTATCATCGAAACGGTGGAGCAATATCCGCGTAAGATCTGCATCGCCGCATGGACCAACAGCATCCCGATCCTCGACACTTTCCAGCCCGGAGAGATGATGCTCGTGTCGGTGAGCATCGAGTCGCGTGAGTTCAACGGCCGCTGGTACACCGATGTGCGTGCATGGCGCATCGATCGTCCCGGCCAGATGCAGCAACCCCAGATGCAACAACCTTACGGTCAGCCCATGCAGCAGCCCTACGGACAGCCGATGCAGCAGCCTTACGGCCAGCCCGTCCAGCAGCCCTACGGCCAGCCGATGCAGCAACCGATGCAGCAACCCGGTCAGTACCCCGACCCGCAGTTCCAACCTGGCACCGACACCAACGACCTGCCTTTCTAACCTGCTGTCATGTACGGAGTTGCTAACTTATCGGTGCTGAACCTGCGGGCTGAACCCTCGCACCGTTCCGAACTGGTGTCGCAGATGCTCTTCGGCGACGCCTACTCTGTTGTGGAGGAAACTCCCGACTGGCTCAAAGTGCGCACCTGCGACTGCGGATACGAGGGGTGGATCAGCCGCCGGCAGCATAACCCGCTGCATGATAAGGATGTGGAGGAATACCTCGCCGCCGACAAGTATGTGGTGAAGGATTTGTTGCTGGTAATCAACACTTTTGAGAAAAATATCAGCTTTCCGATTTTTATCGGTTCATCCTTCCCGTATCCCAAAGATGGCATCCTGATACTGGGCAATTCTATCTTCATGGTGAATCTTCCGGAAGAGAAGCCTGTCCCTGCATCTCAGGGACTTTCACCCCTGCAGGTGAAGCTCATGCAGTTCGCCGCCGCCTTTTTGAATGCGCCCTACCTGTGGGGCGGACGCACGCCGGCCGGCATCGACTGCTCCGGCTTTTCGCAGTTGGCATATAAAAGTGTCGGCATCGCCCTCCCGCGCGATGCCTTGCAGCAGGTGGAATGCGGCATGCCCGTCGATTTTGTCGAGGAGGCCCAGATCGGCGACCTTGCCTTCTTTGGATCCACTGCCGAATCGGAAGCCATTACCCATGTCGGCATCGTGTGCGGCCAAAACCAGATCATCCACTCCAGCGGCAAGGTGCGTATCGACACCCTCGACTCCACCGGTATCTTCTGCAACGAAGAGGGCCGTTATACCCATTTTCTTCGAATCATAAAAAGAATCATATAGTTATGGTGGGAAAGAATGTGTTTTTGCGAGCGCTTGAGCCTGAGGACCTTCCGGTGATGTATACGTGGGAGAACGACCGCGACAACTGGATGGTGAGCAATACCACGGCGCCGTTTTCGAGACACATTCTGGAGAAATTCATCGAGACCTCGTCGCAGGACATTTACGCCAACCGCCAGCTGCGGCTGATGGTGGGGGAGGTGTCTACGGGCGATACCGTCGGGGCGGTGGATGTGTTTGATGTGGATCCCGACCACCAGCGCGCGGCCTTGGGCATTCTCATCGCGCCCGAATACCGCCGCCGGGGCTACGGACTGGAGAGCATCCTGCTGGCGAAGGAGTATCTGTTGAAGGATGTGAGGTTGCATCAGGTTTACTGTCACGTTATGGCCGACAACGAGGCCAGCGTGCGACTGTTCCAGCGTGCGGGTTTTACCGAATGTGGACGGTTGCGCGAGTGGATGCGTACTTGCAACGGCTTTGTGGATATGTGGGTGATGCAGTGTTTGAATGAGTAAAAGATTGTAAATTATTATATTATGAAAGACAATTTGAAATTGGTAACCGTAGCAGTGGTGGACTTCAGTTCACAGGCCGAAGTCATCCGCACCATTTTGGAGGATGCCGGAATCAATTGCTACATCAAGGACAACACGGTCGGTAATTTTATGTCGGTGCTCACCGGCGGCATCAAGATTCAAGTGGAGTCGGCCGACGAGGAGGCTGCCCGTCGCTTTTTGGCCGAGAACCAGGGCTTTGACGAAGCTGAGTTGGAGCGACAATCGGAAGAACAGTAAAAAATCATACGACCATGGAAGAAGAAATTAGACGTTGTGTGGATCTGCTGCTTGACGGCAAGGTGATCCTTTACCCTACCGACACGGTGTGGGGTATCGGCTGCGACGCGACCAACGAGGCCGCCGTGCGCCGCATTTTCGAAATCAAGGAACGGCAGGAGAGCAAGAGCATGCTGGTGCTGCTCGACAAGGCCGACAAGCTGCCGCTGTATGTCAGGAACATCCCGCTGATTGCGTGGGATTTGCTGCAGATGGTGGAACGTCCCACCACCTTCGTTTATCCTTCCGCCTTCAACCTGCCCGACATCATGCTCCCGCCCGACGGCACCCTCGCCATCCGCGTGGTGCATGACTGCTTCTGCCGGAAGCTTATCAAGGCACTGGACCGGCCGCTGGTTTCCACTTCCGCCAACATCTCCGGACAGCACGCGCCCGCTGTGTTCGCCGACATCTCGCCCGTCATCCGCGAGCGTGTCGATTACATTGTGCCGGAATCCTACACCGATTCCACCGATTTCAAGCCCTCCCGCATGATCAAGTTCGTGGACGACTACAACTTCACCGTCATCCGCGAATAGAAAGGGTACGAAAATCTGCCGTCCGTGTACTAAAATCGTCGTTCGTGCGTTTGTATTACACTAAATATTACACGCATGAGTACGAAAATTCTTTGGGCTGACGATGAGATTGATCTTCTGAAGCCCCACATTATTTTCCTGAAAAACAAAGGTTACGAAGTGATTCCCGCTGTCAGTGGCAACGAGGCCATTGATATTATTGATAAAGAGACGGTTGATATCGTTTTTTTGGATGAGAATATGCCCGGACTGAGCGGCATCGAAACCTTGAAGCACCTCAAGGCAGTGCGGCCGCAGATTCCTGTGGTGATGATCACTAAGAGCGAAGAGGAGCACATTATGGAGGACGCCATCGGCTCCGATATTGCCGACTACCTCATCAAACCTGTGAATCCCAATCAGATACTACTTTGTCTGAAGAAAAATATCAATCGCACCGACATTATTACCGAGAAGAATACGCAGGGCTATCAGCAGGCGTTCCGCGACATTGCGATGAAGATTTCCGACAGCAACACCTGCGCCGAGTGGGAGCTGGTTTACAGAGAGTTAGTAAAATGGGAACTCGACCTCGAGCGCATCGAGGATGCGGGTGTGGGCGAAATCTTGGCCGACCAGAAGCAGGAGGCCAACAGTCGTTTCTCGCACTTTGTGGCCACTCACTATGAGGATTGGATCAACGGACGCGGCAGCGAGAAACCGCTTTTTTCGCATACTATTTTAAAGGAAAAGCTCTTCCCCGACCTGGAGGAGGGAAAGACGGCCTTCCTTTTTGTGATCGACAACCTGCGTTACGACCAGTGGCGTTCCATCCTTCCCATGATTCATCCCTACTACCATGTGGACGATGAAACCCTCTTTTACAGTATTTTACCCACCGCCACGCACTATGCCCGCAACGCCATGTTCGCAGGATTGATGCCGTCAGAAATTGCGAAAAAGTACCCACAGTACTGGCTTAACGAGAACGACGAGGGCAACAAAAACCAGTTTGAGCAGCCCCTATTGGAGGAGCATCTGAAGCGTTTTGGCAAAAATTCGAAAATCTCTTACTCCAAAATTCTCAATATGGACTTTGGAAGGAAGGTGCTCGACAATTTCCATGGTATGTTGCGCAATCCGCTTAACGTGGTGGTTTTCAATTTTGTGGATATGCTGTCGCACGCCCGCACCGATGTGGACCTGATCCGCGAGCTGGCCAACGACGAGAAGTCGTATCGTCATGTCACGGCCACTTGGTTCGCCAACTCTGTGATGCTGGAGATGGTGAAGTTCTTGTCGGAGAAGAAAGTGCCCATCTACATTACCACCGACCACGGCACCATTAAGATTGAGCGGCCGGTGAAGATTGTGGGCGACCGCAACACCAACAGCAACCTCCGCTACAAGGTGGGTCGCAACCTCGACTGCAGTTCGAAAGAAATCTTTGAGGTGAAGTCGCCGGAGAAGATTTTCCTGCCGAAAGAAAATCTCACCTCCTCGTTTGTGTTCGCCACAGGCAATTCGTTCTTGGCGTACCCCAACAACTACTCCTATTATGTCAATTATTATAAGGATACCTTCCAACATGGCGGCATCTCATTGGAGGAGATGATGATTCCATTCGTCAAACTTCTGCCGAAGTAATTTTATAAATAATTGATAATTAATAAGATGTATTAACGAATGATTTTTATCTGCAAAAGGTTGTAGGTAAAGAAAAAAGTTGTATTTTTGCAGCCTCATTCGTTGAGACGGGAGCATAGCTCAGCTGGTTCAGAGCACCTGCCTTACAAGCAGGGGGTCACAAGTTCGAATCTTGTTGTTCCCACCACATCTGGCAGACGTACAGTCTGCCTTTTTTTTATAATATTTCTTTTGTTGAGTTAGGGATAAAGAGGTGGTTTTGTTTCAATACTAGCCATCCTTTTCACCCATTTTTTTCATGTTGAGTTGCTTGTTTACTGATGTTTACCACGTAGGTGCGCTAATTTTTTGCTTTATTATATTCTGTAAAACTATTTAAATTTTCAGCAAAATATTAAAAAAAATCAGTGAAATTAATTTTGTGTATTGTTTTTTTGTATTTTTGCCGCTGAATTCAAACATCAATGCATGAGCAAGACGACTTTTGTTTCGGAGCATATGCCAAATTTATTGCATCTAAGGAAGAACAAAATTCTTGTTTAGGGTGCTGCCACGGCTGCGCATGATGTCGGTGGCAGTACCATAAAAGTGCCTCACGCAGGGGCACCGCAGTGATGTTTGCAATCTTGTATGCGATGCTCCCTGCTGCTCGGCACAAAGGCACGCCGCAAAGTTGGCTTGCGGTGGCGCAGGAAAACTGCAGTGCAAAAATACATTTTTTTTTCATTGTGGAGCGAGCCGAAAACACGTTCAAAGGTTGGCGTGTGCCCGCGTTAAGGGTTTTGTTTAATTAAAAATATAATAATATTATGAAACCTGTTAAAAATTCAGAGATTACAGAATTCGTTAATTCTTTAGAGCATTCTATTTTAAATGAGAGACAAATGATGACGATATCCGTTTTGCCGGATTTGGTTGGTGGTGTTAGTCACAACAGAGATTGTACCAATAGCAACTGCCCCAGCTCACGTAATCGCCAATATTGTGTGAATCAAAGCGGTTGCGATGATGCAATAAACAGAAGGATTTGTGACAACCAACAAAGTACAACGAAGTAACCATAGTCACATAATTGCACACACCTCCGATGAGTTAACTTCGTGTCTTCTGGTTGGAGGTGTGTTTCAAATTTCAATGTATGAAATATAGCATATATAATAACTTAATCGACTTAACAGATACTGTGAAAGCCGTTTATAATTCGGCTTCCGATTCTTTTGTCTTAATTAAGGGGGGAGAGGATTGGCTGAATAAGTCACCAGCAGAATTGAGGCAGTTGAATGAGGATTTGTACAACGAACTATGTGGTAATGGTGCGATAGTTTCAAGTGGGGTAGACGAGTACAAGAAACAGTTGCGGAATTCTCAAAAAATCAGATTGGAATCAGGGGTTTTTCATCTGATGATAAATCCGACTTTGGATTGCAATTTACATTGCTGGTATTGTTATGAAAAACATGTAAAAGGGTCATCTATATCCCCAGATACTATGAAAGGTATTCTTGGATTGATTTCAAAAAACTGCATGGGGCAACGAAATATCAAGAAGCTGATTCTTTCTTTTTTTGGGGGAGAGCCGTTGTTGGAGTTTGACTCTGTTCGAAAAATCATCCTACACTCAGTGGAGTGTTGCGAGAAAAAAAATATTGCACTTGGAATCTCATTTACCTCAAATGGAGTTCTAATCAATGATGATATGGTGTCTTTTTTCAAGGAAAACAAGCTGGAAGTTACTTTCCAAATCACATTGGATGGAGCTCGGGAGGAACATAATAAAACTCGTTTTACCAAAGGTAATGTCGGGACCTACGATACAATCATTCGTAATATTCGTTGTTTGCTTGAAAATCAGATAGCTGTAATTCTCCGTATCAACTATACGGCTAAGAATTTTCCATCAATTTTATCGATTTTAAGTGATATAAAAAAGTGGAAAGAAGAAGATAGAAGGTATGTTCAGGTGGATCTGCAGCGCATCTGGCAGGACGACTCGAAGGAACTTGAGATTGCTCCGACGATGAAACTATTTAGGGAAGGAGGATTTGAGGTCACTTCCCCGTTGCTCGATCTTGACTATTTACATCACCCCTGCTATGCAGATTGTGTTAATCAGCTATTGGTAAATTATAATGGGGATGTGTACAAATGTACTGCTCGTGATTTTTCTGAAGAGAGTCGGCATGGTATTTTAAAGGATGACGGAAGTGTCGTTTGGATGCAAGACACACCAAAGGAAAGAATAACCAACATATTACCACATGCAATCTGTTCGACTTGTTCGATATTCCCCTTATGTGGTGGCGGGTGCATACAAAAGCGCCAAGAGCAGAAGGATAATGTCTGCATTTACGAAATTGATGAACAAAAGAAACAAGATATTATTCTTAACCGATTCTATAATTACGTTGTAAAAGATAATAAGTGTAAATATCAAATAGACTGAAAAGGATCTCATGATAAAGACATTCTCTTTTATTAGATTTGTGATGGTTTTGTGTTTGGCGATTGTGTTTCATGACAGTATCTATTCGCAATCGGTCATACATGCAAAGGTGGAAGATGGAGACGGCTTGCCAATACCAATGGCAGTGGTGGCTGTTGTCTCCAGTGACAATCAAGAACTCACCTCTAGTATTTCAGATACAAATGGTGTTTTTGAGTTGTCGTTGCCGCGAGAAATTGAAGGGACCAATGTTTATATTAAAGCTTTCGGTTACAATGCTGTACAGATGCAAACACAGGAAGCTATGAGTCAGACCGTTTTTGTCCTTGTTAGAGATTGGACAGAATTGGATGGGGTCACGATTTCTGCGAATGCGTTATCCATTGAGCGAAAGCCTGATCGGTATGCCATCAACAATGTTTACACATCGCCATTGGCTCCCGGACATAATACGGTAGAGATTCTAAGATATGTTCCATTGGTGAATGTGACGCCTGAGGACGAACTTGAAATATTACATAAGGGTAAAGCCACCATTTACATCGATGGAAGACCTAGCCATCTTGATCCGAAGAATATTCCTGCGGAAAATATTGAAAGAATAGAAGTTCTAACCAATCCTGGAAGTGAATTCCCTTCCACCGTGAAAAATGGGATATTAAATATTGTATTAAGAAAGAACCCGTCTGATGGGGTTGCCGCCACCCTGATTGTCAAGGACAGACAAAGGGAAAGATGGGAACTCAACAGTCCGTCATTGGATGCATTTTTGATACTACAGAAGAAGAATGTCAATGCAACTATTAGTTTTTCAACAATATACAGACCTAACTACAGCAGAACAGAAAGTGCCTATCAATATTTTACTGATAATGACACGACCATGAATACTTTTCAGAGTTCAAGCCGAAATAGAGTGCTTTGCGAAAACATTCATGCGATGCTGGAGTGGCATATCAACGAAAAGCATACGTTGGGACTTCAAGTGGGAACGAATATCAGCCATTGTCTGCTTGATAGCACAAGTACCCGAAGTGATTATTACCATGGCCTTGAGAATTTGTCTGACTCTTCTGATGTCACTTCTTCAAGTCAAACATTTAGGAAGCCCAACTTTTCGCTCTTTACCAATCTTAATTACAATGTGAAATTCAATGACAAGCAACTGCTGACTTTCGATATTTTTTACACGAGAAGCCAGAACACCTCATCTTACATTAACAGAAATCATAGGTTGCCCTCGCATGAAATGGCATCTTATTTCACGAGCAGTGCGGCGGTCGTCAATGGAATCGATTTCAAGGCAAAATACAGCCACAAATTCAGCAAGAATTTGAGTTTGCGAACAGGATTGGAATGCTACGGGAGCGTGGTCGATGACGATTACACCTCTAACATAGAGCAATCGGCAGCGTATATGGAGGGTTTTAGCCAAAGCAACCATTTTGTTTACAGGGACATAACTGCAGCATTGTATGCCACTTGTGATTGGGAGATATCAGATATGTGGTCGCTTTCGGCTGGCTTGCGAGGGGAGTGTTATCTTTATCATGGGCAGCAGCAGGTCACAAAAGAAACCATCTCCAATAAATACCTCAATCTTTTCCCATCATTCTCTCTTGTTTTTATTCCCAATGACGATCACGAATTCGCTTTGGATTTCGCCAGTCGTCAGGCCATCCCTAGCTATGGGAAGAGAAATCCTTTCAAATACTATTATTCCCCGACATTATACAGGGAAAATAATATTGACTTGCGCCCTTGCAGGATGTATGATGCTGAACTGACCTACACACTGTTTTGGGATTACGTGTTGGTTTTGGGATACTCCTATTCTCAAAATATTTGGAACGAATTTCGCATCGCAACACCTGAAACCAATTGCACCAAAATCACGGATGAAAACTATGGCAATGCACACTTCTTTTCCATTGAGCTGGAAACAGACCAACAGCTTTTCAAGAATTACGTTTTTTTGTCTGCAAGCATCTATTATGAATATGATTTATACCGGATCAAGAGTCCGAGGATTACAGCATTTAATGCCAAGGGAAGCGAGTTCTCCATCAACCTTTCCATTTCGACAGCACTTTGTAAAAAGAAAGATTGGAAATTGTTAACTACTTTGGATTATATTCCCATATCCTCTTATGTCGGAGCCAACCTTAACCAAAGTGTGAATTGGAATATTCATATCACGAAGCAATTTAAAAATGGAACTTTTTCGTTTGGAGTTGATGATATCCTTGACTGGCAAAGTAAGGAGTCGCTCGCAACACAGAATTACATACACTCACACTATTCTTACGTTTATGGGAGAACCTACTGGGTTTCGTATAGTTTGCGTTTAGGAAATCGCGAAACGAAAGGCTCACAAAGAAGGAATAGTACGATTCAAGAAAGGTTATAATGAGAAGGGTTCCTGTTTATCATCAGTTGGAGTGTAATGACTGCGGACCGACCTGTGTGCAGATGATCGCACATTTCTATGGAAGAAGGTATTCATTACAAACATTAAAATCATTTTGTGAGTTATCGCGGATTGGTTGTACAATCAGCGATATATCCACCATATGTACTGAAATTGGATTGAGGAGTGTCGCGGTAAGCATCTCTCTCAATGACATCGGTAGGATGCCTCTTCCTGCCATTCTTTATTTTAATTCTGGACACTTCGTTGTTCTGGAAAAAATTGATAGGAAAAGGCGATTCCATATCATTGACCCAGATGACGGAAGGGTCACATTGTCGCAAGATGAGATTGTAGAGAAGATGTTCATCAATGAAAGCATCATCTGCATATTGGTTGAGCCGGATGACACCTTCAAGACCAAAAACCCGGATGCAGATAAGACAAAGAAACATCCGTTAAGAAATCTCACATGGCGCATCTTTTGTCAGCACAAGAAGCATTTTTCTATCATCTCTGCTCTGACTTTGCTGGCCATGGCAATAACTTGGATTATGCCGTTGTTGTTTAGAAAGACGATTGACGATGGCATACTTAATAAGGATATCCCTTTGATATGGTTATTGCTGATATCGCAACTGCTTTTCAACGTGGGCTTTGTCATCACCAATAGTATTTCAAGGGTTATTTTGTTGAAAACAGGTTTTTCATTCGGGACCAATCTTATAGCTAAATACCTGAAAAAAATTGTGGATCTGCCTATCAGTTATTTTGAGACACGATTCAGCTCCGATTTGATACAAAGAATAAGTGATCAGGAAAGGGTAAATAATCTGATTGTGGATTTATTGGGTGGCGTGATTCTGACATTTATTAATCTGTTGGTTTTCAGTTCTATCCTTATCTACTTCAATCCGATGGTGTTCCTTATCTTTGTATGCGGGACCACATTGTCATTGCTCTATACGTTGTTGTTTTCGCAGAAAAGAAGACAGATTGACTATTCTTTATTCTCATTTGAATCCTCCCGTAGAAATTCAATCTATGAGACAATTATGGGGATGCCTGATGTGAAAATCAATAATTCTCAAGAGGTCAGAATAAAGGATTGGACCGCCTTCCAAGAAAAAATAAACAAATACCAGCTTAAGGCGTTCTTCCTGGAAACATTTTTTTCAGAAGGCATTGGGTTTATTGACAATGTCATGGATTTGTTTGTTACGGGTATATGTGCGTTTTTGGTTGTAAAAAATCAAATGACTATCGGGACAATGATGACGATCAGTTTCCTTTTAGGACAGATTACAAGCCCCATTAATCAATTGCTGAAATTTTCAAGACAAGTGCAATATGCTACACTTTCAAACAATCGTGTCCAAGAGGTAATGGGACACCCCAAAGAGAATGATGGGGATAAGGATTCTGTTTCAAAGGAATCTCTACAAGTTGATATTTCTTTCGAACATGTGGATTTTAAATACCCTGGCTTGAAAAGTCGTAATATTCTTAATAACATTAATTTAGAAATTAACAAACAACAAGTTACTGCTATTGTGGGCGTTAGCGGGAGTGGTAAAACCACTTTGCTTAAGCTGCTTATGGGTTTCTATTTCCCAACGCGAGGGAATTTATTCATTGGTGATAAGGATATTTCAAGCATCAGTTGTGACGACTGGAGACATCATTGTGGTGTTGTTATGCAAAACGGCTATATATTTAGCGGGAGTATAAAGCAAAACATCACCTTGAACGACAAAAATGTCAACCAACATCTGCTTGATCAAGCCATAAAGCTGTCTTGTTTGCAAGATTTCATCAGTACAATGCCAATGGGGGTGAATACTAAGATCGGAGAAACGGGACTGCCCATAAGTGGGGGACAGAAACAACGAATTCTCATCGCTCGTGCGATATATAAAAACCCGGACTATTTGTTTTTTGACGAAGCCACCAACTCATTAGACGCTACAAATGAAAGGGAGATTATGAATAATTTGGAGAGATATTATATGGGTCGAACAGTTGTGATTATTGCGCATCGTTTGAGTACGGTTAAGAATGCTAACAAAATTGTAGTCTTGGATAATGGGCAGATTGTTGAACAAGGCACCCATGAAGAGCTAACCGCCAAAAGGGGAAAGTACTATGAGTTGGTTAAAAATCAGTTGGAATTAGGAGCAGAGTAAACGCTTTTGTCCTTCAGACGAAACTGCTTTCCTAATTATTTCCTTATGATTTTTCCGATGGTTTTGAATATGATGCTCAAGTCCTCGCCTAAAGATTGTTTCTCGATGTATTGGAGGTTCAGTTCCAGCTTGGCGGGCATAATTTCCTCAATGTAGGTCTTTTCGGGGTCGGCACTTTCGGCCAGCAACTCGCTTTCCGAAATGTACTGCAGCGAGGCGTAGTCGGTGAGACCCGGCCGCACGGTGAGCACACGCCGCTGGCGCTCATCGTACATCTCCACATACCGCCGCACCTCGGGACGCGGTCCCACCACGCTCATATCGCCCTTGATGATGTTGAGCAGCTGCGGCAGCTCGTCAATCTTGTATTTCCGCAAGAAACCGCCGATACGGGTGATGCGACTGTCGGCCCCTACCGTGATGAGCAGCCCCTGCTGGTCGGCGTTGGGACGCATGGTTCTGAATTTCAGTAGTTTGAAATCTTTATTGTCTTTTCCGACCCGCGTCTGCCGGTAAAATACGCCGCCCTTCGACCCGCACGCGATACACAGCGCGATGATGAGTCCGAAGGGAAACAGCACCAGCACGGCGAGGGTGCAGCTGACAATGTCGAAGGCTCGTTTCATTACTGGCGGTTGTATTTGTAGTACTCGCCGGCATGGCCGCCCCAGTACTCTTCGGGTGTGGTGATGTCGGGGTTGGAGTTGGGGTTGAGGCGCTTCACAAGTTTCATCTGCCAGGCGGGGTCATGGAGCTCGCCGACATAGTCGGAGTGCAGCAGCTCGTAATTGTTGGTCACGAGGTCGCGGTTGTAGAAGATGAACTTCACGTTGGTCTGCTGTCCGATTTCGTAGTAGTGCCAGATCTCGTAGGGGTAGGCTTGTGGGTCGTAAGGCTCCTCGGTGATGGTGTTCGGCGGTCCGTAGCGCAGATACACGCGTCCGCGGTCGGTACGGAATCCCTTGATGACTTTGCTGCCGTATCGTTCGTTCACAAACTCCACTTTTCTTTTATAGGCCAGCCATTCCCCTTCGGGGTCGTTGGGGTTGCGGCTGACCCAGAAGCTGTAGAAGTAGCGTTGCAGCTGGTCGAGCGGCACCTTTTTCATGTTCTGGGTGAAAAAATCCTGTTCGATGCGGTTGCCGATAGGGAAGAGGGTAGCCACATCCTCCTGCAGCTGCTTGAGGTCGGTCATCTTTTCCACAAAAGTGTTCTCCACCACTACATCGTCGTATTGGTTGAGGTCGATCTTTACTCTTGGGTTGCTGCGCTGGAAGAAAGAGGAGGTGGTGGTGAGCACGTTCGAGTCGGTATCCATCACGTACAGGTTGAGGTTGTAGTTGCCCGATGGCAGGTTGTAGATGTTGAAAATATGGATGAAGATAGAGGCGGGGGCGCTTTTCATTGTGCGCGTCATGATGTATTCGGGTGCTGCACGGCGGCCGAGCTCTGCTATTTCAGCCTTTACAATAAAAGTGCCATTCCCTAATGCCTTGTCGGTGTTGTAGATTTCAGCGGAGAAGGGGAGGGCGTATAAGTTTTCGGGCGCGTATTGCTGAAACAGCGGGGTGGTGGCCATCTCGTATTTGTAGAAGACACCGCCGTCGCCGCTGCGCGTCACGCGGCTGTAAAGCGAGATGCCTGATGCAGATACTTCGTTTTCAGGATAATTCACCTGTATGTAGTCCACATAGCGGAGGGTGTCGCTGCTGCCATGCACGTCCTTCAGCTTGAAATAGAGGTAGTATTCCCCATTGGGAACGGCCACGTTGCGCACATCGCTGAAATAGGTCTTTTCTTCTGATACCGAATCGCGTGTTTGCGGACTGACCAAGATATAGTGCAGCTTGCCGACGGTTTCATCCCCCACGGTTTTGCGAACCTCCACATCAATGTCGATCTCTGCGGCATAGGTGTCGGGAGAGGCAGGAATGTAGTGGGCGGTGCTGCCGTCGATGATGAACTGGAACTCGATATAAGGCTGCTGCTCGTCGGTGCAGTAGGCGTTGAAGTTCAGGATGGCCAGCAGATGTTTGGGTGCTGGTTCAGCGGGTTTGTCGCCCTTTTTTTTCTGTGCGAAACCCGAGAACATGAGCAGGCAGATGATTCCAATGCAGAGGGTTATCTTTTTCATAGTGGTTTTTTTGAGGATGATAGATAGAAGGATTATTTGGGCAAAATGCCGATGAGCTGTTCGTAGGAGATGCCTTCCGGACAGATGACCTGCACTTTTGCGATGGCGTAGTCGTGTCCTTTCGGACATTTGGGAAGTTTGACTTTATATTTGCAGAACTGGTAATTGCCAACGGTTTTGCCTTTGACGCGGATGACCTGTTCGCCGGGTACGGGGGTGCCGTCGATGCTGATCTTGAGGGTGAAGCTGCTGACGCCGATGCCGGCATAGCAGATACCCTCGCATTTGCCAGTGCTGGACGATGTGCCGAATGCGGCGAGTACGGAGGCATTGTCGGCGCGTGCCAGGTGGTTGTAAGCTGTGACGAAGTTGGTGAGTCCCAAGCCATAGTGGTAGTTGGGGTTGTCGTACAGCGGTCCTGCGCGGCGGATGGCGTCAATCACTTCACCGGCGGTCTTGTTGGGGAAGAGCTGCCAGAGGCAGGTCACCATGCCGGCGAAGATGGGCGCGGAGAAAGAGGTGCCGTAGGAGGCATCCACCTTGTCATCGGGGGTCACGATGATGGCTTGCGAACCGATGGCCAGCCCGTCGGGTTTGATACGCCCGTCGGCGGTGGGACCGAAGGAGGAGAATTCCGCAATCTTGTAGTCGCGGTCAACGGCTCCGATGGTGAGAATGCTGTCGGCATCGGCGGGACTGGTGATGTAGTGCCAGTCGCTGTTGCCCTCGTTGCCGGCACTCGCGCATACGATGATTCCCCTGCTGGCCGCCATCGATGCTGCGATGGAGGAGCGGCTCACCTTGCCGTTCAGGTCTTCGTACTGGTAGGATTGGTTTTTGTTGTCGAATTTGTAGTAGCCGAGCGAGGAGGAGAGCACGTCGCAGCCGAGGCTGTCGGCCCACTCCAGACCGGCCACCCAGTTGTCCTCTTCAATCTTGTTCTCCGAGCGGCTGTCCTCGGTCTTGGCAAGGTAGAATGAAGCCTTGGGTGCCGTGCCGATGATTTCGTCCGGCAGGTAGGCGGCGATGCAGGAGAGCACCTCCGTGCCGTGCGAGCCGCTGATGAACACCGACCGTCCTGGGAATACGAAATTCTTGGTGCCCAACAGACGGCCTTCGTCGCGCAGTGCCTGGAAGGCGGGCATGGTGTTCACATTCTGGAATCCCACATCCATCACTACCATCAGCATCCCTTCGCCGTAAGCGCCGAGGCGGTGCAGCCACTGGGCGCGGTTGGCACCGAGCTGCCAGCCGGCATAGCCGTACAGGAAGTCGCTGCCGTGGGCCGGCATCTCCATCACACTCTTCGGCTGTTCGGGCGGCGTGTAGGGGCGTATGGGATAGTCGAAACTCTCCGCAGCCTCCAGCTGCACGGTGCATTCGCACAGCGTCACAAAGTCCAGCTGCCGGATTTGATCCGCAATGTTCTCCGTCGTGGTGTAAACGGTCACCCCATTCAGCCATTTCGACTTGGTGAGCAGCATCATGTTCGTGTCGAGGGCCAGCAACTGCTGGATGTAGCGCTCGCTGACGGGCAGATCCTGTTCGGTGATTTTGATGTTGAAACGCTGCCGCTTCTCAATGGCGCGGGGCGACAGGAACTCCTCGGGGTGCTTCACCGAGTAGCCGCAACCTTCCTTGTCTTTGAACTGTACCCAGTATTTGGCGGGGGCTTGTGCGTGAAGGCCTACCGAAAAGGCAATGAGGATAAGTAGGGTGATGATTTTTTTCATTGGTAAAAATTTGGGTGCAAAGTTACGGATTTTTTCTTTTTTTGGAAATGAAAACGCAAATTTCGGGAATTTCGTGTAAATTTGCAGCCTAATTTGTCAACAGAATTTTTTTTGAAATGGAAACTGAAGAAACTGCAATGCAAACACCCAGAAAATCCCGCAAAAAGGGATGGATAGTGGTGCTTCTGATTCTCTTGACCGCTGCCGTAGGTGCTGGTATCTATTTTTATGTCAATCATTTGCGTAAAAGTACCGCTGAGCCGATGGAAATGGTGCCCGCTGATGCTGCCCTCATGGTGCAGGTGAACGACTACGAGGCATTCGTCAAAGCCGATGGCTTTTTGCGCAACTATATCTCCGATGCAGTGCCGCTGGGCGCGCTCAAAGGCATGGAGTATTTCCTGCAGCAGTTCAACGAACAGCCGGCCGGCAGCTCTCCGATAGCTTGCTCCGCCCATGAGGTGGAAGGCCGTCTGACCCTGCTCCTCTCCATCCGCATCTCCCAAAAAGATTTTGAAAATCTTCTTAAAGTATTGGAAATCAATAATAATAATTTCCATACTTATAAAGATTACCATATTTATGGAATGGATACCCATCATCGTTCCTTCTCGTTCTGCTATCATGACGGGGCTTTTACTGTTTCTGAAAATGAAGATTTGCTGTATGCCTCGCTGGACTGCCTCTCGCAACGGAAGAGCATTGTGGAGGAAAAGGGGTTTAAGGCATTGCGCGAGATGATGGACAAAAATCCCAAGCAGAACTGGCTGGTGGTGAACCACGCTGCTTTTGTGGCCAGCCAGAAAGCCCATGTCGCCCCCGAGTTTGAGGAGATGCTCACCTCGTTGGGCCGCCTCGCCGACTGGTCGGCATACCAGATGGTGGTGACCGCTGGCGAGCTTTCTCTCTCTGGTTATAGTGTGATGAAGGACGGCTCGCTTTTCAAGCAGTTGGAGAATCAGCAGCCTGACGCGCAGCCTGTGCCTACCGCTGTGGTGCCTTCCGCCGCTGTTGACTACGCCTGTTTCCACCTCTCCGATGCGGCTCAGTTCGGTGCGGGGAATTTACTTTCGGAAGAGGCTGTGAAATCATTTTCTTTATTGCAAAGCGATGAAATACATTGCTTTACACTTTCCGATACGTTAGATTACCACTTCTTTGCTGTAAAGTGTGCCACTGATTCGGCGCACCTGCTCGCGCTGCTGCCTGAAGGCCATACCCTCGACTCGGTGGGCGACTGCGGCAGCTACCAGTTCGGTCATGGCAACTTCGCGCCGGTGCTGCACGCCGGCTGGCGGCATTGCACCCCCGCGGTGTTCATGCCGCAGGGCGATTACCTCATCTTCGCCGACTCAACAGCCAATCTGCGCATATACCAGAAGGCTATCAAAAGTGGCGGGGTGCTGGACAACAACCAACTTTTTATCCTCCTCAAGTCCGATGGCCGCTGGTCGAATCAGGCCGCCTGCCGCTACTTCTTCCAGAATGGGTCGGGCGCGCTCGACCGTGTGCTCAACGACAAGCTGGTGGCGCGTCATACTGCCCTCTCTAAAACTCGCTGTGTGGCCTTCTATGCCCTCAAACCTTATCAGAATTTGATTCCTAACCATATTTATATCAAATTTTTAGCACAATAAATAATAGATTTGAAGATTTGAATAATTTAATATTTAATAATTTAATAATCTAAAAATGAAAGACTTAAAAAAATACATCGAAAGCAACAAAGACCGTTTCTTGGAAGAACTTTTCAGCCTGATCCGCATCCCGTCCATCAGCTCACAGGAAGAGCACAAACCTGATATGATTCGTTGTGCTGAACGCTGGCGCGAACTCATCCTCGCCGCCGGTGCCGACCGTTGTGAGGTGATGCCCACCACCGGCAACCCCGTTGTTTATGGCGAGAAGATGATCTCCAAAACCGCTCCCACCGTGCTGGTTTACGGCCATTACGATGTGATGCCCGTTGATCCGCTCGAACTGTGGAAGACCGACCCCTTCGAACCGGTTGTGAAGGACGGCAAGATCTGGGCTCGTGGTGCCGACGACGATAAGGGACAGTCGTTTATGCACGCCAAGGCTTTCGAGTATCTGGTGAAGACCAACCAGCTGCCCTGCAACGTCAAGTTCATGCTGGAAGGGGAGGAGGAGATCGGTAGCGGCAGCCTGTACGATTTCTGCAAGCAGAACAAGAAACTCCTCAAAGCCGACATTATCCTCGTGTCCGATACCGGCATGATTGCCACCGACACGCCCTCCATCACCACCGGTCTGCGCGGCCTCAGCTACCTCGAGGTGGAGGTGACCGGCCCCAACAAGGACCTTCACTCCGGCATCTTCGGCGGCGCCGTCGCCAACCCCATCAACATCCTCTGCCAGATGATTGCCTCCTTGCAGAACGAGAACAACGAAATCACCATTCCGCATTTCTACGACGATGTGCTGGTGCTCTCCAAAGCCGAGCGTGCGCTGATGGCCAAGGCTCCGTTCAACCTCGAGGAGTACAAGAAAGCGCTGGATGTGCGTGCGGTACATGGCGAAAAAGGCTACACCACCATCGAGCGTACCGGCATCCGTCCGACGCTGGACGTTTGTGGCATCTGGGGCGGCTACACCGGCGAGGGCTCAAAAACCGTACTTCCCTCTAAGGCTTGCGCCAAGATTTCGATGCGTCTCGTACCGAATCAGGATTCCACCAAAATTTCAAAATTATTCCAGAAACATTTTGAAAAGATTGCGCCCAAGAGCGTGAAGGTGAAGGTCACTCCGTGTCACGGCGGCGAGGCTTACGTGTCGCCCATCGACATGCCCGCCTACAAGGCAGCCGAGAAGGCTTACCAGCAGACCTTCGGCAAACGCCCCATCCCGACCCGCAGCGGCGGCAGTATCCCGGTGATCTCCGGTTTCGAGCGCATCCTCGGCACCAAGGCCATCCTCATGGGCTTCGGCCTCGGCGAAGATGCTATCCACTCTCCCAACGAGAACTACAAACTGGAGCATTTCTTCAAAGGTATTGAAACCATTCCGTACTTCTATAAGTATTACGCCGAAATGATGAAATAAATCATCATTACTTTATTATAATATTGTATAAAATGAAAAAAACGATTCTCTTGCTGCTTTCGGTATTCATTGCTACGATGGCTTATGGTCAGGATATCAACTGCTACCGTGTTTATCTGCACGACAAAACGAACACACCATATAGCATTGATCGGCCTGAGGAATTCCTTTCGCAACGTTGCTTGGACAAGCGAGCCCGCTACGATATTCCTGTCACCGAGGAGGATCTGCCGGTGGATCCCGCTTATCTGCACGAGATTGGACAGGCCAGTCCGCAACTGCGGGTGTTGGCGGTTTCAAGATGGCTGAACACGGCAGTCGTCTGCTGCCCCGACACCGTGCGTATGAACTATGTGCGCAACCTGCCGTTCGTGGACAGCGTGAAGGCAGTAGGGTACTATGACAACTTCGAGAATGCTGAAGTGGTGTATCATGTACAGACCTCTGACACTACATACGGCAGCGACACGATGATTTATGGAAGAGGTTACGAACAGATTGCCCTCCATAACGGGCATCTGCTCCATGCCGAAGGCTTTCACGGCGAGGGAATGTTGATTGCGATGTTAGATGATGGCTGGATCGGTTTCAACGACTGCCCGATGTTTTCGAATATTTACGAAAACGGGCAGATATGGGGAACCTACAACTTCATCCCCGGCGCGGATAATGTTTACTCTAGAGACTGGCATGGGACAGAATGCGCTTCCATCATCTTGAGTAGCATATATGGGAACAACGACACGCTGGTGGGCACGGCACCGGCGGCCAACATGGTGTTTATCTGTACCGAGGATGTGGACAGGGAACAACCGATCGAGGAGGACTTTTGGGTGGCAGGAGCGGAACTCGCCGACAGCCTGGGGGCTGATGTTATTTCGTCATCAGTAGCATATTCCCGATTCAGTGGTGCCTTCGAGCTCGATTATAGTAGCTGCGACGGGCAGACGACAGTCTCCTCCATTGCTGCCACAAAGGCTGCACACAAAGGGATGGTGGTTTGTGTGGCAGCGGGTAACTATGGCGCTGATACTTGGCATTGGATTGAGCGTCCTAGCGATGCCAAAAATATCTTGTGCGTAGGGGCAGTATCAAGGGACAGCATTCCTGCTTATTTCACCGG
Organism: Bacteroidales bacterium; assembly: GCA_045222555.1. GTDB lineage: Bacteria > Bacteroidota > Bacteroidia > Bacteroidales > WCHB1-69 > UBA1756. The sequence continues at coordinate 34,143 of JBGUYY010000097.1, read as the reverse complement.
CCGTGGACCGAGTTACGACGGGCGAGTGAAACCTGATGTGGTGGCTTGTGGGACTGGCACATACATGGTTCGTATTCATGCGATCGGCCTCAACATTGAAGGTGTGCAACATATTGTCCATGATGATCAAATTTGCCAAAGTAGCGGCACTTCTTTTGCCACTCCAATCATTGCCGGACTTTCCGCCTGTTTGTGGCAGGCTTTGCCACAATTCACCGCCATAGAAATCATGCAACTCATTCGTGAAGCGGGACACCTGTATGCGACTCCGGACACCGTCATGGGGTACGGCATCCCCGACTTCTATCGGATACTCCTTGACCCGCACATCAACGACACCACCAGCATTGCTGCCATGGGGAGTGTCCGCAATGAACTGAAAGTTTTCCCTAACCCAGTCTCTGACAGGCTTACCATTGAGAATACTAGTACACTAAACCATACCGTATACATATATAGTCTCGATGGGAAGATGGTCGGTAGCATGGAAATTGGCGGCGGAGAGACAATGACCATCAATGCGACAAACTGGGCTGCCGGAATCTATCTGCTGCAGGCCGATGACAGAAAAGGTCGGCGAGAAACCATTAAAATCATTCGTCGCTAAGTTTTTTAATAATACACAATATTTATAACAGATTATTTCATGAAAAAACTTTTTCTCCTTTTTGCCGCATTGCTGATTGCTGGCATAGCCACCGCCCAAACGGAAGTTAACTGCTACCGCGTCTATTTGCACGACAAGGCTAATTCGCCCTACAGTATTGACCAGCCGGAGCAGTTCCTGTCGCAGCGATGCTTGGACAAGCGCGCCCGCTACAACATCCCCGTCACCGAGGAGGATCTGCCCGTCCATCCTGCCTACTTGCACGAAATCGGACAGGCCAGTCCGCAGTTGCGGGTGCTGGCCGTGTCGCGCTGGCTGAACACTGTCGTTGTCTGCTGTCCCGACACCATCTGCATGGGCTACGTGCGCAACCTGCCGTTTGTGGACAGTGTGAAGGCGGTGGGGTATTACGACAATTTTGAGGAACCGCCCGCGGCGGAGAGCATACCACTCTCCAATGGCAACTATGGCGGTGACAGCCTGATATATGGCGTCGGTTACGGACAGATAGCCCTTCACAACGGACATCTGTTGCATGCTGAAGGCTATCATGGCGAAGGAATGCTGATCGCGATGTTGGATGCAGGGTGGCTCGGTTTCGACAGCAGTCCGATGTTGGCAAACCTGTATGAAAACGGGCAGATCTGGGGAACCTACAACTTTGTTCCGGCCATGGACAATGTATATACCAACCACGGTCATGGAGCCTCTTGCGCCTCTATCATCCTAAGTAGTATCTACAATGACTATGACACGCTGGTGGGCACTGCGCCAGCAGCCAACATGGTATTCATCCGCACCGAGGACCCGCTCACTGAGCAGCTGATTGAGGAGGATTTCTGGGTGGCCGGCGCGGAGCTGGCCGACAGTCTGGGCGCGGATGTCATCACGGCATCGTTGGGCTACACCCAGTTCGACGACAGCACCTTCGTGTTCGACTACGGCAGCTGCGACGGTCATACGAGTGTGGCCTCTTTGGCGGCTACGAAGGCGGCGCATAAGGGAATGGTGGTGTGTGTGGCGGCTGGCAACGAGGGTAGCAACGAATGGCACAAGCTGAGCCGTCCTGGTGATGCGGAGGATATTTTGTGTGTGGGCGCGGTCAATGTGGACAGTATTCCGGCCAGTTTCACCGGCTGCGGACCGAGCTACGACGGGCGTGTGAAGCCCGATGTGGCTTCGTGCGGGTGGGACACTTACATGGTCAATACCTACATGTTTACCGGTGACGACGACAGCCTGTACATGTACACTTATATTGCGACGGGCAGCGGCACCTCTTGTGCCACTCCGAACTTGGCGGGGTTGGCTGCCTGCTTGTGGCAGGCGTTGCCGCAGCTCACCTCGTTGGAGATCATGCAGATCATCCGTGAGTCGGCGCACCAGTACAACGCTCCCGACACGCTGATGGGCTACGGCATTCCGAATGTCTATCAGGCGTGGCTCGACCACCGTACGGATGGGGTGCGCGAGAGTGGTGTGGTGCAGCATTATGCTGCCTGGCCCAACCCGTGTGGCGACCTGCTGGTGGTGGGCAATCCCGGACAGCGGGAGGTGAGCCTGTGCGTCTTCGACCTGTCGGGGCGCGTGGTGTATGCCGACCGGGGTTTCAGCACCGATGACACCCGCTGTATCAACAGCGGTTCGTGGCCTGCGGGTGTCTATCTGCTGCGGGTGCAGGAACGCTGCGGAGGGAGCGAAATCCTGAAAATTATCCGACAGTAGGGGAGCAAATGCCTCTTTTTGTCCATTATACAATGAAATACGGCCATTTTTTGATGGAAGATTCGAAATTTAAAATATTGATTATCAGATATTAAAAAATATTTTTTGAAAAAAATCTGAAAAAGGCTTGTATATGGAAAAAAAGATGTATTTTTGCACGTTCAAAAGAGGAGCGGAAACGTAGGCCTCCAAGAACAAAAAAGCTGTTGTAGCTCAGTGGTAGAGCACTTCCTTGGTAAGGAAGGGGTCGCGAGTTCAACTCTCGCCAATAGCTCATTTTTTTGTGTAAAAACGTAAAATTATTAACGCATTAAATTTATAAGAAAATGGCAAAAGAACATTACGAACGTACCAAACCCCACGTTAATGTGGGTACTATCGGTCACATCGACCACGGTAAAACTACCTTGACCGCTGCTATCACCAAGGTTCTGGCTGAGGCTGGTCTTTCTGAAGTAAGATCTTTCGATTCTATCGATAACGCTCCCGAGGAAAAAGAGCGTGGTATCACCATCAACACCGCTCACGTTGAGTATCAGACTGAGAAACGTCACTATGCACACGTTGACTGCCCCGGTCACGCTGACTACGTGAAGAACATGGTTACTGGTGCTGCTCAGATGGACGGCGCTATCCTCGTTGTGGCTGCTACCGACGGTGCAATGCCCCAGACCCGTGAGCACATCCTTTTGGCCAAGCAGGTCGGTGTTCCGAAAATGGTCGTTTTCATGAATAAGGTTGACATGGTGGATGACCCCGAATTGCTCGACCTCGTTGAGATGGACATCCGTGACCTCCTCAACTTCTACGGCTTCGACGGTGACAACACCCCGATCATCCGCGGTTCCGCTCTCGGTGGATTGAATGGCGACCCGAAGTGGGTTCCCTCCATCATGGAACTGATGAACACTGTGGACGAGTGGATTCCGCTGCCGCAGCGTGACAAAGATAAAGATTTCTTGATGCCCGTTGAGGACGTCTTCTCCATCACCGGCCGTGGTACCGTTGCTACCGGTCGTATCGAGACTGGTATCATCAACACTGGTGACCCGGTTGACATCATCGGTATGGGTGCTGACAAACTCAAATCCGTTGTTACGGGTGTTGAGATGTTCCGTAAGATCCTTGACACGGGTGAAGCTGGTGACAACGTAGGTCTCTTGCTCCGTGGTATCGATAAGGATGAGATCTGCCGTGGTATGGTTATTGCAAAACCCGGTTCCATCCATCCTCACAAAGAGTTCAAGGCTGAGGTTTACATCCTGAAGAAAGAAGAAGGTGGTCGTCACACCCCGTTCAAAAACAACTATCGCCCGCAGTTCTACTTCCGTACTACTGACGTTACCGGCGAAATCCATCTGCCCGATGGCGTTGAGATGGTAATGCCTGGCGATAACGTGACCATCACCGTGAAACTGCTCTCCGAGATCGCTATCAACAAGAACCTCCGCTTCGCTATCCGCGAAGGTGGTCGTACCGTTGGTGCTGGTCAGGTGACCGAGATCTTAGACTAATTCTAAGTTCCAACATAACCGAACGGACAAGTGAAAGCTTGTCCGTTCTTTTCAGGGGAATAGTTTAAGGGCAGAATAGTGGTCTCCAAAACCATTGATGGGAGTTCGAATCTCTCTTCCCCTGCTAAAGCGACTGATGTTTCAGTCGCTTTTTTCATTTTTCACTTCTCAATTTTCAATTTTTATTGTATCTTTGCCGCGCATTATTGTAAAATCCTTCATCATGAAAAATATTGTTGCCACCCTTGTCTGCCTGTTCACCCTTGTAGCGGGTTTCGCCCAGCAGCTGCCCGCTGAGGCCACGCAGACCATCAGCACCTTCTTCCCCCAGTCGCAGATCTCCAGCGTGTCCCAGTACGATGCCAGTGCCAGCGAGTTCGCCTACCGCGCCGACCTCGACTCCGACATCGTCATCTATTTCGACAACAACGGCCGCTGGATGCAGGTGGAATCTTTCTCCAGCGACATCTCACAGTTCCTTTCTGCCCAGGTGAAGGCCTCCATTGAGCAGCAGGGCTGCCGTCCGCAAAAGGTGGTCAACATTCATCGTGTGGCCGATGGCTCTCTCGTTGTGATCTACAATGACGGCCTTGCACATCGTTTTGAAGCCAACGGCAACTTCCTTGGCATAGTGAGCCGCTAATCCTGCTATGCGCATCCGACAAAGCCCCTCGTTGCCGTTCCGGCATCTTGCGCCGCTTTGTGCCCTGTTTTTCCTTTTTATCACCTTCCAGCTCTTCGCGCAGGAGGATTCGTCGCAACGCCATTCCCTGGAGGGCGTTACCGTGCATGGTGGTGTCAATCCCGCCGACATGCTGATGGACTCTGTGGCCAAATACCGCGCCCGTAACGGCGCGTTCAGCACCGAATCCTTCCAGTATACCACCTATCACAAAATGGCCATCTATCCGACCTATTTGAGCGATAGTCTGCGGAGGTTGGAGAGCCAGCTGCTCTTTCTGAGCGAAAGTGTCAGCGAGGTCTATTACAAAAGTCCTTCGCGCCATTACGAGAAGATGGTGGCTTCACGTACCTCTGGCATCGAAACGCCAATCTTTAACCTTGTTTTCTCTCGCATCCAGTTTCAAAACCTGTATGCCGGCGACTACCTGGAGGTGTTTCAGGTGGAGTATGTCAGTCCGCTGGCCTCCGGCGCCACCCGCCGTTACGACTTCCATATTGAGGGCACGCTGGTACAAGAGGGCGACACGTTGATCCGTGTGTCCTACGCGCCCAAAAGCTCTAGGGCATTCAAGTCGTTGCGAGGCATGCTGTGGGTGCATCTGGGCGATTATGGCGTGCCGCGCATCCAAGCCGTGCCGGTGGACAAGAACGTGCTGGTGCGCGTGTCGGTGGAGCAGGAGTACCGAAAGATCGAAAGCGGCCAATGGTTTCCCGACCGCCTCACCGCCCGTGTGCCGCTGCCCCGTATCGCCCTGCGCGGCGACACGCTCGAGTCGTACGGCCTTTCCACCATCACCGTAAAAAACATCCGGATCGACGTGCCCTTGCGCAATTCCGACTTCGGCGTGGTGGATGTGGAGGAGGTTATTGCCTCGCATAAAAGTAGCGAAAAGTTTTTGGAGCAGTATCGTGACAGTGCGTTGAATGATAAAGAGATACGAACTTATGAGGTGATCGACAGCATCGGGCGCAAACTGAAACTGCAGCGCCGCTTGGAACTGCTGCCTTCCCTGTCGCGTGGCTGCCTGCCCGTTGGTCCGATCGACATCGACCTGACACGTATTGTGGACTATAGTTACATCGAGGGATGGCGTTTCGGACTGGGACTTTACACCAACCAGCGTATGGCGCGCTTCTGCAAGTTGGGCGGCTATTTCGCTTACGGACTGAAAGATAAGACTTGGAAATGGGGGGCGCTTACCGACTGGGAGTTGTATCGCAAGCGCGATTTGATTCTCAAACTCCGCGTTTTTAACGATATTGTGGAGAGCGGTACCACGCAGCTCGTGTCGCGCGATGAGATGGGGATGCTGAACGGCGAGTACTACCGGCACTGGATTATCACCAAATATGATTTGAGCCGAACCCTTTTCGCCAAGTTGCAGATGCGTCCCTTCAAGCATCTCTCGGTCAGCGTGGCCGGCGGTTACGCGTGGAATCACACTCTGTACGACTATGCCTTTCTGCCCGATGTGGAACGGTATGATACCACATCTTATTCATACAGAAATTGTTATATGAGGGTAGGGGTAAGGTTCGCCTATCAGGAGACCACCTACCGTACGCGCAATTTCTCGCTCTATGAGATGTCGAAATACCCCACCTTGCAGGTGTTGTACGAGCATGGCTTCCGTAATGTCTTCGGCAGCGGTTTCGACTATAACAAAATCAATTTCCGTGCCCATCATCTGCAAAGATATAAAATACTGGGTTATAGCGAATTGTCGGTCGTCGGTGGCTGGTTGGACCGCTCGTTGCCCTATTCGTTGCTGTATGTGATGGCGGCGGGTTACGAGAAGATTGGTTTTTACGGACAGGAACAATTCGCGGTGATGCGTCCCAACGAGTTCGTCACCGACTCGTATGTGGCGATATTTTTCCGTCATAATTTTGGAAAGATGTGGGAAGGGAAATTTTCGCCGCGTATTGTGGTGTGCCAGAACATCGGTTTCGGCTGGCTGCGGCATCCCGAGCACCATTGTGGGGTGACTACGAATTCGATAGAGAAAGGCTACTTTGAGAGCGGACTGATGATTGACAATCTGCTGTCGGTGAAGGACTTGCTGGCGTTGGGAATCGGTGTTTTCTACCGTTACGGTCCTTATGCCTTGTCGTCGTGGAAAGATAATATGGCGGTGAAAGTTTCCTTAACGGTGCCGATGGCCGAATAAGATCAGGTTTTCCGCACCTGTTTCTTGGCGGCGGGGAACAGCACATTGTTGAGAATCAGGCGGTAGCCGGGTGAGTTGGGGAAGAGGTTGAGGTCGGTGGGCGGGTCGTTCACAAAGTGCTGGTAGTCTTCCGGATCGTGACCGGAGTAGAAAGTCCAGGTGCCTTTTCCGTATTCGCCGTGTATGTAGCGGGCCTCGTTGAAGATGGGGGTCTCGCCCATGATCAGCACGGTAGGTTTGATTTTGTCTTTGTTGAAGGCAGTGGTTTGTCCCATGAAGCCGCTGATGACGTTGGTATGGTTTTGGCAGAGCATGGTGGGCACGGGGTCCCATTTGGCGGAGAACTCGAAGAGGGTGAAGTAGTCGTTGGCTTTGCGGTTGTTGGTGGGTTTGATGTCGATGTCGGAAATCTCGTACTGGTAAGGGTTGGTGACGATGCGGAAGTTGGTGAAGGCGAAAGTCTTGTCGTAGTCAAGTTTTTCTTGTGCGTTGGGGTCTATGGGGTCGCCGTCGAACATCACGTCGCAGATGTCCACGCCTTCGGCGGCGAGGGCCACGTCGAAGCTGTCGGGGCCGGAGCACATGGCGAACAGGTAGCCGCCGCCCGCCACGAAGTCGCGGATGCTCTTGGCGACGGCGAGTTTCATCTGGGAGACCTTGCTGAAGCCGAGGCGGGCGGCGGTGGCCTCCTGTTCGGCGACATCCTCCTTGTACCAGATGGCGTTGCGGTAGTTGCCCCAGAACTTACCATACTGACCGGTGAAATCCTCGTGGTGCAGGTGCAGCCAGTCGTATTTGGGCAGCTCGCCGCTCAGCACCTCGCTGTCGTAGAGTACCGTATAGGGAATCTCGGCGTAGGTCAGCACCAGTGTCACTGCGTCGTCCCATGGCAGTTTGTTTTTTGGCGAATAGACGGCGATTTTCGGCAATTTGGTGAGTCGGATCTCGTCCATGTTGTTCTCCAGCGAGGCGATGTCGGCCAGGATCTGGCTGCCTTGCAGGTCGGAGATATTCTCGTAGGTCACGCCGCGGATGGAGCACTCGTCGGCCACATCGGCGTTGTAGGGCAGCATGAAACTGCCGCCGCGGTAGTTGAGCAGCCAGCTCACGTCAATCTCCTTGCTCACAGCGTAATAGGCGATTCCGTAGGCCTTCAGGTGGTTCTTCTGCGTGAGGTCCATCGGGATGAACAGGTAGGTGGCTGACGCACGGAAGCTGATGGCGAGAAGCAGCAGGAAGAGGAGGGTGCGGGTGAAAAGCTTGGTCGGTTTCATGTTGTCGTGATTTTAACCTGCAAAAGTACACTTTTTTTATTTATACTCAACGGGGGCTTCCGCCGCCATGTTGGTGGTGGACTCTTCGTATATTCCTTGCTCCTGCAGCAGGGCGATAATGGACTGTTCCAATTGGCTTTCGTTGAAGTAGGGCATTATGCTATTGTGTTTTCATTAATTCGTTATAAAGAGCCAACCCTTTCACTGTCAGCAAGTATTTTTGACGGGGGTGACGGGGAGATTGCGGGTACTGCATTCGGACGTAGCCTTCGGTAATGGAAGGGTTGAGGTGGTATTCCAAAAAATTGGGTCTGTGTCTCAATTCCAACATTTTCATGAGTTGAGATATTGAGTATGCTTCAAAACCAATTATTTTTATCAACTCCACAATTAGAGGATTGTCTGTATGGAACAAATCTTGTACTTGTTCGGGTACTTGTTCGGGTACTTGTTCGGGTACTTGTTCTGAACTTGTGGGGGGCGCCAAATTGGGCTGTGTCTTCCATTCTGCCGTAGGGTGGATGTGCAGGTATCGGTTGCGTAAATCCCATTGCTCTCCGAGCAAAAGATTACGGAAAAAGCGTTCCAAATACACAGGTGTATATTCTATTCCTTTAGCCACATTGCGGTAGTTGGCCCGCACCAGAGCATTGCGGAAATACCACGAGTGTTTTGCAAACAGGTCGTTGTCCACATTGAAGCCCAGCGAACGTAGATATTGTATGATAAACACGGCCGTGGTGCGAGTGTTCCCCTCTCCGAACGCGTGTATTTGCCACAAGCCGGAGACAAACCGCGCCAAATGCTTTATCAATTCATCAGGACTCTTTCCTTTGTAAGTATATGCGCGCTCCTGCTCCAGGTCATGGTCGATGGCGCGACGCAAGTCTTCCCAATTCAAGTAAAGCACCGTGTCTCCTTCCAGCACCCATTCCTTCTTGGTGATGTCGTAGGTGCGGAACTCACCAGCATTTTTCATCACTCCTTCAAACACGCGGCGATGCACCGACTGGTAGCCGCCTGAGCTGAAGTCGAAGGTGGGACTCGACAGCACCTTGACGATGTTTGACGACACGCGGTCTGCTTCTTCAGTGTCGTCGTCGTGGGCGTCGTGGGTGTTTTTGGTGATGTAATACTGGTTAACCAGTTCGCGGGCCTCGTCGATCGTAATATCACCCTCAATATGTTTTCGGGCGGTGTCTTGCAGGTAGTCCGATACCATCAAGCCGTCAACCGCCTGAAGGCCGATGGCTGTTTGCCAATAGCCTGCTTTTTCCCTCTGTTGTGGCTCCCCCTGCCGGATGTATTCGTCAAAGTTTAGGTATCCGTCTGTCATGTCAATTGCCTTCTAATTTTGTAGTTGCAAAAATAGTGAAAAGTCTGTTATTCTCCTTTCAGTCGTTTGATTTTGTTAACTTATTGGTATGTTGCTGAGAAAGTCTCGATAACTGAAATTTTGAGTGGTTATTTCCATTTTGGAAACAACCATTTTCCTCTTCGGGCAATTGGTATAATATGAATTGGATTTTGTTCATAATTATCTGTTATTAATATTTTCCATCGCGTGTGTTGCCGTTGCGATTGCCTTTATTTTAACCTGCAAAAGTAACAAAAAAAATCGTATTTTTGCTGACTGTTTTTAGGAATTATGGATTAAAAATTACCGAATATGAGAACGATTATGATTACTGGCGCTTCCACTGGTTTTGGGGAAGCCATCGCCCGCACCATGAGCCGCGAAAACGGCCGCCTTATCCTCACCGCCCGCCGCGAGGACAAACTGATGAAGGTGGTGGATGAGATCACCCGCAACACCTCCTGCAAGGTGCTCCCGCTCGTGTTCGATGTGCGCGACCCGCAGGCCTGCGAACGCGCCATCAACTCCATCCCCGAAGAGTTCGCCACCATCGATGTGCTTGTCAACAATGCCGGTCTCGCTGTCGAGCTGGATCCCATCCACAAGGCCTCCCTCGAGGATTGGAACCGCATGATCGACACCAACATCAAGGGACTGCTCTACGTCACCCGCCTGGTGGCCCCGCGGATGGTGGAACGCAAAAGCGGCCACATCATCAACCTCGGCTCCACCGCCAGCCATGAGGTCTATCTGGGCGGCAGCGTCTATTGCGCCACCAAGCACGCCGTGCTGGCCCTCACCAAGGGTATGCGCACCGACTTCCTGCCCTACGGCATCAAGGTGACGATGATCGCCCCCGGCGCCGCCGAGACCGAGTTCTCCATCGTGCGCTTCCATGGCGACAAGGAGAAGGCTGACAAGGTGTATCAAGGTTACGATCCGCTTGTGGCTCAGGATATTGCCGATATCGTGGAGTTCGTGCTCAGCCGTCCGCCGCACGTCTGCCTCAACGAAATCATCGTCACCCCCACGGCTCAGTTCAACGGGGTGATCAACCGCTCGCTGTAGTTTCGCGCCCCGCCATGAGAGCGCGTCTTGTCTTGTTGGGAATGCTGCTGCTGGTCGCCGGGTGGCTGCCAGCGCAGAACTTGCAGGTGTTGCCCGCCGGCGGCTTCTATATCCATGCCCCGCAGGTGACCATGACCTGCCCCGACACGAGCCTGCGTGTTTTTTTCACCACAGACGGACAGCCGCCTACCGCCGCCGATAGGCCCTACACCCATCCGCTTACCCTCACCAGCAGCCTCTTCTCCGATGCGGCCCTGTACCAAGTGCCGATGTGCCCCCCGTCGAACTTCCACATCCCCGACGACGGTGTGCAGCGGGTGGTGGTGCTGCGTGCCGCCGCCTTCAATAGCGTCGGCCAGCGGGTAGGGGAGGTGGTCACCCAAACATACATTGTTGCCGACTTGGGCAGCGACAGCCACGGACTTCCGGTGGTGTCGATCTGCGCCTCGCGCCACGACCTTACCGACGACTCCACGGGCATCTTCGTGCCGGGTGTCTGCTACAATGGCGACGACTGGAGCGGCAACTACTATCAGGAGGGTCGCGAGTGGGAGCGTGTGGTGAATTTGGAACTGTATCTACCAGATGGACAGTCGCTTAATCAGCAGTGTGGTCTGCGCACCCATGGCGGTTCTTCCCGCCGGTATGCGCAAAAGGGCATGAAGGTGTATGCCCGCGAGGAGTATGGCGACAAGCGTTTCCGGGCGCGGATTTTCGAGGATACCGATGTGGATGCCTTCAAACGGCTGGTGCTGAAGCCTTTCGCGTGCGCATGGACTCATGCCGGTGTGCAGAATATGGTGGTTGAGCAGATTGCTCGCAACCTGCGGCTGGATGTGCCCGCCATCCGTCCCGCCGTGCTCTACCTCAACGGCGAGTACTGGGGCATCTACTTCATACAGGAGAAACCCGATGAGCATTTCCTCAAAGACCATTACGGCGGCAACGAGGACTACTACAACATCATGTCCAACTGGGTGAGCTTGCTCGACAACGGCACGGATGTCTATTTTCAGGAGATGATGTCGTGGCTGGCCACTGCCGACCTGTCAATAAAGGAGAACTACGAGGAGGCCTGCCGTTTGATTGATGTGGATAATTTTATTGATTATCAATTATTTGAAATATTTATTAATAATGAAGACTGGCCAGCCAACAACATGCGATGCTGGCAGTATTTTATGGGAAAGTGGAGATGGATTTTTTATGATGGGGATGCTGCATTGAAGCATTTGGAATGGGGTGGATTTGCATACGCTACTTATGATGGCGATGAGGAGTACCCTGCTTCGCGCATTTCTACACTGCTGTTCCGTAAATTATTGGAGAATCCTGTTTTTCAAAAACGGGTGGCGGAAAGATATAATGATTTATGTCATAGAATTTTAAGTTATTATTCGACGAAACCTTATTGGGATGCCGCGGTGGATGCCATACAGGAAGAAATCCCATTGCAGATAGATCGTTTTCACTTTCCAGCCACCCACAAGAAATGGTGTGCAGATGTGAAGGAGATGGATGAGTTTCTCCGGAAGCGCCCTGCGCAGGCCATCGCCGAGATGCTGAAGTATATCTCTGTAAAAGAGGATGTTAGAGAATTGTCGCTGTATCCCAATCCTACCTCGGGCGAGGTGACGGTAAGCGTGACGGTGGACGAACCGGGCATCCGCACCCTATGTGTGTATGACATGGGCGGTCGGATGGTTTACAGCAGTTTGTTATACTGTGAGGAGGGCCAATCGCAATTCTTCAGGCAGCTGCCGTTGCCCGCTGGAACGTATGTGGTAAGGGTAGGGGATGAAAGTGAGAAAATTTTGATTGTAAATTAGTTGCGGTACCAACCGGTGGAGGTGTCATGAATCCACCGCGGACCTTTCTTGCCGCCTCGTACGTAGTCGGGGTTGGGGATGAATTTCTCGTTGAAGGAGTAGATGAGCCGCACGGTGATGACGTTGTTGTACTGTTTGCGCACCTCTTTCAGGTCGGGTACGAAGGGGTTATAGATGCGAGTGCGCAGCGGCACCATCGAATACTGGAAGCGGAAGTTGAGTTTCAGTCCTTTCCACAGCCGCACCTTCACGTCGGCGATGACGCTCCAGTCGTTTTTGCTGTACATGCCGGAGCGGAGGTCGGTGGTGGTGGTCCAGCCGTTCTCGATCTCGTTGGCGCGCACCAGGCGTCCCCATGCGAAGCCGGCCCCGATGGAGCAGCCGCTTCGCCAGTCCTCGTAGTGGAATACCACGGGCACTTCCACATAGTCGAGGTTCAGCTTATACTTGATTTTGTTGTTGAAAGGCACGGAGAAATCCTCGTTGTGCCACAGCAGCGGCACCGTGTCGCTGAGGGTGGCGTTGGCGCGGTAGGCGGTCTGGTAGCTGCCTTTCTGGGTGTATAGCAGCTCGATGGTGGCGAACCAGTGGAAGCTGTTGTCCAACGGCATCATCACGGAGAGGCCGCCGTTGAAGCCGGGGTGGTAAAAACCGGCCACCTCGTCGCCGTCCACCTGCGTGAAGTTGGCGCCGGCGATGACGGAACCGATGAAGCGTTGGGCTTGTGCCGCGCCGGCAAGAGCCAGTATCAGTAGGCAAAGAGTCAGTTTCTTCATGTGTCTCATTTTACGGCGGCAAAGTTACATCATTTTTCGCATTTTACGCTTTTTTGAATAGAAAATAATATTCAATGTCATTCTTCGTTATTGCCATACCATTAAACCGCTTCATCATGACCCCTCAAAAAAACATTCGAATCGAGGATTTCGACTACCCGCTGCCCGACGAGCGCATTGCCTTCTACCCCAAAGAGTCGCGTACGACCTCGAAACTGCTGGTGTATCGCCGTGGAAATCACGAGATTACCGACAGCAACTTCGCCTCTCTGCCCAACTTTCTCACCCCTGACATGATGGTGGTGTTCAACGATTCGAAAGTGATCCATGCGCGGCTGCTGGTACATAATGCCACCGGTGCCGCCATCGAGATTTTCTGCCTCGAGCCGCTGTTGCCCACTACGGAGCTGACTGCCGCGCTCGCCCAAACCGGTCCTGTGACGTGGAAATGCTTTGTGGGAAACGCCAAACGGTGGAAACAACCCCTCTCCTTCGAGGTAGTGCTGAACGGCCGTTCTGTGCGGGTGACAGCCGAAAAGGGCGCGCAGGTGGAGAATGCCTTCGAGGTGGCCTTCTCGTGGGATTGCCCCGAGGTGACCTTCGCCGAATGGGTGGAGGCCTACGGCAAGACGCCGCTGCCCCCGTATATCAAGCGTGTGGCCGAAAAATCGGACGAGAGCCGCTACCAGACGGTGTATGCCCACTACGACGGCTCGGTGGCCGCCCCCACCGCCGGACTGCATTTCAGTAAGGAGCTGGTGAAAGAGATTGAAAATAAGGGAGTTGAAACCGATTATGTGACATTGCATGTGGGGGCGGGCACCTTCAAGCCTGTCACCGCCGAGGCCATTGGCGACCATTTTATGCACGACGAGCAGATTGTCATCCGCCGTGAGCTGTTGGAACACCTGCTGGCCAGCCGACAGAAGACTATCGTTGCTGTCGGCACCACCGTCACCCGCAGCCTCGAGTCGCTTTTTATTATGGGGGCGAAACTGCACCTCGGCCTGTCCAACCCGCTACATGTGGAACAATGGGAGGTCTATGAAAATGCTGATATACAAAAGGTTGAAAAGGAAGATGCACTGAATGCATTGATTCGTTATTTGGACGAGCGGCAGTTGGACTGTGTTACCGCCTCCACTCAGCTGATGATTGTGCCGTCGTACACATTCAAAATGATGGGCGCTATCATCACCAACTTCCACCAGCCGAAAAGTACCCTTTTGCTGCTCATTTCCGCCTATCTGGGCGATGCGTGGCGCGATATCTACCAACATGCCCTTTCGCACGAGTACCGCTTTTTGAGTTACGGCGATGCCAACTTCTATATGGATTGATATTTTTCGTATTTTTGCAATCAAATTTGCAAGTATGAAAAAATATCTCCTTTTTGTTTTGTTGTTGGGAATGATGGGCGTGATGTCGGCGCAAAACCGTGCTGACAGCATGCATGTGGATCATTATGATATTTTCCTGAATGTCACTGATTTCGATACGAAAATTATATATGGTCATACCGATTTACAGGTGGTGTCGAAGGTGGATGATTTGCAGTATGTGGATTTGGATCTGCAGCGGCTGGTGGTGGACTCCTTGTGGGTGAACGGCCAGTCTGCGACGGACTACACGCACGAAGGCACCCTTTTGCACATCCCCCTCGCACAGGCCCTCCCGCTCGGTGATACCGTGCAGCTATGTGTGTTCTATAGCGGAAACCCCGCCACCGACTCCTACTTTGGCGGTTTCTACTACTCGGGACAATACTGCTACAACCTTGGCGTGGCCTTCCGCGACCTTCCCCACGTGTTCGGCCGTGCCTGGTACCCCTGCCTCGACTTCTTTACCGACAAGGCCTCCTATACTTTCAATATCGAAACCGAAGCTGGCAAGCGAGCCATCTGCGGCGGTGAGCTCGTGGACAGCGTCATCACCGACAACAGCACTATCGTATGGCGCTGGGTGCTCGACGAGCCCGTACCCACCTATCTTACCTCTATCGCCGTGGGTAACTATATGCACTATTCCGACACCGTGCAGGGCCTTGAAAGGGTGATTCCCATTGACATTTACACACGACCCTCCGAGTTCAACAAAATCGCCAGTACTTTTACTCATTTGAAAGACGCTCTGCATATCTTCGAGTCTCATTTTGGTCCATACCATTGGAACAGAATTGGTTATGTGGGAGTGGCTTTCACGGGCGGTGCCATGGAGCATGTTACCAACATTGCCTACCCGCAGGCCGCCATCACGGGCAACAGCAACTACGAGTCGTTGTACATCCACGAGTTCTCGCACATGTGGTTCGGCGACCTCGTGACCTGTTTCCGCGCCGAGGAGATGTGGCTCAATGAGGGCTTCGCCCGTTACTGCGAGGCGCTGGCCGATGAGATGCTCTATCCCTCCGACAATCCTGCCACCGACGGTTACCGTACGAACATCCGCGACCTGCACCGCAAGGTGCTGCGCAACGCCCATGTGGATGACGAGGGCTACTGGGCACTCGACTCCATGCCGCAGGAGGTCACCTATGGCACCACTACGTACGACAAGGGCGCTTTGGTGGTTCACACCCTGCGTAAGTATATGGGCGACAGTGCTTTCTTTGCGGGTATTCACAACATGCTCAACACCTATGCGTTAAGCAATATCACCACCCTCCAGCTGTTCGATTTCCTCTCCGCACAGTGCGGCACCGATCTGCACGATTTCCGCGAGGGCTGGGTGTCGCAGCCGGGCTTCCTTCATTTTTCTGTTGACTCCATCCGTCCCACGGGAACAGCCGGTGAGTACCGGTTCTATGTGCGCCAACGACTGAATCACGCCTATCATTTTGGCAATTCCAATTTAGTGGATATTACGTTCTTTTCAAGTGATAATCAACAGTTTACATTGGAACGCTTCTCCGTTTCGGGAGAGTTTGCTGTGGGCAGTGTTACTTTGCCGTTTGTGCCCGTGGCTGCTGTGGTGGATATCAACGAGAAGATGGGCGATGCCATCATCGACTATGGCTTTGAGGTGACCGGTACAGGGGTGAAGACGGCGAGCAGCGCCAATGTGCGTGTGCTGGTAAACGACTTTGCCGACACCACCTACCTGCGTGTGGAGGACAACCTCGTGGCCGCCGACCCGTTGCAGGGCGACAATGAACACCTGCTGGCCATCTCCGACCAGCACTATTGGCGCATTCTTGCTGTTCCTGACAACAATCTGGATGGCAGTATGCGCTTCGATATCAAGGCGGGCAGCGAGGGCGCTCCTGACTATGACTTTCTGCAAGGCCACTCCTTCGACGAGCTGGTGATGCTCTACCGTCCGAGTTGCGCCGACAGCTGGGTGCCGCTCAACACCACCAAGACAGGCACGATTTCCAACGGACATCTCGCTGTTGACGGCATCCGTTCCGGTGAGTATGCAGTGGGCATCGGCGATGGCACTGTGGGAATCGTTACGGAAGTTGAAGCTGCGCCTGTTTTCTCCATCCGTCCTAATCCTGTCAGCGACATCCTTACCATTGAGCATAAGGGTGAAAATACCGCTTTTCAGTGCCGTGTTTTCGATGCCAGCGGTCGCCAGGTGATGCAGAAAATGTTCACCTCCAGCAGCTGTCAGTTCAATATGAAGAATTTGAAAAAAGGTGTCTATATGGTAGTAATAGAGGACGCTTCTGGAGTGGTTTATTCTTCTAAATTTATCAAACAATAGTCAGAGAAAAGCATTGTAGTGGAATGAAAATTGCTGTCAATACTCGGTTGTTGCTGAAAGACAAGTTGGAAGGGATCGGGGTGTTCACCTGCGAGACGATGAAGCGCATGGTGAAGGCGCATCCCGAGCATACTTTTTATTTTATTTTTGATCGAAATTATGATGAGCGTTTTCTTTTTGCGGAGAATGTGCAGCCTGTGCTGACTTTTCCGCCTGCGCGCCATCCCTACCTCTGGTACATCTATTTTGAATATTCCATCCCGTATGTATTGGGCAAGCTCAAGCCCGACCTGTTCCTTTCGCCTGATGGCTGGCTGTCGCTGCGCACCGATGTGCCTCAGGTGGATGTGATTCATGATTTGAATTTTGAATATAAGAAGGATTTTCTCAGCTCCAAATATCAGAATTATTATGTGAAATATTTCCCGCAATTTGCGCGGAAAGCAGCGCGCATTGCCACGGTGTCGGAGTTTTCTAAGCAGGACATCCATCGTTATTATGATATCCCAGAGGAAAAGATTGATGTGGTGTACAATAGCAGTGGCGGTTCTTTTGCGCCGCTGTCGCGCGAGCAGCGTTTGGAGGCGAAAGTGAAGTATGCGTGGGGCTGCGACTATTTCCTCTTTGTGAGTGCCGTTCACAAGCGCAAGAATTTGGCCAACATGCTAAAGGCTTTTGATGCTTTCAAAGACAGTGCCGACACGGATATGAAATTTGTGGTGGCAGGCGAACGATTTGGGAATCAGGACGATGTAAACGAAGTTTTGCACTCCATGCGTCATGCGGCGGATGTGCGTTTCTTGGGGTATGTCACCGCGGAGGAGCTGGTTGAGCTGATGGGTTCGGCCCATGCTTTGGTATATGCTTCCCTCTTCGAAGGCTTCGGCATACCGATTTTGGAGGCTTTTGCGGCTGAAACGGCCGTTATCACCTCCGATGTGACCTCCATGCCTGAGGTGGCTGGGGATGCCGCCATTTTGGTCGATCCGCAGTCGGTGGAGCAGATGGCGGATGCCATGCGGAAGCTGTGGACGGATGAAAGTTTCCGTCAGTCGCTCATCGCCAAGGGCCGCGAGCAGCGTACCCGTTTCAGCTGGGAACAGACCGCTGACAAGCTTTGGCAGTGCATAGAAAAGGCGTTGCAGTAACTGTTACTTCTTGTGATTTATGCTTTTTTGATTTTATTTTCCATTTCATATTGGGAAATTGAAGAATAGTGTGTATCTTTGCCGCTTAATTTTATTTATCCAAATTTTTAACCCTAAAATTAATAATTATGAAGAAATTCTTTTTGATGATGATGGCTGTCGCTGTCGTTTTGGTTTCTTGTAAGAAAGATCCCAAGGAAGAACCCACTCCGTATGACAATTTGAATCCGAAGCAGCAGAGCTGGGGATTCTGCATCGATTATACGGGAAGTTGGTGCTACTATTGCGGACAATGGGGAAATAGCTCATTGGATGCTGCTGTGAATGTCGGGAATACGGTAGGTATTGCCGTTAAGGTTTCTCCGGACCCGCAGGCCGTGCCGCAAGATCTCTATAACTCTTTCGTCTCCGACCGTCCGTTGAATGGGGGTACGCCCACTCTCGCCGCCGGTGATGTGACAGATGCCGACAACAATGCTGCTTCCTATTGCCAGCAGCTGGTGGCAAGACCCTGTGCCATCGGTATCGATGCAAGTCAGGAGATTAACAATGGGACTCTTTCTTTGTATGTGAAAACCAAGAACTTCGAGGAGATTTCCAATATTTCAGACTATTACATTGTGGCTTATCTGATTGAAGATGGTCTGCACTACGAACAGCAGGGCAGCTCTTCCTCTGACCCGGTTCACAATTTTGTGCTGAGAGCCGCTTCTTCTGGCAATGTCTATTATGGTGCTCAGTTGATGACCGATGGGGCTAAGAATGCTGAATTCACCAACGAGTTCTCATTTGATGTCTCTGGTTACAATGCCAGCAATTGCTATGCTGCTGTTGTTATCTATAAGAAGACCACCAATGCAGTTAAATATAGCTACGTAAACAGCTTCTGGACCAGAGGCCAGAAATAATACACTGAACATTCAAAATTAAGAGGGGGAGCCCGCGGCAACGCCGCGGGCTCCCCCTCTTTTGTTGCGATGTGTTTCGCACCATTACGCCGGCCGAAGGCAGGCGGAATCTCCAGCGTGTCCCCCTCTTTTGTTGCGATGTGTTTCGCACCATTCCGCCGGCCGAAGGCAGGCGGAATCTCCTGTAAAAAAAAGAGCCGCATTCTGCGGCTCTTTTCATGGTAGGTTTGTGTTTGGTTATCGTCTTGTAACCACGAACTTCTGCGATACCAGAGTGTCGTTGTTGCGAACGTTCAGGAAGTACATACCCTGGGCGAAGTCGGCCACGCTGTAGGTCAGCGTCTCCTCGCTGCCGGTGAGTTCGGTGTTGATGGTGCGTACCACCTTGCCCTGTGCATCGGTGATGGTGATGACCGTCTGTCCGCTCATGCCGCTAATGCGGAGGTTCAGCTGGTCGTTGACCGGATTCGGATAGGTGCTCACGGAAGCTTCGTTGCTGTACTCGCTGATGGCAGCGGGGGCACCTGACGGATTTGTACCGTCCTCGTTGACGATGATGGTGAGGTTGCGAGCTGCAATCACCTCCTTTTGGCCGATGGTATCGCCATAACCACCGAAGATGTGGCCGTATCTGCGGTTCACGATGTAGGGGTTGTAGATACCGTTACGGTCGGTGCCGGTCTCCGGATCGCTGTTGCGCAACTCAGCTTTCAATTTCAGGGTATAAGTGCCGTTCTCCAATCCGGTGAAGGTGACCTTGTTCGGAATGTTCTTGAAGGCATCGAAATAGAAGTAGTCGAAATGCATGATGGTACTGTTGGCGGTCTGACGGAATGCGAAGGTCGTGCTCGGAATCTCTCCGGTAGGCTCTGTCAGGTTGTTGATGCCAAAGTACACACCCATACGGTCATAATAGGTGGAGATGCTGAAGTTCTCAACGAGGTTCGGCATGTCATCTTCGGTGATAGCCTGTTCGTTGTACTGCAGCTCATAGCTCATATCCATTTTTTCGCCATTCCAATCGTCTTCAGCGGTGTTGCTGAGGTAAGCGTAGAAATAGGAGGGAGTATTCTTGGCCAAATAGATGGTATCGCCCAACATTTCATTCGGCGTGTTAGTATATTCTCTGGTGTAGCTGGAGCGTGTCAGGAAGCAGGTGTCGGCGAAGAGAATTTCGAGGTCGTACTGGTTGACCACGTAGCTGATGATACTGTCGCAACCATGTGCTGTTTCGAGTTCTTCAGTATCAGGAACTTCGGGAATACCATTGGTAATGGTGTAGGTGTTTGGACCGTAGGTGTATTCGTCCAAACCGGTGCCGATGTTGATTTCGCGTACGATGTTGTAGGTCGGCCAAACGGTAAACTCAATCGTGTCGGCAGCGTTACCATTACATCCATAAGTGTCGGTGATGACCATAGCCAAAAGGTACTCGCCAGCTGCCAGTTCGTTGAAGTTGAAGGTGGCAGGAGTACTGCTGACCTCATCGGTTTCGGCCACCACTTCGTTATTGTCCACATTCACCCATTCGATCGTGTAGTCGGGAGTACCGCCTTCAATCGTGAAGGTCACGATATTGTCGGAGCCTTTGCAGATGCCTCCTGCTTCAGCAATGTCGCTGGAGAGGCGCTGCGTACCGGTGATGACGCCAGGATTCTCAATGGTGACGGTTCCAGTGGCGGAGCAGCTGCTGCTGAGGTCGGTGACGACGTAGGTGTAGGTACCTTGGAGCAGCTCATCGATAATGGTGGTGGGAAGGTCAGCCATAATCTGCATCCCTTCAGCAGTACCGCCATTCCATGCGCAGGTGTAATCGCCAGTGCCGCTGGTCACGATGACCATAGCGGAACCCAACTCGGTGCAGCTAACATTCTCGTGCTCGGTGGTGACTACCGGAAGCGGGTTGACTGTCACCGTCAGTGTGTTAGACTCATTGGAACAGCCATGTTCATCGGTGACGATTACGGAATAAGTGCCAGCCTCGTTGGTGCGCAAAGTGGCATCAGTAGGTCCATAGTCTTCGTTGTCAAATCTCCAGGCATACTCTACGGCTGTGGTGCAGTTGACCACGAAATGGAAAGCACTGTCGGCGCAGATGGTGTTGAGGTTGTTCTCTTCTGTCAGCGTCACAGTCGGCAGCGTGTTGATGGTGATGTCAATCTCAGCTTTGTTGCTACAGCCCTCACCGTTGGTGACCGTAACCTCATAGTGGCTTCTATCCGGAATCTCTTCAACAACGTCATCTTCCGATTCATTACTCCACACATATTCCTCATAGCCTGCCGTAGCGGTCAGTGTGATGAACTGGCCTTCACAAACCGTGTTGTTTGTAGCATCGGTGGTGATGGTAACAGCGGGGATAGTGTCCACCACAATAGTACCTGTGAAGGTCTTGCTGCTGGACGAACAAGCTTCGCTGCTGGCGGTGATGGTGAAGTTGAAGGTGCCCGTCTGAGTCGGCGTGCCACCCAACACATAGTTCGGATCGGTAGCACTTGTAGCTGTGATGGCAGTGAGTGTTACGCCTGCGGGAGCATTGGTGAGTTCTACATTATCAGCATTGGCAACGTAGAAGTTCAGATCGTTCATTGGTTCGCCTTTGCAGAACTTCTGGCTGAAGTTGTCAGCAGGTGAAATGGCGACCAGCTTCACGGTGTCGTTCATAGTGATAGAAACGGGAAGCGTCTTGTTGCTGGACGAACAGGTAGTGCTGGTAGCCGTGATGGTGAAGGTGTACTCCTGAGCTTCCTCTAAACGTCCTGAAATGGTGTTGTCCTCTTCACTATAAGTAAGAACTGACGGCATCTGACCGAAGTCGAGCGTACAGTTGGCTGCATCAAGTTCAATCACCGTGATGTCTTCACCAAGGCAATGTGTCTGCGTGGTGGTGTTATTGGCGGTCAGCTTCACGGTGTCGTTCATCGTGATGGTACCGGTCACCTGCTTGGTACCGCAGCCGTTGGTGGCGGTGACGGTGAAGTGGTGGATACCAGCCGTCTGAATCTCGCCTTCAATCTGATGGTCGGCATCGTTGTAGGAAAGACCTGCCGGCAGAGTGAAGTTGAGCGTGCAGTGTGCGGTATCCAGTACGATAGGTGTAATCGGTGTGCCCAAGCAGAGAGTCTGCGTGGTATCTTCCGCCGTCAGCTTCGCGGTATCCAGCATGGTGATGGAGAAGTTCACCTCCTTCTCACCGCAGTTGCCATTTTCAGCGATAATGCGGAAGGTGTGAACACCAGTACTAGTCAGCTCACCCGTGATGGAGTGGCTTGCAGCGTTGTAGGTCAGGCCTGCCGGAATATCATCAAGGTCAAGCGTGCAATGAGCGGTGTCGAGGACGATAGGTGTGATAGGCTCGCCGAGACAGAGCTCTTGAGTGGCGTTGGTGGCCTCAATTCTCACCGTGTCGTTCATGGTGATGGTCACCACCACGCTCTTTTCAGAAGAAGGACAGGTGGTGCTGCTGGCCGTGATGGTGAAGGTGTGTTCACCGGCGCTGGTCACCTCGCCCGTGATGATGTGGTCGCTTTCGTCGTAGGTCAGTTCATCCGTCGGCATCTGGCCAAAATCAAGTTCGCAGTTGGCAATGGTCAGCTCGATGGGCTCAATGGCGGTACCGAGGCAGTAGGTCTGCGTGGTGTTGGTGGCAGCCAATTTCACGGTGTCGTTCATCGTGATGAATACAGGCACGCTCTTGCTGCTGCATCCGTGCTCGGAAGTGGCCGTGATGGTGAAACTGTGGACACCGGCGGAGGTCAGTCGGCCAGTAATCTTGTGTGTCTCTGCATCATAAGCGAGTTCTTCCGACATCTGACCGAAGTCGAGGGTGCAGTTGGCAGACTCAATCACAATTTCGTCAATTTCATCACCCAGACATTTCGCCTGCGTGGTGTTGGTGGCGGCCAGTTTCACAGTGTCATATACGGTGATGTTGATGGCAGCGGTGTTGGAACATCCGTTGTCATCGGTACCCGTTACCGTGAAGGTGGAGTCTCTCTTCGGTTCAACGGTGATGGTGGCAGTATTGCCAGCTTCGTTTTCCCATTCATAGCTGGTAGCACCAGTAGCGGTCAGGTTCACCGTTCCGCCCAGGCAGATGGCGGTGGATTGTCCGTTGGTGATGGCCACGTCGGGAAGTGCGTTCACCGTGATGCTGCGTGAGGCGGCCTGCGTTGCCGTACAGCCGTTTCCATCGGTATAGTTCACGGTTACGGTCTTGGAGCCATTGTCAGCCCAGCTCAAGGTGAGGGTGTTGCCCGTGGTTTCGCCTTCTACAGTGGCATTATCCTCAGGATAAGTCCAGATGTAGTCATGAATGCCGTTGTCAGCATTGGCTGCATCGGTGGTAAAGGTGATGGTGTTGCCTTCGCAAACAGCGTCATTGCTGGTGAGCGAGATGTTGGGCAGTTCATGAACATACACCGTAGCGGAAGTGCTGTTGGTACAGTTGTTGTCATCGGTGACCTCTACGGTAACCGTGTGAGTGCCGGTGGTGGAACCCGTGAAGGTGACGGTGTCGCCGGTCACAGGCTGCAGCGAGTTGGTCAAGGAACAGGTCCAAGCATAGTCGCTGTATTCGCCTTCAATTTTCCAGCCAGCGGTTGCCCCTTGACAGATCTCTTTGTTAGCCAGTGTAAGACCGTTGGTGGGCAGATCGAGTACGGTAATGGTGGCCGTCGTCTCGTTCACACAGCCATACTCATCAGTACCTGTAATGATGATTTCTGTTTCTCCTGCTTCGATGCCGTAGAAAGTGACGGGGGATCCAGTAACAACATCAGTAATGGTGTTGGGTGCCGTAAAGTATTCGGTCGGAGTCCATTTATATTCCTCTGCGCCTGATGCGGAAAGCGAGACAGTGCCGTTGAGACACACCTGAGCATTGGCGACTGTGATTGACGGCAGGGAGCGGACGATAATAGTGTGGGATTGAGTCAATGAACAGCCAAATGAGTTGGTGGCTGTTGCGCTCACTGTGTAGGTGTCAGCCGGAGCGGTGCCGATGAAAGTGACTTCAGCATCATTGTCAGTGAGTTCAAGGTAGTCATTGGTTTGCCATGAGTAGGTATAGACTTCGTCCTCTAACTCTTGAGCATAGAGGGATACATCTGTGCCGAAGCATACTGCGATTCCAGTTTCATTACCTTCGTTGTCCTCGCTTTCGCTTCCAATGGTGAAATTGGGCACCGGATTTACGTGCACGGTTATCGTATCGGATGTGCTGGAGCAGCCGTTGCCGTCAGTTACACTTACCGTGTATTTACCAGCTGTAGTGGCTGTTAAGGTGTTGCCGTTACCTTCAATGGCCAATCTGTCCATTTCCCAGTTGAATGGGGTAGTCTCTGAAGAGGCGGTAAGGGTTACGTTCTGGCCGTCGCAGATCGTGACTTCACCATCGGTGGCACTGGGTGATGCGTTCAGGGTTACGGACGGCAGTTCGTTCACAGTGACTGCCAGAGCATTAGTGGTGTTAACGCAGCCATTTTCATCGGTAGCGATCACTACATAGGTGCCGCCTTCGGTGGCACGCAAGGTGCTGGCTGAAGCCCCGGTAATGATGTCATCGTTGAGTTTCCATACATAACTGCTAACAGCAGTGGTGCAGGCCTCGCATGTTACAGTAAAGTGGAATGCATTATCCGCACAGATCGTATTGAGATTATGGTCTTCGCTCAATACAACATTGGGCAAAGGATTTGCAACAATGAGGGTGCTGGCTGACCAGCTGGTGCATCCGTTCGCATTGGTAATCTTCACGCTATACCAACCAGTTTGTTCAGGTGTGGTATTCGTGAGGGTGAGCGAATGTCCATCTTCTTCTAAAAGTTCATCAGCGCCATACCAAGTATAGGTGCTGCCTTCAACATTAGGAACAGAGAGGATGAGGGTTCCGTCAGCGCAGAAGTCAATCTCATTGTCAATTGGAGTGACTGTCGCATTATTCAAAGTGAAGGTCATGGTTGCATCCGGCAAAGCGTTCACCGTAACGGTGTGGGAAGCGCTGGCCGTACAGCCATAGCTGTTGGTACCCGTCACGACGAAGGTGCTGTCTGCAGTAAGTGTATTGGTGACGGAAGTATTATCGTCAGCATCATCACCCCAAACATAGTTGTCGGCATTGTTGGCGGTCAGCGTCACCTCAGTGTTATAGCAGATGCTGCTTTCACCTGTGATGGTTACGTTCGGCACAGTGTCAACGGTGAGGGTGATGGTAGCTTCTTTGGTGCAGTTGCTTCCGCTTTGGGTAGCCACCACCTTGTAGGTACCAGCAGTGTTGACGTTGCTGAGACTTGCATTGGTCTCATTGGCAATCTCATTGTCGTTCAGATACCATTTCAATGTGACATCGCCTGTTGTGGTAGCGGTGAAGGTGGTTGTCTCGTATGCGCAAATCTCATTGTCGCCAGCCACACTGACGGTGAAGTCGGCGGGCTGGGTGAGGGTGATGTTCTTGATGGAGGTGCAGTAGTGGGCATCGGTGACCGTTACGGTGTACTCACCAGCAGACACATTGGTTCTCGCCGCTACTCTGTTTTGCTGGTTGTCATCGTTCCATCTATAAGTATAAGGTTCGGTACCGCCCGTAACGCTGACTGTAATCGTGCCATCGGTCTCTCCATAGCAGGAGATGTTAGTGCCTTCAATAGTAGCATTCAAAACGGCAGGTTCAGTGATGGTAACGGTTACCGAAGCGGTGCAACTGTGGCCGTCTCTGACCACGATGGTGTACTCGCCAGCTTCAAGTTGGTCGTCAGCGGCGTTGCCACCGAAACCACCATTGTTCCAGTTGTACAGATAGGTGCCGTAACCGCCGGTAGCAGCCACTTCGATAGCACCATCGGAAAGACCGTTGCATGAGACATCAATGTGGGAGTCAGCAATTTCATGAAGCTCCAGCGTGTCGGGCTGCGTGATTTCGAACGGCACTTCTACCGAGCAACCGTTGTGGTCCATCACTACGATGGTGTCTTTGCCGGCGGCAAGGCCGCTGAAGGTGTTGTTCGTGGAGAACTCGCCCACATGTTTGCGTTTGTAAGTGTAGGGGGCAGTGCCCGTATTTTCGGTAGCAGTCACGGTGATGGAGCCGTCATTTCCGCGGTAGCAGTTCACATTCACCTGCTGGGTGATGGTGGCGGCCAATGCGGCGGGCTCGGTCAACTCAATTGCGATGCTCTTTTCAGTACCGCAGTTGTCTTTCACCGTAACGGTATAGGTGCCCGCAGTAAGCTGGTCGTAAGTGGCGGTGGTAGTAGCGGAAAGCTCACTGTATGATTCATTGTCAATCTTGAACTGATAACCAGGATTGCCGTTGGATGCCGTAACGGTAATGGAACCGTTGTCACCTCCGAAGCAGGAGATGTTGGTGTGGGTCTCTGCGATGTCGAGAGCATCGTAAACGCTCACGGTGACGGTCTTCTCAACGGCCACGGTGTTGGCACAGGCATCGGTGACGACTACCTTGTAGGTCACGCTCTGACCGGACACTGCGTCAGCGGTCGGAGTTTCGTAGGATGCGTTGGTGGCGCCCTCAATGGCATCGTTACCTTTGTACCACTGGTAAGCGTAAGGTGTTGTGCCGTTGCTCGGTACTGCCGTCAGGGTGGCGGAGGTGCCCACGCAGATGGTCTGGTTCTCAATGTCGGCCACGGTGAGGGCGTTGACCACACTCACGGTGACGGTCTTTTCAACGGCCACGGTGTTTTCGCAAGCGTCGGTGACGATCACCTTGTAAGTGACGCTCTGGCCAGACACGGCGTCAGTGGTCGGAGTGGTGTAAGTTTCGCTAGTAGCGTTGGCAATAGCATCGTTACCCTTGTACCACTGGTAAGCGTAAGGCGTTGTTCCGTTGCTCGGCACAGCCGTCAAAGTGGCGGAGGTGCCTACGCAGATGGTCTGGTTCTCAATGTCGGCCACGGTGAGGGCGTCGACTACGCTCACGGTGACGCTCTTCTCAACGGCCACGGTGTTGGCGCAAGCGTCGGTGACGACTACCTTGTAGGTTACGCTCTGGCCAGACACTGCGTCAGCGGCCGGAGTTTCGTAAGATGCGTTGGTGGCGTTGGCAATTGCGCTGTTGCCCTTGTACCACTGGTAAGCGTAAGGCTCAGTGCCATTGCTCGGTACAGCCGTCAAAGTGGTGGAGGTGCCTACGCAGATGGTCTGATTTTCGATATCAGCCACTTCAAGGGCTTGAGCCACTTTAACGGTGAAGGTCTTGTTGGCAGTGTTCTCGCAAGCGTCGGTTACCACAAGTTTATAGGTGTGGGTTGCCCCATCGGTAGCATCCTCTGCAGGCGTGGTGTAGGTGGCACCGGTAGCGTTGGCGATAGGATTATTGCTGTTGTCCTTGTACCAAGCGTAGGTGAGCTCGGCCTTGCCACCGCTGATGGTGGGCTCAAGCGTCGTGGTGGTACCTACGCAGATGGTCTGCTCAGCAATGTCGCCAATGGTGGGCTGGCTGTAAACAACGACCGTTACGCTCTCGGTGGTCTGCTCGTTCTGGCATTCATCAGAAACGGTAACTTTGTAAAGGAATGTGCCAGCTTCTGCAGTGGAAGGCGTATAAACATCATCGCCTCCTTCTTCCGTCCATGTTTCTCCATTGTCGATAGACATTTTCCAAGAATAATCATAATTTCCGGAAAGATTTCCTCCAGAAACAGTTACAGAAAGCTCTGAGGTTTCGTCATTGAGGCAGTAATTGGCAGCCCCGCTAATAGCCGTCACCGACAATGCGGCGGGCTCGATGATGGTGTCCTTGATTTCAACCGGACAGCCGTTGCGGTCGCTAACGGTGACCACGTAGTTGCCGGCGGGCAGGTTGCTGTAAGTTTGGCTGACAGCCAGTGTGCCTTCTTGGTCATTACCTAACTTATAAAGATATTGACCGCCATCGAAAGCGGTACCGTTGGCAGCCGTTACGGTAAATGCACCAGTAGAGGCACCATGGCAGTTCACATCCTCATGGTTGCTCTTGGTGGCAGTGATCTGACTCGGGTCGGTCAGCGTGATGTCGGTAGCATAAGCATGACAGCCGTTGCCATCGGTCACGGTGACAGAGTAGGTGCCAGCGGTCAGGTTCTGTGCGTTGTTGGAATGGGTATCGTTACTCCAATCGAAGCTGTATGCGGGTGTGCCGCCCGTAACCGTGGTAGTAATCTTACCGTTATTTCCACCGTAACAGGTCGGATTTTGCGGGGTAACAGCCAGAACAGGCTGCTCGTTTACCGTTACGGTGACGTTCTGCGTGGTCTGGCAGGTGAGGTTGTCGTATGTTTTGCTGCCAGTAATAGTAACTGCGTAGGTGCCAGCAGTGTTGGATTTGAACTCTTTCGCATTGTTGCCTTCGGCATCTTCCATATCCAAACCAGTGGCAGCTGACCATTCGTAGGTGTATTGGGTGTTGGAGTTGACGGTGATGACGTCAGTGCCTTCAACAGCGCAGATGCTGTGGCTGGCAGGATTGCCAGTAACCGTAAAGTCGGGAGCGGCATAAACCGTCACTGAACTTTCATTGGTGCCTTCACAACCGTTAGCTCCAGTGTAGGTTATGCTGATATTCTTCTCGCCCGCAGCAGCCCACTGCACCTTAATGGTATTGGTGCCGCTGCCTTCGGTAATGGTTCCGCCGTCCACACTCCAAGTGTAGTTGCTCATGTTGGCGTTAGTGGTCAGCGTCAGCGTGTTGTTGTTGTCAGATGCGCTGGCGCAAATGACAGCATCACTCAATGCCGGTTCGGGCAGCGCCTTCACGGTCAGGTTGAAGGTGACGGTCTCAGCTGTGCAAGCAGGTTCTTGGTCGCTGGTAGCCGTGATGGTGATGGTGTATTCACCAGCGGTGGTGGGAGTTCCAGAGATGGTGTTGTTGCTGAAGGTCAAACCTGCGGGAAGCGTGGAGGTTGTCACCGTGGAGTAGGTGTTGGTGATGACCACATTGGTGATGGCATTGCCAGCACAGACGCTCTGAGTGAGGTTGGTGGCAGTCAAGGTGACGGTCGGGTTGACAGTCAGGTTAAAGGTGACCGTTTCCGGATCGCAGGTCGGATTGCTCTGGTTGCTGGTGGCCGTGATGGTGATGGTATACGTGCCAGCAGTGGTGGGAATACCAGAGATGGTGTTGTTGCTGAAAGTCAATCCTTCAGGAAGTGTGGAGGTTGTCACCGTGGAGTTGGTGTTGGTGATGACCACATTGGCGATGTCGCTGCCCGCGCACATGGTCTGGGTGAGGTTGGTGGCCTCCAAAGTGACGGTCGGGTTGACGGTCAGGTTGAAAGTGGCCGTTTCGGGATCGCAGGTCGGATTGCTCTGGTTGCTGGTGGCCGTGATGGTGATGGTATACGTACCAGCAGTGGTGGGAGTACCAGCGATGGTGTTGTTGCTGAAGGTCAGACCAGCGGGAAGTTCGGAAGTGGTCACCGTGGAGTTGGTGTTGGTGATGACCACATTGGTGATGGCGTTGCCAGCGCAGACACTCTGGGTGAGGTTGGTGGCACTCAAGGTGACGGTCGGGTTGACGGTCAGGTTGAAGGTGACCGTTTCGGGATCGCAGGTCGGATTGCTCTGGTTGCTGGTGGCCGTGATGGTGATGGCATACGTGCCAGCAGTGGTGGGAGTACCAGAAATGGTGTTGTTGCTGAAGGTCAAACCAGCGGGAAGTTCGGAGGTCGTCACCGTGGAGTTGGTGTTGGTAATGACCACATTGGTGATGGCGCTGCCGGCGCAAACGCTCTGGGTAAGGTTGGTGGCACTCAAGGTGACGGTCGGGTTGACGGTCAGGTTGAAGGTGACCGTTTCGGGATCGCAGATCGGATTGCTCTGGTTGCTGGTGGCCGTGATGGTGATGGCATACGTGCCAGCAGTGGTGGGCGCACCAGAAATGGTGTTGTTGCTGAAGGTTAAACCAGCGGGTAGCGTGGAGGTGGTCACTTCAGAGTTGGTGTTGGTGATGACCACATTGGCGATGTTGCTGCCAGCGCAGACGCTCTGGGTGAGGTTGGTAGCTGACAGGGTGACAGTCGGATTGACGTTAAGGTTGAAGGTGAGGGTTTTGCCGTTGCAAATCGGATTCTGTTGATTGCTGGTAGCGGTAAGGGTGATGGTGTATTCACCTGCGGTGGTCGGAGCGCCGGCAAGGGTGATGGTGTTGTCCTCATCACTGTAGGTCATGCCAGCCGGAATTGTGCTGTGGGTGATGGAGGCATTAGCATAAGTGATCTCAACAGGAGTGATGGTGCTGCCAGCGCAGACGCTCTGGGTGAGCAGCGTGGCATCTTCGGTGCTGAGTTGGACAGTGTCGTTCACCGTTATGGTCACACTCTCCGTAGCCGTGGCCGTACAAGTCACGTCGTTGGTGTTGACGGTGGCCGTACCTGTGACGACGTATTCAATCGTGCCGGCTGCAGTCGGCTTGGAGGTTACGGTAGCACCTTCAGTGGTGTTCAAATAGGTGGCGGGACTCCATGCATAGGTAACATTGCCGGTGTTGGTCTGGGTGCTGGCCGTAAGCTGGGTGCTGCCGCCGAGACAGAAGTGGGTGTCGCCGCTAATAGCTGCCATCGTGAGGGCCGGTGCGTTCACCGTTACCACGACACTCTTGGAGTCGGTAGCCGTACAGGTCACATTGTTGTTGCTAATGGTTGCTGTAGCGGTAACAATATAAGTAGTATTCTGGGTGGGAGAAACCGTGATGCTGTTGTCAGTCCCTTGGTTGCTCCAAGCGTAGGTGACAGTGCCCGTAGAGGAGGTGGGTTCAACCGATAAGGTGGTTTCACTACCTTTACAGATGGTGGTATTGCCAGTGATGTTGCCGAGAGCAACGGCCGGTGCGTTCACCGTCACCTCGAAGTTCTTGGTGTCGGTAGCCGTACAGGTCACGTTGTTGGTGTTAACGGTGGCGGTGGCCACTACGGTGTATTCGGTAGTGGCGGTAGGCGTTACGGTGATACTGTTGCTGTTGCCGCCAACGGTTGCTTCGCCTGCTGTCCATGCGTAGGAGACAGTGCCATTGTTGGAGGTAGCCACTACCGACAAGGTGGTGTTGCTACCCGCACAGATGGTGCTGCTTCCCGTAATGTCGCTGAGAACAACTGCCGGGGCGTTCACGGTAACGGTCACGCTCTTGGTGGCCGTGGCAGTGCAGACTACATCGTTGGTGTTAACGGTTGCAGTGACCACTACGCTGTATGTGGTGGTAGCTTCCGGATTGACGCTGATACTTGCGCTGTTGCTGTTGTCGATGGCTTGTTCGCCAGCGCTCCATACATAAGAGAGCTCGCCGTTGGTGCCGTCAGAAATGGCGCTGACGGTCAGCGTGGTGCCCTGTCCGCCTTTACAGATGGTGACAGGTTCGATGTCGCTGAGCGCAACCGCCGGAGCGTTCACGGTAACAGTAACGCTCTTGGTGGCCGTGGCGGTGCAAGGTACATCATTGTCATCAACCGTGGCGGTGACCACTACGCTGTATGTGGTGGTAGCTTCCGGATTGACGCTGATACTTGCGCTATTGCTGTTTTCGATGGCAGTATTATCTGCACTCCATACGTAAGAGAGGTCGCCGTTGGTGCCGTCAGCAATGGCGCTGACAGTCAGCGTGGTGCCCTCTCCGCCTTTACAGATGGTAATGGGTTCGATGTCGCTGAGCGCAACCGCTGGAGCGTTCACGGTAACGGTAACGCTCTTGGTGGCTGTGGTGGTGCAGTTGCCAACCGTGGCGGTGACGACCACGCTGTAAGTAGTAGTGGCTTCCGGATTGACATCGATACTTGCGCTGTTGCTGTTGTCGATGGCTTGTTCGCCAGCGCTCCATACATAAGAGAGCTCGCCGTTGGTGCCGTCGGCAATGGTGCCGACGGTGAGAGTGGCGCCTTGTCCACCTTTACAGATGGTAACGGGTTCGATGTCGCTAAGAGCAACTGCCGGAGCATTCACGGTCACTTCCACACTCTCGCTGGCAGTTACGGAGCAGGCCTCATTGCCTTCGCCCACCGTGGCCGTTGCCACTACGCTGTAAGTGGTGGTAGCTGTGGGTTCCACGGTGATGGTGCTAGTTGTCTCCTGGGTGTTCCATACGTAGGTGACATCCCCTTTGGTGCCAGTGGCTGTGCTGATGGAAAGCTCGGTTTCATCACCGTAGCAGATGGTGCTGGTGCCGGAGATCTCATTCAACACAACGGCAGGAGCATTCACCTTCACAGTGAAGCTCTTGGTGTCGGTAGCGGTGCAGGCCTCATCGCCTTCTCCTAAGGTAGCGGTGGCCACCACGGTGTAGAGAGTAGTGTCGCTGGGACTGACGGAAATGGAAGCGGTGTTCCATGTGTCTTGGGTGCGGTTGTTGCTCCATGCGTAGCTCACGGTGCCCTCAGTGCCGTCAGCAATGGTTCCAACGCTGAGCGCAGCCTCGCTGCCGGCACAGATGGTGCTGTTGCCGGTGATGTCGGTCAGGACAACGGATGGCGTGTACACCGTCAGTGTCACACTCACGATACTGTCGCAACCGTTGGCGGAGGTGTATTTCACCTCTTTGGTGCCGGCTTCGGTGAAGATCGTGTCAGCGTGCTGCGGATCGTAATGGTAGGGGAGGGCGTTGGCGCAGCACCATACCTCTTTGCTGCTGGTGATGGCCGGCGCCTCGTTGATGGTTACGCTCTTGGAAGCCGTACATCCCATGTTGTCCGTTACCACCAGCGTGTAGTCGCCAGCCGTGAGAGTATTAATGCTGGTCGTGAGATCGCTGCTGGTAGTGGTGGTCTGGTTGCTCCATGCATAGGTCAGGGGCAGATACGCGTCTTCTTCGCTGGAAGCATCAACGATTTCGGCGCTGATGCTTCCGTCAGTGCCGCCATTACAGGTGACATGCGTCGGATTGAGCGTGATGGTGATGGTATTGTTGGTCGCTACATCTGCAATCTCGATGTTCGTTGCAGTCTCCACAGTACATTCATTGGCATCGGTCACCATAAAGGTGTAGGTGCCCGCCGACAAACCGCCGACTTTGATGTTGGTTCCGGCTTGTTCGGCTTCGATGGGCTCGCCATGATTTTGCCCGTTCTTGATGGGCTGGATGCTGTAGGGCGCTTTCCCGCCCGAGATGGTCAGGATGGCATATCCGGCAGAAGTCTGCTGGCAGATGGTCTGGTTGTGACCGGTTTCGCTGATGGAGGCGGTGAGCTGCGGACGCCACCCCACGGTGATGCTCTGTGTGGAGTCAAGTCGATTGATGCAGTTCTCTTGGTAGGTGATGAATTGTACCTCCTTGGTGCAAAAAACGGTGCCTTCCACAGCATTCGCCCATGTGTCATGGGTCGTCCAGGTCATGTCTCCACGCGTGAAGGAGTTCGCCGGATCGTCTGTGATTTCATCATAACATGCGTAAATAACAGTGGGCTCCAGCTCTTTGGTGGTGACCAGTTCGGTGGAGGCTGCCACGTTGCCATTGGGTGTCGCCCCGTAACCGCCTATATAGATGTTGCTTCTGAAAATCAACTGGTTGTTGCGAGTTGCACCTTCCATTTCTACCAAATTAATACTAATCTTGTAGTTACCAGTGCGCAACCAGCTGATTCCGAACTTGATATCTTCTCTGTTGTTTTTGAGATATTTCCCGTAAAAACAGTTGAGCTCCTGGTAGGAGATGTTGGTGATCATGTCAAAGGGCTTGGAGGGGAAATAGCTGTGTGAGTTGGTGATTCTCTCTCCCGTATAGCTGTTCAATGAAAGCCTTGTGGCAATGTAGGAACTGTTGGTGTTGATGTAGAGCCTGAGAGAGTCCTCTGGAATGGGCTCGTCATCGTAGTAGAACTGATACTCCAGTGCATACATGGTGTTGTCTGACAGATTCGCATGCCCGAAGGTGAGCGTGTAAAACTGCAGGTTCCCACTTACCACCGCTTTGATGGTGTCGGGGGAAAGGGTGATGCATTGTGCGCTTGCTGAACCCATCAGCAGGAGCATTCCGGTAAAAAAGCATAAAAGTCTTTTCATAGTAATAATATTTAATGATTATTTATTTTCGTATATAAAGATTGAAAAATTGGAAAAAACTTCGGTATTGTTGTTTTTTCTATGTAGAAGAGGGGTCTTAAATGCTTGTAAAATCAACATTTTTTGTTATTCTATTGTAAGTTGCAATAATAACACTTTTTTGTTAATAAGTGATATTTTTCAACAAAAAAAATTTGATAAAAATAAGGTCCTGATAAATAGAGAGTTGTGAAGGCCTTATTTTCTTAAAAAAGTGAAAAAAAAGAGGGCAACCGTAACCGGCCGCCCTCTGTATCGCGTGTTTGTGCTGGATTATCGTTTCGTGACAATGAACTTCTGTGCCACCACAGAGTCGCTGTTGCGCACGTTCAGGAAGTAGATGCCCTGTGCGAAGC
>JBGUYY010000096.1:0-8304 GCA_045222555.1 Bacteroidales bacterium | reverse complement strand
GTGCGGAAATGCGGTAATTACCATTGGTGCTTTCCTCGTTCCTCTTGCGGTAATGACCATGAATTTTATGGTGTTTACCGTGAATATTTTTCATTATTATTCATCATTATCTTCCGGATTTTCCTGCGTTTTCTCAACGAGATTTGTGTTTTTGTTAATTTCATACCCGTATTTTTTTACCCAGTTTCTTACAGTCCGGACTTCAAGACCAAGATATTCCGCAATCTGCTTAACTGTCGGCGCTTCTCCAGCGTTGCAAATATTAACAGCGTTTTCAAATTTAATACGGTTCTGCTCGTTCTTGTCAGCTGCATTTTCTTTGCGTTTTGCTGTTGCACGCTCGTAAAACGGCCGTTTATCATCATTGCTGATATCGTTGATGATTCCTGTCATATCAACTGTATGAGCCGGATAATCAAACCACAAATTGACCGGAGAAAATTTTGCGAATTCTCGGAGTGTGCCGTCTATGCGCCACGCAGTTCGATGTTGGATAGACTGACGGGCTTTGTCGATGTCCATCCGCATCAGATGACAGGTTTCCGGCGGCAGAACTCTCCGACATATTTCCCGCATCTGAACCTCGTTGCATTGATCATCCTGTGACGCTTCTGACAGCCTTCCGAATCGCTCTAACCATTGACAGCATATTTTACATACCGCATCATTTTCCAGTTGCTTGATGATGTTTTCGGAAAGGATAAGCTCTGACATATCCAGCAAAGCGTCCGGATCACGAGCGAATACACCGGAACCGGAAGCTCTGTCCATGCTTCGCTTCCCTACCTGACTGCCCTTTGAATGATGATGACAATAGATAACCGCCGTTCCCAGTTCCGTGCATATTTTGTCGAACTGATTACAGAAAGCCGCCATCTGATCGGCGCTGTTTTCGTCACCGGTGATAACCTTATAGATCGGGTCAATAATCACGGCGATGTAATTTTTTTCTCTGGCTCTGCGGATGAGCTTTGGTGTCAGCTTATCCAACGGCAGGCTTTTTCCTCTGAGGTTCCATATATCAATATTGTCGGAATGTTCCGGCTTGACGGATAGCGCCTGATAAACATCCTTGAATCGGTGCAGGCAGGAAGCCCTGTCAAGCTCTAAATTGACATATAGCACTTTTCCTTGTGCACATTTCCATCCAAGCCAGGTCTTTTCTTCTGCAATGGCAATACACAGTTCGATCAACGAAAATGATTTTCCTGCTTTTGACGGTCCTGCAATAAGCATTTTATGTCCCTGACGCAATACGCCGTCAATCAGAGGCGGTGCCAGCTCCGGCAAGTTATCCCACACGCTTTCGAGGTTTTCTGCTTCAGGCAGATCATCATTTTCTGTTTCGATGTAATCTTTCCATTCGTCAAAGCTTTGACAACCTATGTTAACGGCTAATAGTTCTTGTCTGTTCGTGTTCCGGATAACGCCGGGCATACGAGACAATCGAGATGGATTTTTATTACTTTCATCAACCGATAAGCCGTTTTTTCGGCATTGCTCATAGATATATCCTACCCGTTTTCTGTAATCCTCATAGTTGTCAGCGCCTACATGGACAATGGCGTGTATTGATTTTTTTCCGCTGTAGACCAGACACGCAACAGGAAGCTTCATGGATTCCATGATTCTCCTTTGTTCTGACAATTCCATGTTATCGCTTTCTACCAGCGTATAATGAAAAGCTGTTACGTTCTCGTTCTTTACACCTTTTCCGTCCAACGGATTGAAGCGGATCCACGCACCGGCTTCTTTTCGATAATCACCGAATACAGCACCGATATCTCCATTACACTTTGACAGCGCTTCGATTAATTGTCCGGCAGTGCGGTCACAATGTCCTTTAGAGGGCAGATATTTCCCGTCCTTTTCCCAACTTTCTGTCACATACCCCACATGATCGTCAGGCTGAAACAGCGTTTTAAGATAGGTTATTAGTTGTTGACAATCTTCCTGAGCAGCTGATGGCGCTTCTTCATCGCAGAATATTTCATCGTTCCACGACAATTCATGTCCATGAGCTGGGTGCCAGCCGTTTTCCTGTGCCATTTGGAAAACTGTCGCACCGGTAACAGGTTCGGATGAACCTTGAAAGCTTTCCCATTTTTTTGTGCATTCTCCGGCATGATAGCGCCGATCCGCTTTGCTCCAGTCGTCCCATACCGATACCGGTAACCCTTCGTGCTTAATCGCCATGCCGACACTTACCCACTCCTGATAAGTCAGCATAGCCGGATCAATGTATCGCAATGCTTCTGTTATCTCATTAATATAAATCACCTCTATTCAAGAATAGATGATAATTTTCGACATCTATATCCGCCGGAATATGCCAGCTGTTTGCGGCAATACGGTCGATAAGTTTTTTTGCCGCTTCAAACTCCCATGTGCCAACATACTGGAATCCTCTGCTTTCCAAAAATCGTATTTGCTTTGGTGTCGTCAAACCTGCGTTTCTGCGTTTATCAAGACGATCCAATATTTTTGCGGCTTTTCCTGCATTGTCGATATCATCCGGAAAAATGCCGTATTTTTCCAATGCGCTAAGTTGCTTTTGCGTAGGCGGCGCCATTTCCCAGCCGAAGGCCGGTACATAAGACGATAAGTCTTCCGCTTGAATAGACATTTCGTATTGGAGTGGGTCAACCAGCTTACGCTTTCTGTTTTTCATTTCCGCAAGCGTTTTAGCGAGGCTTTCCTCTCTTTGTGCTACTACGTCTTCACTGGCTTGCTTTTCTGCTTCTTCAAGATCAATTGCGGTTCCTGCTTGTTCTGACAGATTTTCGGTCATTTTTTGGGCGGTTTCTTCGCTTTCGCAAATTAAATTGGCGGGACGGCAAAGTTCATGCCGTTCCGTGTGCCATAGAAAATCTAACAGCAGAAGGTCTTTTTTACCTTCACAAAGTCTTGTACCTCTGCCCACCATCTGGCAATAAAGTCCTCTTACTTTTGTCGGTCTTAGAACAATGATGCAATCAACAGAAGGACAATCCCATCCCTCTGTCAAAAGCATTGAATTGCAAAGCACGTTATAATTACCGTTTTCAAAGTCAGCAAGCGTCTGCGCTCTGTCATCACTGTTGCCGTTAACCTCCGCCGCTTTGAATCCTTTTTCGATAAGGATATCTCGGAACTTTTGAGAAGTCTTGACAAGCGGAAGGAATACGACTGTTTTTCTGTCCTGACAGTATTTTTTCATTTCGTCTGCGATCTGATAAAGGTAAGGATCAAGCGCTGTGTCGATATCGCTCGCTTTGAAATCTCCCGCCTGAGTGCTTACTCCTGTCAGATCAAGCTTCAAAGGAATTGTTACTGCTTTTATCGGGGAAAGATACCCTTCCTTGATGGCTCTCGGAAGGGTGTATTCATAAGCGAGACTTTCAAAAACCGTGCCTAAATTTTTCATGTCGCCCCTGTCGGGCGTGGCTGTTACGCCTAAAACATAAGCACAGTCGAAGTATCTGAGAATCTTCTGATAGCTTTCGGATATCGCATGATGTGCTTCATCAATGATGATCACATCGAAATAATGCTTCTCAAATTGTGCTAACCGCTTCGGTCTCATGAGTGTCTGCACGCTGCCGACAGTTACACGATACCATGAGCCGAGACAGGTACTCTCGGCTTTTTCTGTCGCACTCATAATACCGGTTGTTTTGTACAGCTTGTCAGCGGCTTGTTTCAGGAGCTCGTCTCTATGCGCTAATATAAGTACACGTTGTCCCCTGCGTACCATATTCTCTGTAATTTTGGAGAACACGATCGTCTTGCCGCAGCCTGTCGGAAGAACAAGAAGCGTTTTCAAAAAGCCGTCTTCCCATTGTTGTTCGACAGACTTCACAGCCTCTTCCTGATAGGTTCTTAACTTCATCATCAGAATGTACCACGCTGCCAGCCGCCTGAAACGGGTGCCGGAGCAATATAGTCGTAGTATTTTCCAATCTTGTTATTTTCTTTGCTTTCACCCTTGTCGTTGGTGTATTTACCGACAATGACCTTGCAGCGGCCTTTTGCTCCAACCACAGCGTTCCAGTTCATACGCACCTTTTCGCCCTGTTTTTTTTGTCCAATGGCACGGAAAAACTGCGAAACTTTCCATTCCGTCAGCGTATGCAGCAGTATGTAATCTTTTACAATTGTGCTGCTTTTGCCGTCTGTTACTCTGAGTGATACGACTGCCATGTTACATGAAGGCATACTGTCACTGCCTTTGCTGCGGCTGCGTTCATAGCTGATGACTTCAAAATCATAATCGCCCTCCGGCAGCAGGATAAATTCGTCATCATTTTCTATTTCCTCATCCCATCCAAGTTCTCTTTCATAATCTGACATAGTTCATTTCTCCTTTTTTATTAATTAAAATGGAAGGTCAACAAGACCCTCGCTGACAGCGTAATCATACAACTGCGGGAAAGCGGCAATCAGGCAGCCGTCAACAAAGTCCGCCGGATAATTCCGGAACGGTGTTCCGGGCGGAAAATACCCTCGTTTTGACACGATATTTTCAATATCCTGCAAAGACACGCTTTTACTTCGCATCAGATCAGCTAACGCCTTCGGCACATAATCCGGTATCGTATTATCACGCACTTCTTCGACCGGTATGCCTTTTTCTTTGCAATTATCAATAAAATCGAACAGCGGATCACTCTTTTCTGCTTGTGGCGTTGTAGCTGGTGTCTGTGTTTGCGGCGGAGCCGTTGACGGTGTCAGTATCGCTTCTGCCTTTTGTGGAGGCGTTGTAGGAGAAGGCATATCGGCAGGAGCTGAGACCGCATTGTTATTGTTGTTCATTAAAAGCGGCGCTATCTGTGCAAAATCCAGCGGGATGGATTCCGGCAAACCGAAACGGTTTTTAGCGTCCCATGCTGCTGTGTGAGAAGTATACATGATTCTCTGTTGGCCGCCTTGCCCCTTGTACTTTTTTTCGCCGGTATTGACAACGATGGTTTTATAGTTGGCAAACAGCAGGATATCCGCCCACTCTTTCAGCAGAGGTGAACATTTTTTCGACAGTTTCAGTTCCCAGCGATCATAACTGCCCATTTCGTCTGGCTGTTCTACCTTGTTCATCTGAGCGTGTGCTGTAACAACAACATGAACACCTCTGTCAACAACCTCTGTTAACAGATTGATCAGACGGGCAAATTCCTCCATAACATAAACATACCCCTTGCCCCAGCCGAAATCCTCTACCCCTTTTTTCTGCGCTCTGTCACAGACGGCTTTGATACAGAGCTTTTCTGCCCAATCTGCCGTGTCAACGACCAGTGTGCCGAATTGCGAGGGATTCTGTTTGACGTATTCTACCTCTTGCAAAAGCATTTCCCACGATGTCGGTGCATCAAAACGGGCAACATCCAGTTGCTTTGTACTGCCTTCCGTGTCGATGAAAACAGCGTTCGGAAACTGTGAAGCAAAGGTAGATTTTCCAACGCCTTCTTGCCCGTAGACAACGATTTTCAGTGCTGTTTTGATTTTTCCTCTGGTAATATTCATACTATCCTCCTATTAAAACGCCCCTGGCGTCCATGTTTTTAATGTTGGTTCGTCCTGTTTGATATAGCCGTCTTCAATGATTACGGAGCATTCATCGCCGGTCGAAACTCTGGTGGCGATAGCTTGTAAACCTTCTGCTTCAAGCCATTTGCCGAACTCTTCAAGCGTATCCGAGTCCATTTGTTCTAATTTATCCAGTAAGACAAATCCGCATTGAGGGTTAAGCTTCCGGATAATGGCTGTAGCAACTTTCATTTGTTCAGAACTACTCATGTCATTCCATGAAAAACCTTTGTAGATCAGGGAACCGTCTTTCACAGACAGCTCCGGCAAAGGAAGATCGGCATTCTTCAAAAGATTGGTTTTTGTCTGCCTTACCGTTTCTATTTCACGAGTAAGCTTATCATATTCTGCTTGATAGGTTTCAGCGTCTATTTCTGCTTTTTCTCTTTCTAAATTTGCCCGAATCTTCTGGTTGAGCGTATCAATATCGGCAATGTTCTTTTCAAGTTCTGCTGTGCTTTCATCATGCAGCATAGCAGTAGTTCTCCTCGCTGTTTCCAAATCTGCCAATAATTTTGTTAGTTCAACATTTTTAGAGCGGAGTGTTTCTCTCAGTCGTTCCAATTCCTGATTCAAGGCAGAAATTTCCTTGCTCATTGCATTGGCATCAGCTTCAATCTGATGCACACGATCACGTTTCCGTTGATTTTCACCATTTCTGGCTAAAATATCCTGCTGCTGACGTATCAGTTCGATAGCCGATACTGGCTCTGTCGGTACACCGCTGTAGATCGGCAACTCACCGGCATATTTTTTCTTCTGGTCGGCAATGCGTCCGATCTCTGTGCGGCGATTATACAGTAACATTTCCTTATTTTCCAGCTCATAGAGCTTATCTCCTACACCGATAATTTTCAGCAGTATATCCGCTTTTTCTTTATCGGTCATCGCCATAAATTTCGGCAAGTCAAGCGCTAATTGCTCTATGAAACTGTCAAGAATCTGCTGTCCGGACTTATTGCCGCCCGGGTCAATGACTTTAAGGCTACCGTTTTTTCCGCTGCGTTCGACAACAAATCCGTTGCTGAGAGTGATTTTGAGATGAGGCGGCACAACAGATTCGCTCCGTTGTGCCGCGGCAGGACGGAATTTGTTACCGCCCAAAGCCCATGCAATGCTGTCAAGCACAGAAGTTTTCCCCTGCCCGTTCTTGCCGCCGATTACGGTCAGACCGTTCTCTGTCGGTTCCAAATGAACCGCACGGATACGCTTGACGTTTTCTAATTCAAGTGTGTTGATTTTTACTGACATTTTGTTTCCTCCCTGTTTTTCTGTGCGCTCATCCTCTTTGCCTTGTACTCGTTATACTTCATGCGGTACTCATAACTTTTTCCGAAGATAGCCCACGCCGCCTTGACAACATTCGGTACTCTTTCCCATACCACACCTCCTACATACTATGTTTCAGCAGCCACGATCTGGCCATTTGCACCTGCTCCGGTGTAAGACTGACAGGCTGACCGGCATCATCCTTGGCAATCATCAGCACGGTGCTGTAGATCAGGCCGAACGGCGTTGACAGATTTTTGCCGCTGCAGTACGGTGTCCGTGCGTGGATCACCAACCACAGACCGCAATCTGTCATGACATCTGTGGACAGGCCACCCACAATGCGGTTGCACTCGCCGATGAAGTTATCTTTATCTATGCTGATAACCCGGGAAATTTCCCCGGGTTTCTGCATAACGACTTTTATACTGTCCATAGCTATCTCCTTTCACACAGCATGATTCATCAGCCAGACGACAGATGAGTCTATCTCTCTTTGCGTCATCTCCCGCAGGCGGTAAAGGCTCAGGTTGGCGATGATGACAAGTCCCCGAAAAAGGAACCTTGAGCTTTCCACGGCGACATTCGCCGGGTCTTTACTTTTGGGGTCATAGATAATCGTCAGGCCATCGCCGCCGGCACGAGTCAGGCGCAGTTTCTTGCTGATAAAAGCCTGCGGGATTTTCTCAGCAGGGATTTCCCTTGGGATTTCCCCCGGTTTTTTGATAAGTACCTTGACATCTCCACCTCTGGCGAGTATACTATTGATAGAGAATGTTTTTCTTCTTTCCGCTGTCGGGGTGCCTGCTCTGATGGCGGCTTTATTTTTGCTATTATTCATGATCGTTCTCCTTTCTGCGCCCTTGGCGCTTTTGCCTTGCTATCATCCCATGATAACTCGGATGCTTTCTAAGCCAATTGATTCGTGTGTTTATCGCATTGGGATTCGTCTTAAACGCATCTGCAATGTCATCAATACAAGTTCCATCGTTATACATCTTTATCAGTCGCATGGTTTCCTCATACGTCCAACGCTTACGATGGTTTTGAAAAACCGGTATGGATGATTTTTTCTTTTTTGTGATCGCAGGATTCAGCTTGCACACCTGCTTG
The DNA here is from genome assembly GCA_045222555.1 of Bacteroidales bacterium. Classification (GTDB taxonomy): domain Bacteria; phylum Bacteroidota; class Bacteroidia; order Bacteroidales; family WCHB1-69; genus UBA1756. The sequence goes on along the minus strand of JBGUYY010000096.1, from coordinate 360 downwards.
ATGGTACGTTCCAGTTCACTGAGCACCTGATGCTTGACACCATCGGTGCAGAAATCCAACGCTTTCAGATGCTCTGCCCGTTCTGCGTCTGTGTAGTTATCCAGTGCTACGATATGTACTATCAGCGTTTTTTGATAGTTGTTCAGACCTTTTACGGTCGTTACCATGTCTTTCTCTCCCCTCTGTGGTACTTGTGGATTTTGAAGAGTCTGCCGTAGCGACTTGTTTTCCGCATTTGGCTGATTCTTGAGTTCAACGTCAACGGATTGGCATTGAAGATAACTGCCATTTCCTTGGACGGCATCCGCCTGTTGTAGCACTCGATCAGCCGGACGTTATCCTCATACGTCCATGTTCTTG
>JBGUYY010000095.1:0-4896 GCA_045222555.1 Bacteroidales bacterium | reverse complement strand
ATTATACGCTGTTAGTTTGTGCTGCCAAAAGTGGATTATGTTCTCATAACCTCTTTTTGCATTTATAGACGATTTGTTCGGATTCTGTGTCCGGCTTTGAGGTTATCTGTAACATAACGGAACTGTTTGGCAGCAAGCAGTTCCGTTTTTTGGAACTCTGAAAGGAGGAGTTAATATGTCACAGATCAGAGCCGACCGCCTTACATTCAGCTATGATGGTTCGATAGAGCCGGTATTTGAAAACGCATCCTTTACACTTGATACAGATTGGAAACTCGGACTTATCGGCAGAAACGGAAAAGGAAAAACAACATTTCTCCGATTGCTTACAGGTGAGCTTTCGGGAAGCGGAACTCTTACAAAGTCCGTCCCTGTTGCCTATTTTCCGTATTTGGTAACATCGGAGCAGATGAAACAGACAGCGGCAGATTTTGCCGAGGAGCTGAGGGAAAATTGCGAACAGTGGCGCGTGATATGCGAACTGTCTGAGCTTCACGAAGATGCTGAGGTGCTGTATCGTCCGTTTGAAACGCTCAGTCTCGGACAGCGTACAAAGGTACTGCTTGCAATTCTGTTTTCCGGTGAGAATGACTTTTTGCTGATCGATGAGCCGACCAATCACCTCGATGCGCAAGCACGAGAGAATGTTCGTCAGTATCTCGCATCGAAGAAGGGCTTTATCCTTGTCTCTCACGACCGTGATCTGCTTGATGCGTGTACGGATCATATCCTTGTTCTGAATCGTAAGACTATTATGGTGCAGAGTGGTAACTTTTCGTGTTGGCAGGAAAATCAGGAGCGCCGAAATCAGTTCGCAGAAGCTGAGAATGAAAAGCACCGCAAGCAGATACGAAAGCTCCGTCAGGCGGCAAAGCGCACTGCTGAGTGGGCGGACAAGAGTGAACGAACGAAGATAGGATTTGATCCGATAAGGGAAAATGACCGCAGCATCAGCACTCGGTCTTATATCGGTGCAAAGACGAAGAAAATGCAGAGCAGGGTGAAAAATACAGAACAGCGAATAGAGCGCGAGATAACGCAGCAGGAAGGGCTTTTACAGGATATTGAGGAAGTTGTGCCGCTTAAAATGTCCCCACTTAAGCATCATAAGAAAACGCTTATATCGGTACACGACTGTGCATTGCAGTACAAGGGAACGGCAGAGCCGATGTGCAGCGGTCTGACATTCAATGTCCGACAAGGAGACCGAATCGCCCTCCACGGCTTAAACGGCTGCGGAAAATCAACACTAATGCGGGTGATTCTGCAAAGAGTTGGAATATTGCCCGAAGATGATAACCTGTGTGTCAGCGGAACTTGTGAAACCGCATCGGGACTTGTTATCTCCTATGTTCCGCAGGATACGTCATTTCTCAGCGGAAGTATACCCGAATTTTGCGAAGAACAGGGACTTGACCGCAGTCTGTTCTGCACAGTGCTGAGACAGCTCGACTTGAGCCGTTCACAGCTTGGCAAAGACATTTCGGAATACTCCGCAGGGCAGAAGAAAAAAGTGATCCTTGCGGCAAGTATCATGACACCTGCACACCTTTATATCTGGGACGAGCCGCTGAATTTTATCGATATTTTTTCACGCATTCAGCTCGAAACACTTCTGAATAGTTACGAACCGACAATACTTTTTGCGGAGCACGATATAAGATTCCGTGAGAATATCGGAGCGGATACGATCTGCATAAGTAACCGAAACAAATAACGTGAATTTACAGCGTTGTTTCAGTTATCTAAAGGCAATACCACATAATACACATTCTTTATGGATTTGGGTGGTAAAAAATCACGCATTTACGTTTTTTTACTTTTAAAAACGTCTTTGTGCGGTGTTGCCTAAAGCCTACTGGCGCACCCGTTTTCCGTTCCGCATAAGTCATAATCAGAATTGTGGAGCATACCACAACAGGCACAAACCCTAATGGAACGAATAACCGCAAGCTCTCGGAAACGCTCTGTAAGCGTTTCTGAGGGCTTTTTCTTTTCAGCGTTTAGTTTTCCGCTCCGCAGGCTCGGACGGTACTGTGAGGCTTTTCCGTTCGCCTGACGGTCAAGCTGAGGTCTGCTCGGTGATACCGTGACGGATTTCATACTCACGCACACGTCGGTAAAAAGTGTTTGCCGACATATCCATTCTCCGCATAAAGTCACGCCCTGTGATGCTCTTGGACTTCCATTCCCCATAGAGCTGCCCGAACCTTGTCCAGTCGGTTGGGATAGGCTTTCGCCCGGTGTACTTGCCCTGAGCCTTAGCAATCGCTATGCCCTCACGCTGTCGCTGTTTGAGTTGCTCACGCTCTAACTGTGAGAGTGCAGCAAACACGGTCAACATGAATTTCCCCGCAGGAGTGTCAGTGTCGATTTTCTCCTTGTGGCTGATGAGGGTAACACCCTTGTCGGTGAGGGTGTCGATGATGTTCAGCAAGTCCTTTGTGGAGCGTCCCAGACGGCTGATGCTCTCCACAAAGAGGGTATCGCCCTCACGCACATAGTCCAGCATAGCCCTGAGCTGAGGGCGGTCTGTGTTCGCTCCTGACAGCTTCTCGGAGAAGATGCGATCTACCTGATAATCGCACATAATCTCCTGCTGACGGGCGGTTTCTTGGTGTTCGGTGGAAACTCTGATGTATCCGATTTTGCTCATAAAATCTTCCTTTCATTATTCCAGATAGTTTTTGTTCCTCTGCTGGGTGAGCTTTTTCTGCCTGTATTTCTCACGCTCACGCCTGTTGTGTTCTTCGTTCATATAGTTTCTGACCTGTCGGACATACTTCTTCGCTGTATCACGCTTGGTGACAAATGCCATGTGTTCAGGAAGAAGACTGTTATACTTCGATTTCAGCTTGTTTGACTTCTCCAGCAGGTCAAGCATTGTCGGCGGTTTGCCGTTAACAAGATAGGGCTGTCTATGCTCCTTGATGTATTTGACCGTTTCTTCGTAGTCCTCGATAGTGGCGGCGTTTTTCTTACGGAAACGGTTCTGAAACCAGCCCGACTTGCTATTGTACTCCTTGTAGACAGGTGCAAGCTCGTCACGGTGTTTCATCTTGGCGATAAGCGTGTCGATAGCGGTGTATTTCTTTTTCAGCTCCGCAAGCTCGTCCGTGTGGTCGTCGGGATGACCGCCCTTGTAAAAGAAACTCGCAAGCACATGATACGAGGTCACGCCGCCCGATTCAAGGTCTGCGATAATTTCATTGGCTCTGCCCATACCACGAATTTCTGCCCACGGGTCGGCAGGCGGTGCCGCCTTTTCTGCCTGCGCCTGCATATCCTGTTCGTTGAGGATTTTGATATATTCCTCCTCGGTCATAACGCTGAGATTGCTTTCAGGTTCGTCCGCAACAGTTGTCGGCGGTGTAGGTGTCGGCTCAGTCTTGGTTGTGACCGCAGGCTTGGACGGTGCGAATGCCTTTTCGGGATTTTTCTTTTCAGCAAGCCTTTCCATAGCAGACTTTGCTTTCTGTATCTGCTCTATCTGCTCGGCAATGCGTTCGGCGGTGTAGTCTTCGCCCAGCGTTTCGGCTCTTGTGAATTTCTGCTGTCCCTCGCCCGAAAGACGGAACTTCAGCTTGACTTTGTTCTGTGGCTTGTAAACATACTCGATACCGCTGGCAGAACAGTTGCGGAGAAAATCTGCAAAATCCTTGCTGTAAAAAGCGACTTCGGCAATCTTGGCTCGGAGCTTGTCCTTCCACGACTTGCCCTGCAACTGCATATCATGCTCAAAGTGGGAAACACCTTTCGCTTTCGGCTCAATAACAGAAATGCCGTGTTCCTTGCATAGCTCGTCCGAAATTGCCCGTAACTGCGCCCATGACCGTTCCTTTACCTTGCCTTGATTGTGTTCGTAAGTAAAGCTGAGTCCATTGTAAAGATTAGTGTTATTGAAGATGATGTGGCAATGGGTATGGGACTTGTCTGTGTGGACTGCAAGCACATATTGATAGTTGCCTTGCAAGAAACGGTCGCACAATTCCTCTCCGATTTGCAAGGCTTGTTCGGGTGTCACTTCATCAGGAGCGAAACTCTGGACTATGTGGTGTGCGAGGATTTCGGTGCGCCCTGTTCCGCCTGCTCTGACTGCTCGGAAGTCGGCGGCAGCTCCTCGGCTGTCGGCTCGGCAGGCATAAGACTGCACATATAAGCCGTTGACGGTCTTATCTCCGTTTGTGATATAGCGGAGAGCCGCCCCGTCTGTTGCCTTGATTGAATGGATAGAAGTGTATGCCAAATTTCATTAACCCCTCTCTTTATCTCGTCAATATCCTCGGCATAGATGTGACCTGTGCTGTAAAGTCGGACAAGTATCTGGTTGATGTTTGCTCCGATGCGTTTCATCAGGCGGTTACACTCCGATATGTCGGTGGTGTCGTGAGTGAGATCAACCCTCGCCCGAACGCAGTCACGGATATACTCCGTTTTGTTTTTATAGCCGTACTGCTCACACTTAGAAAGAATATCCTGCATTTCCGATTCCGTAAAGCGTACATTCAGCGTGTAAGACTTCTTCTCCCTCTTGCGTTTGAGGTACTTGCGTTCATCGTTGGAAAGCTCGTCCTCGGACTTGTGTGCAAGGGTATCGTCAAGCTCGGCTCTGACCTCTTTGTCCAGAGCGTTGTTGATTGCTCCCTCATAGGTCATGCCCTCGAACTCCATAACCTTGCGTTTAGGCGGTCTGCCCCTCTTGCGTTTTGCATTTTCCATAGTGGTGTCTCCTTTGTTTTATTTCGGCGTTAGCCGATTATTTTTTGACCGCTGTGCGGTCATTTCGGGGCTTGGGGTGTCCCCAACAAGCATTGGTGGAATTTCGCTCGCTGTGCGGCGCATTCCACTATGCTTGTTATTTTTGTTGCGCTTAGGCGCATATTTTCTCGCCTGAGC
>JBGUYY010000094.1:0-23387 GCA_045222555.1 Bacteroidales bacterium | reverse complement strand
CCAAGTCAGGTCGGGATCGGCATCACCGTAGGTCTTGCTCTTGTTTTCGGCGGTCACGGTGACGGTAGCCGGCGTGATGGTGAAGGTACCGTTGGAGGTGGTGATGCTGTAGTTCGGGTTATCATCGGCGGAAGCCGTAACGGTGATGGCGTAGGTGCCCACGTTCTCGCCCTCAGCGCGGCTCAAGGTATAGGTCAGCGTTTCATTGCCGACAGTGCCGCTAACTTCAGCGGTGAGGTCAGGATCTTCGTCGCCATACACCTTGTTAGCGTTGTTGGCAGCGATGGTAGCGGCCTTCGGGGTGACCTCGAGTATGCAGTCTGCCTCGCTATCGGCGTAGTTGGCGTTAGTGGCCTTTACATAAACATGAAGGGTGCCCACGTTGGTGATGCTGGGCACGGTGGTGCTCCACTGGTCGTTCGGGGTGATGCGGTAGTAGAGGGTGGTACCCTCGGTGACCTCAGGAGTAACGGTAGCGGTGTGTGCCTGACCGTCGTAAGTCAAGGTGCCGCCCACAGCGGTTAAGGTCATGGTATTGCGCTCGAAGTTAGCGATATAGGATGCGGCTTCCGTAGCGGTGAAGCTGTAGGAGGCATTGGTTGACACCTCCTCGCCGTCCTTGGTCCAGTTTACGAAGGTGTAGCTGGCGTTGGCCGTAGCGGTAAGGGTTACGGTAGCACCATAGTTATAGGTGCCTGCACCGGTAATAGTGCCACCCGCTGTCGGGTTGGCGCTGGCGGTGATTTCGTAAGAGTTGGCAGTGTAAGTCACATTAACGGTCACGTCATCGTCGGGCATGGTGCCGCTCACCACTGCTTGGTTGGGTGTGTAGCCCGTGATGTCGGGTGAGGTGACGCTGTAACTGTCGCCGTAGTTCACGGTTTCGATGTGGGAGTCGGCAGCTTGTGTGTTGTCACTATATTGGTAGTTGATGGTCAGGGTGTGGGTGTTAATGGTCCAGTAGCCAGTCACATTCACATCCTCGTCGGGCATGGTGGTCACTTCTCCATCCCATCCGCTGAAGGTGTAGCCTTCCAAGGTCGGTACGGCTGCAGCGGGTACGGTTGCACCATAATTGTAGGTCTGCGTAGCGGGTACGTCAGGTGCGCCAGTCGGTACTGTGCCAGTGTATTCGTAGGTTACATCGTGGCTGTTCAGTTCGAAGTTGGCCACCACAGAGTGGTTGGCAGAGAGATTGTTGATGGTATAAGTGGTGTTGCTGCCGGCGGTGCTGTTATTATCCGTCCACTCCACAAAATGATAGTGCTCGTTGGGCTCTTCCATGAGTGTGACGGAAGAACCTTCTGGGAACGAACGGGTGAGGTCGCTGCCAGGATTTATCAAAATTTGGTTTTTGACGGTCAAAACATCATAATATTCGATACTTGATGGGCTGGTGACATCATAGGAGTCATCATCATTATAAGAATAAATAGCACAATTGCCACCTGATGCAGGTGTGAAAACACGGCATTTGAGGCCATTGGAGTAATCCATGTATTCATTCGTGATAAGTACGAGGTTGCTAACTCCATCGTATTCAAAGGGAGTAGTGAGATCGATGATAGTCCATTTGCCTGCTGTCAATTCAACATTGGTGCCTGCGTAAACTTGGTCTCCAGCAGTCACTGAAATCCAATCATCAGTATCTTCAAATTGTGACTTGTAAGTGTGTGCCATGTAGAATTCAAGTTCGCTGATAGTTTTGGTCGATCCATCATTATAGAAGGCAATACTATTGATAGTGCTCACATTGCCGATTTCAGCAGGAGTATATATTTGTTGTGTGAGGTTGTAATTATAGTATGTGTAGCAGGGTAAGTTTTGATCGGTTGAAGTACCGCCATCTCCAGTGAGGATTTCAACGTGACCACCCTCGGTGGGATCTGCTGATGCGGTAACTGTAAAGTTTTTGCGGAAGTTGGCTATGAGGGTATGGTTATCTGAAATGTTGTTGATGGTATAACTTGCATTGGTTGAAATTATGCTGCCGTTTTCACTCCATCCAGCAAATTCACAGTCCGTTCCGGGAGTAGCCGTAATAGTCACGTTATCACCCTCCAAGTAGTTGCCACTGCCGGTTACAGTACCATACGTACTCGGGTTAGCCGACACGTTTACGGTGTATTCATTCAGCGTGGTAAATTCAACGATTGCGCTCGCATCATCGCATTCATCACTCACGCGTGTTTGGTAAGTGGTGCCAGGAGTGAGGTCGGTAAAATTATAGGGACTTGCAACATTGGAGGCAATAGTAGTCCATTCATAGTGGTCAATAACAGGTACTTGTTTAACTGAATTGATGACGATGTCATCAATGGTTACTCCGTATCCATAATTGTCAAGGAACAAGAATCCAATCTGGTAGTGTGCATCTAGGCCTGTGAGATGTAAATCAGATATTTCGGTCCAAGATGCATGTTCTTCATCTGTGAAGAATAACTCGTTCCAGTCACCATTGTTTACGCGGTAATAAATACCAAACCCATCAATGTCGCTAGGCCATTCTTCATTTGTGTACCAAAGGCTGAGTGTGGCGGAAGTTGCTGTGCTTAAATCCATTTCAGGGGTAATAAGATAGGTTTGTTCGTCTCTGTTATGGTGTGTAATCTGAGCATTGTAGTCTCCCGTATGTGCATCATCTATACTCCCAGAAGAGTGATTTCCTGTAGCAATTGTCCAAATGCCAGGTCCTTCCTTAGTCCAGCCATTGGGCAAAGAAACATTTTCGAACCCTTCGTTAATTTCCTGGACATTTTGTATGGTTGTAGTAAATATAGGCGTACCCATTTGAACGTTGTAGATGCTGCCGCTACCATTCCACGTAAGAGTGGCTTCGGTGGAGGTGATGTTGCTAACAATGGGGTTGGTGGCTGCAATGCATGTGAAATTGGCGGTGTAAGCCGCGGCTTCCGTAGCGGTGAAAGTGTGGGTGGCATTGGTTGACACCTCCTCACCGTCCTTGGTCCAGTTTACGAAGGTGTAGCCAGCGTTGGCTGTAGCGGTAAGGGTTACGGTAGCACCATGGCTGTAGGTGCCTGCACCGGTAATAGTACCACCAGTAGTAGGATTAGCCGTGGTGGTAATTCCGTAGCTGTCAATTTCAAAGTTGGCCACGAAATTGTGGTTGCCGTCAACAGTAAAGGTATAGCTGTCGTTGGTTGAAACCACGTTGCCATTTTCAGTCCAGTTTACAAAGTGGTAGTTAGTGTTGGGCATGGCGATTATGGTGGCTTCCGATCCTACAGCGTAACTGCCGCCACCGCTTACTGTGCCATCAGAAGTGGGGTTGGCTGTAACTGTGATAATGGCGGGCAGTGCAATGCTTACATTGTCGATAGCGGCAGGTGGATTAGACCCAGAGCTGCCATCGTTGGCCCAGAGGAAAACTAAATAGTAGTTGCCAGCAGATATGCTTTCTATACTTTCATGGGTTTGCCATGATGATTGTAGGTTCAATTTTCCGCCATTGTCCAAAGACAACCATCCATCGGGTGTGGTGGTTCTGTAATTATACGTAGTGTTAGTGCCATCAGGAAATTGTCCTGCTGTGAATGTGGCTGAGGCGGGAGCCAACCATACCCGGAGGTAGTCATAGTTTTCTTCGCCGTACGCTTTCCAATCATAAGTGAACACATATTGTGAATCGTCAAAGGTGAAGAGTTTAGTGGCGTAATCGATTTGTATCGTATTATTAGTGTAAGCATTTGTTGTGCCACCATTATTGGAGATGTAAAGTGATTGGTTCCCACCGTTTTGTGTGGCAGTTCCAATAGTCCAACTATTTGTGTTTTCGTTTGCTAATACCCAGTTGTTCTCAGTCCCTTCAAAGTTGTCACTCCAGCCATTGCCAACAATTACAGGAGTCTGCTTTGTGGTGAAGGTGAGTGTTAAACTCCAATCACTCTCGGCGTTACTATTGCAGTTTGCCTTAACGCGAGCGTAGTAAGTGGTATTTTGGGTTAGGTTAGTGAGTTCTTTTGCGGGTGAACCATTCGCTGTGGTTTGGATATAGGTGCCTGCTGCAAATGTGTTGTCAGAGCCATATTGTATTGTCCAGTTGGCAGCATCGCTTGTCCAGCTGATTGTGGCACTTTGGTCTTCGGTCACGGCAGCCAGGTCTGTGGGCTTAGGACAGGCGGGAATAACATCAACAGTGATGTCATCAATGTATACTGACCTATAGGTTGTACCGCTCATGCCAGGTTCCATTTTGATGACAATTCTGTTCCCGTTTCCAGTATAACTGTTTAATGGGATTATGTACTGCTGATAGGTGGTGGTGGAGGGAGTGTACTCCGCGATCTGTACAAACGTATTGGGGTCGGAGCCTTCCATTACGCCTACGCTGAAAGTGGCGTTGTAGGATGTCGAATTGGCACGTGCGTACAGTTCCACCTGCAAGGAACTAATATCTGCCATGGGTGGAAGAATGGCATATAGTGGGGTGTATGTGTAGGAAGAAGAATAGTAGGAATAAAAGCGCAGGTAATTGCTGCCAGAGTGTGAATCGGAACTGCTGCTGCCATACACAACTGGGTATCCTGCATTGGAACTGTAGGTGGATCCATTGTAATAGCCCCAGCAGCCAGGCAAGTTGTTGGCATTCCCAGATGTAGTGCCCGTATAATTGTCGAAATTCTCTTCCCACGGGAAAGTGGTGATAAGGTCACATAATGTTGTGAAGGATATTGTATTTGTCCACTCGCTTTCGTTCTCGTCGCATACGGCCTGTACACAAACTTCGTATGGTGTTTCTGGATCTAAATTTAGAGTGGCTGTGTTATCAGTAGTACTGACTGTTTGCCATGATGTGGCCGATATGGGTAGACCAATACTAACATTATCTATATGCAGATTGTTGTCAGCATTGCTTGTAGTGGATTCTCCATAAAAGGCGATTTTAATGTTTTGGTTCGCATAGTTGGAAAGATCAACAGTGACATGTTGACCAGTAGATGAACATGCGATTTCATTGTACACATAATCGGAACCTGCATTGTCCCATTGCCGCAATATGTTCCATGTGTCGCCATTATCGGTGCTGATTAGTACTACAAATTTATCGTCTGTGCCAGTTGTGCTAGGTGTAGCAACTGTACCACTATAAGCGGTGAGAGCCAAGTCAAATGCAATGGCGCTGCCTTGTGGTATTTCGATATTTGGGGATACAAGCCAATACTGATAATTTGAATAGATATTCAACCTGGCATGGCTGTCAAATACACCATTGTTGGCCCCAAAATACCACCCTGACGTGGTAGAGGTTAGAGAGGCGGTGTTATCCAGTACACTAGATAGTAAGCCGCTATATTTTGTCCATCCATTTGGAATGTTGGTAGTATTGAAATTCTCTTCAACACCATCGATGTGTTCAGGACTCCGATATTTAACATGGTAGCTGTCAGCATTGCCTTCCCATGTGATTGTTGCACTATTGGTGTTTATATTGGAAATAGCCAGATCTGTGGGCTTAGGACAGGCGGGAATAACATCAACAGTGATGTCATCAATGTAGACAGACCTATATGTTGCACCGCTCATGCCAGGTTGCATTTTGATGGCAATCCTGTTGCCGTTACCAGTATAGCTGTTTAATGGGATTGTGTACAGTTGATAGGTGGTGGTAGAGGGAGTAAACTCCGCAATTTGTACAAACGTATTGGGGTCGGAACCTTCCATTACGCCAACACTGAAAGTGGCGTTGTATGATGTCGAATAGGCACGTGCGTACAGTTCCACCTGCAAAGAACTAATATCTGCCATGGGTGGGAGAATGGCATACAGTGGGGTGTACGTGTAGGAAGAAGAGTAGTAGGAATAAAAGCGCAGGTAGTTGCTTCCGGAGTGTGAGTCGGAACTGCTGCTGCCATACACAACAGGATATCCTGCATAGGAACTGTAGGTGGATCCATTGTAATATCTCCAGCAGCTGGGCAAGTTATTGTTGGCGCCAGATGTGGTGCCCGTATAGTTGTCGAAATTCTCTTCCCATGGGAAAGATGTGATGGGATTGCAATCGGTAACAAGTGTAACTGTTGTGCTTGCATCACTATAATCGCTGTTGCCACAGTTGGCGCGAACTTTTACATTATAGGTAGTGGCAGCCGTGAGGCCAGAAATAGTTCCAGTCTTTGTTGTAGTACCTGTGGGTGTGCTTGCAAAATTTTGCCAGGTTTCACCATTATTGATGGAATATTGCCACGATGATTCACTGCCGCCAGGGGTCCACGATAGTGTGGCAGTTGTAGTGGTAACGGAAACTAAAGTGAGGGCGGTGGGCTTGTAACAAGATGGCGCAACATCAATGGTAATGTCATCAACGTAGGTAGCACTGCCATAATAACTTTGGCCTTCAAATATCAAATAGGCCCTTCCTGTCATTCTGATAGGTGTGGTCTCATACTGATACCATCCGGAAGTCGATTCTATTTGCGGATATGCAATAGTGTAATTGCGCGAATAGTGGCCTAACTCAATGGCATTAGGACCAATGGTGTCGACGTCGCTGACATATACCTTAAAGCCTTCTGGCTTGCTATTTGAACCACTTCTGTAAATCCAGAACGAAACTATGTATCCGTTAGTAGAGGTGAAATTCATGGGTGGGAACACCAACATGGTTTTGGCATAATTGGTGCTGTTGCCCTTGTCGGGGAGTATCAGTGCTTGGCTACCAGTATGTTTGTAGGAGGTAGAAGTACCCCATACTCGGGTGGAATTTGTGCCATTTTGTACAGTGGCTTCGTTGCGCCAGCAATCATCGAATCGGTTAGTTGTAGGCGTTGATGCATTTGAAGGAAATCCTTCAGAGGTTTCAAATCCATAAAATATTGGGAAAGAGGATGCTATGCAAGCATCGTAGGTTATGCAAATATTGTCAACGAATGCTGAGTACCACGTGCTAGTACCTGTCTGATTCCACTTGAAGGCCAAACGAGCACCAGATGGAATGCTGAGGTTGCTGAAAGAAAATGAAGCGTTTGATAGAGTGGCACTGCCATAGGCAACCGTGGAAAGTGCTTCTATTGTAGTGAAGGTGCTTGCATTGTTGGCATCCGTGATGTAACCGAAATAAAGAGTGCCATAGCTGGCATTTTCTCTCCATGCATTGAAGGATATGGCTGTAATGTTATCGGAAGGGGGAAGGATCGCATAGGCATCCGATCCATAAGATGAACTGGATGATGCAATTAGCATCAGTCTGTTGCTCCCTATGGCAGCAGCCAATTCTGAGTCAGAAGGTTTGTAACTGGTGCTGTTGTATACTTTAGGGATGTATCCAGTGGAAGTCCCTGTGTAGATGTAACTCCAATCAGTGGGCAAACTGCCTGCTGTGCCACCGCTGTTTACCCCAGTGACATTTTCGAAATTTTCACAGCCGTCATCTCCCCCCTGACTGCCACCATCACCAGTGTAGGTAAGTCGGAGGACGGGAAGTTGGCCGGCAGTAGTGCCATATGCTGTTGCTAAGCTGCTGATGCCAGGGTCGCTAGAATCTTTTTTATTATACCAAGTGACAACAGCACCATCGCCCGTGCTCTTATAGTAGCACTCGTGAGCGCTACAGCCGCTGGTGCTATTGGCCACTGTTCTCACCAAAATTAAGAGGCTGTTCTCCTGTGAATGCACAAAAGGAATGGTCAGGGTGAAAGTATTGTATGATCCACTGGTCGTTGTGGGAATGTTACCGCTATAGACCTTGGTGGCACCAGATACATAAGTTGAGAAATATTCGCTTGATGAAAGAGAATAGTCACCAGACACTTCTTTCATCCAAATTTGCATCGGATTGTTGTCTGATACGCCATTGATAGTGATGGAAGAACTAGTATTTGTGCCTGCTGTATTTTCCGTAGTGGCTGCCAAGAATGCCATTTGGGTAATGGTTCCGCTGAAAGGCAGGGTGCTGGGACGGTAGCAGTACACTTTGTACTCCCAGCCGTAGTGTCGGCCATAGGGAGAATAGCTATAGGAGGTTGTTCCGTTGTTGTCGGACGCATTTCCCCATTCAACTGTGCTTTGTCCCCACACTCTCCCCGCTGGAATGAGCAGGCTGAGCAGAAGTGCACACTGGAATACAAAAGTCGCCAGACGCGAACTGCGGTGGCTTTGGCTTGAAAGTTGTAAAGAAGCTTTCATAATAATTGGGTGTTTAGTTGTTATTGATGTTGATTTGTTGATTCGTTGATTTGTTTTAGGGGAAGGGGGGTAAGAAGTTGAGGAGTTAAGGAAGTCTCATTTTCCGTTTTCAATTTTCAGTTTATCAACGTGTTGCTGTTGATAGTTTGCTGTTCGGGGATTGTTCTAATGTCTTGTTAATCTGTATGATACGATATGAACAATATAATAAATTACAATACGTAAATTAATGTGCAAAGTTACTAAATTTGTGCCAATGAAATTTTACATTAGGCGAAGTGTGCTGATTTTTCAGCGAAATTCAACGGGTGACGGGCACACTGGGAAGTCGAAATTTTATCAACAATTTACTAACAGGTTTTCAACAGCAGAAAATGCTCGTTTCTTGCACTTTTTGGTTTGAAAAATGCAAATTTTGGGGACGAAACTTCCAAAAAGCCAACCCTCTCTATGCCAAAAAGTTGCAGAGTGATTTTATGTCGGAATTTGCAGTATCTTTGCGGCGTAAAAGTTAAGAGTTAAGAATTAAAAGTTAAAAGTTATATCGGTTTAATTGCCTTTTGGGATGTATTCTTTTGGTTGATAGGAAGATGCAAGGCAGTATCAATTATTGGCCGCCTTGTAAATTTCGGCGTTAAGAAATCGGTGTGGAGTGAGCGTTAAGAACGGCGAACTGTCTGAAGATGAGCGTAATGAAATGAAGCTCATCAAGTTTTTCGCCGTTTAGCGAACGAGACCCGATTTTAGTCGAAATTTGCACAGCGGCAAAGCGCATTTCTTTTGGTTCGTTTTCTTTTTGCAATCGAAAAGAAAATGAACAAAAAAAATCGTAATTTTGCAGCGCAACAGACGGAGATGACGGAAGAGATGCGGTCGTGGCTCAAGTTGCTGAAGGAGATGCCGTATATGGATGACAACGACTATATTGTACAGCCAAAGTTCTTCCAGGAGCTGATGGACGAATGCAGAATATCAAAATTGGATACCATGGAAAAAGCAAATTACGAAAAAAGCGTATTGGAGTACGAGGACGTGCAGGATGCCATGTTGTGCGCCCGTGCTGAGGGTAGGGAAGAAGGAAGAGCAGAAGGAAGAGCAGAAGGAAGAGCAGAAGGAAGAGAGGAACTTCTCAAGGCTGCCCGCAAATTCTTGGAATTGGGTGTTTCAATTGCCGACGTGTCGTTAGCTACGGGGCTGACAGAGAAACAGGTAGCGGCATTAATGGATAAATCATAGCAATTCCCCCTCCGCTGATGAAAAAACTACTGCTCTGTTTCGTGTTAGGATGCTGCTCCGTGCTGCTTCACGCCCAATCGCCCGCCCCCTCGGGGATGTGGAAGGGTTGTCTGCACCTCGGCAACGACTCGCTATCTGTATTACTAGTGCTTGATAATCACGATGATACAGTGACGGCCGTGCTCGACAGTCCCGACCAGTACGTCACCGACATACCAGTTACCGAACTCTCGCTTCGCAGCGATACCCTCTCCTTCGCCGTTGCCTCAGTGGGCGCCTCGTTCCGCGGGGTGTGGCGCGGCGACAGCATCACCGGCAAGTTCCGCCAGAACGGCCGGCGCTTCCCACTCGTGCTGCATCCTACCACCCACCGCCAACTCTTCCCCCGTCCGCAAGAACCGCAAGAGCCCTTTCCGTACCAACAGTACGAACTTTCTTTTCCGTATCATCCTGATCACCACAATATTAACGGCACCCTTACCCTGCCCGCATCAGGCACCCCTAAGGCTACTATCGTGCTCATCTCCGGCTCCGGCTGGCAGGATCGTGATGAGACGGTCATGGCCCACAAGCCCTTCAAACTGCTCGCCGACTACCTCACCCGCCTCGGTTACGCTGTGTTCCGCTACGACGACGCCCCGCCCGCGGCTTTCCAGAAGATGAACACCCTCGACTTTGCCGAACAGGTGAAGGTGATTGTGGATACGCTGCGCCATGAGGCTGCCCTACAGGGCTGTCCAGTCGGACTCTTAGGCCATAGCGAGGGCGGCATGGTGGCATGGATCGTGGCCTCCGAACGGCACGACCTCGACTTCGTCATCTCGATGGCCGGCATGGGCACCACCTTGCGCGAAGTGCTGCTGTATCAGGCGGCGGAGAATGCGATCCAAAACCATTTTTCAGCGGAGATGCTGCGGGCTTCTCTCCTGATTTCCGATGAAACATACGCCTTGGTGGAACGTGCGAAAGATGCTCCCACGGCAGCCCGTAAGGTGAGCGAATCCCTGCATGCCCGTGCCGCCCAATTGACCGATGAGGAACGTATCGCATTGAATCTCACTGATGAAGGAATAATGCTTTCGGCGCAGACCCTCGCCAGCAACTGGTTTTTCACCCTTATGCATCTCAAGCCTGCCCAGTACCTGAAGAAGGTCACCTGTCCGGTGCTGGCCCTCAACGGCGAGTTGGACAAGCAGGTGGATGCGGTGGAGAATGTGTATGCCATCCGTGACGGACTGAAACGCTGCCCGGACTTCACCCCCCGCATCCTGCCCGGCCTCAACCACCTGTTCCAAGAGTGTGAAACTGGCTATGTGGACGAGTACGGACTGATCGAACAAACCCTTTCACCCGCCTTTTTGGAGCAGGTAGGGAAGTGGTTGGATGAAAAAATGAAATAGGGGAGCGGTTAGTTGTTGGGCCGCAGTTTCTTGTACTTTTTCTGACGCATCTGCCAACGCTCACGGGCGTATTGCTGCATGTCGGACACCTCGTCGCTTTCGTCAATAATTTCCAGCCCGAAGATGGTCTCGATGATGTCTTCCATGGTGAGAATGCCTTGGAAACAGCCGTATTCGTCGATGATGAGGGCGATTTGCGATTTCTGTTTCAGCAGCGCGTCCCAGATGTCGCTGATGGACTTCTCCTCGCTGAAGTAGGGGAGGTCGCGCTTGATGTGGCCAAGGGTGAGCGAGAACTTGTCTTCAGCAAGGTTCTCCAACGCGTCGTCGCGCAGCACGTAGCCGGTGATATACTCCGGCGACTCGGCATAGACAGGGATGCGGGAGAAGTGGTCGAAGCGGTCGTCGTCGTAATACTCCTTCAACGTCATGCTCTCGGGAGCGATGGCGGCCACCACGCGCGGGGTCATCACATCCGCCGCTTTCACATTGTCTAACTTGATGATATTCTGGATGATCTTATTCTCATCTTCTTCCAAAACACCCTCTTCCTCGCCAGCATTGGCCATAGCCGACACCTCCTCGCGGCTCACCACCGACTCGCGTTGCTTGCGGTTCACCATCCGTCCCACCACCTTCACCAACATCACCAACGGATACATGAGCACAATCAGCACGCGGATGGTGCGCACCGTGAAGCCCAACAGCTGTTTCCAGTGCGTGGAGCCGATGGTTTTCGGAATAATTTCCGAAAAAATGAGAATCAATAGGGTGGTAACGCCCGACACTACACCGAACCACGCCTCGCCAAATACCACGTTGGTCTGCAAGCCCACGCCCGCCGCACCGATGGTGTTGGCAATCGTGTTCAACGAAAGGATGGCCGCCAACGGCTTCTCCGGTTCGGTCTTGTATTTCCTTATCAGTGAGGCATTTTTGTCACCCTCCTCTTCCTTCGCGATGATGTAGGAGTAGGAGGTGGACATTAACGAAGACTCCAAAAGTGAACATAAAAACGAGATTCCTAATGCGCCGAAAAGGAATGCTAAAAGCAGTGTCATTACAGGTTATCAAAATTTTTGCAAAAATACAAAAAATAATCCGAATATTTTGGCTACCTTTGCAGGTCAATTATTAAAAATAAATTGTGAAAAAATCGCTCCTCTTTTTGACTAGCCTGTTGCTGTTGGCACAGGTTTCGATGGCGCAGGTAAAACCTGTTGAATTCGCTAAAAAAGCCAACCATTTCCTATATGAAGTGTATGATTATGGAGAAACCATCGATACTTCCCAATTGTGGGTAGCCTTGTATCATGATGAGTATCAGATTGCTGCGAAGGAAAGCCATGAGCCTCATGTGCCCGGCTATGCCCGCGAGGTCACGATTGTCAATCTGGACAGGGACAGCACCTATCTGTTGACGAAATTTACGGGAGAAGAGCCGTCGGAGTGCTACGAGGTGGCCTCCCCGTTCAGCCGCAGCGACATCGCTTACGACACCGCCATTGTGGACGGCCTCACCCGCTACACCTGCCACATCAACAGCAACAAGTTGGAGTTTTTTGTGCAGGATTTCCCGTCCGATATCAACCCGCTGCCTTATTACGGACGTTTCAAAGGGATTGTCGTCTGCTTCAAACGTAACGATCAGCCTTATTTGCAATTAGCCCAAACCGAATTTTGGAAACAGTCGGGAATAGTGCCTTTCCGCGATGGCTATCGGAATTGTCAGCGCGTGAGCGGCCGCGAATTATCCAACCTCAAGAAACAGAAACTGGTCATCACCACCCGCATCTTTGATGATGTGCAGCTGAGCTGGGGACAACAAAACGACCATGTGGAGGGTGACTATCGGAAGAACATGCCGTTTGACAGTGTGCTGCACTTCGCTGGTGGCACTCTAGCGTTGAAACGGGTGCAACTGCCCCGACTGCCCGATCACTACCAGACTTTCATCGAGCTGCACCAGCGCAGCAACGGCGATGCCTACGATCGTACTGGCAGCGTGTTCGTCATCCCAGGAGCTGACAATTCTTTGGAGCCCAACTTTTTCGATGCGATCAATTACAGCATTGACTCTATACCCTATTTTATGGGAAAAGATGGCCAAAAATACCAGGGTGTAAAGCCTGATTTAAGTTCGCTGCGCCAGTATTTTATTTCTTCTTTTATTTATTCTCCGCCCGTGGAGCTGATGCGCTTTTTCACCCCCTTCGGTGTGGGCCATTTCAACGACCGCGTGCAGATTGACGGTCTGGAATGGGCCGACGAGACCTACTACAAGCAGGAGGTGACCGACCTGTCGATGCTGTTGCAGGGTGAGGTGTGGATTGGCATTTGGATCGGCAACTACGACAGCGGCGGCCACAAGGTGACGCTTGACATCAAGTCGTACCCGGGCAGCGAAAAGTGGGAGGATGAGAGTCAGAATGAACGGGTTAAATATTGCATTTCGCTATTCAACACCTGCAATGTGTTGGAGATGACGGGGCAGAACTACGGGAAACTCTTCGCCACCGACAGTCTGAAGACTACGTTTCATGTGGTGGGGGATGAAAAGATACGGCTGCGCTACATCAGCACGGGACATGGCGGTTGGGACGGCGGCGACGAGTTCACACCGAAGCCCAACACCATCCTGATTGACGGTGAGCCCGTGTTTACCTATACGCCGTGGCGGCAGGACTGCGGCTGCTACCGCCGCTTCAACCCTGTGAGCGGCAATTTCTGGAACGGGATGTCCAGCAGCGACTATTCGCGCAGCGGCTGGTGCCCGGGTACCGCCACACAGCCGGTCTATTTCGACATCCCCCCGCTGGAAGAAGGCCACCATACCATCACCATCGCCATCCCGCAAGGTGAACCGCTGGGTGGCAGCTTCAGCCACTGGGCCGTAAGCGCCGCATTGTTGTACGAATACGAATTTGAATGGTAATCGTAGAGACGTTGCGCGCAACGTCTCTACAGTTTTTATCGTTTATTGCCCTGTTGTTGTACGAATACGAATTAAATGATAATTGTAGAGACGTGGTGCACCGCGTCTCTACAATACGATGGCCTTTCTGATTTTCACCAGTCCGGTGAGCAATGCCTCCAGTTCGTTGAGCGGCAGCATGTTGGCACCGTCCGACAGGGCTTTTTTCGGGTCGGGATGGGTTTCGAGGAAGAGTCCGTCGAAGCCGACCGCCACACCAGCCCGTGCGATGGTCTCGATGAGTTCGGGGTGGCCGCCCGTAACGCCCGCCGGCTGGTTGGGCTGCTGCAACGAGTGGGTGCAGTCGAGCACCACCGGGCACCGATTTTCCTGCATGGCCTTCACCCCACGGAAGTCCACCACCAGGTCCTGATAGCCGAAGGTGGTGCCGCGCTCGGTGAGCATCACCTGCGGGTTGCCGGCATCGCGCACCTTCTCCACCGCAAAGCGCATCGACTCGGGCGACAGGAACTGTCCCTTCTTGATGTTGACAATCTTGCCGGTCTGTGCCGCCGCCACCAGCAGCGAGGTCTGCCGGCACAGGAAGGCCGGAATCTGGATGATGTCGGCCACCTCAGCGGCCATTGCCGCCTCCTCTTCCGTGTGGATGTCGGTCACGATGGGCAGCCCTAACTCCGCCTTCACCTCTGCCAGGATTTTCAGCGCGGCCTCGTCGCCGATGCCGGTGAAGGAGTGGAGTGACGAGCGGTTGGCCTTGCGGTACGAGGCCTTGAAGAAGTAAGGGATGTCGAGTCGGCGGCATACCTCGGCGGCGTGTTCCGCCACCGTGAAGGTGATGTCGCGGTTCTCCACAACGCACGGACCCGCGATGAGGAAGAAGTTGCCGTGCGGCTGTATCAGACTGGTATAGGCAATCATGTTGGTGATGGGATAAAAAGAGGGCGGACAATTGAGTTGTCCGCCCGTAAATGGTTGTAAATTATGCTTGTACGAGATAGTCAACAAACAAGGCGGGAGTGTGAACGTGTTCGGGTTTGATGTCGCCCACGGGCACGATCTCCTTGGCTTCTGCGATGACGAGGTCAGCAGCGGTGGCCATCATCGGGTTGAAGTTGTTGGTGGTGCCACGATACACGAGGTTGCCGCTTTCGTCGGCCAACGATGCGCCGATGAGGGCGATGTCGGCGTGGAGAGGTTTCTCCAGCAGGTATTCCTTGCCGTCAACGGTTACTTTCTCCTTGCCCTCTTCCATGATGGTGCCGAGACCGGTGGGGGTGAGCACGCCGCCGAGACCAGCGCCGCCAGCACGTACTTTCTCTGCTAATGAGCCCTGGGGAACGAACTGGATTTCCAAAGTCTTGTTGTTGAGGCCTTCGATGGCTTTCGGGTTGGTGCCGATGTGGGAGGCGATGAGTTTTTTCACCTTGCCGGCAGCAATCAGCAGACCGCAGCCCAGCTCCTTGCCCTTGCTGGTCTCCTTGTCGGGATAACCGGCGTCGTTGCAGATGATGGTGAGATCCTTGGCGGGACCTTCCGCAATCGCTTCGATAACTCTGTTGGGTGAACCGGCAGCCAGAAAACCGCCTACCATAATGGTCATGCCGTCTTTTACCATGGCGGCAGCCTCTTTTGCAGTAATCGCTTTCTTCATTGTGCTATAATTTTATATTGTTATTTGTTTTATTTCTTCATCCAAAATCTGCCACGCAAATTTTAGGCTGCAAATTTACATTTTTTTTCCTTATCCTTCTCCCTTCTAACCTAAATCTTTTGCAATAATTTTTTCTTTGTTTGAAGTTTTGGAAAAAATGCGTACTTTTGCAAACTTTATGGCGTTGGATTTGTTGTAGATGAAAGATGTTTAACTTTTAATTTTTGAAAAATGACCTACTGGCTGATTTTTGGCTTTTTCATGATTCTGAGTCTCATCGTACAGGCTCGTCTGAAATCGAAAGTTCGCAAATATTCGAAAGAATTTCTGCCTTCCGGCCTCACTGGGCGCGAAATTGCAGAAAAGATGTTGCATGAGCACGGCATCTACGATGTGAAGGTGGTCTGCATCAAGGGAAAGCTCACCGACCATTATAATCCTACCAACAAGACCTTGAACCTGAGTGAGGATGTGTACAACGGCAGTCATGTGGCCGCCGCCGCAGTGGCCGCCCACGAGTGCGGACATGCCGTGCAGCATCAGGAGGCCTACCACTGGCTCGGTCTACGTTCGGCCTTGGTGCCGATGGCCAATATCGGCGGTACCCTCTCCACTTGGGTCATCCTTGCGGGATTGGTGCTGCTCTCGGTGATGGCAGAGAATCCCCTCATCGGCGAGGTGGTAGCTCTTATCGGGGTGGGACTTTACGGCCTTACCACCCTCTTCACCTTCGTCACCCTGCCGGTGGAGTACAACGCCTCTGCGCGTGCTCTCGCATGGCTCGAGAATACCGGACTGCTGAGTGGTGCGATGCACAACGATGCTAAAGACGCCCTCCGCTGGGCCGCCCGCACCTACGTGGTCGCCGCCCTCGCCTCGCTGGCTACACTGCTCTACTATCTCTCTCTCATCACCCGCCGATGAAAAGCGTGGTGTTGTCACTGGGCAGCAACCTCGCCGACCGCCGCTCCTTTATCGAGCGCGCCAGTCAGGAGTTGTCGCAGCGCGTGGGAAACGTCGTGCGTGCTTCCTCCGTGCGCGAATCGGAGTCGTGGGGCTTCAGCTCCCACCCCTTTTTGAATCAGGTGGTGGAGGTGCAGACCGCCCTCTCGCCCGAGGAGGTGTTGCAGGTGACCCAGCAGATAGAACAAGACCTCGGCCGCACCGAGAAATCGGGCCGCGACGCACAAGGGAATCCTATCTATCACGACCGCACCATCGATATCGACCTGCTGTGGTACGAGGGTGAACAAAGGGAAGGGGAGAATCTCACCCTGCCGCATCCCCATATTGCGGATCGGGAGTTTATCTTGGTTCTTCTTGTAGAAATATATGGTAATCAGATTATTGCACCGTTTGAAAAGTCTTTTCAAGAAATGCTTTCTGATATTTAATATAGATGAATTATTGAAGATATGAAATATAACTACATCACCATCGAAGGCTGTATCGGGGCGGGGAAGACTACCCTCGCCGAAAAACTGTCGGCTGAGCTCAACGCTCAGCTGGTGCTCGAACGCTTTATCGACAATCCTTTCTTGGCCAAATTCTACAAAGAACCAGAACATTACGCCTTCCCGCTCGAAATGTCGTTCCTCACCGACCGCTACCAGCAGCTCAAGACCCTGCTCTCCAAACGTGACCTCTTCACAGATCTCGTCATCTCCGACTATTTCATTGACAAATGTTATATTTTCGCCAAAAACAACCTCCAAGGCGATGAGTACAATCTTTATATAAAGGTTTACGACATCATTTCTGCCTATCTTCCCAAACCCGACATTATCTTCTATCTTCATAACGACATCGATCATTTGCTGAAAAACATCGCCCACCGTGGCCGCGACTTTGAGCAGGAAATCTCCCCTGATTATCTGCAAGATATACAAGGTTCGTACATGAATTATCTCAACCATATCACCAATATGCCCGTCGTGATAGTCGATACCCACGAGCTGGACTTCGTTCAACATCCTGATCATTATGAATACCTGAAGTCGTTGTTAGACAGAGATTTCAAAAACGGCATCACCACCGTCTTCCCCCACGAAGATCCAGTGTTTAGTTAAGAGTTAAAAGTTAAGAGTTAAAAGTTGAAAGTCATCAACTACAAATCTTTCAAATCTCTCAAATTTCTCAAATTTCTCAAATCCTCAAATCTTCGAATCTCTCAAATCTTTCAAATCCCTCAACTCCCCCATCCCCATGCAAAAAATCATCACAATCCTGATCGTAGCCCTCACCTTCCTCCCGTCCGCATCCCAGGCGCAGAGTTTGGTGCGTCCTGCTGCAGGACAGTGCATCGACATCCCGTCGTGTAGCAAGATCGACTCTTTGGTGCAGTTAGCACTCACCAAGAAAGGAAAACCATACGTGCGGGCGGGCAGCGGTCCCAACTCGTTCGACTGCAGCGGTTTCACTATGTGGGTGTATAGGCAGTTCGGCATCGACCTGCCGCACGGCTCCGTCACCCAGTTCAAGGTGGGCAAGAAGGTGGAACGGAAGGACATCCGTCCTGGCGACCTTGTCTTTTTCTACCGCAGCCGCTGTGTGGGCCACGTCGGGTTGGTCACCGAGGTGGACTCAGCCGGAAATGTCACCTTCATCCATGCCTCCACCTATAAAACGGGCGTAAAAATCGACCATCTGGAGAGCAACTGGTATGCCAAGACCTTCTGCGGTACACGCCGCATCTTCGAGTGTGCTGATGATACTTCCTCCCGTGTGCCGGTGGTGCATCCCCCTGAACCCACTGAGGAAGTTGTTGATACAGTGGTAGTTCTCGTTTCCAAACCCGATACCACTTGTGTGGTGCATCGCGTGCAGAAAGGGGAGACGTTGTATGCCATCTCTAAAAAATACGGCGTTACGGTAAATGAAATCCAGAGTTGGAACCATCTGCCTTCGCCCGACAAACTCAGCATAGGGCAGAGTCTGAAGATTTATAAGCGCGGCACTGCTGCGGCTGCCACTGCGGCATCGTCAGCGCCATCCACTCCGCAGGTGCCTGCCCCCAAGCCCGTGTATCACAAAATCAAGGCCGGCGAAACCCTCGGCTCCATCGCCGCTAAATACCATACCACTGTATCTAAGTTGCAGAAGCTCAACAATATGGGACATTCCACCTTCCTGCGTGAAGGTAAAATGCTGCGGGTGAAATAATGGAATCCGGAGTCAGTGCACCATTCCGCCGTCCGCGCAGCGGCGGCGGAATCTCCACACTTTTTCTGAGTTAGCACACAACAATAAACCAAAAAGGATGGCCATTCGGCCATCCTTTTTGGTTTATGTCATCGCTACTCGCGATTACTTCGCGTCGCGGATGCAACGTACCGACATCTTGAATTCCTTGCTGACCATGCTGACAGAAGCATCCACCGTGGTGTGGTCGATGGAGAGGCAGTTGGCACGGTTGGAATTGTCTTTCTTGGGATCCTCGTTCTTCTCGCCTTCTGTTGAACTCCAGAAGTTGGCATTGAAGGTTTTGCCATACAGCTTGCTCTGGTTTTCATTGGCGGGATCCTTGAAATAGTAGCCGGTGGGAAGAGCGTTGAACTGGGTGTGCCCGAAATTTTTGGAGTCGGCCAGCTCAGTGCCTGCTGCCCAGGCCTCTTTGTTGCCTGCCAGTTCGGCGCCGCTTTCAAAGCCGGCGTTTTTCACCAGTGTGGTGAATTCGTCCTTGGTGGGCGTGTGCCATCCCTTCGGACAGATCCGCTGGGCAGTCTCCCAGTCGTACAGATAAGCGCCGTCGGCCACCGTGTAGTTGGTGTCAAGTGCCAGCGGCTTGCCTTCTGCGTCGGTCGTAACAGCCATGTTTTCGGCCATCCAAACCTGCTTGTCGATTTGCACGGTCTTGATGTCACCATCCGTGCCGGGCTTGCCCTCTGCACCAGGAGTCTTGTCGGCGCAGCTGATAGCCAGCAGCGAGAGCAGTGCCATATTCAATCCTAAAAATAATTTCTTCATTCTGTTGTTGCGCTGTTGTCGCATCGCGCTCGTCGGTGTTAGGGTTTTCAGATGATTGAGTTACTGCTATTTGGTGATCTTTTCCAACCACTTTACCATGCCGAGCATCACACCCATCGAGAGGAGGCAGAAACCGGCAAACACAGCCCAGCACATCCACTGGCTCGGGAAGGTGTTGAGCATGGTGACACCCATGGCAATGAACAAGTTACCGATAGCCGTTGCAGACAGCCACAAGCCCTGGCAGATACCCTGCAGGTGCTTCGGAGCCACCTTCGACACGAACGAAAGTCCCAGCGGGGAAATGAACAGCTCAGCCACGGTCAGGAAGAAGTAGGTGAGAATCAGCACTGCAGGACTTGCTTTCATGGCCGTTTTTACCGCATCGGCAAGACCTTTGAACTCAGCACCTGACGGATAGTTGTGCTGCATGGCAATGATGGTGAGGAAGATATAGGCACATCCGGCAATGAACATACCGATGGCGATCTTCTTGGGGGTTGAAACCTCTTTGCCACGGCGGGCGAAAGCAGCAAACAGGAACATGATGATCGGGGTGAGTACAATCACGAAGAACGGGTTGATACACTGCCAGATTTCCGGCGGAACAGCCTTGGTGGCCACAAAGTCACGGGCAAATACCGACAATGACTGACCATTCTGGTGGAACGAGAACCAGAAGAAGACGGCTACACCCAGAACGGCAAACAGAGCGTACATTCTCTGCTTGATCTCTTTGGCGTTGGCAGCTCTCTCTTCAGGTGTGTAGTCAGCAGCCTCTTTCTTCTCTTTCTTGACAGGATTCGGCAGACGGTTCTTCACTGCAAAGAAGATGAGCAGGGAGATGACCATGGCAGCCACAGAAGCAATGAAGGAGAGGTGTACACCCGTGTTGAAGGTGTGAAGGTATTGTTCGCAGAAAGCAGCGTCCACAGCACCGGTATGGCCTACTTCGGTGGCCAGCTTGGTGAGGTTGTCCATGTCGGTAACACCCATGGCATCGGGATTCTCCATGAACTTATGGCAGAGACGCGGAAAGTCGGAGTTGTAGGAGAGATCGTGTGCTTTCAGCCACATGCTGCGGAGTACGGGAGCCACAAAAGGAGCAATCACACCGCCGATGTTGATGAACACGTAGAAAATCTGGAAACCGCTGTCGCGTTTCGACTTGGCGTTGGCCAATGCCTCGGGACCCTCCTGGGCAGCTTCAGCCTCGAAGTTGTCGTACATCTGACCCACGATGGCCTGCAAGTTGCCTTTGAACAGACCGTTACCGGCAGCAATCAGCAACAGGGCAAAGCAGGTGAACACCAGAATGCCGGAGAAACCGTTGTGGTCGGAAAATACGGGGATGGAGAGCAGCAGGTAGCCGATGGCCATCACCATAAGGCCGGAGATGATGGTGCCCTTGTACTTCTGGGTTCTGTCGGCAATGATACCGCCCGGAAGACTGAGCACGTAGATGAGGAAATAAAATACTGCATAAATCCAGCCGGCAGCGTCATCGCTGATACCGAATTTGGAGCAGAGGAAAAGAAGCAGCACGGCATTCATGATGTAATAGCCGAAGCGCTCGCCCATGTTACTCAATGCGGCAGCCACCAGTCCTTTCGGATGCTCTTTCTTGGCTTTCACAAGATAGAAAACCAAAAAGGGAATCACGACGATCAAAATGACGCACAAGATGACCAAGGACGCATTAGTTTCCCATAATTGTTTCATAAATGTTTAAATTTTAGTGAATAATAAATTGAATATAGTATTTCATATTAAGCCCACAAAAATACAATTTTTTTTTGAATTGGTAAAAGAAAATTAACGGTACACCGCACCGCCAATATTGTCGCGTACAGCCCCCGTCACATCTGCCAGACAGTTGCACTCGCCGCGCAGCCGCAACAGCCCCAAAAAGGCGAAAATGATGGCCTCCTTGAAGTCCACGGTGGCTTCGTCGGGAATCACTACCATGGTGTTCGGCGCATGCCAGCGGATACGGTCCATCAGGTAGCTGTTCTTCGCCCCGCCACCGGTTACTAATACAGATGCTATCTTGTTTTCATTCAATACTTTACCAATTTGCACGGCAATATGCTCCACCGAAGTTCGGAGCAGGTCCTGCGGCATCGCACCCTCATGGTCGAGCAGCGGCACCACCTCGCGGTCGAACCACTCTTTGCCGAGCGATTTCGCCCCGTGCTGCGCATAATAGGGCAGTGCGTTGAGTCGGGCGGTGAGAGCGTCCACCATGTAGCCGTCACGCGCGTAGGTGCCGTTCGGGTCGTACGGCTTCCCGAGGCGCGCCGCCAAAGTGTTCAGCAGCATGTTACACGGCGCGATGTCGAATGCCACCCGCCGCGCGCCGCTGTCGAACGAGATGTTGCAAAAACCGCCCAAATTCAGACAGGCCGCATAGCTGCCAAACAGCAGTTGGTCGCCGATGGGCACCAGCGGCGCGCCCTGCCCGCCCAACGCCACATCCGTCGTGCGGAAGTCGCAAACCGTCGGGATGCCTGTGGCTGCCGCAATCACAGCCCCACTGCCGATCTGCAGTGTGATGCCCCGCTCCGGCTGGTGAAACACCGTCTGCCCGTGCGATGCGATAAAGTCGGGTCTTACCCCCACCTCCTGCAAAAACGCGTTCGCCTGCTGGCCGATGTGCGCCGCAAAATCACGGTCCAACTCCACCAAGCCGAGACCATTCAACGTGTCGGCCTCTTTTAATCTTTGTCGGAATGACTTGTCGTAATCTGCTGTTTTGCAACTGATTATTTTGTATTTCCATCGATTATTCTCATAAAAAAATTGGCATAAGGCCATGTCCAAACCGTCTAATGAGGTGCCCGACATGAGGCCGAGGCCGATGGGAGAGAGAAGGTTGTTCATAGAGGGGATGTTTCGAGGTGATTATTCTGTTGTGGGAAGTGGGGTAGGGGTGATGGCGTTTTCCACGCGGAAGTCGCCGACACGGGTGCGCCGCAGTGCCGTGAGGTGTGCGCCGCTCTCCAAGGCCAAACCGAAGTCGCGGGCAATGGAGCGGATGTAAGTTCCTTTGGAACAGACAATTCTGAAATCTACATCAGGAAGCTTGCAGCGGGTAATCTCAAATTCCGAGATGGTGATGGTGCGCGGAGTAATTTCCACATCCTCGCCTTGTCGAGCGTAGGAAAACGCCCTGCGGCCGGCGATACGGATGGCCGAGAACTGCGGGGGCACCTGCTGCTGCTCACCAATGAACGAGGCCGCCGCCGCCCGCACCATCTCCTCCGTGATATGCTCGGTAGGATAGTGGGCGTCCACCTCCTTTTCCATGTCGTAGCTCGGGGTGGTCTCGCCCAATCGGATCGTGCCAGTGTATTCCTTCTCCCGCGACTGGAACTGCTCAATCTGCTTGGTGCATTTTCCTGTGCAGATGATCATTACGCCTGTTGCCAGCGGGTCGAGGGTGCCGGCATGTCCCACCTTCACCTTCTTGCCGAAATGGTGCTTCATGCCCCACTTCACCTTTGAAACGAGGTCGAACGAGGTGCATTGGTAAGGCTTGTCGAACACAAAGACGTTGTCTTCTTGCTGGTAGAGGTTTTCGTCAATGGTGAATCGGGCGGAGTGGATGATTTTCATTGTGGATGTTCGTAGTTGAAATCGGCGGCAAAGTTACGTAAAATTACTGATAAAAGGCAATAAAAAAGAGGGCAGGAATTCCTGCCCTCTGTATGAATACAAAGTCAAAGATCTTACTTGGTGATGACCAGCTTCTGAGAGGTGGTGGAGCCGTTGGCGTGGAGGTTGACGAAGTAGACGCCGGCGGCCCAGTTGGCGACGTTGATGCGGAGGTCTCCGGATGCGTCGGCGGTGGTGGAGAGCATGGTCTTGCCGCTCATGTCGGTGACGGTGACGGCGGCGTGCTCGGCGTCGGTGCGGAGTGTCACGAAGCTGCGTGCGGGGTTCGGGAAGAGGGAGAAGGAGGCGGTGTGGGAGTCACCGATGCCGCTGGTGGCGGGCTGGGGCAGCGGGTTGCTGCCGCCGCCGACCGTGAAGGAGAGGGTCTCGGTGGCGATCA
>JBGUYY010000093.1:0-19752 GCA_045222555.1 Bacteroidales bacterium | reverse complement strand
ATCCCCTACGTGTGGATGCTCCTGCCCCTGCTATTTATTCCCGCCACCGCATCCACTCAAACAATCCTGCCCGACCGCAAGGGAGCGGCCTTGAGCACCGATGAAATAAAATCAAATACAGCGAAAAAGCAATCAGGCAATCAAGCAATCAAAAAATATGTTCCTTACGGCAAGTTTGAGAGTTGGACGGTGCGCGACCTCAAGGAGAGCGTCATCATCGGCGGCAAGACCAAACGCATCTACAACATAGGTCCCGCCGACACCATCCGCGAGAACCGCGCCTATCCCTACAACGCGCGCACCCCCTGGAGCTCATCCAACGCCTACGCCCGTGTGGCAGGCGTCACCAAGACCTCCTGCACCGTCACCCCCGACCGCAGCTGGGACGGCTCGCTCTGCGCACGCCTCGAAACCAAATACGAAGAACTCAAGGTTCTCGGCATCAATATCAAGATTCTTGTCAGCGGCTGCATCTTCTACGGCCATATCTTCGAACCCATTCCCACGGCCAACAGCCCCTATTCGCTCATGCATTGGGGGGCGCCCTTCACGGGGCGCCCACGGGCTCTCGTCTTCGACTACCGCTCGGCGATGCCCAACAAAGGCACCGTCACCAAATGCAAGATAACCTCCCATAAGACCATCCGTGCCGATGACGCCCACGAAGTGACCCTCGTGCTCCAAAAACGCTGGGAAGACAAAGACGGCAATATCCACGCCTTGCGTGTGGGTACCGCAATGACGCATATCGAGAAACCCACCGCAGGTTGGGTAAAGAACTTCCGCGTGCCCGTTATTTACGGCGACGCGCGCAAAGACCCTGCCTATAAAGACTATATGAAACTGGGCCCCAAAGGGCTCACCTATTATGCCAAGAACAGCAAAGGCAAGATTGTCGAGATACAGGAAGAAGGCTGGGCCTCGCCCGACGACACTCCCACCCACGCGATGCTTATGTTCACCGCCTCAACCTACGAAGCTTTCGTAGGCACCATCGGCAACACCCTCTGGCTCGACAATGTGGCGTTGGAGTACTAATGTCGCTTCAGAACTTTATCTGTTTTAGTGTTAACCGCTCAAAGTCGTAGTCGGCGCGTATCTTGTCAAGTATACGGCACACGGTGGTGTATATCTCGCCCTTCTCCGAGTAGTCGGCCTTGCAGGCGAAGTTCACGCGATTTTCTTTTATCAGCCGCAAGGCTGTGGCTTTCTTGCGCGGCTGCCCGTAGACGGCTATCGAGTGGCCGCCTTGCCCTTTCACCACACTCATGCAGGGTACGTCGGTCTCGCCGTCGCCGAAATAAATCATCCGCTCGAACGGCATCGGCCGCTCCTCACAGGGCACATACTCGTTGATTCTGCGGTTGTCGCTCACCTCGCGGATGCCCTTGTTGATCTTGAAGAGGAACTGCGTTTTCGTCGTGTAGTCGACAGCTACAGCGGGCCAGTAGGCCACGCCGTCGACGTTGTAGAGGAACGAGCATGCATAGATGTTCTCGAACTTCTTGGCTATCGGCGTGCCCTCGATCATCTCCTTCAGACCCGACGAGTTGATGTAGTGCTTCACGTTTATCCCTTTCGATTTCCCGTAGCGGTTTATCAGGTCGAACCATTCCTTCACTCCGTGGTAGAGCTCAACCTTGGAACCGAAGCGGCGGAAGGCGTCGCGTTTCAGCGAGAGTCCGTTGGCCTTGGCTTCTTGCAGCATGAGGTACATATAGCATAGTATGGTGCTGGCGTCGTTGGTCAGCGCCAGTTCTGCGGTCTTTGCCCAGAAGGCCTCGGGGTCCTTGCCTATGGCCTGCACGAAACCGAACTCCTGCATGTTGCCCGGCGCCAGCGTCCCGTCGAAGTCGTAGACAAGCGCCACATCGATATACTTCTTTTGACTCATTTTTTCAAATTATATGTTATTGTTGTAACCCCTTTTAATTGGGTTTGATTTCAATGTGGCTGCTGCCGGTTTGGGCCGACTGGATGACCTGGATCTGGGTGGGGATGCTCTCACGCAGCTCCTCTATATGGCTGATGATGCCCACGTGGCGGCCCGACTGGGAATGGAGCTTGCGGAGGGTGTCGATGGCATTCTGGAGGGGGGCGCCGCTGAGGGTGCCGAAACCTTCGTCGATAAAGAGTGTGTCGACGGCCAGCTTGTCGCCGATGTCGCTCAGAGCGAGGGCGAGGGCCAAGGAGACAAGGAAACTCTCGCCGCCCGAGATGGTGCTGGCGGCGCGGCTGGCATAGCCCTGATAGGCGTCCTCGATCATGATGACGAAGGTGCCGGGAACGACCTTGAGGGTGTAGCGGTCGTAGAGGTTATGCATGTAGTGGTTGGCGGAGTGGATGAGACTGCCAAGGATGTAACTTTGGGCAATCTTGTTAAAAGCGTCGCCCGACGAACTGCCTATGAATTTGTTTAGACGATCCCACTTGTTGGACTCGGCCTCAAGACGTTCCTTTTCCTTGACAAAATTTCCCTTTTCTTTTACTTTCTCGGCGTTGTCTTTTAGTTCTTGCTCAATTCCGCCCTTTTCTTTGTTGGTCTCGCCTATCTCATCGTCTTTTCCTTTGACGAATGCTTTGAGATTATCCGAGGTGTCGTCTTCTTTAAGTTCGAGCTTGGCCGCAAGGTGTTCGTTGTATGAATTATTGGCCGTTTTCAGCGCACCTTCTTCACGGGATACGGCTGCTCTGGCATCGTTCACTTCTTTGGTCTTGACGGTGATGTCGGCCTGTTTGACAGCGTTCAGGGTGACGAGGCGGTCGGTGGTAAACTCAGGATGCTCGTTGAGGAATTCCTTTAGGCGGACCTGGTTGTCGCCAGCGTCCTTAGAGGCTTTGCCGAGCTGGGTGACAGTCGTGTGAACTTCGGTTTTCACATTTGTGGCTTCTGTCGACAGAATTTTCACTTCGGCGGCCACCGTTGCCTTGAGATCCTTCCATTCAGGCATATCCTTTTGGATGTCTTCGACGGCCGCTTTCACAGTCTTGAGGGTGGTATTGATTATTGCAAGTTTCTCGGCAAGTTTGCCCCTCTTTTCGGTCGTTTCCATGTAGGCGTTCACCTTTTCGTTCGCCGACGTAATCTTCTCGTTCAGTTGCTCGACTTTGGCATCGGCATTCTCCTTCAACTCCTTCAACTGTTGCGGCGTTGTGTTTTCGTCGAACGCTTTGATGCCGCAGGTTATGCAGGCTTCGGTTACACGCCGTAGGGCATCGGCGACCGAGGTGTCTTTGTCGAACGTAGATTTGTCTCTGGTGTAAGAATCGTCTAATGCATTTTTCTCGGCAAGCAGTTGCATCCGTTCATCAACAAGTTTGTTGTATGCTTCTTCTGCCCCTCTGTAGGCTTTGTCCGAAGCTTCAATTAGTTTGGCCAAATCATCCTCGTGGGGCAGTGGGCCCTTGATGGGTTGATGGCAGACGGGGCAGATGTCGCCCTCGTGCACCTTCTGGCGTATCAGCTGGAGCAACACATCGTTGACCTCCTTCTGCGTGTCGAACGCCTCCTTTAGGTCGTTTTTCTTCTGCAGGGCCTCTTTTATCGGCTGATCCAGTTCCTTGGCAGCTTTCTCTTTCTCTTCGGCATTCTTTTGCGTGGCCTCAAGTTTTTTGGCCGCCTGCTGCATGCGTTGTTTTTCCTTGGCCAGGTCGTTGATTCTGTCTTCGGCAGTTTTGATGTTGCGTTGCAACTCCTTGGTCTCATCCTGCTGTTTTCGGAGATTTGACAGTTCTTCCTGGGCTTTTCCCAGCTCGTTATCGTCAATCTGCGGCAGCTCTTTCAGTTTCTCGTCAGCCTGCTGCTGTTTCTGCTCTTCAAAGGCATAGCCTGCCAATATCTTGAGGTAGTTTGCTTTCAGAGTGTCGAGTTCTACCTGCAACTTTGCCTTTTCGCCTTCGGCCTTCTTTTGTTCCGTATGCCATCCGCGAGCGTCTATGGTGGCGTTCCACTGGCTTACCAGCAAGTCTTTTTCCTTGAATTCGGGGCTCTCCACCACCTTATTTGCATCGGCGAGGCTCTGCTCGGCGGCGGCCTTTGCTTCTTTCAATTTCGCCTCTTGGGTGATCCACTGCAGCTTGGCGGCGGCCTCGTCTCGGTCTTCTTCGAGTGACTTGCAACGAGCATCGCAGTCAGCAATCTTGGCATTCTTCGCGGCAATTTCCTCGTCGGACAACAGTTTGATATCTCCGACTTTCTTCGCGGCATTTTCCGCCGATGTCTTTTTGTCGGCTTTTATCTCGTATATTTTCGCGCCTATCTTCTTGTATATGTTGGTGCCGGTGATTTTCTCGAGAATGGCGGCTTTCTCTTCGTTATTACTGTTCAGGAAACGGGTGAACTCGCCCTGTGCCAGCATGGTGGTGCGGCAGAACTGGTCGAACGTGAGTTCAACAGCATCAGCCATAATCTCACGAACCGCCGTTGGTCCTTCGGCGGTAACACCGGTATCTATGTTCGTCAGAGTCCAATTTTTCTTGGCTCTTTGTTTGGGAAAACTTTCTGCCGGATTGTCGTCTTTACGGTGCACCGCCCACCTGGCCTTATAATGCACGTCTTTGTTGTCTTTGACGGTTGTAAAAGTCAACTCCACAAATCCCTCGCCGGTATTTCGGCGTAAGAGTTGACGGGGATCATCGACATCAATCGTCGAGCCGTTTTCGTCGCTGGCACCTCCTTGCATCTTGGTATTGTCGAGCCTCGGGGTGTCGGCATAGAGCGCCAGGCAGATGGCGTCGAGGATGGTCGACTTGCCGGAGCCAGTGTCACCGGTGATGAGAAACACGTCGCTGCCAGCCAGAGGTTCTTTATCGAAATCGATTTCGGCATCCTCGATGGATGCAATGTTATGGATGGTAAGTTTCTGCAGTTTCATGTTGCTAGGTTAATGTTTACAGTTTACGGGTTTCACTAATACATTCACACATTCACACATTCACGCATTCACACATTCTTAACGTTATTTCCTTTCATCTTCGGCCACCAGACGCACCACTTCTTTGAACATGGCCTCCATGTCGTCATCGAAGTTGACTCCGGTCTCTTTGGCATAGAGGCGTGCAATCTCTATCGGGTCTTCTGCCTTGAATTCCTGCACCGTCATAGAACGCTCCTCGCTCGTGCCTTCACTTTTCCGCTTTGCATTGATATGGCACAGGGTGCACTTCTTCTCCTTGGTGAGCGCTATGGCTGTTTCTTTGGCGTTGGCCGGCAGGTAGTCGTCGACTTCTACGTTGAGGCGGATATAGGCAGCGATGTTGGCGGGGTAGTCTTTCAAAAGTGCCAAAGCATCTTCCCATGAGGTGAAGCCCTCCTTTGGCAGCGTCACGAGGGGATGCAGATTCTCAATCTCCAGTTCTTTCACTTGACCCTTTTCCAGGGGCAGCTGGCCGTGGGTGGCAATCTCTATCAGGGTGACGGAGTGGGGGTAGTTCTCGTCGAAGCTGACGGCGATGGGCGTGCCGCTATAGCGCACGTTGTGGTTGCCGGTGTGTATGAACTGTCCTTTATGGATATGGCCGAGGGCCAGGTAGTCGTAGCCATTGCCCATACGCTCCACCGCAATGGAGTCGATGCCACCTACGGTTTTCTCCGAGGCGTGGTCGTGACCGGCGAATTCGCACCCCTGCACGGTGGTGTGGGCGCACATGACGACGGGCAGATTGGCGGCGTTGCGCTCGGCCACGCGGTCGAGCAGCTGCTGGAAGAAGCCCTCGGGGATGTTGCGCTCGTTGGCATAGGGGACGGCGACCACCCATCCTTTGCCGGGCACCTCAACGATGTGGCTGTCGAGGTCCTCGCGGTCGAGCTGGCCGATGGCGTAGACGTTCAGTCTTTCCCATGGAATGCGGAAAATCTCGTGCTTCGAGCCGCTGTCGTGGTTGCCAGCGGTCATCACGATGGTCATCGTGGGGCATGCTTCATGGATATCCATCATCGCATTGGAGAGCATCGTCTGCACGGCATTGGATGGTTGGCCGGTGTCGTAGACATCGCCGCAGAGCAGGAACACATCGGGTTGGTGTTCCCGCACAATGGCGACCATCTGATCCAACATGGACTTTTGTTCTTCCATCCGGTCGTAACCATAAAGGGTGTGGCCTAAATGCCAGTCGCTGGTATGTAGTATCTTCATAATTGCTATATTAAATTATACCGCTGTCGGACAGCGTCGTTATTTTTCTTGTAAATGTTTCTCCATCCGCTTTCTTAGTTTCAGGATATACCTGTACTGACTTCCCGCCTTGAACTGCCTCATGTCAAAGGCTTCGTAGAACTCCACGCCGCCCACGACATTGTCGAGCACTTTCTTCTGATGCTCCCTGTACTGTTCCTCGGTATGCTTTTTCCGATACCTCATGAGTGCGTACCGCAGCCGTTTGAACTTGTCGTCGAACCGCATCACGTTGCTCTTGCGGAGGCGCATACGTCCGTCGCGGCGTATCTCATATCCCAGGAAACCGATATATAGGTTGCTGTCGCCAGGACCCTCTCCCCACAGGAAGGGGCGGTGCGACTTTATCTTCCAGAAATGTTTCGTGGTGGCCGATGCCGTTCCGCTTTCTGAGGCGCGGCATTTGGAGTCGCACACGCTCTCGAAGTCGTGGTAGTACAATCCGTGTTCCCGCAGCGACTGCTCATAGCGTTCCATCAGCCTGCGACATTCATCCTTGTCGGTATGGAGCAGTATCATATCGTCGCAGTAACGGATAAACAACCGGTTCTCGTCCTGGGTCTCCACGATCGCCCTGTCTACATCGTCAAGCACTATGTTGGCCACCAGCAACGACAAGGACCCGCCCTGTGACACACCACGATGGAGACACTGTTCGTCGTGGTTCTTCTTCAGTTTGTCAACCCAACCGAGCTGGTAAGTGTTCTGCTTCTCTCCGTCGTGGAGCCGGCGGCGCACTTTGTAATAGACATCCGGGTTGTTCTGCGCCTCCAACCATGCATTGGTGTAGAAGTTGTAGCTGGAGAGGTAGGCTTCCACAACCCGCATCACCTGTTCCTTACCCTCCTTGTTCAGCGAAGACCGCTCCAGCAGGCGGCGGAAACAGTCGCGCACCACCTCATGCGGGATGATGTCGTAGAACTTCTTGATGTCGCAGTCGGCGGCATAGATAGTTTCCGCGTTGTGAATCTTGCGGAAGTCTTTGATGAGGGCGACGCCGTCGCTGAACTTGGTCACATAGTGCTTCTGCCCATGGAAATCCCTCGCGGGACGGTAGGAGAGGATGTTCTCGTGCAGGTAGCGGTCGAAGTAGCGGGTGAGGTAGCGGCTTGTCAGCGCCAGGACAATCTTGTCCTCCAGTTTGGAATAGACCGACAACGGACGGCATGTGACCTGCAGGGTACCGTCCTCCTGCTTCTCGGTGTCCTTGAGGATGGGCATCAGGCGCGGCGGTTCGAACTGCAGGTCGCCGTCGGCAAGACTTCTGCGTATCCGGCTTATGAACGCATCCAATTCGTCGAGATAGCCGATGGATGCGCCTCTCTTTTGCCGTTTCCTGTCGCGGCGGATAGTCAGCAGCAATGCCTTCTCCGCATTCTTGCTGGTGTCCACGGCACCGTTGGGAAGCGTCGAACGCTTGGACGGTCTCACCCATGAGTAGCGGGGAGGCATAATGCGGCTGAGCATCTTGCGGGTGGTCAGCTCGTTCAGCTCACACTCTTTGTCCAGGCGGTGATGCTTGTCGCCGCGGTTGCGACGGCGGCATTTTGCCCGTTCCTTGACGAGCAACATGGTGAGCATGTTGTCTGTGGCAAAGTCCTGCAGCGTAGGTATTCCCATTTGGTGTTGTTGTTTTAAAAGAGGGGGCTCCGGAGGAAGGCGGATATGATGTTTAACATGCATCCCTCGTCGTTTCCTCAGAGGGGGGTGGAGATAACTGTCGCCTATGGCTCTGGCTCTCGCGAGCCAATCTCCCGCCGAAGGCCTGATTCATCATTTTTTATCATTCATTTAGACACTTCCACTATTGTGACAAAAGCATCTTGACCGCGATGAATCTCCAGAGCGCCCCTTTTTTATTCTTGTTTGGTCAATTTGCAAAGATACGAAATAATTTCCAATCCTGGGTTTATTTCTTCTTGCGTTGTTTTCCTGGCGGCATCATCTCGTCGGGGATACGGCAGATGTATGCACCGTCCAGGTCGTAGTAATCATACTTTTCCATCAGATACCGGACATTTTTGAATGTGAATTTCCTGCCCTCGTCTTCCGGCAACGGTTCAAACATGTCGTCCCGTTCGAAGGTAACATACCACACATACGGGTAAATGACATCGTAGAACTTGTGGTAAAGTCCTTCAGGACCCTTCTCAAGAATGGGTAACAATCCTTTCTCCAGCTCGCCGTCATATTCCGCGACGAGTTTTCCTATGGTGGCCGTCTCCTCATCAGTTAAACTGATGTCAAACTCCACCTCCTCATCGTCGTAATAATAGCCGCCGTCGATTAATACCGTGAATCTTTGCTCCATATTTTTTTGTTTTTACAATGCAAAAATACAAAATAATTTGGAAGCTATATACATGTTGACACGTTTTTTCATTTGTCAACTTCATCGCAACTCGCATCTTCTTGTGCTAATGACTCCTCATAATCATGTAGGAATTGCCCGTAACCCTTCATGGGGAATTTGGTATACCATTCACCCCAAAACCAAACGAGGACACCAATCAGTCCAATCCAAGATAATAAAGCAACAAGCAAATCTTCAAGAACATCTTTAAATGTTACAGTCTCACTTAGTCCGTTACCATAATAAAAATGTTCAATCAGCAATTCGGCTAACAAAGTGATGAGAAATCCTATAAAGTAAATTTTCAGAAATACCATATTGTATTTGTTTTAATCAGTGGAACTAGATTCTCATTATCAACGGCAATGGTCCTAATGCCACAATGCTGTGTTTATTCCGGTATGTCTCTCTCCGCCTCGATGATTTCCTCTTCCGTCACCATTCCCTCGTACTCGTCCTCCGTTGTGTTGGTGTGCCATCCTCCCGGCAGGACAGGTCCAGTAGCGCCGCCGCGTATCAGGTACTCCCGCGTGCCGTAGTCGCGACTGTCGTAGACATAGTCGAGGCTTCTGATCCATTGCGGCACCTGTCCGCCGCTGGAAATACGCAACACCAATCCCAGATTGCTGCCGGAGGCTATGTCGTACCGTTTCCCATACGAGGGTCTCATCGCCACCAGCTCCCAGGTTCCATCCACACCTGTCTCATCCCGGTCGTTGGGGTTGTAGTGCGCGGGACCGCTCGCCATGAAGGTCCCGTTGGCGTTGAAGACTATCCAGTCGCGGAAGGCGTAGTTTATCCGATGGGGAAGTCCCCAGTCGTCTTCGTAAGTCCACGTTGTCGTGGTGTCCTTCTCCCAGAGTGTGCCGCTGTATTTAGCACTGGCCGCAGCTATCCTGCTTTCATATTCGGCCTCCGTAAGGCAGTCGGAAATGCTTTCGCCTTTGCCGTAAGCTCTCGCCTCGTAGACTTTGTTGTTCACAATTCTCACGTCGGGGAAGCCGCAGCCATCAACGTTCAGCGTGATGTCGAGATGCGGATGCGGGTCGTTGACCGTCCAGCTGCCGCCGTAGGTGTCGTCTGCCTCCCAGTACCGCGTGTCGTCATAGTCGTCATAACTGTAGCAGGGGAGTTCTTCTGCGGTGAAAGTGCCGTTGCTCTTGACCTCCACCTTGTAGAGTCCCGAGCGTGCTGCGAGGTAGTAGGTCCCGGCGGCGCGCCGCTGCATCTCGCTCGTCAGGCGCAGATCTGTCTGGTACTGCTGCTCCGCGGCTGCCACCGCTTCGCGTTCGCGTCGGATCTCGGCGGGCCATCCGCCTATCCAGAAAGAGCACAGCAGCGTGACCAGCGCCGCAGCCAGCGCCGTGGCCCAGAAAAGGGTGGAGCCGCTCTGTGACATGTGCCACCCGAGGTACTTGAAGTCCTTGAACTCTTTCCGCTTCCACAGATTGAGGTTGTCGCGAAGCCACAGCACGAAACTCGTCATCGAGGAACTGCTGTTCTGGTTGAAGTATTCCTTGACGGCCACATCCAGCGTGGGCGCATCCATCCAGCTCAGCGTATGGCACCATTTCACCTTCTTGCCGCTCATGCCGAGACACACCACAAACTCGTTTTTGTTGCATCCCTCCCAGTAGTCGCGCTGCTTCAAGGCGATATCCACACCGGCCTTTGCCGGGAAGA
The DNA here is from genome assembly GCA_045222555.1 of Bacteroidales bacterium. Classification (GTDB taxonomy): domain Bacteria; phylum Bacteroidota; class Bacteroidia; order Bacteroidales; family WCHB1-69; genus UBA1756. The sequence continues at coordinate 9,543 of JBGUYY010000093.1, read as the reverse complement.
GGAGGATGAAGGCGTGGATTTCGTGATGCATGCCGCAGAAGGCGTTGAGGTGCTGGAGTTCGAAGTTGGCGTTGTCAATGTCATCCCCGCATTTGAGACCGGGGGACACCAGGACCACTTGCTGCTCCCAGGAAGCTTCGGGGTAGTCGAAGAGCCCCAGTTTCCGAGCCTGCTCCTTGGTGATGCGCTGTCCGCGGAAGATGGAGTTGGAGTTCTTGACGGGGTTGCGGTAGCGGTGGGTGTAGGTCACGGTGTCAGTGTTGTACTCACGCTCATCCCAGTGGCAGACCTCGCCGTCGCCGCCTCGGACGCAGTTGGGATGGGGAACGCTGATATGAATCCTGCCGGTTCCCCATCTTTTGCACATTCTCCAGAAGTAGTCCGAATAGGATGGACGGCGCCTTCCCGTATTCAGGTAATAGTAGAATTCCTCCGGATGGTTGATGTACTCCACCTTCTTGACGGGGTAGGACTTGCCGTCGCTTCCGGTCTTGTACACCGTGGTCTCGCGGCGCTCCACCCAGGCGAAATAATGTTCCACGCTGGTGACGTAGCCGCTGAGATACTCCTTGGCCCTTGTCTGGAAGTAGAACACCAGGTACACCAGTCCCTCGGCGGCAAGGGCGATAAGCGCGTATGCCCACCAATAGGAGGTGTCCGCTCCGTAGAAGAAGGCGGCGCCCACGGCCAGCAGGGGGAGGAGGAATGCTATTAAATACATTTGGCTGTTGGTTGTGTTTTGAAGTTTAGTCGAGATTCAGGGTCTCGTTGTCGATGCGGGTTTGCATCACGGTGTTGGTGGTGTCGGAGGAGATGACAACATAGTCGATCTTTGACTTGTTGCGGATAAACCACCCCTGCGGCATGGATTCTATAAGTGTTTCGCGCTCGCGTATGATGTCGAGCATGCGCTGTTGGGCATTGTTGAAATAAGAACGCTGCACCTCGATGGCCTGCATGAGGTCCCGGTAGAGGGATGTGTCAAAGTCGGGGTTCGACTCCTGTATCCACTTCATCACATTGCTGGAGTCGCGGTAGCGTCCGGAGATAATCTCGGGATAGATCTTCTCGAAGGTCTTGCGGTACTTCTCCGCCACACCGGCTTTCTCCTTGATGATCTTCCACATTGTGTCGTGGACGGCGGTAATCTTGCCTTCCTGGGCCTTGGTTTCCTTGCGCAGCGCCACCTCGCGGTTGTTGAATGCAAAATACATGATCAAAAGCACGACGGCCAGTACTGCTGCAATGATGATTACGATTGTTGTTGTTTCCATAATATTATTGTTTTGTTGTTTTGATTCCGGACGCAAAAATACACAGTTTAAATGTCAAAAGCAACAATTTAACATTCGTTAACGCAACGGGCGGATTTTGCCGTGGAAAAAAGTTGCCACTTTAGGTTTTATAGGTGATTTTTGATTTGTGATTTTAAAAAAAAGTTGTATCTTTGCGAAAAATAAAAAAAATGTGGACAACCCATGATCTGAAGACAACCTTCAAGCTGACGAAACTTTTCAAGGAGCTGAACGCAAAGTATTTCCATAACAGACTTGGCGTATGCACCTTCGAGGCCTTGCCCGACCCGGCCACTGATGTGCCGGCAGCCGCTTGCATCCGCCCTTATAAGAGACGAACAGGCGGCTACACGGCGAAAATCAAGTTCAACTCCAGAATCCCTTGGACCGAGAAGACCATACGTGAAGTTCTAATCCACGAACTCATCCATTACTACAACCACGTGAAATACAGAAGAGCATTCTTCTTCCCGCACGGTCTTCGCTTTCAGTTGATGATGTGGAAAATCAACCTTCTGCATAAGGAACACATACGGACCTATTGGCACTATGGAAGACTGACATTTTCGGACGGAAGGAAATGATTGCTATTTCACCTCTTTCCTGCTCACCAGCACATACTTCTTGTCCTTCTTCTCGATCTCTATCTTCTCTACCTTGACGATGTGCACGCGGTCGGCATTGAAGACGGCACAGTTCTTCAATCCGTCGGGCTTCGTCTGTGCCTGTGGCCACACGTTGCAGATGACGCCAATCTCGTCCAGGAACTTCGCGGCGGCCTTCTCCTCTTCGAAACCGGACTTCTTGGCCCCCGTGAGCGTACAACCCACCCACTTGCGGAACTCCTTGCCCATCTCCGTCTTCTCCTTCGGGGTCGACTTGCCTAGTTTCGCCTCCGTGCGCTTCACAATGTCGGGATTCACCGGCTGGGCGGAGACGAGGTGGTTGTCGTCGGTCAACTCGGGAATCTCTACGGTGTATAGGTAGTGGTCCTTTGTGAGCGGCTGATGGCGTGGTTGCGAATAGTGCGCTGCGCTTGCCTCGCTCTCGGTGAGGTAGATGCCGAAGCCGAACTTCACGCCGGTGCCTTCGCCGGCCTTGCTCAGGTCGAAATGGTCGAACCGCTCCGGTGACCCGTGATAGAATTTCATAATGCGTTAATTCGTGAATGTGTGAATGCGTTAGTGTTAATGTTTAAAGGTTATAGATAATGTTGTACTACTTAGAATTTAGAATTTAGAAATTAGAATTTCCCCCTTTTCACTTTTCACTTTTCACTTTTCATTTCTCACTTCTCACTTCTCACTTCTCACTTCTCACTTCCCTAATCATTCCCTTGCTGCCCATGAAGCTCACGCTGCGCGAGGCTGTGGCGGCTGCCGCTTCCAGCGCTTTGCGCACATCGTCTTCCGTCAGTCGGGCGATGTCCGTCTTGTCAGCCTTGCACAGTTCGGCGAGGAATACCGACGATGTCCAGTCGCCGGCGCCTTCCCAGTCAACCACGTGGTCGTTGGGCACAGGGGCAACCCTCTTCCATCCGCCGCCGCGCAGGTTGAACTCCATACCCTCTTCGCCCATCGTGCGGATGAAGAGCTTGTCGCGATAGTCGGCCGCGAAAGCGGTGTCCAGGATTCTGGCGCCGGAGAACTTGACGATGTCGCTGACGGCCACACACCTGAGGAACTTGCCCATCTCCTTGTTGCCTTCCGGCTCGTAGTACACCAGCACACCCTGCGCCTTCAGGGCTGCGGCCAGCTCGCGCGGACCTGCGTCCGACACATCGAAGAAGTAGGCGTCGGGACGGAAGTCCAATTGCTCCACGAATCCCGCCACCTCGTCCTTGCGCAGCTGCTTGCGCTTGGGGAACATGCTGTTGGGCGACGTGGCGCGGTGGCTCATGATATGCTGCCCGTTGGAGTCCAGTTTGTGCACGCAGGTCATCAGCGTGGTGCCGCCGTCTTTGCTGTTCTTCACGAAGCGCGTGTTGGCGCCGTAGCATTTCAGGTCGGCGGTGATCTTCAGCCCTTGCTCCGACTCGTCGAAATGGCCGATAGGATAGGTCTCAACACCGAGATAGGGCAACATGCACATCACGTTGCCGCAGGTGTTGCCCACCTCCTCGGAGACCAGCCTGTCGACGAAAGGGTTCCGCTTCTTGGTGACGTCGAAGCCCTCGGGATATTCCCGCTGGTAGATGGCATCGAGAGAGAAATTGCCCGTACCGAGAATGCGTTTGTCCGTCATATGGGTCAAGAGTTTATGTGTTTTACAAAATCCAAAGCGTTCGACGGCAGCGTGTATTCCAGCTTGCCGTTGTCGCGGAGTTCCATCAGCAGGCGGCCGAGGAGACCGGGACCTACGTACTCGTCGCCCCGCAGCACCACACCCCAGGTGTCGGCATCGCGGCCACGCTTCCTGCTGGTCTCGTCCTCGACGATAAACAAGCCTTTGCTGCGCTCCAGCTCCTTGCGGAACAACTCGCACTGCTCGTATTTGAGCGTCAGGCAGTATTTCATCGCGTCCGCAACCATTGAGGGCCAGTCGTCGCGGAACCACTCGGGGCGCTCCTTGGCGAGGCTAGCGAAGATCCTCTTCATAATCAAATTACGCGGCACCTTCATCATATCGCGAACGCCCTCCTCAGCATCGGGTCTCAGCTTCATCAGGTGGAAGAGACGCTCCGTACAGTCGAAGGTGACGCCCTTCACAACAATGTCGGCCTTGTGGAAGTTGCCCAATATGCCCCACTCGTCGGCGGTCTTGCGTATACAGACGACGCGGTCGGCGGGATAGCGCTCGATGCTGTAATACTCGGGATAATTGTCCCGTATCATCTCGTGGACTTTCATTTCTTCTGGTTGTTCAATTCGCGCAATTCCATCAGTAACTTGCCCAGTATGTTCGAGCCTTCATAGCCGTATTCGGTCTTGTTCGTCGCCCAGATGTCGTCCGGCTTCGAGGTCTGGTTGAGTTCCGCAATGACTTTGTCGCCCGTCTTCAGCAGCGCCTCCTTGAAGCCTTCGCAATACTTCAGTTTATACTGCAGCCCTCCCCGCATATAGGCGATGCGTTTCTCCATGTCGGTCTCGATGGCCTGCTTCACCCAGCGGTTGCGCGAGTAGTTGAAGCACTTCCAGGCGTGCTTCTCGCCGTCGAACGACAGCATCGTCGCCTGATACTTCGGCGCGCCCTCCAGGCGGCGCCAGTGGTAGTACTGCTCCACGCTGTGGAATGTTTGGCCCTCTGCCGAGAAGGTGAAGGGATAGAAGTTGCTGAAGATGGCGTATTTGCCCCTGTTCCTGAAGGCAACCACATCGCCTTTGGCATAGGTGCAGAGCTCCAATAGTTTGTCCATAGTTGATTCCATCTTTATCCCTTTTTTTTCAATGTGCAAATATACAACTTTTTTATATCCAATACAACTTTATATGCTCATCGTATTTTCTGTTTATCCTCAGCATTATCCAGATAAAAGGCAGTCCGTGGGGGAATATCAAGCGTCTTCCAAGTTTGACAAATATGTAATAATGTATCATTTCGTGTAAAAGGACGCGGCGTATATCTTTTTCATCCCAATCATATTTCGTGTCGAATTTGATGGTTGCCACTTTTTCCCCGCAGAGATTTTTATATGTGTATATGGTTGCGACTGCAGCAAAGGTATCCCAAAGTCTGGGGTTGCCTTCAAATTTAACATCGCCGAGAATACCGCCGAAATATTTTTCATTCAGTTCCTTGTAAAGCTTGGCCAGCTTGAATGTCCTTTTCAATGTCGTAATGTTCCACATATATTATATAACCAAATCTTATATGTTTTTTCCTTGTTTCTACCAAACGCTTTCCAGCACTATGTCGTCGAATATCTCGATGCCTTCGTCCTCGTCTATATGCGACTCATAGCCCATCCCATTCAGAATGTCATACAGGTCGTTGTACTCGCCTATGAGCAGCATCGGTTTGTCTTCATCGTACGCATAGCCGATGCAAGCCTTGCTTCCCACGAACCAGTTCACCAGAAACGCGAAGTTATCGATGTCACCCACAACCGCATTCGTGACCCCTATGTTTTCCGTACAGTAGTATCCTTTCTTCCCTGCCACCGTTCGGGCCACCCTCCTCGCCAACGTGTAATAGGGCATCTTCTCCCTCAGGTACCTCTCCACGTGATACCTCTCCGTCCCCCCTGCGGTCTCCGGCCTCTTCGCGATGGCCTCTTTCCTGTTCCTGTAGAAATAGAAGTGGTATTTGTCGCATTCCCTTTCGTAGTCGAGGTAGAGGCTCTTCTCTCCCACGCCGAACCAGACCTCAAGCAGACGCCACACATCGGGGCATCCGTCGTAGTTCTTGTATCCGTCCGTTTTCAGCGTCGAATACCCTTTCTTCAGCAATTCTTTGATTGTCTTCTCTTCCGGTCGCATTTTGAAATTATAATTGCCTTGTTGTTTTGTTTTTTTTTATCCCGGCCGCAAAGATACGTATTTTTTTTGAAATAACAAAATAAAACAGGGAGCGGCCCTCTCGAGCTGCTCCCACCCCTAAATATTTAGTTTGGAAAACTAAACACAACCCTATAACGCAGGAAAAACGTTTTTCTTACAACCCCGGGGAAAAAATATTTTGCCGGAAATACAAAAAAAACTTATATTTGCAGTTGCAAAGCATGGTTGAGTATTGTATAACGTACTGAATGCTAGAATGATTTGCTAAGTTAATATGGTAAAATAATAGCAAAATATCATTACTATACTCCCGAATTTAGTAATAAAATCAGGAGTATACTCCTAAATTTTGAGGGTCTTATGTACAAGAGAATTTTCGACATCGAGAGCAAACTGGACGAAGGAATGTTTCTGTTTGGCGCTCGTCAGACGGGAAAGTCCACCCTACTAAAAGGGCGCTTCAAGGGAGCCGTCTACTATGATTTGCTCAATCCAAGCATTAGAAGAGCCTTCAGGCTTAATCCAAACGCCCTGTGGGAAGCCCTTCAGGACAAGCCCGCCGGCACCATTGTGATTGTGGATGAGATTCAGAAGGTGCCGAAGTTGCTGGATGTGGTACATTCGTTGATGGTTGAAAAAGGCTTGTTATTCATCCTCAGTGGCTCCAGCTTCAGGAGGCTCAAGCGTTCCGGAGCCAATACCCTTGGTGGTCGCGCCATACCGGAAACGCTCTATCCCCTTGTCTGGCCTGAGGTGACAGACTTCCAGATTGACCGTGCCGTACAGAACGGCATGATTCCGCGACACTATATGGTGGAAGATGCCACCAAACGACTGTCCGGTTACGTGAAAGTGTACCTCGACGAAGAAATACGTGAAGAGGGTGAAGTAAGAGAGCTCGATGCGTTCGAGCGTTTTATGGAGATTGCCGCCATTTCAGACGGGGAGATGCTGAACTACTCCAACATAGCCGCCGACTGTGGCGTCTCTGCCAAAACGGTGAAGTCATATTTCCAGATTCTTTACGACACCCTTATCGGCTACGAGATTCCTGCATATCGGAAGGAAATCAAGCGCAAGGTTGTGCAGGCGCCGCGATTCTACTATTTCGACGTCGGTCTTTCCAACTATCTCATGGGGCGCCATTCCCTGAAGCGTGGCACCGATGACTACGGGCACGCCTTCGAGCATTATGTGGTGCAGGAAATCATAGCCTACAAAGGCTACAACGACAAGCGGGACGCCATATCCTATTGGCACACCTACGACAAGAAAGAAGTGGATGTCGTAATCGGCGACGCCAAAGTGGCCGTCGAAATCAAATCCACGGAGCATGTGGACACCAAGCACAAGAAAGGCCTCAAGGCATTCAAGGAGGAACATCCTGATTGCCGGTTGATACTCGTGTCGTTAGACCCGATAACCCGCAAATCGGGCGACGAAGAACTCATTTACATCCTTGACTTCCTGAAGATGCTTTGGAGTGGCGAGCTGTTCTGACTTCCCAAAAGAGAACGGTAGTGTCAGAGTGAGACAGCAAAAACAGGGAGCGGCCCTCGTCGAGCCGCTCCCTCCCCTTAATATCTAGTTTGGAAAACTAACCACATCCCTATAACGCCGGAAAAGCGTTTTTCTTACAACCTGGGGAAAAAATATTTTGCTGTTATGGGGAAAATGTGTAACTTTGCGGCCGGAAAGAACCGGGACATCATCGAACTCGCCGGCAGTAGGCACAACACAAGTAAACAAACGACAGCCATGACAAAAGAAGAATTCGACCGACAGATAGAGAACCTCACAATGGAATTCCGCTGGGAGGAGGCGATTGGCCTCTGCCGCGACTACGCAGAGGAATGCCGTCGAAGCGGGGACATAGACAACCTGGCGGAAGCGATGGAGAGACTCTGGTCCGAACTGAGCCTGCATGGTAGCGAAGAAGAGGAAAAGTCTGTTTTCGACGACCTGTTCGCGCTGAGGAAGGCATTGGCAACCTCCGACCTCCAATCCGACCTGCTGGCCTACGCCCGGATGCTGCACAGGAAGGCATGCTCCGCGGATGACATCGCGGAGGCTGTCGCCTGTCAGGAAGAGGCCATCGGCATCTACAAGGAGCTGGGGCTGTACGACAGTCGCGGATTCGACATCTGCTATGACGATGCCTTCGGGTTCCTGGGCAAGCTGTACTGCTACAAGGGCGACTATGCTTCTGGCATACATTACACCACCATAGCGCTCGAGCGGGCCTTGAGAGAAGGCGACAGCGACTTCAACATAGGGCTCTACAACAGGAGGCTGGGCATCGCCCATCTCCTTACCGGCGACCCGCTGAAGGCCCGCGAGTGCATCCAGACGGCGCTGGAATGCTTCGAACGCTCCAACGAGGAAGACCCCGATCCCTATACCTACCCCGAGGTCGCTGACAGCTGCAGGCAACTGCTGTCGGAATGCGGCGGAATCCCGCACCCCGACGACTACTATTGGAAATGGCTGATATGATTTAGTGTTAAGTGTTAAGTGTTGGTCGTACTTCGTACTCAAAAGCTATCGAAAATCTTTATAAAATATTCGGCGCTTTCGAGTAATTTGCCTGTATTTCGAGTAATTTGCCTGTAATTAAAGTTTCGAGTCAATTCGAGTAATTCGCTGTTATATTAGAGTACGTCGCCATCTTTTCCGTTTGTTTCTGTAATCCTGAACTCCAACGCTTTCGAGTAATTGACCTGTAATTCCCAATTCGAGTAATTCGCAGGCAATTGATCGGCCACCGCCAAATTCGAGTTAATTCGTCAAATTCGCCGTTCCTATCAGCTATCACTTTTCACCTTTCATATTTCACTTTTACTAAGGTGTTTTCCGTAATTTTTCCGTCTTTTCCGTTCTTTTCTGTAATCCTGAATCCCCTCGCCATGCGCAGCTGAAAAATTTTTTTTGGGCCGATTGTAATAAAACCGGTTCTTTTCCGTGATATAGGTATGGATAAAGACACAAAAACATCAGTCGCCCCCAAAAGGGGAAAATGGGACACCTTCATGACCGCCGAGGAGGTCCGCCGCGAGCAACGCAGGGAGAACCTGAAGTTCTGGCTGTGGTATTTCGGCATGGGACTGCTCGCCGCCCTGTCCGCCACCGCCTACTGGTGGATATGGATCGTGCTCGGCCTGTTCATCCAATCACGCTGACGGAGCGGTCTCTGATCTCCTTAGGGGCTGTCTGTGATTACCAGAAGATATAGATTGCTCCTGAACCGATGGCATCATCTGCTCGGGAGTTATCCCATCTTACATCATCCATCATCCATCCGAATTCAAAAGAAACCCCAACTTTAACATTGACCTTGACGACACCATTAACCTTTAACCATTAACCATTAATCATTATCCGTTCATCATCCATCTTCCATCTCCCATCATCCATCTAACCGTGAATTCTCTTAGGTACCGCCTCCCGGATTGCTTCCGCGGGGTTGGATGCCATAATTGTACGGTCTTGCAAAGTATTTATATTTAATACATTGTAAAAAGGTAGTGTTAAAAAGTTGCAAATGTGGGAATAAAGTTGTAAGTTTGCACTTCCAAAAAATCAAAAATTGAAAATATATGACCGAACAGGAACTTGCTTCAACGATTTGGAATATCAAAGAGATAATTCGTGACGATTACGACGACACCGAGGTCGAAAACGTAATTCTTCCTTTCACGGTGTTGCGCCGTTTGGATTGCGTGTTGGAAGACAAATACGAAGTCATCAAGAAGGAACTCGATGCCACCGATGAGAGTTTGCGGGGAATGAAACTGCAAGTCTTGATGAGA
>JBGUYY010000092.1:0-7748 GCA_045222555.1 Bacteroidales bacterium | reverse complement strand
GGCGTCAGCGACCGGGGTGGCGGCAGTCAGCACCACGCCCACGGCGGGGCAGATGTAGTCGGCGGTGAGGTTGTGGCTGACCGTCAGGGCGAGGTCAGGATGCACCGTCAGGGTGATGGTGTCGGAATAGGAGGTTCCGCAGCCGTTGGTGACGGCGTGGCAGATGCGTTTGCCGTCCCAGTCCATGTTGGCGGTCTGCGGGAAGGTGATGGCAGTCGGATCGTCGTCGGCGTTATTCGCCAGCACGAGCCAGCGGGTCTCTGTGACTGCGGAGAGGTTGTCGTCGTATTCGGGTGCTTCGAAGCTGATGGACTGGCCGAAGCAGAAGGCGGTCTCACCCTCGATGGGGGATACGGCGGGCTTGTCGCCCACTGTCACCGTCACCTCGTTGGTGTAGGCAGTGCCGCATTCGTTGGTGATGAAGGCTCTGATGCTGTACTCGCCGATGGACGGGATGCCGTCGGCGGGGTCGAACTCAACCCATTCGGGTTCGACCACATCGGGCTGGATGTCGGGATTGATAGCCTGGTCGTCGTTGACGATGATGTCACTGGTGTTGAGGCTCCGGTACTGCCATCCGGTGGTGAACGCCTCCTCGTCGACACCGCCTTCATCGTATTCGGGCAGTACGGCGTCGCTGATGGCCACGCCGGCGCACTGGTGTTCACCAATGGTGATGCTTATGCCGTTGTCTTCGGCATCGAAGTACGGGGTTCCGTAGACGGTCACGTCGGCCGATGACTCATTGTAGCCGCAGTTGTTGGTGGCGCGGAGGATGAGTGAGTAGTCATGTCCGTGGAGGAACTGGGTGTTGGGGGTGAGGAGTTCCGCATCCTCCTCGTCCATGCTCACCAACCAGGTGGTGTTTCTGGTGTTGGATACGGTGTTCCATGTGATGTCAGGCATGAGCCCTTCGAGAACCTCCTCGCTGAGGGTGTTGCCGGTGCAGAGGGGTTCGGGTTCGGTGAGAATGCCGACGGCGGGCAGGCTGTCGACGATAACTCCTACTGCGGTGCGGTATTGCGACATGCAGCCGAACTCAAGCTCGCCCTCCACGGTGATGTGGACGGTTCCGCAGAGGCTACGGGGCTGCGGGTAGCTGGTCGGGAATCCGGAGGTGAAGTCCGCGTTGTACTGGAATCCGTAACCCTTGGTGATGGTGAGGAAGTCGTTGTTGCTGATGGCTTCGCCGGGCTGGATCTGACTGTCCTCGTTGTAGTAAAGCAGCATCGTGCCAGTGTTAACGAGGATGGAGACGGTCTCGTTGGGCTGCAGACTCATGGGGCTTGCGAGCCGTATAATTGCGTGCTCGCCACCGGTGTATTCCATGTTGGCGTTAATGGGTGTCCAGACGTACTCGTCGATGGTGTTGGTGATGTCAAGCGCACCGGCAAGGTAGTAGAGGAGCACCGAGTGTCCGACGCCCTGTGATGCGGGCACCTGCAGGTCGATGGAGTCGAGGGTCACAGGGTTGCTGCCGGCGGTCAGGCCGAAGAAGACAGCGTTACCGGAGTTGGACTGTGTTGCAGGTGTGGTGGGTACGGGCATGTGGCCGCTGTAGGAGGTGATGTAGGAGGCCGTGGCGGCGTAGAGGGTCATGGAGGTGTCGGCGGTCAGACGGCTTAGCGGGGAGTCGCTGGCGGTGGTGTCGAGGATCTGCTCCGTCACATTGTCGGTGTACCATACGATGAAGGGTTTCAGTTGGTACTGGTCGTCATGCGCGTCGCCGGAGGCCACGATGCTGGAGAGGGGTTCTCCCTTGCAGAACTCGAATGACGGATCGGTGACGTAGGGTTCCTCGAGCGGGATGACGGTAACCTGGACGGAGCTGGTGTTGCTGGACTGGCAGAGGAATTCGCCGCCCTCAAGCTCCCATGCGTACTCGCGCATCCAGTAGGTTGCGGTCGCGGTCTGGCGCTCCGTCAAGGTGTAGGCGTGACCCCTGCCCACCTCGTGGGTGCAGTCGGCGTCAGAGTACCATATGTAGGTGTGGTTGGGTGTCGGGTTGCCGTCGATCTGGAGGGTGAAGTAGTTGCCGCAGTAGTTGGCATTGATCTCGGCGATGGCTGCGGCCGTGAAAGGTGAGGCCACAAGGACTACCTCGGTGGGTTCGGAGGTGCACTGCCAGATGGTGTCGATGTCGTTCTCCACACGGTAGGTGACGGCCTGCACATACAGGGTGTTCTCACCGAGGGTGAGCGGCGCTGTGGTGTACTGGCTTCCGCTGTGGGCGATGGGCTGGATGTTGTTGGAGATGGGACGCTCGTCGTACCAGAAGTACATCAGCTGCATGCTGCTGGAGTTGTCGGAGGTGACGTTGAGGGTGGCCTGGTCGCCGCAGAGGAGATCCGTGGGGATCTCGGTGATCTGCGGGGTGCCGGGCACGCGCAGGTCAAGGATGTACTCGCCTTCCGACTGTTCCCAGTCGTTGCAAGCGTCCTTCACCCAGCGGGTGTAAGTGTGGAGGCTCTGGGTGAGGCCTTCCATTTCGGCGACGGTGACGGTGTAACTTTCGCCGTTGGCACCTTCAATGGGCTCGTTGTCAAGTTTCCACTGGTACTCAACGTGGTTGCCGGTGGCCGTGCCATCGAAGAGGGTTGTGGTTTCGATAACGGGGTGAGGAAGCCCTAATCGGACATTGGCACGATTTGGGCTAGTATATTTGTTTCCACTATACGAACCTATAGAATATGGATTGGGGTTCGAACTATCACTATGGAAAGTTAACACAGTGTTCGTGGCAGCAGTATAGTTGAAATATAGAGTACTGTATCCACTGGTGTATTCATGCAAAGCTACCATCAGGTTGCTGGTGCCATCATATTCAAACGGTTCGTTGAAATAGATGGTGGTCCAACCAGCATTGAACGTAACTGAGCCTGTGAATACCATGTCGGAAGACGTAACCGTTTCGTAGTCAGTGACATCGGCAAAAGTGGATCTGGATACATGTTTCATAAAAACGTCCACTACGTTAGTTTGTGTGCTGGAAGACAGGTAGAAACTGATGGAGTTAATGGAGCCGGCTGTTCCGATTTCAGCTGCTGTGTATACCTGCTCAACGAAGGAATAGCCCCACAATGAGTTGAATGGTGTTACGTAAGTAGTAGTTGTAGTGTTTTCGTTTCCGATGGTAACATAAGGCACTGTCACTTCGGTCTCTCCTGTCACTATTTCAGTGCCGATAGTTTGTGATTCGGTGATGTCACCGCACGGCACGTAGATGCCTTCGGTAATGGTACCTGCCGAGAAAGGAATGACGGTGTTATTGGTGGTGAAGGTTCTGGAAGCGTTCGGCCCATCTAATCCTACGCAGATACCATGCACTTGTACTTCGTAAGAGGTGTTGGGCTCAAGACCGCAAATGGTATAGGGTGAGGTTGCACCATACACGACAATGGGTTCAGTAGGTATCTCAAATTTAATGTTAATGTCATCAATATAATATCTATCTTCACCGCTATTGACAGAACCGTCTTTGGTGTATGACCAGGTAAAAGTGTGGGTGCCAGCCGTAACAGGGTAGCTGCGGAGTGTCCATGTGTTAGGAGTAGTGCCCCCTTCATAGTACATTCGCGTCCCGTCTATTAAGAAATAACCATAGTCATAGCTGGCGCTTTCCGATGAAACACGGCTGTAGAATTCGATAACACCATCAACTTCAAATGTGTAGGTAAGGGATATGGAAGAGGTAGAAGAAGCTACATTATAGTTGTCGCTTGAGATACAGTAGCCACCCGAGTGAGGGTTGGTGGTAGAAATAATCCACGGATAGGAAGGAGTGACACTGTTGTTGAAGTTGGGACTGATGGCGTTGGTGTTAATGTCGTCAAAATAAACTGATTCTGTCGGGTTGGTGGTGGGATAGCAAACCAGGTCGTAGCTTTCAGCATTGCCCGTCCATGAGACATCTGCGGAACTGCCGGTAATATTGCTGACGGTGAGGTTCGTGGGAGCGGGGATGGCGAAGTGGGCCACGAGGGCACAGTCGGAAGTTACGGTGAAGGTATAGCTGGGTTGCGTGGATACCACACTGCCATTCAGCGTCCAGTTCACAAACTGGTAGCAGTCAACCATCGGGGAAGCGGTTACCGTACAGCTGGTACCGTAATTATAAACGCCCTCACCGGAGGCAGTGCTGTATTCTGCCGGAGTGGAGGAAACACTTACGGTGTAGGGGATGGGATCGAAGTTGGCCACTACGGTGTGGTCGTCATCCATGATCAGGGTGGTGGGGTTGTCGCTGCCCGCCGCAGTACCGTCCACCGTCCAGTCGGCAAAGGTATAGCCATAGTTGGGTGAGGCCGTGATTTGCACTTCATCGTTAGGAGCATACTCGTTAGAAGCGTAACCTGTTCCTCCGCCACCACCAGCAAAACCAATGACCATGTTGGGGACGAAGGTGCCAACAAGACTGCTGCCACCACTGGGAGTGCCTGCAACTGTCGGGTCGAAGTTGCTGCTGCCCCAAGCTCGAATGCCACGGTTGTCTGAGGTACTGCGACACCACCAATATATACGGGTATCTGTAGTGCCTGTATTATCGTCAATACAAATCAACAGGTTGTCTGTTCCATTATAATTAAAGGGGGTGTTCAATTCAATGGCCTGCCATTCTCTGTCTGAAGTTTGGAAAGTGTAGTTGCCAGAGTAAACCAAATCCGCAGGACCTACCGCAACCCAATCAGCAGTGGTAGAATAGGCACTCATAGTGGTATGCTTCATATAGATGTTGATGTTACGGGTTACAGGACTGCCAGAACCTTCAGAGTAGCGTTGGTATGATAAACTTGTGATGGCGCCAGCTTGACCAATTTCATCGGCATGAAGAATCATCTGATTCTCGGTGTAAGCCCATATAAAGTTAACAGGGAAAGCCACTTGATTTACAGTCGAGGACTCATCAACAATTTCCACTGTTTCGGAAGTGTTCGATGTTGGGTTGGTGAGGGAGTGATGGGTGATCGTACCGCCTGCATTCGGGTTGGCCGAGGTGGTGAGCGTGTAGGGAGTCAGGACGAAGTTGGCCACAAGTGAACAATTTTGTGCGGGAATGGTGAAGGTGTAGTTGGCATCGGTGGAGACCACACTGCCGTTCATGGTCCAGCTTGCAAACCGGTAGCTGGCATTGCTTGGTGTAGCCGTCACCGTACAACTGGTGCCGTAGTCGAATGAGCCGCCTCCAGAGGCCGTGCCATATTCAGCCGGGTTGGCTGAAACACTCACGGTGTAAGTGATGGGGGCGAAGTTGGCTACCACGCTGTGGTCTTCATCCATGGTAAGGGTGATGGTGGGGGTGGAGATGCTGGTCGCAATACCGTCAATGCTCCAACTGCTAAAACTGTAGCCCTCCTCAGGGGTAGCAGTGAGTTCCACTTCGGTGCCGATTTCATAGCGGTTGCCGCTATAGGTGGGATCCGGATCGAAAGTGATAGTACCGCTTTCATCGGGGCTGACTGAGGTGGTGAGTGTGCTGGTAGGAACAGTTATACGTTCAACGCAAACTTTCATGTTAGCAAGGGTGCTGCGCAAAGATTTATTGCCACTAAAAGAACCCAAGTTGTATGGGTCGGGGTTGGAAGAGTCACTATAAAAGCTGATGCCAGAGTTAGTGACAGATGTATAAGTGAAATATCTGGTCGAGTACCCACTCGTGTACTCATGCATGGCAATCATCAGGTTGCTGGTCCCATCGTACGCAAAAGGTGTGTTGAGATTGATGGTGACCCATCCTGTTTGGTTGGCTGGTATGGTCCAGGAACCATCATACACAATGTCACCAGTCGTAACGGCTTCGTAATCTGTAGTGCTGGAGAAGGTTGTCCTTGACACATTTTTCATGTACAAGATGATGCTGTTGGTCTGTGCTGTTGAGTTGGAGGTGCCCAAGTAGAAACTGACGGAGGTGATGCTTCCAGCATCGCCGATATCACTAGAGGGGTACACCTGCTCAGTAAAGGAATATCCGTACAAGGAATTGAAGGGTATGGCACTGGATGTGCTTGTCCCTGTGCCAATCTCTTCACATTCGGTAATGACAGGTGAGCTGCCACCACCTCCGTCTGGGGTGATACAGAAGGTGGTCTTGGGAATGAAGTTGCGTTGGGTGGGGGATATGGACGATAAACCAGAGTATGAATATCCTTGAACAGAGGCACCAGTCACGGTTTCACCATACCAAGAAGAAGTGACATAACTGCCTTCAACAGTGTTGTATATGCCTACTAACAGATTCCCTCCATTATAGTTGTAGTTGTTGGTGAAAGGAATATGCATTTCGCCATTGGCATCAATGCTCAAACTGCCTTCGTAAACAATGGTTCCTGGACCAGAAAAGGCACTGATGCTTGTGCTACTCACTTCCGACAAAAATACTTGGAAACTGGCACTTCCCCATGAAACACTTGGGGTTGAGGCATAAAATGTCATTTCAGTAATGGTGCCCGAAGTTGCAGGTATATCTGTGCTCGGAATTACAAATTCAGACTTGAGGTAGGCATCAGCATAGAAACCATACACGGGTACATAGTTGTTGGTGGTAGTACCATCATGAACGGTAGGACATTCGGCAGCACCACCGCCAGGTGTGTAGTAGAAGGTGGTCTTGGGAATGAAGTTGCGTTGGGTAG
The DNA here is from genome assembly GCA_045222555.1 of Bacteroidales bacterium. Taxonomy (GTDB): domain Bacteria; phylum Bacteroidota; class Bacteroidia; order Bacteroidales; family WCHB1-69; genus UBA1756. The sequence continues at coordinate 1,119 of JBGUYY010000092.1, read as the reverse complement.
GGGAGATGGACGCCAAATCGGAGTACGAATATCCTTGAACAGAGGCGTCAGTCACGGTTTCACCGTACCAAGAAGAAGAGACGTAGGAGCCTTCGACAGTATTGTATATGCCTACTAACAGATTCCCTCCATTATAGTGATAGGGACTGGTGAAATTGATGGACATTTCGCCATTGCTAATACTTAAACTGCCTTGGTAAACAGTAGTTCCTGGTCCGGAAAAACTACTTATTGATGTGCTGGAGACCTCTTTTAAAAACACTTGGAAGTTTGCACTTCCCCATGAAACACTTGACTGTGAGGCGTAAAATGTCATAGAGGAGATAGAACCACCTGCCATTTGTGAAAGGTCTGAAGCAGGAATTACAAACTCACTTTTCAAATAGGCGTCTGCATAGAATCCATACAAGGGAACATAGCCGTTGGTGGTAGTACCATCATGCACGGTGAGCGCTGTTTGTCCCCACGCTTTTTGTCCTACTCCGATGCAGAGCAGGATGCCCATGAAAAGGGGGAGGAGGGCAAGGCGGAATCGCCGTTCGGTGTTTGAAAGGGTAAAAAATGCTTTCATAATATTGAGATTTAGTTACTAATTTCTATAGTTCTCCTTTGTACAAAATATTGCGGGCAAACTTACAACTAATTTTTTATAAAAACAATTTTTTCTTTTAATAAAAAATCAAATTTACTGAACTTTTTTATACGGCTGTATTCCAATTTTGTTTCCAACTTAACAAAAAAAGTGGGCAGGTTCTCCTGCCCACTTTTGTGGAAGATATGTGTCCTGAAGGGACTACTTGGTGATGACCAGCTTCTGTGAGGAGGTGGAGCCGTTGGCGTGGAGGTTGACGAAGTAGACGCCGGCGGCCCAGCTGGCGACGTTGATGCGGAGGTCTCCGGAGGCGTCGGCGGTGGTGGAGATCATGGTCTTGCCGCTCATGTCGGTGACAGTGACGGCGGCGTGCTCGGCGTCGGTGCGGAGGGTCACGAAGCTGCGTGCGGGGTTCGGGAAGAGTGAGAAGGAGGCGTTGCGGGAGTCACCGATGCCGCTGGTGGCGGGCTGGGGCAGCGGGTTGCTGCCGCCGCCGACCGTGAAGGAGAGGGTCTCGGTGGCGATCA
>JBGUYY010000091.1:0-205621 GCA_045222555.1 Bacteroidales bacterium | reverse complement strand
GTGAGCGGCGGAACCTACTCAGCTTGTCGCCTCCACCCGCGCCCTGAAAGGGCGCAAAAAAATAGCCGCAGGCAAGGCCGTAAGGCCGCCGCCTGCGGAAACAGATGCCCGTAACCCCATGGCAGCATGTAATATGCCGACACCGCCCCGAGGCTCGGTCGCGGCAGGGATAGGAGCGAGCACGAGCGCAGCGAGTAAAGCGCAAAGCCCGACGGGGACCGCAGGGAGCCGGGCCGCCCAAATAAAAAAACAAGAGCTAACGGATATCAGTCTTTCACGCACCGCACCGACAGTCCACCATACTTATGATGAGCATCGCGGGAAGGAGTGGCTTGATCATAGCGGAGGTTGAAGTCGCGAGCGCAATTCACAACGTCTTCAGCTTCGGTAGCGCTCCAGAAGGAGGCATACACGCCGAAACTATTTTCCGTACCCGGGAAGAAACCGGCAGGAAGAGCCGAAAAACCTGTATTGTTGTTGTGCGACAAGTCGTTGCCGACAGCACACTCCGCATCGCTTGACTGCCAGCCATAGCCGGCCGACAAGGCTTTCGCGATGGTGGCCTCCGGACCGCTGCAAACGTAGTCGGCCTGCGTGCTGCAGAACTCCATCAGCTGCGCCCACTCGGCATCGCTCGGCACGTGCCAGCCATCGGGACAAACACCTTGCACGCCACTGGGATTAGCCGCAGACGAATTCTCCCCATGCATCACAGCGTACCAGTTGTAAAGATACCCAAAGTAAATGTTGTTGGTTTGGGGAACGGCATAACGGCACGGCAGCGTGTCGCTGTCAGTACCTAACGGTATCGCATCGCCATTGGCATAGCGGGTGGTGCGCAGGTTGGCAGCCATCCAAATCTGCTCGCCAATCTGCACGGCATCATAGTGGTTGCCGTCGATGTCGGACACCGCATCGTAAATCACCTCTGCAACAGAGGGATAAGTCGGGACATAATCGTTGCCATCATTCGGATCCGGCTTGGGGTCTTCTTTGTCACAAGCCGCCATCAGCAGGGCGGCGGCACAGAGGAACAGGGCTATTCTTTTCATGATGAGAGGGATTTTAGAATTTTACACCGCAAAATTACACATTATTTTCCTTCGCATACACGAAAAGACAAAAATTATCGTTGTTTTGTTGCATCAAATAGGCAAATGCATGACCGACCTTATTGATTCTCTCGATATCACCACCAAAAAAGCGCTTGCCGAATACCTCCGTGAGTTTGTGATGGAGGAACGTAACGAGCGTCTGCTCAGTGTGTTAAAAAACAGAACGCGCCACTTCACTGTGGTGCTGGAAGACCTGTACCAAACCCAGAACATCAGCGCGGTGATGCGCACCTGCGAGTGCTATGGCGTGCAGGACATCCACATCATTGAGAACGAAAACGAGTTCACGACGCACAGCGCCATCACGATGGGGGCCGACAAGTGGCTGACCATCAGCAACTACAAGCGCTGCAAAGGCAACGTGCGGCAGTGTGCCGACCGTCTGCACGCCGCCGGCTACACCCTCGTGGCCACCCTGCCCGCCGAAAACAGCGTCTTCATCGAAGATCTCCCCATCGATCAGAAAACTGCCTTCTTCTTCGGCACCGAACTCACCGGTCTCTCCGACGAAGCCAAGGCCGTTTGCGACCGCGCCGTCAAGATTCCGATGTACGGCTTCACTGAGAGTTTCAACATTTCCAACTCTGTAGCCATCCTCATCTCCAACGTCATCGAACGCCTCCACCGCTCCGCCGTGGAGTGGCACCTCAGCGAGGACGAGCAGACCGAGATCTACTTCGACTGGCTCCGCAAGTCGGCCCGTTCCGCCGATGAACTCATCGACCGTTACCTCGCCACCCATCCATCCATCACAAAATAAACCTAATGAAAAGAGTTGTCCTCACCCTTCTTGCCGCAGCCCTCGCGCTGTCCACCTTCGGCCAAACCGCCAAGTACAGCAACGAGTTTCTGTCGCTCGGCATCGGTGCCCGCGGACTGGGGATGAGCAACACCATGACCTCCATCGCCAACGATGTCACCGCCTCCTATTGGAATCCCGCCTGCCTCTCGGTGATGGAAAAGAACTACGAGTTAGGGGTGATGCATGCCGAGTATTTCGCCGGCATCGCCAAATACGACTACATCGGCGTGGCCGCCCGCATCGACTCGCAATCAACCGTCGGTTTTTCGTGGATTCGCTTCGGCGTGGACAATATTATGAATACTACTGAATTAATTGATAATCAAGGAAATGTAGATTACTCTAAAATCTCTTACTTCTCCTCTGCCGACAATGCTTTCCTGCTCACCTACGCCCATAACTTCAAGCAGGTGAAGGGGTTGTCATTGGGTGGAAATGTCAAGATTTTGCACCGCCGCATCGGTGATTTCGCCAACGCGTGGGGCTTTGGCATCGATGTGGGTTTGCACTACACCAACCGTGGGTGGAACGCCGGACTGCTGTTGCGCGATGCCACCTCCACCTTCAACGCGTGGAGCTACCACCTCAGCGACCGTGTCATCGAGGTGTTCCAACAAACCGGCAACGAGATTCCTACCAACCAGCTCGAACTCACCGTGCCGAAACTCATCCTCGGCGGCGGCAAGTATGTAGAACTTGGCAAAGGCTTCAACGCCACCTTCGCCCTCGACTTCGACTTCACCTTCGACGGCAACCGCCACAGCCTCATCCACAGCAAGGCGCTCTGCATCGACCCCCATTTCGGCATGGAGTTCGCCTACAAGAAAATCGTGGCTATCCGCGCCGGCATCGGCAACCTGCAACAGGAAGCCGACTTTGAAGGCAAGAAGAAAACCACCTTGCAGATCAACCTCGGTATCGGTGTGTGTATCAAGAACATCGTCTTCATCGACTACGCCCTTACCGACATTGGCGACCTCTCCATCGCCCAGTATTCGCATATCTTCTCGCTGAAGGTGGGACTTGACAGTTTCAAGCGAAAACCCAAGGTAGTGGAGTAGCCCATCAATTGTAAAAATCTGAAAATGAAATACTACGTCATTGCCGGGGAGGCGTCCGGCGACCTGCACGCCTCGAACCTGATGCGCGAAATCAACCGGCTGGACCCCGCCGCCGAGTACCGCTGCTGGGGCGGTGACCTGATGGAAGCGCAGGGCGGCACCATCGTCAAGCACTACCGCGACCTCGCCTTCATGGGCTTCTGGGAAGTGGCCACCCACCTGCGTATCATTCTGAAGAACATCAGTTTCTGCAAACAGGATATTCTTGATTACCAGCCTGATATCATCATCATGGTGGATTATCCCGGCTTCAACTTGCGCATTGCGGAGTGGGCGAAACAGCAGGGTTTCAAAATCATCTATTATATCTCCCCCCAAATCTGGGCATGGAAAACGGGGCGCGTGCACAAGATCAAGCGCACCTGCGACCATGTGATGCCGATTCTGCCGTTCGAGAAGGAGTTTTACGCCCGCTACGGCTACACCGCCGACTATGTGGGGCATCCGCTGCTCGACGCCATCGGTCCCGACCTGCGCGACAGCGATCCGGTACGCAACTTCCGCTCTATCAACGGCTTGGACGAGCGGCCTATCATCGCCATCCTGCCCGGCAGCCGCAAGCAGGAAATCACCAAGATACTGCCTGTGATGTTGGAGATTGTGGATGACTTCCCCGAGTACCAGTTTGTGGTCTCCACCGTGAAGTGGCTGCCCGAGAAACTATATGCTGACATTCTGCGCGGCCACAACGTGAAATGTGCGCTGTCGCAGACCTACCCGTTGGTGCTGAACGCCGAGGCCGCCGTGGTGACCTCCGGCACCGCCACACTCGAAACGGCCATCCTCGGCACGCGACAGGTGGTGTGCTACAAAACCAGCGGCCTCTCGTACCAGATTGCCAAGGCGGTGGCGAAAGACACCATCAAATACATCTCGTTGGTGAACCTCGTGCTCGACAAGCCTGCGGTGACCGAGCTTATCCAGCACGACCTCACCCACCCGAAACTGCGCGCGGAGGTGGAGAAACTGCTGCATGATGAGGCGACACGGCAGAGGATTTCCGATGACTATCGCGAACTTCTTGGCCGGCTCGGCGGGCGGGGCGCATCAGCGCGGGCGGCAGAAATTGTGGTAGATTGCGCGAAAAATGGCACCTCCAACATCATCAAAGAAGCGTAAAACCCATCATTTCATCAACTATTTTTATTATAAATAATTGATTTTTAATAAAATATAAAATATTGATTTTTTTTGAAAAAACGCTTGCTAACTTACAAAAAAGCTGTATTTTTGCATCCTCGAAATGAGACAACAGGGCCGGTAGTTCAGTTTGGTTAGAATACATGCCTGTCACGCATGGGGTCGCGAGTTCGAGCCTCGTCCGGCCCGCCCTGAAACAAAAAAAGAAGACTTTTGAAGTCTTCTTTTTTTGTTTCATCCGTTTCACTAAAATCTTACTGTCCGGTGTACTTGCCCACAAAGAGAATCACTCCCGTGGAGGCTTCGCGGATGACGTACACAAACGGCCGGTCGGCGTGGAAGATGACGGGCGGCTCCGGGCGAGGCACTGAGGTGCATTTCATCATGCCGGCCACGGTAACAGCTGCCGCCTCCGAACCGCTTTCGTTTACCTTGATACGGGCTTTCTGCAACATCATGCCGATATACACATCGACATCGCACATGTTCGGAATTTCGGCCAGCCCGTCGGTGAAAACACGGGTGATGCCCATCGTTTTCAGCGTTTCTATCAAATCTTCCGTCTCCGACTCCGTCTCAAAGCGGGGCAGTTTCAGATCCACTTTCTGCGCGTAGGCGCTCTTGAGGCAGGAGGTCAAGCCGTTTTCTGCCAGATAGTCAATGACATCGTTGGTGGTTTTGCCAGGCTCGGGCAGCATCACCGTCATGCTCCACATCTGGTTGCTGTAGGGAAGGTCCACCAAGGCGAAAATGTCGTTTTTTGCATACCGGAAGTGGTTCTCTTGGTGCATCATCGGCAGTTCCTTCTTCCCTTTCGGCGCGTTGAAAACCTCGTCGCGGGTGAGGCTTTCGCTGAACTCGTTGGTCCATCCAGCCTTGAAATAAATAGCATTCAGCAGGTACGAAATGACGGCGGGATCCAGTTTCTCCAAAATCTCGGGGATCATCCCTTTGGTTTTAATACTGCACCAGCCATTGATGCGGTTGAGGGAGGCCTGCGACGTGAAGTCTAACGACTCGGCCATGGCGCCATAATATTTCCGCATTTCCCGCTGGAAGGGATCCTTCAACTGGTTGTGTTGGTTCACAAAAATGGCGTTAGCAATATGCAACTGCACCTGCCGGTCCACATTGGGCAGACTGTCAATCAAAGTTTTACAAAATTCATTTACGGATAAGATGCCAGACTCACCGAAGCCCAACACTTTCTCCAACTCCTTCTCGGTTTTGCCCACCGAGGCATCGTTCACCATGCTGAGCACATAGGTGATACTCAGCGGCGAGTAGATAAAACTCTTGTCGGCGGCATCGGTGGCGCTGACGGTTTTCAAGAAATTGAGGGTGAAGGCATTGTTGCCGGCCACAAAGGCTTTCTGTGCGTCCGACAGGTGGATAGGGTGCGGGGTGGGATCTACCACGGTATCTTCCACCAATCCCTTTACTTCTGCCTTTTGAAGTTTTAATGTGGGTTGTCCAAACAGGCTGCCCGACATCATCATGCCGGCAACCATCCATACTAATACAAATCTTTTCATTGCTAAAAAATTAAACACAATGCTCCTTTAGACACGGTTTTTTCTCAAAATATTAAAACCAAGAGAAAAAAGGATGAAAAGATTTACTTTTTCCTGGCCACATAGATGGCAGTACAGATAGTAAATACAGGAAGCAGGGCGCCCATCGACAGCAGAATCATGACAGCAGCCCCAGGCCAGTGCATGATTTTAAACAACAGACCCAGGTCTAAAAGCACGAAGGTGATAGCTCCGAAAATGCAAATAAAGTGTTTCATATCAATAATTTATTTATAAATTTTTCAAAACAATTAATTCTGCCGAATGAATATCCAATGCCAAAGTCTCCAGTTCCATGGCCGCAACACTGGCCAAGGTGCGATAAAACATAACATCTTCCCATGACCACTCTCTTTCATTATAACGATCGTAAACATCTGCGGTGGAAAGGAAGGCCAATTTCTGCTCTACAACACTGCGCTTTTCAGCCGGAACCAGCTGTAACACAGCTGATTTATACTCGTTGATTTTGTTCTTTAACTCGGTAGCTCGACTGGTGGGCTGGCTACCCAACATGAACTGCATTTGGGCATCAACATTGTCATTATTCATGATTGCGCTCGCACTAATATACGGAACTCCACCCATGAATTCCTGGGCATTGTCGGCGGCGGCCTGCTGTCCATCCACATATTGAATCAACTCATAGCGCAGGTGCTGAATATAGCTGATCAGGTCAGAAGACAAATTGCGGAGTTGCTCCATATTGGGATTGAATGTAGTATCCTGTGTTTCCAACAGTTGTGCATACTCCTGATACACCATTTCTTCGGCATTCACATAACTGCGATGAATGGTCTCGCCGGCGGAGGTCACTGCTGCCAGGTGTTCTTTCGAGACATTGATGGAGAGACCTATCATTGCCGCCGTCGCAAAAAGAATAATACTGATGGCGAAAAAGGCCACATACATTTTGGCGTTAGACTTCTGATTTTCCATAATGGTCGTTTTTATGAAGATGGGATTGTTTTCTAATATTATTTTGGATGGCAAAAGTACAAAAAAACTAGAAATTGGATAGAATAAAAAAATCCCGATGCCGTTGGCATCGGGATTTTTATTGAAACGACCTGTATGTCGGTTATGCACCGAGCTGCAGACGGTAGAAACCGGTGCAGGTGAGGTCGGGGTTAGTCTTCTTGAGGAAGTCGGTCACGCTCATCTTGTTGTCGGCGTAGTAGTCCTGAGCAAGAAGGGTGTTTTCCTTGAAGAACTTGTTGAGCTTACCCTGGGCGATTTTGTCCACCATGTTTTCGGGTTTGCCTTCCTGACGGATGGTCTCGCGTGCCACTTCGAGCTCGTGGTCGATGGTAGCCTGCGGGATGGACTCGGCGTTGAGGGCAACCGGGTTCATAGCGGCGATCTGGAGGGCTACCTCGTGAGCGGCCTCATCAACGCCAGCGATGTTGAAACCGGCGATGCAGGCGAGGCGGTTACCCATGTGGTTGTAAGCGGTGACGTGAGCTGCCTCGATAACGTTGAAGGCGGGGAGTTCGATTTTCTCACCGGTTTTGCCCATCAGGTCAGAAATATGATCGGCGATGGTACGGCCGTCGACGTCGAGAGCGAGTACCTCTTCGCGGGTTTTGGCGTTAGCCTTCATAGCGAGGTCGATGAACTGCTCGCTGGCGGCAACGAACTCAGCGTTCTTGCCCACGAAGTCGGTTTCGCAGCTGAGCACGAGGATGTAACCCTTGGTGCTGTCGGCGTTGACTTTGGCGACGACGCGGCCCTGATCAGCGGTGCGGTCAGCACGTTTGGCGGCGACCTTCTGGCCTTTTTTTCTGAGGATGTCGATAGCTTTGTCGAAATCGCCTTCAGCTTCTACGAGGGCGTTCTTGCAATCCATCATACCGACACCGGTCATTTTTCTCAGCTCATTGACTTGTGCTGCTTTGATTTCCATATTATAAAATTTTAATGGTTAAACGAAATTAGTTTTTCTTGGTGCTACCGGCTTTCACGGGACCTCTCTTGATGGTGGGGCGTTTTTTGCGCTGACCATCTTCACCCTCTTCAGCCACATCCTTGACTTTTCTGACGCCGTCGCGGGTTCTGCCCTCGCGTTTCTCGTCATCGTCGTAGTTGGCTTCGTCGGTGAATTCGGCGGTCTCTTCATCCATATCGTCATTGGCGGCGTTGTCCTTGTCGATCTTGCGTTCGGCAAGACCTTCAGCGATGGCGTCGCAAACGGCCTTCACGATCACGGAGATAGACTTGGAGGCGTCGTCGTTGGCGGGGATGGGGAAGTCCACGAGGTTCGGGTCAGAGTTGGTATCGACGATAGCGAGCGTGGGGATGTTGAGACGGTGAGCCTCAGCCACTGCGATGTGCTCTTTCAGGATATCAACGATGAAGACGGCTGCGGGCAGACGGGAGAGGTCGGCGATGGAACCGAGGTTCTTGTCGAGTTTGGCTCTCTCACGCTGGATCTGCAGTTTCTCTCTCTTGGAGATCTTGTCGAACTGGGGGCTTTCCATCAGCTTGTCGATGTCACCCATTTTCTTGACGGCCTTCCGGATGGTGAAGAAGTTGGTAAGCATACCGCCGGGCCAGCGCTCGGTGACGTAAGGCATGCCTACTGTCTTTACGAGTTCGGCCACGGTGTCTTTCGCCTGCTTTTTGGTAGCGACGAAGAGAATCTTGCGGCCCGATTTGGCGATCTGCTTGGCAGCTGCGCAAGCCTCGTCCAATTTCTCGGTGGTTTTGTGAAGGTCGATGATGTGGATGCCGTTCTTCTCCATGAAGATGTAGGGAGCCATGTGGGGGTTCCATTTTCTTCTCAGGTGTCCAAAGTGACAGCCGGCGTCCAAAAGTTGCTCAAATGTTACTTGTGCCATTTTTTTAATTTGTTTACGTTCATTAATCAACTGATGAGTAGTTCGAATGAAGTCTCAACAGTTTCGATACTAAACTGGTTAATAATAAATTGATGATCCGATGTTTAACGTTTGCTGAACTGGAATCTCTTACGTGCTTTGGGCTGACCAGGTTTCTTTCTCTCCACCATACGGGGGTCACGCTTGAGGAGGCCCTTGGATTTGAGGGTGGGGCGGAAATCAGGATAGAGCTCGCAAATGGCGCGGGAGATGGCGAGACGGAGGGCTTCAGCTTGGCCTGACATACCGCCGCCGTCGAGGTTGACCTTGATGTCATACTGGCCCATAAGATCGGTGATCTGGAGGGGCTGAGTGACGACATACTGGAGGGTGCCGAGCGGGAAATACTCTTTGTAATCGCGCTTGTTGATGGTGATCTGGCCGCTGCCTTTCTGCATGTAGATTCTGGCAACTGCGGTTTTTCTTCTTCCGATTGTATTAGTGACTTCCATTGCTATTTAATATCGTTAATGTTAATCAATTTGGGTTGCTGACCTTCGTGCGGATGGTTGGGACCCGCATAGACATGAAGGTTACGATAGAGCTGGTCGCCCAGTCTGTTCTTCGGGAGCATGCCTCTCACAGCGTGTTCGATGACACGGATGGGGTTTCTGCTGAGGAGCTCACGGGGAGACTGATGACGCTGACCGCCCGGATAGCCGGTGTGGTGAGTGTAAACCTTGTCGGTCATCTTCTTGCCGGTGAAACGGATTTTCTCGGCATTGATGATGATGACATTGTCACCGCAATCGAAATGAGGTGAATAATAAGTCTTCGTCTTACCGCGAAGGATGCGGGCGACGACGGTGGAAAGGCGGCCGACAACTGCATTTTCTGCATCGATGACAACCCATTCCTTTTTCACGATTTTCTCGCTGGCAGGAATCGTTCTGTAACTTAATGTGTTCATTTTCAATCTTTTGTTTTGGAGCGCATCTTCACCCATACGCCCCGGTTCTTAATTTGTTTATCGTTAGATAATAATCGGATTTTCGGGCGGCAAAAGTACAAAAATTTCTTTTTGCTTTATCATTTATAAAAAAATATTTTTCCACCAAGTTTCACACCGGTGCAAAAGCGAAGGAAACAGACTATGTCAGCGCCGAAAGGCTACATATAATTATATAGTATCCCCTGCCCCATCCTTTTCAGATATGTCGGTCTTCTCGCTCCGCTCTGGCCGTTCACCTCTATCGCTCTTACTGCTTCGCTCGCTCTCCCACGCCTCATAGCGCTGGATGATCTTGGTGACCAAATGGTGGCGCACCACGTCGGCATTGTCCAAGTAGATAAACTCTATTCCCTTGATATCGCGCAAGATGCTACCGGCCTGCACAAGACCTGAATGCTGGTGGCGGGGCAGGTCAATCTGGGTAATGTCGCCGGTGATGAGGAACTTGGCATTCTTGCCCATACGGGTAAGGAACATCTTGAGCTGGCTCTCGGTGGCGTTCTGCGCCTCGTCGAGGATGACGTAGGCGTTGTCGAGGGTACGGCCGCGCATGAAGGCGAGCGGCGCGATCTCGATGGTCTTGTCCTCGAGGTAGGCGACGAGCTTGGCCATCGGCATCATGTCGCGGAGGGCGTCGTAGAGGGGCTGGAGGTAGGGGTCGAGCTTGTCGCGCATGTCGCCGGGCAGGAAGCCGAGGTTCTCGCCGGCCTCCACCGCCGGACGGGTGAGGATGATGCGCTTCACCTGCTTGTTCTTCAGCGCCCGCACAGCGAGGGCCACAGCGGTGTAGGTCTTGCCCGTACCTGCCGGCCCGATGGCGAAAATCATGTCGTTGTGTTCCAGACTCTTCACCAGCTTTTTCTGGTTGGGCGTGAGCGCCTTGATGACCTTCCCTTCCCTGCCGTGCAGAATCACATCCGAACCGTTCTGCTCTTTGTCGAGAAGAAAGAAATGCTCGTCCTCGTTGGCGGTGATGTTCAGGATATCGGTCTCGGTGAGGCGCTCGAAATGGTCGTAGAAGGCGGTGAGCAGCTCGAAGCGCGACTCGAAAGTAGCCACCTCCTCGTCGGTACCGTTCACCTTCAGCTCGTTGCCGCGGGCGGTGAGCTTGAGGGTGGGATAGATGTTGCGGAGCAGGTCGATGTTGCGGTTGTTCTTCCCGTAGATGCCGACAGCGAGGTGCGGTTCGATGACGATGATTTTTTCCATGGTTTATTGTTCTTTTTCGATGAAGCCCTGAGCCTTCAGCTCAATCTGCTTGTTGTCGTTAGTGATGAGGTTGCGCCCCGAATTTTGTCTGTCAATGTGACCGATGACAGCGATTTCGCTCTTTCCCTTGATGGCCTCGTAGTCCTTTTGTTGGATGGTGAAAAGAAGCTCGTAGTCCTCGCCGCCGTTGAGGGCGACGGTGGTGGCCACAATCTTAAGTTGCCGCAGCGTGTCGAAGGTGAGCTGGGCGAGCGGAATCTTATTTTCGTAGATGGTGCAGCCAAGACTATCGTGCTGGCAGAGCAGGAACAGTGCGGAGGCGATGCCTTCGGTGACGGCGGTCATGGCGGTAGGCACCACGTTGAGCTGGCGGAGCATCTCGATGATGTCGGTGCGCGGCTCGGGTTTGAGCTGCCGTTCGAGGAGGTACTCGTAGCCCTCGAAATGGGGCTGACTCACCTGGGTGGCCTCGAAGATCTGTTTCTCGCGCTGGAGCAGCAGCAGACCGGTATAGGCGGCACCGAAGTCGCCAGTGGCGCAGATCAGTTCGTTCTCTGTCGCGCCGATGCGACGCACGAGGCGGTCGGCCTCCACCTGTCCGATGGCGGTAACGCTGACGGCCAGTCCCGTGGCCGACGAGGTGATGTCGAGACCAGCGATATCGAGGTGATAGTAGTGGCAGCAGGCGCGCACACCCGTCATGAACTCCTCAACGGCTTCGATAGAGAAGCGGTTGGAGACGGCCAGATTGATCATCACCTGATGGGGCATGGCGTTCATCGCGAGGATGTCGGTGACGGCGATAGTGACGCACTTGAACCCCAGGTGTTTGAGGGGGAAATAGGAGAGGTCGAAATGGATGTGCTCCACAAAAAGTTTGTTGGCGGTCACCGTGAGGAGGTCGCCGGAGCGGGTGGCTGCCGCGTCGTCGCCGATGCCGGCCACCGTCGATTCGTTGGCACTCTTCACCTCTTCGGTAAGATGGTGGATGAGGTTGTATTTGCCCAGCTGGGAAATCTCGTTTCTGATTTCGTTATCTGCCATATTATCAGTATTCTATAATAATGAATTTCAGTTTGCAAAGATACACAAAAAAACAACGGCGATTCACATCGCCGTTGATAACCATTAACCTTTAATGATACGTAAAGGATCTCTCCTTTTGTTGTTCACTTGTCTCTTACGCATGTTATAGACCAATGTTACAAAATTTTGAAAAAATTTTTACGCATCACTCTATTAATAACTGATTTTCTTGAAAAATGTTGCCTGAAGGGGGCGAAAAAAGAGCTATGCCTCGCTGCACGAGGATTTGAGAGATTTGAGAGATTTGCGGAATTTGTACCTTATGGTTTGTATTTTTGTCCTTTGTATTGGGAGTTTTTAAGATAATTGATGAAGTGGTGAATGGAGACTTTGAAGTCTTCATATTTAGTAATTCTATAAATATCTTTACATAATTCTCTCGCAATCAACCAAATAGATAAATCTTCAAATTTAGTACAGGTAGGCACATTTATAGTATTTTTACAATTTATTAACACTCAAATCTACCAATTGTTCATCTTAAATAAACTTTTAAATCTCAAATGCGGGCGACAGCCCGCCTCAAATGCTCACGCAGTGAGCATCAAATCTGCAAATGCTCGCCCCACGAGCTCAAATGCTCACGCAGTGAGCCCAAATGCGAACAAAGTTCGCCACAAATCTTTCAAATAACGAATAATATTCCAATTTTTTTTCGTACTTTAGCGGCCGTATTATGTGAAAAAACAAAATATTGATAATCAACCTATTAAAAAACTTAAATTCTAAACATTATGGCATTTAAAGGAGCTTTAGTCATTGACACGGAAAAGTGCAAAGGCTGCGCCGTGTGCATCACCGGATGCCCGAACAACTGCATCGCGCTTTCCAAACATGTAAATGCAAAGGGTTACAACTACCTTGAAATGGTGAACGAAGACGCCTGCATCGGCTGCGCCAGCTGCGCTGTGATCTGTCCCGACGGCGTCATCGAGGTTTATCGCGCCAAGGAGTAGTCCTTCAATTTTCATCTGAATCAAAAATCAATTAACAACTAAACAATTTCAAAATGGCAAAAGAATTAAAATTAATGAAGGGTAACCAGGCCATTGCAGAAGCTGCTATCCGTTGCGGCTGCGATGGTTATTTCGGATATCCTATCACTCCTCAAAGTGAGGTTCTCGAGCATTTGATGGCCGAAAGACCCTACCTGACCACAGGTATGGTGGTGCTCCAGGCCGAAAGTGAGCTGGCCTCCATCAACATGGTGTATGCCGGCGCCGCTGCCGGAAAACGAGTGATGACCTCCTCATCCTCCCCGGGTTTCTCCCTCATGCAGGAAGGCCTCTCCTATATCGCCGGCGCTGAACTGCCCGCCCTCTGCGTTAACGTCGTTCGCGGCGGCCCAGGTCTCGGCACCATCCAGCCCTCACAGTCCGACTACTTCCAGACCACCAAGGGCGGCGGTCATGGCGACTACCGTCTGATCACCCTCGCCCCCGCCTCCGTGCAGGAAATGTACGACTTCGTGGAACTCGGCTTCGACCTCGCTTTCAAATATCGCAACCCCGTCGCCATCCTCTCCGATGGTGTCATCGGTCAGGTGATGGAAAAAGTGATGGTGGACGACTACAAGCCGCGTTGGACCAACGAGTACATCGAGAAGAACTGCCCGTGGGCTGCCACCGGCCACCGTTCCACCGGCAAACACCGCATCGTCACTTCTCTTGAACTGGAAGCCCTCAAACAAGAGGCTATCAACGACCGCATCCAGGCCAAATACCGCAAATGCGAGGAAGAGGACGCCCGCTACGAAGCCATCCAGTGCGACGACGCTGAATACCTGTTCGTGGCTTACGGCTCCGCAGCCCGTATCTGCATGAAGTCCATCGAGCTGGCTCGCGCCGAAGGCATCAAAGTAGGCCTCGTGCGCCCGATCACCCTGTGGCCCTTCCCGACCAAAGCCGTTGGCGAAATCGGCGGCCGCATGAAGAAGATCCTCAGCGTGGAGATGAACGCCGGCCAGATGATCGAAGACGTGAAACTCGCCGTCGGCTGCAACGTGCCCGTCGAGCATTACGGCCGCTACGGTGGCGTCATCCCGACCCCCGTCGAAATCTTCGATGCTTTGAAAAAAATGGTTAAATAATTAATGTATTGAAATTATGACAAGAGAAGATATCATCAAACCCGAAAACTTAGTGTACAAACGCACTCCGGTTCTCACGGATGCCATCATGCACTATTGCCCCGGCTGCGGTCACGGTGTGGTTCACAGAATCATCGCCGAAGTGATCGAGGAGATGGGCATCCAGGACAATGTCGTGGGTATCTCACCCGTCGGCTGCTCCGTTCTGGCTTACAACTATTTCGACGTTGACTTCGTGGAAGCCGCCCACGGTCGTGCCCCGGCCTGCGCTTCCGCCATCAAGCGCCTCCGTCCCGAGACCTTCGTGTTCTCGTATCAGGGCGACGGCGACTTGGCCTCCATCGGTTGCGCCGAAGTGATGCACGCCTGCAACCGCGGCGAGAACATCACCATGATCTTCATCAACAACGGTATCTACGGTATGACCGGCGGCCAGATGGCTCCCACCACCCTCGAGGGTATGGAGACCGTGACCTGCCCCTACGGCCGTGACCCCGAAATCATGGGACACACCATGCGCCTCACCGAGATGCTGGCCCAGCTGCCCGGCACCTACTACGTGACCCGTCAGGCTGTCTATACGCCCGCTCTCGCCCGCAAGTGCAAACGCGCCATCCGTCAGGCCTTCGAGAACCAGAAGCTCAACAAGGGCGTCTCCTTCGTGGAGGTGACCTCCAACTGCAACTCCGGCTGGAAGATGACCCCCGTGCAGGCCAACAAGTGGATGGAAGAGAACACCCTCAAATACTTCCCGCTCGGCGATATGAAGGTGGACGGCAAGTTCGATCCCAAGTTCATCGAAAGAGTGGCTACTTTCGACCAGCCCAATGAAACCCGTTTCTCATTGAGAAGTAAATAATAACCTTAAAATCAAAAAAAATGACAGAAGAAATTATTATAGCAGGCTTCGGCGGCCAGGGCGTACTCTCAATGGGTAAGATTTTGGCATACGCCGGCATCATGCAGGACAAGGAAGTCAGCTGGCTTCCCTCCTACGGCCCGGAAATGCGTGGCGGTACCTCCAATGTCACGGTGATTCTGAGCGACGAGCGCATCTGCTCCCCGTACCTCAACCAGTTCGACACCGCCATCATCCTCAACCAGCAGTCTATGGACAAGTTCGAGTCAGCAGTGAAGCCTGGCGGCTTGCTGATTTACGACCCGAACGGAATCACCCATCACCCCACCCGCAAAGACATCAACATCTACCAGGTGGCCGCTGCCGACAAGGCCAGCGAGCTGGGTATCTCCAAGCTGTTCAACATGATCGTGCTCGGCGGTTTCCTCAAAGTGAAACCCCTTGTCACTCCTGAAATGCTCCACAAGGGCCTCGAAAAATCCCTGCCGGAACGTCACCATCACCTCATCCCCAAGAATGAGGAGGCGGTTGAAATCGGCAAGGGCCTTTTGACCCCCTACCACACCCTGTAATCGTTCCGACGGTTACGGACACAAAGAAACGGCGAGCCGCAAGGTTCGCCGTTTCTTTATTAAAAAATCACATTTTCGGAAATGGTGCGGATTTTTATTTGGGCGGCCCGGCTCCCTACGGTCGCCGTCGGGCTATCCGCTGTACTTCGCTTCGCTCGTGCCGCTCCTATCCCTGCCGCGACCGAACCTCGGGGCGGTGTCGGTATAATCCATTCTGCCACGGGGATACGGGCATCCGTTTCCGCAGGCGGCGGCCTTACGGCCTTGCCTGCGGCTGTATTCTGGCGTCCCTTCAGGGCGCGGGTGGGGATTCCGCCGCTCATTGCATTCGCGGCGGAATGGTGACGGACAGGTTGCGATAAGTGAAGGGGAAGATGGGCGGCGGTGGAGACTGCAACAAATTGGGAGCCCCCTCGCCCGCCGCCCATCTTCCCCTTTTGATTGTATTCCCGCCGCTCACCATTCCGTTGCCTCCTGACGTCGGCAACGGAAGCTCCAAGAATTGAGCGTCACAAGTTCAAATCACAATCTTTTTCCTTGTAATCCTCTTTCACTAACTCCAGCAGCCAATCCCTATCAAGTTCTCCTATAACACCCTTTTGATAATTCCATAATTATCGCATTAATGGAACTAACGTGTGCCAGCTTTTAATTTTCCGTTTTCAATTCTCAATTTTCAATTCCCTCACCGTTCCCTCCGTTCAATCACCTCCCGCAAACGGTAGCGGTCGCCGGTGGATTTGCCGACGGCATCAATAAACTGCTGGTCGTAGCCGGGCGTGTCATACCCCCATCGCAGGAAGTTGCCGTCCTTGTCCACACGCCGCTGGATTTGGTCGTTATATCTGACAATCAGGAATTTGGCCAGCTCATCCCAGCGCGTCATCATCCGCTCGGCATATTCTATACTCTTGTTGTTCAGATAATTACGACGGTCGTCGGGCATCATCTTCTCCACGGCCGCCAGCACCTCCTCCTGATCGGCAAAATAGTAGTCTTCCAGCTCGTTCTGCGCCGCCCGCAGGTCGCCAATCATCATCGAATAACGCGGATAAACCATGTTGGCCACCCAGTTGTTCATCCAGAAGGCCGATTGGTCGCTGAACTCGGTGCGCGGGTTGTTCTCGGGGCGGAAGGGGTCGGGCACCTGCGTGATGCAGCAGTAGAGCGGCACATAGGCCACCATGTCGGCATCGTCGCAGTTGAACCAGGTGACGCCGCCCACATCGTCAGGCAGCCACGAGCGCATCTGGCAGGTCATGGTGAACCCCGACTGCTGCGTAGCGATGGGCCGCTCGCGGAAGTAGTCGGTGCTGTCGCTATCCTTGAAGTGCATCGGCAGCGGACGGATGGGCATCCCCCACGGACCTGCAGTCATGTCGGCGGTCATATCAAGGGGCGTGCCCTCAAAATGGTCGCGCATATCACGCTGTAAATCACGCAGGGAGAGCGGCGCATCGGGCTTGATCCACAATGGCAGATGGTCGTACTCACGGAAGTCACCGTTGAGGTAAGGAAGGTACTTGTCCATCTCCTCTTGACTACAGTGGTGCCTGAAGAAGCTCCATACGCGTGCATCAGCGTAACGCACATTCTCAAAATCGATGGGACAGTAGGCATCACGGAACGAAAAATCCTCATCCTTGCCGCTGAAAAATCCCTTCTCGCGGGCGAAGGTGATGACGTCGGCGGCATAGACACACTCCACCTCGGGCCGATGGATCTGTTTCAAATTCTGGCTGCTGATGCTGACGTACTTTCCTTTCTTCTCCAACGGGAACTGCCGGATGCGACTGAGGTTGGCGTGGGCGCAGATGCAGTCGTCGGGGATTCGCAGGGCTACCCAGACAGCGCCCTTGCGGCCAGCTCCTTTGCCCACGATTTCCATAATCCAGGCCTCATTGGGATCACACACGGTGATACTCTCGCCGCTGCTATTGTAACCATATTCCTCCACCAGCTCCACCATGCAACGGATGGCCTCGCGGGCGTTGGAGGAGCGCTGCAATGCCAGACGCATCAGGGTGAAATAGTCGAGCAAGCCGTCGTTATTGACCAGTTCCAGCCGACCGTCGAAGGTGGTCTCCACAATGGTCACCTGATGCTCGTTCATCAGTCCAACCACATTGTAGGTGTAATCCACCTGCCGCACATACTGGCCTTCATGCGAGGGTCCCCAGCCGTGTACAGCAATTTTCTCGTCCGGACTATGCTTTCCTGAAGGAAGGTAAAACAGGTAGCCGGAAAAACCAAAGCCGTCGCAGTTGTAGGTACACATGACACTTCCGTCCGCAGAGGCTTTCTTGCCGACGATGAGGTTGGTACAGGCCATTGCCGGTACCAACGTAGCTGCCAGCAACAGAAATAAGAGGATTATCTTTTTCATTATCAGATTATTTATTGGGCTTGCAAAAATAGGGAAAAATGCCGAGAGTGTCGCCGCCATTCCGTGGCAAGCGCAGCGGGCAACGCTCCCCTACCCCAACTTGGCCTTGTAGGCCGCATAGTCGGGTTGCGACAGCAGCTCAAACTCGCCGTCGCGCCGCACCACGCCAATGGCTGGATGCTGCACTCCATTGAAGAAGGTGGTCTTCACCATGGTGTAATGAATCATGTCGTCGAACACGATGCGGTCGCCCACTTCCAACGGCTCTGGGAAAGCGAAATCGCCCATGCCGATGAAATCGCCTGCAAGGCACGAACAACCGCCCATGCGATAGACAAACTTACTGGCTTCGTCGGGCTCGGTGGCTCCGAGAATCACAGGCTTATAGGGCATCTCCAAACAGTCGGGCATGTGACACGAGAACGAAACATTCAGCATGGCAATCTTGATGCCCTTGTTCTCCACGATGTCCTCCACCGTAGAGACCAGCACGCCGGTGCGCCAGCCCACTGCCTCACCGGGCTCCAGAATCACATCCTCCAGATTGGGATGTCGCTCGCGGAACGCCTTCAAAATGCTGATAAGGTGCGGGATGTCGTAATCTTTCTCAGTGATGAGATGTCCGCCGCCCATGTTCACCCACTTGGCCTCGTCAATCCAATGACCGAACTTCTCCTCAAAGGCTTTCAGACAGTTCTCCAATGCATAGCTGTTGTTTTCGCACAAGGTGTGAAAATGCAATCCCTCAATACCTTCCGGAAGATGCGGTGGCATCTGTTCCTCCAAAATGCCCAACCGTGAGCCCGGGCGGGCGGGATTGTACAAGTCGGTCTTCACCTCCGAATACTCGGGATTGACACGCAATCCGCAGCTGATTTTTTTCGGAAACTCCTGCACCGACTGGCGGTATTTGGCCCACTGCGACAGCGAGTTGAAGGTGATATGACTGCTGTAGAGCATCAGGTCGCGCCATTCGTTTTCGAGATACACCGGCGCATAGGTGTGCGCGTCGCAGCCCATCTCCTCCGCGATGAGGCGTGCCTCGTTGAGCGAGCTGGCAGTGGCGCCGCTGAGGTAGTGGCGCACCATCGGGAACGCCTGCCAGAAGGCAAAACCCTTGAGGGCACAGATAATGGACACGCCGGCACTCTCCTGTACGAGATTCAGCAACTGGAGGTTGGCCTCCAACGATTCCTCGAACATGATGTAGCACGGGGAGGGATATTGGTCGAAATGGGTCATAATATATCTATAAAAATGTAGAGACGGTGCATGCACCGTCTCTACGAATGATTCAATAATGTTGAATTACAGGGTACGGCCGGGATAGACCTTCAGGGCCTCGGCGAGGCATTTCATGGCCTTTTCGAGGTCAGAAACCTTGAGGCAGTAGCTGATTCGCACCTCATTGGTACCCTTGCCCTGCGTGGAATAGAAGCCCGTGGCGGGGGCCAGCATCACGGTCTCACCATTGAAGTTGAACTCTTCGAGCAGCCAACGGCAGAACTTGTCGGAATTGTCGATGGGCAGACGGGCGACGGCGTAGAAGGCGCCTTTCGGCTTCGGACACATGCAGCCGGGCATCGCGTTGATGGCATCCACCACAGTGTTGCGGCGGGCCACATAGTCGTTGATGACCGCGTCGAAGTACTCCTGCGGAGTATCTACGGCAGCCTCGGTGAGCACCTGACCATAGGTCGGCGGGCTAAGACGAGCCTGGGCGAATTTCATTGCGGTAGCATACACGTCTTTGTTATGAGTGATGAACGCACCGATACGGACACCGCATGCGCTGTAACGCTTTGACACAGAGTCAAGAAGAACCACATTCTGGGCAATTTCCGGAACTTCCATCACGGAGAAATGTTTCACACCATCGTAGCAGAACTCTCTGTAAACTTCGTCGGCGAACAGGAACAGGTCGTGTTTTTTCACGATCTCGGCCAGTTTCAAGATTTCCTCTTTGGAGTAGAGATAGCCGGTGGGGTTGTTGGGGTTGCAGATCATGATGGCCTTGGTCTTCGGGGTGATGATCTTGTCGAACTCCTCGATGGAAGGCAGGGCGAAGCCGTTTTCGATGGTGGACATGATGGGCTTCACGGTGACGCCGCAGGTGATGGCGAAACCGTTGTAGTTGGCGTAGAACGGTTCGGGGATGATGACCTCGTCGCCCGGATCCAGACAGCTGTTGAAAGCGAACAGGATGGCCTCGGAGCCGCCGGTGGTCATGATGATCTCGTCGGGGGTGATGTCGATATTGACGCTCTTGTAGTACTCAACCAGCTTCTGGCGGCAGGAGAGGATACCTGCGGAGTGGCTGTAAGCAATAACCTTCTGGTCGAACTCCTTCACGGCCTTACGGGCGCCTTCGGGAGTCTCGATGTCGGGCTGGCCGATGTTGAGGTGGTAAACGTGTACGCCTCTTTTCTTAGCTTCATCAGAAAAAGGGACTAACTTTCTGATGGGTGAGGAGGGCATGTTTTGTCCTTTGTTGGAAATTTTTGGCATAATTATTTTATTTATAAAAGATTAATTTATTAAATATCAATAAAATACAAAATACAACACGCTTGATTTTTCAAGTGCGCAAACTTACAATAATTTTCGGAATAATAAAGTGGAATTCTGATTAAAACAGACTTCCAATCTGGTAGATGAGCGCCGAGCAGATCCATGCGAGGGAAAGGGTGTACAGAAGGGTGAAAACCACCCACTTCCAGCCCGCCTCGCGGCGGATGGCCGCCAGTGTGGCAATGCACGGCACACTCAGCAGCACGAACACCATCAGGGCGTAGGCCACCAACGGCGTGTAGATGGGCTGCCCGGCCCGCACGCTGCCCTCCGGCCACTTCTGCTCCTTCATCTTCTCCTCCAGCGAAGCGCCATCGTCGGTGTCAGGATCGGCCTGGTACAACACGCCCAACGTGGAGACCACCACCTCCTTGGCAGCCAGTCCCGTGCAAAGCGACACCGCAATGTGCCAGTCGAAACCGCAAGGCCGCACCACCGGCTCGATGGCGTGACCGAACTTGCCAATATAGCAGTTGCCACTGTGGTAGGCCCCACTCAGCATGGTGAGTGAATCCACCGCCGCCGTCTGCTGCGCCTGCGTAAGGCTCTTATCGGCCTTCACATGCTCAATCTGCTGCGCAAATTGCTGCTCCTGCTTCGTGTTGCGCGGGAAATATTCCAATGCCCAGATAATGATAGATGCCGCCAAAATCACCGTTCCCATCTTCTTGAGATACTGCGCACTCTTGTCCCACATGTGCATGAACACATTGCGGGCGGTGGGCACGCGGTACGGCGGCAACTCCATCACAAACTCCTCCGACACACTGCGGAAGGCCGTCTTGTTGAGCAACAGCGCCGACAGTACCCCTATCAGGATGCCAAACAGATAGATGCTCATCAGCACCAAACCTTGATGGCGATGGAAGAATGCTGAGACTAAGATCAGATACACAGGCAATCGCGCCGAGCACGACATGAAGGGGATAGTAAGGATAGTAACGAGACGGTCTTTCTTATTCTCGAGGGTGCGGGTAGCCATGATGGCCGGCACCGCGCAGCCAAAGCCCATCACATAAGGGATGAACGACCGGCCATGCAACCCGAACTTGTGGAAGATACGGTCCACCATGAAGGCGGCGCGAGCCATGTAGCCGGTGTCCTCCATCAACGAGATGAACAGGAACAAGATGATGATGTTGGGCAGGAACGAGATGACCGCCCCCACGCCGCCGATGATACCGTCCACAATCAAGTCGCGGAAGATGCCGTCGGGCATGGCATTGCCCACTACTCTTCCCAACCACGACACGAACATATCGAGCCACTCCTGTGGATAAGCCCCCAAGATAAAGGTGGTTTCAAACATCAGCCAGAGGAAGAACAGTAGAATAGGTATTCCTAACCATTTGTTAGTAAGAATGTTATCTACAACGTAGGCTTTCCATTTGCGACTGTTGCTGCCCGGCTGGTAGGTCTCTTTCAGTGCGCCACGGATAAATCCATAACGGGCATTGCTGATCTGGGCATCAATTTTTTCATTATAAGCGCGTTCCAAAGCATCACGGCGGGTCTTGGCCTCCGCAATAATCTCTTTGCCATTAGGAAGAGTCTCTATGTCTCCCAGCGTATGTCGGTTGCCTTCGAGCGTATTGATGGCGATATAGCGGGCAGGATAGATGTTGATAATATCCTTATTTTCAGCAATTTTGGTTTTAATGGGAGCGATGGCATCCTCAAGGTCGGTGCCGTAGTTGATATGGATGTGACGGGTGAGATTTTTATGGTCTTCAAACACGTCGATGAGGGCCTGCAGCACTTCGGGAATGCCTTTGCCTTTGGAGGCGGTGGTGGGAATGATGGGCAGACCGAGCATCTTGCCCATGCTTTTATAATCGAAAGTGTCGCCCTTGGCCTTCAGTTCGTCGTACATGTTGAGGGCCATCACCATCGGCACGTTCATGTCGATGAGCTGGGTGGTGAGGAAGAGATTGCGTTCGAGGTTGGAAGCATCCACAATGTTGAGGATGAGGTCGTAGTCGTTTTTGGTGAGAAATTCGCGTACGCAAAGCTCCTCAGGCGAGTATTCGTTCACCGAATAAGTGCCGGGCAGGTCGGCGAGACGGATGGTGTAGCCTTTGTAGTAGAAGGTGCCGAATTTCACATCCACGGTCACGCCAGCGTAGTTACCCACACGCTCGTGCAGACCGGTGGCATGGTTGAAGAAGGAGGTCTTGCCGCAGTTGGGATTGCCCACGAGGGCTACGGTAAGCGTATGGCTTTTTTCCTGGATGCGGGCGGAAAGCTCGGGGTCGGTCACGGCCTCCTCTTCGATGGTGCCGTTGTAGTCGGTCTGTGCACGGTCGGCGGTATGGTCACCGAAGGGAAGCACCTCTATCTTGTCGGCCTCACTGCGGCGCAGCGACACGTGCGAGTCCATCACAATATATTCCACGGGGTCTTGGAGAGGTGAGTTCTTGACCACGGTCACGGTCTCCCCTTTCACGAAGCCCATTTCCATCAAACGGTGGCGCAGTCCACCGTGTCCGCTGATACGGATGATGACGCACTTGCCGCCAGAAGGTATGCTGTTGAGAGTGATTCTGCTTTCTGAGTTCATACTACTATTCGAATTTCGGGCGGCAAAATTCGGCAATAATTTTCACCTGCACAATCCCCATTTTGGGGGATTTTTTTAAGAAAAAAAACACCCGCCGTATTACTACGGCGGGTGTTAGAAATATTGAGTTGTGCGAGATTAGTTATTAATCTTGACACAACGTAAGCTACAACCATCAGGTTTGGGGATAATAACTACCTCTTCACCTTCACACACGCCACACTGTACTGCCACTCCGTCGGTAGCGTTACCACTTGGCGTAGCAGTCCAGAAGCGAGCGGTTGTTTTCAGTCCTTCGTAGGAGTCGGTGGCAGACTTGTAGTAACCGGCGCCCAGAGCGTCGAAACCGCTGCTCGGTGTAGAACCTTCCAGACCGGTAATCCAGTAACTGTCGTCGGCAACCTTCACGTGCGGCAGACCGCCGGCAGCCTCTACCATGATGACATAGTCCTCTACGGTCGGCAATGCCCACCCAGCGGGACAAATACCCGGGATATGTCCATCCACTACGGTGGGGCTTACCGAATTGTTGTTTTCGGGCAGATGGCATACGGCATACCAAGTATAAAGATAGCCATACTCATTGAACAGGGCATCATCGTTGTTGTACTTGTACGTACCGTTGCTGGAAGCTCGGGTTGAACGAATCGGTTCGGGAACGGCAAGATAATTCGGCTTGGTCCAGCAGTTGGCACCCAATCGGATCACCTCGTAGCTATTACCATTGGCATCGTTAACCGTACCGGCGCAATCGGGGAAAGCAACCGTGATACGCTGCGTGCAAATCAGCGTGTCGCCACCGCAAGTATCCACAATGTGCCACTTCACAATGTAAGTGGTATCCTCGCGACCCTCAGGAATGGCGTAACGGTCGGTGACCGGCTTACCTTCAGGTACGAGCGTCAGCGGCATGGCAGGAATGTTGCTGATCCACGCGGGCTGGTTGAGGATAATCAGCGTGTCATAGACACCATATCTCAAAGTAACAGAAGTATCGTTGGAACAAGTGTAGGTCACGCTACCCACCTTTTCCACAGAGGGTTTCACGGTAAAGGTGGCATCGTCAGCTGCCGGACAGTTGTGAGCATCCAACACTGACACGCTCACAGCGTAGGTCTCTTCACCATCGTTAACGGCCACCTGCAGCACCTGCGTAGCATCGGCATCCACAGCCTGGGCGCCCGTCCAAGTGTAAGTGTAAGGAGCAGTACCGCCAGTCACATTCACTCTCACCGGATAACTGCCCTGGTTCGGACAAAGATCCGTAGGAGTTACAATAGTGGCTGTAAGTTCTTCAATCTCCGTAATCGAGAAGTTTACGGTAACATGATATCCTAATGAATCCGTAATTTCCACACTATAAGAACCTTCTGGCAGATCCGTGTACGTATGAGGACTTTCAAATTCTTCAGGGGTACCACCTTCGAAGGAGAAATGGTACTTGCCAAAGTGTTGCTTACCACCAGTCACCTCAATAGTAGCGGTACCATTGTTGCCCGAATGACAGAACACCTGCGTAGTAGTAGCTTCTGCCTTCAAATTCGGATAGATATACAATGCGCTGTCCGATATCTGGAAGGTGACATTCATATAGTTGGTATTGTCGTTGCGGAAATACGCCGGACGCAAGTTCATGTCATAAATATGGATAGCGTCAGCTGATCCCGTACCATGTGCAATAGAATCGCTGACCATGCCAATGAAACTGAAATCGGCAACAGTGTACAAGTTAATCGGATCGGCAATTGATACGCTGTAACCCGTCACTCTCTGGTCGGTGCCATTGTATTCCACCTCAGCTCCGTGCTCCTGAATGGTCACCACAGCACCAGGACGAGGCGTGATGACCTGCTTGAAGTCGTAGGTTACAGTATAGTTGGTGATATCATCGCTCGTCTCAAACGCCGTGGTGATGTTCGCACCTGTATTGTCGGTATAGGTACCCACATTGGCGCTGGGTGAAGTCACCACACCGGCCGTGACGGTAGCGCCGTTCTGGAGGCCCGTCACCATGTAGCCGGCACCCGTGGCCGCATACGTGCTCACGAACGCCGTTCCGTCGTACACCTTCGTGGTGTCGAGTTTGATGGTGAGGGTTGCAGGGGTGATGACCTGCTTGAGGTCGTAGATCACGTTGTAGTTGGTGATGCCGTCACTGGTGGTGAACGCGGTCGTCACAGACGCGTAGTTCGTCGCCACCGAGTCGATGTAGGTCGCCACATCCTTTGCGCTGCTGGTCACCACACCCGCCGTGACGGTAGCACCGTTCTGCAGGCCCGTCACCGTGTAGCCGGCACCCGTGGCCGCATACGTGCTCACGAACGCCGTGCCGTCGTACACCTTCGTGGTGTCGAGCTTGATGGTGAGCGTTGCAGGGGTGATGACCTGCTTGAGGTCGTAGATCACGTTGTAGTTGGTGATGCCGTCGCTGGTGGTGAACGCGGTCGTCACAGACGCGTAGTTCGTCGCCACCGAGTCGATGTAGGTCGCCACATCCTTAGCACTGCTCGTCACCACACCCGCCGTGACCGTCGCACCGTTCTGCAGGCCCGTCACCGTGTAGCCCGCACCAGTGGCAGCATACGTGCTCACGAACACCGTGCCGTCGTACACCTTCGTGGTGTCGAGTTGGATGGTGAGGTCACGCGGAGTGATACTAAACGTACCTGTTTCGGTCGTGATGGTGTAGTTCGGATTCGAGGTCGCCTCGGCCGTCACCGTGATGGTATAGTTACCAACAGTCTGACCAGCTGTGCGGCTTAACGTATAGACAGGAGCCACTCCGTTGGTCGGCACACCCGAAACAGTGGCTGTCAATGCTGGATCGGTGCTGGCGTCGTTATCGTACACTTTCGTCTTGTCGTCGGCAGAGATGGTGATGGCTTTGGGCGTCACCTCCAAAGTTCCGTTCGTGTAGGTGATGTCATAGCTGGTCGTCACATCCTCATCGCTGGCGTTCTTGATGACCGCCGCGCTCGGAACGTTGGCGCTCGTGCCCACCACCGTCTGGCTGCCCGTCACCGTCACGCTCTCGAAGTGGTCAGTGCTGGCAAGGGCAGTGTTCGTGTAGCTGTTCTTCGTCAGTGCCGTGCCATCGTACACCTTGCTGTCGCTATCGGCCGTGATGGTCAGTGACTTCTGCGTCACCTCCAAGGTGCCGTTCACATAGGTGATGGCGTAGCTGGACGTCACGTCCTCATCGCTGGCGTTCTTGATGACCGCCGCGCTCGGAACGTTGGCGCTCGTGCCCACCACCGTCTGGCTGCCCGTCACCGTCACACTGGTGATGGCATCTCCTGCGGCAAGGGTCGTGTTCGTGTAGCTGTTCTTCGTCAGCGCCGTGCCGTCGTACACCTTGCTGTCGCTGTCGGCTGTGATGGTCAGCGACTTCTGCGTCACCTCCAAGGTGCCGTTCACATAGGTGATGGCGTAGCTGGCCGTCACGTCCTCATCGCTGGCGTTCTTGATGACCGCCGCGCTCGGGACGTTGGTGCTCGTGCCCACCACTGTCTGGCTGCCCGTCACCGTCACGCTCTCAATGTGGTCGCCCGTGGCAAGGGCCGTGTTCGTGTAGCTGTTCTTCGTCAGCGCCGTGCCGTCGTACACCTTGCTGTCGCTGTCGGCCGTGATGGTCAGCGACTTCTGCGTGATTTTCTGCGTGAAGTTATAACTCACATTGTAGTTACCTATGCCATCACTGGTGGCGAATTGTGTAGTAATATTGACACCCGTATTGTCAGTATAGGTATTCGCATTTGCGCTGGGGGTTGTCACCGCACCTGCGTTCAAGGTCGCACCATTCTGCAGACCTGTAGCAGTAGCCTCTGTATAGTTGGTCACCAAAGCAGTACCATCGTACTCCTTCGTGTCGTTGATAGTGATAGTGAGATCCCGTTTTGTGATGCTGAATGTACCCGTCTCTGTCGTAATAGTGTAGTTCGGGTTGGAAGTTGCGGGAGCAGACACAAAGATGGTGTAGTCGTCCACTGCTTGTCCCGGCGCACGACTTAACGTATAAACCGGCGCAACACCACTTGTCGGCACGCCCGTAACAGTAGCCGTCAGAGCCGGGTCGGTACTCTCATCATTGTCATACACCTTCGTCTTGTCATCAGCCTTGATGGTGATGGCCGCCGGGGTGATCGTGAAATTATTAATCGTATAGGTTACCGTATAGTTCTGATGTGTAGCCGCACCTGTCGGAGTGATGGTATAAGTTCCGACATCCTCGCCTGCTGCACGACTAATGGTCAGACCAAGATCTGCGGTAAGTGAGGCTGGAGTATCTTCACCCGTAACACCCGTGAACGTAACTGTGAGCGCAGGATCAGCCCCACCATAAACCTTGGTTTTGGCATCAGCTGTCACCGTCAGCGCGGCCTTGGTGATGGTCAGTGTACCCGTTTGATAGGAAACGGTATAATTGTCAATTTCGCTGGGACCATGAGCCGTGATGGTATAAGTGCCCACATCCTCGCCCGATACGCGGGTATAGGAGAGGCTCAAAGCAGTAAGTATGGCAGATTCAGTATCTTCGTTAGTCAAACCGACCAAGGTCACCGAATTGTCAGGATCAGCTTCTCCGTATGTTTTGGTTTGATTGTTCACTTTCACCACAAGTTCTGCTTTGGTGATCGTCAGGGTATTCGTCACGTAGGTAACGGCATAGTTACCCTGTGTAGCATCACCTGTCGGGGTGATGGTATAGGTACCGACATCTTCGCCAGCTGCACGGCTAAGGGTGTACGTCACCACATCGCTGCCGAGAGTGCCAGCGACTGTAGCCGTTAAGGTCGGATCGCTTTCTCCATAAACCTTTGTTTTGGCATCAGCCGTTACTGTGACAGCCTTCGGAGTCACGGTCAAGTCACCCGTTTGGAAGGTAATGTTGTAACTGGAAGTGGTCACGTTGTCAATGCCATTGTGCAGAATACGGAAATCCGATTCGTTGATATGAGCCGTTGAGGTACCCACATTACGTTGTGAACCGACGTAGTTGACCGAAGAAGCGACAATGGCGTCGTTGGCCTGAATGGATCCTGAAACAATGGTGTAAGAATCAGCCAGCAGGTCTGTGCCATCATACGTTTTAGTTTCGTTATCCACCTTAATAGTAAGATTAGCGGGAGTAACGATCAGTTTGGAGTTGGGATTGGCCGTAATGTTATAGTTATTGGTCACATTTTCTCCATTATGTGTAATCATGCAAGAAAGAACATTCATCGCTGATTCTCCACCTTCTACACGAGCATAAGACATGGATGCCGTAGCAACATCTCCAGTAGCAAGACCTGTGTAGGTAATCTCACTGTTATCTATCGGATCGGTCGTCTGGTTGTGTTCCAAACCATTGTAAGCAACTGTGATGGAGGGTGCATTCACCACCAAATTCCTTCTTTGCACCGTCAGCGTTCCAGTGGCGGGTACGAGGGTGTAATTGCCAGCCGTCAGTCCTGTGAGCACAGGGGTAATGGTGTAGGTACCAATAGGAGCATACTGGCCGCCCAAGCAATCGTATGAGGGATGGTTAGCATCCAAACCAGAAATCACGCTGGATCCTTCTCCCCCTTGGAAGCCATTGATCTCGTAAGTAAAATTATTAGGTTCGCCATAATAGCGGGTCAAATCATTGGCTTTAATGGTAAGCGTAGCCGGGGTAATGACCAGTAATCCTGTATCAATTGATATTTGATAATCAGCAGCCTGCGTACTAGAAGACAGTGTATAATTGAAGGTGTTTTTATATTCACCTACATTGGTGTAGGTATTGCCGCCACGGAAATTGTTATAGGTAGCCGATTCCCCTTCTACAAATCCGTCACCTGCCACCATCACGCTATCCCAAGCGATAGGTTGTGCATCATAGACCTTGTTCATCGACATAGAACGCAGGGTTACATGCCGCGGTGTTATAGAAACGACACCAGTATCCAATACAATGTTATGATAGTTACCACTATGGGCAGCAGGAACAATTGCAATCTCAAAATTATTACGGAAACTACCCACGTGAATCCGGCCAGTAACCGCGTCATCTTTCGGAGTAACGACTACCGTGTCACCCGTGCTGAGTCTGAAGTGGAAGTTATCATCAACGGAAGACACCGGCACATAACCAAAAGTAACATTGTACAGCTGGTCGGTGATGGTAGTCCCATCGTACGAATGGGAGGAAGTGACCGAAATCACTTTCAACTCCTTATCCAAACTACGAATCCAAAGACTACCCACCCGATAATCAGGTTCATAATTATTGGTAACGTCAATATTATTTTCATCTTTTACAAGAAGTGTACCACTAAAAGCACCCACATGCTCGCCAATTTCAGTACCATGAGCGAGATAGGAAATTCCACTTGCAGTATGTCCGCTTACCAAATTCCCGTATGTGAATTCAGTAATGCTCTCTTCTTGACCTGTATAATCAATGTAGTTGGTAACACCTGTAATCGTCAACTGACGTTTGGTGATTTCAAGCGTTCCTTCTGTCTTGGTGATGTCATAGTTGGAAGCCAGATAATTGCCACCTGCTACCGGATGCAGCTGGATGGTATTGGTCACCGTTCCGTAATCCTTGATAGATCCTGTCGCAGTAGCTGCTACACTCTCCATCTCCCCTGCCACAAAGGAGCCCACTATCGTCACCCCTGGCAAAGTATGCGTCTGTCCATCATACGTCCAAGAATTGTCTTGAGAAATGACCTCTACCGGACGCGGATTGACCTGAAGGACTCCATCTGTAAACTGGTGACTTTCAAAAGAATTCGTCACATCATGTATCGTAACACCATCATTATAATAGGCATGGACAGAAGTGATGACATTCGGCACGGTATCAGCATCCTTCATGGAGATATCTGCACCATTGTTCATCACCACTTCCACACTATATTCAGGACCCAGACCGTAAACTGTGTCATTCACCCCACGCACATAATATGCAGCCACCGTATAACCCACATTCTCCTCAGAGGTGAACACATCTGTAGTTCCGTCATAGTTTCTGTTCAGGCTCTTTGCGCGCACAATCAACATACCATTTTTCACTACAGTAAGGGTTCCATAGACCTTAGTGGTATCGTAGTTATCTGGATTAACAGTTCCCCAGTTGATGGTGAAGGTGTTGTCGCTCACACCACCGCCGATCTGCTCTCCGGTGACATTATAGGTAACCGTCTCACCCGCAGCGAATCCGTCACCCGACACCGTCACTTCATCCTTGCGTGCAGTATTCGGATAAAATGCCGTGCTGTCGCCAGAAGTAAGTGTCACGTGGCGTTTGGTGATCACCACGGTGCTATTGTTAAGAGTAAGGTTATACTGGCAGGTCACATCCACACCATCGCGCATCACTGTACAAGAAGTGATGGTGTTGCTGTAAACACCAACATCGGTCGGATCCACGAGGCTCACCGTAGCCGTCAGCACATCACCGTTAGCTAAAGTTTGGCTCTGTCCAGAAGTAATACTCACCGGTGTGCCCGTACCAATCTGCAAGATGTATTGGTTGGAAACCAACGGAGTGCCATCGTACATCTTGGAATCTCCGAAGGCTGTAACTGTATAAAGGGTGTTGTCTTCACTCAGAGTAGCCGTCAACACTTTTTCACACCCATGGTCATCCGTTACCGTAATATTGTAGGTGCCGTTGTTCAAACCGTCAATACGGTAATGATCCTTCGGATCCGCCACGGTACGACTGTTACCATTCCATGAAAGCACATAAGGAGCAGCACCTCCCGAGAAGGAGACCTCGAAGAAGCCATCCACACTGCCATAGCAACCTCCCGACACAGAGTCAACAGAGGCCACCAATTCGATAGCGGGATCCACCTCTACGCTGTCCTTGACGGTACAAACCTTCGTGTTAAGAGCATCCTGAACGGTGACAATATAGCGCTTGTTTGGAGCAAGATGGCTAATGGATGCCGTACTCGGATAGCTTACGCCATCATTATCCACCCAAGTATAGGTATAACTATGTCCCAGACCGCCCTGCGGGGTTGCCATTGCGGCACCGTCATTCTCGCCATAACATTGCTGGGGGGTAGCGGAAACTGCAACTTGCAGCGGCTCGGGGATGGTGATCTTCAACGTGTAGGTATAGGGACATCCGTCGGCTTCCACACGATTCACCATCACCGTATTGGAAGTATGGTATACAATACCGTTCAAATCCCATGTGTAGGGCTCGCCGCAGGTAGTGTCTCTTATTTCTTGAGATGCAGTATAATTGATCTGCAACGGAACATTTCTTTCTTCACCACCACGGGAAACAGTAAGCACCGGCTGACCACAGTGCACAAAGGTTACCGCCGGCTGGCCCGACATATCGAGGGCGTCGGAACTGGAAGCCCAGGTTACAGAGTTGTTGGTCTGAACGCTGAAAGCATGCTCCACGTCCATCACACGCTCACCATCGCTGAGGAACACAGGAGCAGCACCAATATAGGCTGCGTTGAGGGTGTCCATACCTTTCAGACGCGGATACAAACCCGTGGTGTACTCCCAATTGTCAGTACCCAGCACCGACCGCAATGCCGTACCCGTCATGTCGGCAGTGTAGGCAGAAGTGGCCAACAGGTCGCCACTGCCGAAAGCAGTGATAACCGACATCTGGTTATCGTAAGCCACTGTGGCAATATTGTTGGCCGAGCAGGCACCCGCCACAGAACCGATGTTAGAACCTGTACCATTAATGGTACCTACATTATAACAATATCCCAAGTTATTGCCAGAATTACCAACCACGCCACCCAATCGGTTGACGGTACCTATTCCCGTGATATTTCCAGCATTATAACTATACGTAAGCGTTCCTGAATTGTCGCCGGCCACACCACCCGTATAAGTGGTTCCCTGAACATCACCAATATTGAAACAGGAAGTGAGCGAATAGGTGTTGTTACCCACAACACCACCCACATAACTATTACCGGCAACCTGGGCGCTGCTATAGCTGGACGACACATAGCCAGTATTGGCACCTGCTATGGCACCCACGTTGTTATGACCATAAACAGAACCGCTCGCCACATGACAACTGTCAATTTTGCCCGCATTGTAACCTGCCACCACACCCACAAAGTCATGCGTGTTGGCAGTGGTCATATTCGTATTGGTGAAATTAAGGTTATAGACATTACCCGCATTATACCCAAAGAAACCGCAAGTATCGCTGGTGGAGTTGGGCAGATAACTGATGGTATGGTTGCCACCGTTAAAATCTCCAAGGAATGGATGGGCGGGGGTACCGATACGTCCCGGCCACTCGTCAATCTGGAACGACTGGTCGTAATTGAGTTTGAAGAAACAGCTTTCGCCACCGGCCGCAATCGGGATGATAGAGATGCTGCTACTCGGCGGGGTAGCATGGAAAGAGGAGTCAGCCGTATTGTAATAGAAAGAGTTTCCTGAATTGATATACGTGGTGAATTTCGTCAGTTCGGCGTAATTCTTGATAATACAGGGAAGGTCGCTACTCACGCCCACCACAAAGTCCACATTCTTGCTAAAGCCGTTCAGAGAAGCCGTCAGCACGGTCATACCTGATCGTTGTGCTTTGAACGATGTCCCGTCTTTATAAAATGCTATTCCATCAGTACGGCTCCATTCTACGCTATTGGCAGTGGAGGGATTGATGGTATAACCAGCGATACCCGGGATGGTATATGCCGTAACGGTATCAGCCAAGACGATAGGTGAAGCAGCCACCTTGGCATCATCGCGATTGACAACGGTAGTAGGCCGCGGATAAAGGTTGGCAGTATAGGTGAAATAGACGGTCGAGCCATTTGCCAACTGCGTACTGATTCCAGTATTCAGCATCTCACGAGTCAGTTTGCCTTCCGCCACGTCAGTTATATCGTCTTCTGCAACACCAGAACCTTTTACACGGGAGGACATCTGCTTGTCGTAGTAACATTTGCTTACCGTTGTTGATTCATGGTAGCCCACAACACTACCCACATATTCGGTACCATACACCTGTCCTGAGGAGTAACTGTGATGGAGAGAGAGGGAATAACCCGTATAGTTGGTCTGGCTGCCCACAAGTCCTCCCACGTAGGAATTACCCGTAATTCTACCTGCATTCACGTTACCACAACTTCCACCCTTGCTTTCACCAATAATACCACCTACATATTGATTACCTGTCACATCACCGGTGTTCACACACTGCACAGCTGCGCTGGTAGAGGTGTGGTAGGCGTTACCTCTGATACCACCTACATAATTGTTACCTGTTACACTACCAGTGTTCACACAATGTGAAGCGGAGGCTTGACCCGTACCACTACCGGCATCTGTTCCCATAATACCTCCCACATAGTTGTTACCGGTCACCGAACCCGTATTGATGGCATAATTCATTTCACGGTGGCTCTTGCTTCCGACAATACCGCCCACATTATTTTTACCCGTCACCGTAGCACTATTGGAACAATAAGCATCGCTAAATCCAAGACCATTACCCGTTCCGTACAGACCTCCCACATTGTTGCCCGTACCCGTCACACTACCTCCACGCACATGGATGTTTTTAGGATTACCACCATGATTATAGCCATGCGAACCGAAAAATCCACCCACGCCGGTCGTACCGACAATCGTACAAGTGTCCACTATAACATCAGTTTGTGTGAAGGTAATACCCTGCTGGGAGACAGAACCGCCAAAACCTCCCACATAATTTGTACCTGTAATTACACACCCCTTAGCGTAAGAATGGGTTAATGAATTACCCGTCCATTGGCCCACTCCACCTGAGGTATATTGTTTACCCGTGATGGTATCATTCAACAGGGTGAGTCCTGTCGTGTTGCATCCTGTCGCAACAGCTGCAATTCCTCCCACATGATTTTCAGAAGAATTGATGACAGAGTTTTTTATAGTGATATCGCTCAAGTTGGTGGAAGTCATAGTGCCCACCAAAATTGCAGCCTTAGCTTTGGTTGTATTAACCCTCACATCCTCCAAAATGAGATTCTTAATGAAAGCGTTTGTAGTGGTGCCAAAGAAACCTGTATTTTCCCTTGCATTGGGTCTGAAATTGCTGATGGTATGATGACCGCCGTCAAACGTGCCTCGGAAATTATCAATAGGAGTCCATGCCTGATTATTGAGGTTAATATCGTTGGATACGCGGAACGTTGCCCCCACACCCGATGCCGGAACAGAGATATAGCCTGCTGATTCATACTGATGATAGGTGGAGTCAGCCGGATTATAGTAGAACACATTTCCGGCATTAATTCTTGCCCTGAAATGGTTCAACTCGGCGGAATCCTTGATAATGAAGGCATCCATCAGTACCTGGAGACGGACTTTCTTATATATAGTATCATTGATGGTGGCCATCATATAGGGCAAACCGGGAACCCTGAGTGTGTCGGCACATCCCGTAATGCTGATAGATGCGCCATCGGTGGTCCACACTACATTATGGTTCGCGCAACCGCCTGTGGTGAAGTGGTTTTCCACGTAGGTAACAGAGTCTTGAACATTCAAGAAGATAGGTGCCGCAATCGCTTTGGAAGCTGCCTTATCCTGAATACCTTTCATACGAGGATACATATTCGCCTCATAATAATAATAGGTATCATTCCCTAAAGAAGCGCGCAACAAGGTGCCGCACATCTCCGCAGTGGTCTTCGCCGTCACTCCGCTATGGCTGTCGGTAGCCGTGCACATCTGTTGGTCATAAAAACAATTGGTAACCGAAGATGTGGTATTGGTAACCGCACGAACCGTTCCTGTACCCGTCACCTGACCGACATTGAAACATCGAGTAACGGTGCTACCTTCACCACCATTTACAGCCTGTACGCCAGACACACACTCGGCATTGTTACCAATCACCATACCTGCATTATAACATTGCTGCACCTTACCTCGTGAGCAAACACCTGAAACATAGCAGCTGGCGGAAACAACAGGCACTTCTACTTTACCACTGTTCACACATTGATAACATTCAGGAAGGACAGAGGTAATGTAGCCATGTCCTCCTAGGCTCTGCACAGCAATACCAGCTACGCCACGCGACAAAGCCATACCCGTAATGTCTCCATAATTGATACAACAATGCAACTTACCGCCATTGGCGCAGATACCAGCCACAAACTCGCCACCAGTAATATTACCTGCATTGATACAGGTGTCAATATTAGTGGTCTCAGATGCGCTACCCACAATACCACCTACAGAAGAGTAGGGATTGGAACCTGTTCCCGCATGGGTGAAGTTAATATAGTTCTCGCAGTTGGTGATATAGGAGGTGCCTGTGGCCGATCCCACTACACATCCCACCTGTCTGTGGGCATGGTACTCGGTACCACCGCCGTTCATCGTACCACGTGTTTTGCAATTTTTGATGGTGTCTCCGCGCAAACAGCCACAAACACTACCACCATATTGGAAAGAGGTAATATTGACACTGTCAAGCACCAGATTCTTCACCGTTCCACCCTCCACATAGCCGAACAAACCTGCCACATTCACTCCACTCTGCTTGAGTTTGTTCAAGGTGTGATTATCTCCATCAAAGGTGCCTTTGAACGTATTGGAGATGGTTCCTATGGCGGTCCAGCTGGTGGTGGGCATGTTAAAATTCGCCGTCAAACGGAAGGTGGTGCCTTCGCCGCCAGCAGGTACTGGTGTGCCTTTGTACATGAAAGTCGCACCACTGTTGATACCATCGCGCAGATTTTGCAGGTCGGTAAGATTATCCACGGTGAGTGCACTCGTCGGCGTAGCCACGGCCATTTTCAATGTGATGCGATAATAAACAGAGTCACCTTTGTAGGCAGCCAAAATAATATTGCCGCCCGTTCTGTTGGTCGGCAGAGTGACGGTCTGCGAGGTAGTACCATCCCCCGTGCTAATAGTCGCCCCAGAAGTGCCCTCTATGCGCCACTTGATGCCGAATCTGTTGGCCACTGTAAAGTTGGCAGACACATGGTCCACATTGTCTGTAGTACTGCCGAAAGTGATGGGCAAAGCCACTGCCTGACTGATGGTCAGCGTGTCCAGACCTGCGATACGGGGATACAGACCGCTCGTTTCCAACCAGTTAGCATTCGACATCAGCGAACCCGTGGTCATCTGCGCCGTGGTCTTTGATGTGGCACTCGCAGAAGTGAAACTCGGCACACGCGAAGCATCATAATAGGTGGCGTTCACCTGTTTGTCCGCGCCTTCAAGGCGGCCTATCACATAACTGCGCGTTGCTGTATTAGCGCTGATGGAATAAGCAGCGCCATTCACATGTGCAACCACCTCGCCAGCATTGAAACAGTCGGTCGGCGTGCCGCCAGCAACACCGTATGCATTACCTGTAGAATAGTTGGTGATGCGCCCCGTGTTGAAACTATGGGAAGCAGAAGACGCAATACCATACACATTACCCTCGCGGGCACTGACATTTCCAGCGGCACCGCAAGTGATGTTCCCCACATTGTAGCAGTACGACACCGATACAGTTCCAGCAGCCACAATACCCGCTTCATGCAGGTATCCTTTCACCTCGCCAGCGTTGTAACTATAACTAATCGAACAGTCCATGTGACCCACCAAGCCGGCCACACGAGCCTCATTGCCAGTACTGTAGTTTTCAATCAACCCATGGTTGGAACAACGCGTCATGATAAGATATGCGCCCGAATTTTCTTTCGCGCGTCCTACCAAACCGCCCACACGGATCGTCCCCTTCACATTGCCATAGTTGTGACAGTTGTCTATCACGTTATATTTTGTACCCAACTGTCTGACAAGTCCTCCAATGTCACCACTGATATCAATTTTATTGCTGTTGGAAGAGTTTCTAATATAGGCCGTATCGGTCGACTCGGAAGTCTCATAAATCAGAGGTCCTTTAATAGAGGTACACCCATCGGTATGGCAGTTGTCCACCGTACCAGCTGTCATACAACGGATAAGGGCAGACTGGTTGGACGAGCGAATACCACGAATGGTCAAGTTCTTAATCGTAGCATGGTCGGTATAGCGGAAGAAAGCATACTCAGCTGTGCTGTGTTGCCATCCGGTAATAACATGGTTGCCGCCATCGTATGTACCCTTAAAGGGCACAGCCGATCCATTACCGATACTCGCCCAGTTACTGTTGGGCATCGCAATGTCCGCAGTCTGAATGAAGTGAGTATTGGCTCCCAAAGCAGGGATGGAGAAATGCTTATAGGTAAAAACGCTACCCGAGTTGATACCGGTACGGAAAGCACTCAAGTCGGTAAGATTGTTTATGGGGAAGGGATTGGCGGCCGTTCCGAGCAGCGGAGTCTTGACCAGGTGCAACGGATAGGTACGGGTGATGCTGCTATTGTTGTTGGCAGTAGCAACCAATTCCGCATAACACTCACCATTGAGGGTGAAAGTATGGTCGCTCAACGAAGCGTCACCCACAATCTCCACATCTTCCCAACTCACTGTACTACCACCACCAAGCGTAATTTCAGTCACAGTTTCAAGGTCTGATAGGGTGGTGTTGGCAGGGAGGATAATCGGCACCACAGAAAGGAAAGCTGGAGAAGTGGCCGGCACATCAAAATGTGTGATGTGCGGATAGAAACCTGCACCTGTGGCCGTGAAACCTGCCGGTGCCCACGTCCCGTCAATCATATCGCGAGTCTCCATGCCTGTACCGATGTTGTTGTGCTGGATGCCAGCGGTCAGCATGTGGATCATCTGACGGTCGTAATATAGGTTGCTGAGGATAGTATACTCGTGTTTGTCCTCACCGAGAATACCACCTGTGTACTGCTGCAAACCCTGTACGATACTGGATGAATAGCAGTTCGAAATGGTACAGGCATCACCAGCATTGTCGGTACAACCCACAATACCACCTACCTGCGAAACGGTCGCACTCACAGTGGCACTGGCATAGCAGTGCGACACAACCGTCGCCCCACTAATCTGTCCAACCACACCACCCACGTGAGCATTGGTAGCGATAACCGTACCCACAAAAAAGCAACTATCAATGATGGTACCGAGGGTCTTACCCACAATACCACCCACATCGTTCTGACCACAGACATACGACCTAATCACACCTAAGTTTTTGATTGTCGCATGGTTAGCCGTTTGACCAAACAAGCCCATATTATTGGCTTCCGGCTTAGAGATGAATACGCCCGACACCAGATGATGCCCACCATCGAAAGTG
The DNA here is from genome assembly GCA_045222555.1 of Bacteroidales bacterium. Lineage (GTDB taxonomy): Bacteria > Bacteroidota > Bacteroidia > Bacteroidales > WCHB1-69 > UBA1756. The sequence continues at coordinate 167,519 of JBGUYY010000091.1, read as the reverse complement.
CCATCGAAAGGATGTTCATTGCTGTTTCCTATCGGTACCCACTGCGTATAACTGCCAGTTCCCTCACTGGCGGCCACATCGGCACTGTTCAGCTCAATGTCGGCCACCAACTTGAAATATGCCCCTTCACCCTTGTTGGCAATGGCCACCCGTCCGGTAGCATTGGCCGTCACATACATCGAATCGGCAGGATTGAAATAGAAGGTGCCGCCCGCGTTGATCCGCTGGGCAAGCGAAGTCAGCTGCTGCGCTGTCCTGATGGGGAATGGGGCACCGGACGAACCATCCTGCGCCTTCACCGCAAAAGCAAGCGCAGTGAAAATAAACACTATAGTAAAAAGAACCTTTTTCTTGAATTCACGTCTTCCGACATTGGGCTGTATCATCATGCCGTTATCTATTATGGGTAATATTTTCTGTTTTCGTTTTTCAACTTATATAATTTCCTATAAATGGCGATGTTAGGAACTTTCAAGCGCGTTTTCGTAAAACAAATCAGATTTTATGCCAAACACAAAAGCACACAACACCCCTATGGAAAATAAAAGCAACTATAGTTCAGTGAGTTACATGCAAACCATCTACTTCATTCCTAATAGACGAATAAGGGGCAAAATTATTGTAAATTATTGAAAGAACGGAGTTTACACCTTTTATTTCAGTAGATTGAATTGAAATTTATGCAAATAACAAATATTCTTCAGCAATACAAAAAAAACACCCGCCGTATTGCTACAGCGGGTGTTAGAAATTTATTTGATAAGATTATTGAACTCTCACGCAGCGGATGCTGTAACCGTCAGTCTTCGGTGCTACGAGAACATCCTCGCCCTCGCATACTGCACACTGAACAGCCGTACCAGTGGTGCTGGAAGCAGGCGTGCTGGTCCAGAAGCGAGCCACGGTCATCAAACCTTCGAAGGAGTCGGTTGCAGATTTGTAGTAACCAGCACCCAGCGCATCGAAGCCGCTGCTCGGAGTGCTACCTTCAAGACCACTGATCCAGAAGTCGCTGTCGGCACTCTTCATGTACGGCACACCACCGATGGCATCCACCATGATGATGAAGTCTTCTGCCGTCGGCAAAGCCCAGCCAGTAGGACACAAACCCTGAACATGGCCGTCTACCATAGTAGGCTCAGTGCTGCTGCCCTGCGGCACTCCGCTTGCTGCATACCATGAGTAGAGCAAACCAAACTGGGCGGCCAATGCATCGTCGTTGTTGTACTTGTACTCGCCGTTAGCAGAACTACGAGTCTGTGGAGCAGGAGTAACAAGGTTGCTACGAGTCCAGCAGTTGGCACCCAAACGAACAGCCTGATAGGTGTGACCTTCAGCTGTTACAGAGCTACATTCGGGGAATCTGACGATGATGGTCTGCGTGCAGATGAGGCTGTCGCCACCGCAGGTGTCCATCAAATGCCAGTGGATGGTGTAGGTGCTGTCTTCACGACCTTCTCTCACGCCGAAGCGGCTGGTGGCAGGAGCATCGCTCACGAGGGTCAGCGGCATCGTCGGAATGTTGCTGGTCCAAGTGGGCTCAATGAGCGTCAACAGCGTGTCGTAAACACCATACTTCATTGTGACATCCATGTCAGCCGGACAAACGATGTTAGAGAGGCTGGTGGTCTTTGTCACAGAAGGTTTCACCGTGAAGGTAGTGTTGGCCTCTATCGGGCAGTTATTAGCATCCAAAATGGACACACTCACGGTATAGGTAGTTCCACCGTCGTTCACTTCGGTCTGTACCACCTGCGTAGCAGGAGCATCCACATCCTGAGCACCCGTCCAAGTGTAGGCGTAAGGAGCTGTACCACCGCTCACGTTCACACTCACCGAGTAGTTGCCCTGGTTCGGACAGAGCTCGGTGGGAGTAACGATAGTAGCCGACAGCACATCGGTGCTTCCTTCAATGCTAAAGGTTACGGTAACCGAGTAGTTCAGTGAGTCGGTAATCACTACGGTGTAGTCGTTAACCGACAGATGATCGAAGGTATGCGGAGCGGTGAATGCTTGAGCCGTACCACCATTCAACGAGAAGTTGTACTTGCCATTAATGGTCTTACCACCCGTAACGTTGATGGTAGCGGCACCATTGTCACCACCGAGGCACAAGTCGCTGACAAGGTCAGTCACTTGAGCTTTCAACTTCGGATAGATGTACAAGGCGCTATCCAGAACGGTGAACGTAACACCCGTAAAGTTGGTACTATTGTTACTGAAGTTGCTAGCCTGCAATTCCATCTGATAGGTGGACAGTGCGGTTTCGCTACCCACGCCCGATACAGTAGAAGTACCGCTGAAGGCAATGTAGCTTTCGAGATAGAGCGGATCGCTAACCGATACACTGTAGCCAGAAACGGTCTTGAGAGTGCCGTCGTACTCGTACTCGGCACCATGCTCCTGAATAATCACCGTAACAGGTGTACGCGGAGTGATGGTCAACAAACCTTCTACATAGGTGATTTCGTAGTTATCCGTTACCACATTATTAGAAGCATCCTTGATAACTGCACCAGCAGGAGTGATGTCGTACGTATTCGCATCAACACCCGAACCCGTCATGGTGGTGTCAGCCACCGTGTGGCCGCTCACCAGACCCGTAACGGTGAGAATAGCACCGGTATTTTCAGCGTAGGTATGCGTTTCACCATCATACATCACTTCCCAGTCATTAGCTGTGATCGTAACAGCTTTCTTGTTGATGACCAATACCACATTCCGCTCGATATTGAACTCCACAGTGGTGAAGTTGGCATCCGTGCTGCTGAAATCAGTAGCCGCGAGGGTGTAGATATAGGTGTCAGCATTGGTACCCGTTACCTCAGGAGTGCCTGTGAAGGAGACCGTAGTCAGATCAAACAGAGCGTTTTCGCAAGAAAGGTCATAGCCGGTCACCGTATGAGAAACTCCATCATAGGTCACCGTATCGGTGCGACCTTTCACATTCACAGTAACAGTGGCAAGAGGAGTGATGGTGAGGTCACCTGTGTCAACCACAATTTCGTAACTGCCCTTCATGTTAATGGTATGGTCAAGCTCTGAATTTTCAATATGAAGAGTGCTCATATTCACATACACATCATACGGAGTGGCAGAAGCCTCAGTACCGCCACCAATGATATCGATGGTGGTGATAGCATCGGTAGGAGCCAGTGAGGTGGACGGATCAATCGTATATTTCGGAGTAGGAATAGCATCTCCACTATGCGGATTCCCATCATACTCAACCGTACCATCACCCACCACAATCTTCAAAGGACGTTTGGCGATGGTGATGTCGGCAGCGGTGTAAACAGGCTGATAGTTGGAGGTTTCATTCACTTCCCCATTCATAATGGTGATACCTGTAACACTCACACCACCCACATTCGAACCAGCTTCACGAGCATTACCACTAATCACCACGTTGGTGATTTCATCGCCTGAACGCAACTCTGTCGGATCCGGGATCACGTAGTGCGGAGCGGCAGACTCTTCCCATGTATGGACGGTACCATCGTAGGTAGCGGTCACTGGCAACGCGTTGATATGGATCTGGCGAGCCGTGATGGCCAACGTACCATTCACAAAGTAGAAGTTGTAGTTGGTAGCGGCCAAAGTACCTTGGGCAATCTCAATCACATAGCTACTACCCGTGGAGGTGGTGCTTGTAGCAGTAGTCGTCAATACAGGCTCACCCGTCATCTTGCCAGCCGCACGCACAATATCTTCGTCTTCACCTGTCACAAAACCACTCATCTGGTAGGTGAATTCAGGATTCTCGTTACCATAGGGACGTGACTTGTTATCAGCCGTTACAGTAAGTGTTACCTTGTTGATAATAATCTTTCCATATTCTTTCGTAATGTCATAGTTATTAGGATCGGTTGCAGAAGTGAGGACATAGTCAAATACATTGTTGAAAGTGTCCACATCAATACAAGGATGAGCATCCATGTAGGTCCAGTCAGTAGCAGAAGCATCAATACCTTCACCACTTACGAAGCCCATACCAGCAATGGTGATTTCATCCTTGCGGACCTCCTGTCCCGTGTAAGACTGTGTCCATGATTTGGAACGGATGGTTACCAAACGTTTCTCAAGTTCCAACGTACCCTTCTGTGTGGTGACAGCATCCGCTGAATAGTTCTCTGAATGCTGCAGATTGTAGGTGAAGTCATTAATTTGCGGACCATCGGCCACATCGGTAATACCCGTTGCACCATAGTTGGTCGGGGTGATTTTGAGGTTATCGCCCGTGGGCAGCACAAACGAGAACACGTTGCCGGCCTCATGATCAATAGCCGTACCGTTATAGGTAACCGTGTATTCTTGCATCGTATGGTTCTGACCATCATAATACACATCGCTCATCGTAGCAGAAGTGATAACGATCTCGACCTCTCCCGGGTTGATGGTGAGAGTAGCCGGAACAGCAGTAAGTTCATAGTTGGCGGTCACATCGGCAGAACCGTTCATCACCACCGGAGTACCTGTGAATGTACCGTTATAGGTGCCGGCATTGGTACCGCAAGCGGAATAGGTTACACCCGATAAGGTATGTCCTGTCAGTAGATTCGAGACAGTGAAACTCGTGGCGCACTGCTCTAAACCCGTATAAGGCTCGATGAGGGTGTCACCCTTATAGGAAGCCGATTTCTTGTTGATCGTCAACGTACCGGTGCTGTAGGTGAGGGTGTAGTTCGCACCCACATAAGTGGTTTTCGGGGAGAACGTAATGGCATTGTCAACCGGAGTGGGAGTATAATCCACAACAGGAGAAAGGGCTGAAGCTCTCAAATTCTCAATCTGACTTGCAAAAATGTCATCTTCACTATCGCCAGAAATCGATACAGCATGGTCATACAACTCCGTGCCATCGTACGTTTTCGAGGCAGTATTGGAAATCAAAGTGATCTCACGTGGGTTGATGGTCAGCGTACCAGGAGTAATGGCAATACTGTCGTAATTGCTCGTGACATCCACATTGGCACCGTCAAGAACCACCACGTCAGTCTTAGCAATCGTGTAGGTTAACGTACCTGCATTGGTGATGGAAGGCGCAGTGAAAGTCACAACAGCATGTTCACCCGAGCGAACACCGCTCACACTATAATTACCTTCGAGGGCAGTGCCATCATACACCTTGCTTGTAGTAAGAAGGGTAACGACAACCATACCATCACGGTTTACTGTCAATGTTCCTTCCACCTTCGTTATGATATAGTTATCAGGATTAGTACCCGTATTAAGCGTATAGGTGAAGGTGTTCGAAGACACACCAGCTTCTGTCTGAGTACCAGTTACATCAAATGTGCAGCCTTCGCCCGTAGCAAAGCCATCTCCCGTTACCGTTACGGTAGAGTTGACAAGCGGATCGCCATCATAATTTTTCTCATCGGTGGCTGAAGTAAGGGTGATATTACGTTTCTGAATGTTCACCGTACTGTTGGTCTGAATCAGATGGTAGCGGCAGGTCACATCCTCGGTACCACGCTTAATCACCACATTAGTGAGGGTGTTAGAATAAGCACCCGCATTCACTAACTCATCAGTCTGAGATACGGTTACCTTGAGCGTATCATCATTCGGCAAAATATAAGGCACACCAGCAGGCAGTGTCACAGCCGTGCCGCCACCAATGCTCAAAGTGTATTGTTTCGGATTCACCGACACACCATCATACAATTTGTCGATACCGTAAGCAGTAATGGCATACGGGGTGTCATCATCGGCTATCTCAACAGTATTGGAGACGGAGCACTCGTTGGCATCTTTCACCACAAAGTCGTACACACCATCCGGGAGACCGCTCATCGAGTAGGTACCGGCCAACGACTGGTTAGCAGAACCTGAACTCGGGGTAGTCCAAGTAATAGTGTACGGAGTGATACCGCCAGCGATATTGAAGCTCACTTCACCATCGTTATCGTTCCAGCAGTGGCTATCGAAAGTAGTATTCGTAACGGTAAGTTCGGTGGGCTCTGAAATGGTCACCGAGGCAGAGACAGTACAGTTGGTTTTGGTAGCATCGGTTACCACAACGGTATAGGTACCCGGCTGCAATCCCGTAAGTTCATCTGCCGTGCTGCTGAAGGAGGCGTCACCCTCTTTGCTCCATTCATAGGTATAGGTGCCGAAGCAGCCCGTAACGTGGGGAGTGATGTGGCCATTATTCTGACCGTAGCACACCACATCGCCAGCCTCCATAGTGATGGACAGAGGATCGGGCACTACCAAGTGGAGGGTGGTAATCTGGTTACAGCCGGGGCCGATTTCCACAGGCTCGATATAGTCGCCGGTGGAAGAGTAGTAGCGGTTGTTGACGGTCCACAAGTACTCGCCACCGCAGGTGGTGTCGTTGTATTCGCCGGCGCTCACATTTTGCACCACGAGGTCAATCTGGCGAAGGGCCAAGTTCTTGGTCACCTTCAGGCTCACAGGACCGCAGTTCTCTACGGTTACGCGACCCGATTCGGGCTGGTTGGCGGTAGTGAGGTTCACCACGTCGGTGGGTACCACATAGTCCCAATTCACTTCATTCTTGTTATAGGCCATGAAGGGAGAGGTAACATCTAAGGTAGTTTGTGCACCCTGCAAGAAGATGGGGGTAACCGATACGTATGAGGCATCCTCACCAACAAATACGGTAAGCTGCGGGTAGAGGCTGTCGGTATAAGTCCAGTTGTCGGTGCCTAACAGGCTCTGCAAACCATCACCATGCATCTGTTCGGTGTACTTGCTCTGGTTATTCGGGTCAAGACTACCGATAGCTCCACAACCAGGAATCATACGGGTATCGAAAGCCGCATTTTGCGGGAAATAAGAAGCGCTCGTAGCATTACAAATAGCACCCACATGACTACCCGTTCCCGTCACCTGGCCTGCGCTATATAGGCGTGCAAACTGAGAAGTACCATTATATCCTACAACACCGCCCACGTAGTCAACACCACTAACAATACCTGTATTGTAACAGTCGCTCATGAAAGAGGTGTTGTAGCCAGAAATACCACCACAATAGTTGTAACTGCCCGTAGGAGTTGCCACTTTACCGGCGTTGAAACATAATGAAGTAACACCACCAGCAGTCTGACCTGCTATACCGCCCACATAACTTCTACCGGTCACCACACTGGTATTGTAGCATTCAGTAATAGAACCATTTTCGCTTTGACCGCAAATACCGCCTGTATAAGAACTACTACCTGTCACCGTACCGCCGATAACCGAACAGTGAGTGAGGGTACCGCGGTTATATCCGCACAAGATACCCGTTCTATTACTACCCACCACTGAAGCATTGGTAAGGATGACGTTTTTCAGGGTACCCGTATTATATCCGAACAAACCGTGATAATTACCATCGTTGCCAGCGTTGGTCACCGTCATACCGGCAATCGCTTTGCCATTGCCATTGAAATGCCCTTTGAAAGCGCAGGTGTCGCGCTTACCGATAGGAGTCCACGTTCCTTCGTAAGTTCCCATATCAATTGCATTCTCCAAGCGGAAGAACATGCCATCACCTCCTTCGGGAATCTCAATACGACTATGTGTACCATCTTGGCTGGTCCAGAAGGTTTGCGTAGCGGCATCATAATAGAACTTACGGTTGCTGTTGATACCATCGCGGAAGTTGCACAACTCGTTGTAGTCCTTAATGATGATGGGCGACTCTTCCGACACGCCGATCACAATACGCACACGCTTGTAGATAGAGTCGTGAGCCGATGCGGCCACCTCTGCCACACCCACATTCTTGATGGTGAAATGGACATGGTCGTTGATTTCCAATGCGAACTCGCCATCTAACACGCTCCATGAGGTAGTGTCGCTACCCGCACCATAAATGGCAGGCGGCTCAGCCGACGGAATGTTCCATGAGGTAACGGTGGCAGGCATAATAATGGGCGTAGCCGACACCACAGAGCCATCCTTGCCCCAAGCCTGGTTGCGCACATATTTCACTTGCGGATAAAGCCCATTCGCATACAGCCATGAATCGTATGGTGAACCAGAAATTGTAGTATTGGTCACACCTAAGGTCTCTTTCAAGCCTTCACCTACCATTTCAGAGGTAAGTTTACCTTCTGCATGGCCGACAAGGTCAACACCGTTCACACCGATAGAGTAACTGAATTGTTTATCATAGAAGTTACCAATCAAATATGCATCATTCTGATTATAACCACAGATAGCGCCGGTGATACTATTACCTTGAACATGGCCAATGTTATAACATCTGGACAAACCATTGGAGTAAGCGGTCACAAATTGTGCACCCGCAATACCTCCCACGAACGAACCACCAAATACTTGCCCAGCATTGTAGCAATCAATTTCGCGAGCACCGCTTCGGCCAGCAATACCACCCACATAGTCCTGTCCCACAACGCGACCTGAATTAAACGACATCATGAGCTGTGATCCCATATTATGTCCAACAATACCACCCACACGGTTGCCTTCACCGGTCACATCACCAAAATTCACCAACCATCTACAATAGCTGGCGCCATCGTACAAATATCCCACAACACCGCCGCAGTAACTTTCCTTAACGCTTTCTGCAAGAGTATATTCGCCATGAACTGCAGCCGTATTCACACAGGAATCCACATATCCTTGTGCTTCGCCCACAACACCGCCCACATTTCTTTTACCATGAACGGGAATATTGTTCTGACATCCCACAACTCGAATGTAACTCGTACGATATGATTGACCAATTATACCACCCACGCATTCACCATTAGGAGCTTCAATAGATCCTCCATCGGTATAACATTTGCGGATATAATTAGTAATACCTGACGGGTTAGCCGCAGTATTGTATCCCCATGCGTAACCTACAATACCACCACTATTAGAAGCACTCTCCATATTCGTATTGACAAACGAGCAGTATTGAATCGTACTCAAACTATCGTAACCACATATACCACCCACATAGGCCTTAGACATTTTCAGTGAGCTGTTTTTGATTTGGCAGTTGTCGATCAAGTTTTTGAAAACTCGTCCACAAACACCACCTGTGTACGATGCATCGGTAACCATCGCAAGATTTTGAACATTGCAATTGCTTATGCTACCATTTCGTCCCACGCCACAAATACCACCAACAAGCGTAGTAGTACTCGAAGAGATAGTGTCGTGATCGGACGAACAATTTTGAACTGCACCCAAACTGGTTCCGCAAATACCACCTACTGCACTACCCGACGTTACGACGATAGTGTCTAAATGGGTAGAACAATGGTCAATAACACCGGCATCGTTGTATCCGCACACAAAACCACGGCTATTACCCTCGCCTGCCATCTTCGATTTTTCCATGTTGATATTGCGGATGCTTCCGTTTTCGAGATAGCCGAAAAGACCTTGGTAGTCGCCATTAGAGGTAAGTTGCAAACCTGTAATGGTATGGTTGTCGCCATTGAAATGACCATTAAAATGCTTGCCATCCTCGTTGAGTCCGATAGGAGTCCATACGCCATCCGACAGATTTACATCGCAGGTAAGTTTGAAATAAAGGTCTTCGCCCTGGTTGGTGATGGCGAAGTAGCCACCCTCATCATCGGCATGGTAAGTCTGGTCGCTCTCATTGTAGTAGAAGGTAGCGCCTGCGTTCACTAAGTTGCGGAAGTTCACCAACTCGGTTTTGCTCTTGATGATAAGGGGAGAGTTCTCAGAGATACCGGCATTCACCTTCACCAGTTTGTACGGCACACTACTGACAGAGGCCACCACATACACCACACCACGGCTCACCACATGACCCGTGCATGTGCTAGGAGTGAAGGAAATGCTGTTGCCGCTTTCGAGACCCCAGGTCACATTGTCGACGCAACCGCCGGTAGCAAGGTCAACGTCATTCGAAACCGCCTGTGCGGTTTCGCCATCAGGGAGTTGCAACTTGGCTGCAGAGGCTAACGAAGCATCTGCTGTTGCAATGCTGGCTACGCGAGGATAGTAACCTGCGGCTGCCGTCCATTTCGTGCTAGAAAAGCCCGAAGGAAGCGTGGTGCCATTGGTAAGTTCTGCCGTGGTTTTAGCTTCGGCTTTGCCAGCCACATCTTCACCGTTCAGACCACCCTTCTGACAGAATGCCTGGTCGTAGTAGTTGTTGGTAATGTTACTATTGTCGACTTGGATATTATACCCCAGGATAGCCCCCACAAATTCTCCATTTCCATTCACTGCGTTCAAATTATAGCTTGTGGAAATACTGCCTCTATAATCTCCAGCAATCGCTCCCACAAGTCCTCCCACATGTTTACGGTTGGCACCCTCAATAATACCTGCATTGTAACTATCAACAATATTGTAATTAGTACTACTTCCTTGGTAGGCCACCAAACCACCCACGTAGGTATCCTGTCCAGCTGCACAGTTCGCAACAGTTACTTTCCCCGTATTGAAACTGGATTCCACATAGGTATTAGCAGCTGAAAGGCCACCCACATATATGGCATCAGTATTTGCTATAATATTCCCGTAGTTGTATGAATCATAAATTCTTGACCCACGTCCAACAAGACCTCCTACCATGTAGTTACCCGTAATTTCACCCGCATTGAAACTATTGACAATTCTATTTTTACTCGCATTGGCAGAAGTCGGGGCACCTGTCGCTTCAGCATAGCCAATCAAACCGCCCGCACACGCTCTCGCGCCACCCGTTACCGAACAGTAATTGCCACAATTATCAATTCGAACCAATTGTGATTTACCAACCAAACCGCCCACATGCGTTACAGCCATAATACCACTTGTCTCATTACCACTTATGCTACCATGCGCATAGCAGTACGAAAGTGTGTCTTCAATGGCCACTGTAATAAAGGTACCTGCAGTCGTATGAATATTAGAAATGTTCACCTCCGTTAAAGTCAGGTGATGAATCTTCGACTTTTGGGTAACGCCGAACAAGCCGCTATTGGTCATGTCACTCTGGGTGAGATGGCTGATGGTATCACCATTACCATTATATATACCCCGGAAAGGAGCCTCTTCTGTACCGATGGGTTCCCAGTTGGTTTCGGAAGAGAGGTCGATATTGGAAGCGGTCTGACGGAAGGTGGTTCCTTGGGCGCCGGCAGGCACTAACACGCTGTGATATTCAAAGGGAGCACCAGTGTTCACACCATCGCGCAGGGTCTTCAGGTCGGCGAGATTGGTCACATCGAGCACACCCGCAGGAGCAACCGCACTGTTCAGCCGCACGGTCTTGGAAACGCCATTGCGGGTGGCGGTGAGGGTGGTGGCGCCAGCCACGGGATCATCGGCCACGCTAACGTTGGAACTATTGTGTGTACAACCCGTAATATTGGTCACCAGGTTGCCATCCTTAGTCCACACCACGCTGCTGTCGCAGCCGCTGACGGTGAAATTGGAGCTCACGCCGTTGACCGTCTCACCGGTAACAAGGCACACAGGAGAAGCAGCCACAATCATAGCATCTTCGTTCTCCAAACCTTTGATACGGGGATACATGCCTTCGGTGTAAACCCAATGTTCATCGCCTAATTTACTCTGCAACCCAGTACCTAACATTTCTGACGTCGTTTTTGGTGTTCCGTAAGAAGTAACAGTTGAAGCAGGTACCATTTGCACGTCAACAAAGTTATTGGCTACCGTCCCTATAGGCCCACGATAAGTATATTGGCCATAGACTCCGCCTATATTAATGTTGTAGTCGCTGCTATTACTCGTAGTAGTATTCACACCATAAGCAGCATTCGTACCAACACTCATACTAGCTGTTACTTCGCCCGCATTAAAACAATGTTGTGCATACGATCCTATACCAATAGCGCTTGCACCCCTTCCTGCAGTAACCTTACCCAAGTTCAAGCAATATCTGTTTTTTCCACTCACGCTAATACCCGCAACATTATCAACTCTCGGCTGTCCCTCTTCAACAATGGTAATATCGCCCGTATTATAGCAATAATCCACATAACAGCTACCCGGACCTAAAATACCTGCTGCATACGCATAGACGGTTATATTTCCAGTATTGGAGCAGTACGATAACTTCATCTGAGAATTGAGATTCGTATATCCAAGAATACCAGCAGTACGTTCATCAGAGTTGTTCTGAGGCATGTATGTATTGGTTATATTACCTTCATTGCGGCAATGTGAAACCTCTGCTGATGAAGAAGACGACAGATAGATAATTCCCGCAACACCGCCACAATAGCTCGCTTTTCCCGTAATATTTCCTTTATTACAACAATTATAAATATAAATGTAGGGAAGATCCTGCCCATGATTACCCGATATGATACCACCAAGATCAGTTTGAACAGCATCGCCATACGTCACAATATCACATTCATTATAGCAACCGATAATACGCACCGTATCTCTCTCGGCATAACCAATAAGACCGCCGCAACGGTTATTCAGTTGGAGGATCACATCTGAATTTTCCGGCGTGGAGTAGCAATTCTCGATGGTGCCACCTTGAATTATTGCACACAACGGACCACCATACGAGCCACTTGCGGTAAATTGTTTTACTCTTACGCCAAGATTCTTAATGGTACCATATTGCACATAGCCAAAGAATCCCGCGTAACTACCACTGGTCACTTTCAGGCCCTGCACCTCATGACCACCACCATCGTAAATACCTGCAAAAGCCTCATTGGCAGATTTACCAATCTTTCGGCTGGAGCCATTCCAGTTCGCATCAGGCAAGGTAATGTTAGCCGTTTGGAGGAAGTAGGTGTTGTTACCACGAGCGGGGATAACGAAGTGCTGATACTCGAAAGGTGAGCCCGAGTTAATGCCATCGCGGAACTTCGCCAAATCATCCATATTGTTAATCGTGAAGGGGTTGGCCTCCGTACCAATGGCTGGGTCCTTAGCAGAGTACATGGCCACGGTATGGGATAAGGTACCGTAGCTGGCCTTCAGCATAAACCAAGCCTGGCGTTTCACCACCACGCTATAGTTGCCGTATACCACCGTAACCTCGGCGGCAGTGTTGTCGGAGCTGACCCATGTAAAGCCGTCGTTCTTACCGCTCACCGTAAAGTTCTCACGCACATCGGCCATGGTCTGCTCACCACTGAGGATGATGGGCAGAGTGGAAAGACGAACGGACATGTTGGTCTGGGCAAATCCCTTCAATGAGGGATAGTAGTCGTCGTTGGTACCCGCGTATGCGAAGAGGTAGTTCTCGCCCAAATCCGTCCAGAACGACTGCACCATATCGTTGGTCCACTTACCCACACCGTAAGGTGTATTGGCGGGGCACATCTGGCGGTCGTAGTAGCTGTTAACCACAACTGAGCCACCATCGTCGTAGCCCAAAATACCACCGATCTGGTTAGGAGCGGTGTAGTTGACCACCACGCTGGAGTAACAGCTGGTGATGTACGTGGCTTTGGAACCACCCACGACACCACCTACGTGGTCGGAGAAGCTGGAGACGCTACCTGCTGCATAGCAGGTGTCAATGCGAGAGAAACCCTCAGCTGCCTGAGAATAACCCACCACACCACCGCAATGACGCGAGCCTACAACAGTGGCATCCACAAAGCAATGGGTTACGGTGGCATTGGTCAAACTTCCCACAATACCTCCCACATCGTCTTTACCACTGATATAGGAATTCACAATACCCAAGTTTTTCACACTACTATTGGAGGTCATCATACCAAAAAATCCCTTTTGAGACTGGGTGGGTTTGTTCACATACAAACCCGAAATGATATGGTAGTTACCATCGAACTGGGCATAAAAAACTTTTCCCGTCACACCAATTGGCGACCATTCCACGAAACCGTTGTCAACGCCATCGCAGCCGGCCACATCCTTATTCGGGTTGAGGTCGATATCGGCCATCAGCTTATAGTGAATACTACCATTGTTACCTCTGATCAAAAAACCGTGTCCAGTGCCAGGGTTTGCTGTCTGGATAATGCCATCGTCGCTGTTGTAGTAGTACTGTGCAGCTGAGTTATGGCAGGTAGCCAAGGCTATGAGCTGTTCCGCGTTGTAGATAGGGATGGGGTGTTCCTCTGAGCCATCCACATCCGATTGCGCCTTCACAGCTGCGGGGGCAATGAGGAAGAGCATCACTGCCATCATCAAGACTGCTTTCATGAATTTCGGTTGTACGTTGTAGAGCTTTTTCATTGTGTTGTGGTTAATGTTATGATTATTTTATTTGTTTTCGCTATATAATATAAAAGTATAAGATCGCATCTGTTTTGTCGGATTTAGTGTTCAATTTTTCTCCCTAAAAAAATCACCCAACACAAGCTTCTGGTGCGTGAAATTGCATAAAAATGCGCAATTTTTGCCAAACGCAAAAGCACAAAACGTCCCTACGGGAAATGAAAAATCGTGTAGTACAATGAGTTAAAAACCAATCACCAACTTCATCTCAATAAGCAAAACTTCTTGCAAAGATAAGATAATCGGAGGGGGAGTAAAAGGGTTACAAACTGTGTTTCAGTGGATTAAATCGAGCTTTTAGCGAACAAGAACCATTTTTCAGCCAAACTGCCATTTTCGGGTATTTTCGGGCATTTTCGGGCATTTTTGCAGGACGAAAACATTACGTTTCCCGACGCGTCACGTGGTGTATTGTAGAGACGCGGTGTACCACGTCTCTACAATACACCACGTCTCTACCCTTCCATTTTTGTAACTTTCAGTATGCCAAAAAGTTGCAGAGTATAATGGGCAAATTTCCCAAACCCTTGTCAAAGAAACCGTTATCCCTTCAAAATAAATTTTACGAAATCGATAACAATTACCATTTTCCGTTGTATCTTTGCAGATCAAAAATAAACATCTCAACCATCTAACCATCATGGAGAAAAAAGATCCTATCGAAGAAGCCCGGCGCTATGTGGCCAACGCCGAAGCAATCATCCAAAAGGCCAACTATGATTCCGAACTGAATATTTATACGGACGGGAAATATATCAAGATGGCAGGGAACACCCTGTGGAACGGCTGTCTGGTGGCCTTGGACGCGGCACTGGGCATACGCAAAAGCAAAGGCCGTCCGTCGATTGAGAAGTACCAGCAGGCGGCCGGTCAGCGCGACCGAAAGCTGCTGGCGGCCATTGTGGCCGGATACAGCACCATGCACCTGCACATGGGGTATGATGGCACAAAAAACAAAAAGGCCTGCGATTCCGGTTTTGAATATGCCAATGCCATCATCAACCGCTGTGCGTTGCTGTATCCGAAAACCGATCCAACACCAGTGGCATAATGTTTTGCACAAAAAAAGGGAGGCTTCAAAGCCTCCCTTTTCAATTGAAGGAAAGAATCCCTATTTCTTGATGAATTTCTGGGTAGCGGTGCCGTTTTCGCCGTTCATGCGAACGAAGTAAACGCCGTTGTTGAGGTTGCTAACGTTGATCTGCATGTTGCTGGTAGCATTGGCGGTGTAAACCGTCTGGCCGAGGAGGTTCACGATCTCAACGGTGTTGAAACCTTCAGCGTTCACATTCAGAACCGTAGTAGCGGGGTTCGGATAGATGGAGAAGGTGTTGGTGTTTTCAACAATACCGCTACCACCAAGATTAACGGTAACATCATCAATCCAGATTTCATAAGCATCATAGTTCACATCGTGGAAAGCGATCCAAATGTTTTGACCGGCATATTCGCTCAGATCGATGGTGTGTTCGCGCCAGTTATCATAGCGAGTAGCTTCACCCATTTTTGCTCCACCACTCCAAATCTGAGTGAAATCAGAAGCTGTCGGGGCAGCTGCAGTGGAGATAGCCACTGAGAAATTTTCCGGATAGGTATCGTTGGCATTATCAGCCCAGAAGTTCAGCGTTGAACCGGCAACGATGCTATACTGCTGCGGAGAAACGAGGTAGCTGTCGGTGTCGTATGCACCATCATTATCAATAAATGAGTAGCACATGGCGAAACCAGTGCCACCATGGGCCACCGAAGTATAATCGTAACCACCGGGGTTAACACTGCTATGTAACCAGGTGCCTCCGTCAGTATTAACATTAATAATTGTCCACCCTTGCAGATCGTTTTCGAACTCATAGGTGAATGAATTCTGTGCATTCAATGCAACAACAGCAAATAAAGCTGCAACAAAAGATAAAACTTTTTTCATGCTAAAACGTTTTAGTGATTAAATAAATATTTACGCTGCAAAATTATAAAAAAATATGAATGTAGCGTAAGATTTTGCGAAAAAAAAACGAAATCTCTCAAAAAAAAGGACACACATTGCTGCGTGTCCTTTCAAAGGGATTCCAATACAATATTATTATTTGATAAGGTCGGCGTAACCAGCTGCATCAAGCAGGGTGTCGGCCTCGGCGGGGTTGGTGGGTTTGATCTTCACGATCCAGCCACCTTCGTAAGGATCAGTGTTGATGAGGGCCGGGTTGCCTTCGAGCTCTTCGTTGAACTCTACGACCTCACCGCCGATGGGCAGCATCAGGTCAGACACGGTCTTCACAGCCTCGATGGAGCCGAACACTTCGTCCTTCTCAAGGGTCTCGTCAACGGTGGTCACGTCAACGAAGACGATGTCACCAAGCTGTTCTGCTGCGTATGCGGTAATGCCTACGTATGCAAATTCACCATCCATTTTCAACCATTCGTGGTCGTTGGAATACTTCAGATTTTCGGGAATCATAGTTGTTGTTTTTTAATTATTAAATGAAAAATTAAACGGTCATAATCTCTTTTTCCTTCATCTCGGCCATCTTGTCGATTTTGGCGATAGAGTCGTCGGTCAGCTTCTGGATGTCGGCCTCTAACTTCTTCACTTCATCCTCCGGAGTGCCATTGTCTTTCAGCTTTTTGGCGTTGTCGTTGGCGGTACGGCGGATGTTGCGGATGGTTACCTTATGCTGCTCGGTCTCCTGTTTCACCTTCTTTACCAGCTCTTTACGGCGTTCCTCGGTGAGGGCGGGCACCACAATGCGGATGAACTCGCCATTGTTCTGCGGGGTGAAGCCGAGGTTGGCGGCCAGGATGGCCTTCTCGATGATGGGGAGCATGTTGCGTTCCCACGGCTGGATGACAATCTGGCGGGCATCGGGCGTGCTGATGTTGCCGACCTGCTCAACGGGAGTGGGGTTGCCATAATAATCCACCTTCAAACCTTCCAGCATCTGCGGGTTGGCCTTGCCGGCACGCACTTTCTGTAAATCTTTGTCGAACGCCACAATCGCGCCGTTCATGCTCTCTTTTGCCTGGTCAAGGCATTTTTTCGTTTCTTCGCTCATAATATTCTTTACTATTAGTTTTCAGAATTGTTTCTCTTGGCCAACAACTCGCGTTTCTTCTCTTCCTGTTCCTTGATTTCTTTCTCCAAAGCCTTGATCTCCTTCTCCAGCATCGAGCTGTTGAATTTATAGACGAACAGTCCGTGGAACACCACGATGACCGTCCACAATGCCGTCACCAGCACCGAGAACTTCAGGAAAGTCATGCCCTGGTTGATGACATCCTTGGCCGTATCCACCACACTCGCGTCAGGAGCGGTCGCTCTGAAAAGGAAGATGTAAAGAATCCAAATCACCAGCATGGCCAATGCGTAGATGGCTAAGTGGAATTTGAAATGCGATCTCTGGTTCGCTTTTTTATAAATCTGAGGGTCGATTAAATTGCTGTTTTCTGCCATAATATAAAATTTTTATTGGTTGCTGACAAAAGTTCCGATGGGCTCACCACTCAGTACCTTCAACAGGTTGCCGGGGGTGTTGGCATCATAGACATAGAGTTTCATGTTGTTGTCCTGACAAAGGGTGAAGGCGGTGAGGTCCATGATTTTGAGATGCTTTTCGTAGGCCTCGGCGTAGGTGATGTTGGCAAACTTGGTGGCCGTGGGGTCCTTTTCGGGGTCGGCGGTATAGATGCCGTCCACGCGGGTGCCCTTGAGCAGCAGGTCGGCTTTGATTTCCACCGCACGGAGCGCTGCACCGGTATCGGTGGTGAAGAACGGGTTGCCCGTACCCCCGCCGAAAATCACCACATAACCCTCATCGAGATAGCGAACTGCATTTTTGAAATAGATCTTCTCGCCCATCCCTTCGATGGCCATTGCGGTCAACACCTTGACTTTCACATCTTTCTCTTCCAAAACACCCTGCAAAGCCATCGCGTTGATGATGGTGGCGAGCATACCCATGTGGTCGCCCTGGCGGCGGTCGAAACCCTTGGTGGCACCGTTCACCCCGCGGAAGATGTTGCCCCCGCCGATGACTACGCCTACCTGCACGCCGGCGGTCACTGCCGACTCGATTTCGCTGGCAAAATGACTCACAGCCCCGTAGTTGATTCCGTAACCGTCGTCACCCATCAGCGATTCACCACTTAATTTCAACAATATACGATTATACTTCATATTTAGAATTTGGGTGCAAATTTACACGATTTTTTTCAGTTTTCACATTTTTTTTGAAAAAATAATAGTATGACATTTTGTCAGATTTTGCATTTTGGCAAAGTTGTTGCATAATAAGGCACTGTCAAACAAAAATTTTTATCGCTATGAACTTGAACAATCTTACCATTAAATCACAAGAATCGATTGCGAAGGCACAAATGATCGCCTCCAGCAACCAGCAGCAGCAGATCGATACGTCACATATTCTCAAAGCGATGATGGAAACCGACGAAAATATCATCTCGTTCCTGCTGAAAAAACAGGATGTAGATCCTAAAATCATCGCACAAGCCGCCGAAAGGGAGATCAAAAGTCTGCCGAAGGTGTCGGGCGGCAACATATACTTGTCAAACGGCGCGCAGGCGGCCTTGCAGAAGGCTATCGTCTTCGCACAGGAGCAGGGCGACGAGTTCGTGTCGTTGGAGCATTTCTTCTACGGAATTTTGATGGCCGGCGACAACATGTCGCGGGCGCTCAAAGATGCCGGCGTCACCGAGAAGGGCACCAAGCAGGCCATCACCGACCTGCGGAAAGGCTCGAAGGTGACCTCGCAAGACAGCGAAGAGACCTACAACGCGCTCAACAAGTACGCCACCAACCTCAACGAGGCGGCCCGAAAAGGCAAACTCGACCCTGTGATTGGCCGTGACGAAGAGATCCGTCGTGTGCTGCAAATTCTCTCCCGCCGTACCAAAAACAACCCGATCCTGATTGGTGAGGCCGGCGTGGGAAAAACCGCCATCGTAGAAGGTCTGGCCCACCGTTTGGTCAGCGGAGATATTCCAGAGAATCTGAAAACCAAACAGTTGTACTCATTGGATATGGGTGCGCTGGTGGCCGGTGCCAAATACAAGGGCGAGTTTGAGGAACGTCTGAAAAGCGTCATCAAGGAGGTGATCGACTCCAACGGCGAAATCATCCTCTTCATTGATGAGATCCACACGCTGGTGGGTGCCGGCGCGTCGGGAGAGGGCGCCATGGACGCCGCCAACATCCTGAAACCTGCCCTCGCACGTGGCGAGCTGCGCTCCATCGGTGCCACCACTCTCAACGAGTACCAGAAATACTTCGAGAAGGATAAGGCCCTCGAGCGTCGTTTCCAGCCCGTGCTCATCGCCGAACCCGACAAGTACTCCGCCATCTCCATCCTGCGTGGACTGAAGGAACGCTATGAAAATCACCACCATGTAAGAATCATGGACGACGCCCTCATCGCCGCCGTGGAACTGTCACAGCGGTACATCACCGACCGTTTCCTGCCCGACAAGGCCATCGACCTGATTGACGAGGCCGCCTCGAAGCTGAAACTCGAAATCAACTCCAAACCGGAAGAGCTGGATGAGATTGAGCGTAAAATTCGTCAGCTGGAGATTGAGCGCGAGGCCATCAAACGCGAAAACTCGCCTGAGAAAGTCTCTGCACTCTCCAAGACCATCTCTGAACTGCAGGAGCAGCGCAACTCTCTGGAGACCAAGTGGCGCGCTGAGAAGGACATCGTGGACAAAATCCAGCAAAACAAAAAACTCATTGAGGACTATAAGCTGGAGGCCGCCAACGAGGAGCGTCAGGGAAATTACGGCCGTGTGGCCGAGCTGCGCTACGGACTCATCAAAAACGCTGAGAACGAAATCCAGAAACTCCAGCAGGAGCTTACCTCCGTACAGGGCGACAAGGCCATGATCGACGAGGAGGTGGGCGAAGACGACATCGCCGATGTGGTGTCGCGCTGGACGGGCATACCGGTCAGCAAGATGATGCAGAGCGAGAAGTCGAAACTGCTGCATCTCGAAGAGGAGCTGCACAAGCGTGTAGTGGGACAGGACGAGGCCATCAGCGCCATCGCCGACGCCATCCGCCGGAGTCGTGCAGGCCTGCAGGACAGCAAGAAACCGATCGGTTCGTTCATCTTCATGGGTACGACCGGCGTGGGTAAGACTGAGCTGGCCAAGGCGTTGGCAGAATATTTGTTCAACACCGAGGACGCCATCGTGAGGTTCGATATGAGCGAGTTCCAGGAGAAATTCTCCGTCAGCCGTCTCATCGGAGCGCCTCCAGGATACGTGGGCTACGATGAAGGTGGCGAGCTCACCGACAAGATCCGCCGCCGCCCTTACTCCGTGGTGCTGTTCGACGAAATCGAGAAGGCGCATCCCGACGTGTTCAACATCTTGCTGCAAGTGTTGGATGACGGGCGGCTCACCGACAACAAGGGACGTGTCGCCGACTTCAAAAACACCATCATCATCATGACCTCCAACCTCGGCTCCGACATCATCCAAAACAACTACGCCGAAGCCGGCAACGAGAGCAACGAGGCGCTTTTCGAGCGTACCAAAGCGGAGGTGATGGCCCTGCTGAAGAAGACCTTGCGTCCGGAATTCGTCAACCGTATCGACGAGATCGTGATGTTCCAGCCGCTGTCGAAACGCGAGATCCGCAGCATCGTAAACATGCAGATCGACAACCTCAACAAACTGCTGGCACAGCAGAACCTGCAGGTGGAGTTCACCAAGTATGCACTCGACCAGCTGGTGGAGATGGGCTACGAGCCGATGTACGGCGCCCGTCCGCTGAAACGAGTCATCCAGCGCAACGTGCTCAACGAACTCTCCAAGTTCATCCTCGAGGGCAACGTCCAGAAGGACGGCACCATCACGGTGGACTCGCTCGACGACGGCCAGTTTGTGTTCTTCAACAAAGAGAAGAAGGCAGAATAATATTCGTTAGAAAATCTGTGCATAGCGCATCAACCTTTTGGGGCTGGTGCGCTTTTCTGTTTTACATGGTCCATCCAGACAGATCCATATCGCGGACCGCGACACGGCCTACCGCCTCCAATACCACCACACGGCAACGGCCATCGGCACGTTTCTTGTCTTGCATCATGGCCTCCAACAACGCCTCGCGACTCACATCCGCCGGAATATCCACTGGCAGTTTACAAAATTGCAACACACTGATTATCAATGGTATATCAGCGCTATTCACGCATTTTGCAGCACACACCATCCCTATCGCCACCGCATCGCCATGCGCCATGCCCGTGCAACGCTCCAAGGCATGTCCGAAGGTATGTCCTAAATTCAACAGCTGACGCACCCCGTTATCCCGCTCATCTTCACGCACCAGCCCCTCCTTCACCGCTACGGCCGCCTGAATGAACACTTGCAACTGGCTACGTTTTGCCACATCTTTCAACATCTCCCCTACCCCACTACTCGCGAAAAACGCACCGCACTCCTCAAAGTGCTCGCCGCTGATCAAGAAAACCTTCAGCATCTCCGCCAAACCCTGCCGCACCTCCACCGTCTCCAGCGTTGGCAGGAAATTGATGGTGCTCACCACAAACTCGGGCTGCCGGATGGTGCCCACCATATTTTTATATCCCAGCATGTTCACGCCGTTCTTACCACCAATGGCCGCATCCACCATGCCCAACAGCGTGGTGGGAACGAGCCCGCAGGCCACTCCTCGCTTGTAGATAGAAGCCACAAAGCCGCAAATGTCGGTGGTGATGCCGCCACCCACCCCGAGCAGCAACACGTCGCGGTCGGCATGAAGCTCCAACAATCGCCGTATCACTTCCTCCACAGTCTGCATGGTCTTGTGTCGCTCATCCGCCTCCACCTCCACCTTCTCAAACGGGAAGAGATTTCCGTACAACTCCTCCACCTTGCGGTCGATAACCGCCACCACACGCCGCGTGCCGACTAACTGCTGTAACTGTATCCCAAATTCTTTAAAATCTACACAAAGCATCATACTAAAAAATGTTAATGCGAGGATTTAAAATATTCTACGATCGTCTTCGCCTTGGCGGGGCCCACCACAACAGCCAGCTCAGCCTCTGAAGCCTCGCGAATGCGTTTCACACTCTTGAACTTCTGCAACAGTTTCTCCTTGGTGGACTTCCCAACGCCCTTAATATCATCCAGATCGGAATGGGCAAAGCCTCTCTCAAACTTCTTGCGATGGTGCGTGATGGCAAATCGGTGCACCTCATCCTGAATGGAGGCTAACAGGTAGAAAAGCGGAGATTTGACATTAACGCCCACTATTTTCGGGGGAAAACCGAACAACAATTCATTGGTACGATGCTGATCGTCTTTGGCCAGCCCCGCAATGGGGATATCCACCTTCAGCTCGTCGCGAACCACTTGTCGCACCACTTCCATCTGGCCTTTACCGCCATCCGTAAGGATAAGGTCTGGAAGCGGCTTATTCTCCTCTAACAGACGGGAATAGCGCCGGCGCACCACCTCCTTCATGGAGGCATAGTCGTCAGGGCCTTCCACTGTCTTGATGTTGAAATGGCGGTACTCCTTCTTGTTGGGTTTCGCATTGACGAACTGTACCATGGCCGCCACCGCATAGTCGCCTTGGAAGTTGGAGTTGTCGAAACACTCGATGACCGTAGGCAGCTTGGGCAGTCCCAGCTCTTTTTGCAGCTGGTTGAGCACCTGCTGTCCGCGACGGTTGGGGTCCACGAGGTCGCGGCGCTTGTTCTTCTCGAACATGTAGGTGAGGGCATTTTTCTGCGAAAGATCCAGCAGTTTTTTCTTGTCGCCGCGCTGCGGCACCGTCACGGCAACATCCTGCAGCTGGGCATCCGGCATGAAGGGCAGCAGCACCGTGGCGCTGAACTCCCCAAACCGCTCGCGCAGCTCCACCATACCCTGCAGCAGCAATTCCTCCGTTGTCCTTTCCAACTTGTGCGCAATTTCAAGCGTATAAGACTGGATCACAGATCCTTCCATCACCCTCATAAAATTTACGTAGGCACTCTGCTCATCTTCCGCAATGGTAAACACGTCGAGGTTGGAGATGTCGGGGTTCACCACTACCGATTTCCCCTTAAATTGTGTTAAAATATCGAGCTTCTCTTTCACCTCCTGCGCTTTCTCGAACTCCATCTGCGCAGAGTACTCCATCATTTTTTCATGCAGTTTTCGGATGATGGACTGCGAATTTCCCTTTAATATTTCAATGATATTGTGAATATTAGACTGATACTCTTCCTGTGAAATCTTGCCAGCGCACGGTCCCGGACAGCGATGAAGCTGATATTTCAGGCAGGGGCGGTCGCTCTGGCGGAAAATTTTGCAGGTGCGCACGGGGAAAATCTCCATCAGGGTGTGGAAGAGGGCGTTCATGTACTTCACGGAGGCGTAGGGGCCAAAGACCTCCTGCCGGCTCCGATCGGGCGAGCGTGTGACAAACACCTTCGGGAAGGCCTCCTTGGTGACGGCAATCCACGGATAGGTCTTGTCATCCTTCAGCATGATGTTGTACTTGGGCTTGTACTCCTTGATGAGGGTGTTTTCCAACAACAGGGCCTCCCACTCGGTATCGACCACAGTAGTCTGGATGTCGCGGATCTTGGTGACCAGCATCCGCACTTTGGAGGAGTCGTGGTTTTTGTTGAAATAGGAGGAGACACGCCGTTTGAGGTTCTTGGCCTTGCCGACATAAATCACCTTGCCGCTCTCATCGAGATAGCGGTACACGCCCGGTTTGGTGGAAAGGGCGGAAAGGATGAGTTGGATTTTACTTTTGTCCTGCGTGCTCATCGTTTCCCGTTTCGGTAGGGTTCTGCTTCTCCGCATCCCTCAACTTCTGCAAGCGGGAGTTCTCCTTTTTGAGAATAAAGATCTCGCTGATGGCGAAGATGAGGTATATGACCATGAATGCCCCGGCGAAACGCCAGCGGTCCTCTTTGGAGGCAATGAAATAGATGAGCAGGAAGAGCAGGCACGACATGAACTTGATAATGCGGGAAAGCATGTAGCCGGAAACGAACTTCCGGGAGTCGCGCTGCGACTGGTCACGCAGCACCACATACAGGCTGAACAGCGTGACAAAGAAGAAGAACAGCACGATGAAAGGCATGGCCGGCGTGGAGTATGCGGGCAGAATGACCTGCATGAGAATGGTCAGCGCGGCCGTGACAATCGATACCAGCAGCAGATGGATGACATACGGGGGCACCTTGTAATTGATTCGCTTCATTTTCTTCATCGGCTATTTCTCGTTTTTATGGGTCAGTTTATAGATCATCACATACATGGCAAGGGCGATGGCGGCCAAAGAGCATACAATGACAAAAAGGGGCGAGAGGTTGAGCCAGCGGTCCAACCTCACACCTCCGTATGCGCCGATGGCAATTATGACGCCCATCTGGACGGCCAGGCCAGCATAGCTGGCACCGGCATCCCATTGCCTATTGCCACTCATGAAATGCTATTTCTGCTGCGGCTGTTGCGGCTGCGGCTGTGCCGGCGTGTGCGTCGGCTGTACTCCAGCGGCCTTGCCGTTCTGGATTTTGCAGTTGCCCACAAAGGTGGCACCCGGCTCGATGGCCAGCTTGCTGGAAGCGATGTCGCCAGCCAGCACGGCCGTGGAGCGCAATGAAATGATATCCACAGCATTGATGTTGGCTTTCACACGGCCCTCGATCTCGATGCCGTCGCAGTTGATGTCGCCCTCCACCACACCGGTCTGGCCGATGACGATCTTGGACTTGCAGTTGATATTGCCTTTGATGGTACCGTCGATGCGGCAGTCGCTGGTGGCTTCAATGTTACCCACCAGGCTGGTACCGGCGGCGATGGTGTTCACTCTCGTGCCATTCATGGCACCCATTTCTTCAGGTCTGTTCATGATACTCTTAATGTTTGTTTTATGGTTTTAAATAATTCTTTTGAAAAAATTCTTCATACATAGGACGGGCATCCCGCTGCTTGTAGTAGATGCCGTAGTTCACAGCTCCCATGGCGTAGGGAACAATACTCTTCTCTTTAAGGTACGGCTGGAAGATGGCATTGCGAATCAATCCGTTGTAATAATCCATTGCAGCCGAAGCATTACGGAAACGCGACACGGTTACAATCTGCTCATCTTGGTTGATATAGAAACTGTTGAGACTCAAATTCTGCAAAGAATAGAACTCTTTGTTAAAGTCAGAAATCTGCACCTTCAGATCCATCACCTTAACTTTATGCACATTGACAATCAACGCCACATAATGCCACTCATCGGCATTGAAGATGAACGGACTCTCGCCCTGCGTCTCCTGCATTTCCGGATCCCCCTGCGTCTGCGACACGGACTGTGCCTCCGGTTCCAGATCGGACAACAACAGGCGTGCCAAGTCGGACACCGGCAGGTCGCCATACTCGGTCACCACCCCCTGTAAAGCGTTGCGGTACTGATCCTTGCCCTGCACCTGTCCCACCGACACGGCCCGCAGGTATGCGAACTTGGAGCGCAACACACGGTCGGTACAGCTGGGTATCGCCAACTCCGACGTCTGAATCACCTTCGTCCATTGTTTGTTCATATAATCCTGATAAACAGTTTCATACGTATTTTCCATCTGCTTCAGCGCTGCGGCCACCTTCTTGTAATAGTCGGGCTCGCGAATCAGACGGGCATAGTCGGTATCGGCATATTTGGTGAGGATGATCTCTTTCGGTTGCTCGGCCTTGCCATTTTTCATCTGGCTGTAGTTGAGGTACAGCAGGTACAGCACCGCCGGCGACATCTCCGTATCCGGGAAGCGCTGATAATATTTCTCCAACGTCTCACAGCCACGGGGACGGTCGTTGAGGAGGTCGAGATAGATGACGGCCGCCTGATACAGCGCCTCGGCAATCATCCGGTTCGAGGTGTCCATCGCACCCTCGGTAAGCGGCAGGTCTTGCGTGTAATACCGCTCCTTCTCAGGGTCGGTCTCACGCTTCAAAATCGGATTGCCATCTTCGTCGTATTCAGTGTCGTCGCCATTCGCCTTGGGATTGTTGAGATTGGCCATATCCTCAAAAGAGAGCTGCTGCTTGTTGCTGATACGCCAGTTGTCCTCCAACTTACGGCTGCCCCACTTGCGCAAGAACTCGGTCTTACCCGCCGCCATTAAAGTGGAGTTGTAGAAATACCACTTTCCAGAACTCCCTTGGTTGTTGAGCTGGTTGTTGTAGTTGGCGTAGCCGAGAGCACTCTGCAAAGCCAATTCCTTGTCACGCTCCTCTTTCTCCCTTCTGGCTTTCTCCTGCTTGTACTCGTTGATTTTTCCCTTCACCCAACGGTCACGGTCCTTCTCGCTCATCTTGGCGATGCGCTGCAAACTGTCTTGCACCACCACCAACTGCAAGTTATCCACCAACTCGGTGAGCACCTGCGACTTGCGCTTGATTTCTGCATAGTTGGGATAAGTTTTGGGCATGGAAACCGTAGCCGTGTCATAATAAGCCTTGGCCTGCGGGTACTTTTCTTGCTCAAAGTATAGATCAGCCAGACGAAGTGCGGAATGGGTGCGCTGGAAGTCGTTGTTGGCATAGGCTGCCACCGACTTGGCCAACTTGTCCATCTGCGCCGTGGTGTCCTCATCAATACGGTCGATTTCCGACAGCGCATAGTAAATCTGATCGTAGTAATCCCTGTTCTTCTCCTCCGCCAGCATCTTGTTCAACTCCTTGATGATCTGACTGCGCTTGGCGGGACTTCCATCGTAGTTGGTAGCCAAATGCATGCGCGCATTGAACTCCAAGTCATAGTCGGGACTATGCTTCGACACCCAAAGGAAATAGTCGTGTGCCATGGCTGGCTGTTCATCCAGCTCATACAACTGACCGAGGATGAAATACATACGAGTCTTGAACAACTTTTTAGGTTTGTTCTTCAACACGTCATCAATATAGTTGATGGCGGTCTGACGGTCGCCGTCGGGAGCGGTGAGGTGATACTCGGCACCGGCGGCAGCGTACTGCAGACTCAGCTTTTTCGACTTCTTGGGTTCCACATAATAGCGTGCCTCGTTGATGAGGTCTTCCGCCTGACCATAGTAGCCCATCCGCAACGCGGCACGGGCATTCCAAATCATCGCTTCCTCCACACAATTGCCGTTTTTGTGGGTGGTGAGAATGTAGTTGAAAATACGCTGCGCCTGCTGATAGTCCTGCTTGTAGAAATAGGCCTTGCCCATCATCAGATAAGCATCGTCAATATTCTTCACATACTCCTTCCCCTTGAAAAACATCGAGTGCTTGTAAATACACTTCGATCCCTTCTCAATCACACGGTCCATCGAGGGATAAATGCTCGACAGCTCCTCCTTCGGAGGATAAACATAGATGGGAAGCGTGGTGATGTAATTGTCCTTGCACAACTTGGCGTGCTCCTCCTCGCCATTCTTCAGCGCTTCCTTCCCGTTGAAATTCACGTTGAAGCGCGAAGTCATGTTGTGATACCCACGGTTAATGGGCGTATTTTTCCGCGTTGAGCAGCCACACAAGAATATCACTGCCAAAAACAAGACAGCGAACGAGCTAATTTTAGTATGTATTTTGTTATATTTCAATTACTTACGTATTTACATAAAACAGACCGCAAAAATAACGAATATTATTTAATAATATTTTGCTGTTGATAACTTTTTCTTTCAAAGAAGATGATAAAAGAATAGTGTACGTAAAGATCTGTTTTTCAATATTTTAATAATAACAAAAGAAAAAAGCCCGTGCGATAACACGGGCCAAACAATAAGAGTGAATTGATCAAATGCCGTAAATTTCGGCTTATTGGGCTTTTTTCACACC
This sequence comes from Bacteroidales bacterium, assembly GCA_045222555.1. Taxonomy (GTDB): domain Bacteria; phylum Bacteroidota; class Bacteroidia; order Bacteroidales; family WCHB1-69; genus UBA1756. The sequence continues at coordinate 139,532 of JBGUYY010000091.1, read as the reverse complement.
AGGAACAGCCTCCGTATTTTTCGTCGGGCTCTTTTCTTTGCTGACGGGCATGGATTTATGGGAGGCATCCTGCTTATGGCTGGCCGCCGAGCGCTTGAACTTGCGGTCCAGCTGGTAATATTCATTCAGCTGCTGAGCAGAGAGGCACTGGGAAATGGCGTTGAGGAATTCTGTCTCAGCCTCCAACAGCTGGCGACGGGTTTCGAGACGGGTCGTGTACAAAACCACAATCTGCTTGTCGGAAAGATATTGAATGCTGTCTGCCGTAACGTGATGGTCGATGCCCGCCTCACGCATGATTTCACGGCTCTTTTGAAAAGCAGCATACTCGGCTTTTGCGTATGCGTCGAAAGCCTCCCAGAAAGGTTTTTTCTGATCATCTTTCAAAGCAAAATTCTTTTCCAAATACTCCTTTTTAAGTTTCATAACGGTTTGGCAATCCTGCGAACCGCACTTGGAGTTATTGGACTTAACAGTAGGGGTAGCCTCTTTTCTCGCAGATTCGTTCTGCACCTGTGCCATTGATACGGCCGCAAAACCGACCAGCAGGCATAAAATCATTATTTTTTTCATATTAAAATGGATTTAATTGCAAACTGAAACAGCGACTTTGACGAAAAAGGAGCACACCGGTTTAAAATAAAGTAAGAATTTTGTAATTTTGCAGCCGATAAATCATTAACCATGGAACAAAAGAACAGATACGCATTCAGTTTGTTTGTCATCGGCACGTTGTTTTTCGTGTTCGGTTACATCACTTGGGTCAACAGCATTGTAATGCCTTTTTTGAAAGAGGCCTGCAACCTCACCACCTTTGAGGCTTCGTTTGTACCCTTCTGCTTTTACATCTCCTATTTTGTGATGGGGATTCCTGCCTCGCTGCTCATCCGCAAGGTGGGCTACAGCGGGGGCATGATGATTGGTCTGCTGACCATGGCCTGCGGTTCTATTTTGTTCGTACCGGCGGCCATCACCCGTCAGTTCGGCATCTTCCTCACCGGCCAGTTCTTCATGGGCGCGGGTCTCACCGTGTTGCAGGCGGCCACCAACCCTTACGCCACCATCTTAGGACCGATCGAAACCGCCGCCCGCCGTATCAGCATCATGGGCGTGTGCAACAAATTCGCCGGTGTCATTGGCATCTACACCATCTACAAAGCCCTCTTCTCCGGCCTCGACGCCGAACTGGCAGAGTTGAAAAGCGGCCTGATAACTGGAGAGGCCGCTGAAGCGGTTCGCCAGCACCTCGCCGAACAGGTCATCCTGCCCTACATCATCATCACCGCAGTATTCATCCTGCTGGTGGTCTTTATCAAGCTGGCCAAACTGCCCCGCATCGAGACCTCCACGGAGGGCGAGGAACAACACGACTCCCTCTTCTCCAGAAAATACACCTACCTTTGGTTGGGCGTGTTCGCAATCTTCTTCTATGTGGGTGCCGAGGTCATCGCCATCGACTACCTGATCCCTTACGGCAACGACCTCCACATCGCGGAGAGTGTGAGCAAAGACTTCCCCACCTACGCCATGTTCGCCCTCATCGTGGGCTACTTCGTCGGACTCATCACCGTGCCGAAGATGATTTCGCAGCGCCAGGCGCTTGTCACCAACCTCATCATCGCTGTCGTTCTGGCCTTTGTAGCCATCTACTCCCAGTCGTTCGTCCACCTCTTTCAGCCCAACCTTGACCCTGCCGCAGCCTACTCGATGTCGGCCCGTCTCTCCATCGCCTGCATCATCATGCTCAGTTTCGCCCATGCCATCATGTGGCCCGCCATCTGGCCGCTCTCGATCCACGACCTCGGCAAACATACCGAACTGGCCTCCGGACTGCTCGTCATGGCCATCGCGGGCGGCGGTGTCATGTCGCTGATTTACGGAAAGTTATGCGAACTCCCGGCAGTGGGACACCAAAAAGCCTACCTGCTGCTCTTCATCTGCTACATCTACATCCTCTTCTTCGCCACCATGGGCTACAAATTCAACGGACAGAAAAAACAAATCAACAAATAAACAAATCAACAACAATGAAAAAAGTCATCCACACCGACAAAGCTCCCAAGGCCATCGGACCCTACAGCCAGGCCATTGAAATCAACGGAACCCTCTACATCTCCGGTCAGATTCCGGTAGATCCTGCCACCGGCAAGGTCGCCGACACCATTGAAGAACAGACCGAACAGGTGATGAAGAACATCGGCGCCATCCTCGAAGAGGCCGGCTATACCTTCGCCGACGTGGTAAAATCCACCTGCCTGCTCAGCGACATGGCCAACTTCAAACCCATGAACGAAGTTTATGCCAAGTACTACAGCACCAACCCGCCGGCCCGCGCCGCCTTCGCCGTCAAAGCCCTCCCCATGGGTGTGATGGTGGAAATCGAGACCGTGGCCGTCAAATAAACCATGAAAATCGGAATCATCTCTGACACACACGGTTACGTACATCCGAAACTATTCGAGTTTTTCAAACCGTGTGATGAGATTTGGCATGCCGGCGACATCGGCAGGGAGGAGGTATTGGATGAACTCAACCTCATCGCTCCCGTGCGCGCCGTGTATGGCAACTGCGACGACTGGGACATCCGCAGCCGCACCACCGAATCGTTGGTATTCCCCTGCGAACAGCACAAAGTGGCGATGATGCACATCGTGGGCAACGGCAACTACTACTCCACTCCAGCCCTGAAACTCATCCAAGCGGAACATCCCACCATTTTCGTCGCCGGACATTCGCACATCCTCAAAGTGATGCACGACCCGCGCCACAACCTGCTTTTCATCAATCCAGGCTCTGCCTCACGGTTCGGGCACCACACACGCCTCACCTTCCTGCGACTTGACATCAATGGAAAAGAACTGAGCCACCTTGAAGTTTATGATGAAGAAAAATAGCACAATATGCTGAAAAAAATTCTCTTCTTATTGGCATTTTTTTCGGGTAGTTTATGCCAGATTTTGGCACAATCTACCCTTTCCAACGAGGAGAAATACAACCTGCTGAGAGAGCGCTTACACACTGAATTTCTGTACTATACGGGCAATGGAATGGAGCGGGGCACCTCACAACCGATGGAACGCAGATATCAAACTCGCAACGGTTTGACGGGGTACTGGTGCGACGGGATTTGGTGGCAGGGACACTATGTGGCGCTGCTGGCCACGGAGTATGCCCGTTTGCAACAAGAAGGGAAGTCCACCGATGCCACCCTGAAGGAACTTTGGTGCGCCCTGCAGGTATATGACCGACTGGATTTAGAGGCAGAGAAATGCTGGGGCGGCGACACCTTCGCACACCCCAACGGCTTCTACCTCCGCGATGACATCTGGCGGGCAGACACCAGCCGCTTCGGGGTGCAATGGATCACCAGCGACTACGAGTACCAGTGCGGGAAAACCGACAGCAAACGAAACGCCCCTTCACAAGACCAAGCATGGGGCAGTTATATCGGCTTCGCCTTGGTACAAAAGTTGGTGGATGATGCTGAACTATGCCAAAAAGTGGCAGAGATAAGCCAAAGAATGGTGGCATTCATGCAAAATAAAGAGGGAGAAAAAGAGAATTGGTCAATCATTAACCCAGTAACCAACAATGAGATACAACCAAGAATGGATCTTATTTGGTTACAATACGCCCATTTGACGATAGCTGACCTTTTGAATGGAGCGTCCACAACGGGGAAGAAGGAAAACGCAGGACGGAGCACTTGGAAACTGGTACAGGATAACATGTTCATCTCAAAAACCGGCAACTTCCGGTGGTATGGCATCTTGTCGATGTCGGCGGTGATGAACGACGCCGGGAGCGGCAAAGACTGTTACGCCTGGCTGGTGAAAAGTTGCGATAAGATCGTACGCAAACGTCCTGATTTACAGCAAGAACTTGTCTTCCCTCACCTACCCCTCATCAATTTGGTTCTCTATGGGAAAGAGGGAAAAGAGCTGCTGCCGCGCGAGCAGTACGATGCGTATCTGAACAGTGCCCCTGCCGACGGCAAACTCACCCAAACCACAGGAGGACAAACCGTTAGAAATGCGCCGCCCTGGCATTGCTTGTCGTTGTTTTGTCCGTGGCGCACGGCCGACACCGGGGAGGTCAACATGATTGACTATCTGTTGCTCTATAATCTCGTTGAATTGATTTACGGCTCAGAATCTGAGAAATAATCGTATTTTTGCAACAAAAAAAATACACCGTCATGAAAAGAGGCAAAGCAACCTGTAAAATCCTGAAAGAAATTCGGCAGGAAATCGCCCACAAGAATGACATTCCTTTAGAGATGAGGGAATGCACCTACGAAGGCGACTGTCGGGGCACCTGTCCGCGCTGCGAGGCGGAAGTGCGTTATCTGGAAAACGAGCTCCAAAAGAAAAGTCAATTGGGCAAAGCGGTCATCACCACCGGCATCGTGCTTGGCGGAATGCTGATGAGCGGATGCCACTCCTCTACACCCACTTCGCCAGAGGCACCCACACCCACCTCGTCTGAAACCATTCTCAATCATAATGAACCCCCTGAAACCTCCGACAGCATTCCTAGACAAGGCGGAATTTTTGATTATGATGACGAGGGAATTATTGAGACAGAGTGGGTAAACGATAAGGATCAGGATGATATAGTTAAATGTGTATTGGGTGAAGTGGAGATAGTACCCTCCACTCCGCAGTTACCCGAGAACGACTCTGTAGTTTCCGACACTCTTTAAACTATGATCAACCCTGCTCCCTTCATCGGCATTATACGGCACCGCATCGGCATCGACGGTGAGGGGGTGACTACGCTGGCGGCCTTCCACGGCTGTCCGCTGCAGTGCAAATACTGCCTCAACCCCAGCTGTCACGGTCCGGTGGAAGTCTGCCGCACGCTCACCCCCGAGCAGCTCTACGAGGAGGTTCGCATCGACCAGCTCTACTTTTTGGCCACCCATGGCGGGGTGTGCTTCGGCGGCGGCGAGCCCCTGCTACGGTCCGATTTTATCGTCCGCTTCCGCGAGTTGTGCGGTCCCGACTGGCAACTCACCTTAGAAACTTCACTCTACGTGCCGACAGACAACCTGAAATCCGTGCTGCCCGTTGCCGACTATTTTATCGTGGACATCAAGGATTTACATCCCGATATTTATCAGAACTATACTGAAAAACCCATTGATTTGCTGTTGGAGAATCTAAAATATCTGTCCCAAAACTTCCCCACCCAGCAGGTGATGATACGGGTGCCGCTCATCCCCAACTACAACAGCGACGACGACAGGGCATGGAGCGTGGAGCAATTAATGGCCTACGGCTTCCAAAACTTCGACCGTTTCGAATACCGAACTGACATCGCCCCAAAAGACTCGTACATCGTTCATGATCAGAAAATTAAAAAGTAAAATATGAAAATCATCTGTGTAGGAAGAAATTACTTGCCTCATATCAAAGAGTTGGGACATAAAGTCCCCGACAAGCCGACCCTGTTCCTGAAGCCCGACTCGTCGGTCATCACCCGCAACCGGCCGTTCTTTTTACCTGAATTCTCACAACAGATTGAGTATGAAGTGGAGCTCCTGGTGCGCATCGACAAGGTGGGAAAATACATCCAGGAAAAATTCGCCCACACCTACTACCATGAGATCGGGTTGGGCATCGATTTCACGGCGCGGGATCTGCAAAAAAATTGCATAGAGGAAGGCAATCCGTGGGAGATCGCGAAGGCATTTGATGGGTCGGCCATTATCAGTCAATTTATTGAAAAAGAGAAATTTGCAGACCTCAACAATATCAATTTCCACCTCAACTTAAATGGCAATACCGTTCAGAGCGGCAACAGTGGTGAGATGTTGTTTTCCATCGACCAGATCATCTCCTACGCCTCGCAGTTTTTCACGCTGAAAACGGGCGACATCATCTTTACCGGCACGCCGAAGGGAGTGGGGAAAGTGGCCATCAACGACCTGTTAGAGGGGTGGATTGAGGACCGGAGAATGCTGAATTTCAGGGTGAAGTAAGTGGAAAACGGAAAATGGAAAATTGAAAGGTGAAAACGGGAGAAAGCGCCTTCCTGATTTTCATCTATCCCTTCACACAAATTCATTTATTCCCGCAAAAGCCCTATTGATTTTGCATTTTATAAAAATTTGATTACCAATTTATTATAAACCCTCGCAACAGCTTCATTATAGCAGTTTGTCACATTTTGGCTGTGAGGGTTCACATTCCTGCTATGAGGGATTAATTTTTGCTCTGCAAATGGTAATTTTGCGGCTGAAATTTGTCAGCCAGCTGCTGTATTTGTAACGTTTGTAACGTGAATTGAGCAAACATCACATCAATATCAATCAAAAATAAAGAGTAATGAAAAGATTTAGCCTATTCATGGCGTTCCTTGCATTTATTGCAATGGTATCACACGCCCAGAACGATCCCACCAACTTGAATTTTGAAAACTGGAACGGCATTGAGCCCGTAGGGTGGACCTCTTCCAACGACTTGTCGATGGACGGCGGCGGTGCACAGACCGTCTTCAAGGAGACCGCCTCGCCCGGAGAGGGTTCCGCCTCTTTGAAATTGGTGACGGGAAGCTGTCCGGAATGCGAAAACTTCAGGCTGCTGTTTCTGCCCCTTCCCTTTCCCAATCCTGTCGGCGGTTTCATCCAACTGGGTTCCATCGGCGAGGACGGTGTGGCCTATACCAAACGCCCCGTATCTGTGGATTTCCTGTACAAAGCGAAACCGATGGGCAATGATGCATGCTGCTTCCATGTGGAGCTCACCAAATACAACGCCGCTACCGACGAAGACGACCTCGTGGGCGAGTGCTACTTCGAGGTGAACAGCACCGTGGAGGAGTGGACGCATGTGAACATTCCCTTTGTGTATTCCACTACCCAGCAGCCCGACAAGATGAGCATTTTCATCTGCTCCAGCGTCGGCTCCATCCCCGACTACTCCGCCATCGCTCCGGGAATGCCCTCTCCTTCGCAGCTGGGGCTGCCCGCACCGGTGGCCGGCAGCGAATTCTATATTGACGGCATCGTCTTCAACATGCCCAGCTGTGAAGGCTTCAATGTGACTGTGAGTGGCACGCACGAAACCTCCGTCGGCGCCATGGACGGTACCGCCTCCGCCAACCCCAACGGCGGCACTGCGCCTTACCAGTACCTCTGGAGCAACTTTGAAACCACGCAGACCATCACCGGACTGATACCCACCAGCTACTATGTAACGGTTACTGATGCCAATGCCTGCCAGAAGGTCGGCAACTTCACCGTTAATCCTGCCAGCTGCAACATCGCCGTTACCGTTACCGGCACGAACTCCAACTCCTACTCCATATATTCCGGCACGGGAAGCGCCACGGCCACCGTCACCTCCGGCAACCCGCCTTACCTCTACACATGGAACAACGGAGCTGAGACCGCCACCATTTCCAACCTGCCCATCGGCACCTACTCTGTGATGGTGCAGGAAGCCAATGATCCGGGATGCTTCACTTGGGGTTATTACACTGTTTTCGGTCCCAACGGCAGCGGTGTCGGCACTGAACTCATCGCCACGGTGAGAATGTACCCGAATCCGGCCTCCGATCAGATCCGCATCGAGGGAGACACCCACATCAACGCCCTCTCCGTTTACAATGCCAACGGACAGCTTATTTATAAAAAGAGAGTGAATGTAAACGATTTTACACTGGATATAAGTAACTATGCAGCAGGACTCTATCTTCTGAAGATTGATTCGGAGAACGGCACCATGGAAGCCAAATTCGTCAAAGAATAAATGCTCGGACTACAACACCGTTGCGGAAGTCAATGGCGTAAAAACCGGCATTTTTTGCCCAAATATTTTTCATCATTGCATCCCTAAAAATTCAAGACAATGAAAAAAATCATCCTCTTTTCAGCCTTCTTATTCATGGCAACTTGTATCGGGAAAATATATGCACAAGATGATCCCGTTCCAGCCACCGTTCCCTATTATTGTGGTTTTGAAGACGAGGAAGAGCGGAACAACTGGAATGTTGTCTCACCCGATTTTTACAATCAATGGATGTTAGGGACTTCTACCCATAGCGAAGGCAACTACTCGCTATATGTGGGTTTTTACCTGAACACTACCAACAGCTACGACATCAGTTCTGCCTCCACCAGTTGGGCCTACCGTGACATTTTCATTGACAACACTTTTCAGGAGTGCCGTGTCGCATTTGATTTCAAAGGGATGGGTGAAAAAATAGGAGACAGAGTATATGATTATTTGAACATTTATGTCGGTCCGCCTGCCGACATTCCCTATATTTCTTATGGTAACAGCAATCCCATCATTACCCCACCTGAAGGAGCTACTCTTTTTGTTGAAAATTTATGCATGGTCTCAACATGGACCCATTATGAATTTTCTATCGATGCCTCCTTTTCAGGGGTACAGAGAATCTATTTCCTCTGGCGCAATGATGGTAGCGGCGGAACCCAACCCCCGGCGGCTATCGACAACCTCTCCGTAACACCTGCCAGCTGTGCCAAGCCATCGCACCTGACAGCCAATGTGATGGATACCACCCTCGTTCTCTCTTGGGATGCCGTCGATGGTGCAAATTCTTATACCATCCTCTACAAAGAATCCTCCGATTCAAACTACATAGAATTTTCATCATCCTACAATTATATAGTAATCAATGATTTCCAATATGAAACGTCTTATGATTGGAAAGTTCGTAGTAACTGCTCTGATGATGAATACAGTTTGTGGAGTGAAAGTTCGTTCCATACCCTTCATCCAGTGGCACACCTTCCCTACACCTGCGATTTTGAAGATTCCACGGAGGCTGCCAACTGGCTGTTTTTTGAAAATGACCGCACCAATCAGTGGTTCATCGGCAGTGACACTTCCAACATCGGCGAAACAACTCTTTTTATTTCCAATGATGGCGGAATCACCAATGCCTACACTTTAACAACAGGAGCGTCCACATGGGCCTGCCGTGACATCTTCATCCCTGATACTATCGCCAATTATACCATTTCCTTCGATTTCAAAGGAATAGGAGAAACCTACAATTCAACAAAGTGCGACTATCTGCAACTATTTGTTGGTCCTCCCACCATTCCTACTGGATATGATATTCCAGAAGGAGCCATTGCACTAAGTGACAAGCTCAATGAGACGGGGGAGTGGACTACCATTCAATTGATGAATCCGGCAGGTTATTCGGGAATGCAACGATTGTATTTCCTATGGGCAAATGATGGCTCGTGGGGGACAAATCCGCCAGCGGCCATTGACAATATTGTCATCATAGGCTCTACCTGTCCTGCACCTGTTGAGTTGTCAGCCAGTAGTGTTTTGGACCACTCTGCCGAACTCACTTGGTTGCCCGCTAATCCGTCCGTGACCTACACCCTTGCCTATAAAGCCGATGAGGACAGTCTCTTTACGGAGATACCGGTCAACACAAACAGTTACCACCTTTCGGGCTTACAACCATCGACGAACTATATTTGGAAGGTCAAGACTCACTGTTCGACGAATGACGAAAGCATCTGGTCGGTAGAGCAGTCGTTCCGAACCTACAGCATGCTTGGACGGATTCCTTATTCCTGCGATTTTGAAGATGCTGATGAAAATGCGGAATGGCTGACCTCCACTACTACGGGCACGCCCCACTGGCAGATTGGAACCGCTGTGTATCAATCCAGCAACCACAGTCTCTATGTAGGTTCCGACCAATACAACTATATTCCTGAAGATGAGTGGATTACCTGGTACTGGACTTATCGCGACATCTATTTCGACCCCTCTTTCAACGAATATGAACTCTCGCTTTATCATCAATGCGGAGGACAACTCTACAATGGTACCGATAACACCTTCAAAGTGTTCATTGGGCCACCGGCCACCCCCAACTGGGAAGACACCCCAGAAGGAGCAGAACTGTTAGGCACTATCACCCGCGATCTCAATTGGAATCGACACACTTATACCATTGATCAGCATCACCAAGGACTGCAAAGACTCTATTTTTTGTGGGGAAGAAACACTTGGTACAACGACAATCCCCCCAGCGCCGTGGATGACATCGCCATTGTCGGGGTCTCTTGCGGAAGACCGCTGAGTGTTACCACGGATACAATAGGCGCACATGAAATCGGCATACATTTCACCCCCTGCACTCCTGATGACCACACATGGGAAGTGGCCATCATAGAAGCGGGTGGCAGCTGGACGGATGCCGAAAGTTTCGTAATCCAGGACACGTCATACACTTTCACCAATCTGAACAGCAGTACTATGTACAGTATTTATGTGCGCACCGTCTGCGGGAACAACGACTACAGCGTCTGGACTTCACCTCTGTCATTACATACAGGTTGCGCTGAAATTGTCAATCTGCCTTATACCGAGTATTTTGACACGTACGGATCAGAACTCTACCCATGGTGCTGGACCCGTTTCCCGTATTCCAATGGTTTCGAGGTGTACCCGACGATCTTTACAGGAAACTCAAGCTATATTCTTAATCAACTGCCAAGTCCGCCCAGTTACTTTGCATTAGGGGCGGAAGGTGCCCAGTACTCCATGGCTATTCTCCCGCCTTTTGGCACTGACATCCCGATAAACAGTTTAATCATAAGGTATTGGTACGAACAGTCTAGTCCGCTATCGTCGCTTTTCTCTGTCGGGGTAATGGAGGATCCCGAAAACGAAAGCACCTTTGTCCCCATTCGAACTCTCCATTTCGACGATTGGGGGTCGGATGACGAAATCTGGGTAGAAGATACCGTATTTCTCAGCTCCTATACAGGGAATGGGCATTACATAGCATTCAAATTTACAACAGAAAGTGAAGGGGAGCACCACTTTCTTTTTGACAATCTTGTGATTGATACCACACTTGTTCACACAGGGGTTGCGAACATAAACGACGAACCTGACATCATTCTCTATCCGAATCCCACCAACGACATCATCAACATCCGACTCCAAGAGGAATCTTCTGACATGACGGAAGCTGAAATATATGATGTGAATGGCAGACTCTTACGCTCTATGCAAACCTCCGGCAGACACATTCAGATTCCCGTCGCCAACTTTGCCCAAGGAATGTACTTTGTGAAAATACGCTGCGGAAACAAAACCGCCATCAAGCGGTTCGTGAAGCAATAAAGGCACATCGACTTCATACTAATACCCCCAGTTTTTGATAACACTACCGTATGTTTTCTATATCAACCTGCTGTACCCGCCGCTCTTCTTGCTGCCGGTGTGGGGAATCTGTCCCTGCCGTTTGAGTTCGAAAAGGCAGCGCTCGATGATAAGTCAGCAAAGTGGCTATAAAATTTCATTTCGCTGAATATTTTGTATATTTCACAGAAAATAATCTGTAAAAACTTTTGTTATCTCTTTAGCATTTACTTAAAATCCCATTCCATTATGGCACGATTGCGTTTTGTCTTTATTTTAATTTTTACGCTGATTTATAGTGCGTTAATGGCGCAGTCCACCATCAAAGGAACACTTGTGGACAGTTTAAACAGGGACAAGCTGTTTTATGTCAGCTTTGGACATGGGGATGGGACAGCCCGGGGAGTAGAAAATAGCCATGCTATAACCTCCCCGCATCCATCAGCCCCAAATTTCCACTTTGGGGAATTATTCCTTAACGAACTTCACCATGCTGACAGCACTGCCGCTAACCACCTTTACGAAGTAAACTCCTGATGACAAACCAGATACGTCAATTATTTCGTTGGCACTGGCCATAGGGATGCTAAGGACACTCTGTCCGTTCAAGTTGCAAATCATCACCTGTGAACCCTCGGCATTGTCGATGGTAAGCACATCCTGAGCAGGAACGGGGCGCACTGTGATGCACTTGCTTGTTTCAACGATTCCTGAACCCGTGGTGAAGTAGCCGAACTCGATCCATCCACCTGAAACGGTCTTGTCGAATTTCGCATAGCCATAAGAATAGGGCTGACCAGCGAACTTCAAAGCCACAAATCCATTGTTGAGGCCACCACTTGAATAAGTGTCGAGTGTAACCATATTGCTGGACCACACGGCCGATGTTTGGCAGGCGTTCCACACCGCATCAAGAGTGGCATACTCTGCAGTTGTGTACATCTGGTCGGTGCTCGGAACCGCCACAAAGCCTGACATCGGCTCCAACTGAACTTCGCTGGGGTCGTAGTTGGGCACTGAAAGCTGGTTGACTCCATTTACCACAAGCACGCCGTTTTGCAGCGCTACTGGAACGGTAGAATAGTTTTGCGCAAAAGCGCCGAAAGTACACAAAAGGCTGAGTACCATTGCCATCATTATCTTTTTCATAATAATAATTAATAATTTAAACAGGGCAAAAATACAACTTTTCATATAATCACAATTGGAAAAAACTGAAATAAGAAAATAGACAATTGAAATTTTTAATTACTTTTGCAAATTCAATTTGGGATTTCTATCCTGAAAGATGATTTGCTGTAAGTTATTAAAATAGAAGAATATGAAATTGAAATTCAGACTGATCGTGATGAACTTCCTGCAGTATGCCGTGTGGGGAGCTTATTTGACCTGTATGGGTAAGTACTTGGGCAAATGCGGATTAGGCAGCGACATCGGATTGTTTTATGCTATGCAGGGCATCGTTTCGCTGTTCATGCCCGCCCTGATGGGCATCATTGCCGACCGCTGGATCCAAGCGCAGAAGACGCTCGGAATCTGCCATATTTTAGCAGGTGGCGCCATGATTGCCGCTTGTTTCTACGGACTGGCCAATCCCAACCCCAACTTCATCGGGCTGTTCACCCTCTATTCCATCAGTGTGGCGTTTTATATGCCCACCATCGCATTGTCTAACTCAGTGGCATACAATGCGTTGGAGAATGGAGGTTTGGATGCGGTGAAAGACTTCCCACCCATCCGCGTGTTCGGCACCATCGGTTTCATCTGTGCCATGTGGCTGGTTGACCTCGTGCATTTCCCTGACGGCTTTCTTGCCTCCTGTCTGTCGGACCCTGCCGACTTCCTGTGGGCGCAGCACGATGCGGGCATGACGGTACAGGCCTCCAACACCCCATTCCAGTTCATGCTGAGCGGTATCTTGGGCATCCTGTTAGGAGTTTACGCGTTCACCTTACCGAAATGCGCCATCAACAAAGGAGAAAAGAAAAGTTTTGTGGAAGCTCTTGGCTTGCAGGCCTTTTCGCTTTTCAAACAGAAGAGAATGGCCATCTTCTTCATCTTCTCCATGTTGTTGGGAGCGGCCTTGCAGATCACCAACGGCTTCGCCACCCCGTTCATCTCATCTTTCGCCGCTGACCCTGCCTTCGCTGACACCTTCGGCGTGAAATATTCCGTCATCATCTACTCCATCTCACAGATAGCAGAAACCCTCTGTATTTTGCTCATCCCCTTCTTCCTCAAGCGTTTCGGCATCAAGAAAGTAATGCTGATGGCCATGATTGCCTGGTTCTTCCGTTTCGGGCTTTTCGGCATCGGCGACACGGGCAGCATGGTATGGGCCATCATCCTCTCCATGATTGTATATGGCTTTGCCTTTGACTTTTACAACATCTCCGGCTCGCTGTTTGTGAACCAAGAGACCGACCCGAGCATCCGCTCGTCGGCACAGGGATTGTTCATGATGATGACCAACGGTTTCGGTGCCACCATCGGCACATTAGGCGCGCAAGCCATTGTGAACCGATTCTGTGCATGGAACGAGGCGGGACTCCTCGTCGGCATTGACGGCACTGGCGGCTGGCCGGCCGTGTGGTTTATCTTCGCCGGCTATTCCTTGGTGGTCGCCGTACTCTTCGCCATCTTCTTCAAGTACAAACACGAGAGAACGAAGAATTGAGAATGGAAACGTAGAGACGTTGCGCGCAACGTCTCTACATTCAACAAATCAACGCATCAACAATTCAACAACCAGAACACCCCAACACCATGGTCAACCCTGTCATTGAAGAATCCTGGAAACGCGAGCTGGCCGACCAGTTTGCTTCGCCCTACTTTGAGGAGCTGAAGCGCTTCTTGGTGGCTGAGAAACAGCAGTTTCCCGTCTATCCGCCCGGTCCGCAGATTTTCAACGCCTTCAACCTCACGCCGTTCGACAAGGTGAAGGTGGTGATTCTGGGGCAGGATCCGTACCACGAGCCGGGGCAGGCGCACGGACTCTGTTTCTCGGTGCAGCCCGGCACGAAGTTCCCGCCCTCGCTAGTCAACATCTTCCAGGAGCTGCACACCGACATCGGGATGCCCATCCCCATGACCGGCAACCTTGACGGCTGGGCGCGGCAGGGTGTGCTGCTGCTCAACGCCACCCTGACGGTACGGGCGCACCAGGCCGGCTCGCACCAGCGGCACGGCTGGGAGACCTTCACCGACGCCGCCATCGCCCGCCTCTCCGAAAAACGCAGCGGCATCGTGTTCCTCCTCTGGGGCTCGTACGCACAGGCCAAAATCCAACTGATCGATACCTCCAAACACTACGTGCTCACCGCCCCGCACCCCTCCCCCCTTTCCGCCTACCGAGGATTTTTCGGATGCAGGCATTTCTCGAAAGCCAACCAGCTGCTCATCCAGTCGGGACAGACTCCGATAAGATGGGAGATGACGGGAGATGGGGGGATTTGAGAGATTGGAAAGATTGGAAAGATTTGAGAAATTTGAAGGATTTGAGAGATTCGAAGATTTGAAAGATTTTAGAGATTTGAGGATGCTGGAAACAACGGGCTTAACTTTTAACTATTAACTATAAACTCCGCTCATGCAGGAAATTTTGAAATTTTTAGACCAGCTGATGCGCCACAACTACCGCGAATGGTTCATAGAACACAAACAGGAGTATGTGGCCGCACAGAGCCATTTCAACCAGTTTGCCGAACAGCTGATTGTGGAGGTCGGGAAATTTGATCCCTCCATCCGCGACCTGACCGTAAAAGACTGTACCTACCGGATTTACAAGGATATGCGTTTCTCGAAAGAGAAAATTCCCTACAAAACCCATATCGGGGCCTATCTTTGTCCGCATGGCAAAAAGTCGGGATACGCTGGCTACTATTTTCATATGGAACCTTCAGAATCAGAAGATTATTCCTTTGGCAATATGTTGGCGGCTGGGTTGTACAATCCCACCCCGTCGTTGGCCATCGCCATCCGCGACCGCATCCACCACGAAGGGGAACTTTTCCGTAAGGCGGCCGCTTGCGCCACTCACTACCATTGGAACGACAACGCCCGATACAAGCACGTTCCCAATGGTTTTCCGGAAGACGATCCCAATGCGGAATTCCTGAAACTCAAGACTTTCACTATCGCTGCCGAGCTGCCCGACGAAATGGTTTTGGGTGATGAAAAGCGACTTCTGAAATTTGTGGTGGAACGCTTCCGCGAGGCCAAACCCGTCAACGATTTCATTAACCAAGTGATTGAAGGAGGATGCTGGTAAACAGGCATTAACATTTTTTAACTACCCATCACACTCTTGTATTAAAAAATATCCTATCTTTGCATCCAGAAAATACCATTTAATAACCTATTAAAAATCAAAACATTATGAAGAAAGTATTTGTAGCATTCGCCGCTATGGCTTTTGTTTTCGGTTTCGCTTCTTGCGACAAGAAATGCACCTGCAAGACCTATGAGAACGGTAAAGTCACCGCCACCAACACCTACACCATCGACAAAGATTCTGACAAGAAATGTTCAGACTATGCTGGTACTGCAGTGGTTGACCTCGGCAATGGCAAAACTGGTATCGAATGCAAATAAGCATCCGAAACAAACACAAAAAGGCGCAGTTTTCACTGCGCCTTTTTTATTGCTGAAAAACACGTTGGATGGCCCGCTCTGTCACTTTCGCCACCGCAAAATCTCGGAGGCGGCTAACCGGCACTATCTGCTGGTGTTCTGAACATGGCGGCAGGCATTTCACACTCACCACATAGAAGTAGGCGAAGATCCTGCGGTGGGTCAGCTGATGCTGCGTTTGCCACACCTGACAGGGCTTTTCTTTATATTCTATTTTATTATCATTCAAATAATTAACAACATCAAACTGTTCTCCATCGAGTTCTACAAGCGGAAACTCGTACAGCTCGCGCCAGATATCATTCTCGGCACGCCGTTGCAGGATCGTTTGGTCGTTGTGCAGAAAGATAAGGTAATGGAAGTAGCGGTTTTTCACCGTGACCGTTTTCTGTTTGACAGGAAGTTGTTCCACCTGCTGGTGCTGAAAAGCGTAGCACGCTGATGCGAAGGGGCACGCTGCGCAGGATGGATTTTTGGGAGTGCACACCATGGCGCCCATTTCCATCATGGCCTGGTTGAAGTCGCCTGGGCGGTCGTTGGGAATCCACTTCTGGCAGGTGGTTTCCACGAGTTTGCGAGTGGCGGGGGCGGCGATATTGTCGAAGATGCCCTGGTAGCGCGCCACGAAGCGCAGCACGTTGCCATCCACGGCAGGATAAGGCAGACCGAAGGCGATGGAGGCGATGGCCGCGGCGGTATAGTTGCCCACGCCCTTTAGGTTTCTAATAGACGGATAGTCGGAGGGAAACACCCCGCCATGGTCGGCCACGATCTGGCGGGCGGCGGCATGGAGGTTGCGGGCGCGGCTGTAGTAGCCCAGTCCCTGCCACACCTTCAGCACCTCTGCCTCGGGGGCGGCAGCGAGGGAGGCGCAGGTGGGAAACGTCTCCAGAAACCGGCGATAGTAGTCCATGCCCTGCACCACACGGGTTTGTTGCAGAATCACCTCCGAGATCCAGATGCGGTAGGGGTCGGTTTCACCACGCCACGGCAAATCGCGCTTGTGGGTGTCGAACCAGTCGAGCAGGCGTTCTGTAAACATCATTTTGTGGGAAAAAGAAGGGGAAGCGATTGGCTTCCCCTATGTGTGATTAGTTGTTGTCGATGATTTGGAAAAGCTCGTCGAGCTTGGGGGTGAGGATGATCTCGGTGCGTCGGTTCTTGGCGCGGGCCTCGGGGGTGTTGGCGGGGTCGATGGGGAAATACTCGCCACGACCGGAGGCGGAGATGCGCTCGGGGTTGATGTCGCCGTACGAGAGGATGAGTTTCACCACGGAGGTGGCGCGCATCACACTCAGATCCCAGTTATCCTTCACCTGGCCGCTGCCGTTGTAGCGGAGGTTGTCGGTATGGCCTTCGATGAGCACGTTGATGGTGCTGTCGGCTTCGAGCACTTTGGCCAGCTCTTTGAGGGCTTCTTTACCTTCACCTTGCACTTCCCAGCGGGCGGAGGCGAACAGGAGCTTTTCATCCATAGAAACATACACCTTGCCGTTACGTTGCTCCACCTTGAGGCCGCTGCCTTCGAAGTTCTTGAGGGCGTTGCTCACCTTATCCTTAAGGGCGCGCACTTCGGCGTCCTTCTGGTCGAGAATCTTCTGCAGGTCGGCGAGGCTGCTGGCAAACTGGTTCAGCGAGTCCTGCTTGGCCTGAAGTTCTTCTGACTGCCGTTCGAGGCGGCTTTGCAGTTCTTCCAGTTCTCTCTCCTTGTTGCGAAGCTGGAGCTGGGCGCTGTCGAGATTGCTTGACAACTCATTGATGGCGGCGCCGCTGCTTTTCGTCAACTCCTTGATATCCTTTGCCAATTCATCATAGTCATGACGCGATTTGGCATATTCAGCTTCCGTTTGAGCCAGTTTGCGGCTCAGGTCGAGGGTGTCGTGTTTCAACTGATCAACCTTAGACTGCAGGGCGTTGACCTGTCTGTCCAAATCCTTGTTTTTATTCTGGCAATCCGCAAGTTCAGTATCGGCGAACCGCTTATCCTCCATACATTCCTTGTACTTATTCTCCAACTCCAAATATTTTTGCTTGGTAACGCAGGAGGTGGCAAGGATGGTCAAAACCGCCATTGCGGCGAACACAAATTTTCTCATTCTACTATTGTTTGATAAAACCCTCTACTTTAATAACTTGAACAGGATTCGTCGGGCAATTGGTAATCACCTCGAAATTGCTGTTTTGTTTACCTCTACGACTTTGAGCCTTGTAGGTCAGCTCCATAGTGGCCGATTGTCCGGGTTCGATGGTCATGCTGGACATTTTATAGGAGAGAGCGGGGAGGTTGTTAGTGTCGATTTTGCGGATGATAAGCGGAGTTTTACCAGCATTGGTGATGGTGATGACATCTGTAACCACCTCTTTCTGGGCGATCGTATCAAATCTGAACACCGTTTTGTTATAGACCACTTTGGGGGCTCTTTCCAGTTCTTTCTGAGACATCTTGGAGAAGTCCTCCATGATATTGACAGAGTAGTGGATATATTTCTTAGCTTCGATAGTATCGTTGGTAATGAGGGTGATTCTGTCTTTAAGGTTACCCCAACCATTACGGAGGGAGGCATCGTATTTGAGGACGATGTAGCCCTCTTCGCCAGCTTTGATTTCATTGCCGAAGCTGCGGCTCACCTCTTGGATGTATGCGGGCAGTTCAGTTTGCACCGACACCTTACGGCCGTTCTCATAGAAATTGCGGAGCCAGAGGGTATCCAGATGGGATTGGGTATTGGTAAGATTAATGCTGACAGAGTACTCTTTCACTCTCACTTCACCTTTACCAGCCTTATAGCCAGCCAATTCATACTTTGTGGGGGGGCGTTTGATAACGTTACCCTTGATGAAAATGATGTACGGGGTAGCCTGATCGGGTTCGTTGGTGCTAACCTTGATGTTTTTATTGAAATTGCCGGGGCGGTTCCACGGATCGTAGGTAGCATCGATGAAGCCGGTCTGACCGGGGGCAACTGCCTCGCGGGTATAGTTAGCAGCAGTACAGCCGCAACCGGGCTTCACGTTGGTGAGCACCAGATCTTCCGTACCCACGTTTTTGAAAACGAAGCGGGCCGTCACTTTGCCACCCTCTTCACGGATACTTCCAAAATCATGCGTCTTGTTTTCAAATTCAATTTTCGGCTGCGCCATAACGCACATCACAGCCAAAAGCATTGTCAAAGATAAAACTAACTTTTTCATAGTTGCGGTTTTATTATTATTTTTCCTAATTATTGCATTTTACAAAAAGCGGGTGCAAAAATACTATTTTATTTTGTAACATCGCTTCTCCTATTCATATTTATTTTTAAAACTAAAAAATGCATTGTCAAAAAAAATGTCTAAATTTGCGGCTTGATTGGGAAAATGGGGGGTAGGTTTAATTTTATCTTTGAAATTTTTTATAAATAATTAATAATCAGCAAACTAATTTTTCACCATGCAAATCAGTGAAATTGAAAAAATTCTTTTTGAAGGCAAAAAACTTGTCATCAGTGCCGAAGACCGGAACAGAATTGAGCGCAGCTTTAACTTTCTGAAGCAGTTTTCTGCCGACAAAATCATATACGGTATCAATACGGGCTTCGGTCCGATGGCGCAATACCGCATCTCCAACGACGATCTTCTATCCCTCCAATACAACATCATCCGCAGTCACTCATCAGGTGCTGGCGAACCTTTCGATGAGATTTATGTGAAGGCAGCGATGCTGTCGCGTTACATGACCTTTGCCAGCGGCAAGTCAGGCGTGCACATCAGCGCATTGGAGATGCTGGCGGCGTTCATCAACAACGGCGTTTACCCCTACATTCCGCAGCACGGCAGTGTGGGTGCCAGCGGCGACCTCGTGCAGTTGGCCCATCTCGCTCTGACGCTCATCGGGGAGGGACAGGTGTTCTACAAAGGCGAACTCCGTCCCACTGCCGACGTGATGAAAGAGCTCAACCTCACCCCGTTCCAGCCGCACATCCGCGAAGGTCTGGCCCTGTGCAATGGCACCGCCATGATGACCGGCGTCGGTTTGGTGAACCTGCACTATGCCAAGCGACTGCTCTCCTATGCCGTGATGGCCTCTGTCATGGTAAACGAGATCGTGGCCTCCTACGACGACTTCCTCGCCCCTGAACTCAACGACCTGAAGAACCACAAGGGACAGATGCGTATCGCTCAGTGGATGACCAATATAGCAGCGTCATCGCACCGGCTGCTGAAACGCGAAGTGGAACTGTACCGTCCGCACGAAGAGACCGTATTCAAACACAAAGTACAGCCTTTCTACTCGCTGCGTTGCATCCCCCAGATTCTCGGTCCCGTACTCGACACCCTCGACTTTTCGGAGAAGATCCTCGAAGAGGAGTTCAACGCGGTGGACGACAACCCTGTGGTGGACATAGAAACACAGACCGTGTACCATGGTGGCAACTTCCACGGCGACTATATCAGCTTCGAGATGGACAAGATGAAAATTGCCGTCACCAAGCTGACCATGCTGATGGAGCGTCAGTTCAACTATCTGTGCCATGACAAGATCAACGAGATTCTGCCGCCGTTCATGAACCTCGGCGTTATCGGTTTGAACTACGGCGTGCAGGCCATGCAGTTTACGGCCACCTCCACCACAGCCGAGTGCCAGACCCTTTCCAACCCGATGTGCGTACACAGCATTCCCAACAACAACGACAACCAGGATGTGGTGAGCATGGGCACCAACTCGGCCATCATTGCCAAACGCGTCATCGACAACGCTTACCAGGTGATGGCCATCCACCTCATCGGCATCGTGCAAGCTATTGATTGTTTGAAAATCAAAGAAGATTTATCGGAAAGCTCACGTAAGCTGTACGATGAAATCCGCGATTTGGTGCCGGCGTTCGTGGAAGACACGCCCAAGTACGAGGAGATTGCCCTCATGATTGACTTTTTGAAAAACCACAAAATCGACTTCTAATGAAATATGCAATGGTAACGGGAGGCTCGCGCGGCATCGGGCGGGCGTGTTGTCTGCAATTGGCAGAGATGGGCTACAACATTATTATTAATTATGCCCGCAACAGCGAAGCGGCGGAAGAGACCCGCAAGTTGGTGGAAGAGAAAGGCGTGACCGCAGAGCTGATGCCGTTTGACGTGTCGGACGGCCAGGCGGCCAACGCTGCAGTAGAGGCATGGCAGGAGCAACATCCCGACGACTATATCGCGGTGCTGGTGAACAATGCCGGCATCCGTCAGGACACCATGATGGTGTTCATGGAGGATAGCCAGTGGCACAACGTGCTGGACACCACGCTCAACGGCTTCTTCTACATCACGCGGCGGGTGCTGAAGGACATGCTCACCAAGCGGTGGGGCCGCATCGTGAATGTGGTATCGCTCTCCGGCATCAAGGGGCTGCCCGGGCAGGTGAACTACTCGTCGGCGAAAGCAGCCGTTATCGGTGCCACCAAGGCATTAGCGCAGGAGGTGGGTCCCCGCAAGGTGACCGTCAACGCCGTCGCCCCCGGTTTCATCGCCACCGACATGACGAAAGACCTTGACGAGGCCATGCTGAAGAAGCAGATCCCTTGCGGACGCTTCGGCAAACCCGAGGAGGTGGCCGCGCTGGTGGGCTTCCTTGCTTCCGACAACGCCGCCTACATCAACGGAGAGGTGGTGTCGATTAATGGGGGACTTTATACCTAAACTGAAATTTGAAAACTGAAAATTGAAAACTGAGAGGTGAGATGAAGAGATGAAGAGATGAACGATGCCAACATCCCATAACCGCTTAACTCCTTCACTTCTTAACTCCTTAACTCTAACCTCTTCCATCAACAAATCAACGAATCAACAAATCAACGAATCAACCTTATAACATCATGCGACGTGTAGTCATTACTGGAATGGGAATTTGGTCGTGCCTCGGGAAGAACTTGGAGGAGGTACGACAGTCGTTATATGCAGGAAAATCAGGCATAGGCATTGACAATGAGAGAATTGCGTACGGATATCGCTCGCCGCTGACGGGCATTGTGGAGCGTCCGCAGCTGAAAGGTTTGCTGGACCGCCGTTCGCGAGTGTGTATGGCCGAGGAGGGCGAATATGCCTACATGGCCACGGCAGAAGCGTTGCGCAACGCAGGCATCGATCTCGACTATTTGGAGAAGAACGAGGTGGGCGTATTGTACGGCAACGACTCATCGGCCAAGTCGGTGATCGAGGCGCACATGCTGACATTGGAGACCAAGGACACCACCTTGCAGGGGTCGGGGGCGATCTTCCAGTCGATGAACTCGACGGTGACGATGAACCTCTCGACGATTTTCAAGCTGAAGGGCATCAACATGACCATCAGTGCGGCCTGTGCGAGCAGTTCGCACGCCATCGGCCTGGGGCTGATGTTCATCCGTCAGGGTTTGCAGGACATGATCATTTGCGGTGGTGCACAGGAGGTCAACTACCTGTCGATGAGCAGCTTTGATGCCATCAGTGCGTTTTCTACCCGCATCAGCGATCCGACGAAGGCGTCGCGTCCGTTCGACCGCGACCGCGACGGGCTGGTACCGGGCGGCGGGGCGGCCACGGTCATCCTGGAAGAGTACGAGCACGCCGTGAAGCGCGGTGCCCCCATCTTGGCTGAAGTGGTAGGCTA
This sequence comes from Bacteroidales bacterium, assembly GCA_045222555.1. Taxonomy (GTDB): domain Bacteria; phylum Bacteroidota; class Bacteroidia; order Bacteroidales; family WCHB1-69; genus UBA1756. Next base: position 117,125 of record JBGUYY010000091.1, on the reverse strand, counting down.
CGGTTTTTCCTCCAACGGTGCCAACATCTCGCAGCCCAGCGACATGGGGTCGTGCATCGCCATGCAGCGCGCCATGAAGGACGCAGGGGTGCAACCCAGCGACATCGACTATATCAACGCACATGCCACCTCCACCTTGCAGGGCGATGCCTTCGAAGCCGACGCCCTCAACCATCTCTTCGGCGAACTGAAAACACCCATCTCCTCCACCAAATCGATGACGGGACATGAGTGCTGGATGGCCGGCGGCAGCGAGATTGTCTATTCTAATATCATGATGCTCAACGATTTCATCGCTCCTAACATCAACTTTGAGAATCCTGACGAGCACTCCCAAAATCTGAACATCGTCAACCAAACCCAAGAGAAGAAAATCAATATCTACCTCTCCAACTCTTTCGGCTTTGGCGGCACCAACAGCGCCCTTGTCGTTAAGAAGATATAAAATTCCGCCCCTGGCGAGGCAACATTTCAGGGATGAGGTTGTAATACCAACAGAAACGTCCGTATGGTCAGTGACAGTGAGATTATCCGTAAGTGCAAGAATGGCAGTCGGAAGCATCAGGCCATGTTGTACGAAAAGTACTCACCCATGCTGATGACGGTATGCATTCGGTACACCCGGTGCATGGAGGATGCCGAGGACCTGCTGCACGACACGTTCGTGAAAATTCTGACGAACATCGACACGTGCGACGACAACGGGAACATCGGCGGATGGATGCGCAAGATTGCGGTGAACACCTGCATCAACGCCTACCATAAGAAGAAAAAAGAGGAGGGGAACATTGATGCGGAAGATGTGGCGGAGACCATTAACGACGTGAGAATACAGCAGAATGACTTCCTGACGGAAGAGGTTCTGATGAGGTTCATACAGGAGCTGCCCGACGGTTATCGAACAGTGTTCAACCTCTTCGAAATCGACGGCTACTCGCACCAGGAGATTTCCGAAATGATCGGCACCTCCTATATCACCGTACGGACGCAGTTGTTCAAGGCGAAGCGTTCGTTGAAACAGAAAATTGAAAAATACCTCGGCGAGGAGATGAAAGACCACGTCGTGATAAAAAAAGGAGAAGAATGAAAGAGCAGGAAATCGGAGAACTGTACAAAGAAAAGCTGTCGGGCTACGCGACGAAGCCCAGTCCGGCGGTATGGGACGGCATTGCGAATGCCGCTCCGGTGAAGCGGTTCGCCCGTGGGCGCCAGTTCCGTTACTGGGGCCTCCGCGCCGGAGTTCCGGCACTGTTCACCGCTGCGGTCATCACAGCGGCCGTCATTCTGTTACGCCCTGCCCCAACAGCCGAAAAGGTCAGCGAGCCGCAAAGCCGCACCACTACGCAGGTCTCTTCCATCACCCCTGAAATTTCAAAACAAACCACTGAACAACAGACTATTAATACAACAACAACTCCCTCAACACCTGTACGTACCGCTACCTCACAACCTTCTGCCAACCCCGTCATCACACCTGCTGAAACAGCACCTGTAAACGATATCACCCCAGCAGAAACTTCCACCCTTCCCTCCCCCACTCCCACTGCATCCACCACACCGCAGCCCAAAACACTTCTGGCTAACGGTGGCAACGGGAAGCCCGAAAATCCGACCGTACCCAGCAAGCCCGAACCAGAGGCAACACAAGTGGTTGACCATCACCCCACCACCAACCCAAAAGAAGACTTCCGTCTCACCTATAGTCATGATACATTAGTATGCCGCAACTCCAAGCTCACCCTCTTTGTCCTCAATGCCGACCAGGTATTTTGGAGCTTCGGTTCCGATCTGTCGAGTGTGGACCTGATTGTGGAAGAGAACACGCGTGTGGAGGCGATGGTGCACACCAAAGATGGGAAAGACACGACCATCCGTGTGAACATCACAGTATGCGACTGTGAGCTGTTCATCCCGACGGCCTTCACGCCCAACGGCGACGGTTTGAATGACGAGTGGTTGGTGTATGCGCCGGCGAATGTCACCGACTTTGAGTGCATGGTGTACGACAAGGCGGGGACACTGCTGTTCCACACCCGCAACATCCATCAGGGCTGGAACGGCATGAACAACGGCAAGTACCTGCCGGCGGGCGGTTATTTCTACAGCTGCCGCTATCGCGACGAGCTGGGGAATCCTCACGTACAGAAGGGCCAGGTGACGCTGGTGCGGTAAGGCAAAATTGTTGTATTTTTGCCGCACGAAATTTCTATGTATGAGAAGTTGGAGACGTACGCAAGATAAACCAGCTATTTCCTTATGTTTTTAGGTGAATTTATCTCGCTTTCAGTAGCGGTATCGTGGACCGTGACGGCTTTGTTTGCCGAGGTGGCCTCAAAGCGCATCGGATCGCTGCCGCTCAATGTGGCGCGTATGGTATTTTCACTCGTGCTGTTTGTGCTCACCCTTTCATTGGTGATGGGGGTGCCCTATCCCCGTTTCGCAGATGGTTCCACCTGGGGCTGGCTGTTGCTGTCGGGGTTGGTGGGCTATGTGGCCGGCGACTACTGTCTGTTTCAGGGCTATATTCTTATCGGTTCACGGTTCGGGCAGCTCTTTATGACCTTGTCGGCACCTACGGCGGCCCTCATGGGGCGGTTGCTGTTGGGCGAGCAGATGCGACCGTTAGCGATCGTGGGCATGTTGGTCACCCTGACGGGTATTGCCCTGTCGATTTTGTCGAAACGCACGCCGCAGGAGGGAGAAGCGGGGCGGCATCATGGGTTGCAATTCAACCTGCCGCTGCGGGGAATCCTGTATGCGTGTGGGGCGGGCATCGGTCAAGGTGCAGGACTGGTACTCAGCAAGATAGGACTTCAGCACTATGATGCGGCCATCCTACAGCGTGGGCTCACCTTGGAGATGGTGCCCGACGGGGCGTTGATACCGATACCCTTGTCGATCAGCATGCCATTCGCTGCCACCATGATCCGCACGGTGATTGGGCTGGTGGGGTTTCTGATGCTGTTGCTATTGTTTTCACGTGACGGGATGGGGCAGCTCCGGCGGGCGGCGAACGACCGGAAGTCGATGCTCTGTGCGTTAGGTTCCACCTTTTTCGGCCCGTTTGTCGGGGTGAGTTTGTCGCTGTTGGCCACGCAGTACACCTCTGCGGGCATTGCGCAGACGTTGTTTGCGCTGACGCCCATCCTCATCATTGCGCCGGCGGCGTTGTTGTTTCACCAGCGGGTGACGGTGCGCGAGGTCATCGGGGCGATGATCAGTGTGGCGGGCGTAAGCTTGTTTTTTGTGTAAAAGTGAGGGGGATTGGATATCCCTGCGCTGCCGCGGGCGTCCTGGCAAACAAAAGGCCCTTGCTTCGCAATGGCCGCTTTCGTTCGCTTTTTGTCGACATGCGTTCGGGATTAAAGATCCCCTCGCTGCCGCGGGCGTCCTGGCAAACCAAAGGCCCTTGCTTCGCAATGGCCGCTTTCGTTCGCTTTTTGTCGACATGCGTTCGGGATTAAAGATCCCCTGCGCTGCCGCGGGCATCCTGGCAAACCAAAGGCCCTTGCTCCGCAAGGCCGCTTAATTGTTTCCCGTCAGCCTTACGACCGCAAGCGGTCGACGGCTTCCTGTAAACAATTAAGGCGATGCATTTTGCATCGCCTTTTTGTTTGCGGAAAGTGAGGGATTCGAACCCCCGGAACCCCGAAGGGTTCAACAGATTTCGAGTCTGCCCCGTTCGACCACTCCGGCAACTTTCCGCGGCAAAAATACAACTTTTTTCGCCATGCTCGGCAGGAGGGTCGAAAATTTTCCGCGATTCTTTTTTACCATGAAAGGCCTATCACAAAACGCACACCAATTTCGTTGTTGTACCATGTAAAGGAATTGGAACCGTATGTAAAATGACCGGGCTCGAGAATACAGTTGGCCATCAGGTCATCGGAATCCAAACCATCTTGGTCGTAGAATTTGATGTGATATTGATCGGTACTGTAACTGAGTGTAGTATTTACGCCCGTCCATGTGTACGGCAAATCGGATGAGCCTAAGTCTTCCACCTTGTTGCTGGTATAAACCACTTGGTTGTTGGCATTGTAAATCTTGAAATAGATGTCGGGGTCGCCACCGCCAACGAGTCCGGTGTCCCATGAGGCATTGGAGCCATCCAGCATCGGGATGTTCTCCAAGCGCAGCCATGTGATGGTGAAATTAGTGGGCGTATAGGGATCATCTCCGCCACCACCGCCTGAAGGACTGATATAGATATGTTTGGCTTCTACTTTATAATCGCCATTTTTGCTGTAGGCATAGAGTCTCAATTCATAGTCTCCCGTCTGGTAGCATTTGAAAACAGGGGATTCGGAATACGAGGTCAAAAAATTCCCATTGGGACCTTCCAGTTCCCACATATAGGAGACAGCATACACCGACAAGTTGATGGTGGATAGCTCCACATAATAAACATCATAGTCGTAGTCGTACTTGGTGGTGGTGGTATACGAGAAATTGACAATAGCCTCTTTATTGCAAGAAGTCAAAATGACGGCCAGTACGCCGATGATAAGAAGTGTTTTTTTCATGATGGGATGGTTTGACGGTTATTTATTGAGATAATCTTTAGGGGCTTTTTCTCTCTTGAAATGCATCCGATAAGTGGTTCGTTGCCAATCATATTCATCATCTCCATAATAATCCTCATAATATTCAGTATAGACCAAATCCATTTCTTTGTGAGAGAAATTCTCAATGTCGTAAGTCTCCGCGCCTATTACGAGCTTTCCATCAAGATAAGCCCACTTACCACTATCTGACATGCCGTCTGAATCACAATAATAGAAAACTCCATTTTTTTGGAAAATATAGTAAGTATCCTCCGCAACAGCATAACTATCGCTTGTACTATAACCATAACTAGTTTCAGACGAATATTGCATAAGCACGAGTTTCCAAGAACCTACAATATTCTGTTCACTCTCTTTGTTACATGCTGTAAGCACCAACATGAGCATCGTTATGCCCAAAAATAAAACTTTTTTCATATTTTAATTATTTGATTATTAATTCTCCTTAAAAGTATATCTGAATGACAAGTTTAATGCCCAGTCGAAGTATTGTGCTGTGTAATCAGGACTGAACAACAGACCGAAGCCGGGACGAAAGTCAACTTGTAGAGAGAGAGGGGCATCAAACACATATTCCAGACCAAGAAACAGATTCCACCCGGCCTTACCATGTGAGCCATAAATGGAGTAAAATCCATAGTCGCTGGTATAATAGTAATTTGCGTACAGGCTCCCAAAATGCCATCCGTATGACGAACCACCGCCAATCATGCCATACAGTCCTTTTACAAAATGCCCTTGGCGCATAAAGTTCACATTGAGTTCAAGAGTAGCAGGAGTCCCATAGTAGTAGCCGCTCCGTGAGATCCACCGGCCATTATTAACATCCTGATACTGATGAGCGCCGACTGCTTCAGTTATCCGCACACCCAAGTCAAAGATAATGGAGAATTTGGGAGCAGGAAACAATTTATAGGAGATGCCGTTCAAACTTCCGCCCACAATTCCCAAACTATGTATATAAGGTCTTTCCTCATCTCTTTCTGACATTTGCTTTGTTTTTTGCTGGGGCTGTTGAATTTGAGGAAGTTCTCCAATGGCGGGCTGTTGATTTTCTTTTTCATAATAACTATCGCCTGCGGGTTGCACCGGCGGGTTGCTTTGTTGCGGCATGGGCTGAAGGTTGCTGGCGGGAGCAGGGGCGGGATTGCGGCTCCACACGCAGCGCACGAAATCCTCCTTGTCGTACGGGGCTTCCCGAACCTTTCCGTTCTTGAAGTTAAGGTCGTAGAACCTGAACTCGCCGCGCACTTTCTCGCCAGTCCAGTACCATCCCTCACCGAAATCCATCTCATAGCGGTGACTGTAAATGATTTGCAACTCGCCGAGGGTGGGGAGTCTCCATCCATCGCCTTTACAGCCGCAGGCGCTCACAGCGGCATTGCGCTGCATCTTGCTTACCTCATCGTACGGGGTAACGTACAAGTCAGCAGTACCCGGCACCAACACCGCGCCCTGCGGAGGCTGTACATTCGCGTTGTTATTTTGTGCGAACATTCCTTGAATGCCCCACAAAATCATCATTAAAATACTGATTCTCTTCATTTTATAAAATAACAATGGATTTATTTAATTTTCTGTACATTGATAGTCGCCACCATTTGGGTGCCTTCCTCAATTTCGGCATTACCACCTTTGATACACAAAAATAATAAGCCGACAGGGAAAGCCACAATACCGAAAGTCACCCCGCAGCCTATGGCTGCCCCACGGCGGTTTTTACCTGTAGCGGAACGCGAATCGGCATTCAAAGGCCATAATTGTCCATAAATGTCAGTGGTGCTGACCGGTCTTGCGGTGACCGAAGCGGGAACGCCCAGTCCGCGGCGGTGCTGGTATTGGATATCCATGATGACCGGCGTGCCAGCGGCAATCAGAATCTTTCCGTCGTAATAAACGTCGTCACTCACCACGGCGCTTTCGGTCAGCAGGTCGGGGTCGCTATCGTCAATGTCATCCACGATAAGCACACCGACTACTAGTTTTGACTGCTGCGCACGGGCAGAGAAATAACCGAAAGACATTAAGGCACTCAGAAACAGACACATCAAAACTTTCGATTTCATCTTTTTTAATGTTTGAATGTTTTCTATGCCAGATTCCCCAAGGCAAATTATTGGATTCACATTTCAAAACATAAAAAAGAAGCGCGGGAATCTGAAATCATCGCTCATCCCGCACACAAGGCTCTGGTAATGCCTATCTTCCGAGAACAAGCAATGCCGAAGCCCACGCTGTTGTATATTAAACAAATACACAAACCTATGGGCATTGAACACTGCCCTATCGTGCGGAAGATTTCGAATTTACCAGATTCTGTGTGCCGCAGATAAGACGTTGACTCAACGCCTTTTCAATATGTCTGATGCCCGCCGTCCACCCGTTCAAGCTTCGGAACGAACAACGAGGCAAAATTACAAAAAAATTCCAACAAAATTGCAATTACGTAAATAATTGTTGTATTTTTGCAGCTCAATTTGCAAATTCATCATACGTATGAAAAAAATAAGCGCGATTTTCTTCTTGGCCATCATCGTCATCCTGTCAGTTTCATGCAAACGCGACTGCGTGTGCACCGGCGTACACCCCAGCACCGAAGCTGCTAACGAAGAACATAACTATGGTAAAATGACCAAAGAAGAGTGTCAGGACAAACAGTTTAGGATGAACAAAGACACTGTCTTCGCCACCAACAAAACGTGGGTCTGCGAGCAGTAACGCTACTCTGTTCCCTTTACATAATTCACAATCTTTCGCTCCTCTATTCCACGGTAGCCGAAGGCATCAATGATTTTGCCATCGCGCACCACGAGGAATGTTGGGAAAGTGCCATACACCATGTCGATGGCTAAGGTGGGACTGATGCGGTATACATCATGCTCCCAGCTTTTTGTAATCCGGATGAAACTTGCACAGTGTTGGTTGTTGGCACCCCACATCCAGAACACCAGATGGTCGGCAGGCAGCTCGTTGCGCTCAAAGATGTTGTGCATGAACTCACAGCTCTGCTTGCAATATTTGCACCCCGCACTCACCACCGGCACGATGTAAGTGCCTTTTTTCGCCGTGAAATAGCTCGTGTCGCTTTTAAAGGTTACTGTATCGCGGGCGGCATCATAGCGAATATTCTCATAGTGCAGATACACCAGCGAATCCTTCACCGCCTTTTCATATACAGGAGTTGCCACCAACTCATTCTTGGAGAACAATTTATTGTAAATGGCCGTCGGCGGGAAACAGACAAAGGTGGCCACAAACACCAGCAATCCAGCAAGGGTATAGATGCAGACCTTGGCCTTTTTTGAGTACTGATTTTCCGTCAGAAAGACATCGCGGTCGGGTACTAAGCGGAAGACAAATTTCTCCTTTCCCTCTTCATTCTTTAACCATCCCACACATAAACTGCGCTCACAACGTCCATACACCAGCATCATTACCGCTATGATGCCCAAATTCTTGAAAATGGATATAAGCGGCTTCACCTCGATGATGTCGCCGAAACAGTGACAATTGCTGTCGTTGCGGAAGATCACGGTATAGACCAAGAAAAAAGTGAAGCCCACCATCATGGCCATCGTGATCCACCACACCCACCGGTAGCGCAGTTTCAGCATAAGCATCACGCCCAGCATCATCTCAATGGCAATCAGCACCCTACAGGCAATCTCGGTCAGCACGAACGAGAGGATTTTGAAACTATACACATACATCACAAAGGTATCCAACGACAGCACTTTCATGACAGCGCTGACAATCAGCATGATACCGAGTAAAATGCGGATACTGTTTTGGGAGATGAAAAGGGCTTTTCTCATGATGGGCGATTAAAAAGTTGGAATGGCGTCGATAAGGGTACGGGTATAATCGGTTTGCGGCTGGCGATACACGCTGTCCGCCTCGTTCATCTCCACAATCTGTCCGTTCTGCATCACCGCCATGCGGTCTGACATGAACTTGACAACGGAGAGGTCGTGGGAGATGAAGATGTAGGTAAACTTGAACTCTTGTTTGAGCTCGTTGAGCAGGTTGAGCACCTGTGCCTGCACGGAGACATCGAGGGCTGAAACGGACTCGTCGCAGATGATGAAGCGGGGGTTGACGGCGAGAGCACGGGCGATGGAGATGCGCTGCCGCTGGCCGCCGGAGAACTCGTGCGGATAACGATAAAAGTGGCTCTCGTTGAGTCCGACGCGCTCCAGCAGTTCAATGACGCGCTTTTTGCGCTCGCGCTGGTTGCCGTACAGCCGATGAAACTGCATGGGCTCCATCAAGGTGTCGCCAACAGTAAGTCTTTGGTTGAGCGATGAATATGGGTCTTGTAAAATGATCTGCAAATCTTTGCGAATGGTTCGCATCTGTCGCAGCGACAGGTGGGTCAGCTCCTGTCCTTTGTAATAGACGCGCCCCTCATCCGGCTCGATGAGCCGCAGCAGGGTGCGACCCAGCGTGGTCTTGCCGCAGCCCGACTCGCCCACCAGACCAAGCGTTTCGCCTTCGTAAATGTCGAGCGACACATCTTTGAGGGCATACACATACTCGCGTTTGGAGAAAAGATGTTCTTTTCGGAGCGGGTATTTTTTGGAGAGATGTTCAATGCGGATGAGCGGCTCGCCCTGATAGAGCTGCTGGTGCCGTTCGGCGCGCTCCTCATCGGTAACGGCGGTGAAAGTCACCAACGGCGAGGGCAGATTGTTGTCGTGTGCGTGCAGGAAATCGCTGACGGTGGGCAGCTGGTGAAGCCGCTTGTCTAACGTAGGCCTACAAGCTATAAGTCCTTGTGTATAGGGATGTTGTGGATTATCAAAGATGTCGCGCACACTACCTTTCTCCACCACTTCGCCATGGAACAGCACAGCCACATCGTCGGCAATCTGGGCCACCACGCCGAGGTCGTGGGTGATGAAGATGACGCTGATGTTGTGTTTGGCCTGCAGCCGTTTCAGCAGTTCGAGGATGCCTTTCTGCACGGTGACATCGAGCGCGGTGGTGGGTTCATCGGCGATGAGGATGTCGGGGTTGCAGCTGAGGGCCATGGCGATCATCACGCGCTGCTTCTGTCCGCCGGAAAGCTCGTGCGGATAGGCGGTGAAAATCTTTTCGGGACGCGGCAACATCACCTCTTCGAACAGTTCGATGACGCGGCTGTATGCCTCTTTTTTCGTCATGGGAGTGTGCAGCCATAGGGCCTCCATGATCTGCTCGCCGCACCGGATAACGGGGTTCAGCGAGGTCATCGGCTCCTGGAAGATCATGGCGATGCGGGCGCCGCGCACCTTGCGCAACTCTTTCTCCGACAGACTAAAGATGCTGGCATCCTGTTCGTTGCGACTGTCATGGAAGATCATCTCGCCGCCGGTCACGCGCATAATCTTCGGACTAATAAGGCGCATCACCGACAGGGCGGTCACCGACTTGCCGGAACCTGACTCTCCCACGATGCCGAGGGTTTTGCCCTTCGGCAAGTCGAGCGAAACATGGTGGAGAATATGTTTCCATTCCTCATCATTTTTCAAGTCTAATGAGAAATCTCGAATGGTCAGTATGTTATTTTTTTCGCTCATTTTCAATTTATTATAACTGAACTACAGTCACCCCGTAGCCGCCCAGTTCAAGGGGTTCATCTGTGAAGCTGATGACATCGCGGCGGTGGGAAAGCTGCTCGCGCACCACTTTCCGCAAGATGCCGTTGCCTTTTCCGTGCAGGATGCGCACCTGATGCACGCTTAGCAGGACGGCCTCGTCGATATAGGGTTCCAGTTCGGCAATTGCCTCATCCACACGGGCGCCACGCAGGTCGAGTGTGGGGTTGAAACTGGCAATTTTCTGGTTCATCAGGTCGCTGAGGGTGCCGGTGCCCACCATCTTCATCCCGTGCTTCTTCACATTGTTGGCTTCCCGCTTGCTGATTTTGGTGAGTTTTTTTAATGATGTTCGGAAAGAAACCGAGTTGAAATCCACCACCACATCCTGTCCATTGATGCTGGAAACTTCTCCAACGGTTTGAATATCCACAATAAAAACAGAATCCCCTACCCTAATCTCCGTATCCTCAGGTTTCTTTTCGGTTTTCGGCTTCAGCGGACGGGTATATTTCAGCGGCACAGCGGGTTGCGGACCCTCTTTCTTCTCAAAATGATCCATCTCTTCCTGCATCTGCTGCTTGGCTTTTTCGGCCTCCTTGCGGATGGTACGCGTCTTCACGGGATCGGCCTTCGCCTCCTTGATATCTCGTATTGTCTTTTCGACCAGCTTATTAGCATTTTCAATAATGGAGGTGGCCTGATTTTTAGCTTTTTGCAAAATCTCTTTCCGTTGTTTCTCCAGCTCACCGAATTTCTCGCCGTATTCGGTCACCATTCTGGCCAGCTGGTCGTCGGCGGAGCGCACGGTTTTCAGTTTTTCGTCGATTTCGAGTTTGGCGACCTCAATCTCCTGCAATTTCCGTTCATAGTCGATCTGGGCAGTGCCCGACTTGGCGATGGCGTTGTCGATGATGGACTGCGGGAAGCCGATTTTCTGGGCGATTTCGTAGGTGAACGAGCTGCCCGGGTTGCCGACTTTGAGGATATAGAGAGGGCGCAGCTGCTGGGTGTCGAAGAGCATGGCCCCGTTGACCGCCTCGGGGTGGGTGTCGGGGAACAGTTTGAGGTTGCCGTAGTGGGTAGTCACCACGCCGAAGGCGCCGCTGGTGTAGAAAGCTTCGAGAGAGGCTTCAGCCATGGCCGCGCCGAGGGTGGGCTCTGTGCCGGAACCGAACTCATCGATCAGGAACAGCGACTGTGGGTTCAGGTTCTCCAACATCACCTTGAGGTTGCGCAGGTGGGAGCTGTAGGTGCTGAGGTCGTTCTCAATAGACTGCTCATCGCCCATGTCGATGAAAAAGTCGGTGAACAGCCCCATCTCCGACTGCTCGTCGGCGGGCACCAAAAGGCCGCATTGCAGCATATACTGGAGGAGACCTATCGTTTTGAGGCACACTGACTTGCCGCCTGCATTCGGGCCGGAGATGATAAGGATGCGCTGTTGCGGATGCAGTTCTATGGTAAGTTTTTCCACCGTTTTACCGAGGCTCTTGAATTTCAGGAGCAACAAGGGGTGGGTGGCTTTATGGAGGTGCAACACGGGGTGGTCGAAGAGGTGCGGAAGGCCTGCGTTGATATCGATGGCGAGCAAAGCTTTGGCGCGCACGAAGTCGATATGGCCGATGAAGCGGTGGTAGTCGCGGAGGTTAGGGATGGATATGCGGATGGTGTCGGTGAGTTCGGTGAGGATGCGGATGAGCTCGCGTTTTTCGGCGTTGATAAGGTCGCGGAGTTCGTTGTTGGCGGCGAACACCTCGGTAGGTTCGATGAAGACCGTCTGGCCGGTGGCCGACTCGTCGTGGATGAAACCTTGGAGGCGGCGTTTGAACTGTGCCTGCACGGGGATGCAAAGGCGGCCGTCGCGCACGGTCATCTCGGCGTCTTCCTTCGCGATGCCGTCCTGCTTGGCTTGCACGAGCAGTTTGCGGATGCGGTGGTCGGCGTCGTTGGAGATGCGGATGATGGTGCTCTTGATGCGGCGGAGTTCCGGGGAGGCGTCGTCGCGGAGGTTGCCTTTGGGGTCAAGCACGCGGTTGATGGCGGCGAGGAGTTCCTTTTCGAGGAGGATATCTTCGCAGAGGTGCCACAGGTGCGGGTATTTGCCGTCGTCGTGACGGGCGCGGAAATAGACCACGGTGTTGACTACGGCTTGGATGAGTCCGCGCAGACCGGCCAGCTCGTCAAGTTCGATATGGGTGCCCTCAATGGCGATGTGGGCGAGCACCGGCAGCAGGTCGTTGTAGTCTTGTGCCGGGAAGGGATCGTCGAGGAGAGTGAGCTGTTTGAACTCATTAGTTTCCAGAAGATTATTCTCCACCTCTATTCTATCCACGCCACACTGCATAGCTTCCACTTCGCGGCGGCCCATGGCGCTGATGCAGCGAGCCGACAGCAGCTGACGAATCTGGTCGAAGCCTATTTTCTCTTCAAAAGTATCGGGATAAAACACGGTAAAATTCAGTTAAAAGAGTCCTCTATTTTCCGTGTGCAAAGGTATAACATTTTTTCCATTCTATGTCAAGGGAATGAACACTCTTTCAGGGGGAGATCACTTTCCGTTCTGGGCCTTTCCCGCGTGTGCCTTTGCCATGGCCTTTCCGATGCGCGCCAGCTCCTTGCGCAACGATTGGGGTGCCATGATCTCCTATCAAAAAAAGTCTCATAACATTCACATGGAAACAAAATTCATGTATTTTTGCACGTCAAATTAATTAATAAACATCTCGGTTTTTTCGAGGCCAATACAAACCGTTTTTTATGAAAAAAATTGTATTATTATTATGTGCAGCTGCCCTGTTTGCTGTGGCTTGTGAAAAAGAAGACCCCATCCAGCCAGAAGACACTACAACTGAGGTAGTTGTGATACCCAATGCGGTGACCGACATTGACGGGAACAGCTATGATGCGCTACAGATAGGCGAGCAGTGCTGGATGAAGGAAAACCTGCGTACCACCAGATACGCCAACGGCACCCCCATTTCTCAAGGCAACGGTACATCCACCACAACTGCCTATTGGTATTATCCGAATAACAACCCTTCCAATAAGACCACCTACGGACTTTTGTATAACTGGAAGGCGGTGATGGGTAGTTCCTCCTCCAGCAGTGCCAATCCGAGTGGGGTGCAGGGCATCTGTCCCGATGGGTGGCACGTGCCGAGCGATGCGGAATGGACCCAGCTGACAGATTATGTGGGTAGCCAGAGCCAGTATGTGTGCGGCAGCGACAATAGGTATATAGCCAAAGCACTGGCGGGCACCACGGGGTGGCACAGTTGCACCTATATCTATGCCGTAGGCAACACGCCCAGTCAGAACAATGCCACTGGCTTTAGTGCGCTACCCGCTGGCTCCTACCGCAGCGATTACCTATATTTCGGCGAATGCGCCGTCTTATGGGGTGCTACTGAGAACAACAGTACTGGCGCATACGCCCGCGCCCTGAGCTACGGTGACGCCATCGTCTCTCGCGGCAACTACTATAAGGTCAATGGTTGTTCGGTCCGATGTTTGCGCGACTAACTAACGCACGAAGGCAGAGGACGGCGGGCACAACGTGTGCCCCGACCCGATAGCGTAGATTTTCCCAACTATTTTTTGTATCTTTGCCGCCGTTTTTAATAACTCTATTAAACTGATTTATTAACAATGGCAAATAATACGGAAAACCCTTATCGTGTAGGGGTTGACATCGGCTCCACAACGATGAAGGTGGCGGTGATGGACGGCGCCGGGACGCTGGTCTTCTCGGCCTATCAGCGCCATCAGGCCGACATCAAAGGCACAGCAGCCGACATCGCCGCCCGGCTACTCGACACCTTAGGGGATGTGCCACTCCAGCTGGTGGTCACCGGATCGGTGGGCATGGGCTACGCGCAACGCCTCCACCTGGGTTTCGTGCAGGAGGTGGTGGCCGCCGCCGAGATGGTGAAACAACGCTACCCCGAGGTGGGCACTTTCATTGATATGGGCGGCGAAGACAGCAAGATGATTTTCTTCGAAAAGGGCAAAGTGCCCGACATCCGCATGAACGGCAGCTGCGCCGGCGGCACGGGCGCGTTCATCGACCAGACCGCCATGCTGTTTCATGTGGAGACCAAAGAGCTGAACGCCCTGGCAGCACAGGCCGAGAACATCCATCCCATCGCCTCGCGCTGCGGGGTTTTCTCGAAGACCGACATCCAGAACCTGATGAGCCGCAACATCAGTCGCGCCGACATCGCCGCCTCGGTATTCAACGCCGTGGCGATGCAGGTGGTGGCCTCGCTGGCCCGCGGCATGGACATCACCCCCAAGGTGTTTTTCTGCGGCGGTCCCTTTGCCTTCCTGCCTGAGCTGCAGAAGCATTTCCGCCGCGTGCTCGGCCTGTCGGAGCAGGAGTGCATGCTGCCCGAAAACGCGCAGCTCATCCCCGCCTCCGGCTGCGCCCTCCTCGCCCCCCAACATGCCAACGGCGTGCTTACCACCCGCGAGCTGATACGCATGATCGCCACCAAAACGAAAGGCGACACCCCCCTCGGCAACCGGTTGCCCGCACTCTTCAACTCACAAGAGGACTACGACCTCTGGTATAAGTCGGAAAACATCTACTACGTGCCCCGCGCCGAACTCGTTGCCGACCAGCCCGCCGACTTCTTCCTCGGCGTGGACTCCGGCAGCACCACCACCAAACTCGTGCTCCTCGACCGCTACGAACGCATCGTATACACAGATTATCAGCGCAATGAAGGCGACAGCTTCAAGGCGTTCTGCAACATGCTGCAAACCCTGCATCAGTCGGTGCCGCACCCCGAAAATGTGAACATCCAAGCCAGCGCGGTGACCGGCTACGGCGAAAATCTCATCAAAACCGCCTTCAACTTCGACTACGGCATCGTGGAAACCATGGCGCACTTCTCCGCCGCCAAGCAGGTGGAGCCGCAGGTGAGCTTCGTACTCGACATCGGCGGACAAGATATGAAGGCCATTTTTGTGGAGAACGGCTCCATCCGCCGCATGGAAATCAACGAAGCATGTTCGTCGGGATGTGGCTCATTTATAGAGACTTTCGCCAATATGATGGGCTATCCGGTAGCCGAGTTCGCCCAACTGTCGTGCTTCGCCCCGCACCCCTGCGACTTGGGTACGCGCTGCACGGTCTTCAT
Source organism: Bacteroidales bacterium (assembly GCA_045222555.1). Classification (GTDB taxonomy): domain Bacteria; phylum Bacteroidota; class Bacteroidia; order Bacteroidales; family WCHB1-69; genus UBA1756. The sequence continues at coordinate 101,831 of JBGUYY010000091.1, read as the reverse complement.
GAACTCGAAAGTAAAACAGGCCATGCAAGAGGGGGCGGCAGTGGATGACATCGCCGCAGGGTTCAGCTATTCTGTTGTCAAGAATTGTCTTTTCAAAGTATTGAAATTAAAGAATATAGAAGAATTGGGAGAAAAGATTGTGGTACAGGGCGGCACGTTCCGCAACCACAGCATCGTGCGGGCACTGGAGAAAATGGCCCACTGCGAGGTGGCCTTCTCCGACATTCCCGAACTGATGGGCGCCTACGGGGCAGCCCTCTACGCCAGCCGTATGTTCAACAAAAAACAACATTAACCGATTGCAAAGATGTCGATGAATCTCAACGAACTGATTTCCGCCAACCACTATGAGTCGGAGTTCGAGGTATGCCCGGGCTGCGAAAACCATTGCACCGTCAAGCTGTTCCACTTCCAGAACGGCAACACTTTCTTCTCGGGTAACAACTGCGAGAAGGTCTATTCCAACATTCAGGAGGGACAGCGCAAGGGGGTGAACATGTTCGCGGAAAAATACAAACTGCTGTTCCAGAAGCCCGCCGCACAGCTGCCGCCGGATGCCCCCACCATCGGCATCCCCCGCGGATTGGGCATCTACGAAAACTATCCCTTCTGGAGAACCCTGTTCAGCGAATGCGGTTTCCGTCCGGTACTCTCCAATGCCTCCAGCAACTCGTTGTATGAGAGTGGTTTAAGAGCCATTATGGCCGACAACATCTGCTTCCCCGCCAAGCTGATGCACGGCCATATCAACGACCTGATCGCCAAGAAGGTGGATCGTATTTTCTACCCTTATGTGGTATATGAGCACAAGGAGGATGAGAAGTCGCGCAACAGCTACAACTGTCCGATTGTGGCGGGCTACTCGGATGTCATCAAGAGTTCGATGGATCCGGCACGGCGGGCGGGTGTTCCTTTCGACGCGCCGGTCATCACCTTCAGCAGTGCGCGCCTGCTGCGCAGCTCCTGCTGGAAATATCTGCAATCGTTGGGGGTGGAGGAGGCGACGGCATTGCGGGCGATAGAGGCTGCGCAGCAGGCGCAGGAAGCGTACTTGACGGCCTTGGCACAGCGCGGCAACGAGATTCTGGAGGCCGCCATCCGCGAAGGACGCATGGTCATCCTGCTGGCGGCACGCCCCTACCACATCGACCCGCTCATCGAGCACAAAATCTCGCATGCCATCGCCGACATGGGCATCGACGTGATTACCGAGAACACTGCGACAGTGAAAGGTGCGGAGGTGTACAACGAGCTCAACGCGATGACGCAGTGGAGCTATCCCAACCGCATCTTCAAGGCGGCTTATTTCGTGGGCAAACATCCCTACCGCAACCTGCATTTCGTGCAGCTCACCTCCTTCGGCTGCGGCCCCGATGCCTTCATCCTCGACGAGGTGAACGCCGTGCTGAAACGTTTCCACAAGAACCACACCATCCTGAAAATCGACGATGTAAACAACATCGGCTCGTTGCGGCTGCGGGTGCGCTCGCTGGTGGAGTCGGTGGAGAGCCGGCAGCAGAACAGCAGCATGGTGGATGAGAGCGGTGCCAACATCCCCGCACCGTATGTCACCACCCGCAAATACACCCGCCAGGAGCGGCGGCGCACCCTCATCGGCCCCTATTTTGCCGAGGGCTATTCCGAATTCTTCCCCTCCATCTTCAAACTAGCAGGCTATAACATGATCACCCTGCCGACCGGCGACCAGCAGGCGGCGGAAACGGGACTCAAATATGCCAACAACGAGGTGTGCTATCCGGCCACCATTGTGGTGGGATCCATCATGAACGCGCTGCTGAGCGGCGAATACGACCTCAACGATGTGGCGGTAATCATGACACAGACAGGCGGGCAATGCCGTGCCTCCAGCTACTACTCGCTCATCAAGAACGCGTTAGTTTCTGCAGGCATGCAGGACATTCCGGTCGTGTCGTTGGCACTGAGCGCATCGGTGAATGCCGACCAGCCCGGCTTCACCATCCCCTGGCGGAAAGTGTTGAGTGTCACGGTACATACGGTGCTGTATGCCGACTGCTTGGCGAAGCTGTATCATGCCGCTGTGGTGCGCGAAAAAGTGCCCGGCAGTGTGAAGCAGCTGCGGCAAAAGTACACGGAACGTGCCTTACCGCTGATAGAGGCGAACAACCCGCGCGGGTTGCGCAAGCTGCTCAGCGAGGCCGTACGCGAGTTCACGGCGGCCGTCGATACCACCCGGCAGGTGCCGGTGATCGGGGTGGTGGGCGAAATCTATGTGAAATACAACGGCTTCAGCAACCGATTCGTCATCAACTGGTTGGAGGATCATGGTGTGGAGGTGGTGCCGCCCGCCCTTATCGGCTTCCTCACCACCGGTTTTGCCAACAACCACATCAACCGCGATCTCAATATCAAGGAGGTAAAATTTCCGAAATGGCTCAACGACTTCGTTTACAACATTTTATATAAAAGAATACAACAATTTAACGACATCTGCAAACCCTTCCCGTTCTACCGTCCCCTGACGAATGTGTTCGGGGATGCGCGTTTGGCCGAGCAGGTGGTGAACTTGGCCGGCGACTTCGGCGAAGGGTGGTTCCTGCCCGGCGAAATCTGCCATCTGGCCGAAGACGGCATCCAGAATGTGGTCAGCCTCCAGCCCTTCGGCTGTATCGCCAACCACATCATCTCCAAAGGCGTGGAGAAACGGCTCAAGCAGGTCTATCCGCAACTCAATCTGCTCTTCCTCGACTTCGACAGCGGCACCTCCGAGGCCAATGTCTTCAACCGCCTCCACTTCATGGTCGAGAACTGCAAACAAGCTATGTCAAAACAGTAATTCCCTCATCATCAAAAAGAAAACACCATGGCAAAAAATTCACAATTAGAAGAAAAAATCCTTCAGACGGCAGAAGAGCTGTTCATGGAAAACGGGTTTGATGCCACCTCCACTACCGATATCGCCAAGCGTGTGGGCTGCAATCAGGCGCTGATACACTACTATTTCCGCACCAAAGAAAACCTTTTCCAACAGATTTTCACCAAAAAATTCCAACTGCTCCTGCAATTCATCCGCACAGAGAAAGAGAGAAAAATGGATTTTTGGCACGCACTTACTCAACTGATAGACAACTACTTCGACATGCTTTCGCACCACCGCAAACTGCCTTTTTTCATCATGACAGAGCTGATGATGAACGAGGAGCGCCGGCAGACCGTACGGATGAAAATCATCACCAACATGGAGTACCTCAACTATTACGCGGCATGGGACCAGCTGGTGAAAGAGGAGGTGGAAAAGGGCAACATCCGTCGCATTGAGACCATGGATCTGACCCTTGACGTGATGTCGTTAGTGGTGTTCACCTTCCTGTCGCTACCTCTGTATAGCGACATGTTCCTTCAAAACCAAGAAGAGATCAATGGCTACTTGGAACGTCGAAAGGAAGAGATTAAAACTTTGATTGTTAGAGGATTAAAAAAATAAAACCTCAGCCAACGCAAATTATTTCCCGCTACCTTCTTCTGTGGTTTTTTCTAAAAGAAATTCATCAATCACCTTTTCCAGCTCCTTCTTTTCAAGATAGCCAACGGTGCGCTGGGGCTGGGTATTGGGTTTGATGTAAAGGATAGTGGGAATGGAGCGGATTTCCAAGGCCTTGGAAAGCTCTTTGGCATTGTCCACATTGAGTTTGTAGAAGACGACCTCTCCGTTGTACTGTTCGGCCAGTTCCTCCACGGTGGGGGCCAGCATACGGCACGGTCCACACCAGTCGGCGTAGCAATCCACCACAATAGGGTTTTTGCCGGTGTACACGGCCTGCGGATCGTTATAGTCGAAGATTTTCTTGGCGAATTCCGACTGGGAAATCTTGGTGACTTTCCCTTTACTGGGAGCGGCTTCCACGGATGGACTGTCGGCGGTGGGGGCTGGGGCCGGCGAGGTGCATTGTGCGCACAGGCTGCCTATCAGACCTATCATGCAGAGGGAGAGGAGGATTCTTTTCATAATGGGATAATTATCAATTTACAGTTTGCAAAAGTACAAAAAGGAATTGAATTGCAGACGGGGGGAGGGGAAAAATGTTGATTTGTTGATGCGTTGATTTGTTGAAGGGAAATATCCCTTTTCACTACTCTACCCTCCCTTCTCTTCTGAAGTAACATGAATAGTAATGCCACAATGCATCCGTTCCGCGGGTCTCGTCACCCACCCACAGGATGTTATAATCGTATTCGTAATGGATTCTATAATGGTAATCCAAATTACTGCAAAGAGAATCCATTGGTCCCACATACAAGTCTGCCACTACGTAATTGTATTCGGGGTAATATCTGTATTCCAAACGATATTTACCAAAGTATTCCTGTTGGTAGGGATAATAGTTGAAATACCACGTGCTTCCCATGTGGTATTGTCCCAAATAATATTCAGCATCGCATATTCCTGCACGACGGACAGAACAGAATGTGGAGTCATAAAATGTCACCTGCGACTCCACCTCCTCTCCCATGTCTGTTGCAAAATCGTATAAACAAGTGTAAAAATCATCATACGACGCTGCAGTAAACTCACTGGCCACCACATCCCATATCGTATTGCGCAAGTCAAGGCTGTCTTTGTTGATGATGCTGTCCGGTTCAAATGTACGGAAGGATTTGAAATTCACTGTACCGCTTTCAGAAACTGTCAGACCTACCGTCTTTTGTATGGAAGTGACCGTGTCATAATAGTAGGCATTGGCGAAAGAGGTCAAAGTAAGTTGGTCGCCCACGGCAAAGTCAAACTGCGAACGGGTCGGAATGAGGTTCTTTTCGGGGAAATCAGAGTCTGATGTTCCTGTATGATTGATGGTTGAGCAGCCGTTTTCACCTCCGTTTTGTATCAGTTTGATGTTGCATCGGTCGGTGGCGGTACGCACCGTCAGGATATGCAGTCCGTTGCCTCCTGGGTGCACCGAGAACCTGTGCTGACCCTTGTTTAGGGTGACATTCTGCTGGAGTTCTTGTTGTCCCAGCATGTTAAACATTGCCAACTCCACGTTCCCCGATTTTGGGAGTGTAAGCAGAATCTCTGCCTTGTCGGCAAATGGGTTGGCCGACAACAGGGTCAGTTTCAGCTTCCCATTCTCACTGACGAACTCTTCAACGCCCACATTCCCGTTGGTCAGCATAGTGTCGGGATAATATAGCGTGGTACTGGTTCCCTGGGTGTTGTTCTGCACCACAATGCTGTCGCACTGCACAGGGTAATAGTTGAGCATAGTACGCAGCCGGAGGGTGACATTTTCCTGCGCTTTCGCGCTGAATCCTCCCGCCACAAGCAGCAAGGCGAGGAGGAACAGGGGGTGGTAAATTTTTGTTTTCATGGTTATGGTTGTTGATTTGTTGATTCGTTGATTTGTTGAAGGTAGTTTTGAGTTAAGGAGTTAAGAAGTGAAGGGGTAAAGTTGGCGGCGTTCGTCTTCTCATCATATACTCTCATCCTCAACTATTTTACCAACTTCCAGGTACAATTGCGTTGTCTGTCACCAAATTCCACAAGCCCCTCATATCGAACAACTATAGCTTCATTTTCATCTTTTGAAAGCCGAATGGTATCGCCTATTTCAGATGCTATTTGGTCAGAGAAAGGGTCGCCTGGGATATCGTAATAATAACCCGTAGCACCCGCATCCAAAACTAAATATGGGTAGGAGAATGCAGCATTCATAAACCCGTTAAAATACATACTATCATTTTGGGCTTGGAATTCCATTGCAATATTCCCACATTTGGTGCAATAGAGTTCATTGTGTGCTTCTGAAACATATAGTTCCGTAACTACCATGCAGGTAGTATCCCCCTTTTCGTTAGCATAAAAGAGTTTTTGATGTTCGGTGTAAGGGAAATAGGAAACCAATGCTGGTGGGAAAGCCTTATAACGCCGACAGGATGAAAAGGTCAGCATTATCAACCCGAAGACGCAGAGTGTGATGATTAATGAGAGTTTTTTCATAACGGTTGATTTGTTGATTCGTTGATTGTGGGGATGTCATATTATGGCATTCCCTACAATCATCCTCACATCCTCTCTTCATCTTTTCATTCCATCCTCCCTTCCCCACATCCACAACAACTTTCCATTTTCCATTCTCAATTTTCCGTTTTCCCTTACTGTTTCAAACTCACCGTCTTGTTGAACACGATCTTGTCGGGGGTGGAATCTTTGTCGATGCAGAAATAACCGATGCGCTCAAACTGGTAGTGCTTCTCGGCGTTCTCCAATGTCAGCCCCTCCTCAATCCAGCCGTCCTGGATGGTGAGCGAGTTGGGGTTGAGGTAGTCGATGAAGGTCTTGCCCTCTTCGCAGTCGTCGGGATCGGGGGCGGTGAACAGGCGCTCGAACAAGCGCACCTCCGCCTTCTTGGCGTGGGCCACCGACACCCAGTGAATGGTGGCTTTCACCTTGCGGTTGCTCTGCGGCATGCCGCTCTTGGTCTCGGGGTCGTAGGTGACATGGATGGCGGTGATGTTGCCGTCGGCGTCCTTGTCCACATGGCTGCACTTGACAATATAGCCGTACTTGAGGCGCACCTCGCCGCCAATGGTGAGGCGGTAGAACTTCTTGTCGGCCACCTCGCGGAAGTCGGCGCGCTCGATCCAAAGCTCCTTGGTGAACGGCACCTCGCGGGTACCCGCCTCCGGATTCTCGGGGTTGTTGACCGCATTGAGCATCTCCACCTTGTCGTCCGGGAAGTTGTCGATAACCAATTTCACAGGGTCGAGCACCGCCATGGTACGGGTGGCCACTTTGTTGAGGTCTTCGCGGGCGCAGAACTCCAGCAGCGACACGTCGATGATGTTGTCGCGCTTGGCAATGCCGACGGTCTCGGCGAAGTTGCGTACCGAGGCGGGCGTGTAGCCGCGGCGGCGCAGACCGCAGATGGTGGGCATACGCGGGTCGTCCCAGCCCATCACATGACCGTCGCGCACCAGCTGCATCAGCTTGCGCTTGCTCATCACCGTGTAGTTGATGTTGAGACGGGCGAACTCAATCTGCTGCGGGTGGTGGATCTTCAGCGCCTCGCAGAACCAGTCGTACAGCGGACGGTGAATCTCAAACTCCAACGTGCAGATGGAGTGGGTGATACCCTCGATGGAGTCGCTCTGGCCGTGGGCGTAGTCGTACATCGGGTAGATGCACCACTTGTCGCCGGTGCGGTGGTGATGACTGTGCAGGATGCGGTACATGATGGGGTCGCGCATGTGCATGTTGGGCGAGGTCATGCCGATCTTGGCGCGCAGCACCTTGCTGCCGTCAGGAAACTCACCGGCCTTCATGCGACGGAACAGGTCGAGGTTCTCCTCAACGCTGCGGTTGCGGTACGGACTTTCGATGCCAGGTTTCGTGGGCACGCCACGGCCCGCGCTGATCTCCTCCTGCGACTGGTCGTCCACGTAGGCGAGACCGTCCATAATGAGCTGCTCGGCCCATGCGTAGAGCTGGTCGAAATAGTCGGAGGCGTAGTGCTCCTCAGCCCATTGGAAGCCGAGCCACGTGATGTCCTCCTTGATGGAATCCACGTACTCCACATCCTCCTTCACGGGGTTGGTGTCGTCGAAACGCAGGTTGCACAATCCGTTGTATTTCTTGGCAATGCCGAAATTCAAGCAAATCGACTTGGCGTGACCGATATGGAGATAGCCGTTCGGTTCGGGAGGAAAACGAGTGTGTACTTTCGATTCATTTTTACCATTCGCCAAATCTTGTTCGATAATTTCTTCAATAAAATTCATTGCCTTATAATTTTAGATTTTGAAGTGCAAAAATACAACTAAAATTTTTTATGAAGATTGATGAAAGAAAGATTGATGATTTTTTTTGTAAACCGATGATAATTGAGGAAAAACGCGTACTTTTGCCGCATCAAAACAGGGCAACATGGACAACAACATCAGAGTAAAAATCGACGAGATATTAGAAGAAATCTGCAAAATCAACGACCTCACCGCGAAGGCCGACATCCTGACCTACATGGAACGACAGGCCGCCTTCCAGCTGTGGCAGCTGGAAGAAGACCTGCGGGTAGATCACAACATGAAGGATTTCTGATCTTACTTCTTTTCGCGCTGGAGCGAATGCAGAATCAGATACACACACAGCGCCACATACATCACGATAGAAAGGATGCTGAACCACGGTGAGTTGGTGTAAGCCTCGGTGGTAGCGATGTTCACACCCGAGAATTTCAGGATAGCACTCACCACACCCATGATGGCCGCACCTGCTAACAAACCGGAGGCCAGCAGCGTACCCTTGTTCTTGCGCTCTTTGTTGACTTCCTCATCTTTGCTGCGGCTGCCCACAAACCAAGCGATAGCACCGCCGATGAGCAACGGGATATTCAGTGCCAGCGGGATGAACATACCCAACGAGAAGGCCAAAGCAGGTACACCAATCATATCGAGAATAAGGGCGATGACGGCACCGATGATGTAGAGAATCCACGGGGTGCCCTGTCCCGACATCAGCGGCTGCACGATGGCGGCCATAGCATTGGCCTGCGGCGCCACTAAGCCGCCTGCCTCCGCATCATAACCGTATGCTTTCGACAAAATCATGATCACCCCACCGACGGTCAGCGCCGACACCAGCGTGCCGATGAACTTGAACGACTGCTGCTTGTAAGGCGATGTACCAATCCAGTAACCGATTTTCAAGTCGGTGACAAAACCACCGGCCATGGCCAATGCCGAACAGACGATACCGCCCACGATCAGTGCAGTAACCATACCCATGGTGCCGTTCAAGCCGACAGCGGCGAGGATGAAGGAGGAGAGAATCAGCGTCATCATGGTCATACCCGACACCGGATTGCTGCCCACCGTAGCGATGGCGGTGGCGGCCACAGTGGTGAACAGGAAGGCAAAGATGAAGACGATCAGCAGTCCGACGATCACTTGGGTGACATTCATCTGCAATCCGCCGAAGGCGAAGAACAGTGCCATCACCACGGCTAAACCGAGGAAACCGAAGAGGATGATCTTCATGGAGATGTCGCGCTGGGTGCGCAGTACTTTCTGCTGCTGCTCCGACACCTCACCTTTGTTTTTCTTGAAGATGGTGCTCATGGAAGTTTTGATGACCCCTGCCGATTTGATGACGCCGAGGATACCGGCCATGGCGATGCCGCCGATACCGATGAGGCGCACATGGCTGGAGAAAATCACACTCGGGTCCATCGTGCTCATGGCCACGCCGTCAGTGGTGATGCCATACTGTCCCAGCAGCGGCACAATCACCCACCACGACAGGAACGAGCCCGCGCAGATGATGGCGGCGTACTTGAGACCAATCAGGTAGCCCGTGCCGAGCAGGATGCCCGATCCGTTCATGTTGAAGGTGAACTTGTGGTTCATGGCCAGCTGCTCGCCCCAGCCTGTCATGCGGGTGGAGATGGTCTCTGACCAGAACTGGAAAGTGGACATGAAAAAGTCGTACAGACCGCCGATGAGGCCGCTTATGAGCAACAGTTTCAGCTGGCTGCCGCCCTTGGCCCCCGACACGAGGATTTCGGTGGATGCCGTTGCCTCGGGGAAGGGGTACTTGCCGTGCATGTCGGAAACGAAATATTTGCGGAACGGTATCAGGAAGAGGATGCCGAGGAAGCCGCCGATGAGGGAGGCGAGGAAAATCTGGAGGAAGTTGACATTGATTTCCATGCCAGGATTTTTCTCTTGGATGATGTAGATGGCGGGGAGGGTGAAGATGGCACCGGCCACCACCACGCCAGAGCTGGCACCGATAGACTGTATCAGCACATTCTCCGACAGGGCTCCTTTGCGCCGTGCGATGACCGACGCGCCGACAGCGATGATGGAGATGGGGATGGCCGCCTCGAACACCTGACCGAAGCGCAGTCCGGCATAGGCCGTGGCCGCCGAGAAGATCACCGCCATGATGATACCCCACACGATGGTCCACGCATTCAACTCGGGATACTTTTTGTTGGGATCCAGAATGGGACGGTACTGCTCGCCTTGCTTCAGTTCACGGTACGCATTTTCCGGAAGTTTCACATCCTGCGGAATCTCTTGTACAGGATTCATTTCATCATTTTTTTCCATAATAAAAATTTTAATGGATAAAGAATTTTATATTAAACTGATTTTCAATTCATTAATGAATAATATTCAACCCGCAAAAATACATAAAAATTTGTTTAATTTTGCAACTGCAAATGAATGGTCTTCTACAATTTTTTCCATTATGAAAAAACACCTCACCCTGCTTTGCCTTTTCCTCGGACTGATGTCCCTCGCGCGCCCGCAACAGATGCCGCGCCTCTTCCCCGGCGACACCATCGCCATTGTCTCCACTGCCAGCGACACCGACACGAGCCGTGTGTTTCCCTTCGTCCGATTCATGGAATCGAAGGGCTTTGTGATTCTCGTTGCCGACGGCGTTTTCGACAACGAACAAGGCTTTGCGGGACCTGCCGAACAGCGCGCCCACATCTTCCAGCAGCTGCTCGACCGTCCCGATGTTAAGGCCATCATCTGCGCCCGCGGCGGCTACGGCACCGTGGAGATCCTCGACCAGCTCGACTTTATCACCTTCCGCCAGCATCCCAAGTGGATCTGCGGTTTCAGTGACATCACAGCCCTTCACTCCCACCTCCACACGCTGGGTTTTCCCACCCTGCACAGCACCATGCCCGTCTCCTTCCATGCCGATGACCCCGACAATGCCAACAACACCTCGCTGCTGTCGGCTCTGCACGGCGACACGCTCTGCTACAGCTTCGAACCCATGCCCGAAAACCGCTGCGGCACCGCCACTGCCCCGCTCGTGGGCGGTAACCTCTCCCTTCTCTACTCCCTCCTCGAATCGCCCTCCTCCATTTCCACCGACGGAAAAATCCTCTTCATCGAAGATGTGGACGAAAACATCTACCATATCCACCGTATGCTGGTGGCCCTCGACCGCGCCGGCAAACTGAAAAACCTGAAAGGGGTGATAGTGGGCGGCATGACCCGCATCCGTGTTGACGACTATTTCATGGATGAAACCATCAACGCGGCCATCCTACGCATCTTCGAGAAGTATGACTACCCTGTATGTTTCGATTTTCCTGCCGGCCACGGAGGGGAAAACGTAGCCCTGCGGCTCGGAACCACCGTCACCTTGACGGTCGCGCCCGACAGCTGCACGCTGCTTTCTTTGCCGAAATAATGAGAATGTTAGCGGCGGCGGTGCCACCCCACCGTTACTGTCGCACCACCTTGATACTCTTTACGATACTGTTTTCTCTGCTGACATTCAGCAGGTACATACCTGCAGCCAGCTGGCTCATATCCAGTGAGGTCACCTCGCCGTCGGAAGGCACTGCCAGCACCATCTTGCCATACATGTCGTACAGCAGCAGCTGGGCGTTGTCGAGCGGGCACTGCACCTGCAAGGTACTGTTGCACGGGTTGGGGAACACGCTGATGCCAGCAACTCCCTCCTCTTCGATGCCCGTGTTGAGGGTGCGGGTGATCTGTGTGGAAATCAAGTAAGTGCCAATGGTGCCAGAACCCTTGGGTTGCACTTTGTAAATGATAGGACCGCCATCTTCCAAAACAAAAGTCGGGGCGATGGTATCCACACCAGAACCCCATGCGCCACCATTCTTGGAAATTCTAAAAGTGACATCTGCCGTGTATTGCTGGTTGTTGTCGCTATAAGCGGCATCCTGTGCACACACATTCACCGTGTAACGGTAGCCGCTGGGCAGATTGATTCTATAGTGGTCATAAGTATCTCCCACATGGAAATTGGAACCTGTAGTATTAACGGTAGTTTGATTGTTGGTAAAAGAGGGGGTAAAGATATAGGCATTGTTAACATTGTTGTTGTCTTCGTAGCTGTCAGGATCGAGCACAACCGTAACATTCAGCAGGTTAGCTGCCGACCCGATGCCCACATGGGTCCATGTAGTGGCATCGTTGGTTTTATACTGCATTACCAGCTGATAATTGCCAGGGACAACGGTAATGATACCCGTGAAGGAAAGGTTAGCGACACTGCCACCATTGATCGACACATTCGAAGCCTCTCCAATGACCTGTGCCAGATAGCCACTTTCATTCAACAGCACCAGACGAGCCTGTCCGCTGAACGCATTGTTGGTATTGTTCTTATAGTTGACGCCAAAGGTAGGGGAAGATCCGTGCTGGATGGTGGTACTATTGGGGCTGATGGAATAGTTGGCATTCAGCACCAGAGCAGGCGGTTCCACGCCGAACAGGGCCTGCTGCACGTAGGTGAAATCATAGTGGCTGCTACCCCATCCCCCACTGCCGGGATTGAGCGAAGTGACAGCGAAGTAACCGTCATTGGAACCACTCCATCCCCAGTTGAAATGGAAATAGTCGTTATTGTTGTAACCATCGCAAACAAAAGCGTGTCCGTCGGAATAACTCTCATCAAAACCAGAATACAAAACCGGACGGCCTGCATTAAGTTCAGTTTTCAAAAACGCAATCCATTCGCTATTGGTGTAATCGTCCTTATATTTGCCATTCAGGGTGCTGTTGTAACCAAAATTGCACTTGAGAGCGGCTTCTGCGCTGGGATAGTTATTGCCGTAAGGATCCAGCATCGGGGCCCCAGAACCGCTGGTAGTGTATTCCATCTCCACGGCCACCCCGCAATGGAACATGAGGGTCGCCACCGCGGTGTTGCTGCTGGAGACCGAGTTCGGCATGTTGCTCCAGTTGTAGGTAGTATTTCCGAAATCAGCGCTAAGGGTCTGGTTGTTGAAAGAGCAGACATAGGAGTGCGAGCCACAACCTTTGGTAGGATACGACCAATATTTCATCACCTGTGCCATGGCGGTGGCCACGCAGCCGGTAGGACACTTGCTCCAGCCGCTACCCGGACACATACTGTTGTACGGACTGCCCTGGTCCCATGTGGTACTGAGCAGGGGCTGTACAGCGGTAATGGCTCTGGTGGGCAGTGAAGCGCCGGTGGCAAGAACGGTCCACTCGGCAGCGACAGTCTCGCTCTGCGGCAGCTGATGGCTGACGGCGGCAGCAATCTCCTCCTCATAAATCTGCAGCCACATCCGGAAATTGTCGGGCATCGTGGCGGCATCGAGTGTGCCGTGGTCAGAGTAGCCCAGAACGGGAATGGCGCGGTCGTCGGCAGCAACAATGATAAAGCCCTCGCCTGCCTCGTTCTGCAGCGCGTAGAGCTGGCTGAGACCGAGTTGCGGAGCCACATTACGGAGCTGAACGTCAGAAGCCTCCTGACGGGTAGTGCTGATTTGTGAATGCCAGAAGTTGAGGGCCACATTTTTGGCCGTGGTAGAATCCACCGGACCTGCCACAGCAGACAGGATGCTGGTGAGAATAACAAGACAAAGGACGCTGATTTTTTTCATTTTTTGATGATAATGTTGGATAAAAAATGATGAAAATCGGCACCATCCGCGCAGATTTTCACGCGGCAAAGATACGAAAAAGATTTGGAATTAAACGGACGGGGAATCAATATCCATGTAGAGACGTGGCGCGCAACGTCTCTACAACCTATTTGATTTTCTTCTTGCAGATTTCGCCAATCTCCTCACCCAATTCGCTGAAGGCAAATTTGACGCGATGCTCCACCACAGGGGTCATCTGGTAGCCATTGCCAGCAACATCGGAAAAGGTGATGATGGCGAAAGATTCGGTACTTCCGGTGGGCACAAACGTAATGGTACCAGTGAGTTTGCAGGGCTGTGAGAACGGACCTGCGAAGCTGCCCGGGTCGATGTCAGTGATTTTCACGATAGCCGTGTACTTCGCATTGGGGTAGTTGCCCGCCTGCAACTTCGACATCTCGTTGTTCCAATCTTTCAGCATCTCCGGCTCCCACATGTTGGTACGGAACTCGCCCGTCCAGTCTTGTTTCCACTGCTCGAAATCATCGTGGTCGTCATTCTTTTTGAAAAATTTGGCCTCTGAATCGCCATCGTAGGTAACGCCGTCGTAAACGAAAACCACATTCAGCTCCTTCTGTCCGGCCAGCGGAGAGAGGTCGCCTTTCAGTTTTTGGGCCTGCATAAAGGTCACGGAGGCCATGACCACCAATAAAACAAAAATTCTTTTCATAACGTAAAATATTTGGGTTAATAATGGATTTATCCTCTTTTTTCAATCAATTTTTGCATAATCTGAATGGCATTGGTGGCGGCACCCTTGCGGAGGTTGTCGGCCACCACCCACATATTCAAGCTGTTAGGTTGTGAAAAGTCGCGACGGAGGCGCCCCACAAACACCTCGTCTTTGTCTTTGGCGAAACGAGGCATGGGGTACTCGTTGCGGTCGGGATTGTCGAGCACCACCACTCCGGGCATGTCGGTGAGGAGCTGGCGCACTTGGGCGAGGTCGTAGTCCTGGTCGAACTCCACATTCACGGCTTCAGAGTGGCCGCCAAAGACGGGCACACGCACCACCGTGGCGGTGATTTGTATCGTATTGTCGCCCAAAATCTTACGAGTTTCATTTACCAGCTTGGTCTCTTCGGTAGTATAGCCGTTAGGCTCGAAAGTACCGCCGTGCGGCAGCACGTTGAGGTCGATTTCGTAGGGATAAGCCTTCTCGCACGGCCGGCCGGCACGCTCCTCATTGAGCTGTCGCACGGCCTTCACGCCGGTACCCGTCACCGACTGATAGGTGGAAATCACGAGACGGTGGATATGGTACTGCTGGTGGAGTGGCGCGAGGGCCATCACCATCTGGATGGTGGAGCAGTTGGGGTTGGCGATGATACGGTCGGCGGGGCTTACCACGTCGATGTTGATTTCAGGAACCACGAGCGGGATATGCTCATAGCTGCGCCATGCCGACGAATTGTCGATGACCGTGGTGCCCACCTCTGCAAACTGCGGGGCGTACTGGAGCGATGCCGCACTGCCGGCCGAAAAGATGGCGTACTGCGGACGCTGCGCGATGGCGTCCTCTACCGACACCACCTTCAGCTGCCGACCTCCAAAAGTTACCTCCTTGCCCACCGAGCGCGCCGAGGCGGCAGGTATCAGTTCGCAATTACAAAAACCTCTCTCTTCCAATACTTTAAGCATTACGCTTCCTACTAATCCAGTAGCTCCAACCAATGCAATTTTCATATTTGTAAATTTTTTCTTAAAAATTCTTAAAACACTTGAAATTCACCTGCAAAAATAGTAAATTTGCACAATTGAAACTCTGAAAAACTTCCAAAACTCAAAAAAAATATGAAGACGCTTAAACTTCTCTTACTCATCGGGTTATCATTCTCCACTTTTTTCCTTTCGGCACAGGTCTATGACGATTTTTCGGATGGGGACTTCACTTCCTCGCCGATTTGGGTAGGCGACACCGACCAATTCATCGTCAACACGCAGCAGCAGTTGCAGTTGAATGCGCCGGAGGCAGGCAGCGCCTATCTTTCCACCTCCGCCCACTTTGGCGACACAGATTGCGAGTGGCGGCTGTCGTTGAAAATGTCGTTCGCGCCATCGGGCAGCAACTACGCCCGCTACTACCTGGTGGCCAACACTTCCAACCTTTTCGCTACCAGTCTCATAGGGTATTTCCTTCAGTTCGGCGAGGCGGGCAACAACGATGCCATCGAACTCTTTTACCAACAAGGTGACTCTTTGGCATCGGTGTTCCGCAGCAACACTACTGTGGCCAAGTCCTTCTTTTATAATATAAAGATTATCAGAAATTTAGAGAATGAATGGACACTATGGGTGGACACCCTCCGGCTCGGCTCCTACTACCTCGATACTACAGGCCATCACGCTGCGCCGTTGCCTCCCGACGGCCATCTCGGACCCGTCTGCGTCTTCACCTCCGGCAACCGTACCAAGTTCTACTTCGATGACCTCTACTGCGGACCGCCCATCATCGACACCACCTCGCCCTCGGTCAGCCAGTGGACTTTCGACATCGATTCTCCCAACCAGCTCGTTATCAGCTATTCAGAGCGTGTGACCGACACCAGCGCATTAGACTGCACCCACTATATCAATAGGTCAGAGCAGCAACATCCCGTTCTTTGTGAGTGGGTGGGGGAAGATGAGTGTGCCGTGCGGCTCTATTTCGCGGAGGCCTTGGAGGAGCGGCAGGAGGTGGCCATCGGCATCCACCAAGTCACTGACTATAATGATAATATACTGATTGACACCACAATATATTTAACCTATTGTATTCCCCGAAGGCATGAGATACTAATCACCGAAATTATGGCCGATCCGTCGCCTCCCGTTCATCTTCCCGAGTGCGAATACGTGGAGTTGTACAACACGCTGCCGTTTCCTATCTCCTTGAACGGATGGACGTTGGCGATGGGCAATAGTCGTCGCACCCTGCCCGACAGCACGTTGCCACCAGGTGGGTATGGTATCGTGACGGGCGCCGCCAACGCCCCACTCTTTCCGTCCTCCGCACCCGTGGTGGCTATCTCCTCCACGAGTCTGACCGACGACGGGCAGCAGGTAGTGCTCTACGATGGGCAAGGCCGTATCATCCATCGGGTGCAGTACAGCCGCAGCTGGCACCGCAACATGCTGAAGCGCGATGGCGGGTGGTCGTTGGAGATGATGGATGTGGGCAACCCGTGCGGCACCGCCGACAATTGGGACTCTTCGAACGACGGGCGGGGTGGAACGCCCGGCGAAGCCAACTCGATAGCAGATCCCCAGCCCGACGAGTCGCCGCCGGAGTGGGTGAAAGTCACCGTGCCGGATGCGTGGCACGTGCGGCTGTTCTTCAGCGAAACGCTGCTCACCGACTCGTTCCCCTCCCCTTCCCTATTCGGCATCGAGCCGCCTGTGGCTATCGAGCGAGCCGAGACGGAACTGCCCGCCGGACAGCAGATTACACTTACGCTGGACGAAGAATTGGAACCGCGGGTGGTGTACACCCTCACCCTGCGGGGAGGGCTGTGCGACTGTGTGGGCAACCTCACCGAGGAGGGTGTTTCGCGGCAGTTCGGACTGCCCGAGGAAGCGGCCGCTGGCGACATCATCATCAACGAGGTGCTCTCCAACCCCTTTGGCGACAGCGACGCCGACTATGTGGAGTTGTACAACCGTTCCGATAAGCTGCTGGATGTGGGCGCTTTATGGCTCGGAGCGGGCAATGGCGACCTACCCTCGCAGGCGGTGAAGGCCGTGCCCGACGGCTACCTGCTTTTTCCTTCCCAGTATGTGGCCATCGCCAAGAGCCGAGAGCTCACCCTCGAGCAATACACCTGTCTGTATCCGACGCGGGTGGTGGAGAATGCTGCTCTGCCGGCCTACGCCAACGACGAAGGCACCATACACCTGCTGGACGACAGCTATCGTGTTATTGACAGGCTGCATTATACGGCATCGATGCACCACCCGCTGTTGAGCAGCACCGACGGGGTGGCGTTGGAGCGCATCCACCCCGATGCTGAAACGCAGGATGAAACCAACTGGACGTCGGCGTCGGAGAACTACGGGTGGGGCACGCCGGGGTACCGCAACTCGCAATTCTCGGAGCTGGCGGCGACCGACGCGGAGATCACCGTCGTGCCGGATGTTTTCTCACCCGACGGCGATGGCAACAACGACTTTGCCGAGATATACTGTCGGTTTGAGGAGGCCGGCAGCTGCGTCACCATCGACTTGTACAATCGAGCGGGGCAGCGGGTGCGGCGGTTAGCGGCCAACGAGCCGGTTGGCTTCGAGGCCCGTTACCGGTGGGATGGTACCACCGACGACCATCGGGCAGCCAACAGCGATATCTACCTGGTTCACATCCAGTTATGGAACCCTAATGGCAAGCGGAAGAGTTACCGCCGCACGGTGGCGGTGGTGCGGAGGGAGTGACCTCGAATAATGATTCGCCCCGACAATTGCCATAAGATTCTCCTATCACGGTTCCAACCACTCCACAGGAACATCCATTTTGGAAAATGCAAACAGTTTCTTTCCCAAATCCTTCAAGGAGGCACCAATGTGATAAACGTCATTGTCAATAATGAGGAAACGGTCGTGGAAGCGGGAGCTTTCCACAACTGATATCGGAGCATACTGGCGATTGAATTTTTCAATGTCTAACTGCAGAGTCCTTGACACTTTTCGGGTGATGACACGTGCCGAAACACCTTCTGTCTGTTTCGACAACAGCAGCAATACGGATTCGTCCACATAGTTGTCGATCAGTGTGATGCGACTCTTTGCGGAGCGAATCAACTCTGAAACAAAGGCGTAGGCATCGAAGATCTGTCCGTCGAAGAAGATGCCTTGCACGGGTGGCAGGGAGGTGCGGACAAATAAAGCGATCTGCTCATCGTGTTCTGCCACTTTGTTTTCCAGTTGTTCGATACGCTGGTTGACGGCGTATCCCCGAAATACGTAGTCTTTCAACACCGTGGATGCCCATCTCCTGAATTGGATACCTCTCTGGGATTTCACACGGTACCCGACAGAAAGAATCATATCTAAAGTGTAATACTCCACAAGACGCGTGATGTCTCTGTCTCCTTCTTTTTGAACTGTCGCAAATTTTGCGACAGTTGGAATACCTTTGAGTTCTTCCGAAAGCGCATTATTGATGTGTTTGCCGATGGTCTTGACATCTCTGCCAAACAATATTGCCATTTGTTGGCGGTTCAACCATACCATTTCGTCCTCAAGACGCACTTCCAACTTGACGGTATTATCCGGCTGGTATAAGATGATTTCATTCTTTTGCATGATGAGTGTTAATTAGATCAAACAGTCTGCAAAGATACAACTATTTTTCAAGCCAAATCACTCTGCAACTTTTTGTCATAGAGAGAGTTGTGTATTTTGATTTTTTTGTGCGAAAAAGGGCAGATTTTGTCTTAAAAAGAGCAAAAAAGCGACGTTTTCTGTTGTTGAAAACCTGTTGGCAAATTGTTGATAAATTTTAATGACCGTGAATGACACGGAGGGACGCGAGATTCCGTTGCTGCGCTGCGCTTGCAACGGAATGGTGGGGTGGGAGCGTCTGACGATTCTAGGCGAAGGGATCGCTACCTGCCGTAGCTCTGGCTTCGCTTCCAGTCGGTCCAATTCTGGTCGTCTAAATGCTGGTCATAGATGTTCCAAACATGATGGAACGACGGGTACTCCATCAGATCTTTGTCGGAACAATCTGCCGGAAGGTGACAGCGTTCGATGTCACCTCCGATAATACCGATATCCTGGTACTGGTTTTTTAGTTCTATCAATTTCACTCTCATGGCGTTATTGGTCCCATTGTCGAAATAGGGCCGTACTTTTTTCGGCAATTTTTCAGACAAGGCCGCTCGGAACGACATCCATTGACTCCACAACTTTTGTTCCTTACGAAGAGCCGATTGCTTGGTTTCACGAGAGTAGGCCGTGGCAGACGCAGAATCGCAATATTCACAATCCTTCTGTGCTTCTATCATACAAGCGTATGCATCGTCAATCATTTTAGGGGTAATGGTTTGATGATGGGCATCTTTATTCGGATGCGCCTTGCATAATTGTGAAAGCGCTCCTCTATCAGCCAGTAGGTATTGTTGGCTGACACGGCTGGCAATATCGCTCGTATTGATAGATCTGGCGACACCCGAACCGATTTCGCCAATTTCTTTACTGACATAGAATGCGTCGATGCAAGCCTCCTGATAACGTTGGAACAGTTCCCATTCCTCCTCAAACAGTGGTGCAAATTGTTGGTGCTCTTTAGATTTCTGAAGTTTCTCTCGCAGGACGCGAAGTGAGTCGAACTGCAAATCTATTTCAGCGTAAGTACACCAGGCATAATCGCCATCGAAGGTGGTATGGGCCCTCACGAAGTCGATATCCTGCTGGGTGGGGTGAGGTTTCGCTTTCAGACGTTCTACCTTTGTGCTGGTGCAGCCGATGGCCAACAATGTCAGGAACAGAACTGGCAGGAGTGTTGGATATAGTTTGTGAAAAAGATTCATGGGTGGGTATTTCTTTTCAATTTGAGATTCACTATTACTCTTCGGACACTAAAATTTTCTCTTTTGGGGAAGGACTACAAAAAGGGAGTGTTTACAACTATTTGCGCGCTTCTAACGACCTCTTTGCGTGCAATCTCTTGAATCGTTGGAAACGCTTGCCCAGCCCTGTTTCAGCCCGCGAAATGACTATTGGGGCTCATATTTCTGATAATTTGAATATTAGTGTTCTGTTTTCGGATTGGTATTGCTTCCGAGAATAACGAATGACGTTTTTGTATATTTCAAAAATAGCATTCAATGAGGACATGCAGCCTTCATTGGTGTAGTTCTTCTGCTTTATACATTCAATAAGCCGAGAATCATCCTTTGTTTGGTAAGTTGAAACTATAATATCAATAATCTTCTGTAATTCCCAATATGCCTTCTCAAATTCATTACTATCTATCAGTGTCTTAAAACAAGTAAGCGTGTAAAGCATATACTCCATAGTAGACCGATTCTTTTCATTCATGCGAATGAAATTAGAAAAATTATCACATATAGGGCTCAAAATAGATGTCTGAAAGGGTTGACTGGATTCAGAATATGATTTCTTATATCCATTATAGGATCTTACTTTTTTAAGAAATTCAAAAATCGAATCATCCGATATGATGTCACTATAAGTTACTGGCTTGGTTAAATATAGGCCTTGCAAGGATTTTGCACGGCTAAGTGCAACATATAATTGTCCAGGAGCAAATATATGGCTATTCAAATCCAATATCACCTTCTCGTAAGTCTGCCCTTGTGCTTTGTGAATAGTGAAAGCATAAGCCAACTTTAAAGGGAATTGCTTGGTCTTTTGAATAAATGGAATTTTTCGTTCGAGTCTATGTCTCTCGGGATCATATACCATCTCATAACGATACTCGTTCATTTGCTTTGCTTTATACCGATCATTAGGATTAGGACATTTTATCTGGGTATTGCCATCATCTAACCTAATAGTAAAATAATCCCCATTAAAATCTTCAATGGTACCGAAATCACCATTAACATATCCCCAATACTTGCTACTTTTACATAGAACCACCCTTGCGCCTCTCTTGAAACGCAACTGTGAATCATATGCGGATGGAACAACAATTTCGCAAATATCCTCATTTGAAGGCAAATCGCTATGTTTTAAGGTAACATGATCATTTCCCCCTTTCTTTCGGATAGTATATTCTGCATCAATTGTTGTAATTTGTCCTGGCAATTCAGATAATTTCTGAGTGTTCACCTGTCGCACCTCCTCATTGGAAGAAGCAACATAAACAGCATCATTTGGTAAAATGGCTGTAACACGACTGTTAATGGCATCCATTACTTCCACTTTGCGTTCAGGGCTTAATGGCTGTCGAAAAGCATCAAGTATGGCAATGAATGAAGGATCATTAGCATGGCGATATGACTTTGTTAATTCAAAAAGCTTGATGTTTCGCATCTCTTTCTGAATAATATGGCTATTGAAGAAATATATTCCCCCATATTCTTGTTTTAAATAATCCATTACAGCATCATCGCTCACAATGGGGGGGAGCTGGAACATGTCACCGACAAGGACAACAGAAAGGCCACCAAATGGTTTGTTGTTTCTTAACCCTTTCTGGCATATTTGATTCATCATTTCAAAGAGATCAGCACGAACCATAGATATTTCATCAATGATTAGAAGTCTGACTCCCCTCAGAATCATCCCAAAGGCTTCTGTCTTTGCTTCGGAGAGATTCGATGGATTCATATATCCTTCATCCAAATCGTCTAACGCACCATGAAAAAAAGAGTGTATTGTCCTTGCGCCAATATACAAGGATGCGGCCATATTAGTCGGTGTCAACACTTGGCAACCACTTATTTCCGAAACAAGTTTCTTTATCAAATAAGTTTTACCACATCCCGCTTTCCCGTGTACAAAGGTTATTCCTTTGGGAAATCCTTTTAGATAATTGAGAACATCTTCTTGGCTTGCTTCTTCTTTATTCTTGTTACACACTGAATGGAATATTCTTAAAAACATCATTTTATATCTCTACATTAACTATTTCTGGTGGAGGAGGGAGTTCTAGCTAGCCCGTTGGTTGCTCTGAAACTCTCGTTACCAACCTCAATTACCGCAGATAAGACGTTGACTCATCGCCTTTTAAATGTTTCGTCGCCCGCCTTTCGCCCGTCCGGGCATCAGAACGAACAACACGGCAAAAATACGAATAAATTGAAAATTGAAAATTATTTGGTGGCATTTTAGGAATCCATCATGCC
Source organism: Bacteroidales bacterium (assembly GCA_045222555.1). Classification (GTDB taxonomy): domain Bacteria; phylum Bacteroidota; class Bacteroidia; order Bacteroidales; family WCHB1-69; genus UBA1756. Next base: position 79,609 of record JBGUYY010000091.1, on the reverse strand, counting down.
TTCGTTGAGCAAAAAATCATAAATACCCATCAACACAATGCCATCATCGTCACGGCGCAACTTCAGGCGCTCGCCCACCACAATGATTTTTCTGAACGAATCACCAACGTGCCTCAACGACCGCTTTTCCTGCTCCATCTTCTCCTCATCGGGCATACGAAAGGCGGACTGCAAGTAGTACTTGCGTGAACCCAGATTGCAGACAAAATCCACCTCCAAAGTCACACGTACCCATCGTCCATCCCCATTCTTCAACCGAATATTGACATTCCCTACGTCAACAAGAAAACCACGATGTCTCATCTCATTGTATATCACATTTTCCATCAGATGATTTTCTTCAATTTGTCGGAAAGATAAAATGGCATTTCTGAGACCAAGATCCTTAAAGTAATACTTCGGCGTTGTTCCTATATATTTCCGACCCTTAATATCATATCGCTCTGATTTCTCTATCATAAAGGCATCTTCAATATAGCCCAAATAGGTGTTGATGGTCTTGTCGGTGATGTTATTCAACCGTTTTACACTTTTGAAAGTGTTCGTCAGACTGGTAATGCTGACAAGACTTCCCACACTTGATGCCAGGATACAGACCAATTCTTCAAATTCAGCCTTATTTTCAATATGATACCGTTCATAAATATCTTTCAGATAAACAGTTCTGTATAAATTCCTTAAGTAGATGGATTTTTTGTCATCTCCTTTTATAGACAAAATTTTCGGCAGCCCTCCATAGGTGTAATACTCCTGCCAGCCGTCAACAACATCCCCATCATACGCAGACATGAATTCGGAAAAACTCAGTGGCCAGACATGGATTTCTTCTCCACGCCCACGGAATTCTGTGGCTACATCGTTAGATAGAAAATGTGAGTTGGAACCTGTAACATATACATCTGCATTGTCTTTTATGGCAAGTGAACCTAATACACCCACAAAATCCTCCACCTCCTGTACCTCATCAATAATGATATAATAGGTTTCGTCATCCGTCATAGATTTCTCCACCCAACTCAAGAAATAATCCGGATTCAAAAAGGCCCGATTTCTTCTGTCCTCCAAGTCAATAACAAGGATATGCTCTTTGTCAACGCCTTGTTCCAAAAGATATTCCAGAAATAATTTTTTCAAAAGATACGACTTGCCCACACGACGCAAACCAGTCACAATTTTTATAAGTCCATTCCCTTTTGATTCAATGAGTCGTTGTAAGTATATCGGTCGTTGTATTTTCATAATAATCAAATAATTAAATTAATATATTATGATTTTCTTTACGGATTTTGGGCAATATTGACACAAAACCGTTGCAAAAATACAAAATAAATTGAAAAATGAAAGTTGAAAACTGAAAATTATCTCACCCCTCCCGTATCGGCCTGTGGGCCGCCTGCCGCAGCGCTCGCTCGGCCTCTTTCACGCGCTGACGAGTCTGCTCGGTAAAAAACACCTCGGCAATTCGTTCCTGCACGTATTCAATGCCCTGCCGCGAAGGATGACACAAGTCGCTGTCGTAGAAACGATAATCGCGCAAATCGTCCTGAAACATCTCATACACAGGAAAATAATAGGTGTCGGGATGCTCACTGATCAGCCGCTCGATGGCCAAATGCAGAATCGACTTGCTGAGCTGGTTCTCGTGGAAACCATCGGCCAGATGCCGCACCGGACTTACCGTGAACACGACCTTCATCGACGGACAGTGCTGCGCCCGCCAGGCAAAGAAGGCGCCGAAAGCCTTCACCACCTCCTCAATGGTCGCCCGCCTCTTCTCGAACACAGCCGCCGGCAACTTGTGACAGTTGGCCACCACCACCTGCCGCTCCAAATGATAGTAATAGTAGCTCGTGCCTAACGTAACGAAAAGAAAATCAGCACTCTTGAGAAAATCAGCGGCCTCCGACTGCGCCGCCTTGATGTGGCTACGGAAAACCTCGTGGTCGGCATGGGAGAACTTGCCATGGTGCGCCAAACTCACCCAACGGCACTCATGCTGCAGGAAGTATTGCTCCGTCAGGCTCGACTGCCCCGTCAGGAAGTCCAACCCCTGCGCGATGGAGAGCGGGTTAAAAAGGATGCCGAAAGGGTTGGCACACACCGCAAAACCGCGGTCGGCGAAGTAGGAGGAGACATGTTCTGAGAAGCAGGAGCCGCAGAACATCAAGCGGCTATCCGGCTCAATATGAAACGGATAGCGCGGTGCAGGCAGCTCGGTGCGGAACTTCATTGGGAGGGATATTATTTCTTGCGGAAACGTTCGGTGATGTCGTGCCACTCTTCGCCATCGCGCTCGTACAAACGCTGGTTGGTGGTCGGGGCCTTCAAACTGCCGCATTCGGGTTTGTAGGGACCGGTCTTCACATAGTCGAACCACTCGGCATGCTTGGGCATCTCGTCGCGGCCAGAGTACCAGCCCACCTTCATGTTTCCTTTGGAATGGATGTGGCCGGCCAGTTTCTCCACCTCCGGCTTCTCGCCGTCGCCGCCCATCAAACAGATACAGGTAGCCAAGCCCTTGTAGCGGGCCATCAGCAAATCTACAACCTCAGGAGTAAGCTCCTCGCCCTGGTCCTCCCACAAGTGCGGACTGTGACAGTTCTTGCAGTGGTTCGGACAGTTGGTGATGTTGACAGCGAGAGTGACCTCTCCGGGAATCTCTTGAAAAACAATGTCGTAATTATAAAACTTCATGGTTGTTCTTAGCATAATAACGACGATGTTCTTCTTCCTGGCGAGCCTGCGAGAAATTGCTGACGCGCTTCATATAGCCGATGACACGAGTCATGTAGTCAATGTCCGTGCTATGGCACACGGGACATTCTTTGAGGTAGCGTTTATCGATATGTCCGCATTTGTTGCAGATGGTATTCGGGATGTTGAAGGTGAAGTAGTTGCAACCCTCCTGAGCCGCCACACGCAGCAGCTGGCGGTATTGTTCTTTGCTGAGGTGCTCTTCCAAGTTGAGGTGCAGCGCCGAACCGCCGGTGAGATGCGTGATGTACTTACGACCATGGAGACGGAACTTGTCAAGAATATTAATCTCTTTATCTTCAACAATATAGAAATAACTATTATAACAATCGCGGGTCACCACGTAACCGTCTTCGCGGTCCCATTTGGCGTGCTTCACACCCACATTCTCCGCGGGAATCATCTCGCAGTTGAACATGAGGTCTTTGCTCCTGTAGCGTTTGTTGTAATCCTCAATCATGCCCAAGATCTCCTCCACGAAATGCTGGTATTTTTCATTATCGGTGATGGGAATCTTGAGGAATTCGGCGGCCTCCACCAGTCCGTTGATACCGATGGTGAGGTACTGGCGGTTGATGGCGATGTATCCGGCGTCGAAGAGCGGAAGCATTCCCTTTTCCAACAAGTACTTAAGGTTCTCATTATAACAGATTTGCACCTTATGGGTAAGGTCCACCATCTGTTCAAGGAACTCCATATAGGGGATGTTCTGCTTGCAGGCATACTGGATGCAGCGGTTGAGGTTGATGGTGAGCACACTCTTGGAGCCGGTGGAGACGCCGCCAGCGCCCAGCGTGTAGCTAAAGCCATTGTCCTGAATCTCGTTGCGGAGGCGGCAGCAGCTGCTCAATGAGTCGGCGTTGTCGCTGAGGTAGGTGAAGAAGGAGTGCCCTTGGGCATACATCTCGGCGGTAAAGTCGCCATACTCCTGGTCGAGCACGTCGCCGTCTTTCGAGAGCAGCGCCATAGTTTCCACGGGGAAGGTGAGCATGGTACGGGTGCGCTCCTTGTTGAACCAACGCATGAACCGTTTCTGGAGCCAGTTGAGAGAATCCCAGTCGGGACGGCTGCCGTCGGGAAAGACGAAGTCGCCGAAGAGGCTCTGGAAGTAGAACTTGTCGTAGTAAGCGACATTCCAGAACACCGACTGATAGTTACGGGCGCCGGAGGGCTGGTTGATAGAATAGACGACCTGCTGGAAGCAGTCGGTGATAACCTTATCGATGGTACGTTTTTTGAGAGAAAGATCCACCACTTCGTCGGCACGCTTGTAGTAGTCGGTGCCGTACTCTTGACCGATGAAGTAGTTCATGTACATCAGGAACTCGGGGGTGGCGCAGGCGCCGCTGAGCATGCTGGATACCATGAACACCATGTTGATGAAGCCGCCGCAGAACGACTTGAGGTTGGTAGGACGGGAGGCATTGCCGCCGATGCTCTGGGTACCGCCGAGCAGCCACGGGTACATGGTGATGCTGGCGCAGTAGTTGGCAATACTGGTCTCGTCATTTTTATAGATGAAGTGATTGTTAAGATAATAGAGATACTTGTCGGACAATTCTTTGCCATACACCTCCTTGATGCGGTCGCACAGCATACGGCGGTTGAGGCGGATGAAGCCCGACTTGGGCAGCTCGCCGATGAGCGTGGCGATGTTCTTTTTCTCCACGTTGGCGTTGGCGTCGTACTTGCTGCCGGTAGCCGCATTCTGGGCATTACAATAATTGATCAGGAAGTCAAGTTTCTCCTTCACTTCACGGTCTTCGTAATGCTTCTGGCGATAGAGGATGAAGGCCTTGGCCACCTCGTAGTAACGCTCAGCCATCAGCGAACGCTCCACTTGGTTCTGGATCTCCTCTTCCTGGATGCCGTCGTAAATGTTGAGACGGCTAAGGATGTTAATCATCGACTCCTGGGTGGCAAAGCTCCCGACGGAGATGAAGGCCTTGGTGATGGCGCTTCGGATTTTGTCAATCGAAAACGGCTCTCTCTTTCCGTTTCGTTTGATAATGTACACTTCTTCGATCATAAGGTTATGGTTAACTGGTTGGTTAATGGCAAGTTACAGGGATAATTACGGATCCTCACGGACATGTATGCTTTTATCCCGAAAGCTACATTTGACGATGCGGGCAGGTCTTCTGGCTTGTTCTGTTCTCTGCCGCCTTCCCGACAATCGGAGGATTTGTCAGTGGCATTGAGACAGAGAGTGGGGGTAGAACTTTACAGCTACGGGAATAGCTCCTGATTTTCACAGGATTCCCTATTAATCCGAGGAACCCGAATCGCGTGGCAAATATACGGCATTTTTTTGTCACACTTCAACCCAAATTGGAATTTTTTTTCACAATTTTTGGGTGAAATTGTGGATAATTTATTCGGATAAATTTTGTACTTTTGCAGATTGTGAAAAAATGTATAGACATGAAAGTTTACATTGCATCTGACCATGCTGGTTTTGAGTTAAAAGAGGCCATCAAACAGCATTTTTCTTCCCAATATGAGTGGATGGATTTCGGCACGCATTCAACAGAAAGTGTTGACTATCCCGACTTTGCGCATCCTCTTGCCGAAGCCGTTTCAAAAGACCCGACAGCCCGTGCCATCCTGATCTGTGGTACTGGCAACGGCGTTGCCATGACCGCCAACAAGCATGCCAATGTGCGCGCTGCCCTCTGCTGGGACAAGGAAATCGCCGCCCTAGCCCGCCAGCACAACAATGCCAACGTGCTCGTCATGCCCGCCCGCTTCATCCTGCCGGAGACCGCCTTCGACCTCGTCGAGACTTTCTTCAGCACCGACTTTGAAGGCGGCCGCCACGAGAGAAGAGTAGAAAAAATCAACCTCCGATAGCTATGGAATTCAGTCCCGAAGAAATCCTCGAGTTCTGCCGCACCCGCGCTAACATCATACGGCAGAAGTATATAGAAGACATGGAGAACAAGCTCACCTCCTTCGACCGTAAAATGAAGGAGAAGGGATACCAAGTGTATTGGATATCCGATGAGACCGAGCTCACCGAAACAGTTCTCAGCCTTCTGTCCCAAACCCGTTACAACAAGGTGTGCTTCGACCTCCCCAACGTGCCGGAAGAGCTGCGCAGTTCCAAAGCCATCCGCCCCGTACATTACGCAGACGTGGAAAGCGGCAAGTCCAGCGCCTCCTACCTGTTCGTGCAGGCCGACTTCGCCATCGTGGAGACTGGCACCCTCGTGCTGCTCAACAAAAACTCCAAGAACTGCCTCAACAGCATCCCCAACCTCTTCGTGCTGCTCGACATCAGCAAACTGCTCAACAAGGCCTCCGACCTCGAAACCATCCTCTACCTCCGCACCCACGCCCAAGAACAGCAATATCTCCCCAACGATGTCAAACTCATCAACCGCCCCTTCTCCCTCATCGAACCCAACTTCGCCGACCCCAGCCAAGGCGTGAACCACACCCCCGTGCAGATCACCATCTTCCTGTACGACAACGGCGTGACCGACATCATGCAGAACAGCACCCTGCGCGAGGCTCTCTACTGCATCGACTGCGACAAGTGCAAAACGGTCTGCCCCATGTACGAATACACCAAAGAACATACCCCCATCCATCTCGTACGCGACAACTTCCTCCACCACGCCACCAACACCGAACACATCATCAAAAATGCCATGCTCTGCGGGAACTGCGACCAAGTGTGTCCCGTACAGATTCCCCTCTGCGACTTGATACTTAAAGAGATAGAACTTGCCCGACAGTCACACCCCGGCAAGAGCCGACTGGCCAACACTTTCGACAAACGAAAGAAACTCAACAAAATGAACGGGAAAGTCTATCGCTGGCTTTTCAACAAGACCACCTTCGGCAAGAACAAGATGCTCTACAACTACTTTAAACAACAACAAGACCCCTTCTACAACATCCTTTGGATGCAAGAAAACAACGAAAATGACAAATAACGAGGAGATCATACGGCAGAAGATCAAGGAGTTCGTCCGCAAGTACTACCTGAACAGGCTCCTGCGCGGCGCGCTCATCTTCATCATCATCACCCTGATGGTGTTCATCACGTATGCCCTGCTCGAATATTTCTCCTACTTCAACACCACCGTCCGCACTGTTCTCTTCTTCTCCTACCTCGCCATCTTCGCCGTCACCCTCGTCTTTTACATCATCATCCCCCTCCTTAAAATCTTCGGCGTGGGCAAGCAACTCACCGCCACACAGATAGCGGCCATCATCGGTCAGCATTTCCCCGAAATCGACGACAAACTGCTCAACCTCTTCCAGTTAGAGTCTATGCGCGAAAAGGGAGAATGCAAAAGTGCAGAACTCATCACCGCCGCCATTGACACCAAGATCGAGAAAATCAAACCCTTCCCCTTCGTCAAGGCCATCCCCTTCAAAAACACCCGACGCTACATCAAATGGGCCCTCATCCCCATCCTGCTCTGCATCGTCATCTTTTCCGTCAGAAGTGAAATTTTCACCCAATCGACCGAAAGAATCGTCCATTACGACAAATTCTACGCCAAACCCGCTCCCTATTCTTTTGAAATTCAAAATGACACCCTCACCACCTTCCAAAATGAGGACTTCGTGCTGCAAGTGAAAATCAAAGGCGACGCAACCCCCGACGCCCTCTACATCGACCTCGCCGGACGGAAGTACCAGATGACCAAGACCGACAACATTCATTTTACCTATACTTTTAAAAATCCGCAGGGCGACACCCAGTTCCACCTCTTCACCGATGAAACCTCCTCGCCCGACTACACCCTCTCGGTGCTGCCCAAGCCGGTCATCGTCAGCTTCGCCATGACCCTCCACTACCCCGCCTACCTCCACAAGAACGACGAGACCATCGACAACAACGGCGACGCCACCATCCCCGACGGCACACAAGTGACCTGGGCCTTTTACACCCGCAACACCAGCCAGTTGCAATTCATCCTCGAGGACGAAAAAGAACCCGTGCGCGCCGAAAAAGGCATCTACAAAATCACCAAAACCATTCGCAACTCCTTCTCCTACGCCATCACCAACAAGAACAAATTCTGCGCCTCCACCGACACCCTCAAGCACAACATCAACGTGGTGCCCGACCAATACCCCGACATCACCGTGGTGAGCCAGGCCGACTCGCTGCTGCCCGACCGCATCTACTTCAAAGGCACCATCCACGATGACTACGGCTTCACCAAAGCCCAGTTCGTCTATTCTAAATACGACAAAAACGACAACCTTCTCGAAACCAATCAAATACAGAACATCCCCATCAACTCCCAACTCACCGTGCAGGACTTCTACCACTATTTCGATGCCGGCGTGCTGAGATTGGAACCCGGCCAGCGCATCGACTACTACTTCCAAGTGTTCGACAACGACGGCATCAACGGTCCCAAATCCGCCCGCAGCGCCGCCGAAACCTACCGCGTGATGACCGAAGAGGAGATTGACGAACAGCTGGAGAACAGCAACGCACAGACCAAGAGCGACTTGAAAGAACTCATTGACGACTCGAAAGACCTGCTTAAAGAGATTGACAAACTGCAGCAACAGATGATGCAGAACAAGGAGATGTCATGGCAGGACAAGAAAAAACTCCAAGAGCTGACAGAGAAATACGAGGAACTGAAAAAGCAGATTGATGAGATGAAACAAGCTCAGAATCAGCAGAATATAATGGAGGATAAATACAAGGACATTCCTGAAAACCTCATCAAAAAACAGAAAGAGTTAGAAGAGCGTTTCAACAACGTGCTTTCCGATGAAATCAAGGAGATGTACGAGAAACTGCAGAGGATGATGGACCAGCTCAACCAGCAGAACAGCAACAAAGAAGAGGTAAAGAAGACGGTTCAGGATGTGAAGAACAATACGGAAGAACTGAACAAAACCCTCGACCAGCAGCTGGAACTCTTCAAGCAACTGGAGTTTGAAAAGAAGTACAATGACATTATCGACAAAGCGAAAAAACTGTCGGAGGAACAGAAAGCCCTCTCCAAGCAGAGCGAGCAGAAAGCCATTGACAAACAGGAACTTCTGCAAAAACAGCAAGACATTGAGAATCAGTTTAATGAGCTGAAAAAAGACATCAACGACCTGAACAAACTCAACAAGGAGCTGGAAGATCCCAACAAGCTATTGGATACGAAAGAGTTGCAGCAGCAGATCGAGCAGGATTTCAAGGACAGCAAGGATGCGCTGAACAAGAACAACCGGAGCAAGGCGGCCTCGAGCCAGCAGGATGCCGGCGAGAAGATGGAAGAGATGGCCGAAAAGATGGAAGAGAATATGCTGGATAACGAAGAGGAGGACTTGGAAGAGGACATTGAAAGCCTGCGGCAGATCTTGGACAATCTCGTGCAGATCTCCTTCAACCAAGAATCCACCATGGAGCGGCTGCGCCCGCTGAACCAGCACTCGTCGCAGCTCCCCGACATCGCCCGCACGCAGCACAACATCCGTGAAAACATGCTGGTGATTGCCGATTCGCTCAACGCACTGGCCCGCCGCCAGAGTGCCGTGAAGCCGTTCATCAACGAAGAGGTCGGCAAGATCAACTCCTATATCAATTCGGCTGTCGCCTCCCTGAAAGACCAGAAAGTACAGAACGCCCTCTCACAGCAGCAGTTCGCCATGACCAGCATGAACAACCTCGCCCTCATGCTCGCCGAATCGATGAAAGAGGTGAAGCAGAAACAGAGCGAGTGCCAGAACTGCAAAAATAAGAACAAGAGCGGGAATGGTTCCTGCAACAATCCCGGCGGGAAGGGAAAGACCAAGACGGCCCGCGAACTGCAGCAACAGCTGAACCGCCAGATGGAAGCCCTGAAGCGCAGCATGGAGCAGGGCAAGAAAGAGGGACAGCAGGGACAAAACGGCCAGTCCATCAGCGAACAGCTCGCCAAGATGGCCGCCCAGCAGGAAGCCATCCGCAAGATGATGCAGGAGTACGAAGACGCCCTCAAGTCGGAGAACGGCGTGGGCGACAAGTCCATCGAGCAGATGATCCGCGACATGGAGAAGACGGAGAAAGACCTCGTGAACCGCAACATCACCTCCGAAACCATCAACCGACAGAAGAACATCGAAACGCGCATGCTGGAAAGCGAACGCGCCCAGATGCAACGCGAGCAGGACGAGAAACGGGAAAGCAATGAAGGACGGGATGTCATCAACCCCAACCCGCCCAAAGAGTGGAATATGGACAAGAAATCACAACAACAGATTGAGATGCTCAAGTCCATCCCGCCGAGTCTCAACTATTATTACAAAGAAAAAGTCAACCAATATTTTTATAACATCGAATAAAACCGCACCACCATGTATACCATTGAAATCCAAAACCTTAACTTACAAAACGCCCAAGGCCGCGTATTGGGTGCCATTGAAAACCTTTGCGACAGTTTCGGGCTGGAAGAGCAGTTCGGTGTATTGTCGTACGGCATGCACGAGCTCGTTTCGCTGATGGAGCGGACTTTCGAGAACCAGAACGACGAGTTTGCCATCAACTTCTACATCCAGAACGACCGCGTGTCGGTGCAGGTGCTCGCCCCGCAAAGTCTCGGCGACATTGCCCGCATGATTGACACTGCCACGTTCGAGGATGCCGAAACGGCAGGTTTCATCGTCAGCCAACTCACCGACAGCCGCGAGCTGCGCAACGACGGCCGCGAGTTGTGGCTCGACATCATGATGACGCCCACCTTCCCGGTTGCCGACCGCGCCGAAATCCTCGCCCACAACACGGTGAAGCAGCTTCAACGATGATGAAAGGAATTTTAGGACAAATCAACTAGATCTCATTTCCCATAGCTTATTGGAAAAGTTATGAAAAGAACAACCTCTCTTTTTATTCTTTCTGTATTTGCTTTTACCATTCTATATTCCTGTCAGAAACACGCAGATACTGTGTCAGATAATAATGTTTCAGATAGTATTCCCTTCACTAACGTACTTCTTCATAAAGATAGTTTGAATGAGTTGACAGCAGGAGATACCACTATAGGCACATCACCCGATCATATTATGACAAAGGAGGAATATGATAATTCGGAGATTTGGTACTTCGAAAATTGGCAAGGTGAAGAAGAGTATTATCGATTTTATCATCAAGAAGTCGTCAAAAGAAAAAAGAAAGGGATTTCATTGGACTCTGTTTTGCGTTATTATTCACACAGTGAACTTTCTTATGATTCTGTTGTGAAATGGTACACAAACGATTCCCCCTCATTACAGTAAAATTCTTTTTTTTCATTCGGATACTATGAATGAAAAACCAGCAATAATGAAGCCAAAAAACAAAACTAGAATAATAAGATTTGCTATCATGTTCTGCATCTTTATTTTAGGATTGACAGTGCCCCTTCATTTTTTTAGTTCTAAAGGAATGGGGCCACTCCCCTGGAGTGAAATTTTAAGCTTTTGGTACATTTGGTTACCGACAAGCATACTTGGAGCAGCATGGTGCACATTTGAATTCGATGACGAGCCGCTATTTTGGGAGAAGTTCAAGAAGAAGGGGAAATGACATGCGTTGGCGAGAAAAGATGGAAAATAGTCTTTTTTTGAAAATATTATATAATATGTCGTGAAAATATTGTATTTTTGCGACATATTTTATAAAAATATTACATGCAATCTATTGAGAACAAAATATTTGATTCATTAAGAAAATGCGGAAGGGGAACCGCTTTTACGCCAGCCCGTTTTGCGCACTATGGAACAGCTGAAGCAGTCCAAAAAGCCATCGAACGGCTAACGAAAGAGTCCATTATTATTCGTGTGGCAAGAGGGATTTACTGTTACCCCAAAATTGACACCGAATTGGGATTGGGCGTTATCTACCCCAGTTTTGATGATATAGCCCAAGCCATTGCCAAACGCGACAAAGCAAAAATTGTGCCGGCGGGTGCCTATGCGGTGAACAAACTCGGACTCAGCACACAAATTCCGATGAATGCTGTCTTCCTTACCAGCGGTGAAAGTCGTAAAATTGAAATACGCAATGGCAGAGGAATCCTTTTCAAGCACGCAGCGCCCAAAAACTTCGCCTTTGAGAACTCTTTTGCCCAACTTCTTTCGGTGGCACTCAAAGAAATCGGCAAAGACAACCTCTCGACAGAACAGCGCAATACCCTGAAAAACTTGCTTCAAGAACAACCGCGCATATCTGAAATGGACTTGAAACTGATGTCTGTCTGGATTAGAAAACTCATAAACAAACTGTACGATGAATGATTTTTACATACTGCCTATTGAACAGAAACGTCTGATTCTGAATGCAACTGAGAATCAGATCGGTTTGCCTGCAGCCGCCATTGAAAAAGACCTGTGGGTTACATGCATTTTGCAATTGCTTTTCTGTCTTGATTCACACGACGATTTCCTGTTCAAAGGAGGCACATCCTTGAGCAAAGCAGGCAACCTCATTCAACGTTTTTCTGAAGACATTGACATTGCAGTTAACTCTGCTCTATTCGGTCTCACTGGTGACCTGACAAAAAAGCAAATTAAGCGTCTTCGCAAAGAGTCTTCATTGTTTGTAGAACAACAGCTTGCTCCAAAACTCGAGAACGTCATACAATCACATAACCTGTCACAGTTTTTGGAAGTTTCTGTCGAACCCGAAGGCACAGGCGATGCCACATATCCGGAACCACGCCGCATTTATGTGAAGTATCCATCCGTTGTGTCAAAGCGATACGATTATTTGAAGAATGTAGTAGTTCTTGAAGTCGGGGCGCGTTCATTGATGGAGCCGACAATCCCGCTGTACGTCCAAAGTATGGTAGAAACCAACTACCCCAACATACGGACTTCCGTTCAGAATCCGCTAATAACCACCGCTGCACCCAAAAAAACATTTTTGGAGAAGGCCTGCTTGTTACATGAGCTGTTTTCTGCAAACGAACATGCCGACAAAGCCGACCATCGGTCTCGTCATCTGTATGATTTAGAGCGTATGATGGATATGACATTCGCTGTTGATGCCATAAAGGACGATGACTTGTGGAACAGCATCCAGCATCATCGGAGCATTTATACATCTGTTAAAAATGTGGACTATACCCGAGATTTTCGCAAAGAAATCATGCTGGTTCCGCCAACGAATGTGCTATCGACCTGGGAAGAAGACTATCACTATATGTGCGAAACCATGATCTATGGGGAGAAACCCACTTTTGACCGTTTGCTGGTGAAAATTCACGAATTGGAAGAAAGATTCAGGGATAAATAATGGGAGAATAAAAAAAATGCAACTTTGCAACGTCAAAAACTAATACTTGCGAAACAACATAAACTAATAACAGACAAAATTTGTCGAGAGTTTGATGTACGAGAAATGAAATAAGGCTATCTCCTGGTAATATAACCCCATCTCATCACCGACACCACTCGCCTACCCCGCGGCTACTGGCAGCCCAACTCCGTCTTTTTCTTGTTGATCAGCATTCCTAATGAGGTGATGTCGTTTTGCACGCTCGCCTTTTCCGCGGCTGAAAGCTCTTCATGCTGTTGGTACACTTCATCCAGCTCACGGGTGAAGTTCACCTGGCAGGACATCAGCGCATCACAATCCTTGGCCATATTCACCCGCATCTTGTAGTCGGTAACCAGCTTCTTTACCGCCTGGCAGCCCGCACTCTCTTCCACAGACTCTACCGCCGTGCTGTCGCTACCCGTTGTGGAGGCATCGTTACCCGGAATGGCTGGACCGCCATTACACGAAAATAAGAGGAATGCTGGGATGGCAAATGCCAAAAGGATAAGTCGTTTCATGGATGATGATTTTGATTATTTTGGATAAAAAAACGAAGACAAAGGAAGGACAGTAGCACCGCCCAGAAAACGCCCACGCACCAGCCACAGAAAATATCGATTGGGTAGTGCACGCCCAAATAGAGACGGCTGTAGGAGAGCAACAGGCTCCAGGCGATGGCCGTGGGGATAAGCCAACGACGCTGTTCCTTGAAAAAGAGCATCAAAAACAGCGCGAAAGCGGCCGTATTGGCGGCATGTCCGGAGGGAAAACTGTAGTGCCCGCCCCGATAATATTCGCCATTCGACTGCCGCACCAGCTGGATATTTTCGGCCAACTCGGGCGTGTGCGACGGGCGAGGCCGCTGCACCGTGCGCTTCACCAAATTACAGGTCTGGTCGGTACACAAAATCACCAATGCCACCGTAAGCAACACCCAAAAGCTTTTTTTCTTGAATTTCTTGAAAATAAAGAAGATAGCAGCCAAATAAACAGGCAACCACGTCCATGTGTTGGTGACAATAATGAAGAATTTATCGGCCCACGGGGCGTGCATCCCGTTGAAAAAGAGAAAGATATCTGTGTCGAAAGCGGGGAAGGCCATTATTCAAAATCGGGATAAAGTAAATATTGAGCTCTGATTTTCTTGAAGGCCTCCAACTGCGGCTTCCACGAGGCCCGAATCTGCTCGGCGCTCTCACCCGCCTCCATCTGTCGCTTCAGCTCGCCACTTCCCGCCAGCTTGTTGAAGAAGCCGTTTTTGAGGAAGAAGGTCTCTTTGTTCGGAAAATTCTGGTAGGCCGTCAGCAGATACTCCAAGTTGAAACAGTTGGTGGAATCGAGCATAGCATGGGCGGTTTCGGTGAGCGAAAAGCCCCGGCAGTCGCGTCCTTTGAGGGGCGGATTTTCCGACACGCCCTTGATGGGATGGGGGGTGAAATGGTAGTCGCCGACGGTCAGATCGGGATGCCCGTACATCTCGAACGGATGGTCGGTGCCGCGCCCCAAACTGATGCAGGTGCCCTCGAAAAGGCAGAGGGAGGGATAGAGGTAAATGGCCTCATCGGTCTGCAGGTTGGGCGACGGCGCAACGGGCAGCGAGTAGCGGGTGGTGTGGTCGTAGTAGGCCATCTTCACCACCGACAGATCGCAGCGCACGCTGTCGGCCAGCCAGCCCTCGCCGTTCACCATCAGTCCGTACTCGGCAATGGTCATGCCGTGTACCACCGGTATGGCGTGCATGCCCACGAAAGAGCGATATTTCGGATCCAGAACGGGGCCGTCCACGAAGTAACCGTTCGGGTTGGGGCGGTCGAGAATGATGACAGCGACGCCATTCTCCGCCGCAGCCTCCATCACATAGGTGAGGGTTGAGATATAGGTGTAGAACCGGCAGCCCACATCCTGTATGTCGAACAGAATCACATCGAGGCCGCTGACCTGCTCGGGCGTGGGTTTCTTGTTGCTTCCGTAGAGGGAGATGATGGGAAGACCCGTGGCCGGGTCGGTGGACGACTGAATGTTGGCGCCCGCCTCGGCCTCGCCCCGGAAGCCATGTTCCGGACAGAAAATCTTGGTGACTTTCACGCCGAGAGAGAGCAGCGTATCCACCAGGTGGGTAGTGCCCACGAGGGAGGTGTGGTTGCCACAAACAGCCACTTTTTTCCCCTCCAGCTGGGGAACATACTCGTCCATTAAAGCCGCTCCCACAATAGGCTGAGCCATTGTGGGAGTGACAGCTATCGTAAGAACGATAAGGATTGCAATTACTTTTTGAAAACTATTTTTCAAATATAATGACTTTTTTAGCTTTGTCAACCGTGAAGTTACCGAAGGTACGGGTAAGGAAGCCCTCGCCGACGAGGAAGGATGAGGTAAGACCTTTCTTCACCACCACCTTCACATTCTCAGCCTCATTGTCACCCATGTTGAAGTTCTTCAGCGTCAGGATCGAGTTCTCAATAATCTGACCATCTTCTTCATTGATAGCGGCGGCCTTAGCATCGAAATCGTCGATAGAGACGATGTGATCCTTGAGGAAGCGCATAGCGTCGGCATGGTTCATATAGACCGTGTCGCCCAGAACCATCTCGAAGTTGAAGGTCTTGTTGTTGGCGTAGCAGGCACCCTTCACCACACCCTTAGAGATGCTGACCGGGATAGACTTGTGACTGTACACATTGATCTGACCGGCATCCACCACCGGAGCGATGGTATCGCCGCCCGGCACATAGTCGTCGCGGAGGATGTAGAGCTCGGTACGACGGTTGAGCTGGTGGGCAGCCTCCTGATAATCCTTCGGGGACAGGCTGTTGATGTAGTCTTCCGTCAGCTTCGTACCTTTCTTGAAGGTATATTGTTTTCTGTTGTAAGTCACCGTCATGTCGCTGGTGAGCACGCGCGGCATGTATTCACCATAACCTTTCGGACTGATACGGTTCTTGTCAACCCCCTTCTCATTGATAAGGTAATCTACACAAGCCTGAGCACGATCCTGAGAAAGTCTTTCATTATAATCATCATTACCACGGTTATCAGTGTGGGAACGGAGTTCCACTACGAGGGTGGGGTTCTGCGTCATGATGTCATACACAAACAGGAGGGAATCCTGATATTGCGGTTTGAGCGTGGCATCGTCGAAATCGTAAAGAATTTCAGGAAGAACGATAGGTTCGCGCGGCAGCGGGGTAAGTTTGAAATCCTGCTTGAGGTCGGTGTTTTCGCTCAAACCCACAGTGGTCTGGCTGGCAGTATTGTTCTCAGCATAATAACCCGATCGGGTGGTGACCATGCTGTAGGTGGTGTTGCCGAGAATCTTATCCTTATCAAATTTATAATAACCCTTGACATCGGTCTTGGTCTTGTAGGTCGTTCCGTCGGAGCCGACGATTTCAACCGTAGCGCCGTCGATGGGCTGGAGGTTGGAGGCGTCCTTCACGAAACCGGCGATGGTGTAAACCAGCGGACGGAGCAGGAAGTAGTAAATATCGTCACCACCCTTGCCACCGGCACGGTTGGAAGAGAAGTAACCCTTTTCAACATAAGGAGATTTCGATTTCGGGTCGATAGCCGGAGCGTCATCGAACATGATACCAATCTCATCAGCCTCGGAGTTGATAGGTGAAAGCAGGTTTTCGGGAGTCTGGTACTGGCCGTTCACAAATTCGGAATAGTAGATGTCGAGACCGCCGAAGCCGTAATGACCGTCGGAGGAGAAATAGAGGAGGCTGTCGCCACGGAGAGCGGGGAAGACCTCATTGCCGGCGGTGTTCACCACGCTGCCCAAGTTCTTCACGTCAGCAGCGGCAAACGGTTTGGATTTCTTGCTACGGGTCACCTTGTAAAGGTCATATCCGCCGTAACCACCGGGCTTGTTGGAAGCGAAGAAGAGGGTCAGCTCATCACCTGTAACGAAGGGATGCACATAGTTGAAAGAATCCACACCCAGCTCCACCTTTTCGGGCTCGGTCCAATCTTTGCCTTTCTTGGTGGTGACATAGATGTAGCAGCCTTTCACCTCTTTCTTGTCCTGCGGACAGTAGGTATAGTACATGGCGGTAGCTTTCTGGTTGGGGCAGGCTTCACCTTCGTTGACCACGGTGTTGATGACCTGATTGTCATCGTAGGAGGCCACGGGAGACCAATCGCCAGGCCATTCGGTGTTGCGGCTCTTGGGCAGTTCAGACACATAGATGTCGGAGAACGCCTGGCCGGTCCACTGGTCGGTACCCTTGCCGTTGGAGCCGTCGCGGTTGGAGGTGAAGATGATCTGCGTCTTGCGGTCGGGGTTACCCCAGCGCGGTGCCCACTCATCGTAGCGGGTGTTGAGTTTCTTCATGGGATACACCTCGTAGCGGGTGGGAGTTTCCTTCCACGACTTGGCGCGGGCGCACGACTCAATCATCACATCAGCGCGAGGATCCTCGGGAGCTTTCTTCTTGAACTCCTGATAATACTTCAAAGCGGCATCATAGTCGCCATCGTTGATGCAGATATTTCCAAGGTGATAAAGAATCAGCGGATTATCCTTCTGATAATTCTTCTTGTACAAACTCTCGTACTGTTTCTTGGCATGTTTCACATCTCCCATGATACGATAACACTCGGCAATCTGGTAAGCGACACGCCTCGATTCGACCTTATTCTTCTTGATTTTACTCGTCACCTTCTTATATTCCTGCAAAGCCTTTTCATATTTGCAAGTTCTGAAAGCGTTGTCCGCATCTTTCACAACGGGAGCTTGCGCACTGCAAATCCCTGTGAACAAAATACTTAAGGAGAGAACAATAAGTTTTTTAATGTTCATAGTAAAAAATTTTTCCCATAAAAAAATTAGGTTGCTAAAATAGAAAAAATTTTCCAATTATAGCAACCTAATCTGAAAAAATATTTGAAGTCTTATTTGGTCAGCTGGATTTTAGCGACATTAGCTTTTTTGGAAGAACGGGAGAGCAGGCCGTGTGCGATAGCCGGGGCGATGAAGATACCGGAGTATGTACCGCAGATAATACCCATGAGCATTGCGAAGACGAAGCCCTGGATATTCTCACCACCGAAGAAGCCCATGATGAAGATGACCAACAACACCATGATGGTAGTACCGCAGGTGTTGATGTTACGACCGAGGGTGCTGTTCACTGCATTGTTGAAGTTGGCAGTGTAGCCAGCCTTCGGGGTAAGGGTCAGGTTCTCACGTACACGGTCGTAGATGATCACCACGTTGTTGATAGAGTAACCGATCACCGTCAACACAGCGGCGATGAACTGCTGGTCGATTTCGAGCGGCAGCACATGGCGGAAGATGGCGAACATACCGATAGTGATCAAGGTATCGTGGCAGAGCACGAGAATACTACCAAGACCAAACTGCCAGTTGCGGAATCGGATGGCGATGTAGATGAAGATGAGCACGAGGGAGATGAGCACGGAGATGATAGCCTTGAGAATCAACTCGTGAGCCATAGCGGCCTGCACGCGAGAGGTACTCAAGATTCCGATATCGTTCTCGTTAATCTCTTCAAATCTGGCCTTGTTGATATGAGATTCAGCCTTATAGAGACCGCTCAGTGACTTGTAGAGTTTGTCTTGGCACTTGGCCTCGATCTCCTTGGAAGGATCATCCACCTGATAGTTGACGAGCACACGCAGACGGTCGGCAGAACCGAAGGTCTTGACCTGCGGGGAGCCACCAAACTCAGCCGTGACGGCTTCAGCGGCCTGATGCACCTCGTCGGTGGAGAGGGCATGGTCGAACTGGACGATATAGGTACGACCACCGGCGAAATCGATACCCACCTGCATACCGAAGGTGAGGAAGGCGATGATGACGATACCGATCAAGCTAGCAGAGATGATGTAGCAAGCTTTCTTGGTACCCAAGAAATCGAAATGCGTGTTGGTAAAGGCGTTGAGGGTCTTGCTGTTGCCGAAGCTCGGAGTTTTGCCATGAGAAAGTCTGCTCTCGAAAATCATACGGGAGATGAAGATAGCGGTGAACAGAGAGGAGAGGATACCGATGATCAAGGTGATGGCGAAACCCTTGACAGGACCGGAGCCGACCAGATAGAGGACGAAACCGGTGATGAGAGTGGTAACGTTACCGTCGATAATGGCGGAGTAGGCGTTCTTGTAACCGTCGGCGACGGCGAGGCGCATACCCTTGCCATTGCGCACCTCTTCGCGGATACGCTCGTAAATCAGCACGTTCGCGTCAACGGCCATACCCAAGGTTAGCACGATACCGGCCATACCAGGCAGGGTGAGGGCGGAACCGAGGGAGGCGAGCACACCCACCATGAAGAAGACGTTGGTGAGCAGGGCGACGTCGGCCACGAGACCGGCGCGGTCGTAGTACAAGAACATGTAAATGAGCACGAGGACGAAGGCCAGTGCGAAGGAGAGAAGACCTGACTTGATGGATCTTTCACCCAGTGAGGGTCCGACCACGTCGGAGGCGATCACGTCGAGATGCACATCCAAACCGCCGGAGTTGAGCACGATGGCCAGCTCCTTAGCTTCCTGCACGTCGAAGTTACCGCTGATCTGGGAACGACCGTTGGCGATAACATCGTTGATACGCGGGTAGGAATAGACCAGTTCGTCGAGCACGATGGCGATGCACTCACCCTTGTTGTCGGTGGTGATGTTCTTCCACTCATCGGCAGCCTGGCTTTCCATCGTCATGTTCACGATCACGCGCTGGTACTCGTCGAGGTTCTGCTCGGCGTGCTGGATGATACGGTCGCCGCCGATGGTCTTGCTGCTGAGCACGGGGCCTACCACCTCATTCTCCTTGACATTGGCCACGGAGAGCGGGATGAGGGAGACCATCTTGGTGTTCTTGTCGAGCTTGGTCCAATAATATACATAGTTGACACCGAGTTTCTCTTTGATGAGGGGGAGGTAACGGTTGACCTTGGTGATGCTGGTGTCGGCGAGCGGCATGTTGATCACAGCATGGTCGTAGGGGTTGGCCGTGCAGTAGCCTGCAATTTTGGTGAGGGCCTTCTGCATTTCGGGGTCGTTGTTGTCGCCAGCTTCCTGGGCGAGGTCCACGACAGCCTTGCGGAAAGCGGCGGGATGATTCTCGGTGAGGGAGACGACCTTCCAGAACTCCAGCTGAGCGGTGCTCTGGAGGAGGTTCTCGATACGCTCTTTATCCTTCACGCCGGGGAGTTCCACCACGATACGGCCGGAAGCGTCCTTCTGGATGGTGGGCTGGGTCACACCGTAGCGGTCCACACGCTTGCTGAGGATCTTGAGGGTGGACTCAACGGTATTGGCACGTTCCTCGCGGAAGCGGTCGATGATCTCCTTATTGGAGGCGTTGGGCATGTTCAGCTCATCCTTGCCGCCGAAGAACTTGTTGAGGGACTGGTTTTTCGTCTTCTCAGCATAGATGTCGAGGAAGTCGGTACCGTTAGCGCCCTTGTTGTATTCTTTCACTGCAGCATTGAAGGGCTCGAGGAATTCGGGTGAGTCGGCATAGAGGCGGCTGCACTTCTGTTCGACGAGCTCCGGTGAGGAGACCACAAGGGTGATACTCATACCGCCCTGGAGGTCGAGACCGAGGTTGATCTCTTTCTCTTTGCTCTGGCCATAGGTGAATCCGAGCCACACGGAGGAGTCCTTCATGCGGTCGAGATACTCGCGTTCGAGGGTGGTCTGCACGTCGTTCACGAGGCGGGAATACTCAAGACCCTGAGGGGCTTTTCCGTTCTCAGCCTTGTAAACCGCTATCTGGCTGTTGAGAGCCTTTTCGTAGGCATCTCCTGAAGTGGCATACTCCTTAGCAGACTTCTCAATACTCTTCGTCACCACGGTAAAGGAGAGGCAATAAAGACATGCGAGTGAGATAAGAATGGTAAAAAATAAAACTAAACCTTTGTTTCGCATAAAGCTTATTTATTTGATTTTTAACTATTTATGATATTTTTTCAGATTATTTTTGAGCCTGCAAATATACAAAATTTATTGAAAGTGCAACATCCTCAAAATCTTTATTTTTCATAATTTTTTATAGAAGATAAAATTTGCAAAATATAGCATGATAATCCGACAAAAAATCGTACTTTTGCGCGCCCAAAATTGACAATTTATTTATTAACAAAAATCAATAACTATGACTGAAAAACTTGCAACATTAAGAGACAAGGCGGGCATACGCTGGACAGCCTTGCTGCTGTTGGCGTTGGCCATGTTCTGTTCTTACATTTTCATGGACATCCTCTCGCCCATCAAAGACCTCATGCAGACCACACGCGGTTGGGATTCCACGGCCTTCGGCACCATGCAAGGTGCAGAGACCTTCCTTAACGTGTTTGTGTTCTTCCTCATCTTCGCAGGTATCATCCTCGACAAGATGGGTGTGCGCTTCACGGCTATTTTGTCCGGTGGTGTAATGTTGATTGGTGGTATCATTAAATTCTACGCTGTGTCGGACGCATTTGTCGGTAGCGGTTTGGAGGTTTGGTTCACCGAACATCTGAACTACATTCCCGGTTTCCAAGAGATTGGTGTGGCACCTTTCTATGAAGGAATGCCCGCATCTGCAAAATTGGCCGCCATCGGCTTTATGATTTTTGGATGTGGCGTGGAAATGGCCGGTATCACCGTAAGCCGTGGTATCGTGAAATGGTTCAAAGGTCGTGAAACCGCTTTGGCCATGGGCTCTGAGATGGCCCTCGCCCGTCTGGGTGTCGCCACCTGTATGATTTTCTCCCCCTTCTTCGCCAACCTTGGCGGCGAAGTGCATGTTGACAATGCCGTGAAGTTCGGCGTGGTGCTGCTCTGCATCGCCCTCATGATGTTCATCGTTTATTTCTTCATGGATAAGAAATTGGATGCTCAGACCGGTGAAGCCGAAGAGAAAGACGATCCTTTCAAAATCTCTGACATTGGTAAAATCCTTTCTTCTGGTGGTTTCTGGTTGGTTGCTCTGCTGTGCGTGCTTTACTACAGCGCCATCTTCCCCTTCCAAAAATATGCTGTAAACGTGCTGCAATGCAACCTCACGCTTACTCCTCACGGTGGTTTCTGGAGTGGCTCAGCCGTTACCATCATTCAGTATGTCATCATGTTGGTGGTGGCTGCTTGCTCCTTCACCAGCAACTTCTCCAAGAATAAAGGTTTGAAGTATGGCCTGATGGCCATCGCTGCTGTAGCACTGGTGGTTTACTGCTGGATGGGCTTCATGATTGGCACCCCAGGTTCCATCTTTGCCGTATTCCCGCTGTTGGCTGTGGCCATCACTCCTATTTTGGGCAACTATGTAGATCACAAAGGTAAGGCCGCATCTATGCTGATGATTGGTTCTTTGCTGCTCATCTTCTGCCATCTCACCTTTGCCTTCATCCTGCCCATGTTCAAAGGAAGCGCAGTGGGAGGTGTTGTCGTAGCATACGCTACCATCCTCGTGTTGGGTGCCTCCTTCTCCTTGGTGCCCGCCGCCCTCTGGCCGAGCGTGCCGAAGCTGGTGGATGAAAAAATCATCGGTTCAGCCTACGCCCTTATCTTCTGGATCCAGAACATCGGCTTATGGCTGTTCCCGTTGCTTTATGGTAAAATGCTTGATATGACCAACGCACCGGGCACTGCTGCCACCGAACTTGACCACAAAGTTCCGCTTGCTATGTTCGCAGGACTCGGTGTTGCAGCCCTCATTTTGGGTATCGTACTCAAAGCTGTTGATAAGAAACAACATCTCGGTCTGGAAGAACCCAATATCAAGAAAGCTGAATAACTGACAACAGTTTAATGATATTCAAGAAGTTAAGGGGAGAAGAAGTTGGTTCACTGGCTGCTTCCTCCTTAACTTCTTCTTTTTATCTCTATGTCTGAAAACCTTTCCATCTACACTTTAGCCAACGGCATCCGCGTGATCCACGAGGCGGTGGCGTCGCCCATCTCGCATCTCGGCGTCATCATCAATGCCGGCACCCGCGACGAAGCCGACAACCTGAACGGCATCGCCCACTTTGTGGAGCACACCCTCTTCAAGGGCACCACACACCGCAACAGTTACCAGCTCACCAAGCGCATCGAAAATGCCGGCGGCGAACTCAACGCCAGCACCGCCAAAGAGGAGACCTGCTTTCACGCCTCCTTCCTGTCGGCAGAGTACCGCCACGCCTTCGAAATCCTCGCCGACATCCTCTTCCATTCCACCTTCCCTGAAAAAGAAATCATTAAAGAGAAAGATGTGGTGCTGGAAGAGATCAACTACTACAAGGACACGCCCGCCGAACTCATCTTCGACGAGATTGAAGAGATGGCTTTCGCCGGGCATCCCCTCGGGCGCAACATCCTGGGCAGCAAGCAGTCGCTCAAACGCATCGGACGGCAGGACATTCTCAACTTCGTGAAAAGCCAGTACACCGCCGACCATATCGTGGTGGCCTCGGTGGGAAATCTTTCGCATTCCTCCTTTTTAAAATATTGTAACCAATATTTCAACCAGCCCATCGCCGCCCAGTGCGCCAACAGCCGCTCGCCATTCAGCCACTACTCCCCTACCCACCTGGTGAAGCACAAGAACACCACACAGTCGCATGTGATGCTGTGCAACACCGCCTTCTCGTTCCAGGAGGAGGGCCGACTGCCCCTGACGCTGCTCACCAACCTGCTGGGCGGACAGGCCAGCAGCGCCCGCCTCAACGTAAGCATCCGCGAGCGACGGGGCCTCGCCTACACGGTGGAGGCCAACTACTCGCCTTTTACCGACAGCGGTCTTTTCACCGTATATATCGGCTGCGACAAAGAGGAGGTGGAAAGATGTATTGATTTGACTTATAAAGAATTGCAAAAACTCTGCACCCAAAAATTGGGCACCATACAGTTGCACACCGCACAGAAGCAGTTCATCGGACAGCTGGCCATCACCAACGAGGCCAAACTCAACGAGATGCTCTCCATCGGGCGTAGTGCGCTGTTTTTCAACGAGGTGGAGACCACCGAAAGTTCGTTCCAGAAGGTGGAGGCCATCACCGCCGATGAGATTTTGGAGGCCGCCAACCGCATCTTCATCCCCGACCAATTTTCATCATTAATTTATAGCGGAAAATAATATTTCACCCACTATTTCATTATAATTTAATAATCACATCTTGCGTCCACATTATGTATAAAAAAATCACCCTCATTCTCACCTGC
Source organism: Bacteroidales bacterium (assembly GCA_045222555.1). Classification (GTDB taxonomy): domain Bacteria; phylum Bacteroidota; class Bacteroidia; order Bacteroidales; family WCHB1-69; genus UBA1756. Next base: position 55,452 of record JBGUYY010000091.1, on the reverse strand, counting down.
GTATTATGCCTGGCTCTTGTAGGCGTTTCGTGCAAAAAGAAAGAACAGTCGGAAAAGAAGCATACCCTGACAGAAGCCGAAATGACCAAAGCAGTGAAGGATTTCATCCAACAGGCAGAAAAAAGTGTCCGCGATGGCAAGGCCGATTTCCTCAACAACGCCGTTGACACGGTCGCGCTGAAAGCGGCGGTGGAGAAGAAAGGTTCTGCCCTCGACATTGGTGCGGGTATGGAAATTTTCTACGGCAACTGCAGTTTCGGCGACTACCTTTGCGACATTGAAGAGAGTGGCGGCAACTTCCGCTTCGACACCACCTACGTGAAGGACGGCCAGCACCACGTTGTGCTGCGCACCTACGATGGCAACGGCAACTTCCAGTTCGAGGATTTGCTGATAGGATATAAAAACGGGAAAGCGCTCATCCAAGATGCCTTCCTCTACTCCATCACCTCCAACCTGTCCGACAAAATCGCGTCTGAAAGCACGCTCAATGTCTTCATGACCATTGACAATCCCACCGAAGATGCCCGCAACATGATTATGGCCACGGCCCTTTGCGCCAACGGCGAATATGGCAAAATGTGGAAACTGCTCAACGAGCAGAGGGCTAACCTGCAGCAGTTCACCAGCTTCTACAAATTTTACACCATTGGTCTGCACGAATGCTCGACCGACTTCGCCGGCGACCTCGAAGCCCTTGGCGCCGACAAGCGGTTCAACCTCTACCATCAGCTGTGCCATGACATCCGTATCGGCAATGCGGAGGCCACCATGCAGCACATCTCGCAGCTCATCGACTACACCGGCGACGATCCCATCTACTGGGTGCTGTATGCCAAGGCGCTGACCAATGCCAAGCAATATAAGGAAGCCCTTTCCGCCTACAATACTGCCAAACAGGGTATGGATTACATCTGGGACATCTGGACCGGCGAGCTGGTTTGCTACAAACGGCTGCGCGACACCGAGACCTTCAACAACTGTCTGCAAGCCGGCAAAATCCTGTACGGTCTGAGCGACGATGAGATTGCCGACATGGGGCGTAATTTTTAATATCAACCTATTGATTATCATCATGTTCGATTCCTCCCGATTCAATAATTTAGTAGGTCATTATACCTCCGCGACCATCACCCACAGCGAGCGCATTGCGCAGTCGGGCTCGCACCGCATATACACCCGCCTGTTCTTGTCGGACGGCACCACCCTGATGGGGGTTTACAACGACGATGTGAAAGAGAACGAGGCGTTTTTCACCTTCACCGAATTCTTCTACCGCGAAGGCATCAACGTGCCGCAGCTTCTGACGGTGAGCGACGACCGGCAGTACTACCTGCTCTCCGACCTCGGCGACGAGACGCTGTTCAGCTACCTGTCGCGCCGGAAAGAGGAGTGCGGCGGCGAGCTGCCGGACGATGTGGTGAACTACTTCAAGGCGGCGTTGCGCGAGCTGGTGCGCATACAACTGTGCGGCCGCAAGAATTTCGACTTCTCGGTGTGCTACCCCCGCGAGGCCTTCGACCGCCAGTCGATGCAGTGGGACCTCAACTATTTCAAATATTTCTTCCTCAAACTGACCTACATTCCCTTTGATGAACAGCTGCTGGAAAACGACTTCCAAACGCTGATGGACTACCTTGAGGAGACGCCCTCCAACTTTTTCCTGTTCCGAGATTTTCAGTCGAGGAACATTATGCTCAAAGATGGAGATGTGTATTTTATTGATTATCAAGGAGGAAGAAAAGGCGCTTTGCAATATGATGTCGCCTCGTTGCTCTTTCAGGCGCGGGCAGGCTTGTCGGAACAGTTGCGCGAAGCGCTGTTGGAATACTACTTGGAGGAACTTCAGAAACAGTTGTCCGTTGACGCGGAAGATTTCCGGCAGCGCTATTACGGATTCGTGCTGATTCGAGCGTTGCAGGTGCTGGGAGCCTACGGCTACCGCGGCTACTTCGAGCGGAAAAGTCACTTCCTGCAAAGCATCCCGCCGGCGGTAGAAAACATTCGCTATTTAATTGAAAATAAAAAGATTAAGATTGATATTCCAGAATTAGAGAAGGTGATGAAAGCCATCACGGCACGGCAGTGGACCCCCGAAAAGAGCGAGGATGGCAAACTGACGGTAGTGGTGAACAGCTTCTCTTTCAAGAAAGGCATTCCCGAGGATGACTCCGACAACGGAGGCGGCTTTGTGTTCGACTGCCGGGCATTACCCAACCCGGGGCGCGAGAAAGCCTACCGCACCTTCACGGGCAGGGATGCTTGTGTAATCGAGTACTTAGAGAAATATCCTGAGGTGGCGGAATTCAAGCAGCACCTGTTTGCCATCGTGGATATGAGCGTGGACAACTACTTGGAGCGGCAGTTCACGCACCTGTGCGTCAGCTGCGGCTGTACGGGCGGACAGCACCGGTCGGTATATTTCGCCCAAAGCGTTGCCGACCACCTGCGAGCAAAATACCCGCAGGTGAACGTAGTGTTGCGGCATCGTGAGCAGGAAAAAGCCTCCTAACCTCGCTTCGAGCTTAAAACTCTGACATCGTTACTGCAAATATCGCAAAGAGGTAGAAGAAATAAACTGCGTAGAAAATAGTCATACCGACGCCCAACCAGAGACCTACCGTGCTCAAGATAGAGCTGACTCTTACCTTGGCTGTTCTCTGACCACCTTCTGCGAGATAGTTCTGGATTCTTCTTTTGTTTTTCGATCCCAAAATGATAGCCACAATGCTGGCCACCGGAATCTCAGCCAATACAAGAGCAGTAATGGCCATGGGGAGAAAATCGGGAGCCTGCATCGGATAAGGATAGTTATACTGCTGCTGAGGATAGTTGTATTGCTGCTGGGGCGGATAACTATACTGCGGTTGTTCAGGTTGGATGTTCGGATCGTTTTCCATAATTTTATTGATTAGGGGTGAATAACAATATTGATAAAAGAATTAGCGGTCTTCGTTGAGCGCCTTAATGCCAGGAAGTTCGCGACCCTCAAGGTACTCGAGCATAGCGCCACCGCCAGTGCTGATGTACGACACCTGGTTGGCGAGATGGTAGTTGTTGACGGCTGCGATGGAGTCGCCACCACCGATGAGGGAGAATGCGCCCGACAGGGTGGCCACGGCCACACACAGTGCCACCGACTGGGTCCCCTTCTCGAAGTTCGGGAACTCGTACACACCTACCGGACCGTTCCACAGGATGGTGTTGGCATTCTTGATGATGGCCGCAAACTTGCGGATAGTGCGGGGGCCGATGTCCATACCCTCCCAGCCTTCAGGAATGTCGTTATGGGTGGTGATGTATTGGTTGGCATTGTTGTCGAACTTGTCGGCGCAGATGTTGTCGATGGGCAGATAGATGTCCACCCCCTTGAGGTGCGCGTGGTTGATGATGTCCTTGGCTACGGGAATCATATCCTCTTCCAGCAGCGAGTTGCCGATTTTGACACCCATGGCGTGAAGGAAGGTGTAGCTCATGCCGCCGGCGATGATGAGGTTATCGACTTTGTCGAGCAGGTGGGTGATGATTTTGAGTTTGGACGACACCTTGCTGCCGCCGATGATGGCCGTGAAGGGATGACCGGCATTGTTAAGCACCATGTCGAGGTTGGAAGCCTCCTCATAGAGCAGGTAGCCGGCGTAGCACTGGCCGGGGAAGAACTTCGTGATGGTGGCGGTGGAGGCGTGTGCGCGGTGGGCGGTGCCGAAGGCGTCGTTGACGTACAGGTCGCCGAGACGGGCAATCTGGCGGGCGAAATTCTCGTCGCCGGCCTCTTCCTCAGCATGGAAGCGCAGGTTTTCGAGCAGGGCCACCTCGCCGGGTTTCAGGGCAGCCACCTTCTTTTCCACGTCAGCGTCGAGCACATCGCCGAGGAACTGCACGGGCGTGCCGAGTACCTCGGAGGCCTTGCTGACGATATGTTTCAGAGAGAACTTGTCGGAAGCCTCACCTTTCGGACGGCCCAGATGCGACATAAGGATGGCGATGCCGCCCTCGTCCTGGATCTTCTTCACCGTGGCGATGGTGCGCACGATACGGGTGGTATCGGTCACCTCTAATTGTTCATTCAGCGGGACATTATAGTCCACTCTAACCAATACTTTCTTTCCCTTTAAGGGAGCCAAATCGATGGATTTCATGATGAATATTTTTTATGATTAATTTTCAAGAATAACGCGGCAAAGTTACGAAATAAATTGAAAATTAAAAAGCAAAATTGCAAGAATAAAGGAGGATGATTTGCGGAGGATGGGATAGGGGTTACACCTCCTCTTCCGGAATCGCGGCGGCGGCCACAAGGTGATGGATCTGCGGGAGGGCAGTGACGATGCGGCTGCCCCAGCCTGCATGATAGTAGTAGTGGCAGGCGGCCACGGCATTCTCTTTCGCGCTGGGATTCTCCTTGGCGTACAGGATGAGGAAATCCTTCAGGTCGGTGTAGATGTCGGCCAGCAGTTCCGACAACGAGGTGGGTACCGACTCGATGCTGCCGTCGCTGAGGTCCACGGTGGAGAAGTAGTCGCGGGTGTCGAAGTACTTGGCGAGGCGGTAGCGCAGGGTCTCGTACTCCTCCTCGGTCACGAAACGCTCGCTGGCGGAGTCGTCCTGCACCTCCACCTCCGGCAGCATCGACCCCTTGAGGTAGAGCGCGGGCAGGATGCTCTGCAGAAAAAGCAGGGCTTTGTCGGGCTCGGCCTGCTCGATTTTATCTACAAACATACAGAACTCGGAGGCAATGGCAAAGACCTCCAGCACGGATTTGGAGCGGACAAGATTGTCCTGATCTTTAAAATCACTCATGGCAATATGAAAAAAAAGGCCATCTGAAGCAGACGGCCTTTATACGGTTTAGCAAATTTTATTTCTCTTTTTTCTGCATCGTGCAGGTGAGGGTGGTCACCGTGTTGACAGTAGTGTCGGCGATGTTCAGGTACTCACATTCACGCTTGTCATAGATATGGTGAGCATTCAGCATGATGGAGTCCATAGTAGCGGAATTGTCGGTGGTGATGGTAGCCGTGCTGTCAACATTGGTGCTGTCAACAACAGCAGTGGTGTCGGTGTTTTCCAGCTGGCTGACACTTTTTTTGCAAACGCACTCTTTTTGGCATGAAATCATAGCAACTACGAAAGCCAAAGCAAAGCAAATACAAAGAACTTTTTTCATGATACAATATTTAAGTTTTTAATTTTCAATTATTAATCGAGATGACAATCAATGGTGCGCACCACGCCTTCGCCATCATTGACAGTGCCGTTGTACTCGAGGCATTTTTTCTCCGACATCTTGCCCATATCATCGGTGCGGGACTCGTTGGTGGTGGCGGTGACGCGGGTAGTTTTGCATAAGCAATTCTTCTCGCAGGAAGAGAGCAGAACGGCCGCAAAAAGCAGGATAGCGGCACTCACAAGGCATTTTTTCATAACTTTTATTTTAAGTATTTTATAATGCGCAATTTGCGCGGCAAAGATACAAATTATTTTTGAATTAATGAAAAAATGAATGAAAATGTTTTAATGTTCTTGCTTTTCCGCCTCCCTCACCTCGTTGAAACAGTGTCGGCAAAGCGGTTCATAGCTGTCTTTCTCGCCCAACAGCACCTGCTGCGAGTTGGCCACCAGACGGTGCGAGAACTGGGCCTGCTCGCCGCACTTCACACAGATGGCGTGCGTCTTGGTGACGTACTCGGCAATGGCCATCAGCTTCGGCATACAGGCGAAAGGCTTTCCCAAATAATCCATATCCAAACCCGCCACAATAACCCGTATTCCACTGTCAGCCAATTTATTACAAACCTCCACAATACCATCATCAAAGAACTGCACCTCGTCAATGCCCACCACCTCCACCCCCTCAATGTTCACATACAGGAGGATTTCAGCCGAGTTGTGCACCGGCGTCGAGATCATGGAGTTGGAGTCGTGCGACACCACCTCCTCCTCGTCGTAGCGGACATCAATGGCGGGCTTGAAGAGCTCGATTTTCTGGTTGGCGAAGTTGGCCCGCTTGATGCGTCGCAACAATTCCTCCGTTTTTCCCGAAAACATCGACCCGCACACCACTTCAATCCATCCTCTGTTGATATTGCGATTAACTTTGGTTTCCCTATACATTTTGATGAAATTATTGAAAAAAAAATTGTAATTTTGGCCGCTTTTTTTGCGAACGCAAATTTATAAAAACTTTAATACCATTAGCCACTTTCAACATGAATAATTTTGAACAAAATGTAAACTTTTATGAGGATTTGGCGAAAATCGCTCACAAGCTGGAACTTATCGCCGAAAACCAACTTCCGATGTCACCGATAGAGCGCGACGTGACCCTGCAACTGCTCCGCGACGCCTACATGACCGTGCTGCAGTGCGCCAACACCCCCGCTCCGACAGTCCAACCGGAACCCGTCCGCGAAATCAAACCCGAACCCACACCCGAGCCGGAGCCAGCGGCAAAACCAGAGCCGAAACCTTTTCGTGTCCTCAAAATTGAACCCCGAATCCACTCCATCAAGAACGAACAGCCCGCTCCTACGCCGGAGCCTATCCGCACGGTAGAGCCCGCACCGGTTCCCCAACCAGCCCCGAAATCCGAACCCGTCAAAGTCGTCGAGCCCGAACCGGAACCCGTTCCCGATATCCTGTCCTACCTCGAAGTGGAAGAACCCGCCACTGAACCGGAGCCTGTCGCTGAACCGGAACCGATCCGCGAACCGGAACCAATCCGTGAACCCGAACCACAACTGGAGCCGGAACCCATCCATCACCCCGCCCCCACACCTGCTCCTGTCATCAAAGAAGAACCTGCCCCTGCTTCTCATCCCCAACCTGCTCCTGCCGAACTCTTCCCCGAAGAGCCCACCCCACAAGCCAAACGCTCACTCAACGACCTGCTCGGACAGGAAGACAACTCCTTAGCCTCCAAGTTCCAGCACGGACATATCGACGATATCTCAAAAGCCATCTCCTTGAACGACAAATTCTTATACATTAAAGAACTCTTCAAAGGAAAAGGTGAGGACTTCGGCAAAGCCATCCAGAAACTGAACATGTGCGAAAATATCGACGAGGCTTTCCAGACCATCGACATGCTGAAGAAATACTATTCGTGGGACATTGACTCCTCGGCCTACCTCTCCCTCTGCGACCTGGTGAGACGGAAATTTGTGTAATCCACTGCAATGTTATTCTCCAGCTATTCTCTCTTTTTCGGCATCCTGCTGTTCCTCTTCGTCTTTGTATGCGGAAAGTGGATTTTTCGGAGAGGCTGGCTGAATAATGTGCTCTTGTTGGGGGGTAATGTCTGGATACTGACCTACATCGTTTCGCCACGATCCCTCTTCTTCCTATTCCTGTTTGCGGTGGTAGCCTACGGCGCGGGCTGCCTGCTCCAGCACCGGAAAAGCGGCTGGCTGCTGGGAGGTGTGTTGCTGCTGATGATCACTTTTTTTGCCGTGCGCAACTACCCGCTGGTACAATCGTGGCTCGGCAGCTGGTGGACCGACGTCATCGGCAAGCATTTCCTTACCGTGGAGAAGATAGGGCTCTCCTATATTCTATTCCGAATCATCCATTGGTTGGTGGAGAGCTATAAAGGAACGCTGCGCAGCCGCAACCCCCTGACCTACCTCAACTACCTCTTCTTCTTCCCCACCTTCGCGGCCGGCCCTATCGACACCTTCAACAATTTCCATTACTGGGTGAACACCACCCGCGTGCGCTTCAATGTGCGGATGCTGCTCGCCGGCGTGGGGCGCATTTTCATCGGGGCGGTCAAAGTACTGCTGATTGTTTCCCTCATCAAGCCGTACGCAGTGGATTATGAGGCGCTTCTGCCATTTTTCGGTCCCTGGGGCGCCGTCATTACAGCAGCATTGCTCTACTCCCTTTACATCTACATCGACTTCTCCGGCTACTGCGACATCGCCATCGGCATGGCCTACATGATGGGCATCCGAACGCCGGAAAACTTCAACAATCCCTACTTTTCTACCAATCCCTCAGAGTTTTGGAAACGTTGGCACATCACCTTTTCCACCTTTTTGCGCATCTATGTCTTCAAACCCGTCATCGCCCTGCTGAACCGGCTGTCCATCGCACGCTATCGCATGGTGGTGTCGGTGACCGCCTATCTGGTTACCTTTGCCGTGTGCGGATTGTGGCATGGCAGCACGCTCAATTTCCTGTTGTGGGGACTGTGGCACGGTATCGGACTTTCTGTATATAAATTATTTACCTATAAAAAAACTGAGAAATCCCTAACCCCAGTCCGAAAAACCATAGGCATCGGTTCCACCTTTTTGTTTGTGACTGTGGGATGGATCTTTTTCAACTATTCTATCGATAAATTATCGGAGATGTTTAACTTGTTGTTCTGATGAAGGAAATATACCGTTTGAAAAATCTGGCCCGAATCGGGGTGGTGGCAATGGCCTCGCTGCTTGTGTGGGGAGTGGTGGCCTGGTGCATCCCCACGTTTCGCGCACCAGAGAGCAGCCAACAGCTCTATACCATTCGGCATCAAGACCTACGGGACAACAACCCGCTTTACACCGACTTGCTTCTGCGCAGCATCAAGCAGCACAACGGCTATCTCATCTTAGGCACTTCCGAAACCAAACTGAAACCCGAGGGCAACTATTTCGATTTCCTGAACAGTGACACCGCCCTCCACTGCGGCTTTTCGGTGATTTCGGGCGCGGGCAGAACTCCTTGTGTGTATTTTCCGCTGATTCAGAGCAACGAGAATGTCAAGGATTTGAAGGTGATTTTTTACCTCAACCCCTCATACGGCTGTAGCCAACTCGCATCCAGCAATACTGATTATTTCAACCGATATGTCTCTTGTGTGGAATATCAGAAAGCAAATCATACTAAGAATCAAGATATTATAAAAATCCTGAAGATCAACAAAAGAAATATGTCTCTGATGGATCGGATAGGAGAAGGTTTGGGATATTATGTGGATCAAACCCGCCGCAAATACTATCAGGATTTACGTTTCCATCTTCATCGGGCAGCGTTTGAGAAGGATTTGAAATGGCAGGATACCATGACCTTTGTTCCCCTGCCCGACCATGCCCCGCGGCCCGACAGCAGTGTGTATCGCTACGACCTGAATGTTTTAAAATCTTTCAACCTACACACTTATACCCTGACACCCCATCCGGAAGAGACCTATCGCGCCGACGAACTCAGGACAATGATACGGCTGTGCAAGGAGCGCGGAGTGGATATTGTGTTTGTGGTAGGTCCTTACAACCAGATTGCCTTTAGTCAAGTGTATCCAGAAGAAGTTGCTAAAATACAGCAAGTTTCTAAAAATATAGTACAAGTTTTGAAAGAGGAAAATGCGGCTTATATCGACTGCACCGACCTTTCTACCCTCCCAGGCACTTTCGACGACTGGCAGCATCATTCCAGCTATGGGGCTTATTTAATTTATCAGAAAATTAAAGCGTATGTTTTGGAAAAAGAAAGTTATTAAAATTCTGATAATCATTGCTATAATGATATTGATGGGCCTGCTGCTGATGCATCGTAGCGACGGTGATATTTCGTGTCTTTACACCACCTTCTGATGTTTTTTTGAAGGGGATGACAAAATAATGCGTATCTTTGCAGCGTCATATTTTTAGGCTTTGTTGAAAGGGCTCGCAAGGTCTGAGGCTTTGGCGCAAGAATTGTAAAACAGAAGTCCCTGTATATAAACAAAATGAAAAAGATTTTTGGATTAATTTTCGGACTGCTTTTGCTGGCGTTGACCGCCGGCGATGTAGTGGCGCAAACAGATGTGGAGAATGTGCCGCTGCCCAAAAGTCTCATGGTGCGCGACAACAGTCCCCTCGCCGAACGGAAAGTGAAGTTCGTGGTGGGCGGCAACGTGGGTTTCGGCGTCAGCTACTCCCAGCTCAACATGCAGGTATCTCCCCATTTCGGCATCTGTCCCGGCATCGACTTCATCTGCGTGGGCATTGGCGGTACCTATCACCTCAGCTATTACAAAAGCTTAGACGGTATCAAGTATTTCACCCACATCTTTGGGGCACGTGCCTTCGTGGAGGGCTATATCTGGAAACGGTTGGTGCTGCACGCCGAATACGAGTGGCTCAGCTTCCCGGGTGGTGCCGACGGACGTGAAAACACCAATGGCGTGCTCGTGGGTGCTGGTTACAAGCAGGACATCACCGATCACTGGTCGGCGTACGGTCTCTTCCTGTTCCCCGTTTACGATGAATTGAATGTCTATTCCATCATGGAGATTAAAGTAGGGTTTAATTACAAATTCTAAAAAAAATTATAAAAATGCAATCCGTCAAACAGTTGCTATCGCGCCGTCTGCTAAAATCATCGCAGGGAAGCCAAACGCGCCCCATCGTGCGACTTTCGGTGGCAGGTATCGCCATCTGTTTGACCATCATCATCGCAGCGGTCTCGATCTCCACAGGCTACCGTGAGGTGATCGAACAGAAGGTGATCGACATGGGCTCGCACATCCGCATCACCTATTACGAAAACAACCCCAGCTACGATGTGCATCCCATCACAAAAGATGCGGCACTGCTGAAAGAGCTGAAGGGCAATCCCGATGTGGCGCACATCCAGTATGCGGCCACCAAGTGCGGGGTGCTCAAAAGCGACGAGCAGGTGGAGGGCATCGTGCTGAAAGGCATTGATGCTTCCTTCGACTGGAAGGCGTTCCAAAGAAATCTGGTGGAAGGAAAGCCACTGGAACTTTCGGCCGACACCGTCACCAAAGGCATATTGGTGTCGCGCAGCATCGCCGACCGCCTGAAACTGAAGGTGGGCGACAAGGTGTTTGGCTATTTCTGGAACGATGGCAAGAAATTCGACCGCGCCTTCCGTGTCAGCGGCATCTATAGCACCGGGATGCCCGAGTACGACGACCATTATGTCATCGGCGACCTCCGCCATGTGCAGAAAATCAACGGCTGGGAGACGAATCAGGTGGGCTGCGTGGAAATCCTCATCAACGACTACGACAAGCTCGACGAGGTGGGCGAATATGTTCACCAGCATATCGGCTACGACCTGCAAGCCCATACCATCAAGCAGCTCTATCCCGCCATCTTCGAATGGACCGACCTGTTCGACACCAACGTGTTCGTGCTGCTCACCATCACCCTCCTCGTGTGCATGATCACGCTCATCTCCACCTGCTTCATCATCATTTTAGAGCGCACGCCCACCATCGGCATCCTCAAAACCATGGGCATGACCACTGCCGACGTGCGCGGGGTGTTCATCCGCTTGGGACTGCGGATGATTCTGTTAGGAATGCTCATCGGCAATGTGGTGGGATTTGGCATTTGTCTATTACAGAAATATTTCCATCTCATCAAACTCGACGAACACTCCTACTACGTGCCCTACGTGCCCATCTCCTTCGACTGGATTTTCCTGATTGCTGTCAACGTGGCCCTGCTGCTCATCTGTCTGCTGGTGCTTCTCATTCCTGCCACATTCGTCTCGAAACGCATCACACCGGTGAATGCCATCAGGTTTGAGTAATCAAACCATTTACCCTATAGATTATGAAAAGAATCACCCTCTTCGTCCTGCTCCTTTCGGCCACGCTTGTACGGGCGCAGGATTTCACTAACTTCCAGCTCACCGACATGGTGTATACCGACGGTATCACCAGCGTACAGCTTTATAACGGGAACTACCAGATGGGCTTCCCCATCATGACCCTAAAGGGCGGTGAACCGCTCACCCTCACCTTCGACGACCTGAACGGCGAGCCGCGCTATTTCAAATATACCTTTATCCACTGCACGCACGACTGGAAACTCGACGGCATGAATCAGATTGAATATCTGGAAGGGTTTCAGGAAGATGAGATTACCGAGTATAGCTACTCGATGAACACCCTGCAGTACTATGTTCACTATAGGCTCCAGTTCCCGGGTGAGCTGATGCGTATCACACGGTCGGGCAACTATATATTATATGTGTATGAAGACGACCCCGAGCATCCTGTGCTGACGCGCCGCTTCATGGTATTGGAACCGCTGCAGGCAGGCATTAGCGCCACGGTACACCGCGCCTCCGATGTGAACGTGATGTACGAAAAACAGGAGGTGGACTTTGTGGCCAACACGGGCAGCTGGACGGTTCGCAACCCTGCACAGCACCTCCATGCCACCATCTTGCAAAACGGCCGGTGGGACAACGCCATCATGGGACTGCGCTACCGCGCTGGCAAGCCGGGCGAGTACAGCTTCGACTACGACGACAACAGCAATGTGTTCAACGGCGGCTCCGAGTTCCGCACCTTTGACCTGAAAAGTCTGAAATACAACGGCACCCGCATCGTGTCGTGCGGACTGGAACACGGCCGCAACGTGGCCTACGTGCTGGAGGATATGGCGCGCCCCTACGGACCCTACGTGTCTGGGACCACCGCTGCCGGCAAGTGTTTCTACAAAACCGAGGATTTCGATGGAGAGAACCGCGAAGAGTATGTACACACCTACTTCACCCTCCGCTCCGACTATCCGCTGACGGGCGGCAAGGTGTATGTGTTCGGCCAGCTCACCGACTGGCGCATCGTGCCGGAGGCCGAGATGCACTACAACAACGCCATCAGCTCGTGGGAGACTACCCTATACCTCAAACAGGGGTATTACAACTACCAGTATGTGTTTGTGCCCGACAACTCCCAGCAGATTGATGAAACCTATGTGGAAGGAAGCCACTGGGAGACCGGCAACGAATACTTCATCCTGCTTTATTTGCTGGATGATGGCGGGGCCTACGACCGGCTTATCGGCTACAAGACGCTGAAGATGGAGTAACCGCCACACAGCGCACCAGCACATGCTGGTTGCTGCCCATCGTGGTGGCAAAGAGCGTGATATCTCCCCCATCGCCCAATTTTAGTTTCTTCCGAAGCTGTTCTGCCGACAAGGGGAAGTTGCGCGTGGTGATGCAGGCTTTCGTCAAGCCATCCAAACCCTCTTTCAGCTCCTTCTTCCCCATACCAAACACCTTCTCCACCCGGAAAATTCTTCCGAAAAAGTCACTATGCAGCTCCGTGGAAGTGTAAAGGTGGCTGTGGGGATGCAACTTGCTGAGATGATGCCGCATGGCCAGCACATCCATCAGGCCCGATTTCATCACCGTGGGGTGCGGCTCGTACAGGTAGGTCTCCACGCTTTCGGCCAGCACGATCTTGTTGTCTTTTTGTTCTGTGGCATGGAAGGTGATGCTGCGACACGGCTCCGCCAGCTCGGCACACACGATGTCGGGCACTGTTGCGGGCTGGTCGAAGCGCACCTCCGCCAGCACCTCCTTCACCTCATGGTGTACCGACACGATATGGAGGGCAGTGATGCCGGGCAGCTGGCGCTGCAGCAGCGTGAGGTCAATGAGGGGCGACAGTTTCACAAGCAGATGGCGCGTGTGGGAGCGCAGCATAGGAAGCAACTGCAGCAGGTCGGGCTCGCAATCCTCCAGGCGGAACACCTTCCGACCGGCGTTGCGGCGGGCGGGATCGAGGTAGATGTGGTCGGCGGGCGGCAGGGTGGCGAGCAGCTCCGTGGAGTCGCCGCAAACCACTTCGATGTTGCGAAGGCCGAGGAGGGGGAAGTTGTGGCGGGCGGCATCGGCCACCTCGGGCTGCCGCTCGATGAAGGTGACAGTATCGCAGCGGGAGGCAAAGGCGGCGGCGTCCACGCCCATCCCGCCGGTCATGTCGATCAAGGAGCCGCCGTGCGCGAGGGCCGCCTTGTAGCCGGCGGTGAGCTCCGACGAGCACTGCTCCACCGACAAGGGGGGCGGAAACAGCAAGTCGAAGTTGCCGTACCATGACGGCAACTTCGACTTGGCTTTCTGTCGCGACTGGATCTGCAGGAGCAGCCAGCGCTTGTCGTAAGGTTCGTGCCAACGGGGCTGCATCGACAGCGTGTAGATGTCGTCGTTGAGGTGCTGTCGGATGAGCTCAGCAGGTGTCAACACTACTCCTCCTTCGGTTTTTCGTTCATCATCTTGAGCTTGTACTCCAGCTCTTTCACCTCCTGCTTGGCGGCGTCGATCTTCTTCGAGAACTCAGCCTTCAGCAGGTCGGCATTCTTCGAATTGGCGAAGAAACCGAGGTTGTTCTCCCAGATGGAGATGTCGTTCTTCAGCTGTTCCAACTTGTTCATCAAGAAGCGTTTCTCCTTGTCGAGCAGACGGTCAGCATTGGGGTCGCTGAGAATATTGTTGATACGGCTGCGGTAGTTGTCGCGCTTGCGGTCTTCCGCGCTGATCTTGAGGTCGGCGAAACGCTGGTCGAGGGCTTCGCGGTAGGCAGCATAAATGCGGTCTTTTTCTTTTTTAGGAACAAAACCGATTTCCGTCCATTCGCGCTGGTAGGCCTTGATGGCCTCAAGGTTCTCGTTGCGGTCGGCACCGAAAGCGTGGTTTTTCAATCGCTCGATGAGCTCTTCTTTCTTTTTAAGATTCTCAGTCTCAATTTCTTGTGCATTATTGAAATAGTTGGATTTGGCTTCGAAGAACTGGTCGCAGGCGGTGCGGAAGCGTTTCCAGATGGCTTCGGAGTGCTTGCGCGAGGTGGCGCCAATCTCTTTCCATTCCTTCTGGAGCTGCAGAATCTCGTCGGTGGCGGCGCGCCAGTCGGTGCGTTTGGCGATGGCTTCGGCACGGATGGCGAGGTTCACCTTCATGTTGTAGTTGGTCTGCTGCTCGTCTTTGATTTTGCCGAAGAACTCTTTCTTCTTCTCAAAGAATTTGTCGAGTGTCCCCTTGAAGCGATTCCAGATCTCCTCGTTCACCTTCACCGGTGCTGCGCCGAGGGTCTTCCACACCTTCAGCAGTTCGGTGAGCTGGTCGCTGATGGCGTTGAACTCCTTGGCGTTGGTAGCAGGCTGGGCGGTAACCTCTTCCGCCTTCTCGCAAAGCACCACCTTGGCATTGTAGTTGTTCTGCTGTTCAGCATAAATCTGGTCGTAATGCTCACGACGGCGCTGGTTGATCTTGTCGGAGGCGTTCTTGAAACGCTCCCACAGCTCCTCTTTTTTGTCTTCCGGCACGGGACCAATCTCTTTCCACTTCTCGTGAAGATCTTGCAACTCTTTGAATGACTGCTTAATAGAATCTTGCAGCAGCAACGATTCTGCCTGTTCGCAGAGTTTGATTTTCTGTTCGAGGTTCTTCTTCAGGTCGAGGTCCTTGAGTTCACGGTTCATGCGGAGAATGTCAAAGAATTTCTCCACATAGAAATGATAGTTCTGCCACAGGTTGTTGGACTCGTTCTGTGGCACGGGGCCCGCGCCCTTCCATCGCTCCTGCAATTCTTTGAACTTATCATTGAGCTCTTTCAGGTTTTTCGGGTTGGCCTCGTTCTCTTCGAGCAGCTTGCGAAGGTCCTCTATGATACCGTTCTTGATCTCGAGGTTATGCTGCTTCTCGGCTTCTATATTTTCTAAGAACTTGTTTTTATTATTTTTGAAAATCTGGAGGGCGTTGTCGAATTTGCGTTCGATGTCGCTCTTCTCAGGTTCGAAATTCTCTTTCTGACCGCCTTCGGCGAGGAACTGTTCCAACTTCTGGTTTCTGTCCTCTTTCAGCAGGGCGATAATTTTGGAGCGGAGCACGCCCACGCGCTGTTTGATGCGGTTGTAGTCGGGATCGGCGGCCACGCGGTGAAGCTCTTCCACAGCTTCTTCAAGCGAGAGTTTCGCATATTCGGCCTCCAGCTGTTCCACCGACTCTTCCGGCATGTCGCTTTCCTCATCGGTTTCGGGTTCCGTGTTGGCGTTTTCAATCTCGTCCATGATGGCCTGTGCGCCGGCGGGTTCTGCCGTAGCAGCAGGAGCCTCAGCGGGAGTTTCGTCAGGAGCTTCAACAGCTTCCTGAACGGGTTCCTCGGCAGGCTGTTCCGACTGGGTTTGAGCCGTTTCTTCGGAGGCAACAGCCGGCTCGGTCTGCTGTTCCGCAGTGTCTGCAATTACATTTTCTTGCGCCGGTTCTTCGGCAGCAGGAGTCGCATTAGAAAGCTGATTTTCATCATTTTCCGTGCGGAGAAGGTCTTTTTCTTCCATAAAATTTTAAGAATTGAAATGAATAAAATTGGTTGTTACAAAAGGGCTGCAAAAATACGGGATTTTTACCAATATTGCATCAATTATTTTTTCTTCAATAATGAGATGGTGGTGGTGACGGGATAATGGTCGGAGATCCCCATCTCTTTCCCCACCGTATAGCCGTAGGAGAGGTAGCACGGCGAATGTAAGATGTAGTCAATGCGGTAGTTGGGCATGGAGCCGCCGTGGTAGGTCATGCCGCGCCCCTTGCCGCTCTTGCGGAAACTGTCGTCCAGGTGACGGGCAACGGTGTTGTAGCAGTAGCCGGCCGGCGTATCGTTGAAGTCGCCGCACACGATGACCGGATAGGGACACAGGTCGATATGGCTGCGCAACGAGTCGGCCTGCATCTGCCGGGTGGCAGCAGCATCGGCCACCTTGCGGTACAGCTTCTTCGCGTTCTTCTCAAAAGCCGGGTCCTGCCCCGCATGAGCCGTGAGCTGCCGGCTGATGGCATAGTCGGTCGCACTCATGTGGATGGACGACAGGTGCGCATTATACACCCGCACCGTATCCTCACGGAACTTGATGTCCGCATAGATGATCGCATTCGAACTCTGGTCGTCCAGCACCGGACCGGCAGCCACAATCTTGTACTTGCTGTAAATCGCCACCCCGAAGTAATATTTGCTCTGCGACGTGTCGGTGAAGTACAGGTAGCAGTGCTGCGGCGTCTCCTCCACATTCATCAACGCCGCCACCTGGTCGCGCGTGTGGAAATTCAACGTCTCGCTCTTGTCCCAGAAGAATTCCTGAAAACAGGCCACATCGGGATTGACCACCTGCAGGTATCCGATAATCTCCTGCAAGTCGGCACGCCGCCGCCCCATGTCACTGTCCTGATACAAGCCAAACAAATTCGTATTATAACTCAACACCTTGATGGAGTTGGGACAGTTTTCCGGCACATCCGCGCCACGGAATTGAAAATGCTTATCTATCGTATTAATATTCAATAAAATAAGAGCAATGGAAAGCAAGCAAAAACGGTAGTCAAGAAACAGCCACGCCAGCACAAAGCCGATGTTGATGATCAGCAGATAGGGAAAGCCCAGCCCGCAGAACACCACCAACCGCGAAATGGAGGGATGTACAAAACCTGCCATCCACGACATCAGCAGCAATAGGGCAGCTATTATATTGAAAACCAATACAATCCAAAATAAAACTTTTTTTACCAACTCTTTCTGTGCCATAAGGTTGTGGAGGGTCTGGGGGATGAATAAAGATTACTGAAAAGGATATTCGTAAAAGGTATTTCTTCGTTTGTCTTTTCTTTTCCAATAAAGAATAAGAAACAATCCGAAGAGCATACCCCCGAGATGGGCGATATGGGCAATGCCATCGTTGGAGGCAAAGATGCAGTACAAAACTTCGAGTCCGCCATAAATGATCACAAACCACTTGGCTTTGATGGGGATAAGAAAATAGAGAAAGAGAAGCGCGTTGGGAAACAACATGCCGAAAGCCAACAGCAGTCCGTACACCGCTCCCGAAGCCCCCACCAAGGTCATCTTGTTGATGAATTCATCAACCGTGTAAAATTCCTCCCCTTTGGTTTCCGGATTTGGAACTCTCACCATTATATAGTCCTGAAGGTGCTTAACGTAAGTAATATCAATGTATTGCCATATTTCGTACACCAGTGCTGCTCCTATGCCCGCCACAAAATAGAAGATGAGGAACCGCTTGGTGCCCCAATAGTTTTCGATGGCCGCCCCGAACATCCACAAAGCGAACATGTTGAAAAACAGGTGCCCGAAATCGCGATGCATGAACATATAGGTTACCGGCTGCCAGATGGCAAAGTCGGAAGCTCCAAAATAGTGCAATCCTAACCATTCACTCAAATCAATCCCCTTGATTCTGAACACCACATCGGCCAAGAAAAAAAGCGCATTGATAATCAGTAAATTCTTAATCACTGGCGGAAGAATCTGAAATCCTCCCATCCGTACTTCATTTCCCATAGACTATTTTTGAATTGAGGGTGCAAAATTACGTGATTTTCTTGAAATAATGGGGAAAGAATGAAAGATTTTATGTACTTTTGCAGCCTAATTTGTCAAAGAGTATGATTAGCAGAAGATATTTGAGAATCAAGGTGATGCAAGCCATCTATGCCCGCCAAGCCAACCCTGACACGCAGATGTTTATGGGCGAAAAACAGCTGGAAGACTCCATCCGGCAGTGCGAAGTGCTCTCCGTTTATTTCTACTCCATCTTCCCAGAAATCAAACATTATATCGAAACTAAGCAGGAAGACCGCAAAAACAAGATCTTCCCAACGGAGGAGGATCTGAACCCGAACACCCGTTTCGTCGATAACCGCGTGATCCGCCAGATGGAGGAAAGCGAACAACTCAACCGCTACTGGCGCTCCCTCAAAATCAACTGGGTGGAAAACAAGGAGCTCATCATCAACCTGTTCAACCAGATTGAGGCCCTGCCCGAATATCAGGCTTACATGGCCGCCTCCGACACCAACTACAAAACCGACAAAGAACTCATCCTCACCATCTTGGAAAAAGTATTCGCCGAAAGCGAACTCCTGCACTGGTACTTCGAGGAGAAGTTCGTACACTGGTTCGACGACTACAACGACGCCCTGCTGCAGGTGTATCAGGGCATCAGCTTCTGGAAAGCCACCCAAGAGCAGGTGAAAATGTCGCCGCTCTACAAAGACGAGGTCGAGGATGTGCTTTTCTTTAAAAATCTTTATAAAAAGACCATTCAAAACGACGCCGAATACCAGCGCATGATTGAGGCCAACCTCAAAAACTGGGAGAGCGACCGCATCATCGAAACCGACATGATTCTGATGAAGATGGCCGTGTGCGAGCTGATGGAATTCCCCAGCATCCCCACCAAGGTGACCATCAACGAGTACATCGAGATTGCCCGCACCTACGGCTCCGAAAAGAGCGGACTGTTCATCAACGGACTGGTGGATAAGATTGCGCGCGAACTGCGCGAAGAGGGGCGCCTCAACAAGCAGGGTAGAGGTCTTCTGGATCGTAGTTTAAATTAGTAAGTTATTAATAATGAATAAAATAAAAATATTTTTAGGTGTTGTAATGCTGTTTTCCGCCGCCCTCCTGTCGGGTTGCGGCCAACAGGAAAACCCTTCGGTGGTCAACATCCCCGCCACCGCCGACACCAAGGACGGCAAGGCCTCAAAAGTGGATCCCAACGGGCCGAAAATTCAATTCGAGCACACCTCCTACGACTTCGGCAACGTGATGCAGGGCGAAAAACTCACCCACACCTTCACCTTCACCAACACCGGCAAATCGGCATTGGTCATCTCCTCCACCAGCGCATCGTGCGGCTGCACCACCTCCACTCCCCCACGCGCCCCCATCAAGCCCGGCGAAAAAGGGAAAATTGATGTCACCTTCGACTCCAAAACCAAAATGGGCGACGTGGAGAACAAAGTGCGCGTGGCCTCCAACGCCTACCCATCGCCCGCCGTGCTCACCATCAAAGCCCACGTCATTAAACAATAATTCATTTTTTAATCCATAAATTTTTCATTATGTATTCTCTTTTCTTATTGCAACAGCAAGCTCAAAGTCCTAAGGGACAAGGTTGGATGACCATCGGTATGATTGTGCTGCTCATCGTCATTTTCTACTTCTTCATGATCCGTCCGCAGCAGAAACGCCAGAAGAAACTGCAGCAGGCCCGCGAAGCCCTCACCAAAGGCGACAAAGTGGTCACCGCAGGCGGCATCCATGGTAAGATTGTGGAAATCCGCGAGCAGACCTTCGTCATTGCCGTTGAGGACAACACCCACATTGAAGTTGACAAGACGGCCATCGCCTTCAACGATGCAGCTCTTAAATAGTGTGCAATGAGAACCGCTGAACAGATCCGACAAGAAATCACCAACGGCCAGGGGCATCTGAAGATGCCCTCGTTGGCTTTCATTCTCTGTTTGGCTATCAGTGCGATGCTATGGGTGTTCGTCACCCTCTCCCGTGAATACACGGTCACGTACGACTACAAGGTGAACTGCATCGACCTGCCGGCAGGCAAAAACAAGGCCGATGTCTCCTCTGACCTCCGCCTTACCTTCAAGGCCAAAGGGTTCGCCCTGCTCAACCCCGCCTTCCGCGAGTCGAACCGCCAACTTAACCTTTCGGTGGAAGAGCTGGTGAAACACAAAGGCAAGAACCTCAACAGCTACCAGTTCACCCAGTCGGAGCTCACCGACTACCTGAAAGAGTCGGAGACCTTCGGAGAGGAGTTTGTGAAGGTGGAAGAGTCCACCCTCACCATCTATCTCTCCAAATAGAAGACGGAGCGTTTCATGACAACAAAACAAAAAGGGCGACCGTTTGGCCGCCCTTCGTTTTATGC
This sequence comes from Bacteroidales bacterium, assembly GCA_045222555.1. Taxonomy (GTDB): domain Bacteria; phylum Bacteroidota; class Bacteroidia; order Bacteroidales; family WCHB1-69; genus UBA1756. The sequence continues at coordinate 34,978 of JBGUYY010000091.1, read as the reverse complement.
TTCCACCTTTACAATGTGGTAGTTTTTCTTGCCTTTCTGCAATAGGATGTACTTCCCGTTGATGAGGCAGTCGCCGTTGGCAATGAACTGGTCGTTGACCTTGTTCTTGTTGACCGAGATGCCGTTACCTTTCAGCTCGCGGCGGGCCTCACCCTTACTGGCGAGCATCTGCGTATGGTCGCTGAGCAGGTCCACGATGCTGATGCCGGCGTTGAGGGTTTCGCGCGGGAGGGTGGTCTGCGGCACGCCGTCGAAGATGGAAAGGAACATCTCTTCCGGCAGGGCGGCCAAGCTTTCGGCGGTACCCTTACCGAACAGGATTTCCGATGCGCTCACCGAAGCGTTGTAGTCGGCTTCGGAATGCACGCGGATGGTAAGGTCTTTCGCCAAAGCCTTCTGCAGCACGCGGAGGTGCGGGGCAGCCTCGTGTTCCTTCTCCATTGCCGCAATCTCCTCTTTGGTGAAGAGGGTGAAGATGCGGATGTACTTCTTGCTGTCCTCGTCGCTGCAGTTGAGCCAAAACTGGTAGAAGTCGTACGGGGAGGTCTTGGCGGGGTCAAGCCAGATGTTGCCCTTCTCGGTCTTGCCGAACTTGCCACCATCAGCCTTGGTGATGAGCGGGCAGGTAAGGGCGAAGGCCTCGCCGTTGGTCTTGCGGCGGATCAGCTCGGTGCCGGTGGTGATGTTGCCCCACTGGTCGGAGCCGCCCATCTGCAGTTTGCAGTTATAATTCTGGTTCAGGTACATGAAGTCGTAGCCCTGCACCAGCTGGTATGAGAACTCGGTGAACGACATGCCGTCGCCCTCGCCGTTGAAACGCTTCTTCACAGAATCCTTGGCCATCATGTAGTTCACGGTGATGTGTTTGCCGATGTCACGGATGAATTCGAGAAACGAGAATTTGCTCATCCAGTCGTAGTTGTTGACGAGGATGGCGGCGTTGGGCTCCTTGCTGTCGAAGTCGAGGAATTTTGCCAATTGTTGTTTGATGCACTCCTGGTTGTGGCGGAGGGTGGCCTCATCGAGCAGGTTGCGTTCCTGCGACTTGCCGGAGGGGTCGCCGATCATGCCGGTGGCGCCGCCGAGCAGTACGATGGGGCGATGGCCGCACTCCTGCAAGTGCTTCAGCATCATCACGCCTACGAGATGGCCGATGTGCAACGAGTCGGCCGTCGGGTCGATGCCCACATACGCGGTGGTCATCTCCTTGTTGAGTTGTTCTTCCGTTCCGGGCATCATATCATGAATCATGCCCCTCCACTTCAATTCTTCAATAAAATTCATCGATGTTTGTTTTCTAATGAGAGAAAAAGAAAGCCCCATTTTCATGGGGCTTAATCTGCTTGAATGCTATCCGCTTAGCGGCCCATTTCAGCACCGGCTTTGAATTTCACAACCTTCTTTGCGGGAATGGTCATGGTAGCACCGGTTTTCGGGTTGCGACCCTGTCTTGCACCGCGCTCGGTGACAGAGAAGGTACCGAAACCAACGAGGGAAACTTTACCACCTTCTTTCAGAGTGTCAGAAGTGGCAGCCATGAAAGCCTCGAGGGCGTTCTTGGCATCAGCTTTTTTCAGGCCAGCTTTTGCAGCAATGGCATCAATCAATTCGCTCTTGTTCATGTGAATAATTTTAAATGGTTAATATATTAACTTTTACAGCGCAAATATAAGAGTATTTTTAATATTCCAACTCTTTTTCCTCAATTTTTATAAAAAAAAGATAACTATTGAAAATGAAAAACTATAAATAATTCATAATCAATATTATAAAAATGTTAATTCATAGTTCTCAGGATGGAATCCATTCAGAAAATCACCGATTTGCTGCCTTGATTTGCCCTGAAATTGGATAGTTTTTACTGAAATTTTGCCATCTTTGGCGTAGATTTCGAAAGAATTGCCCTGTTCTATCTCAATTGTACCCGTTTGTTTTACAGCGTTTACGGGCTTGATTTCGGCCTCCAGAATCTTCACCAGCTCCACCTCTCCCTTCTTATTGGTGATGCGGGTGCAGGCGCCCGGGAAGGGCGAAAGACCACGAATTTTGTTGAAGATGTCGCGGGCGGGCAGGCTCCAGTCGATGAAGGTGTCCTCCTTGAAAATCTTCGGGGCGGGCTTGAGGTCGGCGGTCTCCTCCTGCCGGTGCGGATGGGCCTGCCCGCTCTCCACGAGGTCGAGGGTATGTACCGCCAGCTCGGCACCGCAGTGCATCAGCCGCTCATAGAGCTCGCCGGTGGTTTCCGCCGGACCGATCTCCACCTCGGTGGTACCGATGATGTCGCCAGTGTCAATCTGGTGGTTCAGGAAGAAGGAGGTGACCCCGGTGCGGGTCTCGCCGTTCATGACCGCCCAGTGGATGGGGGCGGCACCGCGGTAGTTGGGCAACAGCGAGGCATGGATGTTGAACGTGCCGAAGGGCGGCATGGCGTACACCACCTCCGGCAGCATGCGGAAGGCCACCACCACGAAAATGTCGGCATTCAACGCCCGCAGCTGGGCGAGGAAGTTCTCATCGCGCAACTTTTCGGGCTGCAGCACTGGCAATTGGTGGGCGAGGGCATACTCCTTCACCTCGGAGGCCTTCAGCTTGAGTCCGCGGCCGGCCGGCTTGTCGGGAGCCGTCACCACCGCCAGCACCTCATGGTGCGACTGGTGGATGGCCTCCAAGGCGCCCACCGCGAATTCGGGGGTTCCCATGAAAACTACTCTCATGTTATTTCTTGCTATACATCATTTTATGGGTGTGGAGCATCTGCAGACACGAGGCTGCGGCCTCCACGCCTTTGTTGCCGTGCTTGCCTCCCGAACGGTCGGCGGCCTGCTCGGCAGTGTTGCAGGTCAGCACGCCAAAGATGACGGGTACCGTGTACTCGATCCCCACCTTGGCGATGCCGTTGGCTACCGCCTGCGCGATGAACTCGAAGTGGCGGGTCTCGCCCTGGATGATGCAGCCGAGACAAATGACAGCGTCAACGTCCTCGTTGGCATCGAGCAGCATGGCGGCCGCACTGGGAAGCTCGAAGCTGCCCGGCACCTCGAAATCAAGGATGTTTTTCTTCGGCACACCTGACTCCAGAAGGGTCTGCATGGCACCCTCTTTCAGCGCACCTGTAATGGTTTCATTCCACTTACTAACAATAATGCCAATTTTGAAATTGGCATTATCGGTGTTGGGAACGAAAATATCGGAAAGGTTTTTCTTTTTCTCCATTATTTTCCGGCTTTGATTTTAGCACGTTCGTAATACTTGGCGACACCCATCTGGTTGTATCTTTCGGGGTATTCTTTCTGAATCTCTTCGTAATTCTTGAAAGCACCGTCCCAGTCGCCTTCACGCTCGCAGAGCATACCGAGTTTCCAGAGAGCGATAGGAGCCACGAAATCGGTCTCGCCCTTGGCAGCCTTCTCGAAATACTTCTTGGCATTGTCCATATCGTCCTGATCATCGTACAGGTCACCAATCAGCATCTGGGCTTCATACCAGAGATAGTTGTCGCGTTTTTTCATTTTCAGCAGGGTCTCGAGGGCCTCATCTTCCTGACCGAGGTTGAGGTAGCAGAGAGCTGCATAGTATTTCAAGCTGAACTTGGCAGCGCGGGCGGTCTTGAAACCGGGGTGATCGTAGCTCTCAATCACAGAGAGGAAACCTTCGGTCTCGCCAGCCTCATCACCTTCCAGAGCAGCCTTCAGCACGGCAGTGTCGGTGCTCAAAGTGGAGTTCTGTACAGCTTGGGCAACGGTGGGCTGCGCATTTTCAGAGGCAGCGTTGTTCCACTTCGGAGCCAACCACTGGTAATAAACAATCGCCAGCAAAATCACGATGATTACTGCAAAGAAAATGATGTCGATGATTTTCTTGTTCTTAGCATACCAAGCGGCCAACTTGCCTTTTTCGCCCTGAACAGAGCCTAATTTGTCAGCATTGGTCTGTTTTTTTACATTTTCTTTTTCCACGTTATCTTTCAAATCGCCTAATTTTTCGGTATTTGCCATTTTTACTATGTTTATAAATTTAAGGCTGCAAATTTACAAGTTTTTTTTCATTGTGTAACACTTCGCTCAAAATTATTAAAAAATATGAGCATATTGAACAAAAAAAGACCTGCTTTCAGGCAGGTCTTTTTGGTTGGGCGTGAAGGACTCGAACCTTCAATGACAGGACCAGAATCTGTAGTGTTGCCATTACACCAACGCCCAATAATTGGTCAAATCAACAGACTGCAAAAATACATATTTTTTAATAGTTATTCATATTTTTTGAAAAATTATTTTAATTGATTATTTATCAATGATTTAAACATAAATAATAACCTTTTAACGAAGGGATAATGAAAGATTGTTTTTCAAATTAGAATTAAAAATCGTACTTTTGCACCCACAAAATCCGCAAAAATGGAAATTGAAGTCGAAGTGGTTTACCCCCAGCGAATGCCTGTTTCTGGCGATGCGTTCACCTTGGTGCTGCACGAGAAAGGCGGCGACCGCTTCGTGCCGGTGCTTATCGGACTCAACGAAGCGAGGAGTGTGGTGCTGGAACTGAACCACATCCGACTCCCCCGTCCGATGTCCTACGACCTTTTCATGACCCTGCTCGACCACTCCGGCGCAAGGGTGGAGAAGGTGCTGGTGGACGGTTTCCGCGAAGGCATTTATCTTGCCCATCTCGAACTGCAGGGTCCGCAGGGCGCTTTCCAAATCGAATCGCGCCTGTCGGACGCAGTGGTGCTGGCCCTCAAAGCCCATGCTCCCATCTGCTTTGTGGAGTCGGTGTTCAACGCCACCTCCTACAACCAGAAGGATAAGTTCCTGCAATCGCAGTCAACCTCCCAGCCCGACATGCTGTCCGATGACGGCGAACCCGACCACTTTGAACTGGGCAACGGCGAATCCATCCCGCTCGACCTCACCATGGCTTCCGAACGGCAGTTGCGACAACTGCTGAAAACAGCAGAGGAGGCTGAGAATTTTGAGCTGGCGGCAGAAATCGATGAAGAACTTAAAAGAAGACAAGAGGAAGATGGAGAATAGCATCAAACATGAAGGCATCGTTCAATCTGTTGATGGGTTGAAAGTTACGGTGAAGATGACCGTCGGATCGGCCTGTTCCGGCTGCCATGCCAAAGGAATCTGCGGGGCTGCCGAAAGCCGCGACAAGGTGGTGAACGCCATCAACATCAACCGCCTTGATCTGTCCGTGGGCGACACCGTGGCGGTGGAGATGCGACAGACCCTCGCCATGAAAGCGGTGGTCATCTGCTACTTGGTGCCGTTCATCGTGCTGTTTGCCTCCTTCTGCCTCATGTACCTTGTCTGCTCGGCGGAGTGGGTCAACGTGGTCGTGTCGCTCGGCCTCACCGCACTGTACTTTGTCCTGCTGTGGGTTTTCCGCAAGCGCATCGAAAAGAACGTCACCTTCGTGGTGACAAAACCCTTCCAAAGCTAATACCATGCCGATACCCTTCCGAAGACACACGCTTCCCAACGGACTGAAACTTCTCGTACATGAAGATTTTACCACACAGCTGGTGGCGTGCAATATTATATATTGTGTCGGCTCACGCGATGAGGATCCTCAGCAGACCGGCTTGGCGCACCTGATGGAACATTTCATGTTCTGCGGATCAAAGAACATTCCCAACTACGACGCACCACTGCAGATGGTGGGGGGCATCAACAACGCCTACACCTCGCAAGATCACACCCAATACTACGTGATTCTGCCTGCCGAGAATCTCGAAACAGCACTCTGGCTGGAATCCGACCGTATGATGGAGCTCGCCTTCGAACCCGTTGGCCTCGACACACAGAAACATGTGGTGATTGAGGAGTTCAAGGAGGTTTCGCTGAACCGGCCTTTCGGCGACCTGTGGGGACTGTTCAACGATTTTGTATATCGGAAATATCCTTACAAATGGATGCCTATCGGCAAGAAAATATCTCATATCGAGTCGGTTACGATGGATATTGTACGCAACTTCTACCGCCGCTTCTATACCCCCAACAATGCGGCGCTGGTGGTGGGCGGACCGGTGCATTTTGAAGAGGTGGTGCCGATGGTGGAGAAATGGTTCGGCAGCATCCCGGCGGGAGAAGCCATACCGCACGAATACCCGCACGAACCGCAACAGCGGGCAGGACGCGTCAAGACGGTCAGCCGCAACGTGCCGTACCCGATGCTTCTCAAAGGTTGGAAGATGCCTCACCGCCTGCATCCCGACTTCTACGCCTTCGACCTGCTCTCCGACCTGCTCGGCAACTCCAAATCGTCGTACCTTTACCGCGAGCTTATCGCCAAACGGCAGCTCTTCACCGACATCTCCGTGACCGTGACCGGTACGGCAGGCCCCGGCATCCTCGCCCTCGTGGCCCGTCCCGCCGATGGGGTGGACATCCACGAGGCCAACAGCCAGCTTGAACAATTTTTGTACCACGACTTGCAGTTCGGTTCACAGCTTTCACATAACCTACAGAAAGTCAAGAACAAAAACGAGTCATCCCTGCTCAGCAATGAAATCAAACTCGACGGTCGTACCTCCATCCTCGCAGTGGAAGAGTCCATTAGCAAGGCCGAAGATTTTGAGGATGACCTTGAAAAGTACCGTGCCGTGAGTGAGGAGCAGATTCTGCGGTTGATGCACGAAACCGTCATCCCGCAGCACGACAACACCCTGTTCTACCTGAACCGCTGAAAAGACACGGCCATCTCTTCATTTTTCTCCCCATCTTTCAACAAATTGTCGTATCTTTGCACCCGATTTAATGACCATTTTATTATTCCCATGAAAATACAAGAAATCACATCCCTAATTTCAGGTACTGTCGTAGAGGGCGAGGCGTTCTGCGACAGGGAAATTGACTGCGCCTTCGCCTCGGACCTGATGAGCGACGTACTGACGCTGCGCACCGAAAAATCAGTAATGCTGATTACCGGTCTTTGCAACACGCAGACCATCAGAACGTGTGAGATGTCTGACATCAAAGTGGTGTTGTTCGTCCGTGGCAAAAAAGTCACTGAGGAGATGAAAGAGCTGGCCGAAGACAACGACATGCTGCTCATCACCACAGACCTTTCCTTGTACCGCACTTCGGGAACCCTTTTCAATGCAGGGCTTCCAGGGGTTTATTAAAAATTAGAGATTATGCATTTTGAATATAATGTGGAAGGTGGCGATTTCACCAATGCAGGCACCACCTCCAGTAAAGTGAAGAAGATGATGAAACAGCTGGGTGTGGACCCGGCGATTGTGAAACGTACCGTGGTGGCCCTCTATGAGGCCGAAGTCAACATTGTGGCCCACGCCTACCGGGGGGTTATCTATGTGGATCTGGAAGACACCAGCGTCAGCATCAAGCTGGTGGATGAAGGTCCCGGCATCCCCGACATCAACCAGGCCATGCAGAAGGGCTACTCCACCGCCTCGCCCGAAGTGCGCGAGATGGGCTTCGGTGCTGGCATGGGTCTGCCCAACATGCAGAGCAATTCCGACAAGCTCACCGTCAACTCGGTGGTGGGCAAAGGCACCACCGTGGAAATCGTCAACTATTTCTAACCCACCATGGAACACATTCACCACGCCCTCAAGTTCAAATACGACCTCTGCATCGGCTGCTCGCACTGCACCAGCGTGTGCCCCACCTGTGCCATCCATGTGGAGGACGGCCATCCCATTCTCGATGCCAACCGCTGCATCGACTGCGGCATGTGCTACCAGACCTGCCCCATGAATGCCATCTATATCGAGCAGGACGACTTCGAAACCATCTACAACTTCAAATGCCCCGTGCTGCTGGTGCCCTCCATCTTCAGCGCGCAGTTTCCGGAAAAGGTGAGCCAACGCGCCATCCTCTCCGCCATCTACCACCTCGGCTTCAAGTTCGTGTATGAGGTGGAGAAGAGCGTGGATGTGTTGAAAGAGGTCATCAATGACAAAGTAAAAGACGAATCGGCAGAAAAGCCCATCATCTCTACCTTCTGTCCCGCCATCGTGCGCCTCATCCAAGTAAAATACCCCTCCCTGGTGGACAACCTGCTGCTTACAAAACCCCCGTTGGATGTCACCGCCCTGTATATCCGCGAGGTGCTCGTGGAACGCGGTGTCGCACCCGAAGATATCGGCATCTTCTACGTGGCTCCCTGCGCCGCCAAGATCGCCGCTGTGAAAAGCCCCGTCGGAGAGGAAAAATCCAACATTGATGGTGTTATCAACATGAACTACCTGTACAACAAGGTGTTCCGTGTTATCAAGCAGGGCGTTTATACCCTGAGGGAAGATGAGTTTGACTTCCATCCCCTCTCCAAAAACAGCATCTTGTGGTCACTCACCGGCGGCGAGATCAAAGACATCCCCGTAGGCCGCAACCTCGCTATCGACGAGGTACACAACGTGTCGGCCTTTCTCGACAAGCTAGAGAACGAAGACCTCGACAGCATCGACTTCCTCGAACTGCGCGCCTGCGACGAGAGCTGCGCGGGCGGCATCCTGTGCGCCGGCAACCGCTTCCTCATCGCCGAACGGCAGCGCAAACGCGCCAAACAGCGTCCGAAAACTGTCACCCCGCAAGAGAATAACATCCTCAACTACAAAGACTACCTCAAGGAAAACCTGGCTGTGGGCGAAGTACAGCCCCGCTCCATGGACAAACTCGACGACAATATCTCCATCGCCATGCGCAAGATGAAGAAAGTGTTCGAAATCACCAACGACCTGCCCAAGGTGGACTGCCGTATCTGTGGCTACCAGACCTGCAAGGCCCTCGCCGAAGCCGTGGTCAACAACCAGGCTGACATCCGCCAATGCATCTTCGTGCAGCGCATCCTCGAACAGACCGACAAGCTCACCACTGCCGAAGCCCTCAAAATCACCAAGAAGGTGTGGGGCGAGGTCAAAGTCGATAAGGATTCCATCAAGCATCTGGACTTGGAGTGATTTTTTATTTATTTTTCAAAAAATTTTCAAATCCGTTTAAACTTTCCCGCAACTTACACGTCAAGAGAGCGTTTCCCGAAAATTCAATGGAAGAGATATTAGACCAATACAAGAATCGTCAGGCTCCTACGCCGGAGGGCTATTTCGATAGCCTGCCCGACCAGGTGTTGGCGCGCATTGCTGAAGAGGATGCTCAGATGCAGGCCCTTTTAGAGGCGCACCGCACCAACGAGGGATATCCCGTTCCTGAGAATTATTTTGCACAACTGCCGGATGCCGTAATGGCGAAAGTGGCCGCTGAACCCAGCAAAAAGCTGTTCCTGCAACGCCGCTGGGTGCGTATCGCCTCCGTGGCCGCATGCGCAGGTTTGCTGATGGGTACAGGCATCTATGTTTTCAACATGCTTCAAAATCCGGAAGAGCTGTCTGGTGGCAAGGTGGCCCATGTGAAAGGCACTCACCCCGCCCCCGTTGAAGCCCCGCAAAACACGCTCAACCTCGACAAAGCGCTGGCCTATACCGACACGCCTGCCGAACCAGCGAAAAAAACACAGTACACCGCCCAAGCACAACCCGTGGCAGATCCCGTCACCGACCAGTTCATCACGGAGAATCTTGATGAGAATGACCTCGACGAAGTGGATTACGATATCCTCGACTTCTACAGCGATGACATGGCCATCAATGATATGTGGGGGTTCTAATCAGAACATTATTCATTAAAAAAAAGACATAAAAAAAAGCCCCGTAATCAATTACAGGGCTTTTTTATTGTTATGCAAAAAGACTATTGCAGCGAGAAGGTGATGGGGAGCTGGAAGAAGGAGCGGCACTTCTGACCGTTGTTCTCACCGGCTTTCCACTTCGGCATACCTTTCACCACGCGGATAGCCTCTTCGTCAAGAGCTTGGCAAACGCTTCTCAACACGTTGACTTGCTTGATGCTACCATCCTTTTCAACCACAAATTCCAGCATGACCACACCCTGCCATCCGGCTTGACGGGCGGATTCAGGATACTGGCAGTTTTCAGCAAGATACTTTCTCAATTCACCCATACCGCCGGGGAACTCAGCACGCACCTGAGGTACACGTTCAATAGGTTCCTCAATCTCAACGATTTCAGTACCCGTATCAATATCCTCGTCATCTGCTTCAATGGAAGTTTCATCATCAGCTTCCATACTGAACTCGAAGTTGGTGGCCACTTCCTCCTGGGTTTCCTTCAGAATCTGTTCCACAACCTCTTCCTGCTCAGGAGCCTGTTCCGGTTCTGGTGGCGGAGGAGTTTCAATGTCGGTATTCGGCATCTGCAAGTCTTCCACGGCAGGTTCTGCCTCGGTAGCAAGAGAGGCACCAGTGGAAGTTTTCACGCTGGCCCAAATATCAAGTGCCAGCAATGAGAGGGTCAGACCAATGGCGCAACCCAACAGAAAGAAGTTGACTAACCTGGATTCAAGGTCAACTTTAGATGATTTTTTCTCGCTCATATCTGAAAACGGTTTTATTCTATTTACAAGTGTGCAAAATTAGAAAAAAAAATCATACCCTCAACCAATTGAGAAAAAATTTTTTCAATTTTTAAAAGATTGGGTATAAAACAGTTGTAGGAACAGAGAAGTTAAGGACTATGCTCCACAAAGGATATGCAGCACATTGGCGGTATGTCCGCGATGCCCACGATTGCAATAGTTGCTAAGGAAAACCATGAAAATATCTCTTTCAGGATAGTAGAGCAGCACATGGTTGAAGCCATGCCACAACCCGCCATGATAGATGATGTGACCATAATAGGGATTTTCCTCCAAATGCCAGCCGTAGCCATAGTCCTCGGAAGGCTTACCGCTACCTTTGAGTTGGTTTTGTGCCGTGGTGGCCATCTCCACCACCTCCTTGGGGAGAATGGTATAGTTGGTGAAGTAGGCTTTCTTCCATGCAAACAAATCGTGGATGGTGGAGTACATTCCCTTATCGCCGAAAGTACCATCCAACCCTTTGATAACCTGCGGAATACGGTCGGCTTTATGACCCGTGGCGATGCTATAGCCAATCTTGGAAGCCCGCTCGGTGATGTAGAAAGAGGAGGTCATGCCTGCCGGCTCGAAAATGTTCTCTCTGACAAAATCCTCGAATTTCTTGCCCGAAGCCTGCTCCACAATCAGTGCCAGCAAGGCGTAATTGGTGTTGGTGTATTTGTAGCTGGTTCCCGGGACAAAGATTCTTTTGGGTTGGTATTTGATGAGAACATCCACCACGTCCTGGTTCTTGGTGAGCCGTCCCTGCGGCCACCACGACTCCTTGAAGTTGAAGTACTCCGGCAGACCGGAAGTATGGCACAGCAAGTTGTGTACCGTGATGCCCGAATAGGGCAAACCAGGAAAATATTTTCCCAGATAGTCGTTGAGGCTGACTTTCCCCTCCTGCACTAGCAGCAGTACGGCGGCGGCGGTGAACTCCTTGGAGACAGAGGCCAGCTCGAAACAGGTATTTTCGGAGAGGGGCTGGTCTTTCTTGTCCAGCACCTTGTAACCTGCCGCTTTGTGGGCCAACACCACGTCGTTCTGCGCGATGAGCAGCGTGCCGTTGAGTTTTTTGCACATTGTATCGGCATGCGCCTGCACGGCCTTGGTCTTGTGAGCGAGATTGGCTTCGTCGAAAAGCTCATTCAATTCACTGACACTCAGTTCACTGAGATTCTTATTAGGTTTGTTTTGGGGATAAACTTGTGCGAAAAGCAGGGAGGGAAGGAGGAAAAGGAGGAAGAGGGTGTGTTTCATGAAAGATTAATGGATGAAAAGATGAAAAGAGGAGGATTTGCTGTGGCAAATCCTCCTCGGATTAGAAATAGATTATTTCAGAAGACGGAAGAACTCGAGGATGAGGTCCCAGCATTTCTGTACGGTGGCAATCTCCAACTTTTCGTCCGGAGAGTGAACGCCGCGCAGAGTGGGTCCGAAGGATACCATATCGAGTTCAGGATATTTTTCGGAGAAGAGACCGCATTCGAGGCCGGCATGGATGGCCTTGACGGCAGGATCCTCGTGGAAGATATTCTTGTAAGCCTTCACTAACAATTTGAGAGCCTGTGAGTTGGGATTGGGATTCCAGCCCGGATAGCCATCACCCTGCGCCACATCGTCGGCGGCGGTGGCGTAGAAGGCGCATGACACATGGTCGCAAGCATCCTGTTTGCGGCTCTCCACCGAGCTGCGCTGGCTGGTGGTGATGACGATCTTGTCGTCGATCAGCTTCACAGAAGCGAGGTTCGTGGAGGTCTCCACGAAGCCGGGGATGTCCTGCGACATGGCCAGCACGCCGTGAGGACAGGCATACAAGGCGTTCATCACGTCGATCTGCAACATCTCGTTGAGGATACGTTCCGGCAACTTGGTCATCTTCTTGCACTCGGCATACACGCCAGGGTCGCTGGTATGGAACTCGTTCTTGAAGTCAGCATCGGCCTTGGCGACATACTTGCGAAAAGCGGCAGCTTTGCCCTTCGGCATCGTGACGATGGCCCAGCCTTCGCGGGCGATGGCGTTGCGCAGGTTGCCAGCGTTGATGTCGGCGATACGGGCATCGTATTCCTGATAGGCATTCCACAAAATGCGGTTGAGCAGCTTCACCGCATTACCGCGGTTCTTGTTGATGTCGTCACCGGAATGGCCGCCCAGCAGACCACCAACAGTCACTTTATAAGCGACAGAGTCTTCGGGAATCTGGTCTTCATACTCGCACTCGTAAGTGGCCACGGTGTCCTTACCACCAGCACAGCCGATGAAGATCTCGCCCCAGTCCTCAGAGTCGAGGTTGAGGAGAATCTTGCCGGTCATGAAGCCCGGTTTCAGGGCGAAAGCGCCGGTGAGGCCGGTCTCTTCATCCACGGTAAAGAGGCATTCGATGGGACCGTGTTTGATTTTCTTGTCTGCGAGGAATGCGAGGGCAATGGCGATACCGATACCATCGTCAGCGCCGAGGGTGGTACCTTTAGCCTTCAGCCATTCGCCATCGACATAGGCCTGAATGGCATCTTTCTCGAAGTCGAACTTCGTGTCATTGTTCTTTTCGCACACCATATCCATGTGGGCTTGGAAAATCACGGGGGTGACATTCTCTTTGCCCTTGGTGGCGGGTTTGGAAATCAGCACGTTGCCAGCTTTGTCGCGTTTACTTTCCAAGCCAAGCTCCTTGCCGGTTTTCAGCAGCCATTCCGTCATCTTCTCCTCTTTCTTGGAGGGACGGGGCACTTTGCAGATTTCATTGAAATAATGAAAAATCGCTTTGGGTTCTAAATCTGTCATTTTCATACTATATTATTTTAAAGTGATTTCAAACTTGAGTTTTTTCGCGGTGCCTCCACAACCTGAGGATAGCCACCTCCGCCAGCAGGCACCCCAAGGCAATAAGGATAAAGTAGAACCACAACGGCTTGCCATGTATGGTTTCCACAATCTGACCGCTGATGTCCTGCGAGTCACCGGTGATGAGTTGCACATGGCTCTCCTTGGGCTGGGCGGCTACCGCATCGCGCAACTCTTTATCGGTATGATAGGTAAGGTGCGACTCCTTCCTGTCGTAGTTGAAGGCAACCGCATCCTGCTTCGCGCCATCGTGCAGCACATCGTAGATGCCCGCCTCCGACAGCTGGTCGTTGAAGAAGAGCATGGTTTCGCCGCCGAGGTTTTTCTGTTCGGGAATGATTTCCTGACCGCCCTTCTGAGACTTCAGCGACAGCACATTTTCGGAACTTTCCACCTGCTTGGCCACGCTCTGCGAGTGGTCACGGCCAATGGTATTGTACAGTTTCTGCTGCATCAGCGTGCGGATGCCGATGTTGTGCAGCGGGATAAAGAAGAGCGCGTGCTTGTGAACATTGCCGAAGCGGTCGTTCATGGCCACTGCCGACAGGATGATGCGGCCGTTGCCCACCTTGTTCACGGTCAGCAGCGGAGCTTGGTTCTCCAAGGACATCACCGTCTCGTCGGTGTGGAAGTCGCTGAAGGTGAAATGCTGCGTGGAGGTGGGCATGTCGATGCGCTCATCGCTCTGGTCGAGACTGCCTTTGAAGTAGATGCTTTCGTAGTTGATGCTGCCCACCTTCAGCTCCTGCTGCACGAGGCTACCGTACTGGCTGGCCCCGATACCCGACAGGAAACTGTTCCATGAGGCGGCCTCCATCTCCTCCGCGGGAAGCACCAATACGGTGCCGCCGCTGTTCAGGTACTTCGACAGCTCGTCGGCCAACCCCGACGAAATCGATTTCACCTCGTCGAGCACTACCACCGCGCTGCCAGAGAAGGCACTGTAGTTGATGCGGCTGGCGGGCATGGCGCTGTATTCGAAGATGGAGTCTTTGCCGTAGAGGGCGTTCACATAGCGGTTCTGTTCTTTCTCGTCGATAACAGTGATGCGGGTGTTGTCGGACACGCGGTAGGTGAAGTAGAGGTTGTTGTCGAAGGTGATGGGCGCATCGTCGATGGAGAGGGTGCCGCACTGCACGGCATCGTCCGACAGGGTATAGTTGAGCTGGTACTCGGCGGTGCCGCCCGCTGCAATGTCCACTGCCGCCATGGCCTTCTGTTCGCCATTCACATGCAGCTTCATGGGCAGCTTGATGACCTCGCCCTCGCCGCAGTTGCGCAAACGAACCGTAAGCGTTACCTGCTGACCGGCGCGGAACACCGGCGACAGGAACCAGCAGCTGTCGATCGACACGTTGCTGACACTCTTCGCCGGCTTGTGGATGAGGTAGGAGGCACTGCCTGCAGCCGTCGAAAATTCATTAAAATTAAAGTTATTCTTTTGAAAATCAGAAATATAATAATGGAAGATATTTTTATCAGCACTCTCTGTGCAGGCACTTTTCTCAAAAGGAAGGAGTTCTTTCCAGGTGCGGCTGTTGGGAGAGATGTTCCAGTTGTTGAGTTCCTGCAAGGCCTCCTCTTTGGTGAGTTTCATGCGCTGACGCGAGGTGAAATCGTTGTTGTAGAGGATGAACTGGTCAGCATAGTCGAAGTGGCTGACAATCTGCCGGGCGTTCTCGATACCGTCGTAGAAGAGGGTTCCTTCGGGGGTGTTGCCCTCCATGGAGAAGGAGTTATCGACGTAGATGGTGACAAGGTTGCCGCTTTTCTGATCGGCATTGTGGTTGGGGAAATAGGGACGGGCGAAAGCCGTTACAAGGGCGATGATGGCGAGACAGCGCAGCAGCAGCACGATGAGGTGCTTCACCCGCGACTCGCGTTTGGTTTTCTGCGCCACATCCTGCAACATCTTCACATTAGAGAAATAGTAGGTCTTGTACCTTCTGAAATTAAAAAGGTGGATGAGGATGGGGATCAGGATGGCGGCGTAGCCGATGAGAAATAGCGGTTGCGTGAACTGCATAACGGTTAGTTGATGGCTAAAGTTGGGTTGGTGACAGGCTCAGTGACAAAATCATTGCCGTCGTAATAGAGTTTGAAGGCACTATCTTCGGTCTGGAAGTAGAGCACTTTGTATCCGTTGATGATTTCGTCTTGCGGACCGAGGTCAGGGTTGGTGGTGCCGATGATGGATTTGAGAAGGTGGAAGCCCTCCTCGTCTTTTTTACAAATATAGATGTTGTTATCTCCAGAGGAACCCGGGTGATAGACAATCTCTTGGAAGAAGGTGCCATGCAGCGAGTCCTGCAGGTAGTCGGGAGCGCACAGTTCAAGGTCTTCGGCAAGACATTCGAAAGTATGCATGCCGCCCTTGCTCTCGTGGTCGCACAATACGGCCTCCTTCGGAATGATGTCGTTCGTAATGTAGAAGTGCACCAGCTCGTGGAAAGCCGTGCTATCGGAGAGGTCAAGAGAAACTATCTTTTCGGGAGCTTTCTCTGGTTCTTCCACTTTGCGCTTGCAGCTGGTTGACAGCACCGCTGCTGCGATGAAGAGTATTGCGAAGAGGAGGGTATTTCTTTTCATAATGGTTAAGGTTAGAAAATACGATTGAGAACGGTTTGGATGAGTTTTTCCATGTGGGGATGATAGTCTTTGGAGAAGTCGTGGGTAATGCGGTTGGCGATAGCGAGGCAGATGGTGAGCACGTTGTGACCCATGATTTGTCCGAAGCCGTAGAGCGCGGAGGTCTCCATCTCGAGGTTGGTAATCTTGCGGTCGCCGAAGCGGAAGGAGTCGATTTTGGAGTTGAGATCCGGATATTGGAGCTGTGCGCGCACGGCACGGCCTTGCGGTCCGAAGAAGCCAGGGGCGCTGGCGGTCACGCCTTTCACCATGTCGAAAGCGATGCGATTGAACAGCTCGGGACTGCCTTGGGCACAGTAAGGATAGGGAAGCTTTTCGTTCCAGCCGGTATGCGCCACGAACGCCTTAACAATCTCATTGTCAAAGCCTTCACCATGTTGGTAAAAGTGCATGAGACCGTCCAGGCCGAAGCCGTACTCAGCAGCGATAAATGAGTGGACATCAATCTCTTTCTGCAAGGCGCCGCAGGTGCCGATACGCACAATGTTGAGCGTGCGGTGCTCGGGTTTCACCTCCATCGCCTTCAGGTCGATATTGGCCAAGGCATCCAGTTCGGTCATCACAATGTCGATGTTATCAGTGCCCATGCCTGTGGAGAGGGCAGTGATGCGCTGTCCGCGCAGAGTGCCCGTGTGCACCACCAATTCGCGGTTCACATGGGTGAAGTCCACCGTGTCGAAATACTTCGACACATCTGGCACACGTCCCGGGTCGCCCACCACAATAATATAGTCGGCCAAATCTTCAGGAAAGATGCCCAAATGGTAGATTCTGCCGTCAGGAGTCAGCGGTAATTCAGAAGCTGGAATTTTCATATCTTATAAATTATTGATATACAATTAATTAATAATTCCTCCACAAAATCCCACAATCAACGGCAAAGTTACATAAAAAATCAGATATTCTTCTTTTATAAATCGAAAAAAAATGTATTTTTGCCCTGTTAAATTTTAATCCTTTTACATCATGAAAAAAACAGCACTTTTTATCCTCTGTCTGGCAACCACTTTATGCCTTTCCGCCCAGTCGCGCGACATCCACTCCCCGTCACAAATCGTGCAGATCATGACCGACTCACCGGTCAGCTATACACTTAAATCCGGGCATTTCCTCGCCACCGATTTTTCCAACAAAGTGCTCCCCCACACCCTTTTCCGTGTCCAACAGGACTCCTCTTACGACATCAAGGAGTATGTGATGGAAGGAAAAGCGAAGGAGATGTACGACAAAGCGGAAGAGCTTTTCGGCGACTACGACTTTTCAGGTGCTCGCGACTATTATCTGAAAGCGCTGGAAATCGATCCCAACCTGTACAACGTCATCGTGTATATTGGCGACACCTATTTTCATGAAAAAGAATACTTCCAAGCTGAACAATGGTATGAGAAGGCTGTAAAAGCCAACTATGTTGACTACCTCGCACACTGGGGTTTGGCCCACGCCTGTATGTACACGGGCGAGCCCAAACGGGCGCTCAAAGAAATTGCCATCGCCAAGGTGCTGAACCGCAACAACCAGAACCTGAATATCATGCTCAACGGCATTTTCAAATCCAACAAGGTGGCCTACGTGGACTGGTACCTTGACCCGAAGTGCCACATCTCCACCGAATACAACGAAGAAAAGGAAAAAGATATCGTAGTGATTGAGTACGATGAAGACTGGTTCGCCTATGCTTTGGTGAATGCCGTTTGGGAATATGAACCCGGCTACGCGGCGAACATGGGCGGGAGCGCTTTCCTGCGGATAAAAGAGGCCATTGTCAACACCTATCTCACCTACAACAAAAAACAGCTCAAGAACAGTCCTGCCATGCGGATGTTCAAAATCGCGCTTGACAATCACGCTGTTGACGTATATCTCTTCTACGAATACTTCCTCCCCCGCGACCCCTCCATGGCCTTGTTCCAAAGTGAAGAAACCATTGAGGAAGTTGCCGATTACATCATCAACATCCGTTCAAAAATCAAGAAATGAGACACTTCCGCCTTCTTGTCCTTTTCTCTTCCCTCTTAACACTTATTCTTCATACACCCTCCGTCTCTGCACAAGAGTGCTATTGGGTATTTTTCAAGGATAAGAAGGAGACCTCTTTCGACCCCGCCACGTACTTTCATCCCAAAGCCATCGAACGCCGCCTGCAGCAGGGACTTCCGCTCTGCGACTCCACCGACTTCCCGCTCAACGCACAGTACAAGAGCCAAACTGCCGCTCTTTCGGAAGAGGTGATAGGCGAAAGCAGATGGTTCAATGCGTTGGCAATCAAAACTTTCCAAATAGAAGATATTCTTGCGTTGCCTTTTGTAAAAAATGCACAGCGTATTGACGGCGATTTCTTGCCCGCCACAATGGAAACCGATATTGCCAATAACAACACCTCCACCCCTACCCAGCTCACAGAACAGCTCTATCTGATGAAAGGAGAGGCTTTTACCGAGCAGAGTATTGACGGCAAAGGTCTCCGTATCGCTGTTTTGGACGGCGGCTTCAAGATGGCCGACACGCATCCGGCATTCCAACACCTGCGCGATGAACATCGCATTGTGGCCACCTACAACTTCCCGCTGAAGAAGGAGAACGTGTATGGCTGGGACTCGCATGGCACGATGGTGCTGAGCTGCATTGCGGGTATCGACGAGCACGGGCGGCCGTTAGGGTTGGCCACTGGCGCCGAGTTCCTGCTGGCGCGCACCGAGACCGGCCTCGAGAACCGCGTTGAGGAGGTGTGGTGGCAGATGGGCATGGAGTGGGCCGACCGCAACGGGGCCAACATCATCAACAGCTCGTTGGGGTACGGCAAAGACCGCTACAACCCTGACGAGATGAACGGCACCTCGCTGGTGGCGAAGGCCGCGCAGATGGCCGCCGCGAAGGGAATTCTCGTGTGCAACTCGATGGGTAACGAGGGCGACGACCGCAGCTGGCGCACCATCATCACCCCTGCTGATGCAGAGGATGTGCTAGCCGTGGGCGGCATCGACCGCGACGGCAACCCCTCCTCCTTCACCTCGCTGGGGCCAACCGCCGACGGGCGGATCAAGCCCAACGTGAGTGCCATGGCCACCCGCGTAGAGGTGGCTAATCCCTCGCGTTCACAACTCTACACCAAGGCTTCCGGCACCTCCTTCGCCAGTCCCCTCACGGCAGGATTCGCTGCCTGCGCGTGGCAAAACCACCGCGAATGGAGCTGCCAGCAGCTATTGGCAGAAATTGAAAAGTCAGGAAGCCTCTATCCCTACTACGACTACCAATATGGCTACGGCGTGCCGCAAGCCGACTACTTCGTCAATCCCCAAAAGGCATTGGAAAAATCCACCCTACAACTCTACGAGAACGACTCCGCCATCTTCATCGTAGTACCTGACGAGTGCATCCGCACCGGACAACTCCTCTACCATATTGCCCAAGCCGACGGCCGCATCGTGGTGTACAAAACTATTCTCATCAAGGAGCGGGAGAACATCATCAGAATTCCAAAATCCCAATATAAAACCATCGACGGCTGGGTGTTGCGCGCCCATTATGACGGATATACCATTGAATATCATTCAGATCAAGACACCCTTGAAACTGTCCCGAAGGAGCTGTACAACCGGCGCATTCTTTGGCGCATTGCTGAAAGTCACACCGCCGAAAGCGATCGCCCCGAAACGCGCGGGGTGAATGCCCGTTACAACTTCGCGCCCTATTTTTCGTTGGGCTTTCCAGTGCCTACAGGTGGAAGAATTAGCACCAATATGGGAAACATAGTGAAAGGCGGTTCCTCGGTGAGTTTTGTGGTGGGCATCCGCTACAAGCACAACTTCTGCAAGTGGTACAGCCTGGGCGGCAACTTGGAGTTAGGCGGCACCTGGTACCGATTGAACAGGCCTGTGGGGTTAGATCCCTATTCCTCGTTGACCGAATACACATGGTGGAAACGCGTCACATTGTCGATGGGAACTCTGTCGTTAGAAATCTACCAGCGGTTCCGTTTGGCAGCGGGCGGGCTGTTCGGATACGGTATTTTCCTCGATACTGGCATCTATGGAGGCATCGTTTTCTCTGCCCGACAATTCCTCGCCAGCCGAAATCGAGACACACTGCTCCGATTGAGCACCGATGATGTCAAGCGACTACAGTGGGGCGTGCGGGCGCGCTTGGGCTACGACATCGTGTCGGTTTACTTCCAATATCGCATCAGCAGGCTGCTCAATCCGCCCTTTGAAGACGTTGACAGTCCGCACCTCGAGGTGGGGGCGCAGTTGACCTTGCCGTTCGGGAAGTAGCGACTACCCAAGCAGCTCCTTCAGCACCGCATCCCACGTGTCGTACGGCGGCACGCCGAAATGAAGCACACGGGGAAATTTTTCCGCCCCGTTCTTGTGAGGTCGGTCATCAATCAGAATCTCTCCCCTGTTCAAATTCTTGTGGTGCGACAAAATCAGCCGTTTATACAGACAGCTATCCTCTTCTTTCCCAAAATGTTGGTGTATCCAGTGCAGCTTGTCGTTGCAGGCCGTCGGGTTGCGCCACGGGGCGGTGGAGAGGATATAGACGTCGTACCGCTCCGACAGCCGGGCGAGGGCATTCACGGCACCGGGCATCGGCTCCATACGGGCGAAAATGCCGGGCACCTCGTCAAAGTAAGCGTCATACTGCAGTCGCTCCAGCGTGGTAAGTCGCTGAATGCCACTTTCAAAATCCACCAAGGTGCCATCCATATCAATGTACAGAATCGGCTTTTCGGACTGGGGCGCGGCAGGTTCTTCCACAGCCATGGAGTCGAAGTAGCGGAAGGCCTCACCCACCGACTGGCGCAGCACTTCGCGATCCAGATGATGGTGGCCGCCCTCTACCCAGAGAGCGTTGGTGGAGGTGATGCGACCGTCGATCCCCGCATTGCCGTAACGCCCCACAAAGAAGTCGTGGTACTGCAGCAGTTCGTCGTTTTTGGCAAAAATTCCGAACAGATTCTGCGGGGTGTTTTCACGATGAATCTGATAGACATTGGTTTCCACAGCCCTGCACACGGCGAGTTGTTCCTGCGTGAGCGGAGCGATATTGCCCAACACTTTCGAGGGAAAACAGCAGGGATTGATGAGCACCTTGTTGATGACGCGGCTGGGGTTGATGGGATTTTTGATAAAGAGGTTGTAGATGCTGCCGAGCGACGAAGATACCACAGTATCAATCTGTTCCGCATCGATCAGCGTGCGGAGTTTCTCACGGGTGGCGAATACGTCGAGCAGGTCGAAGGTCTCCAGCACCCAGCGATGCTGCGGGAAAAGATCCTTGAGGGTGTTGCCCGTGTAGGAGTTCTTATCGCTGCCATAGCCATGAAGGTACAATACGGTTCTGTGTTTTTCCATATCGAAAATGTTGGTGAAAGTTGAAGATGCAAAAGTACAATTTTTTGACGAAAAAAAGCCGCAACTGTTCAGCTGCGGCTTTTCCGTTGGGTGTTGGGTTGAAGATTATCCGATGTTGATGTTGCGGCCGAGTTTCTTCACCTCTTTCTGCATTCTCGGCAGGGTGATGGTCAGAATGCCGTGCTCCACCTTGGCTTCGATATGGTCCTTGTCCACGTCCTCGGGCAGGGTGTAGGCCTGCTCGTAGTTGGTGTACGAGAACTCACGACGCAGATAGTGATGTTTCTTCTCTTCCTCTTTGTGTTCCACCTTGTTCTCGATGGCGACATGCAGGTTGCCTTCGTCATTGATGCTCACGCGGCAGAACTCCTTTTTGATACCCGGAGCGGCCACCTCCATCGTGTAGGCCTTGTCATCTACCCTCACATTGACTGCCGGTGCGGTTGTATTGGCACGAGGCATAAAATCATTGTTCAGGAAATCTTCAAACACTGTCGGAAACCAACTGTTTTTAAACATTACTGGTAGCATAATACACCTCCATTTTTAATTTGTTAGACATTTTGTTTTTTTCGGCCGCCTCCGCTTTCGCCTTGGCGAACCGCTAATAGGATTTGCAAAGAGCGTGCCAAAATGGTACCCCGCCCATTTGATGATCAAATGGCGACAATCTGTCCGGCAAGGATGACGATTTGTCTGAAAGCGTGACAAAATGATACACATCCGTCAACTCATGCCAGAGGAACGCAACAATCCTGCTTTTAATCATGTCGAATTCGACATAATTAAAAAATCAATCCGATGTTTAATTACCTCCACTCCGCGAAGCAGACGAACCCGTAGCGGGTTTCTGTATTTTCGGTGGGCAGGAAGAAGTAGAGGATTTTCAAATCCTTTGGAATCTCCTGATTCTCAATGGTGAAGCAATTTTCACGAGACCAATCACTGTAGTCGGGTAAAAGTTTCAACTTGACGAGCATCCATTCTGCCACGCGGTCGGTGCGCCACTGGCAGTAGGCGCGGGCCTGCTGGGGCGGAATGCCCAACACGGGAAACGAGTTGTAGCACGGATTCCGAAAATAGTAGGTGGCGATACTGTCGGGCAGCTGCTGGAGAAGAATCTGCATATCGGGCTGGGCGGCGCGGTATTCTTCCGATTCTTTTCCATAAATCTTTTCCAACCAATAGAGGTACTCGAGCCAGTCGAGGTTGGAGATGGGATTGCGGTCTCGATACGCGTTTTGTGAAATTCGTACCAGCCCACTGGGCGGCACCTTCTGTTGGTAGTTTTTCATGGTGATGTGCTGGGCGTTCCCCATCATCATCAACCCCATAAAAAGAAGGAAGAAAAGCAGCCGGAATCGCATAGTCTTTTCTTTTAAAGAACGGAAAAAGGAGGCAGAGGCTTGGGCTATTTCAACAAATTATCGTACTTTTGCCACATCATTTTACATATAATCCCCATGCCCCGCCGCCTCGCGCTTTTCATCAGCCTCCTGCTCCTCTGCTGTACCGCTGCCGCACAGCAAAATTGGTGCCGCATCACAGGGAAAGTCATTCTCATCGACGGTGAGGAGAGGGTATTTTGGAAAAGCGTGGTGTTTTGATATAAATATTTTTGGAAAAGCGTGGTAAAAGCATTGTAAATTTCTTGGAAAAGCGTATTTTTGCCGCCAAAATATTGAAACGATGCTAAAAAGAAAAATTCGCTCCTTCATCTTAGATCATTTGTCAGGAAATAACAATAAAATATTGGTTATTGACGGTGCCCGACAAATTGGCAAGTCGTTTATTATTAGAGATGTTGCCCAGGAACTTTTCCCGAATGTGATTGAAATAGACTTTGTCAAAGACAAAAATGGTCCGAGAATTTTTGAACATGCCACCACGACAGATGAATTTTATTTTCGCCTAAGCACCATCGCAGGCGAAAAGATGGGCGGTACGAAGGCTGACACACTGGTCTTTTTAGATGAAATTCAGGCCTATCCCCATTTGCTGACGATGCTCAAGTTCTTGCGTGAAGAAGGAAGATATACTTACATTGCCAGCGGTTCCTTGCTTGGTGTTACCCTTCGAAGCACCACATCAGTCCCTGTAGGAAGTATTCTTATCAAGCACATGTATCAGCTTGATTTTGAGGAATTTCTTTGGGCTAATGGATTTTCAGAAGATGCTGTTGCTTTCTTAAATCAGAAATTTGATGCTTGTGAAAGTCTTGATGAGGAGATGCACTTCCGTTTGCTTGATCTGTTCAAGAAATATCTTTTGGTCGGTGGTCTTCCGGATGCAGTGAATGAATTTGTCAGTTCGCGAAATATGGTGGAAGTACGGGCTATTCATGAGGCCATATATCATCTTTACGGCATCGATGCGGCACAATACGATGAGGAACATAAATTGCAGATTGCAAGAATATACAATATGATACCATCGCTGATGGCCAACAAGAAAAAACGTGTTGTTTTTAAAGATATTGAAGGAAAAGACTATCGACGCAGCAATGATTATAGGGATGAGCTTGACTATATCATTAGTTCTGGCATTGCATTGGATGTGAAAGCCATTTCAGCACCAGTTTTCCCACTCAAAGAGTCGGAGAGCAAAAATCTGCTGAAGCTTTATATGAACGATGTGGGACTGTTGACCTATGCATTATACAAATACAATATCGATGCCGTGATGAACGACCGTTGCAGTGTCAATCTTGGAAGTGTATATGAAAGTGTTGTGGCCTCGGAGCTGAAGGCGCATGGCATTGAGCAACTTTTTTACTACGACAATAAGGCACGGGGGGAGGTGGAGTTTATTTTGGATGATTATGACCATACGTCCATCCTTCCCATTGAAGTGAAATCAGGGAAAGACTATACCATTCATCGGGCACTGAACAACTTTTTGACAAATCCATTGTATAAGGTTCATCGGGCGTATGTCCTTTCAAATGCCCGCGAAATCACTCGCAAAGATTTCATCACCTATATGCCGATTTATTTCACTATGTTTATCAAGGAAAATCCTCCTGAAAAGTTGATTATCTAAAATTTTAAAATCCCGCCAAACAAATCAACGAATCAACAATTCAACAAATTATTGTACTTTTGCCGCCGGAATCGGGTTCTCACCGATTAATAGGGAATCCTGTGAAAATCAGGGGCTATGCCCGTAGCTGTGAGTTCCGAAATGTGCTTCCGGCACCTACGTCACTGATATTTTATCGGGAAGACGCCGGAAGTGGAACAAGCCAGAAGACCTGCCCGTTTCCGTGTCCGCAGCTTTCGGGAACAAAAGCTTGGGAATTGTCAGGGAAGCGTCCGTGCGCTTGCCATTCTCATTTTGTTTTCTGCTGCTGTTTTTGATATGAAATAAAAAATGATGAAGAAATGAAGAAACAGTATCAGGCAGTTACGGCGGCAGAAGCCGTCAAGGTCATCAAGTCGGGCGACCACGTCCACATCAGTTCGGTATCCAATGTGCCCCAGTGTTTGGTGAAGGCTCTTTGCGAGCGCGGACGCGCCGGGGAACTGAAGAATGTCTATATCCATCATTTACATACCGAAGGCGCCGCGCCCTACGTCAACCCCGAATTTGAGGGAATCTTCCAGCACAACGCCTTTTTCGTAGGCGCCAACGTGCGCGAGAGCGTCCAGAAAGGATTAGCCGACTACATTCCCGTTTTCCTTGGCGAGACCTCGAAACTCTACCGTGAACGATATATCAAGTGCAACGTGGCGATGATTCAGGTGTGCCCGCCCGACAAGTTCGGCTATGTCTCGCTTGGTTCATCGGTGGATGCCACTCTCGCCGCCATGGAGAGCGCGGAGTTCACCATCGCGGTTGTCAACAAGTACGTGCCCCGCTCGCTCGGCGACTCTCAAATCCACATCACCAAAATCAACTATTTTGTGGAAGACGACGACCCGCTACTCACCGTGAATGCTCCCGCGCCCACCGAGGTGGAGAAGACCATCGGCCGCTACTGCGCCGAACTTATCGAAGACGGGGCGTGCCTCCAGATGGGCATCGGTTCCATCCCCAACGCCATCCTATCGTGCCTCGGCAACCACAAGGACATCGGTATCCATACCGAGATGTTCTCCGACGGCATCCTACCTTTGGTGAAGAAAGGTGTCATCAACGGCAAGTGCAAGAAATTGGACCGTGGCAAAATCGTCTCCACTTTTGTGATGGGTTCGCAAAAGATCTACAACTTCATCGACGGCAACCCGCAGGTGCTGATGAAAGACGTGGAATATACCAACGACCCGTTCATCATCGCGCAGCAACCCAAGATGACCTCCATCAACTCAGCCATACAGGTGGATTTGTCGGGACAGGTGTGCGCCGACTCGTTGGGCGACAAAATCTATTCCGGCGTGGGCGGCCAGATCGACTTCGTGTATGGTGCATCGCGTGCCAAAGGCGGCAAGGCCATCATCGCGATGCCCTCCACCACCCGCAAAGGCATCAACAAGATTGTGCCGGCCTTGGACTTGGGTTCGGGAGCTGTCACCACGCGCAACCATATCCACTGGTTCATCACCGAGTACGGGGCGGTGAACCTTTACGGTCGCTCCTTGCAGGAACGGGCCAAACTCATCATTTCGGTAGCCCATCCACAGTTTCAAGAGCAGTTGGAGGAGGCCGCCTTCAAGCGCTTCGGCTCGCATTATCATTATATTTGTAAAAACAATATCTAAAAAAATATACTATGGCAAATTTCAGCATTTGGGAAGTCTTGTTCCTGCTCTGTTTCGCGGTCAGCTGGCCGGTGTCTATCGCCAAATCATTAAGAACTAAAGTGGTGATTGGTAAAAGTCCGTTCTTCATGTCGTTGGTGATATTGGGCTACATCTTCGGCATCATCCACAAAGCATTGTACAGCCACGACATCGTCATCTGGCTCTATGTATTCAACGCTGTTTTGGTAGCCACCGACTTGGTGCTCTATTTCACTTATATTGGCAGAAATAGAAGGGATTTGCAACGCTCCCAACAGCAATAAAACCAACCGCTATGTTCCATCAAATCAACTTTGTAGAGATTTTCAGCTCCTTTATCGTGATGTTCGCCATCATCGATATTCTGGGGTCCATCCCGATTTTTATGAGCATACGGGAGAAGAATCAGGACATCAAGGCGGCGCAGGCGTGCCTCACAGCGTTGGGACTGTTCCTGCTCTTCTTTTTCGCGGGCGACGCGCTTTTCCGGCTCTTCGGCATCAACTCAGCCTCCTTCGCCGTGGCGGGTGCTTTCGTGCTGTTCATCCTTGCTGTGGAGATGGTCTTGGGTCGCGACATCATCAAGAACGAGCCCAACAGTGGCGGCGCGAGCATCGTGCCCGTGGCCTTCCCGCTCATCGCCGGCCCTGGCGCCATCACCGCCCTGCTCTCCCTCCGCGCCGACTACGCCGTGGTCAACATCCTGCTCGGACTGCTGCTGAACCTCATCCTCGATTACCTCGTCATCCGTTTCTTAGACAAGATTCAGAAACTCTTGGGCGCCAACCTCATCTTCATCATTCGTAAATTCTTCGGTGTCATTCTGTTGGCCATGGCCATCAATATGTTCGTCAACAACCTGATGGTCATCATCCATCCGACACCGTGAGCCCCCCCTATTTCTTCTTTCCTTCGTAGGTCAGCCGTTTGCTGCCCATCTGACAGGAGAATTGCAATTTCGTGTTGCTGACCGTGCCCTTCAGTTGTCGCACGGTGTATTTTTCGTACCGTTTTCCGCCGTTGGTGGGCACAATGTTGTTTCCTGTTATCTGCCCGTTTTTCTTTTTAACAGGTTTTATTGTAACATCCAGAGTAACAGGCATCAACCAAGAAAACTTAACATCATACATCGTGATGGAGCATGTCTCTGAAGAAGATGTGGATTGCAGTTTTACGGTCACATTTTTTCGGGTATAACTGTCCACCGTCATGGTGCCGATGAAAGTTTGGGCCTGCGCACAAAAAGCCCCTAAAGCGATGATGATCAAGGTGAGAATTCGTTTCATCGTGCTTCCCCTTTGAACACGAATCCCACACTTTCCACGGCCTTGCGGATTTCTTCCGCTGAGGCAGTACCCGTTACGGCAAGTGTTTTGGCACCCGGATTGGCTTCAGCGGAAGTCACTCCCTTGAGGCTTCGCACCGCCTGCTCTACAGAGGCCTTGCAATGGCTGCAATTCATTCCTTCCACGGTATAAACGACTGTCCCTTCAGGGATCTCTTGTTGTTTTTTGAATCGGCTAAAAAATTTCATACTCAAAGCGATGATAATGAATAATAGTAATAATGACGAACAGATAATTTGAAAAACGCTGGACGAAGCGGCCTCCGAATGGCAGCAGGCGCTATGCATTCCGCAGCCTTCGGTCATACCGAAAGCATTAATTCCAAACGCGTTGATCAGCAGTCCGAAAAGCACGGCAAAACCGACGATGGTGAGCAGATAAATCCAGGTGAAACGTCTCCCCAGTGATTTGCGCACCACCAAGATGGAGGCGATATTGACGGCGGGACCGGCCATCAGCATCACCAACGCGGCACCAGGTGAGAGACCTTTCAGCATCAGCGCGGCCGCGATGGGAATACTGCCGGTGGAACAGATGTACATCGGCACCGCCACGATCAAAATAACTAGCATCTGCAGCAAAGGCTGGTGCCCGAAAGTGAGGAAGAATTCATCGGGAACGACCACATTGATGAGTGCAGCCAACAGCAAGCCGATGAAGAGCCGGAGGCCGATGTCCTGCATCATGTCGAAATAGGCGTACTTCAGCACGCGCCACAACGGATTGCCTCGTTCTATTATGCAAGTATCTGATACAACAGCTGTTACATCATCGTTTTTCACCCAGCGATTGACCAGCAGTCCGCCGCAAATGCCGGTGACCAAGGCGGCTACAGGCCGTATGATGGCGAACCCCAAGCCCATCAGCGAGAAGGTGGCCAAGATGGAGTCGATGCCCGTTTGCGGCGTGGCAATCAGAAACGAGGCCACCGCTCCTTTGGAGGCTCCTTCTTTCTTCAGTCCGATGGCGGTAGGAATTACGCCGCACGAACACAACGGCAACGGAATCCCCAACAAGGCCGCATACACCACCGACATCCGGTTGTTCTGTGACAAGTATTTGTGGTAGAATTTTTTAGGCACAAACACGTGCAACACGCCAGCAATAAGGAAGCCCAGCAAAAGATAAGGGCTCATGCCATTCGTTATTTCCAAAAATGATTGTAAAAAGTGATTCATAGTTGAAAAAACTTAAATCCTTGTTCTTTTACTAACGGATTTTGTCGTTTCATATTACTTCACGGCCGTTACCATCAGCCAATGCTTTTCTTGATTGAGGAAGATATTGATGTCGCAGAAACCAGTATTTGTCAGATGGAGACTGATTTCTTCGGGTTTATAGTTGTGCATTCCCTCAATCATACTCTCCCATTTGGCATCCATGGCGCCATTTCCATCTGATTCATTGATAATTACAAAACGACCACCTGTCTTCAACACCTTTTTTACCTCGTTGAAACAATGTTCGATGTCAGGCCAGAAATAGATGGTCTCGAAGGCAGTCACAAGGTCGAATGCGTCCTCTTCGAAAGGTAGGTTGGCGACATTGCCTTCCAGCACTTTGCAACGTCCTTCCTGGATGGCTTTGGTGTTCACCTTTGTCGATTTTTGGACAGAAACCCGTGAAAAGTCGATGCCTGTGACCATTCCTTGCGGGGCGCGTTGCAGGAGGCGGGCGATGTTGGCCCCACCGCCGCATCCGATGTCCAAAATCTGTTCATCGGCTGCAATCTCTACGGATTCCAATGCCCAATTGGACATCGCGGCATGGCCACCGCCATTCATTCCGTTCACCATTATCTTACCCAAGAAGCCTTCCGGCTTTTTCGCATTACTGAAAAATTTACTGAGAAGTCCCATAGTTGATAGCATTAAAATTTTCGGCGGCAAAATTCCACGTTTCTATATTGTATTACAATCCCAATAATTGATGATTATCAAAAGGTTATTCACTAATGTAATGTATCCTACTATCAGGGGGAGGGCAACGATAAATTCGGGAATTTGCAGAGTATCCAATTATTTTATAAATTTGCACTCTATTTTATAAAGATATTTTTTAGTTTTAATAATCTATAAAACAAGACGTTATGGTTATTTTGGAGAAACCGTTTGTATCGGATCTAATGGTGGAAACTTTGGAGAAAAATGAGATTCCCGTATTAAAAAATGAAATGTCTGAACTTCGCATCACGAAGGGCAAGGTGTTGTCAGACCAAGCATTTAGCGAAGAATATAAAAAGGTAGGAAAATTGTACACCGTATCCGAAAATGCCCTCGGATGGATTTACGACCATATTGACAACCAGCGCTTTTTAGATAGCATCTCTATCGTAAAAGATAAATCGGCATTCCGCAGAATCTGTCGCGACATTTATCCCGATTTCTTTTTCAAAGAATTGAACATCAATGAGATGAAGCAGGCCGACACCCAAAGCATCAAGTTCCCCTGCGTCATCAAACCGTCGGTGGGTTTCTTGAGCAAAGGTGTTTTTGTGGTGCATAATGCCGAGGAGTACCAAAAGGCGGTGGACAATCTCCTGAAAGAATTTTCAAAGGCCGGTAACGATTTCCCGGAGTTTGTGGTCGGCAAAAGCCGTTTCTTGATTGAGGAGTACATTCACGGTGAAGAATATGCGGTGGATGCCTATTACGATGAAAACGAGAAACCGGTGATACTGAACATCTTCCACCACAAATTCATGAACGAATCCGACACCTCCGACCGTCTTTACCTCACCAACAAGGGTCTTTTCGACCGCTACGAGGAACCCTTCACCCAGTTCCTTACCAACATCAACAAGACCCTGCATCTGACCAACTTCCCGATGCA
Organism: Bacteroidales bacterium; assembly: GCA_045222555.1. Lineage (GTDB taxonomy): Bacteria > Bacteroidota > Bacteroidia > Bacteroidales > WCHB1-69 > UBA1756. The sequence goes on along the minus strand of JBGUYY010000091.1, from coordinate 4,790 downwards.
TATCGAATTTCGTTACGATGGTCAGAAGGCCGTTCCCATCGAGATTAACCCGCTGCGTTTCACGGGGTTCTGTCTGAACGAGCTGCAGGTATTTGTCAGCGGGTGCCACCCGATGCTCTCCTTCCTGAAAGGCCGCCGTGTTTCCAAAGAGGAGATGTGGAACGGGAAAGAAGACCTCACCTACGCCTTCACGGTGCTGGAAATGCCGGCAGATGCGGAAGGGAAGAAGTTTAACGATGAGAAGTTCCGCGCTGACTTTCCTGGCGTGATTGATGTGCGTTGCGGTGCTGACCGCTCATCAGGAGTGGCGGCCACTGTTTTCCTCGAGGTTGAAACGAAGAACCTCCCCAACTTGGATCCCATCATGAGTTTGGACATGCACGAGTATGTGCAGTAATTGTAATTTCTTGAAATCCCTTTTTCGATAGTTACAGAGCTGTGGCGTGCCACGGCTCTTTTTTTCACCTTTCCAGCCTGCCTCTACCACTCCATCTATAGAAAAAGTCCAAACAATCCAATTACATTGATTATCAATACAAAAAAATAAAAAAAAGACATGGTCAGAGGGTTATAAAGCCGTATTTGAAATCGTAACCGAAATGTAACCTCCTAATTACAGTAAATGTGAGTCTTTCTTCGTACCTTTGCAGTGGATTTTTCAGTCCTATTGACACTATGACTATTGAATTGATTTTCAGACTTCTCGGATCGCTTGCACTACTCATTTTTGGTATGAAAATGATGAGCGATGCCCTTCAGAAATTAGCTGGCTCGGGGCTGAGGCATATTTTGGGACGAATGACATCGAACCGACTCCTGGGGATGCTCACAGGCACTTTTGTCACCTGTGCCGTGCAATCTTCATCGGCGACAACCGTAATGACCATTTCATTCGTATCAGCGGGGCTGCTCACGTTAGCCCAGGCCATCTCCATCATCATGGGGGCCAACATTGGCACTACGCTGACCGCATGGATTATGACGCTGGGCTACAATGTTGACCTGACTTACGCGGTATTTCCGGCTTTCATCCTCGGCATGGTACTCATCTATACAAAGCGGCACAGTTTTGTGGGTGAACTCCTGTTTGGTCTGGCGTTTTTGTTCTGGTCGTTGGTCATGCTAAGCAGTGTGGGGAGAGAAATGGACTTGGCACACAATGCAGATGTAATAGCATTTTTTGCCTCCTTCGATACGAGCAGTTACATCACCATCCTCATTTTTCTGGCCGTGGGCACTCTCATCACCTGCATCGTGCAATCATCGGCGGCAGTGATGGCCATCACCATTCTGCTCTGCTCAACAGGCGTGCTGCCCATCTACATGGGCATTGCCTTGGTGTTGGGTGAAAACATCGGTACTACAGCCACTGCCAATATTGCAGCATTGGGTGCTGGCATTGCGTCTCGGCGGGCGGCACTGGCGCATCTGTTGTTCAATGTTTTCGGGGTGCTGTGGGTGCTCTGCGTTTTCTATCCCTTCGTTGATTTGACGTGTGAAATGGCGGGGTACAATCCTTCCATGTCGGGACAGGCAGAGCGATTGCCGATTGTTCTCGCCCTATTCCACACCTGCTTCAATGTGTTGAATACCGCCATTCTCATCGGCTTTATCCCCCAGATAGAGAAGCTGGTTTGCTGGCTATTGCCTGATAGGAGCCAGAAAAAGAATGTGAATGCACTGCAGTTCATTAGCGGCGGACTGATGTCCACGCCAGAAATCTCCGTTTTACAAGCGCAGAAGGAAATTGTGCTTTTTGCCGAACGCATACACCGCATGTTCGGCATGACCCGTTCCCTGCTGGATGAGAAAAACAAAAAAGAGTTCGAACGCCAATACGAGCGCATCGTCAAGTACGAGAATATAGCCGACAACATGGAGATCGAAATTGCGACTTATCTGGGGAAAGTGAGCAACGAACATCTTTCCAATGACACAAAATGGAAAATCCGCGACATGCTCCGCCAAATCAACGAGTTGGAATCCATTGGCGATGCCTGTTTCAAGATGGCCAGAACCCTTCAGCACCGTCATGAGTCTCATGAGAATTTCACCGCCCAACAGTACGCGCGTTTGCACGAAATGCTGCAATTGGTGAACGAAGCCCTGACCCAGATGATGGTCGTTGTCAGCGGCCGGCGTGAAAATCTCAACATTGATGCCTCGCAAGAAATCGAACATGAAATCAACACTCTGCACGACAATTTCAAAGCAGAAAACATACGCGACATCAACAATCAAGCCTATTCCTACGCTATCGGCTCCATCTATTACGACATTATCGCCGAATGTGAGAAATTGGGCAACTACGTAATGAATGTTGTGGAAGCCCGACTCGGCAAACGCTTTCTTACCTTCCAAGGCCTCCAAATCAATCTCGACCGCAAAACCACGACCGTCAACGGACAGTCTGTCAGCCTCACCCGTACCGAATTTGACCTCCTTGTGCTTCTCCTCAGCCAGCGCGGACAGGTTCTCTCCCGTCAAACCATCATGGATACCGTTTGGAAAGGCATCATCGTCACCGACCGCACGGTCAATGTCAACATCACCCGCCTCCGCAAAAAGCTCGGTCCATACGCTGTGAACCTCAAAAGCCGACAAGGCTTCGGATATGTGTTTGAGGAAGTGAGCCAACCGGCAGCGGGTCTCCATAATTCCGTTGGCATAAAGAAATAGAGAATTTTAAAATTCTTTGGAATCTGTATTATTCAAATTTCATTTTACATGGCAAAAATTTGTATTTTTGCAGATTGTATTGTTCCATCATTCTTACCCTTATGAAAAGAATTATATTTTTTGCTTTATCCTTTATTTTCGCCCATCTCATGCTGAATGCCAGTCCGGTGGACACGCTGACGGCTCGGCAGGCAGCGGCAAATTTCCTGTTGCAGCATGGACAGACCCGCAGTGCCAGTTCGCTTCAGCTGGCCTATCAGCTCAGCGACGCGCAACAGATGCCCTGCGTGTATATTTTTAACAGCGAGGGTGGCGGCTTTGTGGTGATGGCTGCCGACAACAGTGTGCTGCCAGTGCTCGGATACAGCACCGATGGCCATTTCGATACGGAGAATATCCCCTCCAACGTGGCCGCATGGCTTGATACCTACCGCGATGCCGTGAGCGACATTGCCGCAGGGGCGAGCACCCGTGCTTATCCCACCATGGAAAATGCATGGCAACAGCTACTTTCCAACACACCAAATACTCACACTCGCGCAGTGGAAGTTGGTCCGTTGCTGAGCACCACTTGGAGCCAGAGTCCCTACTACAACCAGCTCTGTCCGGGCACGGGCAACGACAAGGCGGTCACCGGCTGTGTGGCCACCGCCATGGGACAGATCATGCGCTACTGGCAGTGGCCCGCCCAAGGTCACGGTAGCCACACCTATGTGGCCAACTACGGCCAGTACGGGTACGCTGACTATGGCTCACAGTATGCAGACTTTGGCAGTGCCACCTACAACTACAACCTGATGCCCAACTACCTCAACAACAACAGCTCCAACAACCAAGTGGGAGAAGTGGCCAAGCTGCTGTACCATTGCGGCGTGAGTGTCAATATGATGTATGGTCCCAACGCCAGCGGGGCCAATAGTGAGAATGTGCCCAGTGCCATGCACAACTATTTCGGCTACTCCAACAGCACATTCCAATACAAAGGGAGTCAGAGTGCGTGGATCAATGGACTGAAGGCTCAGCTCAACGCCGACAGGCCCGTATATTACAGCGGCAGCGGCGACGATGGCGGTCACGCCTTCGTGTGCGACGGCTACGACGAGGACAATTACTTCCATTTCAACTGGGGATGGCAGGGCGGCTACAACGGCTACTTCGCGGTAGACAGCCTCAACCCGGGCAGCTATGAGTTCAACTCTTACCAGGGGGCTATCTTCAACTTGGAGCCGGATCTGTGCTATCCCTATCCCGACATCGCCATCTCCGGCAATACCGTGATGGCCGATGCCAACAGCAGCGTCACCCTCACCGCGCCGGAAGGGGTCAGCTACCAGTGGAGCAACAATAGCACCTCGCAATCTATCACCGTCTCCCCCGCAGTCCCCAAATACTACACCGTGACGGTAACCGACACTGCCGGCTGCCGCAACACTGCCTCCACATGGGTCACTTATGCCGACGGCTGCGAGATCACCTTCCACATGCACGATAGTTATGGGGATAGCTGGCAGGGCAATGCAATACAGGTATATAACCGCGTGACAAAAATTGCTGAAATCACCCTCTCCGACGGAAGCGACACTACCATTACCCTTCCCGTCATCTCTGGCGAGCTAGCCCTGAAATGGAAGCTCGGCAATTACCCTGAAGAGTGTTCCTTCGAGGTGAGCGGTCACTGCTTTGAGTACGTCTGCACCAACGCTCCTCAGAGCACTGGTGTATTCCTCGTCACCCAACTCTATTGTGGAGACATTCATACCGAATTCACAGTGGCAACAGAGGAAGGACAGTACACATGGAATAGCGAAACCTATTATTCTTCAGGAGATTATACACAAACCTTCACCAGTCAGTTCGGCTGCGACAGCACCGTGACCCTGCATCTTTTCCTGCATAGCACCGACATAGAAGAGCATGATGGGGCAACCCTCTCCCTCTATCCCAATCCCACCACCGGCATGGTGAATGTACAATGTGCAATGAACGACGGACAATGGGGAAATGCAGAGATTCGGGTGTTGGATGTGTATGGAAGATTGCTGCAGGTAGTACCCGTTGTTGTGTCACAAAATTTTTTGTGTTTACAAATATTTTTGTCTACACAAACCACA
>JBGUYY010000090.1:0-6238 GCA_045222555.1 Bacteroidales bacterium | reverse complement strand
GCTTCGCACAGGGCATCTACTTCCTGAACGTGCGCAACAGCGACTCTGTGGTGGCACAGAAGTTCATTGTCACGAAACGATAATCCACCGCAGACACGCGATACAGAGGGCGGCCGCTTACGGTCGCCCTCTTTTTTTGCTTATAGACAGGTACTTACTGTGTTTTCAAGGTTGCTTACTGCTGGCGAGCCATTCCATCTCCTACCCCTTGTTGTGCATTCGCTGAATAATCCGTACAAGTCGCCAAAAGCAAAATATCGCTGGCGTAAATTTAGTAACTTTGCACCTTGTTTTATACACCTTAAATTAGAATTATAACACACTAATTTATAGAATATTACAACATATCAACCAATCGAAATATCAACAATCCGTCGTTGATAAACTGAGATTTTAAATTTGAGAGATTTGAGAGATTTGAGAATTGAAAATTGAGAATTGAAAACTGATGAATTTCAGGTTTCAGGAGTACGGTAAAGTTGAAATCCCCCAACAAATCAACGAATAAACGAATCAACAAATCAACAATAAAAAAAATCACTTTATGAAAGCATCTTTACAACTTTCAAGTAAAAACAAATGGCAATATTTATTCTTCCTGGTAGCAACGCTGCTTCTGCTACCACAAGTAATTTTTGCGCAACAGACCTATTCTTGGGGCTCGAGCAGCACAAATTCTGGCACTTCTAATGTCGCCAACCCATTTGGACGTTACTTCGGCTGGGAATACCGTATTTATCTCTATCCACCGAACGCAATGCCTTTTGCCGGCAACATCTCCAAACTGGAATTCCTGGCCGCAGGCACTCAGAGTAATACCGGTAAGCAAATTGATGTTTGGATGAAAACGGTAACCGACATCACTTCTTTGAGCAGCAGCACAACTTTCGCCTCATACAAGGAAGGTGCTACTCTCGTTTACAGCAGCAGTTCGTCTCCGTCCTATTCTTCTGGCTCTTATGTATCCATCCCTCTCTCCACCAACATACCCTACAATTACAACAACAATGAATATATAATGATTCTGGTGCGTTCGGTTGCTAATAGTACCAGTGGCGATGGCGACACTAAATTCTATTATTACAACCCAAGCGGCGCCAGTAACAACACCTGGTATAAAAAGCAAGACAGCTCAGACCCGGGCCAATCCGTATCCGGTAACACGGGAGCCTACCTCCCCGTCATCCGATGGACATATTTAAGTGGTCCAACGGTTCAAACGATGACCTGCGGCACCACCTATTCCGGGACCTTGGGCACCTCGGGCTCATGGAGTAATTATAACATAAACCCCACTTGGGGACCAGGAGGCGAGGATGTCTATGCCTATACTCCTGAAGAGTCAGGCAGTTATGTCTTCTCCACAACATCATCAGGAGACCCTGACTTCTGGGTTTTGAGTTCTTATGATCCTCAAAGTACCATAGTGTCTTGGGGCTCTGGCAGCCAGACTGTTACCCTTGAAGGAGGGCATACGTATTACTTTGTCGCTGACAACTTTTATACTAGCCAAAACTCAAGCTATACGGTTTCCGTCTCCTGCCCGAGCGCACAAGGCGTGCCTTACACCGAGACCTTCGAAGGCACGCATGGATGGCAATTTGCCAATGGAAGCCAAACCAACAAATGGTATATCGGCAGCCCCGGCGCACACAATGGATCCAAGGGTCTCTATATCTCTAACGACAACGGTACGACCAACGCATACGGTACTGGAAACGCCGGCGTGGTTTACGCATATAAGAAAATCTCCTTCCCATCATCCGGCACCTACAACCTCTCCTTCGACCTTAGGCAACAAGGAGAAAGCACATGGGACATGGTAGGCGCGATGCTTTACACCTCGATTCCGACGGTTTACACTTCGTCCATAGGCAGCGGTCAGTCAACCTTCCCCAGCGGCTATTCGCAGTTCATCGTGGGCGCAGGTATCAGTCAGAGTGCAGGCAATTGGGTAACTGTGGCGCAGGATTTCACGGTTTCTACAGCAGGCACCTATTACTTGGTAATTGCATGGAAAAACGACAGCGGTGGCGGCACCCAGCCTCCAGCGTCCATCGACAACGTGGTGGTGAGAACTGGTCCTTGCTATTTGGTTAATGCCACGAGCAGCAATGCCAGCTTAGGCACGGCAAGCGGCGGTGGCTCCTTCGCGAGCGGCGAGTCTTGCACGGTTACCGCCTCACCTGTCAGCGGCAATTATTTCTCCAACTGGACCGAAAACGGCACCGTGGTGTCGACCAGCGCATCTTATACCTTCACCGTCACGGGTGCCCGCACCCTGGTGGCCAACTTCCTGGATGAGCTACCTGTTTCGGTTCCTTACACCGAGACCTTCGAAAGCAACACATGGAAGTTTGCCAATACTGACCAAACCAACAAATGGTACAGAGGCAGTGCCGGTGCACATACCGGAAGTTACGGTCTCTTCGTATCCAATGATGGCACTAACAACACATACAATAACGGCAGTACTTCCAGAGTTTTTGCCTACAAGACCATCAATTTCGACGAGACGACCACCTATAGCATTACCTTCGACTGGAAAGCCCAAGGTGAATCTTCATCCTACGACTACATTACCGTCGGTCTCGTCCCTGCAGCTAATACAATCACGGCAGGATCCGATCCTTCGGGCTGGACTACTTTGAATGGCTGTTCAGCATTGAACCTTCAGTCTTCATGGCAAAGTAAAGCGGTGAGCCAATCCATTACCGCCGGAGTCTATAAACTGGTGTTCAAATGGTGGAATGACAGTAGTGGTGGTTCGAATCCCCCTGCGGCCATTGACAACGTGGTCGTGAAGAAGGCCCTTAACGTTACAGCTTCGGCCAATCCGACGACTGGCGGTACCGTGAGCGGCACCGGCCCATTTGCCGATGGTGCCACCGCTACCTTAACGGCTTATCCCAGCGATGGCTACTGCTTCGACAATTGGACGGAAAACGGCCAAGTGGTGTCAACTAAACGCGAATATTCTTTCACTGTTACGGGAAATCGCAATCTCGTTGCGAACTTTGTATCAATGAATCCTAACGATATCACCATGTTGGGCACCACCAGCATTGCTTGCGGCAGCAGCACCACGCTGACCGCTTCCGGATTGAATGGTGTAACCTATGACTGGTACAGTGATGCAGCCTGTACTCAGCTTATTCAGGCCAATAGTGCCACACTTACAACAGGTTTGCTTTATGACAACACCACTTACTATGTCAAGGCTGTGAAAAGCAACACTTTGGAGCAGGAAGTATCCTTCTCATACACAGGTTCTGTGCAATCCTATACCTTCCCTTCAGGCCTTAGCGCTGCGAAGTTGGAAGTTTGGGGTGCAGAAGGAGGCGGACAACGCACAAGCGGGAACTCCGATAGCGGCTACGGCGGGAAAGGCGGTTATTCCGTAGGAACCTTATCGTCACCAACCGGAACCATTTATGTCTGTGTCGGCGGCGCTGGCGGCTCTTCTACCAGCGGTTCAGCATCGGGAGGTTACAATGGCGGCGGAAGCGGATATGCTTCAAGTTCAAGTGAGCCTGGCAATGGCGGTGGCGGTGCCACCCATATCGCCAAGAGTTCCGGCTTGTTGACGGCCTTCTCTTCCAATTATTCCACACAGCTGCTAATCGTTGCCGGCGGCGGCGGCGGCGGCGGTGAAGACACCTATGATAAAGGTGGCGCCGGCGGCGGCACCTCTGGAGAAACTGGCCAAAACTATAATTCCGCACAAACGGGTGTTTGTGATGGAGGAACCCAAACTACGTCTGGTCAAAATGCCGGTTTCGGCTACGGCGCTTCCACGAATATGGGTGACGGAGGAGGAGGAGGAGGAGGCTTCTATGGCGGCGGCTCTGCGACCAGCTCATCCACAGGAGGCGATACCTACGGCGGCGGCGGCGGCTCAGGTTACCTGAACTCCTCACTCACCGATGCACAAACCATCATTGGCACGTCTTCCATGCCCAACCCAGACGGTGGCACCATGACAGGTCGCGAAGGCAATGGCTATGCCCGCATCACGCTCTATCTTAATGACGATTGCGAATCCGAAGCCAAAGTGGTTACTGTCACAGTGTCTTCACCTTCTGCGAACGATATCACCGTGACTGGTACCACCACCAACTGCGGCGGCAGCACCACGCTGACCGCTGGCGGAGTGAGTGACGCAATCTACAATTGGTACAGCGATGCAGCATGTACTCAACTTATTCAGGAAAATAGTGCTTCACTCACGACTCCTGTGCTGTATGACAACGTCACTTACTATGTCAAGGCAGCGAAGGAAAGACAAATTTTAGTTGAAGGAACGCCTGTGTCGTTCTCATATACGGGTTCTGTGCAAACCTATACCTTCCCCGCAAATACTCCAGCCGCTAAGTTGGAAGTGTGGGGTGCTGAAGGAGGCGGACAACGTTCAAGCGGAAATACCGATAGCGGCTATGGCGGCAAAGGTGGATATTCCACAGGAACCATAAACTCACCCAGTGGAACCGTTTATATATGTGTTGGCGGCGCTGGTGCCTCTTCTACCAGTGGCACAGCATCCGGAGGCTATAATGGCGGCGGAAGCGGATATGCTTCAAGTTCAAGTGAACCCGGCAATGGCGGGGGAGGTGCTACCCATATCGCTAAGACTTCCGGTTTGTTAACAACCTTCTCTTCAAATTATTCCACACAGTTGCTCATCGTTGCCGGTGGTGGTGGCGGCGGCGGCGAAGACAGCAGCGATAAAGGCGGCGCCGGCGGCGGTACTTCTGGAGAAACTGGACAGAATGGTGGCAGTGCACAAACGGGTGTTTGTGACGGAGGAACACAGTCTTCGGCTGGTCAAAATGCCGGTTTCGGCTACGGTGCATCTACTAATTATGGAGACGGCGGAGGTGGAGGCGGAGGCTTCTATGGCGGTGGTTCCAAAAATAGCACTGAAACTAGCACCGACACCTACGGTGGCGGCGGTGGATCAGGCTACCTGAATCCCTCTCTCACCAATGTGCAAACCATTGTCGGTAACGCCGAGATGCCAAATCCTGACGGCGGCACCATGACCGGTCGCCAAGGCAACGGTTACGCCCGCATTACGCCTTATGTTTATCAAACTGTATTGGCATGCGAATCCGACGCTAAGGCGGTCACCGTTACTGTGAACCAACCTGACGCTCCTACCAACCCACAAGCCAGTGCCATCACCAGCACTACGGCTACGGTATCGTGGAGCGGCAGCACGGGCAACTACAAGTATAGAGTTAACAGCGGCTCGTGGACCACTACCACCTCCACCTCTGCCAACCTCACAGGCCTCACGCCTGGCTCAAGCAACACGGTTCAGGTGGTTGCCGTCAATGGCAGCTGCGAGAGCGATCCCGCTTCGGTGACGTTCACCACCTTGCAGCAATACACCGTCTCTGTCACCATTTCGCCGAGCACCACCTACGGAAGCGTCAGCGGTGCTGGCACCTTTGATGCAGGCTCCACGGTCAACCTCGTGGTCACACCCGTCAGCGGCTACCGCTTCGTCAACTGGACGGAGAGCGGCAGCACCCTGGGCAGCAGCACCACGTTAACCCTCACCAACCTCCAAGCCAACCGCAACATCACGGCCAACTTCGAGCCCGATAGTTACCTCATCCAAGCTACCGCCAACCCGAGTGCAGGCGGTACAGCAAGCGGCGGCGGCACCTATAGCAACGGTGCAGCGGTAACGCTCACCGCTACGGCCAATGCCGGCTACACCTTTGTCAACTGGACGAAGAACGGTAGCGTGGTGTCAAGCGAAGCCTCCTACAGCTTCACCGCTACGGAAGCAGCAACATATACGGCCAACTTTGAACTCAACAGCCACACTGTGACCTACGCATACACCGGAACGGTGCCGGCCGGCGCTCCTGCCGTGCCCGCTGCACAGGCCTACAACTACGGTGCGACCGTACCCGCCGCAGCCGTACCGACTCTGGAGGGCTACACCTTCAGCGGTTGGACCGGCGAAGTGTCCACCATGCCCGACAACGACGTGACCGTGACCGGATCTTGGACCGTCAACAGCTACGCAATCACCACCACCGCCAACCCAATCGCAGGAGGTATAGTGAGCGGAAGTGGCACCTATAACTACAATACTTCTTGTACAGTATCAGCCACTGCCAGCACGGGCTATACCTTCGCCAACTGGACAGAGAACGGCTCGGTGGTGAGCACCAGCTCCAATTACACCTTCACGGTTACGGGCGCTCGCACGCTTATCGCC
>JBGUYY010000089.1:0-3527 GCA_045222555.1 Bacteroidales bacterium | reverse complement strand
ATACCGCAATTTGTGACGGGGCGTAGCTTAATGCTACGCCTTTTCTTGTTTGCATGAGGATGTCCTCCTCGGGGATATTGCGGCGGTCAGGCACTTCAAAAGCGCCAACACAGTTATAGTGAATGACAACCCGCTGGGTGGTAATGCCGTCTTTCTTTTCTGCATGGTACACATCGATGTGGTCGATCAGCTCGGCAACCATGCGTTGGGTAATTTCCGTTGCATCGGTGTACCGTCGGACGGTTTCAAGAAACTGGTCAACGTCCATTTGTCTGCCCTCCAGCTTTTTCAGTTCCAGCCGCAGGGCCTTGATCTTCTTGGCGTTTTCGCCTTGCTCCTCCTCGTACCGCTTGGACATTTTGGCAAACCGGGCATCGTCGATCTTGCCGTTTACGTTGTCCTCATAGAGCCTTTCAAAGAGGGCATCCAGTTCCTTGTCACGGGCCACCAGAGCGTCCAGCTCCCGCCGTTTCCGTACACGGTCATTCTCCGCCACCTTTGCGGAGCGGCCCACCATAGCCTTTATAAAGGCGTCCTCGTACTCATTGGCGAAACAGGCCAGCCGCTTGATCTCATACAGCACCACGCGCTCCAGAAAGTCCAGTCGGATATAGTGGGTGGTGGAACATTTGCGAAGCCCGGAATTGTGGTTCTGACAGCTAAAGAACTTAATATCGTGGTTATTCTGGTTAAAGTGGAAGTTCAGATTGCCGCCGCACTCGGGACATTTCAAAAGGCCGGAGAACGCGCTCCGTTCTTGGGAAACGCTGGGACGCTTGCGCCGGGTGTTCTTCATCAGCGCCTGCACCTTTTCCCAAGTGGCCCGGTCAATGATTGCCTCATGCACATTGAGGAAGATCGCCCGATTTTCCTCGGGGTTCTCAATCCGTTTTTTCATCTTGTAGGATTTGGAGTAGCTTTTGAAATTGATCACATCGCCACAGTATTCCTGCAAGGTGAGGATTTTCTTAATGGTGGTGTGGCCCCACTTGGTAGGCTCCAGCGTACTTTTGGAGCCGCCCCGGTTGGTACCTTTGCTTCGCCAGTAGTAGGTGGGATTTACAATCCCGTCCGCACCCAGCGCGGCGGCAATTTCGGCAAGGCCGAAGCCATCCAGCGCCATACGGTAGATGCGGCGTACCACAGCGGCGGCTTCTTCATCCACAATCCAAAAGCGGGTATCATCTGGGTTCTTGATGTAGCCATAGGGCGGCGGAGAAAGTGGCACTCCAGAATTGCCTTTCATTTTGTTGACGATGCGCCGTTTCTTGGAGATGTCTTTGGCGTAGTATTCATTCATAATGTTTTTGAACGGGGTGAAGTCGTCCTCGCCCTCGTCACTATCTACGCCATCGGAAACGGCCACCAGCCGTACATCGTGGAGCGGAAAGAACTCTTCCGTCAGCTTGCCGACCTCAATGTAGTTACGGCCCAGCCGGGAAAGGTCTTTCACAAACACCGCCGAGATATACCCGGCTTCAATAGCCGTCAGCATTTTCTGAAAGCCGGGGCGCTTCATCGTCGTACCCGTGATACCGTCATCCACAAAGAAAACGGTATCGGTGTAGCCCTTTTCCTTGGCGGCCTTTTGAAGTATTTTCTTCTGGTTGCTGATGCTGTTGGACTCGCTATCCATGTTGTCATCGCGGCTCAGGCGGCAATATAGAGCGGCAGTACCTACTGCGAAATTCTTGTTTGACTGTTTCAATATATCCTCCTTTCAGCCGTCAAACAAGAGGTTTTATCCTACCTATATTATACCTCCGTTGACCGCCCATGTTAAGGATGTCCGTGAAAGGGGGTTAAGCTGGCTCCAGTTCCGCCAGCATCAGTTTTAAGAGAATATCGCGCATCGGCTCTCCGTCCTCCTTGTAGACGGGCGTGACGATGAATTTTATCTTATCGACTTGATATACATATTCCTCCCGATCAATGGGATCTGTCATAGCATCCTCCTGTTCCGTTGTTGTTTGATACTACCAGTCTCCCGTTGTCCTGTGGGGAAACGCTGAAAGGCGGCGCTGAAAAGCGCCGCCCTTTGACCTTGCCCCACCTCTGGCCACGATGACCAGAAGCAGGGAGACTGTTTTATTCCATTTCAATCCACAATGGAGAGAGCCGCCGGGCCGGGTTAAGTTTGGGCTGTCACAAGACAGAAAGGCCCCGGATCGGCGGCTCTCTGATTGATATGTACGCCGTATTTGCCACGCATCCCCGGCGCGGGGAGTATTCCAGACCGCCGGTGGCCCCGGCTGCATAGCCCCGCAATACCGCTGCCCGTGGGGGGCTGGCGCATACGGCAGGGACTCCCCCTCAAGTCCGTGGGAGGGCGTGAACAAGTTTCATTATCCCCCGCGCTGTCCTCGCGCCCGGATTGCCAGCACCGGGTTAAAGGCTGCGTAGATCGCTCGGCCAGCTTGTCCATCACCTCCTAAAGCTGGCTGTCGTGGCGGCGCACCTTACGTCGCTATCACGCGGGTTTCGTATCTGGAGTACTGTCTATTCAGTTGTCAGCGAGAAGAAATGTACCTCTCATCTATCAGGGCGCTTAGGAGGTAAAAGTACTCCCTGTTAGAGAGAATTTTTCAGCATATTTTTCAGGCTGGCCAAGCCCCGTTCAATCGAGCAGCAGACCCGACTTTTGCCCACGCCCTCGGCGGCGGCAATCTCGGCCTTGCTCTTGCCGAGGATATAGTGCTGATAGATCCGCCGGGCCTGAACAGCCGGGAGCTGGGCCAGCGCGTCATAGAGGGCAAGATCACGCTCATGCTTGTCCATGTACTCGTCCGGGGTCATGGGGCCGTGGAGCACATCAGCCTCGAAGCCGGGATCGGTGTCCAAGGAGCACTCACCGTTTCTGCGCTTCTGGCGCTTGTAGCTGTCACACAGACGGCCACCCATAGAGAGGATGGCGGCGATCTCGTCAGACACTTCCATCGTCATGCTTTCGGTCATATAGGGGTAATACCGTTTCAGGTTGATCGTAGTCATAGAATTGTCCTCCATTTCAAAGTCTTTGGTGGGTGCGGATCAAAATGGAGAACAGGCGGCCCACGACATCGGGGAACCTCTGGCCACCGTGACCAGAAGCAAGGGCGGGGGCATACAAAAGCGCCCGCACAGCATGACGCTATGCGGACGCACGAAAAATTATTGCATTTAATATACTGGCTAATTTCATATTCATAGCCAGACGATCCCTGAGAGGGAGCTACGCTTTTTTTAGCGTTTGAAGATTATTTGGACTATGGAGCGGTAAAACGGACACGGCGATACCTCCTGGATACCGCCGTGTCCTCAAAAAAGGGCGACTTTAACACGCCCCCCGTATTCCAGTTTTTCAAAACGGAAAACGGCGGCTTGAAATATGGTTTTCAAACCGCCTCGACATCTCAAATCGCAAGATCGTTGTAGAGCAACGGTTTTGTGTTTGGGGTGTTTATCTTAAAAGCAAAAAGAGCCGATAATCCGCAGCACAAGGCTAACGGGTTATCGGCTCTGCGTCTATGCGTCTGGCTCTGTGATAA
>JBGUYY010000088.1:0-193199 GCA_045222555.1 Bacteroidales bacterium | reverse complement strand
CTGTCCCGGCCTCGTCTTTTCGCTTGAGTCTCTCAAAAGAATCTCTTGAGTGTTTGCTACATCATTCCATTCATTCAAAGAACAAATCCCCGTCGTTTTCTCCTCCTCACTCCCGCCCCTCTTTGGGGCGCGTCTCCCTACTGGCGCGCCGTTCGTGTGACGCGCAAAACGGGATTGCAAAAATACTGCTTTTTCATTACATGCAACACAATAATGAAACTTTTTTTTGAAATTTATTCATCTTATTGTAATTCAATGAAATAATTTTCAAAAACACCCGTTTTTCAACAAAAAAAAGGCCTATTTTTGGCCAATTTTCGAATTATGACCCATTTTTTTGGAGCACTTTTCGGAGAAATTTGCGCAAAACGGCAGAAAAACGCTTCCGACGGCAAGAATGAATTCAAGGAAAAATCACTTGATCTTTTTCACCGTGGCATAATCACCCTCGGCATTCAGCGTGATGGCATATTTGTGCTTCCCGTCCTTGCTCTGCGTGTAGCGCACATTGCCCTCGGCATACGGGTACAACGGACGGGTACCATAGATGGCGTAACCATTCTTCTTCAACCACTCCCCTATCTCGCGCATCCGCTGCAAGGCGGTGGCCGGCAGCTGTCCGTCGGCATTGGGACCGACATTGAGCAGGAAATTACCACCCTTCGATACTATATCTATTAATATATGTATAAGCTGCCGGGTACTTTTGTACTCGTCGGTGGAAACGTACGACCAACTGTAGCCCATGCTCATGCAGGTTTCCCACGGGTACGGCAGCAGCGTGTCGGGCACCTGCTGCTCAGGGGTGCGGTAGTTCTCGTAGCGGCCGCCCACGCTGCGGTCCACGATGATGAGGTCGGGATTGTTGTCGCGGGCCATGGCGGCAATGCGGGGCATATCCACATCCTGGATGCGCTGGTAGCAGCCCAGCCACTCGCGGGTTTCGTCGGTGAGACTCCACTCGGGGCGCACCCAGCCGCCATCGAGCCACAGGATGTCGATGTCGCCGTAGTTGTGGGTAATTTCCTGCAACTGATTGTAGGTAAACTCTTTATATTTGTTCCACCGTTCGGGATAAGTGTTGATGTCGTAGTTGACGTTGCGGTCGGGGGTGGCCCACTCGTGTGCCCAGTAGTCGTCGCAGTGCCAGTCGGGCTTGGAGAAGTAAAGTCCGATCCACATCCCTTGAGCGCGGAAGGCATCGACGATGGCGCGGGTGATGTCGGGTTGCAGGGCGGTATGGTAGGGACAGTCGGCGCCGGCCACGGAGTAGTCGGTAAAGCGGCTATCGAACATGCAGAAGCCGTCGTGGTGCTTGGTGGTGAAGACCATATACTTCATGCCGGCCTCTTTGGCGGCGGCGGCCCACTGAGCGGCATCGAACTTCTGAGGGTTAAAGGTCTTGTTGAGGGCCTGATACTGCTGTTTGTACTCGATATAGTCGGCACCGTTGCGGTTGATCCATGGCTCGTTGCAGATGCTCCACGACTCCACCACTTCCCACTGTGCGTACATGCCCCAGTGCACCATGAAGCCGAATTTCAGGTCCTGCCACTGGTCGATGCGGTTGAGGATGACGGGGTCGGTTTCGGGCTGCGCGTCGGGCTGGGCGAAGGCGATAGTGGTGAAGGATAATGTGATAAGGAGGGAAAGAAAGAGATTTTTCATACGGTTGGATGTTCGGTAAATGAAGGATGCAAAGATACAACAAATGATAATATGATGGAAAGATGAAGGGATGAAAAGATGAAAGGAGGAAGAGAGGATGTGAGGAAATCTCTACAACTGGTTGGGCATACAAAGTGACAGCATGAACATGCAGTGGGGATTCCGTTGCCTCCTGCCGTCGGCAACGGAATGGTGGCGGTCACCAAAATGTACCAAAGGACAGGACAGAGACGATGTGCAGGCCGCCTTGTAAATTACGGCGTAAAGAAATCGGCGGTGAGTGAGCGTGAAGAACGGCGAACTGTTTGAAGATGAGCTAAACGCAGTGAAGCTCATCAAGTTTTTCGCCGTTTAGCGAACGAATCCCCGATTTTAGCCGGAATTTGCACAGCGGCAAAGCGCATTTCTTTTGTCTCTTTTCTTTGGGCAATCGCAAAGAAAAGAGAGATAATTTACCCTCCCGGTTCTTCCGCGGCATACTACCCGACAGGTGCTATCCTCCTGTCGACGTGCCGCGGGTGGCAGTGGGGCTCATCCCCTACCTCAGACTGCGCTTCACTTTGTTCGCTTGTCTGAGGTTACTGAGAGTGCGTTCCTTCGGAACGCGGCAGGGATTGGAGCGAGCACGAGCGAAGCGACGTAAAGCGTAAAGCCCGACGGCGACCGTAGGGAGCCGGGCCGCCCAAAAAGAGAATATGATTAGGCGAGAAAAGAGGAAGGGATGAAGGGATGAAGGGATGAAGGGAGGAAGGGAGAGATGAAATGCTATTGAGATGATTCCGATTTAATGGAATCGTGACAGGAAATCGGACAACTTGGAATCGGAAATGGTGAATGGCATCCGCACTTTGCGCAGATACAATGTGCAGCCATCCACCTTACTGATTTCGTGAAGATTGACCAGCTGGTTTTTGTTCACCAGCATGAAATAGTCTGGGAGTTGCGACATCATCCCATCGAAGGTCTCATAGACAGAGTCTGTTTTCTCCGTATCAGCGTAGTGAATCACCTTCACCCGTGAGTCGCCACCCACGGGCATGTCGAACGACTGAGAGACAATATAACTGATACGGTCTGCTTGGATCAACATCGAACCGAATCGGACGAACACCGGCGACGTCGCAGTTGGTTTGGTCTGACCTTCCAATTGCGCCAATTTGGTGCGAAGCTCATGGTTTTCGGCTAACAGATCGGCATTCTCCTGCCGCAGTTTTTTGCGAGACTTCGTATTCTGCACGATGGAAATACCTGAAATTACGGTATATACCAGCAAGCCCGCCAACAACACTGCAGCAAGCAGAAGGAAAACATCATCTATCATTAGTAACATAAAACATCGTTGTTATGAGCTGCAAAATTACAAAAAAATGCACTACGATAATCCTGACCGCGATTTAGCCGTGGTAACAGTTGATCGAAACGGCCGGTTCGTCCTCAAAATCGTCCCATACATCCTCTTCCATCTCCCTGCATTCCTCAGCAGTCATATCTTCATCATAGTCATACAGTTCACCATCAACATAACATTCGCAATCTTTTTCAGCATCTCCACAAGATGAAAAACCGAAAATAAGGGTGGCCACCGCCAGCATCAAAAACAATTTCTTCATAGTTAAAAATTTTATGGTTAACAATTGGGTTTTACTCGGTGACCTCCTGTTTGAGCAGGTAGCCGAAATAGGTATCCTTTTTGATGGTGATATAATAAGTATCTATCACCTCCCATCCCTGCAGTCCCAAGAAATTCAGGGCATCGATATTGCTTTCAAACTTCAGCACCCTACCTTCTTCGTCCTTCAGTTTCATCTTGCGTTTTTCGTTCAGGATGGAGGTATGCTGACCATAATCCATGAAGCATTTCACCTTGTTAGAGAGGAGTTTCTTTTTGCACACCAACTCACAATAGTTGAACTTCTTGTTGGTGGCCACCTCCTGAGCGGAGACGGCAGAGACGAACCAAAAGGCCATGACGGCCAACACAACAATTTTTCTCATAAACGAATGAATTTTAGCGATTCCTTTTTACGACGGGACACACGCGGAATCGGTTGCGCATTTCCGATTGCAAAAATCGGTGAAAAAGAAAAACCTTCGATTTTCACGTAATAAAAAGGATTTTTTTGCAAGCAATTATGGGATTTTTGCAAAGATAGTCCAATGATTTGTAAACAAAAGGGAGAAAATTGCAAACAAAAAGACGAGGGCGTCAGCGCAAATTTTGGAAACTTGCTTGCATTTTCGAAAAAGGAAAGATGAAGGGATGAAAAGATGAAGGGATGAAGGGATGAGGGGACTTTACCGCGAGGTCTTGGGAGTGCGGGAGCGGTACTCCCCCTCAGGTTCGGCGGCAACGGGCAGGGGCGCTTCGTCCGGCTGGTCGTAGCGCAACCGCTTGGGATGCAGGGTGGCTATGAGATTCTCGTTGAGCAGGATCTCAACCTGTAACATCGTCTGTTCCAGTTTTTTGGGCGCGAGCTGACATTCCCACACCACCAGCACCTGCCAGCCGTTATCCTGCAAATTCTTGTAGTTCTGCTGGTCGCGCTGCTGGTTGCGGCGGATTTTGTTGACCCAGAAATCGCGATTGGTATTCGGAATTTTGCAGCAGGGAGAATTTTCCAACGGTTCTAGAATCTCGGGTAGAGCCGCAAAATTTTGCGGCTCTACCATTTTCAATTTTCCATTTTCAATTTTCAATTTCACCCCGTGGCCGTGCCAAAAACACCCATTGACAAAAATGGCGGTGCGGTATTTGCGCATGACGATGTCGGGACTGCCGGGCACCGATTTCACGCACAGGCGGTAGCGGTAGCCGTGATTCCACAGCCACCTCCGCACCTTCAGCTCAGGCTTGGTGTTGCGGCTGCGGATGTGCGACATGCAGCGGTGGCGCTGTTCTGGGGAGAGACGGTCGGACATGGTTCGTGCTTTGCGTTAAGGTTGTAAAGAGGTGGACGCTCCATGAAATAGGATGCAAAAATACAACAATTTTTTTTGTATTTTTGCGGCCTCATTTTCAATAAAATATCATCTATGAGCAAAAAATTTATCCTTTTTATATGCCTCGTCTTGTGTAGCTGCCTGCTGCTGCGGGCACAGAACGGACAGCGGTTTTTGTCGCCCGTTTTCGATGAAATCGCCGTACAAACCGAAGTGCAATACAGCAGCGCGGCACCCGTGGGCTCCGATGATCCCGACCCGCTGTACTTCGACTTTTACGCGCCCGTTGGCGACACCATGGCCTACCGTCCGCTGGTGATCACGGTCTTCGGCGGCGCCTTCGTCGCAGGCAACCGCTCGTGGTGCGACATGGTGGCCTACGCCGAATCGCTCAGCCATTACGGCTATGTGGTCGCCTCCATCGATTACCGGCTGCTGCCCGTTTACCGCATCTCGGAGACCAACTTCATTCGCGCTGCCTACATGGCCGCACAGGATGTCAGCGCCGCCGTTCGGTTCTTCAAGGGCAACTGCGACACCTACCGGATTGATACCAACCGCATCTTTGTCATCGGCAACTCGGCCGGCACCATCGCCTCCATGCACTGCGTGTGGATGGATGATAATGAAAGACCGGAAGAGACTTACGAGGATGAAGGCTTTTTGGGTATCGGCGGACACAGCGACCTTGGCGGGGTACACACTTCCGGCTTTCCCGAGTACCTGTCCTACTCGCCCAACATCACCGGACTGGTGGCCCAGTGGGGCGGCATACTCGACACCAACATCGTAGGCAACGACGACCAGACTCCCATCTGCCTCGTCCACGGCACCGCCGACGAGACCGTTTCGTTCTACTATGGCGCGCCCTACGAAGAGAACTTTCTGGGCATCACCTCGCTGGTGCTGCCCGACATGTACGGCTCGTACTACATCGACCAGCGCCTCGGCAACCGCGGGGTGGACCACGAAATGCATGTGTTTGAAGGAGAGGAACATTGCTTCTACATTGATGGCTTTACCACTTTAATTCCCGAGAAGTTCGACACCTGTTTCCGTATCGCGGTGAACTTCATGGCAGAGCACCTGAATTATCCGACTGCCCCCGTCGAGCCCGACGGCATTACGGAACAGGAGAGCGATGACTTCACCATTTATCCGAATCCGGCCAGCGACCAGCTCCACCTGCAGGTGCCGGAATCGTGTCCGCATTTCACCTGCTATCTGTATGATGGTCAGGGGCGGTTGGTACTCCAGCAGGAAGATGCCACCACGCTCAACCTCAGCGCCTTCACGGCCGGATGGTACGAGCTGAAGGTGCAGAGCGACAATGGTGTTTTCACCAAGAAGTTTGTGAAGCGGTAGTCCCGCGATTTTTCAGCACCTCAATTACCTCCCAGTCGGCGGGCAGCCACTGCACGGAGGCGAGTTCGTCGGGGGCGAGCCAGCGGGCGGCCTCGTGCTCGAGCAGGGTGAGCGAGCCGCGCTCCACGGTGCAGAGAAAGCAGTGCATGGTGAGGTGGAACTTGGGGTAGTCCCATTCCACGGTGTGCAACAGTTCGCCGACGGTGATTTCGGTATCGAGCTCCTCGCGGATCTCGCGGCGCAGGGCTTGCTGGGGTGTTTCGCCCGGCTCGATCTTGCCGCCCGGGAACTCCCACCAGTCCTTCCAGTCACCACCTCCACGCTGGGTGGCGAAGATGCGGTTCTGGGAGTCGCGGATGATGGCGGCGGAAACGGTGATGGTTTTCATGGCTTATTCTTTCTTGTTGAGGATGATGAGCGCGCCGATGACGCCGGGCACCCAGCCGATGGCGGTAAGGATCAGCACAATCAGGAAGGAGCCGCAGCCCTTGTCGATAACCGACAGCGGCGGGAAGATGATGGCTAACAGAACGCGGAGGCAGGACATGAAGGTTATGGTTATGTATATTTGAAATGGGTGTTTTTCAAGTTAAATTTTTTCTCAAAACTCGACCTGATGTTTTTATCAGGTTAAAAAAACGAAAAATTTTTAACATGACACTTTTTTCACGTTAACTTTCTGCTATTTTTGTAACATGAATGGATTCTATGCTGTCGGGAACGTTCCCCACATTATTCGTCTCACCAAATCTCACAAATAAATCAATGAGTTTTGTGTTTGTGTAGTAATTCTCCTTCCAGATGCGCTGTTTGGTAAGCAACCCTAATGAAACTATTTTTTCAAGATACTTTGCTGCGGTTTGTCGTGAAACTTGGAGGTTGTTTTCTATATGTTCAATTTTGGTATAAGGGTGATAAAACATACCATTCAACAATTCATGGTTGTATTTGGCACCAAAAACAGGACGAAGAACGTGTTTAAACTCATCCATCATTATGCCAATGCTTTTCACCAAAGAGATGGTGTCTTCAGCGGTCATTTCCACTCCCTTTAAGACAAACAATATCCATTCTTCCCATTCTTTAGCGTTATTTCCCTTTTTGTCTCTGATAGCTTGAATCAACCTATAATAATCACTTTTGTTGCGGGTGATGTATCGGCTTAAATACAAGATGGGCAAATCTAACAGTCCGGTAATCACCAGATAGAGTATGTTGATGATTCTTCCCGTTCGTCCGTTGCCATCGTAAAAGGGATGTATGCTTTCAAACTGATGATGTATAATCGCCATTTTAATCAGCGGATCCAATTGAATGGTATCGTCATCGTTAATGAAAAGTTCGAGGTTCTCCATATACTGTTTGATGGCCTGTCCGTCTTGCGGCGGAGTGTAAACCACTTCACCGTCGCTGCTCCGTTTCAATTGGGTACCTGGTGTCGAGCGAAATCCTGCGGTGTTTTGTTCCAGTATCTGTTGAACGTGCTTGATGTCGTTCAAGGTCAAGATGTTTTTGCTCCTTACCAGTTTGAATCCTTCTGTGATGGCCTCCCTATAATACAAAACTTCTTTTGTGGCAGCATTGATAAACTGAAGGTTGGTATCTAGTCCGGCACGATAGAGGTCGTCTTGAGTCGTGACAATATTCTCCACCTCTGAGCTGTCCTTTGCTTCTTGTAAAGTCAAGGTGCTGATGAGAATTTGTTCGTTGGGGATGGTTTGGGCAACACCTTTCAACTCAGCAAGTTTTCGATTGGAACGGTTCAGCTGCTTGAGGATTCTCTTTGTCTCCAAATCGTATGGCAGTGGTAATGTGGGAATTTTATAATTTTCTGTCATTTTCTGATTTCTTTATTTCAATACGCAAAAATACAATTTATATTTTACCTTTGGTCAAAAAAAGAAAACAACAGACTCCTATTTCTTTTTCCCTTTACTTGAGTTCGCTCTAGAATTCATCGGCTGAAGATTTCTTAAACTATCAGACCCTCCATTCGCTTTGGCTTTCTTATGATCCACATTCCAACCCATTTCCGAGAATTTTCCATAGGATTGTCTATACATCACATTCCCATTAATATCTTTTCTATACTTGTCTGGGTTCTTACCACGTATCACAATACCTTTGTCCCAAATCTTATCCAATGTTTCTTTACTATAAGCCATAATTTCTCCTTTTACTATAGTTTTTTTATCCTTTTTTATTATTTGCTATTTAACTCAATCAACTCATTCCATTTCTGTTTTCGATCACGACTATCTGCGTATGTAACAGAATGCTGCTTGTTTACGAAAATTGCAGATAAGTGCAATTCTGTTTGAAGAGAAGCATCAATCTGATATACGAACCAACAAGCATCTTCAGACAAGGAAAAGGCTTTGCGAACTTCATTTAAAAAGTCTTCATTGGTACAAACAAATCCATCTTTTTGTCGAAAAGAAGTTTTTGGATTATATTTCAAATGTCTTCGACCAGCGTGAGAAGATGAATCTTCTTTGTATATAATCATTGTAAAAGGCTTATTAATTCTTTTCCCATTTACAAAAACATTATGGAAAACTGAAGCAAGTTGGATATTGGTATCTTCTTGCCCAGATACGACACAACCACCCCGGCCAATAGGAAGATTCACTTGTTTCAGTGGCACAGCATTATATACCATGCCAGCTAACAAGTCCTTAAAACCATCGTGTGTGAACATGTAGTCAGGCTTATGCTGCCCCAATGCTGTTCCCCAAGGGGGAGTTCCTGTACCTTCTAAAAGGGTACAACCAAACGCAAACGATGCTAAATCTATAGTCATAATTGTGAAAAAATATGTTTTAATAATCTACCAACTAAATTAACATCCCAACCATTACCAGCACGAGCGGATATTTCCCGATAATTCAAATCATTTGGAAAAGATATTTCACCGTCCGCAAACCCCATTAAACGAAATTGTTCTGTAATTGATAACTTTCTTACTCTTAATTTACCATCTTCTCCAATTGGTTCAACAATTCGTGTAATGTTATGGCTGGGTTCTGTTATAGTATTACATAGTCCATCTGTTTTAATTTTATGATTATATATATCTAAACAAAGTGGCTCATTAACAATAAAGCTCTTAAGTCCATGTTTGCCGTGAACCTCTTGCAAGTGTTCCACCTGTTTGTCAGATAAATACATGTCAGAAGGCGGTGTTTTATCTAAAAACTCTTTTAATCTTGGGCGATCTTCTTCAGGCATAGGTGGTACCATTGAAAATTCCATAGGGATTTCATCCGTAGAAGCAAATATCCATAGGCGTTCTCTATTTTGAGGTATGCCATAATCTTTAGAATTAAGAACTTGCATACGAATATTATAATCTCTTAATCCCTTTTGCAGTGCCTCACGTGTTTCCTTAAAACGTTCTGCTAAAAAACCTCTCACATTTTCAAGTAAAATGTATTTAGGTCTTTTTATTTGACATATCCGTATGATTTCATATATCAATGTCCCTCGTCCCTTTTCATCATTTTCTCCTCTCATTAACCCGGCAGATGAAAATGGTTGACAAGGGAATCCGCCTGTAAATAAATCAAAGTTAGGTATTGCATTCGGATTTTTTTCTAAATCCTCTCTAATACTAACAATATCACCATAATTATGAATTTCAGGGAAATTATGGTGCAATATTCTGTTTGCACTTCGCTCGATTTCCGAAAACCCTACAACTTTATATTTAATACCAGATCGTTTGAGACCATAAGAAGCACCGCCATAACCGGCAAAAGCTTCAAAGACTTTTATTGTTTTTTTTCGCTTATGTGGCTTGTTCATAATTTACATGAAATTTAGTAAATCATATCGGGATCAAAGCCGTAGTCTTTAGCAAGTCGTAATGAACGTTCACAATCCTCAGCAAGTTTTGCTTTTACGTCCTTGTTATGCTCAATTGAGGCGGCAAGATGGTCAATTTTCTTTTTCTCCATAATTGACATGCGTGTACGACCTTCTTTTTTGCTCCATGCGGAAAGATTCCTCCAGAAGTCAATGCCGCGAGCAATTGCCTGAGCTATAGTCTGTTTTTGTTCTTCTGTTATTGTTATCGCTTCAGTTTCGTCAATTAATACACTTTCCGGTATAGAAATTGCAAGAGTCTTGTTCTGTAGATTATTCCAAAAATCAATTTTTTTTGATTCAGTTTGTGGATTTTTACTACTATCACCGCCTATCAATCGAATATGATCAGAGATAGCTTGAATACATTCTTTAATTACAGGAATAAGATCGTCATGGACTGACTGATTCACCCAAATATAATTTAAATCGAGCTTTTGTTGTGAACGAAGTGAAAGCAAAGCAAGAGTATATGCACAAATAATGCTTGCATGTCCTTTATTACCTTCTAATTTGAGTAATGAATCAATTCTCTTGTATATTATATTTTTGGCGACTATATTATGGAAATAGGTCTCATCAACGTTTGGCGTATCCTCTTTGATGATTTTCCAAAACTTGTCAAAACAGACTTCGCCACCTTTACAGGATTCGTATGGTTTATCCATCCAAGCCATTTCAATCTTTGCAATTTCTGTTTTATTAAAACGCTGTGATTGAGGACGTTCTTCTTCAAATTTCTTCACTTTATGAGTTCCGACACCACCGACTTGTCCTTTTTCTGTGAGGAATTGTCCACGCAAACGCTCAAAATACCACAATGTTGGTTGAGTATCAGAAGTCCATTCTTTACGGGATTGCTTCTCAAGATTAAGCATATACGGAGCGTTCGCAGACAGATCCGAGTCTTTTATTTTTGTTTGAGAATTAGCATATTTTGCAATATTGCCAACCAGCGGCGAAGTGTCATTCTCTTTAACTTCTGAGACTTTTACCGCAACAAACGCTTTAGCGAGATTGGGCATTGTTTGTTTCTGACGGTAGGCATTATATATTGTTGATGTGGTTTGTCCACCATTAACTATATGCCAATTGCGAATTGAAGATATGTACTTTCGCCCATTTTCATCTGTTTTAACTTCAACATTTGCAGCAGTGGATGAAATGCCATTATTATATGAAAAAAAGAGTTCAGGAGTTTCTGCAATGGTTTTTGCCATTTCGTTATTCACTTTTATCTTGCCGCCAAGAAAATTTCGAACGTTTTTGTCTATTAGCCGAACTTTATATCTGTGATAAATTTTTGCGAGCGTAATTGCCGGCATGACAGTTAAGTATGAGCGGATATTGTTTCGTTCATCAATAGCTTCCACACATTCAAGTTTGGTTTGGTACTCTTCTTGAAAATTGATGAGTATTTCTTGATTGTTACGACGCAATTGTTCTGCCTTTAATACTTCCCCCATATCCCAAAAATGATATTCAATAGGAATCTCTTTTTTATCGGATTTATATTGGAAAATTCCATCTTCCGATTCCAGTGGTTCCACTGCGAAACCATTTGAGAGAACAAAAAGTCTGATGAGTTCGATGTGCTTTTGATCATATTCTTCTTTCATCATATCGAGAACTTCAGCAACATCAGGGTCTCTTTCTCGATAAGTTTTTTTTGCTTCTGATCCATCAATTGCGACTCTCAAAGTCATTGCAAGTTCATTAACCATCCTTTGGGCTGTACTAACAGGGAGCACAGGACTTTGCCCTTCATAATAAATTGTCCCAAAAAGATCAAGTATCCCCGTTGTTTCTGAATAGTCAAAGGCATTTAAATGATAGCGTCCTATAAATTTTTCACTTACTGAATTACTTTGACACTCACAAATTTCAGGAGCAAGGGCTTCCCCATTTTCAACCACGTATTCAATAATGGCTTTTGTTAATTCAGTTTCAGGTTTGGATTCATTATTCTGAGATGTTTCAATGATTACCTCCATAAAATCGGAGAGAAATTGTTTTTCTTCTTGTGTCATTTTATGTTTGATTTAATTCGTTAATAATTCTCAATAAGTTCGCACAACTTGTGCATAGGCATTTGCAATGCTTCCGCTATTTTTGCAAGTGTGTACAGGGAAGGAGATACCTTTCCCCTTTCTATGGAGCCATAATAGCGAGTTGATATACCTGCGCGAATGGCAACATCATCCTGTGTGATTTTAATATCTTCTTCCGACATAGCATTGCGGGTGTTCAAAAGAGCTAACCCTATTGCTTTCCTAAATTGTTGTTCTGTTTTCATAATACAGTAATTCAAATATCATTTTTGAAAATAAAATTCAGGCGACAAAAGTACCTGCAAAGATTTATATACAAAAGGAACTATAATTCCTAAAATACATAAAACATTGGTAATTAATATTTTATATATTATGTAAAAGGAATTATAATTCCTGATATGAACTATTTTTCCGAAAGTAAAACGAAAAGACTTGCTTATAAACCCCTGAAAAGTTGTCGCTTTTAAATAAATAATATATTAGCATGCCACTTCTGCATACTTTTATTTGGGATTTTTCAATCCCTGCACACATATAACTTTCTTCTATCTTTCCCTTCTGCGAAAAAAACTATAACCACCCATCCTTCAACTCGTCGACTAAGCCATGCTTTCTCGCCAACAATAAGATACTTCTTATAAACGAGCCTCACACATCTTGAAATAAAGTTATCCGTGTTCAAACACAATGATTCACCCTTCAATCTTCTCCCCCCCACCGCCCACAAAAAAAGGGCCGCAACTTTCGCCACGACCCTTCAATAAAAACAAGGTAATTTCTATGTCGTTTGTAGAGACGTGGCGCGCAACGTCTCTACTGTTGATGCGTTGATTCGTTCGCAGTTTTCAATTTTCCATTCTCAATTTTCAGTTTAAAAATACAAATCGCGTTCGCCGTTCTTGATGCGCTCGATGCGAGCCAGCAGCTCGTCGCGGAACTGCTCATCCACATTGCAGAGGTTGTTCTCGATGACCTTCCAGCCTTTGGCGGCCACTTCGGGCGTAGCGTAATCCACCAGGTACTCGCTGAGCGTGAGGATGGCGTTGGGCGTGCAGTAACGCTTGATGAAGCCGGGCACGCTGAACTCCATGAAGTGCTCGCCAGTGCGGCCCAAACGGTAACAAGCCGTGCAGAAACTCGGGATGTAGTTGCCGTCCAACAGCTCTTCGATGATGTCGCCGAGGTTGCGGTCGTCGCCAATCTTGAACTGCTCGCGGTGCAGGTTCTGGTCCTCCTGCTTGTCGCTGTTCTTCTCGGTCTCCTCGTGGTGGTACTTGTAGTCGCCAATCTGGAGGTTGGTGCCGCCGTCGATCTGTGAAATGCCGTACTGGATGGCCTTGGCACGGAAGTCGGCGTTTTCACGAGCGGTAAGGATCATGCCGGTGTAAGGCACAGCCAGACGGAAGATGGCGATGATCTTCTCGAAGGTCTCATCATCCACAAAGTACTTCTTGTCGATGTCGAGGCCGGAAGCGTCCTTGATACGCGGGAACGAGATGGTGTGTGGACCCACGTTGAAGCAGGCCTCCAAGTGGTTGGTATGGCGAATCATGGCCAGCACCTCGAAACGCCAGTCGTACAGACCGAACAGGATGCCGAGACCGTTGTCGTCGATGCCGGCCTGCTGGGCGCGGTCCATGGCGGTGAGTCGCCACTCGTAGTTGCCCTTGATGGTGTTGGCGGGGTGGTACCATGAGTAAGCCTCCGGATGGTAGGTCTCCTGGAAAATCTGGTAGGTGCCGATGCCAGCCTCTTTCACGGTGCGGAAGCCCTCCACATCGAGCGGGGCGGCGTTGATGTTCACGCGGCGGATGGAACCATTGCCTTTGTGTACCGAGTAGGCGAGGCGGGTGGTGTGAGCGATGAACTCCGGCGAGTATTTCGGGGATTCGCCATAAACGAGGATGAGTCGTTTCTGACCATCATCTTCCAGTGCCTCAATATTATGCACAAACTCCTCATCGGTGAGGGTGGTGCGCACCTGCTCGTGGTTGGAGGAACGGAAACCGCAGTACTTGCAGTTGTTAACGCAGTAGTTGCCCACGTACAGGGGGGCGAACAGCACGATACGGTTGCCATAGATGCGGCGTTTCAGCTCGCGGGCACCCTCCTTGATTTCCTCAACGAGAGCGGGGTCGGTGGTGTTGATGAGCACGGCGGTCTCTTCGAGCGTGAGGCGCTCCTTGTTCAGCGACTTCTGGATGAGGGCGCGCACCCGCTCGGGCGTGCTTTTCGTGTTGTTGATAAAATCCCAAATTTCATCAGGATCGATAAACGGTTTGCCGATTTCGTCGGGAATCCGACATTTTTCTGGATTGAATTTCATGATTGGTTGTTTATTTTGTTGATTTGTTGATTCGTTGATTTGTTTATTTGAAGTTCGCTTGCGCGAACATTTGAGGCTCGCTATGCTCGCATTTAATATTTGAAGATTATATCCTTTTCGTTGATTTGAGACGCGGTACACCACGTCTCTACGTGTTCACAATTTCAATTTTCAGTTTTCAATTCTCAATTTTCAATTTTTAAGTTTCGCCACCATCGATTTCGCTTCTACGTCGGGCAGGCGGCCCAGTTTGCCGGTGAGGGCACTGATCTGGTCAGTGGTGCCTTCGATAATGAGGGAAATAAACTGGATGCCTTTGTCGCGCAGGGGCAGCCCTTGGCGGGCCAAAATCATTTCGGCGAACTCCGAGAGAAGCTCGTTCACTTGGGGAACAATGTCGCGATTGCTGATGAGGATGCTGATGCTTCCGATTCTCTTTTCCATTAGAATTTCTTTTGGATTAGATTGATTATGAATAAATTATATATGTTGTTAGTTTTGGAGAAGAATCATCCGCTCCGCAAGGAAACAACGGTGCAAAAGTACAACAAAAAACTTTTGGTAATACAAAAAATTGTATTTTTGCAGAAACATATTTCAAACCATGAAAAGAAATCTCTTTTTCTTGCTTTTTATCTTGGCTCTGAAGGGCATGACTGCACAGGTACTTCCTCCTGTTGAGGACCGCGACTACCGGGCAGCGCTCAATCTATCGGGAAGAATTGATGAAATTTCGGTCTCGCCCAGCGGAAACCTTTTTCTATCCAACTGTTTTGGAGAGGTTTATTATACCAGCAATATCGACTCCAACTGGCACATGATGAAAGTCGCGGGCAGACTTGACAACCTTGAACGCATCTCTTTTTTTAATGCTGACACCGCCATCCTTACAGGCTACATTCAATCGGACAAACACGAAAAGAGCGGTTACTTCCTTACCTACGATGGTGGGCGAACGTGGGAAAAGGGCGATTTAGGAGAGGATGGATGGTTTTATGAAGTTTCTATAGATAATGACGGACATGCCTGGCTGGGTACATTAAAGAAAACCCTTCTCTATTCTGATGACTTTGGTAAGAGTTTTAAAAAGATGGAGGTGCCTTTCAAAAAATCAGACAGAATTTATGCGCTCCACATGGCAGACACACAGCGTGGCATGGTGGGTTCCGATGACAACGAGATTCTTCTCACAGAAAACAACTGGCAGTCTGCACAGAATGTACCCACCCCATTCGACCAAAAGAAGGTGGTGAACAGAACTCATCATAACGCATTAGACATCGACAAAGTGGCCCTATGGGGCGACTACCTGCTGGTGCAGCAAGGGGGACGGTCTTTCTATACAAAGCAAGACGAAATAGAATGGCAGCCCTTTCCAGTGCCGCTGATGGATTTCGAACTTGCTCCCGACCACCACCAGTTACTGGGATACGACGACAGTCTGCGGCTGTGGGCATTCACATCGCCCACGCAGTTTCAGCTGCTTACCGAAGAGCGCCTGCCCACCTATCCTATCAACATCAAAGTGATGAATGGCTCGCTGTATGTGTATCTGGAGGATTATCGCGTGTGCCGTGCCGACTCAAACGGACTCGTTTGCCGTACCCTTTACACTACCGATCACTCCATTAAAGATCCCTGTGTAGGGACAGCCGGAAAAACTTTGTTGTGGGGGATAGCGGGTGGTGATATTTACAAGAACGAGAAGAATCACCTTTATCTTGCAGAGATAAAAGACTATCGCTGGTTCCGCGAGGCGGTGCTGGACTTCACACCGAAAGAAATACGGCTGCTCGACGACGAAACGGCCGTGCTGTGGGATGGACTCCAAAACCATCTCTACTCGTTGCGCCAGCACAAGGCGGAGGTTTATCAACCCGCTGAACCTTTGCGCGATTTCCTTGCCTCCCCCATCACCAAGATGACCATCGAAGATGGCGGCGGCGGCGCTTACTATTCCTATCGTACGACTATTGAATATACAACTGAAGGTGATCTGCTAATGGCCACTTCCGTCAAAAAAGAGGAGCAAGACGAAGAACAAGATTCTGCCATCGTTCGCTCTGTGAGTTATCCTCGGCTGATGACCCTCTTGAACAAGATGAATGCCAACTTATATTATATTCCTGAAATTCAAGATTTTAACATCACCGAAACAGACATCCAACATTATCAGGAAGCCGTGGAAAAACGGTCAAATTTGGCATGGTATAGTCCTAATAGTATTTTGGAAGTAGATCGTGACCTTTACGAGGCAATCCCCACCATCATGTGGAGCATTAAGCCATCAGTGCTGTACGATATCCTTGCGGAAGACCCCAGCGAGGGTTGCACCGCAGTTGGATGGTTTGAGGTGACGTTGGTCAATGCCAAAGGAGAAACCTGCCTGATCAGAAACTCAGATTGGATTGCTGGAAGTCCATGGATGCTTCCGTGGCACATCATCTACAAGGGGCAGCATTACAGCTGCTGCGACCTGCCCTTCTCAAATTTTATAAAAGATTGTCTTACAAGCGATTTTCGCTGTTACAAATATTTCGACAATGCCATCCTGCTGATGGAGATAGCCGATTATTTTCAGGGGAGAAGAAAATAAATGCAACTCTTTTTATTAGGGAGCATCACTTCCTTACACCTCAATCACCTGATTGTCAATCCCTAAAAAAACATTCTGCGGCAGCTCCTGCGACACGTCCACATACTTGCCGAGACGGTGACTGACATGGGTGAGATAGGCGCGCTCGGGCTTGATCTCGTCAATGATGGCCAACGCCTGCTCCAAGTTAAAGTGCGAATAGTGCTGCTCTCTTCTCAACGCATTGATAACCAAAACTTTCACACCCTGCAGTTTCTTTTTCTCTGTTTCGGATATGAAACTCGCATCGGTGATGTAACCGAAATTGCGGATACGATAGCCAAAAATCGGCAGCGTCATGTGGCGCACCTTCACGGGAATCACCTCCACCCCCTTCACCTCGAAAGGCTCGGGCTGCAAGGGATTCAGCACCAGCTGCGGCACGCCCGGGTACTGGTCGGGACCGAAAGCGTAGGAGTAGTCGTTGCGGATGGCTTTCATCACACGGGGCTGTCCGTAAATGTTGAGGGGCGTTTTCATCAGGAAGTTGATAGGGCGCACATCGTCGATGCCGCCAGTATGGTCTTTGTGCTCGTGGGTGAGTAACAGCGCATCGAGACGAGTGACGCCGCAGCGCAACAGCTGCTGCCGCAGGTCGGGACCCGCATCGATTAAGATGTTCACCCCGTCCACCTCCACCAGCGCGGAAGTACGCAACCGGTGGTCGCGCTCATCGGTGCTGGTGCAAACCGGACAGTGGCATCCAATGATCGGAATGCCCTGCGAAGTACCTGTACCCAAGAGTCTTACACGCATTGCAACAACTTTTCTTTCAAGATACGCATGCCCACGGTGGCCTTCTCCTGAATGAACTCCACGCGAGAAGAGTGCGTCTGCACCTCCTTCGGGTCAATCAGATAAATCTTACAGTCGGGACGGGCATAGTAGATGAGTCCCGCCGCCGGATATACGTTGAGTGAGGTGCCGATAATGATGAGGATGTCGGCCTTCTCCACCGCGTCAGCGGCATCGGCCAGCAACGGCACGTCCTCACCAAACCATACGATGAACGGCCGCATCATGCCGCCGTCGGCACATTTCCTGCCGTATTCATATTCCTCATAACCAATATCTTCCACACATTTCTTCCCCCTATCACTGCACACTTTCGTCAATTCGCCATGCAGGTGGATGACATGGGTGGAACCGCCCCGCTCGTGCAAATTGTCCACATTCTGGGTGGCAACCGTCACGTCGAAATACTGCTCCAGCTCTCCGATAATCTTATGAGCCTCGTTGGGCTGGGCGGTCTTCAGCTGGCGGCGACGCTCGTTGTAAAACTGCACCATGAGCGCGGGATTTCTATACCACCCCTCAATGGTAGCCACCTCCTCCACATTGTAATTCTCCCACAGTCCGTCGCTGTCGCGGAAGGTCTTGATGCCACTTTCAGCACTCACCCCTGCACCCGATAGTACCACCAATTTTTTCATACTATATATATTTAAAGATGATTGCTAAAAATTTTTTACTCCGTCATATTCACCAAAAAAGAAAAATGCAATTTTCCATATTTTCTAAGTTGGTAAAAATTAGGATGTTGCGAAAAGTCACGGTCTTTACCATGCTCAATGATGAGCCACCCGTCGGGTTTCAATAGGTTGCGCTCGAACACAATCTGCGGCAAGCGCTCCACCCCCTCAAGGTCGTAGGGCGGGTCAGCGAAGATGATGTCCACCGGCTGGCGCAACCGCTCCACATACTGGAACGCATCGGCCTTGATGGCGGTTACATTCAGGTATTGCAGCTGGGCGGCGGTCTTCTTGATGAAATCCACACACCCCTGATAGGAATCGACGGAGGTGACGGAGATGGCCCCGCGCGAGGCAAACTCCAAACTCACATTGCCCGTGCCGGCAAAAAGGTCAATGACGGTGATGGCGTCGAAGAAAAAATAGTTGTTGAGAATGTTGAACAGGCTCTCCTTGCCCAAGTCGGTGGTGGGCCTGACGGGGAGCGTGGCAGGAGCTACAATTTTCCTGCCTTTGTTTTTGCCAGCAATAATACGCATAGTTACTGAATTCCAATAAGTTGTATATAGGCGGAAGCAGGTTCTTTCTGCCCTTTTAAGTTCACGACTTTCTCTTTTTTGCCTGCACTCTGCACATGCGGCAGACAGCGCCCCAGCAACTGCACAATGTCTTTAAGGTCAGGCGTATCGCCCGAAATCAGCACATCGGTCTCATCGCGGCGGGACTCCTGCTGCTGCAGGATGTGCAGCACATAATAGAGCACATCTTCTTTTGTGGTAAATGTCAATTCATTAATAATAAACAATTTACCATTCTTTATCAAAATAAATCCCATCCTATTGCCGCTGAAATGAAGCAACATTTTATTGGGAAATTCCGACTCATACTGTGCCAGATAGCGATACAGCAAAGTGGCCGTGTGGTGGAACTTCGGATTGCGGAGGGTGGTGCGCAACGGCAAAGTCTTGCTCAGCGGCAAGGCGTAAATGGCGATATAATCCCCAAGGTCATCCTCAAACACCTCGTCGCTGTCCGACACCTCCTGCTGCATTTTCAAGTACTGCGAGGCGGGGGCCTGCTTCAGCGCTTTGGGCACAAGGAACGGTGCCGTGAAATTGAGCGACACGATAGTTTGTTCGGCGGGGACGTCAAAAAAAGAGCCACACTCCCGTTGCAGAGTGGAGAGTGTGGTGCTTTTATAAGTTTCAACAATAAAGGGTCCCGAAGGTTGGCTTTTAAGTAGTGAGAATCCTGCGGGAGAGTAATGGATAGCGTGATGGACGGGATTAATGCGCGGCGCCATAAGCCGTGATTTCAAGTGAGTTGACTGTGGTATCGCCTAACTGCAAACCCGTAAAATTGCGGATTTCACGCAAATCCTTAAGGCTCTTATCCTTGACTTCCGGATTATAAACATCATCCATGTGACCATAGAAACCTTTCGTCAGGAAGGACTTCGGCAGCGACTCATTGAAGTTGGCCATCAAATCCTCGATGGGCACATAAACGGCAAACTTGGTGACGATGCTGTCAGCAGCAGAAGTCTCGATCTTGTATTTGGTTTTGGTGTAAGGAATGTAGTAGAAGTTGTCCATTGTAATCAAATGGCCGTCTTTCTTGGCATTTTTCTCGGCCAACTCACTTTCCATTCTGGCCTTGACACTGGTTCGGGTGGTGTCGAAGACCACATAGCCATGCTCCTCGCGCTGTTTCATGGTCATATTCATAAATTTTTCCATGAACTTCTCATCACCGAGGCTGTCCTGCGGAGGATTTTCTCTTGAGTTGATGGAAATCAGATCGCCATTTTCGTAAAAATCAATCAAGGTGTCGATGTGAGAGGCGTAGCAATGGTAACGCTCGTGATACAATTCCTGCAGCAGCAGAATGGAGGTAAGTCGGTTGGTGTTCAACTCGCAACGCTCTTGGTAAACCGCCTCATACTTAGCAGGACGGAGGATAGCTCGCAAGTTCAAGAACAGAAGACATGCCACCACAAGGCCCAAGAAAATAGTTAAAGCCACTTTACTTTTCATAGTATTTCGCTGATTTTTATTTGATTCTTTATTCGTAAAAAAACTGACGGCAAAAATACTAAATTTTCAGATTGTGCCAGCACATTTTCTCGTTTTTGTAAAAAAATTTCATGTATGTTTGCAGTTCAAAAATCCGACCATGTTCTATCTGCTCAGAAAAGCTCATCTTTTACAGCTCTCTATTGGGGTGATAAGCCTGCTGGCATGTGTGGTGATGATATTTCTTAAACCATTGGATGTCAGCTTGTTTAGCAACTCCCTTCCTTGTACCTGTGCCCTTTCACAATGGCTGTTGGGGCATCCTGTCGGCACACAGTTTTTTGCCCTGACGCTCCTGCTTTTACAGGCCGCCCTGCTGCTCAGTTACGTCCGG
The DNA here is from genome assembly GCA_045222555.1 of Bacteroidales bacterium. Lineage (GTDB taxonomy): Bacteria > Bacteroidota > Bacteroidia > Bacteroidales > WCHB1-69 > UBA1756. The sequence goes on along the minus strand of JBGUYY010000088.1, from coordinate 172,463 downwards.
ATAAGCGGTTTTTTGGATGAAGAAAACGTACTTTCCATTCTTTTCTTTTGCGCATTTTCACTCGGAATGGGCATCCTTCTCCCGTTTTCACCGGCATGGCTCACCAACACGGCCATCCTCGCCGTGCTGAACCTCATCAATCACACCTCCACCGCCAACAGCAAAACCGCCCTGCTCGTTGCCGGCATCGTACTGGGAACCGCCACCCTGTTTGATCTCACCGCCGTGCTGCTGCTCGTCTTTTTCATCCTCTACATCCTCATCAACCAAATCGACAAACTTCGCGACCTGCTGGCCAGCCTGTGCGGTATTCTCATCCCCTATCTCTACCTCATCGCCCATCACTTTTTCACTGATTCACTACCCGCCTATCTGCACTCCTTCTCCCAAATACACCTCCACTTCCCCCTCTTCACCCAAACCCACTACACGCTCTACACCTTTATAGCCATGGGCGTTGCTCTTCTCCTCACCATTTATGTGATGATAAGACTTAAAGTTTTGTATAATAATAAGTTGATTGTTATCAGAAGACGATTTCTCTTCCTTTGCGTCCTCTTCTGCTTCAATATTGCCATGCTGTTCACCACCAACCTCCCCTTCCCCTGCTCCCTTGCCTATCTGCTCATCCCCGTCACGGTGTTCACCATCGCCTTCATCCCCGTGCGCAATTTTGCCATCTCCAGCGAAATCCTGCTCGCCATCCTCTCCGCATCCTTCGTAGTGATGGCCAGATTTTAATACAACTATTTTATTTACAGATTGATAAAGGAAAATACACCATGTTCATACAAGGTGTGTACGCCAAGTCCTATCAGCACCACGCCAGCTAAAATAGAGGCCCACTTCGCCGGAATAGGGAACTTCCGCTTTCCGAGAAACACGCCCAACATGGCCGACAGGAAGGTAACGACGGCAATCACCAACACCGTCATCAGAATCTGCGGCATGGTGTTGTCCACTCCTAACCCGATGCCCACCACGAAAGCATCTATGCTGGTGGCCACCGCCAACGTGCAGATCACCCAGAAACGCGATACGTCGAAGTTGCCCTTGCCATCATCCCCACGAATGCCATCCACCATCATCTTCACCCCCACGGCCGCCAACAACCCGAAGGCAATCCAATGATCCACACTCTCTATCAACCGCTGGCACACATTGCCGATGAGCGCCCCCAACAGCGGAAACCCGCCCTGAAACAGCGCAAAAGTGACCGCCAACAATACCCCACGCGAGTAACTGAACTTCGACTTCAGCCCGCAAGTGGTCGATACCACCAACGTGTCCACACAAAGGGCAAGACCCAAAATAACTGCTTCTACAAAAGTCATGTCTTATTCGACCGTTTTTTTGCGCGGGAAAATCAATGAACCCACTATCGACAGCACCAAAATTCCCAAAATAATCAGCAGGGAGAGCAGGGTGGAAATCTCCAAGTGGAAGAATTCGTGCCCGATCATCTTCACCCCAATAAACGTCAGCAGCACACCCAAGCCGTACTTGAGCAACCAGAACAGCGATGTGACATTGCTAAGCAGGAAAAACAGGGAACGCAACCCCATGATAGCGAAGATGTTGGAGAAGAAAACGATAAACGTGTCGGTGGTGACGGAAAAGACGGCCGGAATGGAATCCACCGCAAAAATGATGTCGCTGAACTCAATGACCAACAACACCAGAAACAGCGGCGTCATATAGTTCTTCCCATCAATCTTGGTGAAAAAATCATGGCCATGAACCTCCGGCGTGGTGCGGAAGTGCTTGGCGGCAAACTTCACGATGGGATGACTGGCTGTGTCCACGTTCTCTTCCTCTTTTTTGATAAACATCTTGATACCACTGTAAATCAAGATGGCACCGAAAATGGCCAGCACCCATGAGAACTTCTGCACCATGGCTCCTAATGCAAAAATGAAGGTGAACCGCAGGATGATAGCCCCTAAAATGCCCCAGAACAAGATTCTGTGATAATACTTTTTGTCGATGCCAAAGCTCACAAATATCATGATCATCACAAAGATATTGTCAATGGAAAGCGACTCTTCCAAGAAGTAGCCGGCTAAGTATTGGGTGAAAATCTCCTTGCGATATATCTGTAAGCTGCTCTCATAGTCCATCCCCTCATGGATCAGCTTCGACAGATCGCTGTTGCCCACAAACGCCAGCAAATCCTCCATGTTGCTGATGCCATGTATCCACTCGGCCTTGAACCACAACAGTGCGGCAAAGCCCATCGCCAGCAATACCCAAACCAACGTCCATGTGGCCGCCTCCTTGTTGCTGATGACATGGTCTTTTTTATGGAAAACCCCAAGGTCGAGCGCCAACATCACCACGATGAAGGCCATGAAAAGGATGAAAAATATGATTCGAGCCATAAATTTTAAGTTTCTAAAAAAACGGGCACATTTTCATGTGCCCGTTTGAATTTCTGTGGAAAGATTATTGTCTCACAACTTTGGTCTTGCCGACCATTTCGTTGCCGTTGAAGATGCAGATGAAGTAAACTCCCGAAGTGAGCGGGCTCATCTTGAGGGTGTTGGTACCTTTGCTGATGGCCTGGGTGCTGACCAGTTCGCCCATCATGTTGTAAATGGCAACATGGGTGACCTCAGTTCTGATTCTGAGGGTGACATTGCCCTGGGTCGGGTTGGGATAAACTCTGGGATCAAGATACGGACTCTCGTCCAATTTCGAACCATTATCGAAGGACTTGGGCAGAATGTAGTAGCGGGATTCTACGCGGGGTGAGCCGTAACCGTTGGAGTAGGCAGCAGTACGCATATTCACACCCACAACATCGCAAGCGGTGGTCGGAATGTCAGCACCCACTTGGGTGTCGTACTGGCCCGTGAAATAAACGGCCGTATCGGTAACGCCATTCTGGTTCACCGTGTAGCGAATCTGCTTGGTGAAGGTACCCGTCTCGTTGAAGGTAACGTTCTCGAGCTTAATAAGCTGTCCCTGAATACCATCCATGTACTCTTGATCCTGCAGCTGAGCCAGCGTCACCACGATGGGGGCAGGAGTTGAGGAGGGGAAGGCATTGATGTCAGCGTTGGCAATACCAGCCATCACCTTGAATTCGGTGTAACCAAAATAGTTGCTGATATGACCAATTACATTGGTGATCTCTTGGTCAACAGAAACATTGGTAAGGTGTGCATCGGGGTCATAGAGCTGGATGGCACCGGTCTCGTCCTGAATCCATTTGGTGTAACTGCCGGTCTTGAAAACCTGGGTCACATAGCCCTGTCCAGTATATCTGTAGAAGGCGGAGGTGTCGGTCACATTAGCGTTCACATCGCTGTTGTCGATGAGGGCACGGAGGCCGGCGATGGTGGGCACGTCGGTGATGGTGATGACGGTAGCGGTAAGCGCTACAGTAGCGGTGTAGTCATCATTGGTAAGGGTGAGGGTAGCAGCGTAAGAACCGGCAGCGTCAGCGCTGAAGGTGATCGGGATGGCCACGCCATCGTCGCTCATCAGGTCGTCGTTGGCAGCGGTGGTGGCGGTGGTGGCGAACTGGGTGTCACCGCTGATAGACACGGTGGTGGTGCCGCCTGCGGTCAGGTTGTAACCATGAGCCGTCAGTGTGGAAGTGCAGGCCTGGTTGACCGACACATTGTTGAAACTGGTGATACCCTGCACGCTGATGGTCGGCTCGGTAGCAGCATACACCGCGATATTGTCGATGAAAGCTCTGGGAGTTCCTTCGAAACGGATGGTAGTGGAGCCGCCGCCGGCAGCGATAACTTCAAAAGTGGTGAGGTCGCACTCTACGTTTTGTGTGGAACCGCTGTTGGGAAGACCTTCCACCGTATATGCCGTGCTGTTGACCGTTACCGTCATGGTGGTACCGTCGGTGCCGTTGTTGGTGTTCCATGCACGGGCGTCGAACACGATGCGGATGCTGCCCACACCGCTCAGGTCGATGGCGGGAGTCTCAATCCAGCCATTCTCAGAACCAGTGCCTACTTTCACTTTTCCGCTGGCGGGATAGGCTTTGTAGGAGCTCCAGCCAGGAAGAACATCACCCAATGTGGTGGTGTTGAAAGCGGTGCCGCTGGCATCGCACTGCTGGGTGCCACTGCCGGTCACACCCGAGAAGTCTTCCGAGAAAATCGGGTCATTCTGCGCACTGAGGGTGAAAATCGTCATCAGCGCAAGGACAAAAAAGGTAAAGATTTTTTTCATTTTTGAATGATTTAATGAATGATGAATAAATTATAATGGATTATTTTCTTTATTATCTTGTTGATTATTAATATTTTCGTAAATAAAAGCTATACGTTTTGCCAACCAACGCACGTTGCCGTTGTGTGGGTATTGTTTTTTCAAATTGGCGTAAATTTTCTCTAACAAAGCCAAATCAGCTACTTCATCGAAAAAAGTGCCCATCTGATACTGCTGATAAAAAGCCGAAATCGTGGTGATAGAGCAGGGATTTTGCGCAATGAAGTTCATCAAAAAGTCACGATGATGCCCTTTGATGAGGGTGTAGGCGTTGTTGATAAGCACGTGCGAACTGTCGTCGTCGCTGTACTCATACCAGAGTGTGAGATGCTCTGCCGAGTCGATGAAACGCGACAGCCGCTGGTCGAGTTCCCACATCAGCTGCGCATCCTTGCCGCCTTTCACCTTGTAGTTGCGGCACAACGTGTCGGGGTTGGAGAAGGTGAACGTCAGCTCCTCGCCGCGACGAGCCACCGTGGTGATGCTGTTTTTCTCGCCAAAGCCAATCCGGTAAAACTGCGGATCCGCATCCTCCGACGCATACTTCAGGGTGAAATTCCCCTCCTCTATCACACCATTGCTCACCCCCACATATTCTGCGCCTCCATTGCCCGTGGTGTCCACCGACAACAGGTGCATATACAGCGTTCTCCCGTCCCTGTTCCATACTTTTCCCTTCACCACCACCTTGTCTGCATCGCTATTTTCCTCCTTTACAGCAGAGGAACAACGCCACAAACAAACGGCAAGCAACAGAAAACCAATAAGTTGTATCCGTTTGAGCATATTCTTCATAAGAATGCAAAAATATGAATTCTTTTTGACTTTACACTTTATTTATATAGAGATTATTTATTTTTTAATTCGGAAAAATGACGTACCTTTGCACGCTCAATCATTTTGCACCCGATGACGAAATACAACTTCGACGAAATCATCTCCCGAAAAGACAGCAACTGTCTGAAATACGATAAGGTAGGCGACTTTTTTGGCAGCGAAGACGTGCTCCCGATGTGGATTGCCGACATGGACTTCCGCACCCCCGATTTCGTGCTGGATGCGCTGCGTCAGCGACTCGAACACCCCGTCATGGGCTACTTCTTCCACCCCGAAGCTTATTACCAGGCCATCGTGGCATGGATGCAGAAACGCCACCAGTGGAATATCTCCTCCAAGTGGATCTGCTTCTCGCCGGGTGTCGTCGCCGGGCTCTCTTTTTTAGTGCAGATTTTTACCGAAAAAAACGATAAGGTTCTCATCCAAACTCCCGTCTATCCTCCTTTTTATGAAGTAGTTGAAAAGAATGGACGTGAAATCATCACCAATCCGCTCGTGGTCAACGGCAATGTGTATGAGATGGACCTCAACGATTTGGAGGAAAAGCTGAAACAACATCCCAAACTGATGATCATCAGCAACCCGCACAATCCTGTGGGCCGCTGCTGGACTCCCGCCGAGCTGAAGCCCGTAGCGGAATTATGCCTCAAATACAACTGTCTGTTAATCAGTGATGAAATCCACTCCGACCTGATGATGACCGGCTACAAGCACACGCCGGTGGCCACCCTGTCGGAAGCCATCGCCCAGAACACCATCACCTGTATGGCACCGAGCAAGACCTTCAACCTCGCGGCCATGTTCACCTCTGAAATCATCATTCCTAACCCCGAACTCCGCACCCGCTTCAAGAATTTCATGAACGACACGGTGCATATCTACGGCAATGTGTTCGGCAGCGTCGCCTCACAAGCCGCCTACACCTACGGCGCCGACTGGCTCGACCAGCTGTGCCGCTACCTCACCGGCAATGTGGCTTACTGCCAACAGTTTATCGCCGACAACCTCCCGCAACTCAAAACCTACCGCCATGAGGCCACCTACCTCCTGTGGGTCAACTTCAAAGGGTTAGGACTCACCCACGAGCAACTCTCCGAGAAACTTATCAAGGAAGCCCGCCTCGGACTCAACGACGGCAAAGCCTTCGGTACCGCCGGCGAAAACTTCATGCGTATCAACCTCGCCTGCCCCCGCAGCACCGTTGAAACCGCCATGCACCGCCTCGCCGAAACCTTCAACTCTCGCTAACACTCATATTTTAAATTTGATGTTCGCTTCGCTCACATTAGAAAATTTTCGATAAAAAAAATAACGACCACAAACACATCTTAACTTCTTAACTTCTTAACTCTCAACTTTTAACTCCCCTCCCCCTTTCAACAAATAAACGAATCAACAAATCAACCAATGAACCCTGAATTAACCGAAAAAGCACTGGACATCCTCCGCCATCCCGCGGACAGCAAGCTCATCACCCACCTCAACTCTTGTGTACACTGCGGGTTGTGCGGCACCAGCTGTCTCTTTTACAAGTCTTTCGACGACCCGAAATACATCCCCGGCAAAAAGGTGGACTTGGTGGCCTCACTGTACCGCCGCTACTGCACTACCATGGGCAAGGTGGCACCCAAGCTGACCCATGCCCGCGACCTCGACGATGAGATGATCGCCGAGATGGTGGACTCGCTCTACGGCGCCTGCACCATGTGCGGACGCTGCGTGGCCCACTGCTCCATCGGCGTTGATATCCCCTTCGTGGTGCGCACCGGCCGTCGGATGCTCGCCACTATGGGCATGGTACCCCAGTCGCTGCAAGCCACCGTGGATGCCGCCGTGAACACCGGCAACAATATGGGCATTCCCGAAGACGAGTTTGTGGATACCATCCAGTGGATGGAAGAGGAGATGCAGGATGAAGAGGGCTTCGAGACCGCGGAAATCCCGCTCAACCAGCCCGACAAGGAGATGCTCTACACCCTCAACCCCCGCGAGCCCAAGTTCTTCCCGCTCTCCATCTCCGCCGCCGCCAAGATCTTCCACGCTGCCGGCGAAAGCTGGACCCTCTCCACCAAAATGTACGATGTAACCAACTACGGCTACTTCTCCGGCAACGACGCAGAAGCCACCCTCATCGCCCAACACATGTACGATGAGGTCAAGAACCTGAACTGTAAGAAGTTGGTTCTCGGCGAGTGCGGCCATGGTTCGCGTGCCCTCCGCTGGGAGTCGCCCAACTATATGAAACAACACCCCGATTTTCAGATGATTACCCTCGTAGAACTCATCGAACAATATATCCGTTCGGGACGTATCAAACTCGACAAGTCGCTGAATACCAAGAAATACACGCTGCACGATCCCTGCAACATCACCCGCAACGGCGGACTGTTCAACACCCTCCGATTCGTGGTGAAGAGCGCCGTACCCGAACTGATTGAAATGGACCCGTACGGCAACGAAAACTTCTGCTGCGGCGGTGGCGGCGGCATGCTCGCCATGAGCGAGTTCAACGAGCGCCGGCTCAAAATCGGCGAAATCAAGGCTAACCAGATCCGCAAAACCGGCGCCGACGTGGTCATCACCCCCTGCCACAACTGCGTCGATCAGCTCATGCAAATCGACCACCACTACAAACTCGGCGTTGAAATCAAGTCGGTGGCAGAAGTGGTGGCAGATGCCCTTGTGATGAGCGCGGAATAACCGCCGATGCAATATAGGTTACCTCCAGATAAGAAAAGAAATCATGGGGTCGCTGTTGCGGTTGGGATCTCCAAAATCATGCCGCTGCAAGTTCATAGTCCTGTAATACCCGTATGAGCTACCACCTACGAGATAGATGGCATTGGTGACACCGAAGTCTTCCAATGCCTGAGCAAAATCGTTGAAGGAGACATCCTCGCAGTCAATTACCATAATTTCTCCCTCCTTTTCGCAAAGCGCACGCCGGATGGAAGTTCCTCGCGGCTTGTTGTGAATCGCCATACCATCCACCACAAGTGGATACTGACGGAAGAAATAACCCTCATTGTTGATGGCCTCTTCCAAGTAGGGTGAGTTCTCAGCAGCTCCTATGATAATGTTGTCGTCAATGATGGCGCAAAAGCCCTTTTTGGCCTTCCCCTGCGATAGCAATTTCCCTTTGTCAACAAAAGCACCCGCAGGCTCGCCATTATCTTGCCGAACGTCAGCAGCACGTACGGCAAGCAAAATGGTAGTGTCCTCCCGGTCAACGGGACCGACATGCAGCTCGGCTTTGCCGCCAACAACAGAAAGAATACGAAGATTGTACCCGTTGGAAGTTGCCTCGCGAACAACAACAGCGCGCTGCTGATTCAACTTTACCTGCTGTTTTGAAGAGCTTTTTTTCTCACTGCCGGCATTCCCCTTACTAACTTCCGTGCTTACTTTAACCGCTTTTCCCCCATCCTCACCAATGACAACTATAAGAAACGTAACAAAAGCGATGAACAAAGCCCCGCTCACGACCATTACGAACCATTTCTTTTTGTAAAATGGCTTCTTATTTTTCTTTCCTTGGAGAATATGGAAATCGTTGTCTAAAATCCGGCTATCTGTTTTCATTGGCTTCTTTATAAAGGATGGTGGCTTCTTTGATGATTCTCAAAATATCTTCCGAAACGGAAATTTTCCGACTGACATGGTTTTCGTTAGATATGACCAAAATCTTATTAGTCATATCTATCTGCGTGATATATTGGAAGTTAATAATAGCACTTCTACCGATACGAGCGAGGGTAAGCTGTTCATCACTGACTTGACTGGTAATCAAATCCTCGCAAACGCCCAGCTGATAGGTGAGGGTAAGTGACGTGCCATCGGAAAAATACCAATTGGTGTAATTTTGGTCTGCCTCAATGCACATCAGGGAGGCAGGATCGATCAGATAAACCTTCTGCGAATTTTTGTTGCCAATGACAATCCTGTCTCCCGTCCGGCGGAAAAAAGAACTCAAATCCTTGAGCAGTCGCTTTGTATCACGGGTGGAATCCCTATTCATCGTATTGATTGTGAATAATTTCCTTTAACATCATAGAAAAGAATTCTGTTTGCAAAAATAGGAATTTTCCACAACAATAGCGACTAAATCGTTTCTAAATCTTTTTTGAAAAGTATTTTTCCATCCTCATCAATAAATAAGTAATAGCTGTATTCGTAGTCGTAATCGTATCCGTAACATACAAATAAATACTTTCCTTTTGCATTCTTGTATGCCTGTACTGCGCGCTGGTGTTCCACTACAATTCTACCATTTTTCCGATCTTTAACTCCCCTGATAATAGTATAATTATCCATCACCTCCTCACCGTCAGAGTCAATATACATATAGTTGGCATCAGGATCACGATAAGTAAAGTCATCATAATTGTCATACCTATACGATTCATCCATATCGGTATATACTTTCTTTCCACGAAGATCCACTTCATTATAGCCATACTTTGAAAGATGAATATCTTGCGTGAGATCAGTCATCAAGTCGCCATCAAAATTGAAAAGACTATCGTTATTCAAAATGCCGATGTCCAGAATTTTAATATTGCTTCCCTTTGCAAGACACTTCCTGTCTTTAGCAGCAAAAATGGCGTGTTCATTTTTCCCTCTGCATGTCTCAAAAATATTATAATTCTCAAGATAAGCAATTTTTGTATATCCATTGAGAAGGATCTTGCCTTTCGTATCAATCACGCCATAGGCTTGCGAGTTGGTGGGAACAATGCAGTAATTGCCATGAAATATAATATAGTCTCTCTCTTCCACACAATCTCTATAGTGATAGAAGCTGTCGAATGATCTGCTAAAATGCTTGGGTTCAGGAAACTGAAGAGGAATGGCCAATTCACCACTCTGTACATTCAGAAAGCCCATCAGGCCATTGCGCGAACAGGCCGAGTAGTGATGCAGCGTGTCAGGGCGTTTGATATGGTCGAAATACTCCTCGGAAAAATTACCCGTCACCAGCGAAAAAGTTTTCCAACCTTTTTTGTTTTTATTGTACATATAGAGAACCGAATCCTCGGTCAAATAGCTGGATATGAGGCAAGAGGTAAAACGCGAACCCAACTTCTTTTCCTTAGGACCATATACCAGCTGGCAGGTTTTGTCCTCGTAGCTCAACAACAAATAGTCAGAAGTGATGATATCTTTTCTGACCACATTGTAGTGCTGTTCGATATGGTTCACTTTTGTACGAACAAAGTCGAAGCCATGCTTTCCAACCCACCCTAATGCGATGAGAAATAAAATGGAGATGATAATAATGCGGAATTTCGTCAAAAGATTCTGTTCCTTGAATTCTTCTTTGAACTTTTTGATTTTGCCCATGACTGATAATTTTTAGAGTGAATAATTGTAAAAATTGGTCTGTTCTCTCGCTGCTTGAAAGGGAGGAAAACGTGGCAAAAATACAATGAAAAATGATTGTAAAATATTGTTTTTTAGCTATTTATACGAACTACCTAAGTTTGTGTACGAATGACCGCCGCAGGTGTACCAACTCGCCAAAAATCTCTTTTCTAGATAATTGAAAAATATCTGATTTTGCTCTGTTTTGTGTCGAAATTTTGAGTAATTTTGCAGAGCAATTTCGTAATTGTGACAATTTGTTTTTTTAATCTATAATATCATCAGAAAATGAAAGATATCTTTGAAAGAATCAAACAGTCCACCGGTGGCCCGATCGGCCAGTATCGCAAAACCAGCGAAGGCTACTTCATCTTCCCCAAGTTGGAAGGCGAACTCGGTCCCCACATGCGCTTCAGAGGCAAAGAGGTGCTTTGCTGGAGCTTGAACAACTACCTCGGCCTGGCCAACCACCCCGAGGTGCGCAAAGCCGATGCGGAAGGCGCCGCCCAGTGGGGTATGGCCTACCCGATGGGAAGCCGTATGCTTACCGGCCACACCGCCCTCCACGAACAACTGGAACGCGAACTGGCTGATTTTGAGAAAAAAGAGGCTGCCTTCGAGTTTAACTTCGGCTATCAGGGCATCTTCTCCACCATCGACTCTCTCGTTGCTCGCCACGACGTCATCGTTTACGATGCTGAAGCCCATGCCTGCCTCCTCGACGGTATGCGCCTCCACATCGGCACCCGCGTCAAATTCAAACACAACGACATCGTTGATTGCGAAAAAGTGCTGGCCAAGGCCTGCGAACAGGCTGAACGTCAGGGCGGTGGCGTGCTGCTCATCACCGAAGGCGTGTTCGGCATGACCGGCGCACTCGGCATCCTCGACCAGATCGCAGCCCTTAAGAAGAAATACAAATTCCGCATCCTCATCGACGACGCCCACGGTTTCGGCGTGATGGGCCCCCACGGCCGCGGCACCTCCGAACACTTCGGCGTGATGGACGACATCGACATCTACATCGGCGCCTACGCCAAGTCAATGGCCACCATCGGCGGTTTCGTCGCCACTGAGAAGCCGATTATCGACTTCCTCAAATACAACATGCGCTCGCAGATGTACGCCAAGGCACTCCCGATGCCGATCGTAGTGGGCTGCCTCAAGCGTTTGGAAATCATCCGCAGTGCCGAAGGCGACGCCCTCCGTGCCAAACTGTGGGAGGTGACCCGCCGTCTGCAGAAGGGCTTCCGCGACCTCGGCTACGAAATCGGACCCGCTGAAGCCTGCGTCACGCCCGTCATCCTCAAGTGCGGCATAAACCAGGCCGCCAACATCGCCGTTGACCTCCGCGAGAACTACAACATCTTCTGCTCCATCGTCACCTACCCCGTCATTCCTCCCGGAATGCTCATCTTCCGCATCATCCCCACTGCCGCACACTCTATCGAAGATGTGGACCGCACCCTCGAGGCCTTCCGCGACATCAAGGCACGCCTCGCCAAAGGCGACTACGACAAAGAAATCCCCGACATGGCGTCGATTAACAAATAACGCCTGTCACTGGATACAAAAAAAGCGTGGGAAAAACCCACGCTTTTTTTATTGATGCCACTGCTGTTTATTTCGTGGCTTCGATAGCTTGTTTGATGAGCTGGAAGGTGCGCTCGGCATCGTTGTCCAAACCGACAGAGAAGCGGATGAGTCCTTCGCTCATGCCCATCTCTTTCTGGATATCTTCCGGAACTTCGGATGAGGTGGACTTGCCGGAGTTGCTGAACAAAGTCTTGAAGTAGCCGAGGCTCACTGCGAGGTAGCCCACGCCCAGACGCTGCATCTCTTCCATGATAGCGCTGGCTCTCTCAGCCGTACCCATGTCGATGGAGATCATACCGCCGAAGCCGTATTCTTCATTCATCATAGATTTGAACAACTCGTGATCCACGTGTTCGGGAAGGCCGGGATAGTTGTATTTGATACCAGTTTCTTTGAATCTCTTGGCCAGATACATGGCATTCTCGCTGTGTTTTTTCATGCGGATATGCAGGGTGTGCAGGTTCTTCTGAATGCTGGATGAACGCATCGGATCAAGCACGGGACCCAGCAACATGGCGGTACCGTCGTTCACGTTGATGAGCGAATTGATGTAGTCGGCCGTACCACAGATGGCACCCGCTACACAGTCGTTCATACCATTCACATATTTGGTCATACTGTAAATCACCACGTCGGCACCCAAACGGTAGGGTGAGAAAATCATCGGGGTGAAGGTATTGTCAACCAACAGCTTGGCACCAGCAGCGTGAGCAATCTTCGAGAGCTCGGGAATGTTGGCGATGCGGAGCAACGGGTTGTTCATCGTCTCGGTGTAGAGCACTTTCGTATTCGGACGAACAGCCTTCTTCACTGCATCCAGATCCTGGAAGTTGACGAAGCTCACCTCCACACCAAATTTCTTGATGTAGTTGTTCAAGAAAGCGAAAGTACCGCCGTAGGTGGTCATGCTGGAGAGGATGTGGTCGCCAGCCTTCACTTCGTGCAGCAACGCAACGGTAATGGCGGCCATACCAGAACCGGTAGCCCATGCCATTTCGGTGCCTTCCATTGCAGCCAATGCGCGGCAAAGTGCAAAGGTGCTGGGATTCCAATGACGGGAATAAAGATAGTAACCTTCCGTCTCACCATGGAAAGTGTCGGTCATGGTTTTGGCCTGTTCAAACATAAAGGTTGCGCTGTCGCAAATCGACGGGTTCACACCGCGGTTGAGGTCTTTTTGATCAACAGCTTGAATTTGGGTTGCAGGATCAAAGTTTTTCATCTGAAAATATTTTAAAAATTAATATGATAAATAATAAATTGTATCGCACATAAAGCGGGTGCAAAGATACGACTTTTTGTATTTCAAAATGAAAAAAGTTTCCTTTTCTTTCATGAAGGCCTTAATACTATGATAGAAAAGGTTTATTTGTTAATTAATGTTAATTTTAAATTTTGCTCTTGAAAATGACTTGCCCGCCATAGTACCTTTGCAGCGTTCTTTATTGACTAATTAAATCCAATACGATGAAACGATTGTTCTTTATCCTCCTGTTCTTCGCTCTTACGATGGTTTACGCACAAAACCCTGTGAATGAAGAACTAAGACGGCTTCAAAAGCAAACTGAAGCCTCCATCATCCAACAGTACAAACAGGTGGAACCTTACTTCCAAGAGGCCTACCGCCTGTACCCCACAGTGCCGCGAGGGGTGTTGGAAACCGTGGCTTTCACCTACTCCCGTTTTCACCACCTTGCTCCCGACACCTCCGCTCAAGAACCCTGTGAAATCCCTAATACCTATGGCGTAATGGGCCTCACCCTCAACGGAAAAGACATTTTCCGCAACAACCTTCAACGTGTGTCCGAATTGTCAGATGTCCCCGTCGAGAAAATCATGCAGTCACCTCGCGACAACATTCTGGCTTATGCCGCCGCTTTCGCTGCCATAGCACAACAGCTTGGCCTCCAACCTCAAACCCTGCCCGACTGTTTCCCCATTCTTGACGAGCTGTCGGAACTACCCATCCCCACCTCCACAGAAACAAAATTTCCTGTCAGCAGCCAACACTATGCCTACTGTCTGTTCGCTAACTCCGCAGCCTACCGGGAAGCCTGCCACATCCAGCTCCCAGCGGTGGACATAATGCAAGTTTTTGGCAGAGACCTGCCCCTTTTGCAAGCGCCACAAACAGCAATATCAGACAGTAAAACATTTGATAATAAGAATATTAGAGAAGAATTCCCCGCTTCCATAGAAAATACAAAAGATGAGAATACCGATTACCCTGGTGCCATCTGGAATCCTGCGGGAAGCTGCAACTATTCGGGGCGCAGCGGCCACACCATCTCTGCCGTCACCATCCACTACACACAAGGAACATACGCAGGATCCATCGCATGGTTCCAGAACTGCACCTACAACGGGGTGGGAGCACAGGCTTCCGCCCACTATGTGGTACGCTCCATCGACGGACAGATCACCCAGATGGTGCGCGAAGCCGACAAGGCCTGGCACGTCGGCAACTGCAACCCCTACACAGTCGGCATCGAGCACGAGGCCTACGGCAACATCGCCAGCTACTTCACCCCCGCCATGTACCAAAGTTCCGCCCTGCTCACTCGAAACATCTGCGACCGCAACAACATACCGCCCCTGCGCATGTTCTACCGCGACACCCTCGACGACGGCACCGTGCTCAACAGTGGTCTTCACAGTCTCGGCGGCGAGACGGCCTGTACCAAAATACGCGGCCACCAACATTTTCCCAGCCAGTCGCACACCGACCCCGGACCCTACTGGAACTGGAACCTCTACTTCAAGCTCGTGAACCACGACACCCCTGTCACCACCTACCACACTACCAGTGGGACCCTCACCGATTCGGGCGGACAGGATGGAAACTACGGCAACGATGAACGCCAAATCATCACCATTGAGGTGGAAAATGCCGAAGCCATCGAACTCACCTTCACAACTTTTGAGCTGGAAGAAAACTATGATTTCCTGTGGATTTACGACGGAGCCTCCGTCTTCTCACCCCTTATCGGACGCTTCAACACGCACTCACCCGGCACCGTGCGCGCCACCGGCAATGCCCTCACCCTCGAGTTCCGCTCCGACTGCGCCACCACCGCCGCAGGCTGGGTGGCCACATGGAACTCCATTCTGCCACAAGCAGTCACCCCGCCTATCCTGACCGGCACCGTCAACGACGGTTTGGGCAACGACATCGATGAAATTCACAACCAAATGGTATCCGCCAACTGGAATGAAGCCACCGACACCCTATCCGCCATTGTCGGCTACGAATACGCCGTCCACTATACAACCCCATACTTCACAAGACCTTTGCTCACAGGCTTTACCACCCAAACACACTTCTCCGAGCGTCTAAAACTGAATGAACAAAAGCACTACTATGTCACCGTTCGCGCCCTCAACGAGGCAGGACTCTACTCCCTCCCCCTGCGTTCCGACGGATTCATCTACCGTCCCCACACCGACTCTCACCGAAATGCCCTGTCAAACACCCGACGACAAATTCTCTCCATCACTCCCAACCCCTTCCAAGAGAACATCGTGATAAGCAAGGAGAAAAGTCAGTCTGACAATCTGACGATGAAAAAAATTGGCAGTGATAATATTCGAGTCTGCATCTACGACATAACGGGGCGAATGTTGGTAGATCAAACACTAACAGAAGTCAATACGACCATCTCCACGCAAACATGGCCCGCCGGACTTTACTTCATGCAAATATGGGAAAAAGAGGAACTGTTCTCCGTAGAGAAAATCATTAAACAATAGAAGTGAGGGCTTTATTTCTTCTTCCCCTCCTCCAGCCATTCAGGGAAGGCATACGGCTTGTCCTCCAGATTGAACTTGCCTTTACGGAAGCCGTGCATCCCGTAGTAGTTTTTCTCCAACTCAGCCAAATCCTTCTCGTAATCACCTGTGGGAAAGAAGGTAGGCAGCACGCCACCCCGCTTCGTACGGAAATCCAAATAACCGGGTACTATCGGCACACCAGCCTCCTGCGCAATGAAATAGAAACCTCGCTTCCAGTTGGGATTCAGCTTGCGGGTGCCTTCAGGGGAAATCAAAAACGCAATCTTGTCCTGCTTCTTGATATACTCCGCTGCAAAAACTGGAAATTTCTTCACATTGGCACGGTCGATCGGAATACCACCACACTTGCGCAAAATCGGACCCAACGGCCAGAAAAAAGCCTCCTTCTTGATGAGCAACGACGCCTTGAAACCCATCACATTGATGGCCATCGTGCCAATTAAAAAATCATAATAACTCGTATGCGGCGCGAACAACAATACACACTTTTCAATCTCCGGTGGAATGTTGACACAATCAATCTTATAACCTAATAATTTGAGGACAAAAGCATTAAACCTTCTCATAAGACTATGTTTGAGTGTTATTATTCGTTAAAAATCAAAGTTCCCCCTCCGGGCGTGACCGACAATGTGACTTTCGCACCCATCTTTAATGCAACATTGTGCTCCCCATGCCCCGTCGGAAATTGGTAGCAAACGGGATAACCATACTCTGCACAACAAGCCGCCACAATCTCCTCAGCAGTCTGTCCAAACGGATTGTTCGGGTCAAGATTGTGCATGTCCTCCATCGTACCCACCACCAAACCAGCTAACCCCGCAAGCTTACCCGCACGTTTCAACGCCTGCATCATCCGATCCACATGGTACAGATGCTCGTCCAAATCCTCAATGAATAAAATCTTTCCCGTCGTGTCCACATCAGAAGCCGACCCCAACAAAGAATAGAGGATCGACAAATTCCCGCCAACCAGCTCTCCCACCGCTGTTCCTGCTCTATTCATGCCAAAATTTGGCATAGTATAAGCCAAAACGCCACCCGTAAGTGCCTGAATCATCGTGCGATTATTCATATTATCCAAATCCTCCTTATTGATTTTAACTGGCATTGTGCAATGAAGCGTAGCCACACCCAGCTGGTGGAGGTGAGAATGAAAAACGGTAATATCGCTGTAGCCACAAACCCATTTGGGATGATTCATAAAATTTGTGAAATCAAGCCGGTCGATGATGCGCACCGAGCCGTAACCGCCACGCGCACACCAAATCGCCTTGATGTCAGGATCATCCATAAAAGCCTGAAAATCAGCAGTGCGCTCCTCATCGGTACCCGCAAACTGGAAATGCTTGTTGAAAAGATTCTTACCGACAGCCACTCGAAAGCCCTGGGTTTCAAGAAAATCGATAGCCGGTTTTACCTCATTGGGGGAAATCTTACGGGCAGGAGCCACAATGCCGATGCAATCTCCGGGATGCAGATAAGGAGGAAAGGTCATGGTTGGAGTATTTTGGGAATGCAAAAATACATCTTTTTTCTGAATCCTCGCCTACGCATCCACATTCACCACCACTCGCACCGCCTTATATTTCGTCTGTGCACGGAACTGCTGGATCAGCTCATCCAACCGCAACTTTCTGGCATTCAACTGATGGTCTTTCGGGAACTTTATCCAAATATCTTTCAAAAACTGCAATTGTATTTTTGAAACCAACGGAAATTCAGGACCTAACACCCCATTCTGGAATTCGTTGCGCAGACTCTGCGCCAGCACCAACGATGCCTCGTTGAGAAGAGTCTCGTCCGTATGCTTGAGCGTGATTTTGATCAGACGACAAATGGGGGGATAGAAGAACTGCTTGCGCTCCGCAATCTGCGAACGATACATCGAAGCGAAATCATTGCTGACCACATATTTGAGGGCAGGATGATCGGGCTGGTAACTCTGAATAACCACCGTGCCCGGCACCTCCTTGCGTCCCGCACGACCACTTACCTGCGACATGATCTGAAAGGCGCGCTCAAAAGCCCGAAAGTCGGGGAAACTGATGAGGTTGTCCGCACTCAGCACCCCCACCACCGACACTCTGTCGAAATCCAACCCCTTTGTAACCATCTGTGTACCAATCAAAATATCGGTTTTATGCTGCTCAAAGTCGGAAATAATCTTCTGGTGACTGTTTTTCGAACGGGTGGTGTCCATATCCATGCGCTGGATAACCGCATTGGGGAAAATCTCCGCCAACTCATCCTCGATTTTTTCGGTGCCGAACCCCCGCATCTCAATATCAGTGCTATGGCAGGTGGGACACTCTTGGGGTACATCGATGGCGTAACCGCAATAGTGACATTTCAGTAAGTTGCTGCGTTTGTGGTAAGTAAGCGTCACATCACAATACCTGCAGGTGGGTGAAGTCTGGCAGGTGTTGCAAATCATCCGCAACGAGTAGCCCCGTCGATTCTGGAACAGAATAACTTGCTCCTTCCGCTCCAACGCCGCCGCAATTTTATCTATTAAAAATTGTGAAAAAATGCCCGTCACTTTGCGCTGACGCACACTTTCCGCCATATTCACCACCCACACCTCAGGAAGCACACTCTTCGCAAAACGTTTCATCAAAGGCACATAGCCAAATTTCTTCTGCTGTACATTGTAAAAAGTCTCCAACGAAGGCGTGGCCGTTCCCAACAACACTTTCGCATGGTGCAGCTGCGCCAGCATGATGGCACAGTCGCGGGCATGATAGCGCGGAGCAGGATCCAACTGCTTGTACGACTGGTCGTGCTCCTCATCCACCACCACAAGTCCTAAGTTACTGAAAGGCAATAACAATGCCGATCGTGCCCCTAACACCAACTGATACTTCCCTTCCAAAGCCTTGTCGCTGTTCAACACCCGATCCCAAATCTCCACCCGCTCATACTCGTTGAAACGGGAGTGATACACCCCGACTTTATCTCCAAAATATTTTCGCAAACGATTGATAATCTGAGATGTGAGTGCAATCTCAGGCAACAGATACAACACCTGCTTCCCGCTTTTCAACACCTCATCAATCAACTTGATGTACATTTCCGTCTTGCCACTCCCCGTCACACCATGCAGCAAAACACTCTGGAAAGTGCCAAATTGCTGCTTGATCTGCTCCAATGCCGCACCCTGCGCCTCCGAAAGCTGGATGCTCTCCGCAGTCTCCTGCGCATCAAACGTCTCCAACCGGCTGATGACAACATGCTTTTCTTCTAGCACTTTCTTCTCAATTAATTTTTGTAAAGAAGAAGGCGAAACTCTTTGATTTTCCGTTAATTCCTTTTTTATAATACTCTTAGAAAAATCATTGAATATGCCATTTTTTTGCAGAATGCTCAAGAAAACAAGCAGCACCTCCGCCTGTTTGGCCATCCTCTTCGAGGCCTCCAACTCATTCAACAGGGCATAGAGTTTCTCTTCATCATGAGCGTAAGGCTCAGCTAAAGCAATATATGTCTCGCGTTTGGGCCGGTAGGGATCGCGGATCTCTTCGTCGGTGCGAATGACCTGCTTTTCCACCAGCGACTTAATGTAGGGATGGATTTTCGGAAGTTGCAACGATTTCGACAGCTCGCTGATGGTCGTCATCTGATGGTGGGCTACCGCTTCCACGATGCTCACCTCCCGCTCGTTAAGCTCCGAGAGGTCCCCGTCGAAGTCGGGATGCAGCTGAACATTCGTCTCCCCCGCCAGTTTCAATGCCGAAGGCAACGCACAAGCCATCACCTCACCCAACGTACAAAGATAGTAGTCGGCCATCCATTGCCACAGCTGCAACTGCGGCTCGGAAATCACCGGCAGTTCATCAATCACATCCAAAATATACTTGATGTTAACCGTCTGTGGAACAGTTTGATGCACCTTCAGCACCAATCCCGAGTAGAGTTTTTTGGTGCCAAAAGGAACCACCACACGAATACCGAATCTCACCTGCCCGATCAGCGCCTGCGGAATCCGATAAGTAAACGTGCCTTTGAGGGGAAGGGATAGAAGAATGTCAGCAAAAAAAGTATCCATGGCGATGGTTTAGATATTGACCTCTGCAAGAATCTTGTCACATGCGCCAAGGTTCTCCTTCACAAAATCAGAACAGATACGGCAGGTCTTCTGGTAGAAATCTGGCTCGGCCTTGAATCTTGCCATAATCTGGCGCATCTCCTCCGCATTCTGCACAGAAAAGCCACCTTCACGACGCACCAACTCAATCGCTTCGTTGAATTTCGCATACTTCGGACCGAAAAACACTGGAATGCCAAACACAGCCGCCTCCAACGTGTTGTGCAAGCCCGTCTCAAAACCTCCGCCCACCATCGCCACATCCGCATACTTGTAGATACGGCTCAACAAACCGATGGTGTCAATGATAAAAAGGTTATACTCTGCCAAATTTTGGCCTGTTCTCTCCGAAAAACAGATGATTTTTTCTGAAGAAAATTGCGATTTTATAGCGTTAACATGTTCTTTACTAATGACATGCGGAGCAAAAACAATCTTATAGTCATTTTTGATTTCAGCGAGTATTTGGTGCACCACCGTTTCATCGGGCTGCCAGCTGCTGCCCACTACCAGCAGCTTGGAGTTGCCTTTGAACTCCTCCATAAAATCCAACGCCTCATTCTGCTGAGAAATGGCATAAACACGGTCGAAACGGGTATCGCCTGTAATAGTAACTTTCTCTATTCCAATTTCTTTCAATAGCTGACAAGACTTTTCATTTTGAACAAAAAAGCGGGTACAGCTTTGAAGTTGACGAGCGAACCAACGGCCGTAAGGCTTGAAGAAATACTGAGAGGGGCGAAAGATGGCGGAAAGATAGTAAAAAGGTATCTTTCTGTCTTTCAATCCTTTCATAAAATTATACCAATACTCATACTTCACAAAAAAGGCGGCCTGAGGACGAACAATGTCCAAGAAATGCCGCACATTACGGGGCGTATCGGCGGGCAAATAACAAGCAATGTCGATATCAGGGTCGGTTTTCTTGACCTCATAACCGGAAGGGGAAAAGAAAGTAACGAGAAAAGTAGCGTTCGGATAACGTTGTTTCAATTTCTGTATCAATGGTTTACCCTGCTCATACTCACCCAAAGAAGCGGCATGCAGCCAGATGATCGACTTTCCCGCACACTTTTCTGCCAGCAGGGGGAAAGTGGCCTTGCGGCCGCGATACAGCAGGCGGGCTTTTTCGTTGAAAAGCGCCGCAATCGCAATGCCAGCATTGTACAAATGAATGGAGATAGTGTAGAGGAGTCTCATGGGAATGGCTAATACCGGTAGAGCGTATGGATTTTGCGTTTTTCGTACAGCGGCACCACCCATCCGATTTTAGGACCGAGGAGCACGCTGAACTTCTTGGTCTCGTCTTTTCCTCCCAACACAATATTGAAGTCGCGGCTGCTTTTGCTCCAGATTTCCGACACCTCGAAACCAGCATAGAAGCTACATACACGTCTCTTCTGCATGAAAAGATAACCGACGAACTGTGTGAGGCAGAAGCCGTTACAGCGTTGGTCGTAGCATTTGCGATAGTCGCCAGCGAGCTGTGGAATCTGGTCGTCGGGGTCGTTGATGCGGATTTTGTGTTCGAAATACCCAGCATTGATTTTCAGCCAGATACCCGAATTACGCCAACGGCTCACAGGAATAATTTTTCCCACACCAGCACTGATATTCCAGTAGCGTCCCTCGAAATAGATGGTGGCTTTCAGGCCGTTACCATCAATCAGGTCGCCATTGGAGGTGAGCATGTCAGCCCCCACCACAGCCGCCTGGTTGCGCAGTTTGGAACCGAAAAGGTAGTTAAAGTCCAGACTGACAGTCCAGTTCGTGTTGGTCTTGTACGTCAGGTCTGCTCCCAGGTTCATGTTCGACTTGAAAGTCTCCTTCAGAGAACCGAAGGGCCACTGGTAGGCGAAGCTGGGGCTGAGCCAAATCATGTGGGTGGTGGAATCCACCTCTCCGGCGCGCAACTCAATGTCGGCGCCCTTTTGTGCATAGGCAGTAAAATGGGTGAATGCCAAAAGCAATCCGATAATCAATACAATCTTTCTCATCTCGTAAAAAATCGGCTGCAAATGTACGGGTTTTTATTGAAAAATGAGCCCTGCGAATAAAAAATCAGGATTCACATGGAAAATCCAAAAAAATAGTGTATTTTTGCATACTTTCGTAGATTTTATTAAACATTAATAATCAATCTGTTAGAATTAGAAAATGAAAGAAGAAGGATTACAACTGTTTGAAGGTTTGAAGGAATTCTGCACGGGGGTACTGTTCCAGTACGTTCCCAAACTGCTCTATGCACTGCTTTTTTTGTTTATTGGCTGGAAACTGATCAAGTGGTTTACGGGATTTCTTCACAAGATTTTTGAGAAAAAGAAATTCGACAAGTCGCTCCAGTCGTTCCTGCACTCCGTCATCGACATCATACTGAAAACCCTGTTGATTATTGCAGTGGCGGAGATGTTGGGCATCCAGATGACCTCGTTCATCGCCATCTTGGGTGCTGCCGGTTTGGCGGTCGGTATGGCGCTGCAGGGCACGCTACAGAATTTCGCGGGTGGCGTTATCATTTTGATACTGAAGCCTTTTAAAGTTGGCGATTTCATTGAACAAGGCGGCTTGACCGGCACTGTTCAGGAGATTCAGATTTTCAATACCATTTTGAAAACCTTGGATAATAAAATCGTAATTGTACCCAACACACAATTGGCCACCAACACGGTGACTAACTACACGCGCAGCGGCAAGCGACGTGTGGAGGTGAATGTGGGCATTGCCTACGGCGAAGATGTGAACAAAGCTCGCGAAGTGCTGGTGGAGATGACGAAAAAATACCCGCTCATCATGCAGGACGAAGGCAACGAACCCAGCGTGATTGTGACAGCTTTGGGCAACAGCTCTGTCGATTTGCAGGTGCGGGCGTGGGTGAAATCTGAAGACTACCTTACCATCTTGGCCGCCTTGCAGCAAGACACTTACGAGACTTTAGGCAAGAATAACATTGAGATACCGTTCAACCAGATGACGATTCACATTAACAACAAATAACTATGGGGAAGAAAATTTTAGTAGCCACCGGCGGCGGCGACTGCCCAGGACTCAACGCAGTGATTCGCGGCATCGTGAAACGGGCGGCGCAAGAGCCTGATATGAAGGTATATGGCTGTGTGGAGTCGTTCAACGGCATTCTCCGCGATACGGTGGACATCCGCCGGCTGACTGAAAGCGACGTGGCCGGCATCCATGTGCAGGGCGGCACCATTATCAAGACCACCAACCGAGGCGGTCCATTCCACTTTCCAGTGCGCCAGCCCGACGGCTCGTGGGTGATAGAAGACCGCTCGCAGCTGATGAAACAGCGTTTCGACGAGATGGGCTTCGACGCCATCATCAACATCGGTGGCGACGGCTCACAGCGTATCTCCCTGCAACTGGCCAAGATGGGCTTCAACGTGGTGGGCGTGCCGAAAACCATCGACAACGACCTCTCCTGCACCGACTTCACCTTCGGTTTCCAAACCGCCGTGGAGATTGCCACCGAGGCGTTCGACAAGCTGGTAACCACCGCTTCGAGCCACAACCGCGTGTTCATCATGGAGGTGATGGGGCGCGACGCGGGCTGGATTGCCCTGAACACCGCCATCGCTGGCGGCGCCGAAGTGTGCATCATCCCCGAAATCCCTTACGACCCGCGTATCATCGCCAATAAGATCGCCTCGCGCTACCAGAACAACTACGGCTTCTGCAACATCGTGATCGCAGAAGGCGCGAAATCACTGGACGGCAAGGTGACTGGCGTGGCTCCCACCGCTGTCGGCGACCGCCACATCAAACTGGGCGGCGTGGGCGAGAAGCTGAAAGCCGAACTCGAGGCCATCGGCATCGAACACGACATTCGCGTGACCGTGCTGGGACATCTGCAGCGCGGCGGCACCCCCATCGCCTACGACCGCGTGCTGGCCACCGAATTCGGTGTGAAGGCCGTGGAACTCATCAAAGAAGAGAAATACGGTAACATGGTGGTTTACAATCACCCCAAAATCTCCTACGTCTCACTCGAAAAGGCCCTCGAAACGCCCAACTTCGTGAAACCCGCCACCAGCGATTTGGTCCGCACCGCCCGTGGTGTGGGCATCTCCTTCGGCGACTAACCCCTCCATTCATCATCCAAAACAAAAAAAAGAAAACTATATGGATAATTTCATCGTATCAGCACGAAAATACCGTCCGTCCACCTTCAACTCGGTGGTGGGACAAGAGCATATCACCTCGACGCTGAAAAACGCCATCAAGACCCATCAGGTGGCACAGACCTTCCTGTTCTGCGGACCGCGAGGCGTGGGAAAAACCACCTGCGCGCGTATCTTCGCCAAAGCGCTCAACTGCGACAACCCCACGCCCGACTTCGAGCCGTGCAACGAGTGCGAGTCGTGCAAAGCCTTCAACGCCTCGGCCTCGTTCAACGTGTATGAGCTCGACGCGGCCTCCAACAACTCGGTGGAGGACATCCGCGCCCTGGTAGAGCAGGTAAGACTCGCTCCCGTAGGGGCCAAGTACAAGGTCTATATCATCGATGAGGTCCACATGCTGTCTCAATCGGCCTTCAACGCCTTCCTCAAGACCTTGGAGGAACCGCCCGCGTACGCCAAGTTCATCATGGCGACCACCGAAAAGCACAAGATCATCCCCACCATTCTCTCACGGTGCCAAGTGTATGACTTCAAGCGCATCAAGGAGACGGACATCATGAAACACCTGCAGTATGTAGCTGAAAAAGAAGGGGTTCAGGCAGAAGAAGAGGCCCTACGCGTGGTGGCCACCAAGGCCGACGGTGCCCTCCGCGACGCCCTCTCCATCTTCGACCAGCTGGTGAGCTTCTCGGGCAGCAACATCACCTACGAGGCGGCAGTCACCAACCTCAACGTGCTGGATGTCGACAACTATTTCAAGATGGTAGATGCCCTATTCAGCGAGGATTCCACACAATCGCTGATGCTGTTTGATGAGATTTTGGCGAAAGGTTTCGACGGACAGAACTTCATCGGCGGTCTCGCCTCCCACTTCCGCAACCTGCTGATGGCCCAAAACAGCCGGACAGTGGCGCTGATGGAGGTAGCTGACACCATCAAGAAGAAATACATCGACCAAGCACAAAATGCTGACAAGCAATTGCTGCTGAGAGCATTGGAAATGACCAGCGAATGCGATTTCAACTATAAAGCCTCCAACAACAAACGGCTTTTGGTGGAGATCTGCCTCATGAAAATCAATGCCAACTATGTTTGGGTGAAGCAAAAGAAAGGCGCGCAGGTAGCTTTCGCGAGGCAATCACGGGAGTGCTGAAAATCCAAGTCTGTCCGCCCCAGCACAAGGTGTCATGGATACGCGGACCCCAGTGAAATCCTCCATGAGCTTCGTAGCTCCTGATTCTATCGTCAAACCCAGCCCGTCAATTGGGAAACTGGTGAACGACCCCGCACCGAAAAATGTTGCACCTGCAACAACAACCATACCGACAGCGGCAACCGTTCCAACACCGGCGGCAGAACCCGCCATCGTTG
The DNA here is from genome assembly GCA_045222555.1 of Bacteroidales bacterium. Lineage (GTDB taxonomy): Bacteria > Bacteroidota > Bacteroidia > Bacteroidales > WCHB1-69 > UBA1756. The sequence goes on along the minus strand of JBGUYY010000088.1, from coordinate 147,041 downwards.
CACCAGAACCTGCGCCGGCGATAACCGAACCCACAATCGTAGAGACGCGCTGCAGCACGTCTCTACAACAAAATCCCGAACCGGCGGTAACCGAACCCACACCTTCGGTCACCGAACCCGCAATTATCGTGCCGGAACCAACACCGGCCGTAACCGAACCCACCATTGTAGAGACGCATAATGATGCGTCTCTACAACAACAACAACAACAACCCCTATCATCCCCCGTAGAAAATCCCGAAAAATATTTCGAAAAATTCAAAGAAAAATGGGATGAAATGGTGGACGCCATCTTCAACAAAGTGCCCACCCTGCAAGCTCCCCTAAAAAACTACCCGCTGGAGGTGAAAAACGATATCGTATATCTGAAACTTCGAAACAGCATGCAGGTGGATGACTTCTCCATTAAGAAAGTCGCTGTGCTACAATATCTTCGCAACCATTTCGACCCCAACATCAACGACGTGGAGGTAGAACTGGACGACAAAACAGAGGCGAAAAAATATATTTTGGACGAGAAAGACAAAATCAAAGAATTACAACACCAAAATCCTGATTTTGCAGAATTTATGCAAACCCTTAACCTTCAATCCTGTAACTAATTCCTTATGAAAAAAATCCTCTTCCCCCTTCTGATGCTCCTTACCCTGACCTCTTTCGGCCAAGAGGAGCACAATGGCTTGGAAGAGCTGTCGGCATGGGGAAAATACTCAGGCGAAAATCTTTATGTACTCAACCCTTCAGAAAACGGAACTTTCAGTGTACAAGAGGTTTATGTAGATGGAAAGACCATTGATTTCAACCGCGAGTCGAATGCGTTTGAGATTCCGTTGGAAGGACATGAATGGAATAGTTTTATCTATGTCAAAATTCTTCATCTTCCTAACACCCAGCCCTTGATTATCAACGAAGAAAGTCTTGTTAAAGAATCTGAATTTTCTTTACCCTCCTTCTTTTATAACAAAAAAAGCAAACTCTTAGAGTGGAAGGCGTCAGAGATGGATGCAGCCTGCAGCTACAAGTTGGAGCAGCTTTTGTATGGAAAATGGGTGGTGGTGAAAAATTTAGGAAAGCCCACAGAGATGTTGGCAGAGAACTTTCTGCCCGTGCAGCTTAGCGGGATGAACCTATTCAGGATCGTGCAGAGCGACGAAAGCGGCAAGGAACTCTCGTCGCCAGTAGTGAAACTGAAGTGCCCCAACCGAAAAATCCTGCTGATGTCCGACAAAGTAAAAGACTACATTGAATTCACCGACGTGACACACTACGAGCTATACGATGCCAACGGAACATTTCTGAAGCGCGGCACAGCGAAGAAAGTCAGTGTGGGCGATTTGCCCAAAGGCACCTATTGGGTGAATTTTGATGGAAAAGAGGCAGTAATCACAAAAAAATAGAGCTATGCAACTCGACAAACCCTATTACAGCATTACCGAAACGGCCAAGATGTTCAACGTGAACGCCTCACTGCTGAGGTATTGGGAGAAGGAGTTTTCGCAAATCAAGCCCTACAAGAACAAAAAAGGCGACCGCTATTTCACGCAAAAGGACATCGAGGTCATCCAGACCATTTACAACCTGACAAAAGTACAAGGCTACACGTTACAGGGAGCTAAAGATGAGCTTAAACGCGAATATGGCAAACACGCCTCTCAAGCACAGGCAGTTGCAACGCTTCAAGAGATCCGGGAGAAGCTCATCGCCATCCGTGACAGTCTATAATGAAAAATCTCAAAAATCACACTCACAACTCCTAACATTTTTGTATTTTTGCCGCTTCAAATATCAATAAGTAAAATATCAAAACAATACTATAAATTATGCGTCCTGATTTTAGTAAAGTCACCCACAGAACCGCCCCGAAAAACAAAGAGGGTTTTCAGGAGTGGTCGAAAGAAAACCACATTGATTTCACGCGAATGACCGCGGAGCAGATCCCCTGCAAGCCCGTTTATGGCAAAGACGACCTTGAGGGGATGGAGCATTTGAACTATGCTGCCGGTATCGCACCCTATTTGCGCGGACCCTACTCCACTATGTACGTGATGCGTCCGTGGACCATCCGCCAGTATGCTGGTTTCTCCACCGCTGAAGAGTCCAACGCCTTCTACCGCCGCAACATCGCTGCCGGTCAGAAAGGTCTATCAGTAGCTTTCGACTTGGCCACTCACCGTGGATACGATGCCGACCACGAGCGCGTGCTGGGCGACGTGGGTAAGGCCGGCGTGAGCATCTGCTCGGTAGAAGATATGAAGGTTTTATTCGACCAGATTCCGCTGAACAAGATGTCGGTCTCTATGACCATGAACGGCGCGGTGCTGCCGGTATTAGCCTTCTATATTGTGGCCGCACTGGAGCAGGGTGCCAAATTTGAAGAGCTGCAGGGCACCATCCAGAACGACATTCTGAAAGAGTTCATGGTGCGTAACACCTATATCTATCCGCCCGAACATTCGATGCGCATCATCGCCGACATCTTCGAGTTCACCTCGCAGAACATGCCGAAATTCAACAGCATCTCCATTTCGGGCTACCACATGCAGGAAGCTGGCGCCACCTCCGATATCGAGATGGCCTATACGCTGGCCGACGGCTGGGACTACCTCCGCACCGGTGTCAAAGCTGGCTTGGACATCGACGCCTTCGCGCCACGTCTCTCCTTCTTCTGGTGCTCGGGAATGAACCACTTCATGGAGATTGCCAAGATGCGCGCCGCCCGTATGATCTGGGCTAAGATCGTGAGCACTTTCAACCCGAAGAATCCTAAGTCATTGGCATTGCGTACCCATACGCAGACCTCCGGCTGGTCGCTCACCGAACAGGATCCGTTCAACAACGTGGCCCGTACCTGTATCGAGGCTATGGGCGCAGCCCTCGGCCACACCCAGTCGCTGCACACCAACGCTTTGGACGAGGCCATCGCCTTGCCGACCGACTTCAGCGCCCGTATTGCTCGTAACACGCAGATTTACATCCAGGAAGAAACCAACGTATGCCGTGTGGTGGACCCGTGGGCCGGTTCCTACTATGTGGAAACGCTGACCAACGAGCTGGCACATCGCGCTTGGAAACACATCCAAGAGGTGGAATCACTCGGCGGTATGGCCAAAGCTATCGAGACGGGTATTCCGAAAATGCGTATCGAAGAGGCCGCTGCTCGCAAGCAGGCCCGCATCGACTCCGGCATGGAAAGCATCATCGGTGTCAACAAATACCGCTTGGAGAAAGAGGATCCGATTGAGACATTGGAAGTGGACAACACCGTGGTTCGTGAAGCACAGATCAAGCGTTTGCAAGAGCTCCGTGCCAACCGCAACAACGAGGAGGTGCAAGCCGCCCTCGATGCCATCACCGAATGCGCGAAAAACAAAAACGGCAACCTGCTGGCCCTGTCGGTGGATGCCGCCAAAAAACGTGCCTCTCTCGGCGAAATCTCCTACGCAATGGAGAAAGTTTTCGGACGTTACAAAGCAAAAATTAATTTGATTACAGGCGTGTACAGTTCACAACAACAAGACAACGATTCATACAAAAAGGCCTGCGCTATGGCGGATGCCTTCGCAAAGAAAGAGGGACGCCGCCCCCGTATCATGGTGGCCAAGATGGGCCAGGACGGTCACGACCGTGGCGCCAAGGTGGTAGCCACCGGCTACGCCGACATCGGCTTCGATGTGGATATGGGACCGCTGTTCCAGACTCCGGCAGAGGCTGCCAAGCAGGCTGTGGAGAACGATGTGCATGTGATGGGCGTTTCTTCCCTCGCTGCAGGCCACAAAACACTGGTGCCGCAGGTGATTGAAGAACTCAAAAAGCTCGGCCGCGAGGATATCATCGTGGTGGTGGGTGGCGTTATCCCGCCGCAAGACTACGACTTCCTCTACAAAGCCGGCGCAGCAGCCATCTTCGGACCTGGCAGCATCATCAGCGACTGCGCTATCAAAATCTTGGAAATTTTGGAAGCCTAACCCTTCGCCTTTATTGTTCACCCATCATTTTTAAAGAGATATGAAATTAAAACTGATATATCCCAAGTGGAAAAAACTACCCGGGCAGACTACCTTTACTCTGCCTCCTCACGGTCCTGTGGTGTTTGCCGCCTGTCTACCAGAATATGTAGACGTGTCGTTTACAGATGAAAACGTGGAGCCGCTTGATTTTGACGAGGAATGCGATGCCGTGGCCATCTCCATGATGCTCTCCACACAGGTAAAACGTGGCTGGGCCATTGCCGATGAGTACCGCCGCAGAGGCAAGAAGGTGATGTTCGGTGGCATCTCCACCATGCTTCACGCAGAAGAGACCTTACAACATGCCGACAGCATTTTCCTGGGTGAGGCAGAAGGAAGACAAGAACAAGTTTTTGATGATTTAAGGAAAGGCCAGCTGAAGAAGGTCTATAATTTTATGGGCAAACAGCCCCCGATTGAACTGGTAGGTCCCGCCCGCCGCGACCTCTACAAACGGGAGCTCTACAATCACAAGGGTGTGCAGATGGTGGACCTGTTCCACGCCTCCCGCGGCTGCAAGTTCAGTTGCTACCCATGCGCCGTCTCCTACCTCGGCGGCCGCTGCTTCCGCCCCCGTCCGGTGGAAAAAGCTATCGAAGAATTGGAGACCATCGACAACAACCGTCTCTTCATCGTGGATAACTCACTGGCACAGTGTACAGAATGGGAGATGGACCTCTTCCGCGAGATGATTCCACTGAAGAAAAAATGGATCAGCCACACCATTGAAGACAAGCCTGAGGTGCTGGATCTGGCCGCACAGGCAGGCGCCTGGTACGTGTACCAAGCCGTGTACGACACCTCCGACTATATCAAAGAGCGCGTGAAACGCTACCACGACTATGGCATCGGCGTGGAAGGCACCATCCTGTTGGGTTTGGACAACCAGACCGAAGATGATATCCTTCGCCTGATTGACTTCCTGCTGAAAATTGACCTGGACCTTGCAGAATTTACCGTTTTGGCACCGTTCCCGCACACCAAGGCTTACGACGACCTGATGCGCCAAGGACGTATCTTCGACCACGATTGGGACCATTACAACGCCGGACAGGTGGTGTACCAGCCCAAACACATGTCGCCTGAGCGCTTGCAGGAGCTGTACGAGTATGCTTGGAAATCGTTCTATCAGGATGAAACTCAAGAGGAAAAGATGTTCAAGCTCTTCACCAATGTGGTGCTTCGTGAGATGGAAGACGGCACATACCGTCCGCGCAACCGCAAGCTGGCCAACAAGACCTTCGGCCGCGATGTGGACCGCGCTGCATCAAAGACCAATTTGTTCTAATTCTGTTGTTTAGCTTCTATCTTTCAGCTCCCCTACTCTATTTATTCGCCTTTTCCTCGTCGTTGTTATACCAATCCAGATAACGCTCGGTATATTTCACCCCCGAGTCCACTAAATCCTGCTTCCGATCATCTGGTATATCAAAATCAATTGCCCGCACCCCTAACGTATCGATATACACCGTGCGCTGCCAGTCGTCGCTGTGCAGGTGCACATTGTTCTGAAAATCAATGAGGGTGGTTACCAAAGCCTTGGTATAGGAAAAGAAACTGTCAATCTCTTTGCTGGGCACCTCCTCATGGGTAAGATACATGGAGATATCCTCTTCGGAATCTAAGCGAAAGCCCAACGTCTCTTTGTTGTACACATATTCACGCTTCCCCATGCTTTTCAGCGATTTGGTCTGGCTGTTGATTTTGTCGTAATACTCGGTGCGGCGGAAATGGTTCTGGTCGGCAACATACTCCCGCTGGTCGAAGGTTTTGATGGCGTAGTTTTCCAACAGTCCGCCATCCACATAAAGGCGCTTTTTATCTTTGCTCCTTATGGCAGCGAAAATCAAGGGGATGGACATGGAGATACGGGCGGCATCGGCCACCTTGACCTCCGGCGTTTGCTGGGCGCAGAACAGTTTGGAAAGCCCTGTGGTGAGATCGGCGCCCACCAGATAGATGTCGCGGAACTTCTGGGTGCGGGCAAGCTCGCCGAAAGTGATCTCCCCATCGCCCGTTTTCCGCTGGATAAGCTCCGCCATCACACTCCGGAAATAGTCGCCCTTGCACCATCCATACTCCTTAAAAAGACGATGACTGTTGCGCAGAATGCCCCATGAACTGTCGATGAACCCTTTGAAATTGAGATCCCAAAGAACCTCCTGTACCTCCTTCGACGAATAACGCAACCCCACCAGCACCGCCATCATGGCACCGGCAGAAGTCCCTGCCACCCGTTCCACATTCTGCAAAATTCCTTCTCTGTCCAGCACTTCCAATGCGCCCGCATAGGCAATGCCCTTCACTCCTCCTCCTTCAAAAACTAAATTCTTAAAATGATAAGCCATATTGATACTATTTTTTAGTTGGATCCTATGATTTTTGCCGCCATGCGCTGTCCAGCTTCGAAGGCGTTGCGCAAATCCTCTTCCCAGTGCTCATCGCGCCACTGCTCTTTGTTCTCCTTGGAGAAACTCCCCATATCATAAAGGTCGTAGTTGTTCACCTGGCAGGTGTTGCAGGCCGTAATTCTTTCTGGTTTCTCCCCATAAAAACCACCCAATAGTATTTCAAACGACTGTAGAGAACGAAGCCCCGCGGTAGGGTCGTTCATCGTGTAGATGACGGCGGCAGGAATACGTTTGGGCGGGTTGAGACTTCGGTCGTTATAGGAAAGCCACGGGAAAGTGAGCCGCTCAATGAAACTCTCCATCTGCCCCGTCACACGACTGTAGTAGATGGGCGAAGCAAATACCACCCCGTCGGCGTAGGCCGTCTCCCGCAAGGTCTCTGTCAACCCGTCTTTGTAGGCACAAACGTCACGAAACTTGCTGTTTTTCAGCTTACAAGCCAAACAACTGTAACATCCTTTATAGTCAAGGTCATAGAGACGGATGGGCTTTACCTCAATGGCATCGCTCACCGACTTTGCACCATCGGAAAAGGCCCTAATCATGGCGGCTGTGTTCATGTTTTTTCGAGGACCGCCATCAATAATTACGATTTTCTTCATCTCCAAAGAGAATTTCTTTTATCATCATTTCATATCGTCCTTCAGACCTTGTAATTTTTATGCACAAACCCTGAAAATACGAGGGTGCAAAGTTACATATTATTCTGAAAAATGGAATGTTTCCATAAAAAAATGAAGACAATGCGACTTTTTGTTGATAATTATTGTATTTTTGCAAATTGCATTAAATATGAATAAATAAAGTTTGTTGTATTAAATGATTCGTTTATGAAAGTTCCTCCGAAATACTACGATGAGATTTTTGACTTTGCAGGACAATGGGATATGCCCTCCAAATGTGGTCTGAAACTGATTTCCCATGAAGGCAAGACCATCATTTTAGTTACAGAACTGTATCAAGATAATCCGGGCTCTTCTATCACCTATACCGGTGGTTCGCTCATCAAGCAGGTTTGTGATGCAAAAAATCTTGATATTCAAAATATTATATACATCGAATGCAATCCTGACACCCATTCCAAATTGTCATTTTATGATGAGGAGATGTTCCGCGTGGACTTCACCCTTCAAGACGGGATGCCCACGGATTTGAAATACACCCAGCTTTCTGCAGAAGAAATCAAACAGATTTTATAATGAAAAAACTGTTTTTTATTGTTCTGCTGCTCTGCGGCATAGGATTCCTGAATGCCCAGCAACAGAAGATTCACCTCTGGGGGCATCACATCGGTAAAAGTGTATGGCCCACCAAGATGTATTGCTATCATGCGCCCGACTCCATCAACACAGGCGTATCCGTGATTGTTTGCCCTGGCGGCAGCTACAGCCACCTGATGGGCATCAAAACAGAAGGTTTTGGCGTAGCTGAATGGCTCAACACGCAGGGTATCAACGCCTACGTATTGCGCTATCGTACGGGCAACAAAGGCTACCATCATCCGGCTATGATACAGGATTTGCAACATGCCATCCAACTCCTGCGCATCAACGCCGAACGCTGGCACCTCGACCCCCACAAGATCGGGGTGATGGGCTTCTCCGCTGGCGGCCACCTCGTGACCATGGCCGGCGTCTATCACGACACCTGCTTCCTGGCTCCCCTCGGCCTCGTGTGCGAGTATAGCAACCGTCCCGACTTTGTGGTGCCAGTCTATCCCGTGGTCTCCATGCAGGACAGCATCGCCCACCAGCGGTCGCGCCGCAACCTGCTCACCCGCCATTACACGAAAGAACAACAGGATCAGTACTCCATGGAGTTGCAGATTCCTGCCGATATGCCCCCCACCTTCTTGGTGACGGCCATCGATGACCCTGTCGTCATGTACCAGAACTCCGTCAACCTCGACCGCGCCCTCACCGCACAGCACATCCAGCACGTGTTTATGCTGTACAATACCGGCGGACATGGCTATGGAATGGATGAGAGCAAGGCCCCTGAAGCCGCCCAATGGCGCTTCAAATTTGTGGAATGGCTACACGAAATCAATATCTTACCATAAAAAAAATAAACATGTTCACCCCTGAAATCGAATACCAACCGCGTCCTGTCATCAAGGCATTTCAAGAGGAGAAACTTCACGAGGAGCTGCAATATCTGAAGGCTCACTCGAAATTTTATCAGAATCTTTTCCAAAAAGAGCATATTGACATCGCCAAAATCAAAACGCTGGAAGACCTGCAATGCATTCCCGTCACTACCAAGGAGGACTTGCAATTGCATAACGAGGAGTTTTTCTGCGTAGAGAAAAGCAAGATTGCCGACTACATCACCACATCGGGCACACTGAGCGATCCGACCACCTTCGCCATGACCCAGCGCGACCTCGAACGGTTGGCCTACAACGAAGCCATTTCGTTCACTTGCGCCGGCGGCCACCCGGGCGAAATCTACCAACTGATGACCACCATCGACAAACGCTTCATGGCCGGACTGGCCTACTTCCTCGGCATCATCAAGATGGGCGGCAGTGTGATTCGCGTGGGCAACGGCATTCCCGAATTGCAGTGGGACACTATCCGCCGCATGAAACCCGATGCCATCATCTGCGTTCCCTCCTTCATCCTGAAAATCATCCAGTACGCAGAAAAAAACGGCATCGACTACCGCAACTCTTCCATCAAGAAGGCGGTATGTATTGGTGAAAATCTTAGAAATCAAGATTTTACTTTAAATCTTTTGGGTAATAAAATTAAAGAGAAATGGGATATCGACCTCTACTCCACCTACGCCTCCACCGAGATGGGTACCACCTTTTGCGAATGTGAAGCCGGCCAAGGCGGACACCACCATCCGGAACTCATCATCTGCGAGTTGTTGGATGAAAACGATATGCCTGTTCCCGAAGGCGAGGCCGGCGAACTTACCGTGACCACCCTCGGTGTGGAAGGAATGCCCCTGCTGCGCTTCAAGACCGGCGACATCGCCCGTTTCCACTACGAGCCCTGCTCCTGCGGCCGCACCACCATGCGCATCAGCCCCATCATCGGCCGCAAGAACCAGATGATCAAGCTGAAAGGCACCACCCTCTACCCCGCCACCATCTTCGACGTGCTCGACAACGTAGACTATGTGGAGAACTACATCGTGGAGGTGAGCTCCAACGAGATCGGCACCGACAGCGTAACCGTCATCATCGGGTGCAACAATCCCGACGAAGAAGAAGTGACCAAAGACCTGAAAGACCGCTTCCGCGCCCGTCTGCGCGTAGCACCCGACATCCGCTTCGACAGCATCGACCACATCCGTAGCATCCAGATGCCCGAAACCAAGAGAAAGCCCGTTAAATTTATTGATAATCGCAAATAGACCGACATGGAGCAGAATTTTGATGAAATCCGTCCCTACAGCGACGCCGAAATACCAGCAGCTGCACAACGCGTGGCCAACAGCCCCTATCTTCCCTCTATCGTCGATTACCTTTTCCCGGGGCAACCCGTTGAAAAAGTACAGCAAATCTTCCGGAACTTTCGTACCATCAACGACTTCCAGACTACTATCATGTATCCTGCCATCCACTCCATCTTGGATAAAACCTCCGATGGTCTCACCGCCAGCGGATTCGACTCCCTAAAAGATGGGAAAAACCGCATGTTCATCTCCAACCACCGCGACATCCTGCTGGATGCCGCCATCCTGCAAACGCTCCTCTTCGACCACGGCCTCGACACTTCCGAAATCACCTTCGGCAGCAACCTCATGCAAGGGGAACTGGTGGTGGACATCGGAAAAATGAACAAGATGTTCCGTATCATGCGCGGAGGCCCCATCCGCGATTTCTACAAAAACTCCATACATGTCTCTTCTTATATGCGCTACGCCATCACCGACAAACACCAATCGGTATGGATCGCCCAACGAAACGGCAGAACCAAAGACGGAGACGACAAAACCGACATGGCCGTGCTCAAAATGTTTGCCCTCAGCAGCGACAAGGAGTTTGTGGACAACCTGTCGGAACTCAACATCACTCCGATGGTGGTGTCGTACGAATACGACCCCTGCGACTTCCTGAAAACCCAAGAGCTCTTCATCTCAAGATACCAGAAGTATGAAAAAGAACCCGGGGAAGACCTGCACAGCATCATCCACGGAATCAAACAATTCAAAGGCCATATCCACTTCGCCATCTCCCCTGCCATCTCCCAAGAGGAACTGGATTTCTGCAACCATTTCGATAGAAACAAAAAATTCGAACACCTCGCCGAAATCATCGACAAAAGAGTATATCTCAACTACAAACTCTGGCCTACCAACTACATCGCATACGAACTGCTGAACCAAACCTACCGCTACAAAGATCAATATACGAAGGAGGAAATGGACAGCTTCGTGGAATACATGGAACAGGGATTGTCCTCCTTGGTGGGCGACCCAAGCGAATTGCGCGATATTTTCCTCGGCATCTACGCCAACCCTGTGGTCAATTACGAAAGGCTGTTCCTGTAACCTTTCTTACTTTTGCACCATGAAAAAAATCATTCTTCTTCTTGCAATATTCATATCTGGTGGCGTTGGGAAGGTCTGTGCGCAGAATGCCGACACGCTATCTATTCCTGAAAGGGTGGAATACATCATCTCGCAACTTACTTTGGATGAGAAGCTTTCGCTGATGGAGCACCACAACCCCGCCATCGAGCGGCTCGGGCTGCAAGAGTACAGCTGGTGGAACGAAGCGTTGCACGGGGTGGGCCGCAATGGTCTGGCTACCGTATGGCCGATGCCCATCGCCCTCGCTGCCACCTTCAATCCCGAGTTGGTAAGGCGTGTTTTCGATGACATCTCAATGGATGCTCGAGTCAAATACCGTAAGGCACAAGCCGCCGGCAATTACGGCGACTATGCCGGTCTCACCTTCTTCACCCCTAATATCAACATTTTCCGTGATCCACGCTGGGGCCGTGGCATGGAAACCTACGGCGAAGACCCGTTTCTCACCGCACAGATGGGACTGGCCTGCGTCAACGGACTGCAACACGCCGCCTACAGCTACCGTGCGGAACGGTTTGATACGCTGCCCCTCTACACTGCTGCCTGCCTCAAGCACCTCGCCGTGCATAGCGGTCCGGAGGGCACCCGCCACCAGTTTGATGCCACCGTCTCGCCCCGCGACCTCTGGACCACCTACCTCCCTGCATTCGAGTACATCATCAAAAACAGCGATGTGCAGCAGGTGATGTGCGCCTATAATCGTCTGAATGGTGAGCCGTGCTGTACCAATAAAGAATTGTTAGTAAATATCTTACGAAACAAATGGCACTACAACGGATTGTTGGTCACCGACTGCTGGGCGTTGAACGACTGTTGGGAGCGCGACCCCAAAACGCCCCGTCATGAAACCCATGCCACGGCCGCCCACGCCGCTGCCGACGCTTTCGGTAGCGAGGTGGATTTGGAATGCGGCAGCGGCCTCCCCGCCCTCCGCGCCGCCGTGGATTCCGGCTGGATCTCTGAAAGCCAAATTGATGAGCATGTGCGCCGCATCCTCACCTGCCGATTGCGCATCAGCGAAGAAAAGAGACCCTTCCGCTCCTCATCCACATGGCCCATCGTGGCGGCCTCCTCTTCCTTAGTGCTACTGAAAAACGATGGCGTGCTCCCACTACAAAACAAATCCACTTGTATCTTCCTTGCAGGTCCCAATGCTGCCGATTCGCTGATGCCGCTCGGCAACTACAACGGCATACCCAAACATACCGTCACCATTGAGGAGGGACTGCGAAAAGACAATTGTCTCACCAAGCTCAAAGCAGCGGATGTCATCGTGTATGCTGGCGGTCTCAACCCGCAGTTGGAGGGAGAGGAGCTACCCATTGACACCCCCGGCTTCTACAAAGGTGACCGTACTTGGATAGAACTTCCTGAAAATCAGATACAAGAGCTGAAGAGACTGAAAGCGACTGGCAAGCCTATTGTGCTGTTGCTCTGTACGGGCAGTGCTATCGCCTTGGAGGAGGTGGAGCCTTTGGTGGATGCCATTATGGTATGCTGGTACGGCGGTCAGGAGATGGGATCGGCTATCTCCTTGGCGTTGAATGGACATAATGATAATTTCGGCAGATTGCCAGTTACTTTTTACCGCTCCACCCAGCAGCTGCCCGACTTCGAGAATTACGACATGCAGGGACGCACCTATCGCTACATGGAGGAGGAACCGATGTATCCCTTTGGCTACGGACTTTCCTATTCAGAATTTTCCCTTACCGATGTCTCCTTCGATCGCAGTACTTTAACTGTTACAGCCAATGTAAAAGATAAAAAATCTTTGATAGATAATTGGATGATGGGCGATATTGGTATCCTAAACACTACCGTAGTACAAGTCTATTTATCCACCCCGGATAGGGCAGGAAGTCCGAAGAAGTCGTTGGTGGCCTTTCAAAATATCGGACTGTTTGAGGGCGAAACCGACGAGTTCCAAATTTCGATAGATCCCTTCTGGTTGAGGGTGTTCGACGAGGAGCGGCAGGAGATGGTGGAGCCGCCCGCCGGCACGCGCTTCGTATTGGAGGTGGGCTTTAGCAGCGCCGATCCCGAGGCGAAAACTTTGGAATTTATATGGAACTGATGTAAAGATGTGACACTCTACGTCTCAAGATTCGGTATTCTCCTCATACTTTTACCTCTCGTAATATTCAAACGCATCCACAATATCCAAGTAAACCCCATCAAAGCCGGCTGAAAGAATACGATTCAAGTAGCTGTCCCCTTCCCCGCAAATGATTTCCTGCCAATCGGAGCACCAATATCTTACCTTATAGTTCCCTTTCCACGAAGGATTCTCACGGTCCAACCATGCCGGCTTGTGACGCTTCCACGACGACTGCCAATAATACCGATAATCCTCCGCCTCCCCAATGGACATGTAACAAATGACCAGCCTTTGGCCACCATTACCCTTTTGCTTCAATCTCTCTATATCCTCCGCCGTAAATGGTGTCCCATCCTTGAAAAACAAATCCATGATGATCACATCATATTGGGTAGCAGAAAGCGCTTCAATAAAAGCATTCTTACTATTAAATCTTTCATTATTAAGAAGATAAAGAAAGTTTTGTGCATCTTTGAGCTGAAGAATATCCTGCGCATTTTCATGTGACGGTGCCCCGTCAGGAATCACATCCAGCTCGCGACTCGGTGCGGCAAACGAGACAAAACCTTCCATGTCGCATCGGCTACGGGCATCCGCCACATAATCAGCCCGACTGCAATAGTCCGTCACGAGGATGTTCTTCCCCGCTTGATGCGACCGACGGAGATACGACAGCAGATAGTTCGTCTCACTGGCCGATGTGGGCCTGTTATCGGCCGAATAGCCGTAAAAGAGATCTTCCTGCCCATGTCCATCAATGGCAGCCAAATATGCGGCAGAAAGCGGCGATTCCGCCCCCTCCCCTGTCGTTACCAACTCTATGCCATTTTGCGGAATCACAATAAAATTCCCATCCTGCTCACGCGCCTTTTCACTGATGCGAACTACAAATGCGCGCATCGCCTGCCGATAGTCATCGCAAGGCTCCACCCTCTCTCGTTCGCACGAACCCAACATGAAAGAAAAAGCCAAAATCAGACCCATTAATAGGGTTTTATTCTCGATACGGGGCAATGTCATGCTTGAAAGGTTTAGGAGTGCTTTTACAAAAATTCAAATATTTGAGAATAAAAAAAGGGTGACCAATGGCCACCCTTAAAATATTCCGAATAGAACTATTCCATTACCTTGATACGGATGATAGCAGCTCTGTGCTCTTCTAATGAAGGATCAGTGATGTTATCATTGTTTTCCTTATCGGCATTCGTATAAGTGTGAAGCTCCAGCTGTGAAGGATCAACACCCTTTTCCTCAACAAAGAGGCGCTTGATGCTTTCAGCTCTTCTCTGAGCAAGGTCACGGTTGTGTTCTTCAGGTCCGAGTTTGCAAGTATAACCTTCAATTACAAGACCCAGTTTCGGGTTGTTTTTCAGCTTCGTTGCTGCCTTGTCGATGAAGTCACCGCTTTCATTAATCTTCGGAACATCCTTGTCAAGGTCGAACAAGATCTTGATGTTTTCAAGGTCTTCTGCCAAAGACTTCACTTCTTTCTGCTCTTTCTTGGTGAGTTTATCACCATTCTCTTTGGTGTCCGGACAAGAAGGAACAATATAGATGTACTCGGTGTTGCGGTCGCAAGCGTTGCAAGTGTCATCCAGATACTTCTGAGCAGCTTCCGTCATCTTTCTGTAGAATTTCTTACGAGCAGATTCCTCAGACTGGCCACAAGCATTGATGTGGATACCTACTTTCACACCCACCTGAAGATTATGCCAATGGAAATTGCCAATCACATCTTCGCGAAGAACATTGGTGGTGTTGGATTGTGTGCTGGTAGGATAATTGGAGAGAACTTCCTGGTCATACAAAATGTCATAGTTGGAACCCAGAAGTCCATTGTAAGTAAACTTGTGGACATCAGTGGTGGGCTCACAAAGATAATGTCTGTTCTCAGCCTTCGGAAGGATATCGAGGAAACCATAGGTGCAGTAAAGACCAACATAAAAGTCAGTTTTATTGTTCAGTCTGAAAATTGCACCAAAATCTCCCTGAAGATCGAAGGAACATCTCAGTTTGGCAGAGCCGTTGCCTTCAATAGCAAATTCATCGAAGCCATGATCCACACAATACTCATGTTCCCAAAGAACATCATAATATGCATCGTAACCCGTGGTCACAAGCGTTCCGTCCAAAATTCTAGAACGATTGTAGATCGGGAACCATCCACGAAGACCGAGTTGTGCATAGAGACCGATTTTGGGATTCTGTTTGAAACGATATTCCCAAACGGCAGTCAACGGAACTTCCACTGCATAGATTACCTGTTTCTCTATCATATTCTTTGTTTCATAGAGGTAATCATATTTGGTGTTATGTTCTGAAAATTCACTATACTCAGGATCGTCGAAATCACGAATGACGCCTTTAATGTTCATATTAGTACGCGTGGCCAGACGCTGAATACCAACGCCCAAACCAAGTCCCCAATGCTGGTCGAACATATAAGCATAGCCCAACTCAATCGTATGTGCGCAAGGATGACTGATATAATTCTTGATGCCAGGGATACGATGGTGGATATCGTTCATGAAAGCACCGCCAGCGTGAATATACACGCGGTGATGACAGACTGAATCAACAACCATCGAGTCTTGTTGCACCATCTCGTCATCGATATCCTGCGCTTGAGTATAGCCGATGAAAGCTGTCAAGATAAGACCGATTAAAAATAATTGCTTTTTCATAATATTGATGTATTTAATTTTCAAAATTTGAAGGTTAACCATCGACCTTAGCAGCCGGAGCTGCTAAGGTCTTGGTTGGTCATTATTTCACAATGATGAATTTAACCGTCTCAATGTTGTTCGTACCAGTCGTGATGCGACCGAAGTAGGTTCCCTGAGCTTCGAAGCCAGCAACTCTCGTGATCGACTGCAGGTTGGTTACTCTCTGTACGAGGGCACCCTTAGCATCGAAGATGTCGAGTACTGCACCGTCAAGTTCTTCATCGGAGAGCGGGAGTTCAACAGTGATTTCTACGCCAGTGTGAGCCGGTACAGGATATACGCGGAGTTGTGCGTTGGTAGCGACAATGATTTCGCAAGTCCAGTACTCGTTGCCCTGGTCATCCATTAACCACAGGCTGTACACACCGTTCAGACCGCCAACCTCCTGGTAGTACTGATGCGTAGCACCCGGGATGGGTTCGCCATTTCTGTACCACTGGTAAGCGATGAAGGTATAACCACCGTTGGTCTCAGGATTGTTGTTGGCCACCACCACATCGTCCCACTTCTGGTCGATGAGATCGATAGCGTTGCTTGAACCCCAGAGGATCGTTACGGTAACATCGTATTCACAACCGTCAATGTTGATGCCGAAGTGATAGGTACCAGGTTCGGTGGTAGGCATCCAGATAGTGGCTGAGAAGTCAGTCATATCTAACATAGCCCACTCATAATCGAAGCCGATATTGTTGTAATCCACAATCTGGAACCAAACCGTATCGCGGTCGTCATTAATAGTGAGGTTGTTGAAGTAGAAGACTGCAATTGCACCTTCAGTGTCGGGACAGATGGCCACGCTGTCAGCAACGATCTCGAACTGCGACACTACGATGGAGACAGAGGTCTCTTCGACGACTTCACCGATGCAGTATGCGTCAGACAGCTGGAAGATCTGGTAAGTCGTGGTGACATCCGGAGTGACTTCGAGCGTGAAGATGTTGCTGTAGCTGGTGTACTCAGTGGTGACGCCAGTGGTCATGTTCTGGAGCAAGAAGTGGAACGGAGCAGTACCCGTGAACTGGAAGTTGATGGTAGCATTATCATCAGCGTTGTTCCAGCAGAGAATGTCAGAACCATTGCCAAGCGTCATAGTAACGGTCGGATGAGCGTGGACAGTCACCGTGGTAGCATTCGGCGTATTGCTCGGCATACAGTTGGTGTTGGCCGGGGCAACATAAGTCGGATAGTACACGAAGATACCAGGCTCGTTAGCGATGTCGTAGGACTGACCGCCAAGACCGCCAAGGACGTTGGTCACATCATTCATATCAGTAACAGGTGCATAGACCCACTGGATGAAGGAACCAGTCTGGTGGTTAGCGTCTTCAACACCGCCGCTGACCGTAGCGTAGAGGTTAACCTCGCCGCCTTCGCAGACATCAGCAGGTGAAACCACCGTCTGACCCCAAACAGGCTGATAGAGGACGCTCACAGACACATTGTCCGAAGTAGCGTGGCAACCCGTAGCAGCCGGATAGGTAACCGTTACTGAGTAAGTGTAGGTACCAATCAGGTCGTTGGTGTCAGTGTGGATGGTGGTCAGACCATCGTATTCAGAAATTCTAGCGTTGTTGCGTCTCCAAGTGATGGTCGGATCGCCGATACCACCCTCGATGACAGCATTCAGTTCAACATAACCGCCCTCGCAAACCTGCAGCAGACCGCTGTAGGAAATGCCAACGTACGGCTGTTCGAGAACTTCAATCACGATGGACTGCGGTTCGGATTCACAACCCGTGTTGTATGCACTGTGGTTCTGAGTAGCGTAAACTGTGTAGGTGTAGGTGCCTGCAACGGTGAGGTTCTCCGTCACCTGAGGACCAGTAACACCCGTGAGTTCGCGACCATTGACCGTCCAGTGATATACCGTGTTGGTGTTAGCAGCGTTCGTACCATTGCTCATGGACGCCGTCAAGGTGACATTGCCGCCGACACACATCTGGTTGTTCGGGAGTGAGGTCACAATGCTGTCGATGGAAGGCTCAGCATCCACCGTGTAGGTGAACTGGGCCGTAGCCACGCAGCTGTTAAAGGTGTTGTTTGCAACTTCAACAGTGTAGGTGTAAGTACCGGCTGCCAAAGTAGCGTCAGTAGAAATCGTGGAGATGTTCTGCGTGTTCACCACAGCGCCGTTCAAGTACCAAGTGTAGTTGTAGGTACCCGTGGGCTGTACGTTAGCACTCAGTTCAACACTACCGCCTTCGCAAACCTCATCGTAACCACTGATGGTAACGGTCGGCAGAGCCATCACAGAGGCCTGAACGAGAGCAGAGGTAGCGTTGCAACCGCTCATGTCAGAAGGTGTAATCACTACATTGTAGTTGTAAGTACCAGCGGCGAGAGTAGCATCGGTGGTGTAGGTGTTGGAGTTGCCACCAACCTGAACACCATCTCTGTACCAAGCATAGTCGTATGCAGCGCCTTCAACTGTCTCAGCAACGTCAGCGACGAGCGTGACAGTACCGCCTTCGCATACATCAGCAGCACCGAGGATTACAACCGTAGGATCAGCAACCACGTTGGCAGCAACAGCACCAGAGGTGGCTTCGCAACCGCTCAGCGGGTTGATCACCGTTACAGTGTAGTTATAAGAACCAACAGAGAGGTTAGCATCCGTCGTGTAAGTGGACTGAGTAGCACCGTCAAGCGGCTGACCATCTCTGTTCCACTGATAGGTCACGTTAGCACCGTAGGTCTCATCAACCGTAGCAGTCATGGTCACCTGACCACCAACGCAGACGTTAGCAGCATCAGCAATCGTGACAACCGGAAGAGCCATCACAGGTACCGTGATCGTATTGGAAGCACCGTCGCAAGCCACACCATCGAGGGTGACTACCACCTGGTACTCGTAGTTACCCGGTACCAAAGTAGCGTCAGTCGTCAAGGTCGGGTTGGTCTCACCAGAGAGGATGATACCGTTGCGATACCACTGATATTCATAAGCAGCACCTTCGATACCACCATCAATGTGGTGTACGTAGAGAGCGGTGTAACCGCCTTCGCAAACAACGGTGTCGTTGTCAACGTTCACAGCGATGAACGGAGCCGGGTCATCAACCACGGTGAAGTTGTAGGTAGCACCCTGAACTGCAGAGTTCACATCGCAACCGTAAGCATTGTCTTCGAAGGACATCACAACGGTGTAAGCGTATGAGCCAGCAGCCAAAGTGTCAGGAATTACGTAGGTAGCACCCGTGCCAACTTCCTCACCATTGTTGAACCAAGTGTAGGTCGGAGTACCCAGACCGTTGATCTGGTCAACACCACCAGTGTAAGAAGCGGTGAGGGTAGCTGAACCGCCAACGCAAACGGTGGTAGCATCGTTGCTGTTGATATCAACCAAGGTCACGATCGGGTCAGCAACCACATTCACTGCAACAGGATCAGTGATGGTAGAGGTCATACAGCCAGCGTCGCCAGTAACAGCCACGTGGATCATGTACGGAGTCTCTCTAGCTGCGAAGCCCTGACCAACGAAGACGTTGCTGTTCTGACCAGCAGGTACATTGTCAACGTACCACTGATAATTGTATGTGCCAGCAGGATCAACATTGGCAGTCAGCGTGACGTTGCCGCCCTCGCAAACCGTCAGAGAACCTTCGGTAGCAACCGTGATCGTAGCTTCCGGATTCACCGTCACAACAGGAGCAAAGGCTTCAGCTGAAGTACAGCCGCTAGCTGCAAGCGTCACAATTGCGCTGTAGGTGAAGGTGGTCTGGTCGTCCACGATGGTCGGATAGTCAGTGAAGGTATTGGAAGTAATACCGGTGAGTTCAACACCATTTCTGAACCAAGTGTAGGTAGCAGCACCCAGCTCGGTATCGTAGTTGCCAGTAGCGGTTACCACAACCTGACCACCGTCGCAAATCACCTCGTTGCTAACTGTAATCTCAGTGATGACCGGATCAGCATGTACGTTGACCGTGTAGTCAGCAGAGGAGACGCAGTCAGAGGTGGTCTGTCTCACGATGACCGTGTAGTAATAGGTACCATCCAGCAATGAAGTAGGCGTGGTGTAGGTCGGCATAGTAGCACCGGCGATGTCAACGCCATTCAGCTGCCACTGGTAAGTGAGGAACTCAGTGTTATAATCGCCAAGGTTAGCGGTCAGAGTGGTCTGGCCACCTTCGCAGATGTCAGTTTCAGTAGCCGTCACAACAACCTCAGGTGCTGCATTGACCATCACATCGAACGGAGCGCTGTACACACCGCAACCATTTTCATTAGTGATGACAACAGTGAAGGTGTAAGGATCAACGCTCGGAGCGAGAGTCATATCCAGTACGTTGGTGGTCTCACCAGCCAGCGTCTCGTTGAACAGTCTCCATTCGTAGCTGAAGCCGTCAACCAGAGCGCTCGTGTCATTGACATTAGCGGTGAGATGGACAGTAGTGGCAGCAACACCAGAACCGCAGATCACAGGATCACCAGCGATGACAACCGTAGCGTTACGCAGTACGGTGACAACCATGGTTGAAGAATCAGTGATTTCTGATTCGCAACCACTAGCGGTCAAGGTAGCCTTCACCGTGTAGGTGTAGGTGGTAATGTCGTTGTCAACAGTGATCTGTGACTCGTGCAAGGTAGCATCGTTAGCACCAGCAACAACCACACCGTTCTTCGTCCAAGTGTAGGTCACGTCGCCGAGGATGCTGTCGTAAACAGCCGTAGCAGTCAGCGTGAACTCGCCACCTTCGCAAATCACAGTGTCTTCGTCGCTGATAGCAACCGTCACAACCGGATCCGGATGGACGTTCACGATAACCTCAGCATTGCTGATGCAAGAGGTCGTGGGTTGCTCAACGATCACCTCGAAGGTCGTGGTGGAATCTAAGCTGGTAGTGTAGGTGGATGAGGTAGCACCGCTGATGGTGTCGCCATTGGCCACCCACTGATAGGTAAGTCCTTCAATATTGTAGTTGTCGAGATGTGCGCTCACCGTGACAGTACCACCTTCGCAGATGTCATACTCGCTGGAGAGAGCAGTCACAACCACAGGCTCGTTCACGAGAACTTCGAACGGAGCGCTTTCAACCGTACAACCGTTTTCGTTGCGGACGAACACCGTGAAGATGTAAGGCTCGTCGTTGCTCGGAACAACAGTGTCGAAGACGTTGCTGTCAGTACCAACCGTGAGGTTGAACAGTCTCCATTCGTAGGTGAAGCCGTCAACATCAGCCACAGTGTCATTGACATTGGCCACCAAGTGGATGGTGTCAGCGCCAACACCGTTGCCGCAGATGCTGTGGTCACCAGCGATCTCAACAGTCGGGTTCGGGAGAACCGTAACCATCATAGTGGAGGAGTCGGTGATGACAGACTGGCATCCGCTAGCGGTCAGGGTAACGAGCACTTCATAAGTATAAGTAGTAACGTCACCATCAACCGTCACCGGAGATTCGGTCAGAGTGGCTTCGGTAGCGTTGGCAACCTCAACACCATTTCTGAACCAAGTGTAAACCGGAGTACCGAGGATGCTGTCGTAAACAGCCGTTGCAGTCAAGGTGAACTGGCCACCTTCGCAGATGGTAGTATCTTCGTCGCTGATAGCAACCGTTACAGTAGGATCAGCATGTACGCTCACCGTATTGTCACCGTAAGCCAAGCAGTTGGAAGTGGGCTGGTACACGCTCACGATGTAGGTGTAGTCACCAGCAGTATCCAACGTGGTGGTGTAGGTGGGCTGAGTAGCACCATCAATAGCCGTTGAATCCTCAGTGTACCACTGGTAGGTCAAGTTCGGCATATTGTAGTCACCAATGTTAGCGGTGAAGGTCACTGTACCACCCTCGCAAATGTCATACTCACTGATCGTGACATTGATGTCAGCAGTGTCATTGACATATACGTAGAACGGTGCGCTTTCAGTCGTACAACCATTCGGGTTGTGGACGATAACGGTGAAGATGTACGGGTTGTCGCTCACCTCAAGCGTGTAGTCGAGGATTGAGCTGTCAGCTGCGCCATTGACATTGCTGTCGGTGCTGTCAATCGTACGGTTGAACAGTCTCCATTCGAAGGTGTAACCGTCAGCATCAACAACCGTGTCGTTCAGGTTGGCAGTCAGTACAGTCGAAACAGCGTTCAAACCAGCGCCGCAGATGATCGGGTCGCCAGAGATCTGAACTGTGCTGTTCGGGTAGACATGTACATCCATAGTAGAGCTATCCGTGATGACAGACTGGCAACCGCTGGCGGTCAGGGTCACGAGGACCTCGTAACGGTAGCTGGTAAGGTCACCGTCAACCGTCACCGGAGATTCTGTCAAGGTAGCTTCAGTAGCATTTTCAATTTCAACACCATTTCTGAACCAAGTGAAGGTCGGTTCACCGAGGATGCTGTCGTAGATGGCAGTTGCAGTCAGCGTGAACTGGCCACCCTCGCAAACGTTGGTGTCGTTGTCAGAGATGGCAACCGTAACAACCGGGTCAGCGTGGACATTCACCGTAACCTCAGCATTGCTGATGCAAGAGGTGGTCGGCTGTTCAACGATAACCTCGAAGGTCGTGGTGGTGTCAAGCGTAGCCGTGTAAGTAGCTTCGTTAGCACCCGGGATGGTATCGCCATTGGCAATCCACTGATAGGTCAGACCTTCAATGTTGTAGTTGTTCAGGTGAGCCGACACGGTCACTGTACCACCTTCGCAGATGTCAGCTTCCGTAGTCAGAGCGGTTACTTCAACAGCTTCGTGGACGAAGACTTCGAACGGTGCGCTCATCATCGTACAACCGTTTTCGTTAGCTACGATAGCGGTGAAGATGTAAGGCTCGTCGTTGGCCGGGACAACCGTATCAAATACATTAGTATCCGTACCAACGGTGACGTTGAACAGTCTCCATTCGAAGGTGAAGCCGTGGCTGTTGGTCACACTGTCGTTGACATTGGCAACGAGGTGGATGGTGTCAGCACCAACGCCGGTACCACAGATGTTGTGGTCGCCTGCAATCTCGATGGTCGGGTTAGCATAGACAGTAACCAGAACCGTAGAAGAGTCGGTGATGACGGACTGGCAGCCGCTCTGCGGCAGGGTCACCATTACTGAATATTCATAAGTAGTAACATCACCATCAACCGTCAGCGGGCTTTCGATGTAGATGCTGTCGTGAGCGTCAGCGATTTCAACGTGGTTGCGATACCAAGTGTAGGTAGCAGGTCCGAGGATGCTGTCATACACTGCAGTAGCCGTCAGAATTACCTGACCACCGTCGCAGATGACAGTGTCGTTGTCGTTGATTTCGAGCGTCACAACCGGATCTTCGTGGACGTTGATTGTGATTTCAGAGTAGCTCAAGCATGAGCTGGTCGTCTGTACGAGATGTACACCGAAGGTGGTGGTGGAATCCAAAGTCGTGGTGTAGGTTGATGAGGTAGCACCCGGGATGGTGTCGCCATCAGCAAACCACTGGTAAATCAGATTCGGCACATTGTAATCACCCAAGTTAGCATACAGGGTAACCTCGCCACCGACACAGATCTCGGTTTCGCTTGCGGTAACCACGATGCTGGTGGTATCGTTCACATAGACCGGGAACTCAGCACTGCTGGTCGAGCAACCGTTCTCGTTCCATACGTGGACAGTGAACAGGTAAGCTTCAGTGCTCGGAGCAACGAGGATTTCAAGTACGTTGCTGTCAGCGCGGCCAATCACACTGTCTTGGAGTGCGTTGATCGTACGGTTGTACAGTCTCCATTCGTAGGTGAAGCCATCAACCAAAGCGCTAGTGTCGTTGACATTGGCAATCAAGCGGATGGTATCAAGTTCAGTACCAGCACCGCAGATAACCGGGTCACCCTCGATCTGGACGGTAGCATTCGGCAGAACATTGACATTGATGGTTGAGCTGTCGGAAACCGTGCTCATACAACCAGAAGCGGTCAGGGTGACATACACTGAATAGGTGTAGTTCACGCTATCATTGTCAACCGTAACCGGATGGTCAACGAAGACAGAGTCATAAGTATTGTCAAGTACAACACCATTTCTGATCCAAGTGAAGACCGGAGTACCGAGGATGCTGTCGTACACTGCGGAAGCAGTCAAGGTGAATTCACCGCCAGAGCAGATCACCGTGTCAGAGTCGCTGATAGACAGAGTCACAGTAGGATCTTCGTGGACGATCACCTCGAAGCTATCTTCGTCGAAGCAGCCCGAACGGGTTCTGGTAACCTTCACAATGTAGGTAGTGGTGGTGTCGATAGCCGGAGTGGTGTAGAACGGCTGAGTAGCACCATAGATAGCATTGGCAAGCGTCACCTCATTTTCGTACCACTGGAAGACGAGGTCATCATAGTGGTAGTCATCGAGGTTAGCCGTCAAGGTAACATTGCCACCTTCGCAGATGTCAGCCTCAGTAGAGGTAACATATACGTTCGGTTTTCTTTCAACCCAGAATTCGAACGGTTCGCTCATGGTACGGCAACCATTGCCTCTGGTAACCTCAACCTGAACGAGGTACGGACGATCATTCGGGTAGTAGTACTCACTGAAATATCTGCTGTTACCATAACCGAACTGCATGTTGTCGCGGAGCTCGCCGTCAACATACCAAGTGTAGGTGAGCGGTCCAACGTTGATAGAAGAAGTATCCACATTGGCGAATGCGAAGATCGGGTCGGTCTGGCAGACATAAGGATCACCAGTAACCTGAACTCTCGGGTTCATATAGACATTCAGTCTATCGGAGCTGGTCTCCAATGAAGTACAGCCAGACGGGATCTGATGTGCAACTGCGGTATATACATAGTAGGTATCATCATCATCAACAGCCAACTCGTTGAGGTTGTCGGTGAAGGTACCAGCGGTGACGTTCGGGATGAGCTCACCATTTCTGTACCAAGTGTAGTAGTACGGGAACTCAACTGAATCAACACCACCATGAGTATGAGCGGTGATGGTCGGCTGACCACCGTAGCACATCTCGTAGAAGCTCAGGGTAACGCTGTCAACCACCGGAATCTCGTGTACGTTGATCACGATGCTGTCGTAGTTGACGCATTCAGAACCAACCTGGTAAATCTGTACGTAGTAGGTCGTGGTGGTATCCGGAGATACGGTCACGATGCGCTGCATATCACCATCCAACGGGTTGGTGAGGCTGTCAGCGTACCATCTGTACATGAGGTTGGTGAGGTTGTAGTTGTCGATGTTAGCCGTCAGAACCGTGCTACCACCCTCGCAGATGT
The DNA here is from genome assembly GCA_045222555.1 of Bacteroidales bacterium. Classification (GTDB taxonomy): domain Bacteria; phylum Bacteroidota; class Bacteroidia; order Bacteroidales; family WCHB1-69; genus UBA1756. Next base: position 122,059 of record JBGUYY010000088.1, on the reverse strand, counting down.
CGAGTTCGCTAGCGGTGATTTCAACAGCCGGCATCGGGTTGACAACCAGTCTGTAAACGTCGCTGGTGCTGACGCAACCGAGGTCGTTAGCCACCACAACGGTAAAGTTGTAGCTGTGGTCTCTCGGTTCGAGGAGCGTATCAAACTGCGTCATGCCGATACCATCAGCGATGGTGTCGTTGTCGAGCTTCCAAGTGAAGTTCAGGTTAGCAGTCGGATAATCATCCGTTACGTTAGCATACAGATGTACGGAGTCGAACTGACAGATAAGCGGGTCGCTGGAGATAACCACGTACGGATTCGGGTTCACTCTCAGGATGCCAGAAGCTGTGCTGTCGGAAGTACAACCAGAAACATTCTGATAAACGACTGCGGAATATACATACTCAGTAATGTCATTGTCAACGGTGAGCGGGCTGACCGTAAAGGTAGCACCAGTTTCGCCTTCAATGAGTTCACCATTTCTGTACCAAGTATAGATGTAAGGAATGTTAGCCGTATCCACACCACCGTGAGTGTAAGCGGTAACGGTCACCTGACCACCGTCGCAGATTTCATAATCGCTCAGGATGATGCTGTCGATAACCGGTCTCTCGTTGACCTTGATGGTGATGGTATCGTAAGACATACATTCAGAACCGACCTGGTAAACGGCCACTGCATAACGAGTGGTGGAATCCGGATAAACCGTCAGTTCATTCTGCATACCACCGTAGATGCTATCACCGCTCTCAACATTGTACCATCTGTACATGAGGTTGGTGAGGAAGCCGTTGTCAACATTAGCTCTCAAGATGGTGCTGCCAGTCTCGCAGATCGTATCCTCGTAAGCGGTGATTTCAACCACCGGACGCGGATTCACAGTCACGCTGTAAACTGCGCTTTCAGTCACACAACCATGAGCATTAGAAACTCTAACGGTGAAGTCGTAGCTGTGGTCACGCGGCTCAACCAAAGTGTCGAACTGAGTCATGCCCAGACCATCAGCAACGGTATCGTTGTCGAGCATCCAGGTGAAGTTCAGGTCAGCAGTCGGATATTCGTCGGTAACATTAGCATAGAGGTGGATGGTGTCGTCCTCGCAGATCAGAGGATCGCTGGAGATAACCACCTGCGGATTCGGGTTCACTCTCAGGATGCTGTCAGCATACTTGCGTTCGGAAGTACAGCCAGAAACATTCTGAGCAACCGTAGCAGAATATACGTAATCGGTGATGTTACCGTCAACCGTCAGCGGGCTTTCCGTGAAGACGGAGTCGGTGACACCTTCGATGACTTCGTTATTTCTGTACCAAGTGAAGATGTAAGGAGTATTCGGAACATCAACACCACCGTGAGCGTGAGCGGTAACAGTCACCTGGCCACCGTCGCAAATCTCGTTGATAGAGAGTTCGATAGTATCGATAACCGGAACCGGATTCACCGTGATTCTGTAAGAACCGAAGGTCTCGCAGTCAGAGGTGGTCTGGAATACTCTCACATAGTAGTTCATCGTGCTATCAGGTGAAATCGTCAACTGTGACTGAGTAGCACCGAAGATTTCGTTAGCAGCAGTGGTGTCGTTCTGATACCATCTGTAGGTAAGAGCATTGGCATTGTAATCACCAATGTTAGCCGTCAAGGTGATGGTACCGCCTTCGCAGATAGTGTCTTCGGTAGAAGTCACCTCAACGATGATGGTGTCGTTGACATATACATAGAACGGAGCACTTTCGGTCAGACAGCCGTGCGGGTTGTTGACCACTGCGGTATAGATGTACGGATGATCCTGAGCCGGACGGACATCGATGATGGTGTCAGCACCAGCGCCAGTACGAGGCGTACGAATTGTATCATTGTAGAGCAACCAGGTGTAGGTGAGGTCTGCATTAATGTAATCGTTGGTAACATTAGCAGAGAGCATCACTACAGAGTCTTCGCAGATGATCGGGTCGCCAGCGATAACCACTGTCGGGTTCGGATAAACCGTGAGTGTGTCGGTAGCGAAGGTCTGAGCTGAAGTACAGCCAGAGGAAACCTGCGAAGCAATTGCGCTATACACATACTGAGTAATATTGTTGTCAACGGTCAGCGGGCTTTCCGTGAACATAGAGTCGGTAATACCTTCCATCAGGATACCATTGCGGAACCAAGTGTAGGTGTAAGCATCGCTCGGAACACCCTGGGTGGCGTGTGCAACAACGGTCACCTGACCACCGTCGCAAATCTCATCGATAGAGATAGTCACAGAATCCACAACCGGATCCGGAACAACCTCAACGCGGAAGGAGTCAATTGCTGTACAGAGACCATCGTTAGCCACCAGTGATGAGAACACTTCAACAAAGTAAGTGTGGCTCATGTTCAGACTGTCGGTATAGGTCGGGTTGGTAGCACCCGGGATTCTGTTGGTTTCAAGAACAGCATCCTTATACCACTGATACTGGAGGTAATCAATATTGTAGTTGACCAAGTTAGCCGTGAAGGTAACTTCGCCACCTGCACAGATAGTATCTTCAGTAGCGGTAACGTGTACCACAGGAGCCTCAACCACAACAACCTGGAACGGATCGCTGAAGCCGGAACAACCGTTGGCATCCACAACCTCTACCACAAAGTTATAAGCATAGCCCGTGGAAACCGGGAGAGAATCCCAGTGATAGAATCTGTAGGACTGGATCGTCTGGTGGAGCTGACCATCAAGATACCAGTTGTAGGTGGTCGTCATCGGAGCAATGTCACCATCAACCCAAGCATTCAAGCTGATAGGCATGTACTGGCAGACGTACGGGTTACCAGAAATCTGGACCCAAGGATTACGAACCACTGTAACAGTATCGGAGAAGCCCATCTGCGAGTATTCGCAACCCGGGATATCGAGAACGATAACTGCACTATACTGATAATGCGTGGTATCATCATCCACCGTCAGCGGGCTCTCTCTGAACCAAGGACCGCTCAAGAACGGATGTTCGAAGCCATTTCTGTACCAGTTGTAGGTGAACAAGCTGGAGTCAACTCTGTTGCCGTAGAGGTCTTCCAATTCAACCCAAACATCGACTTCACCACCGTCGCAAATGAGGTGCGAGTTGTTAGCGATGTTCAAAGAGTTGACATGGGAGATGGTGTACGGAACTCTCGGCCATACATAGACGGAGTCAGCACCCCAAGCCTGGCAGTTGGAGTTGGTCTGTGTGATATGGAGTTCGAACTTGTTCCACAACGAATCGGTCATCGTGTAGTGGAGGATCGGCTCGGTACCATAATCGATAGCAATCAAAGTATCAGCACCCAGAGCAGTGGTATCATGCTTGTACCACTGGAAGGTGAGGTATTCACTGTTGTAATCAGCGAGGTGAGCCATGAGGGTCACTTCACCGCCGACGCAGACAGTGTCATAATCAGAGGTAACCACAACCTGGATGGAAGCAGTGTCGTTGACATAGACCGGGAACTCATCGCTCAAGGTCGTACAACCGCGATGGTTAGCCACCTGAACGGTGAACAGATACGGGTTGTCAGAAGCATCCAGATGAGCTCTCAAAGTATCGGTAGTAGCACCTTCAATGTCTCTGTTAGCCAGTCTCCACTGATAAGTGAGGTCGTGATGAACAGTGTCATTGACATTAGCAACCAACATGAGGTTGTTTTCAGTACCGTCAACATTGCAGATGATCGGGTCACCAGAAATCTGGACAGTCGGGTTCATGTAAACGATGATCACCGTGTCAACAGAAGATTCGGTGAGGCAGCCTTCCAAGCCAAGATCCAGGGTCACACCGTAGAGGTATGCAGTGGAGTCATTGTCAACGGCCAGCGGGCTTTCGGTGATGGAGTTGCCATAAGCACCCGGGATTTCAACACCATTTCTGGTCCAGATGAAGCGGCCTTCAACCGGCTGAGCAGGATCTTGATCATCCATCACAGTCAGGGTGACTTCACCACCATTACAGAGAGTGTCGTGACCAGCGTCAAGATGCATAGTCAATACCATCGGAGCAGCCACTGCAACGGTGTCGTAACCGATAGCGTAGCATTCGGAAGTGGTCTGACGAACGAGGACAGTGTAGTAGGTCGTCTTCAAAGGAGCAATGTCCAAAGTGCTTTCCAAACCACCCCAAACCTCGGTGGAATCAGTTTCGCCTTCTTCCTTAGCGTACCATCTGTAAACCAAGTTGTCAGCATTGTAGTCGCCCAGATGAGCAGTCAAGGTAACGTGACCGCCTGCGCAAACCGTATCAGCCGTAGCCGTCACTTCAACCAAGATGGTATCGTTGACAAACACTTCATACGGAGCGCTGGTCACCGTACAACCATTGTCGTTAGAAGCAACCACGGTATAGATGTACGGATTGTCGCGGAATTCAACATTCGAGAGTACCAAAGTATCATTGGTAGATTCGTTGGCGGTAATCACATTGTTGGATTCATACCAAGTGTAGGTGAGTTCACGTGAAGCAACAGAAGTATCAGAAATATGAGCAATCAAGTAGATGTTGCTATCAGTACGCGTACAAACGATAGCATCACCCGTGATTTCGAGAATCGGGCTCGGGTGGACATAGACAGTAGTGTCAATCAGTTCGGTGCGGCAACCGTCGAAGATCGGGTTGAACATCACAGCATATTCGTATGCGGTAGAGTCACCGTCGATAGCAGCCGGTGAATCAAGGATGCTATTCAAGTTAGCACCTGCAATTTGAACACCATTTCTATACCAAGTATAGTAACCTTCCATCTGAACGGGGGTCACTGTGAGTGTAACTTCACCGCCGAAGCAGATAGCAGTGTCGCTCACCTCTTCCCAAGTCAGAACTTCGGGTTCCATGATGGTGATAGTGTCAAAGCCCTGAGCCTTGCATTCAGAAGTGGTCTGCATCACATCGACAATGTACTTGTTGTACTGGGTCGGGTGGATGGTAAGGATACGGCTGGTAGCACCGTGGATTTCAACGGTATCACCAACGCTATTACCTCTTACTTCAGACCATCTGTAAACGAGGTTGTCAGCGTTGTAGTCCACCAAGTTAGCAGTGAAGGTCACCTCACCACCAGGACAGATGCTGTCAACGCTGTGCGTCACTTCAACTCTTACGCTGTCGTTCACATAGACATAGTAAGGATCGCTGGTGACGGCGCAGCCTCTTTCATTGTAAACCGTAACGGTGAAGATGTAGGGTTCATCTCTGAAAGTAGTATCAACAGAGAAGTCTGCTGCATCGTTACCGATATGAGTGTTGGAGAGTCTCCAATCATAGTGGAAGGTATGAGTGGAAACGGTATCGTTCAGGTTAGCGTGCAGTTCGATCGTACCGTGGTCGCAGATAATCTGGTCGCCAGAAATCCAAACGGTCGGATTCGGGAACACATAGAGAGTATCTGCAACAGGCTCGCTGACGCAACCGTTGCTGCCCTGGCTGACCACCACAGAATAGATATAGGTAGCGGTGTCACCATTGAGAGCAGCAGGAGTATCGTAAATGATGGAGTCGGAACCCGTCTGGTATTCCACACCATTTCTGTACCAAGTGTAGATGTAGTCATCCGTTGTACCCTCAGTTACGGTAACTGCGGTGATGGCCACCTGATAACCGGCACAAACGGTATCGGCGCTCAGCACAACATCAGTAACAACGGGAACTTCATTAACATGAATGGTGATATCCGGGTTGGTAGAGCAGTTCATGCTAGGATCAGAAACAATCTGGCGGACATTTGCAGAAAGAACCGTGTCACCAACTTCCGGAAGGGTTACTGTTACAGTCGGACCAGTAGCACCCGGGATTTCAACACCACCAAGATACCATGAATACATGATGTCGGTAGCATTCTGATCAACGAGAGCGATTGAAGCTGTGATTTCACCACCTGCGCAAATCGTGCTGTCAACGTCATCAATAACAATGTAAGCCTGCGGTCTCGGAAGAACCGTAACCATGTAAGGCTCGGTGGTTACATGGCAGTTGTTGCCAAAGTTGAGATCGAATGAGAAGCTATGAGGTTCATTAAGAACGTCGGTAGAAACCTGATAATAGCAGTAGTAACCATCAATAGCAGGAATCAGCATACCATGCATGCTGGTGATACCAGAACCACCAACAACCGGAATGCCATCTCTGTACCATGTGCGAGTGTTTTCATCGAACGGGATAGTCAGTGAAGTCTGGATATGAGCAATCAATCTGACATTGGTAGTACCTTCGCAAACGGTATGGTGACCGTGGATGGTAACTACCGGCTGAGCATAAACTCTAACCGTTGCAGCAGCAGGTTCGGAAACACATGCCGGAGCATTAGCAGAGGCAACCACAGAATAGGTGTAAACAGTTTCACCCATGCCTACGGCCTGAGGAGCAACGGTGTAAGTGTTGCCAGTTGCACCAGCAATGACCGTTCCATTTTCATACCAAGTGTAGGTAATTTCACCAAGTTCTGCATCGGCCGTTGTTGTAGCAACGAGGGTAACCTGACCACCGTCACAAATAGTAGTATCGGTAGAAGTACCAATAGCAACTGCTACAACAGGAGCATCATGCTTGTTGATGGTAATTGAACCTTCAGCCGTACAATCAGAGTTCAACTGACGGACATTGGCGGTATAAGTGTGGGTTGCATCAACCGTAGCAACATAGGTAGCTTCGGTTGCACCCGGAATGGTATCGCCGTCAACTTTCCATACATAAACAAGGTTCGGGGTGTTGTAGTTACCCAGATGTGCAGTCATGGTGACAACACCATTTTCGCAGACATCCGTATCGCTTGCACTTACCACAACAACGGGTTCAGCGTCAACATAAACGTAGTAGTCTTCGCTGAGAGCTGAACAACCTGTCAGGTTGTTGGTAACGCGGACGCTGTAAACATACGGATAATCGCGAGCGGCCTGGTTTTCATCAAGCTCTGCTGTAGCGGCACCCGGAATTTCAACGCCGTCCACCAACCACTGGTATTCGTAAGTCACATTGCCAGCAGCAACCGTGTCGTGCAAAGTAGCCAGCAACTGTACATTGTTGGTATTGCAGAGGATCGGATCGCCACTGATCGTCACACTGTGGTTCGGATAAACGTGAACGGTGGTATCCACAGACTCGGAAACACAACCTTCAATGTTCGGATAGAAGGTAACTGCGTAGTTATAATCTGTGATATCATTATCGATAGCCAGCGGTGATTCGGAGATGGCATTAGTAGTAGCACCTTCGATAATAACACCATTTCTCATCCAAGAATAAACACCATCGCCTTCAGTAGCAGTCAGTGTGATCTGGCCGCCCTGGCAAATGTTGGTATCCGGAGTCAAAGTGAGGGTCAGTTCAAGAGGCGTAACAACCTTGATTTCCATCTCACCTTCAGCCTTGCATTCAGAAGTGGTCTGCATCACTCTCACTCTATAGAGGGTGGTAGCAGACGGGTTAACGGTAAGGATACGTGAAGTAGCACCAGCGATTTCGGTTTCGTTAGCACCTTCAACGGTGTACCATCTGTAGATGAGGTTGTCGGTATTGTAGTTACCGAGGTTAGCGGTCAACACCACCTGACCACCTTCGCAGACGCTGTCGTTATCGGCAGTGACTTCAACAAGGATGGTATCATTTACATATACGTAGTAAGGTTCGCTCAAGCTGGTACAACCATTGGTGTTGGTAACCTCAACAGTGTAGATGTAAGCTTCATCTTGAGCCGCCACATTAGCAACCTGCAAAGTATCGGCAGTAGCACCAGTGATGTCACCACCATCAACAAGATTGCTGTTGTATAATCTCCACTGATAGCTCAACTCGCCGGTAGCCAGCAGGGTATCGTTGATATGAGCCACCAAAATAACGGTAGAGTCATTGCAAAGGATTGCATCGCCAGAAATCACAACTGTCGGGTTCTGGATGACCGTCAAAGTATCAGAAACAACCGGAGCAGATTCGCAACCTGCGCTGGCCTGACGAGCGACCACAGAGTAAACAAATGTATGAGCATCAATGTCGGTCAGGACGGGAGCCTCAACCAAGACAGAATCCGTAGCACCAGAAATCAGCTGACCATTTCTGTACCATGTGAAGATGTAAGGTTCATCATCCACACCATTGGTAGCATGGGCGGTAAGAGTAACCTGAGTGCCTTCGCAAATATTAGCTTCGGAAAGGTCAACGCTGGTCACAACCGGAAGCTCGCTAACATTGACATTAGCGGTATGTTCAACCGTACAACGGGTGCTGTTAGCGACCACTTCAACTTTCACCGGAACAGAGCCGGTAGCCGTCAGGGTGGTGGTCATAGTAGCACCAACTGCGCCATCTACAACAGTGCCATCCACAGACCATACATAGGTCAGGTCATTGGCATCATAGAATGCAGTGTCATGAGTGTTGTTGAAGCCGATGTTAGCGTAAGCGGTAATTTCGCCACCTTCACAAATCGTGGTATCTTCAATTGTCACAAACACATCAGGCAAGTTGTAAACCATCACGTCGAACGGTTCGCTCATCACCGTACAGCCAGGACCTCTGTTGATGGTGATGGTATAGCTGTAAGGCTCGTTCCAAACCGGGTTGATACGATTCTCTTGATACATGATGGTGCTCGGATTGATCAAGGTGCCCACCATCGGGTCGGAGGAAACGTCATTGTTGTTGAGTCTCCAAGCCCAAGTGGTATTAGCTGCCGTGAACGGAGTAGCATCATCGTTCTGGATATGTGCCCACAGAACAACGGTGTCACCGTAACAGAGGCTTGCATCGCCAGAGATCTGGACGACAGGCAGTGAGTATACGCTCAAAACCTTGTCAGCGTCAACGCGCTCGGAAGTACAAGCAGAACTCGGCTGGCTAACCGTTGCAGAGTAAACATAGGTGTTAACATCAACAGCGGTCAGCGGAGCAGCATCGGTAAAGGTGGAGTCGGTAATACCATCCATACGGACACCGTTTCTGTACCATGTGAAGATGTAGGGCTCACCAGCAACACCGCCAGTAGCATGGGCGGTAAGTTGGATACCATAACCAACACAAACGGCGGTATCACTCAGCTCAATAGCAGTGATAGCAGGAGCTGTTTCTGCGTGGATGGTCTGGCTACCTTCAGCCACACAAGCGGTAGAAGTCTGGACGACTTGTACGTAGTAAGTTTCAGTAGCTGAAACCGTGGTCGTAAGGGTTCTGCTGGTAGCGCCAGCAATAGCGTTAGCATCAGCAATAGAACCGGTGTACCACTGGTAGGTAAGGTTATTTTCATTGTAATCACCCAGCTGAGCCGTCAAAGTAACGGTACCATTCTCACAGATGGTGGTATCGTCAGCGGTGACAACAACTTCAATACTATCATTTACATATACATTGTAAACATCGGAGAAGCTTCTGCAACCAGCGTTATCATAAACCATGACGGAGAATGAGTAAGCGTCGGTGCTGTCAGCAGCGGTGTAAGTCAAGGTATTGGTGGTAGCACTTGCATCCGTAAGGTTCGTGTTGGCCAACATCCACTGATAATGGAGTTCAGCGGTCGTAGTGTCATAACCATTCACATGAGCAACGAGAACCACATCCGTACCATCGCAAATCATCGGGTCACCAGAGATAGCAATGGTCGGATTCGGGTAAGCGTAAACGGTGGTGTCTTTCGTAGCTGTACAACCAGCGATACCGGAAGAGAAGACCACGCTATAAACGTATGCGGTAGAATCATTGTCGATAGCAACCGGAGAGTCGATCAAAGTATCCATAGTGGCACCCTGAATCAGCACACCATTCTTATACCAAGAATAGGTACCTTCCTGAGAAGCTTCGGCAGAAATGATTACCTCGCCACCAGAGCAAACCATCGTCTGGTTAGCATGGATGGTCAAAGTAGGAGCATCGAGAACCTTAACTGAATCTTCACCAGAAGCGGCACATTCAGAGGTGGTCTGCAGAACATCAACGCGGTAGTGATTCATTCCAGAGTTAGCAGGAACAACCGTGATGATACGTTCGGTAGCACCCGGAATCTCAACGTCTTCTTCATACCATCTATAAATCAGGTTAGAAGCATTGTAATCTCCGAGATGTGCAGTAAGGGTAACTTCCGCACCTTCGCAAAGCGAATCAATGTCAGAGGTGACCACCACGCGGATCGTATCATTGACATATACTTCGTAAGGAGCGCTTTCAACGGAGCAACCGTCAGTAGTATTGGTAACGACGACCGTATAAACATAAGGTTCGTCAGCGGCCGGACGGTTATTGTCAATAAGGGTGTCATTGGTAGCACCTGCAATATCAGCGTTGTTCAGTCTCCACTGATAAGTAAGATCACCCATAGTAACATCATAATCATTCACATTGGCAACGAGACCAATGCTATCGTTATGGCAGATGATAGCATCACCGCTGATAGTAACCGTCGGGTTGGGTTTCACGATAACAGTATCATAAACCACTGCAGACTCGCAAGCGGAGCTGGGCTGGCTAATAGCAACACCGTACACAATGTTGGTACCCAATGAGCTTTCAGCAACCGGAGTATCATAGATGATGCTGTCGTTAGCACCTTCCATCACTTCACCATTCTTGTACCAAGTATAGGTGATAGCCTCACCATTAATGTATGTTTCGGGGGTAGCCACAATCGTTACCTGATAGCCGGAGCAGATGGTATCGTTGTCGGCGTCAACCTTCACAACCGGAATGGCCTTCGGGGTGAAGGTCAGGGTATCGGTAGCCGTACAGCCAGAGATGGTCTGTGCAATGTTGCAAACCACCTTCTGTTCGCTAGCTGCGAGGAAGGTATTAGTCATCGTATTGGTGGTAGCACCGGCAACCACATTATCGTTCACCTTCCATTCATAGGTAAGGCCAGTAGCATTGTTATCAACGAGGTTGGCGGTGAAGGTCACCTGGCCATTCTGACAGATAGTAGTGTCATCGGCGGTAACTTCCACAACAGGAGCGGTGTAAACCGTAACAGGATATTCGGCGCTCATCGTGGTACAACCATTACCGCGTGAGATTTCAACAGTATAAATATAAGTGGTAGAAGTCTCACCCGTACGAACGGCATCGTGGGTAGCTTTATAAGCAGAGTTGTCAGTACCATTGGTAATCGTACCCATAGTGCTGGCATCAATGCCATCTCTGTACCAGGTAGCGGTGATAGCATCGCCCGTATTCATACCATTCACGGTAGCAGTAAGTTCGACATTACCATCGGCATCGCAAACGGTCGGGTCGCCACTGATCACAACATCAAAGTTCTTGAAGACGTAGAGGGTGTCATATTTGGTCACATGGCAGCTGGTGCTGTCTTGTACGTAACGAACTTCGTAAGCCACCATCGTTCTGTCACCGTCAACGGCCAGCGGGCTGTCAACGAAGAAGCGAGCGGTATCGGAGCTGACAAGCTCGTTGTTTCTGTACCAGCTATAAGTACCAGCGGGGGTAGTAGCAGGATCCAGCGTCAGAGTAACCTGACCACCTTCGCAAATAGAGTCACCTGCAGGCAGAATGCTGAGGGTAAGGTCAGGAGCTGCAACCACATTGATGGTAGTATCACCAGCAGCGGTGCAGAAGGTATTGTTCTGCATCACTCTCACTCTATACTGCGTAGTAGCAGTCGGGTAAACCGTCAGAGACTGACCATATTCGTTCGGAATTTCATTTTCATTAGCACCTTCAACGGTGTACCATCTATAAGTAGTAGCGTCGAAGTTGTCGGCCACAGTTGCAGTGAGGGTCACTTCTTCGCCAGCGCAAACATTACCCGTGGTAGCGTCAACACCCACAACGAGGGTATCGTTGACATATACAAGGTAAGGATCGCTAACAACAGAACAGCCGTTAGGACCAGTTACAACAACCGTGTACTCATACGGATATTGACGATAATTCTTAGCTTCGCTGAAGACTCTATCGGTAACCGTAGTGTTGACGTTGTCTTCACGCCACAAGAAGGTATAAGTACCTGCGATCGTATCGTTGAGCGAAGCCGTCAGGTTAACCTCATTCTGACCATTGTTGCCACAGAGCAGTTGATCGCCAGAGATGGTAACGGTCGGATTAGGATAGACCGTAACCGTTCCATTATTTACATCTGACTGACATCCGCTACTTGCCTGACTTGCCATCACACCATAGGTGAAGGTAGCAGGATTATTATCCGGAAGCACAGGGGTATCAGTATAAGTCGTGTCGTTAACACCTGAACCTAACTGAACACCATCTTTATACCAAGTATAGGTGAAGAGGTCATTCTCATCACCATTAGCAACAGCCACGCTAAGAGTGTCGGTTGAACCCGTGCAAATAGTATCGGGATTAACAGTAATCGTAGCGACAGGACGTTCAGCAACTTTCACATTCACGCTATCTTTTGCAGTGCAACCAGCCTGGGTAGCTTCGCAAACCACTTTGTAGGTATTAGCGGCGTTGAATTGATGCGTGAACTGAGCAGCAGTGTAGGTGGTGCCATCCACATCCCAGTTGTAAGATACGCCAGCGATATTGGCAGGCTGTACACTGAAGGTAGCGGAACCAGAAACGCAGATAGTGGTGTCATCAACAGAGATGGCCACCACGGGCTGTGCGTTAACAATCAGATTGAATTCGGTGCTGGTGGCAGAACAACCATGGTTGATAGCATCAACAGTGTAGGTGTAGATGCCAGCGGCATCCGGAGTAGCCGTATAGGTGTTAGAGGTACCATCCTGAACTTGACGACCCTGCTCTTTCCAAACGTAGGTAGTAGAACCCGTAATACCGAGGGAGTCAACAGCGGTGAGGGTGATTTCTTCGCCCAAGCAGATGACGGTGGTATCGGCGGTGATAGCAACGGCCGGATTAGGATGAACGATAACCTTAGCGGGATCTACGGTTGCGGTACAACCCGTAGAACTTTGTACATAATTGATATTATAAACGAAGGTGTCAACGTGGTTGTTGACCGGCTGCGGCATAACCGTCAGAACAGAATCAACAGCAGAAAGGAGAACACCATTCTCAGTCCAAGTGAACTCACCATCGGCGGCACCGCTCACGGTGAGGGTTACCTGCTCGCCCCAGCAAATCTCGCTGTTGGTAGGAGCGATGGTCAGAGTAGGAGCGGTAGCGGACTTCACTTCCACAGAACCGGTAGCGGTACATCTGGTGGTGAGGTCGGTAACGGTCACATTGTAAGTACCAGGTTCGGTAACCACCACTGCATTGGCAGTCTGGTCGCCCATAGACCAAGTGTAAGAAACTTCATCGGCGGCACCCACCACATCAGCAGTCAAGGTAACAGGAGTACCTGAGCAGATGCTGTCGGGAGTAGCAGTGATGAAGACAGCGTTGGAGTCAGTATTATATACATTGTATGCCTCGCTGGCCACCACGCAACCCGTAGTCGTGTTGGTGACTTCTACGATAAATACGTAAGGTTGTGAGCGGAGGGTAAGACCAGTAGCGTTGAGGGCTGCATCTGCACCCTGTTCAGCACCGTCCTGATACCATTTATAAGTATAGTTACCGGCCGGCATCACATTGGCAGTGAGGGTCGTTTCGGTAAGAGAGTTGCAGAGGAGCTGCGTGCCGGTCACATAGACGGTGTGGAGCGGAGCAACTCTGACCGTATCAGTAGCGGCATCGGAGACACAGCCGCTAGCGGTCTGACCTGCTACTACATTATATATATATGTAGAAACCTGATTTTCGGTAGTCAGAACATCAGTATAAGTATTGGAGGTGGTGGTAGCCACTTCAACACCATTGCGATACCAAGTGTAGGTGGAGTCACCGGCGGTGGCATCGAAAGTAGCGGTGGCGGTCAGGGTAACCTGGCTGCCGGAGCAGATGGTGTCGAAATCAGCTGCGAGGGTAACGGTGGGCTTGGTAGCCAGTTTCACCTCATAAGAAGCAGTTGCGGTACATGAAGGATTAGAAACTGCGGGGTCTACCAGCTGAGTGAGTTCCACATCATAAACGCCGTCTGCATTCACAGTAATCGATCTTGCCGTATCCAAGGTAGACCAAGCAAAAATCATGTTCGGAATATCTTCTCTAGAAGGAACAGCCGTCAAGGTAACTTCACCGCCTTCGCAAATGACAGAGTCGGTAGCCACAATCTGAACGGTGGGCTGCACATCTACATATACATCAATAGAAGCCGAAGCCATTGATGAACAGCCTGAATATGCATCAGCAGGCAGATATGCAATAGCAGTGATTGCGTGCGGTGCTACCTGAGCAGCCAAATCAAAAGTTTCAGAATTATTTCCTGCTCCTGCATAGGGACCGAATTCTTCATTGCCATCCACATACCATGCATAATCCACAGCTGTCGGGAGCATCGAAGTAGTGGTAGGAGTAACCATAAGTGTAACCATGGTTCCCGCGCAGACATGGGTATCACCACTCAATGTGATAGGTGTTGTGGTGAATACTGGAATTTCTGTGCTTTCTTCTTCAACCATACCACATCCATTAACATGGGTTATCACGAGTTTATATTTCACCATGTAACCAAAAGGAACGTCCACATCACCAAGATCAGTTAAATAATCGGTGAATGAGAGTTCACGGGCAGAGAGTTGAACTCCGTTTCTATACCATGTATATATATATTCATCACTAGGAGTGAACCCATCAGCAACGATATCCAGTGCACCACCCATACATGCTCCAACTGCGTCCGCAGTTTGACCTTGGAGATAAGTATGGATTGCGACAGTCGTGGGCAGTGCGGTGGCTACCTCAACCGTCTTGGTGGCGGTCACCGAGCAAGCCGTAGCGGGTGCATTACCTCCCGTAACGGTCACGGTGGCGGTCACCGGAGCAGTCCCTGCGGTGACGGTGAACGTTGCATCGGTACCCGTATTGGTACCATCGCTCCAGCTGTAGGTCGGGCTGGTGAAGCCGGCGCCGATCTCCTCAGCAGAGAAGACCACGTCGCTACCGCTGCAGACCGGGTTGGGTTCTGCTGTGATTTGACCTTCAGCCTCTGTGTTCACCACTTTCACCGTACCGGTTGCCGACACGAAGCAAGTGGTATAGGGCTCCATTGCTGATACGGTGACATTGACCGTACCATCGCTGGTGAGCACGCCCGTAGTGGCAGTAGCCGTAGTTCCTGTTGCATCACCGCTCCATGCATAGGTGGGGTTGTCGCCGAGGAATCCCTCAGTAACCACGGTCACCGTTGCGGAATTTCCACTACATACGGAGTCGGTAAGCAGCGTAGCTGTCGGCTTCGAATGAAGCCAGAACTCGAGCTCATTACTTCTATAAAAGCAATTACGATTAGGATCGCTGATTTCAAGAACTACCACCATAGGTTCTTCACTTCCTCCCGAGAGACTTGAAAGGTCGAGGTTATACCGAAAAGAAGTAGTTGGGTCAGGAAGACCATAGTGGAACCAGTTAAAGGTTGCGCCGATTTCCTCAAACTGTTCAGCATTGGAACCGATGGTTAACGCAGCTGTAGCGGGAAGACAGAAATGTGTCGATCCAGTAGACTGGATGATCAGGCTGGAGAAATCGGTAACATTGAAAGTGGCTTCAGCCGTGCACCCACCTGCATCCACAACACTGTAGGAGATGGTACCCGTAGTGGTGGGAATGTCGAAGAGAATCGAGTCGGAGGTACCGATGAGGGTGCCGCCGCGATAAAAGGTGTAGGGGGCAATGCCGCTGGTGGCTTTCAAGCGAACCTGACCACCGAGGCAGATGAAGTCATCACCAGGTGCTGTAACACCTGCAGCGTTAGTGGCTTCAAGCTGTACTGGTGAGGAGGTGGCGAAAGCAACCTCTACTGCAGTCGAAGTATCGTTACAGAAGTCGGTGCCCTCATACACTGCCACAGCCTTGTAGTCATCACCTGCCGTGGTAGCCACATAGGTGTTGTTGGTACCGGTGTTGGCAATCTGCACATCACCCTTGAGCCAGATCCATCTTGCCACCTGGGCCGTGCTGGTGGTGGTGGCGGTGAGGGTCTTCTGGGCACAAGCGGTGGCCGGCGTGACAGTCACGTTGACAGTACCGCGGTTTACGCGCGTAAGCGTAAAGACTGCAGAGGTATCGCCAGGTCCCACGCAGACGCCATTCTCATAGCGCTGCACAATCACCTTGTAATACTTCACAGGATCCACGCTGGACATTGCGACCACGAGCTCCTGATTGTTGGTAGCACCATCGGCGGCACTATAGCCAGCTCCATGGTTGTTACTACTCAACCACGTGTAGGAGTAGGTAGTGTTGGCGGTGACCGGATCATCTGCCACCACTGCGTGCAACGTCACTGTGGCCGACGAGCAGGCCGCCGTCGGCCCCTCGATATGCACTTGCAGATTCTGTGTTGCGTTCACACGATTTGCCTCATACACCCCGCCGGTGCGGTATGTATAATCAGAAGCAATCCTTCCCGAGGCGTTCGGACTTACACTTGCATGGTGTGAGAACCACGTGGCATGAGTACGACCAGCGGCAGCACCGTCTCCCGACGACGCCAAAACCGTCTCGCATTTCGCCTGATTCCCTAAATACATAAACACCATCAGGAAAAAAATCGTAAATTTTTTCATTGCTTTGAATTTAATTATTACTATTTATTTTTATTTTCTTCCAAATTTTCAAAATTATAACTACACTGATACTAAATCAGTTATACTCGTTTTTCCAATAAATGTTTCAGTCGAATTCAAAATTCAAACCCTATTTTTCGTTTTAATATATGAACTTGCAAAAATACAAAAAATTCTCGATGTACATTAACTTCCTGTTTTTTTTTTGAAATCATTGTAGATTCTAACAAAAATTGACTTTTCAACAAGTTTTCAACAAATGATTATTTTTTTCTGTTTCAGCCATTTACAAAATTGGGAATTGTTTTAATTAACAACCCAATTTTGAAAAATTTTTTTATCCACATTCCCAGAAACACATAAAACAGCGCTTCCCCTCTTTCGAAGGGAAGCGCCACAATATTTCAAAAATATGTATATATATATACTAATAGAGGAGAGCAACCTCCTTTTTGAGGCGTTGCATGGCGATGGCTGTTGGAGAGCTTTCTGCCACAGCCTCAAAGATTTGGGTATGCAGGTCTGTAGCCATAGCCCCGTCGGGCAACTTGCCTGCAGAGAGGTTGATGATGTTGACCACGCGCTCCTTGGCATTCTTAATCGAATCCCACACCTCGGCGGAGATATAGATCTGCTGCGAGAGGTTGTGCTCGTACTCGCTGCGGATGGTGGCCAGCAGGATCGTCTGCATCTGATAAGCGCTCAGCTCAGGGTTGTTAACCCTGAAAATAAGCTGGTTAGGCTCAATACGCTCCAAAAACATCGCCATTCGTTCGTAGGCCTGAAGGCGCATGGGAAGCGTATGGTTCTTGGCCTCGTACTTCAGCTCGAGAATGCGCTTCTTCTGGTCGTTCTCAATAAAGTGACGGACAATCAAGTAGGCCGCGGCCGCAACGATGAGTGGCGGCACTATGGCAATGATAATCAATACGGGTGTTGACATACGATTGGGTTTTATACGGTTATCCGCAGTAGAAATGTTCTTTCACGATTTCCATCATCAGGTCGGGGTTCTTTTCGAGGCGCTGACGGATATCGGCATCCTTGAACGACTTGAGGTGCTTGATGATATCGTCGATCATATCGGCA
Organism: Bacteroidales bacterium; assembly: GCA_045222555.1. Classification (GTDB taxonomy): domain Bacteria; phylum Bacteroidota; class Bacteroidia; order Bacteroidales; family WCHB1-69; genus UBA1756. The sequence continues at coordinate 104,472 of JBGUYY010000088.1, read as the reverse complement.
TTGAACACGCCATGTTTCTCGAAGATGCTTCTATGGGCAGAGAGCTGGTCGGCCGACTCGGAGCAGGAAGCGGGGAGCTGGTCGAGACTTTCGAGACGGGCTCTGTGTTCTGGACGATGGATGTTGACATCCACATACGTCTTCTCGGCCAGTTCGAGCGGCTTCTCCATTTCGAAGCCGTGACGGGCGGCCACTACGATACCGGCGAGGAGCAGGTAGATGTCGGCGGAACCGTCAGAGCAACGGAACTCCACCGTCTGTTTCTGGGAGTGGTCCACATTGTTGGGTTTCTCCTTGGGGTTGGCCATGGCGACCATGTCCTTGGCGCTGGTCCAGCCGAGCGGCACACGCACGAGCACAGAGCGGTTACGGTCGCCCCAGCAGATGGAGGTGGGAGCCTCCTGATGGGGAACGAGGCGGAAATAGGAAGTGGGATTGGTATTGCCGAAAGCGGTGAGCGAGGAGGCGCAGGTCATATAACCGGCAATCGCATTCTTGGCGATCGAGTTGAGCTTGCCTTTGGTCACCATCTGGTTCTTGCCGCCCTTAACGATGCGGGTATGGATATGGAGGCCGCTGCCTGCCTTGCCGCTGGTGATTTTAGGAGCGAAGGTCACATCGAGCCCATACTGGTAGGCGAGGTTGCGGATGATCCACTTGGCAAGGATGAGCTGGTCGGCAGCGTCTTGCACGTCGGTAACGAGGAACTCGATTTCATTCTGCTCATAAATCTTGTCATCCAAGGTGAAGTTGCCCACTTCGGAATGGCCGTACTTGATGAGGCCGCCCACCTGTGAGATGTAGAGCATACACTGGGTGCGGAACTCCTCGAACTTGGCGAAGGGAGCAGACTCGTGATAACCCTTCTGGTCGGGGGTGAGGTAAAGATCGTCCTTATCGCCAATCACATAGTATTCCAATTCGCCCATGGCCTGGAAGTCGTAGCCCGTAACCTGCTTGAAAGATTTCACAGCTTTGCGAAGGATATATTCCGGAGAGTTTTCCATCGGCAGACCATCTTTGTTGAAATAAGAACAGAGGAAGGAGAGGGTGGGGATGGTGGCGAAGGGATCAACAAAGGCGGTGCGGAAGCGCGGGATGACATACATGTCGCTGGAGTCAGCGTGAATGAAGTCGGGGAAAATGTTGGACCCGTCCACGCGTTCGCCACAGGAGAGAATCTGTTCGAGGTAGTCGTGGTCGTTGAGCACAAAGTTCAAAGTCTTCAATCGACCGTCTCCCGCCACATAGCGGAAGTTCACCATCTGGATATCATTTTCTTCAACAAAACGAATCATATCGGCTTTAGTAAAATCCGCAGGGGCTTTCTTCAGATAAGCCGCCACTTGATTCATGTTCATGTTCTGCTCTTCTTTCATAACTTACAAATTTATATTGCTGATAGAATTAAAATAGTTTCTGATTTTCATTTGAAGGTACCTTTCGTTGTCGGAGTAGTTTTCGACGCGGGGCTCAGCACCGTTTTGCATCAGTATCAATCCCTGTTCGGCATTTTCAACCAGCTGGGAGATGTCAACCGTAGTGATATAATTGAGTTGATAATCTTCGATAACCACATGGTGCAGGTCTTCGTTGGCGGAGGCTACTGTCACGAAATAGAGGTTGTTCTCTTCGCAGTACGGGGCAATGGAGTTCATCACATCGTACCATGTGTCGGGTCTTTCAGCGGCCATGTTAAACAAGATGACTACTTGATAGGGGGTTCCTTCGGCAAGGCTCTGAGGGGTACATTTGAACTGCCCTGACTCGCTGATGACATACCTGTCAAGGGCTTCTATTCTACGCTGACGTTGTGTGGTGTCGCGGGCATCCGGGCGTTTTTCGTACAATTTAGAGACGAAGAAAGAGCCGTCCTCGTCGCGGTGCCACGACCACACTTCCGACTCAATGAGCGCGCCGGTAGAGGCAAGGTCAAGGGCCACAGGAACGGCATCGCGCACATGCTGTCCGGCGGTCACCAGCAGATAGGTCCAATCCTTGTCGGCCGACTGCACAAGCCATAGTTCCTGGCTGGCCGGAAGGGGCTCGCGATACAACAACCTCCACTCTTCGGGAAGCTGTGCAGGGATGGTGACATGGGTGCCCTCATACTGAAAAGCATACTTGAGAAACTCATTGAAAAATCCTTCTGGCAGGGCATAAGTTTTCGCCGACGGATCAAGGTCGGAGAAGTCTGTCGGTATGGTACTGACCGGACACTCCGCATCCTGCTTCAGCTGACCCGTGGGCTGCACGGATTTCTCCTTGCATGACGTCAGCAGCAAAATGCTGAAAACCATCATTATCAAGGTGCAAACGGGCCAATTACGTTTCATTTTTTCAGTTTTTAGATTGGGGGACAAAATTACATGAAATTTTCCGAATAATGGATTATCTTTTCAGCAATTTGCTCAGCATTGAGACCACATTCCTCATAGAGAGAATTCAGATCACCATGTTCCACAAAACGGTCGTTGATGGCAATCGGAATTACCGGGATGTGTGCTGGGCTTTGGGCGACGAATTCGGCCATTGCAGAGAAGAGGCCGCCATGCGACACGCCATCCTCCACGGTGAACAGCATCTTATGGGTTGCGGCCACATCGCTCAACAGCTGAACATCCATAGGAGCGAGGAAGCGCAGGTCAATATGGGTGGGGTGTAGTCCGGCAGCTTTCATCCTGTCCATTGCCTGCTGCACATGCTGTCCCATGTTGCCGATGGAAATCACGGCGATGTTTTCCCCTTGCTGCAGCACACGGCCTTTTCCTATTTCCACCTCTTGCATCGGCATTCGCCAGTCGGCGTGCACTCCCCTGCCCCGCGGATATCGGATGGCGAAGGGAAGGTCGCGGTGCCGGTAGGCGGTATACATCAGGTTGCGCAGGTCAATTTCGTCCATGGGGGCAGAAATAATCATATTGGGGACGGAGCGCAGGAATGCAAGGTCAAAGATACCGTGGTGGGTGGCGCCATCTTCTCCCACTAGTCCGGCGCGGTCGATGCAGAAGATGACGGGCAGTTTCTGGAGAGCCACATCGTGAATAATCTGATCGTAAGCTCTTTGCAGGAAAGAAGAATAGATGTTGCAGAAGGGCACCATGCCTTGTGCGGCAAGGCCTGCGGCGAAGGTAACGGCATGCTGCTCCGCAATGCCCACATCGATGGCACGGTCGGGATAGACCTTGCCGAGAATGGTCATAGAGCAGCCCGTTGCCATGGCCGGTGTGATACCCACCACGCGTTCATCTTGCTGGGCCAATTCAAGGATAGTTTCCCCGAATACATCCTGATATTTAGGCGGTTGGCCAGCCTCCGAGGTGGAGATGCGTTCGCCCGTATCGGGGTCAAATTTGCCGGGAGCGTGATAGGTAGTCTGGTTCTGTTCCGCAACGGTAAGCCCCTTCCCTTTTACCGTGATGGTGTGCAGCAGGCGGGCTCCTTTGATGGGCTTCAGGTCGCGCAACACCTTCACAAGATGCTCTACATTGTGTCCATCAACCGGTCCGAAATAGCGGAAACCCAAGGCTTGGAAAAGGTTACTTCCCATCAAAATCGTACCCTTGATGGCATTCCCCATCTTACTGAAAAAGCGCAAGATACGGTTGCGGATGGGTTTGCTCACCGAAAGAAAGTTCCAGAGTCGGTTTTTGGCTCGGTTGTAGCCAGGAGATGAGGTGATGTTCAGCAGGTTGCGACTCATCGCCCCGACATTTTTATCGATAGCTATCTTATTATCATTGAGGATAATCAGCACATTAGCCTTCGTCTCCGCAGCATGGTTCAGCGCCTCGAAAGCCATGCCGCCCCCGATGGAACCGTCGCCGATAACTGCGATATAGTTGCTTTCATCATCTCCTGACATTTTACCTGCCACCGCCATACCCAAAATTGCAGAGATGGAAGTGGAGGAGTGTCCTGTGCCGAAAGCATCGTACTCGCTTTCCGACATTTTAGGGAATCCGCTGATACCGTGATATTTGCGGTTGGTGTGAAACTGCTCTTTTCTCCCTGTAAGAATCTTATGGGCATAGGCTTGGTGCCCCACATCCCACACCAGTTTATCTGAAGGGGTATCGAAAACATAATGAATGGCCACCGCCAATTCCACTGCCCCCAGCGAAGAGCCCAGATGTCCCGGATTTTCAGCTGTTTCGGTAATGATATAGTCCCTCAACTCTTCGCACAGCTTAGGCAATTCCGATACTTGCAGCTTCCTGAGGTCTGCTGGAGAATTGATTTGTGAAAGATAGCGATATTTACTAGTTCTCATTGTGGATTAAAGCAGCATAAAAATCGGTGAGGTTTTTCGTTATCACTTCGTTGTTATGATTGAGTGCCACGAAGTTACGAGCATTTTCTCCAAGGATTGCGCAGATGTCGGGCGTATGCACACACTTAGCGATGGCCTCCACGAACTCTTCAGGAGTGTCGGCCACCAAAATGTTCTTTCCATTCTCCACGGCCAGTCCTTCCGCACCGATAGATGTGGTGATGATAGTTTTCCCAAGTGCCATTCCCTCAATGATTTTCACCCTCACTCCGCTACCCGAAAGGATGGGCACAATCATGATGTCCTTGGAGAGGATGAATGCATTGGCGGAGGGCACCTCGCCAGCAATGATGAGGTTTTTGTCGGTGCGCTGGGAGATGGATGAAGGGATACAGCGACCCGCAATGGTGAAGGTGATGTCGGGGAAACGCTCCAGCACCAACGGCCAGACTTCATCCAAAAAGAACTCAATGCCCTCTACATTGGGCCGCCAGTTCATGCTGCCCACGTGGAACAGTTCGGGAACATCGGAGGGCATGTATTCATCATCATCCGGATAGTCGTCAATATCAATGCCTAAGGGGAGAATAGTGCCGGGAATATTGTTATAATGGGCGGCAAAAAAGTTGTAGTCAGGTTCTGAAATCGCAGCATAGGCGTCGATCTGGCCCGAAAGTCCACACTCGTAGCGTTCCAGCTGGTTCGACATATAACGGATTGCCCATTTTCTGAGCCAATTCCTCTCATTTTTGGCCACTCTTTTCCAAATCTGATGTTCAATGTTGTGCGTTCTGAGTACGATTTTCGCCTTGGAATATTGGCGAATAACGGGGATATAGGGCGTAGTGAAAAGAGATTCGAGATGGATGATGTCGAACTGTTCTCTCTTCAAAACTTCTGCAATTTTTTTAGCGAAAGCTTTGGAATAGAAGCGATTAACCTGATAAGCTTTACGAGTAAAGATGGTTTTGAAAGCCGCAGCGTATGAGATGGAGGTATCCACATAAACGGATTCGAAGCCCGTGGCCGACAAATACTCGGGCGGCAAAGTGTTAAGGTTCACTTTATGCTTCGGAGTCTCAATGGCAAGCACCTTCACGCGATGGCCGGCCTGAAGCAATCCCTGTGTGACGTTGTTCATGGCAATGGTGCCGCCGTCGGAGGGAGGATAAGGTGGTTTATGACAAATCTGTAGAATCTTCATTTTTCTTGGGTTTTGCGGGATTTTTTATGGAAGAAATCTTTTACTTTTCTAAAGAAATTGACATACGCATCGGGCGACATCATGGCAGAATCCATGGTGGCCTTGTAAGTCAGGAAGATACATATCGGTACGGTGACGAAAGTGGAGAGCCACATGCCCAGCCAGACGGGTGTGTCGCCGTTTTTCGCCATTTTTTCTCCAAAAATAGAGATGACAAAATAGAAGGCGAAGAATATCACCGTGATTACCAGCGGAATACCAATTCCTCCCTTACGGATAATTGTGCCCAACGGGGCGCCGATGAAGAAGAAGAGGAAACAGGCAAGCGGAAGCGCCAAACGCTGATGGAACTCGATCTGATATTCCCTTAACTCTCTCTCTTTTAACTCTGTAATAAGGTGCGACTGCGAAAGGCTTCCCAGCAGGTTATCAGCCTTGGCAATGGCACGGTAGTACACCTGCTCGCGATAAGAGGGCTCCAACTTTTCCAATTGAAAATGCTGTCGGTCAGCAGAGCGACTTTTCCACTCTTCACCCCTGACTTTCAAATCCTTAAAATAAGCAGCTTCATATTTTCGGAAAACATCAGAGGAAATGTCGGTAATTTCCGACTTCTTCACCTCAATATCTTCGTTAATTTTCTCTATTTTAGACGCTTTACTGCTTTCTTTAAAAAATTCATCGCTCACATTCTGCATTTCAAAAGAGGAGATATCCATCTTCAAATACTGCTTTTTGAACCGTGCAAAAAAGTAGGGATAGGAGGCTCCACGGCTGTTTTGGTTCCGGCTTTCATCCCACAGATATCCGTCATACAGCGTGAAAACAAAGTATTTCTTATCTGGGGTGATCGTCATCGTGCCTCGTTTGGCATACGTACCCGTGATGTTGCCCATAAATTTGGAATGGTCGTAGATGAGCACATCCTCAATGTTTTCATTATCACGATGTTTCTTACCGATACGGATGATGTATCCATCAATTCCATCATAGAAAACTCCTTCATCCATGCTAAGAGTGGGCTTTTGCTCGGCAATTTCATACATCATGGTACGCCATTTGACGTAGGCGGCGGGCACCACATTGTCGGAAAACCAGAAAGAGAAAAGGGCCAGCAGCAGGGCAATGAAAGCCAGCGGTTTCATCAGGCTGGTGATGGAAATGCCTGCTGATTTCAGCGCCACAATTTCATATTTCTCGCCTAGATTTCCGAAAGTCATCAGAGAGGATAGCAGTACTGCCAATGCCATGGCCAGACTGACAAAAGTAGCTGATACATAGAATAATAATTCCAAAATCAGATACCATTCCAAACCCTTTCCCACCAAATCATCCACATACTTCCAGAGGAACTGCATATCAATGATCAGCAGGGCGAGGAAGAAAGTGAGGAAAAAAGGAGACACAAACTTCTTTACCAAGTATCGGTAAACGATTTTGGTGACCGCGATATCGAAGAAATGTCTCTTTACTTTAGGTCGAGGTTTCACGGCTCAACAGTTAGAAATCGCCAAGGGAGGTGGTGGGCAGCTGTTGCAGGGCTGCCTCCGCCTGTTCTTGATTGGGAGGAGTACCGTGCCATTTGTGGGTGCCCATCATGAAATCCACGCCCATACCCATCTCGCTCTTCATGACAATCACCACGGGTTTTCCTTGTCCCAACTTCGATTTTGCCTCGTGGAGGGTATCCACAACTTGCTGCATATCATTACCATCCATCTCCAAAACTATCCAGTTGAAGGCTTCCATTTTTGCCTTGAGGGAGCCCAGCGGCATGACATCGTCGGTGGAGCCGTCAATCTGTTTTTTGTTATGGTCGATGATGGTAATCAGGTTGTCCACCTGTTTGCCGCCAGCGAACATGAAGGCTTCCCAGATCTGTCCCTCTTCGAGTTCGCCGTCTCCGGTAAGCACGAAAACGGTGTGGGGATCTTGGTTCTGTTTTTTTGCGATGGCGGCACCGATGGCCACGGAGACACCCTGTCCGAGTGAGCCGGAGGCGATGCGGAGGCCGGGGAGTTTCTCCACAGGTGTGGGGTGGCCTTGCAGGCGGGTGCCCAACTTTCTGAAAGTGGCTAACTCACTGACATCGAAGTAACCACGACGAGCCATAATGCTATACAGCATCGGAGAGATATGGCCGTTGGAGAGGAAAAACATATCTTCTCCCCTGCCCTCCCGCGTAAAGCGGGCGGGATCAATATCCATGACTTCAAAATACAAAGCAGTCACCACATCCGTGCAGCCCAGCGATCCACCCGGGTGGCCAGATTTGGCATTGTAAACCATTCTGATGATATCACGGCGAACCTGTGCCGCAATTTCCTTTAATTGTTCTACTGTTTTCATATTCAAAGATTTATGGATATGTTTTTCTATTATTTGTTTTCTGATAAGCGGCTGAGTTCATCCTCCAACTGGAGCAGAAGATAGCCTCCCAGGGCTGCCAGAAGTTCCATATTCTGGAAATAAAAGAAGTCCTTGGAAAACTCAATGTCGGCACGTTCCTGCCCCGAAATTGTCAGCATGAACTTCATCACCGTTTTATTCTTTTCGTTCACCCAACCCCAATGGTTTTTCCACAAAGCCAACGGCTTGAAAGAGAGGGCAACGCCATCAAGCTGGATGCTGGATTTGCCGTAAAGATCCAAAAAAAGCTCTCCGAGATCTGTCTCCTCATTCTCTTTTCTCACACTGATATACGGCATAAAAATACCCTGGCGCTTAATGGTATAGGAGCCTTCTGGCGTCTCCAAGCGTGCCAAAGATCCCTGACCATGAATCAGGTCAATAGTGGCGAAAATGTCGCTCTCAGAAGCGATATGATAGTACTTCTTTGTGACATCCGGCTTGATTAATTTGATGCCAGAAAACTGATTTTCAGAAATTTTCTTTAACATGGCTAATATTGAACAGATTTTGAGATTTTTTCTGCTATTTCTGCCATCTCCTCTGCAGAAAGCTGGCATTTAGGATTGGCGAAATTGAGGTCCCCTACCTTGTTGATGGGAACGAGATGGATATGGGTGTGAGGCACTTCAATGCCGATCACTGCCACGCCGATTCTCATGCAAGGCACATTAGCTTCTATAGCCTTTGCCACTTTCTTGGCGAAAACCATCATATCGGCGAGCATCTGGTCGTCGAGGTCAAAGATGTAGTCATTTTGAAGTTTCGGCACCACGAGCGTATGGCCTTTTGCGAGGGGGTTAATATCCAGGAAGGCGAAGAACTGCTCATCCTCGGCGATTTTATAGCAAGGGATTTCGCCCTTAATGATTTTGGTAAAAATGGTATCCATTATCGCGTAATATTAAGGATTTCGAATTTGAGAATACCGACGGGGGCCTGAACCTCGGCGATTTCACCCACTTTTTTGCCCAATAAGCCCTTTGCGATGGGTGAGGTGACAGATATCTTACCCGACTTGAAATCGGCCTCAGATTCGGGCACAATCGTGTAAACCATCTCTTTGTTCCGTTTCAGGTCTTTGGCGGTCACAATGGAGTAAAGAAGCACCTTAGAGGTATCCAGTTTTGACTCATCCAGGATGCGGGCATTGGCGATGGTAGTCTGCAGGTTAGCGATTTTCATTTCAAGCAGTCCTTGTGCCTCTTTGGCAGAGTCGTATTCGGCGTTTTCTGAAAGGTCGCCTTTATCGCGCGCTTCAGCAATCATAGCAGAGATACGGGGGCGTTCAACCGATTCGAGATGAGCCAGTTCAGCTTTGAGTGCAGCGAGGCTTTCGGCGGAATAATATTTAATTTCACTCATGATAAATAATTAATTTTGTCTGTATGATAAAACAACACTAAAGAGGCCTTCGGGAGGCCTCTTTAGTAAAGTATAGTAAGGTTTAACGAATGTTAGAGAGCGAGTTTCAAGCCAACGCAGTGGTTGCCGCCCCATCTGTTCGTGAAACGATAGGAGTAATCCAAGAAGAGTCTCGGGGGAGTCTTTCTGCCGGCTTTCTCCATTGCCTTCTTGCCCATCAACGGAATACCGAAGGTAGCGCCAAGAGAGGGACCCGTGTACCAGGTGGTCTGCTCGGAAGCCTTGAACATGCCCTTACCAGCTTCAACACTGTAACCGGCACGAATCATGAAGATTTGGCCGAAGGCATATTCAGCACCGAGGGTGATAATGTCTTTGGAGAAAGAGTTAGCGGTGAAGGAGCCAGCGAGGGTGATTCTGTGAGCAGCATCATCGCGGGTAAGGCCTTCATCCATCTTATCTTCTTTAGACCAGCCTTCATATTCTTTACCCCAAATGAGGAAGTCATATGAAAGACCCAACACCAACATGGTGGGGAGCTCGTATGAAGCAGAACGACTTTCGAGGGTCTGTTCCCAGTCGAGGTCGTTGGCCACGGCTCTTACGCCGAAACCGTCACCTTTGTAATGCATCGGGAGACCGATGTTTTTCAAGGTGATACCGAGCTTGAAGTTTTTGTATGCACCAGTAAGGTACTGTACACCTGCATCGATGGCAAAGCCAGTTGCTTTGGCGTCATCGGCACCCGTTTCAGTGACCACCTTCAAGGAAACACCACCATGGATGTATTCATTGAAACTCTTTGCATAGTGTAAGCAAAGGTATGAAAGTTTCGGGGAGAAAGTACCTTGGTTACCTTCAGGAAGTTCCTCTGAAGTCACCTCAATATTGCCGAAACCCATGGTGAAGAATGAAACACCCAAGACGCCGAAATCGCGTACACGACCCGTCTCTTTATCCGTAGAGCGAAGATGCTGGGCAATAGCAAAAGAGCTGATGCCGATACCTGCTCCTGAACCGACGAGATAACGGGTGTGCGAGAAGGCCAGCTCGGTTTTGTTGACGAACGCCATACCGCCGATATTGGAATACATGGCTTCCAGACCGCGAATCTCAGCCACACCAGCGGTTCCCCAACCAGTGGAACGCGCCCACGGGTCAATCAGCAGGTGCTGGGCACCGGCCTGACCTGAACGGTCTTTGTTACCGGCATACAGATTGACCGACAATGCACAAAAGAGGCCAATCAGCGTGCAAATCATTAATGTTTTTTGGAACTTATTCATAGTCTCTAATATTTTTTGCAGTTAATCAATCTGTTAGAACGCATTCAAGTCGGTGGGACGCATACCAGCGAAGAACTTCAAGGTTCTTTCGCCAATGCCAGGAGCCTTGACATGGATGATGTAGATACCGCTGGCAATCGGGATGTTGGCAGAGTTCTTCAAATCCCAATCCACATAGGTGTCTTGACCGCCCTTGGTCAGTCTTCTAACCAACACACCGCTGACAGTAAAGATGGAAATCTCAACAGCACCTTCAACACCGTCTTCATAGGTGGGCAGGTTCACAATCTTGACATAGGTCTCCAAAGCGGAACCTTCGTAAGTGGAGTATCCATAGTAAGGATTCGGTACGATGTTGATCTTGTCGAGAATGGTCTGATGAGTAGTTTCAACATTGTGCTGCACTGCGATGTTCTTGGTAGTAAAGCTATACATCGGGAAATTGTCATTCACAACCGTTTCAGGACCTCTGTCCATACCAGCAGAATAACGCATGTAAGGACGGCTTACACGGATTTTGATGGTGGCCTCATTGGAGAGCCATTCATCTTCATGCATGTATGCCGGCATCGGGATGCTGGTCCACATCACATTATTGAAGAGCTGCATCTTCTTGTTCAGACGCTGGAGGTCTGATGACGGAGTGTTCTGGTCTACCACTTCAACCTCCGGCAATCCAACAAATGAGTTGAATTTGTCCATCAACCACTGGCATTCGTCGTATGCACCGCAGTCAAACTGGGAGTCGAAGTTACGTTTTACGCTGTTGGTACGATAGTAAACAGAATTGGTGTTACCGGTGCTACCCACAATGTAAACAAAGTGTTTACCACCCCAGCAAGGATTGAAATACATGTTGTTGTACAAATCCGGACGGTTAGAGAACCAGTAGTCATAAACTGCACGTTCAATGGGGTTGCCATCGTTATCGTATGCATAGACATTGGTGGGGTTGAAAATCATATCATTACCGTTATTCTCCACATCAGCAGAGTTTTCAGAGAACATGATATTCAAACGTTCACCGGTTTCAACATTAACGGCATAGCCCGGGAACCAACCCATACCTTCTCCTGTTCCATCAGGATTACCGTTTTTGTCAACGGAAGCATGCTTACGGGGTTCATGGCAAAGGGCGCCTCCTTCTGATTTGGTGCGGTCGTCGCAAGACTCAAGGACGATGCAACGGGTCCATTTTTCCTTATCAGGAGTGAGGACGATATCCACAGAATAGAGGTTCGTCATGGTTTGGTTGAAGCCAGGTGACCATTTGTTCTTTACCATATCTTCAACATTCCAATACATAGGACTAGGAGCGATGGCATCTGAAGCACGGTTGTCGTCCGGTCTGGTAAACTTGGCCATGGGGCCACCATAATAAGGTGAGCTCAACACGTAAGGTGCCCATGTTCCATTAACCACGTTTTCAAATTGCTGATTCGGATCTTTCCATGCACGTGAACGCCAAGTGCTACTTGAAAGTGTTCCACCTGCCATCAGCATAAAGAAGTCTTCAGTTTTCCATTTTGCATATTCATCTTCCACACCATCCTGGGTACCGTTAGCCTCATCCCAAGGACCGGCTTCCTGAATACCACTACGGATCCAGTTGTCGGGAAGATCACCTTCATTATCTTCTACACCACTCAGCCACGGCTTGCTTTCATCAGCATAAATAATTTCTGAACCGAGGAAATCCACCTGTGCATAGCTGGAATAGTTTTTATACGTATAACCTCCTGAACGGGCCACATAGCTGGCGAGATTATCCTGATGGATAGCGAATTCATAATTCAAGATCGTCAAGGAGAGACCCAAGTCGAGGAAAAGCTGCTCGTTGTTGACAGAGATAGAAGACTCTGCTTCATACTGCATCGGGAAGCCCAATGAGTCGATCTTCACATTACCATTCTCGTCTACCACTTCAAGTACCCAAGTATCTTCGGAAGTAACGTCAAACGCGGCAGTATCTGAAGGAACGAAGCGGACAACATAATCGTAAGGCTGAATCTTCAGCGGGTTCACCACCTTAACGTTGATCGGACCATGGTCGTTCTTATAGGTAATCTGGTCGATGTGGCCGTTTTTGAGGATTTCTTCGCGGCATTCATCGGTCATATCCAGATAGAAACCACCATTACCCTGACCTTCGATACGGGTAATCATCGGCTGAGTACCATAGACGCAGTTGGCTACCGTACCAGCATTTTCAGGAGTCGGGTCGTGAGGAATACCCACGTACGGGCTACCGCTATTCTCCTGATCACCGATGTTACGACGACCGGCGAGGAACGTAGTCTTCTGACCAATCAAACCATTGTCGGAATTCTCTTCGATAGAGAAGGGCCAGAAATTGTTCTGAGCGTAAGCGAGGACAAGGAAGTAGTATTTTTTGTGATTAACCAGCTGAGTAGAAGTGGTAGCAAATTTATCTTCCGTAACCACGAAGGAGTGACGGATACCGAGGTCTTCACCTCTCACCATTTCGTGAGGAGCAGAAGTACCGATAGCGTCATCATGAATCCAGTTGACAAGCTGGGAAATACCATTCTGAATATCGCACTGGGCAATCAAACGGACCTTGTTGAGGTCACCAATATCTGTAACGCTAACATCTGCGCTTGCGCACTGATAAATCATATAACCTTCGAAGTGATACTTGTTATCGTATTCAATGGTGTCGAAGGAAGAAACATCGTGAGGCATGAGAACGAAAGTATCAATACCTTCGATGTTGCAGAAGATGGAATCATACGTAACGGTGATGGTCTCATCCACGCGGTCGATCGGAATGGTAGGATCTTCCTCTTCATAACCCTCAGCATAGTTGTTGCTGGTTTCAAGGTTCGTAAGATAAAGGACGAGTTGGTTCTCAAGTTCCTCAATGTACACGGTAGGAGCGTCAGGACCATCGAGCACCTTGAAGCAGTTCTCGAAGAGAGACTGACATTTATCATCAGCGATCTTCAGAGCGTCAACAGAAGCCTGGGCGCCACCACTGGTAGCACGTGCCCACGGAATACCAACGGTAATGTAGTTGACAGCACCGGCACGAAGGGTGAAGGGGCCTGCCGACTGCATGAAACGACGGTCAGCGGGAGCGTTACCAACGGCTGCTTCGGTCCAACCATCTGCAGAACTGTTATAGGTGGAGGCTTCCGGAACAACACCCATTGTACCCCAGTTACAGGGATCGGAGAGACCCGGGAACATGAAGTCGCAATCAGGACCGGTAGCACCGTTCAACGGGTGAGCATTGGCACCATATTTCATCTTCAAGTTATCAGCCCAGATACCACGGAGCATATTATAGTAGCCGTATGCCACATCAGGGTCACCGACCACAGAGTTGTCATTGTTGTGATAGACGAAACGTCTCATACCGAAACGTTCGTTATCTTTAATACCGTCACCGAAGTTCACACCATTGATAGCTTCGGAACGAATCAACACGAGGGAATCGACAATCATGCTGTGAGCCTCTTCGGCATCCGGATTAGGATCCCAAGTGAAGGGGGCGAGTTCACCATCATGGGTAACGATATCGCAACTACCCTGCATGGTGGGACCGAATTCAGCTCTACCATTGAAGGAGGGGTTATCATAGCCATCGGGGTCAAGGTAGGGACCCTGGAAGAAGTCCACACCTACCGCCGGGGGCTGTGAGCCGTAGTGCTGGGCCAAACCCTGACCATCGACATTACGACCATTGTAGCAGTAACCCAAACCACGAGCCACATCGCAACCCACATAGTCATCATCAGCATAACCCAAGTCAGGGTCAACCCACTGTGAGAAATAAGTTTGGGTCAAGTCGAAGGTGGAACGGTTGATGATCTCGTATGAGTAGAATGTCATGTTGTTCAACTCATCGTTGGTAGAGAAACCGAAAGCTTGAGCACGGATTTCAAGACCAATGGGGTCGCCCTGTGATTCGGTGTGCGGGCCTCCCTTATCATTGAAAATCCAATAGAGGGTAGCATCGCCTTTCAACACGTGGTCGGCATAAACCATACCTTTGGAGATACCCATTCTCTCTTCAGGAGTTTTGGGCAGCTGGTCAGCAGCAGCAAGAGCACGGTTTTTCTCAGTCCACGGACAGAGTTCGTTATCAAGGTCATAGTACGGGTAGTCACCATTTTCCGGATTGTAGTCACCGTCGCCATCATAATCGAAGAAGGGAGCGAGGTAGTAAGACTGACCGGCGGAGAGATCCATAGGATGGGCGGGCCAGTTGCGGATGCTGTTCGGCATCACATAGTCAGCATTCATCCAGTTGGCGATGTGGTTCTCAACCTCTGCGCGGGTGATTTTGAAGTGCTTGTCCCATGCTGCGCAGGTCTCCTGCGTAACAGAAGCACCATTCAAGGTCAGAGGACCTGTCCAGAAGTCATCACCTTTCTGGCGGAAACGGACGGCAGCCAATTTCAGCTGGTCGTTGATATCCTTACCACCAATCCAAAGTGCGGCGGCGAACATGGAGGTCTTACCTGAACCGTAAGGAACTTCGTACTGTGCGATCTCGTTGAACCACATGGTACCATTGGTTTCCAGATAAGCTCTCACATTGTTGACTATCAACTCATTGGAGTTTGTTGCAGGCAAACACGTAGAGGCTGCACGTGTTTGTATTCTCTTCGGTACGACTGAAGAGCCTCTGTATTTTTCAGCAGACAGCGAACCGGAGGCAAGCAGCAAGATTGCCAAAAATAAGATCTTACATATATTTTTCATATTCATGATATTTTTTTGCTACGGTTAATTAAAAGGTGAAGTTAACGCCTAAACGTACACGGGTAGGCATAGTGTAGTTATAAGGATTGGCAACTCTCATTCTATAGTAGTTGGTGTATGCAGAGACGTCAACCTGGGAGTTAATCTGCTGTTGGTACTCGGTAGCGGTGAGGTAACCATCGTCATCAGCGTTACCGGTGTATTCGTAAACATAAACCACATTCTTGAAGTTGAAGAGGTTCATCACATCAAGATAAATGTTAAGGAGGGCTCTCTTGGTGGTTTGACCTTCTTCATTCTTTTTCAGAGCCAATACGAATGTCTTGTCAATACGGATATCGCACTGATAGATCCAAGGCATGTTGGAACCGTTGATGGTACCTGAAAGCTGGCTCTTACCGGCGCTGACGATAGTGGAGTAAGGTTTGCTGGAACGGCTGTACGGCAGACCGGAACCTGCAGAGAAGTTGATATTAATACCAAAGTTCTCCAACCATCTGGTTTCTTTAACCGTACCGTCTTTCGTCTGGCGTTCACTCTTAGGACCGTTATATTCGGTACCATAACCGAAGCGGTAGTCGAGGTTAGCGCTGATCTTGTGACGCTGGTCAAAGCTCAGGTTGGTGAGGGTTCTCAAGTTCGGCTGACCTGACTGGATGATGGCCAAGCTGGAGGTTTCGCTGGAGCCGGTACCTTTAGCGAACTGGAGGGTGTAGCTGGCGCGGAGGGTAACGTTCTTGGTGCTGCGGAGGTCGTAGCCAACGGTGAAGCCCTGAACCGTACCAAAGTCGATGTTATCGTATGAATAATAAGTGGAGGGGTAAGCGCCCGTATAACGATAGCACTGTACCTGATCACGTTTTTCTGAATAGTATGCCGAGAGGCTGATAGCGGAGTTTTCACCAATCAACTGACGGAAACCGATTTCATAGTCGATGCTCTTAGAGGGTTTCAGACGCGGGTTGTTGATGACGTTGTTCTGGTTGGGACCGAGTTTCTCAATCCAGAGGTAGCTGATCGGGTCGAGTCGCAAGTCGGTCGGACGAACCGTGATGATGTTGTAGTGAGCATAGAAGAGGGACTTGCTGGAGACGTTGAAGGAGAAGGAGAGACGAGGCATGATGGACCAAGCGGGATCATATTTCTCGAATGCGCCGCCTTCCACTTTGGAAACTGCCTTGTCGTCGAGAGCGTTTTTCAAGATAGGACCACCGGTTGCACCCAACACGCTGGAGGGGTCGGTAACCACGGCACCTTTATCGTCATACCAGTTATGGCCTTTACGATAACCAATGATGCTGGAATTCTCGGGGTCGAGGGTCTTGTCAAGCTGATTGACGTACACTACCCAATCGTCTTCGGCGTTGGAAACGATCATATCATTGCCATTACCATCAACAAACATTCCACGGAGTTCTTTAACGGTGTATGCTTCTCTGAAGAGGTAGGGGTCTTTCAACACATACTGGTTGGCGTCGAAACGGTCAACACGCAAACCGATGTTAAACATCATGGTGTTGATGGAGAATTTATCCTGGATGTACATAGCCATATAAACCGGTTCATAAGCACCTACGTTATAGAGCTTGTCGCCGTGTTCATCCGTTTTGTTGAAGAAGTCGTTGATATCGGTTTTCTTGGTGTACTTCTTGGTGCCGGTATAATCGTAACCATAGTAAGAAATGTAAGCAGAACCACCGTTGAATAACTCTTCGGGGGAGAACATGCTGAGTGAGAACTGGTCGGGCGACATGTTATCAATATCGATCCAGTCTTTACCATTGGGATCAAGGCCGAGGGATTTACGGAGATTTCTGTCGAAGGTAGTTTGAGCTTCTGCGTCAAACAGACGATCATACATTACTGTATCTTCGGAAATCTGATAAGGATGATCTTTATCCAACTCACTGATATGGTAGTTAGCACTGCTTCTCATCAAGGTCCAGAGACCATAAGGAGCTACGCCGAAGTAACGTGAGGTACGTTTTTCAAAGATGTAACCCAACTTAATATCATGGTCTTTAATGGTCAGTGAGAGGCTGGCGTTAGCACCAATCTGTGATTCTTCTGATTTGTTGTAACCGCTTGACACGGAACCCGGAGCGCTGTACATACCATACACACCATCCGGACCGTCGCCATTCAGCAAAGCACCAAACTGTTGGTAAAGGGTTTTGTTGTAAGGAACCACACCATAGTAGTCGTAAATCGTTTGGGGATCATACGCATTGGTAAAAGTGGTGACATATGGAACGAGATCAGGGTTAGAGATGAGTGACTGGTCGTTGCTGCCCCACGGGGTTGCGCTAAACTCAACGATTGAGTCATAAATGTTGGCCAGAATGTTCACATCATAGAGCGTAATGCCATTGATGGTGATAGAGTCTCTGACAAAAGCGTTAGCCTTCGTGGTTTTGAAGTAACCGATATGACCATATTCGAAAAGGTTGGTCTTATGGCGCATATCACGAGTCCATGTATCATAATGTGTATAGTTAACATTAATATTATACATTATATTTTTAATAATGGAATCGTTCTTGAGGGGGATTCTGTGTTGCCAACGACCATTGATACGCCAGGTATTGATTTGGGTCTGGCTGTTGTTCTGGGCGTTGAAGAGGGCGCTGGTGAGACCCCAGTTTTTGTAACGGGTGAACTCATACATACCGCCGACAGAGAAACTGATATTGTTGAATTCGCCGAGGAGGAAGTCCAATTTAGCTTGGATAAGATAGTTGAACTGACCGGCGTTGTCTCTCACACGCTGTTTTTTGAAATTCTCGCTTTGCATGTATTCGGCATTGGAGTAGTGGGCGCCGAATTCGGTCGGGCTATAGCGATAGGGGTTTTTGATAAGGTAATCGATGGTTTCATCGGTAGCTCTCCAAGTACCGCCCTGAGCTGGTGAGCCATCCTTGTCGTAGCTGACATCGCCAGTAAGGAGGAAACCTATACGGGCGGGCTGGCCTTTAGCTTTGGGTTTCATTAGAGGTCCGGTAAGGGACACAGAGCCGAAGAAGTTGTTGTATCCTTCAAGGGAACCCATCAACTCAACACCGCCGTGGAGGTCTTTGGAGATACCCTTGGTGGTAATGATGGTGAAAGAGTTACCGTCACCATACTCAGCAGGGATACCACCCTGGATCAACTCAACCTGCTCGATGGAAGCCATAGACACACCGCCGGTACCACGGACGACCACACCGTCGATCATAGTTTTCTGACCGTCGGAACGGTTACCACGCACTGACTGCATCTTACCGTCGATGGCGGTAACACCTGCTGCAGTGGAGATAGCACCCGAAATATCGTGACCAGGCTGTTTACGAACAGCATCCGCATCAAGGATGGTAGCTGTTTTCGTATTATCCGCATCGATAAGAGGGCGGTGATAGACGACTTCGAAGTTTTCAAGAACTTCTGCTCCGCAATTGATTTCAGCATCCTGGATCTTTGTCTGACCATTGTACTGGAAGTTGCTGATCGTCATTTTTTTGCCGCACTGGCTGGCTTCTGCATCAAAAACCAATTCATACGTGCCTGCAGGGACACCAAACAGTTGGTACTTACCATCCCCGTCTGTCAACGCATAATTGACATTGTTGCCATCCTTGTTAAGGTACACATAGATGTAACCCAAAGCCACACCCGTATGGTCCTTTACGGTTCCTTTAATTGTACCTTGACCGTGCGCAAAACTGCTACCAAGAATGACTACTAAGAGCGTCAAGAGTAACTTTTTTACCATATCAAACTAATTTATATTAAACATTATTTTTCCCATAAAAAATTAGCGCGCTAATTTACAAAAAAATCAGCGTACTCGTCATTATCTTTTCCTAAAAATTTTGAATTTCTTCTTTTCTCTTCTAAATATTTAAAAATCAGGTTTTTCTAAAATAATAGAATATACTACTCCTTTTTTTATTTCATCTTCATCAAATTTCAAATCCAAATTTTTTTGTTGCTCATTTTCAGCAATTTGTTGATAATTTTCACCCGATAAGTCTGTGGTATTGGTTGTTGTAGGAACTGTCTCCAAATTTTCGGGTTCTAGCGTTTCGTATGTGAAATACTCCTCCTTTTTCGGAGAATTTGAGGTAAAATTCTGCATTTTCGGTTGGGAAGGACGGCCTTTTTTTTGAGTTTTCTGAGTCCGGTTCACAGGCGATTTTGGGGCAGCCTCCGGCTGGGGTTGTGGAACTTTCCCCTTTGCCGATTTAATCGTCAGCAACATAAAGACGATGGAGAGCATTATCCAAAAAAATGTTTTCATAAGCCATTATGGTTTCCGGCGGCAAAGGTACGCATTTTTTCCAATTATGGAGCAGAAATTTTGGAAGAAATGTGGTATCTTTGCACACAAATTTTCAAGGCATGGCGAAACAGAGCGAAACCCCTTTAATGAAGCAATACAACCAGTTCAAATCGCAGTATCCGGATGCGATTTTACTGTTCCGTGTGGGAGATTTTTACGAAACTTTCGGGGAGGATGCGGTCAAAACTTCCCAAATTCTTGGGATTGTGCTGACCAAACGCTCGAATGGAGCGGCAGCAGATATGGATCTTGCAGGTTTTCCGCACCATGCCATCGACACCTATCTGCCGAAGTTAGTGCGGGCGGGGTATCGGGTAGCCATTTGCGACCAATTGGAGGATCCCAAGCTCACCAAGACGCTTGTGAAGCGTGGCATTACTGAATTGGTGACGCCCGGCATCGCCACCAACGACAAGATACTGGAACAGAAGGAGAACAACTTCCTCGGCGCCATCCATTACACTGACAAAACCATCGGCATCGCCTTCATCGACGCTTCCACGGGAGAGTTTTACATTGCGGAAGGCGACCACGAGTACATCGATAAGCTGCTGCAGAATTTCAAACCTGCGGAAATGGTGATACAGAAAGGAAAATGCTCGGATTTCCGGGAAGAGTTCGGGGAGAAAATCCTGCTCACCACCTTCGACGACTGGGTTTTCACCACCGACTATGCCCTCCCCTTCCTCACCCAGCATTTCCAGACCAACTCTCTGAAAGGATTTGGCATAGAGAACCTCACTTATGGTATCATCGCCGCAGGTGCAGCTCTCCATTATTTGAGCGAAACTCAGAATCATAAGATTCAGCATATCAATAAAATCAATCGCATCGAAGAAGAGCTTTACGTGTGGCTCGACCGTTTCACCATTCGCAACCTTGAACTCATCCATTCGCCGAATGAAAACGCCGTCACTCTGCTGCAAATCCTCGACCAAACCCTCACCCCAATGGGCGGCCGTCTGCTGAAGAAGTGGATTCTCATGCCACTCAAGGTGAAATCGTTGATAGAAGAACGGCTCTCTTCTGTGCAGTATTTTATTGACAACGAACCATTTAAGAACGAGGCAGAGGTCTGCATTCGAAACATTGGCGATCTTGAACGTATCGGCTCGAAAATCGCGACTGGGAAAATCAACCCGCGGGAGATGCTGCAGTTGGCAAGGGCTTTGCGTTCCATCCAACAATTGCAAACCCTCTGTCAGAAACAATCGCTGCCCGCCTTCCAGAAACTGTCGGAACAGCTGAATGCCTGCTCCATCATTTGTCAACGCATTGAAAAAGAGATCAATGAAGACGCACCTGTTGCGTTGAACAAAGGAAGAGTGTTTAACCGCGGCGTGGATGCCGAATTAGACGAACTGAACGAATTAGCCAGTAACAGCAAAGGCGTGTTAGCGGAGATCCAACAGCGAGAATCCGCCAACACAGGGATTCCCTCCCTTAAAATCGGATTCAACAACGTATTCGGCTACTACATTGAGGTGACCAACGCCCACAAGAGCAAGGTGCCGCCGGAGTGGATCCGGAAGCAGACCCTCACCAATGGCGAACGCTACATCACCGAAGAACTGAAGGAACTGGAAAGCAGAATCTTAGGGGCGGAAGACCGCATTCTGAACATTGAAGGACGGCTGTACAACGAACTGGTGCTGGCGCTGATGGACTACATTCCGATGATCCAGCTGAATGCAAGGTTGGTAGCCCGCATGGACGTGCTGGCCTGCTTTGCCAACGTAGCACAGGCCAACCGCTACTCACGCCCTGACATTGAAGAAGATACCGTACTGGATATCAAAGCCGGGCGGCATCCCGTCATCGAAACACAGCTGCCACCTGGTGAGCCGTACATCGACAACGACATTCACCTTGACAACGACCAGCAGCAGATCATCATCATTACTGGTCCGAACATGTCGGGTAAATCGGCGTTGCTGCGGCAAACGGCCCTGATCGTACTAATGGCGCAAATGGGCTGTTTTGTGCCGGCCCAAAAAGCGCGTATCGGCCTCATCGACAAGATTTTCACCCGCGTAGGGGCATCCGACAACATCTCCACGGGCGAGTCCACCTTCATGGTGGAGATGAACGAGACGGCCAGTATTCTCAACAACATCTCTGACCGTAGCTTAGTACTGTTAGACGAGATCGGGCGTGGTACAAGCACTTACGACGGCGTTTCTATTGCATGGTCGATTGCCGAGTATCTCCATGAGCATCCGCAGCACCGAGCGAAGGTGCTATTTGCCACGCACTACCATGAATTGAACGGCATGGCAGCACAATTCCCCCGCATTAAAAACTACCATGTTTCGGTGAAAGAAATCAACAACAAAGTGCTGTTCTTAAGGAAGTTGGAAGCAGGTGGGAGTGAACACAGCTTTGGTATCCACGTGGCCCGCATGGCGGGAATGCCCAACCAGGTGCTGCGCCGCGCCGAAGAGGTGCTGCAGCAATTGGAGGAAAGCCACGACAACAAGGTGGACAAACATATCGAAAAAAAGGCAGACCCTGGTTACCAACTGAGTTTCATTGCTTTAGATGATCCTCTGTTGTTGGATATCAAGGACCAGATTGTGGATTTGGACATCAACTCCCTCACGCCTGTAGAGGCGCTGATGAAGCTGAACGACATCAAAAATCTTCTTATCAAAGAGAAGAAAAAGCGTTAATGCACCTTCACAGAAAGCGCATGCGGTCCGTTCTCGCGGAGCATCTCCTGTGCGGCCTGATTCTGCATGATACTTCCGCCAATAACATCGAAATTATAGACGTTCGGTTCTGAAAACCAAGCATTTACATTCATCACAAAGTCAAGCTGCGTGGTGGACTCCCGCTGTATGATGAAATCCTGTAAAGGAAGTGTCACCCTAAACTGGTTGTGGACAAATTCCGTCACCTGTCCGTTTTCATACCGCTGGCCGATGCCGGTATGCAAGTTGAAAGGCTTTACCGTATCGTTGGCCGCGAGCCACTTGCCGTTGATTTGCATGTAGTGGTACCCTCCTCCCAACACATCTGGCCATGCCATGTTGTTTTCTGGTGGGTTGACAAAAAAGCCCGTGACATTTTGTGCTGGCAGAAGACCATAAACAAACGTAATGCTATCGAACTGACCATCAGGGACTTTACTGATTACCCAATCGTATGAGGAGGCCATATCCGAATCAAAATAGTGAATGCCGTCGTGGTCAGTGACGCTGTACTGCTCCCCTCCCCTGGACACGAATGCCACATCAGAGATGAAGAACTTGACTTCATCCACCTGATAGCGGTTGCCTGCAGCATTTTGATACTCCATTTGACGGTAATGCAATGTTTCTCCATCCACCTGAATGGAAAAATGGATTTTTACATCCCCACTATGCTGTTTTTTGGCACAGGCAACACAAAGCAGCAGGAGTAAAAAAATGGGTAACTTCCTCATTACCATTCATCTTCCTCAACAACGGCTGGTTGCATACCATCTACCAAAGAAGATAGAAGTGCTTGAATTTGCTCATCCACTTCCTGAAGGTTGAGGTAGCATTCCGGATCCCATTTGGTGTCTTCGGGGTCCAGCCATTTCTCAATCGGACTGGCGGCGGTAGCTTTTTCATTGAAATCGGTGATGGTATAGCGGTAGCGTCCCTCACGGCACTGAATCGTAAAGTTGTAATACACCACATTTTTCGTGATTTTGCTTCCATCCTTCAAGTGTGAATAGATACGGACAGAACCGCGCATTTTCAGAACAAAACTCTCAGCATCTTGCGTGCGGATCACCTCTGACGGATTGTGATAGAAGGACTTCGCCCATTTCACTGCACGGTCGTAAAGTTCTTTGGCGGTGCCTTTTTCCTGAATCACCTCCTGATATGTAATCAGCTGGCTTTTTTCATCGATGGGCATATCTGGCGGCGGAGTGGCCGTGGTGTTTTTCTTCTGTGCGAAGCCCAACATCGCCACAGAGAGGAACAAGACGAAAAGGATGGAACGTTTCATGGTATATGGTTTTAGGTTTTGCTTTAGATGAATCGGAACAACGGTGGATATGACTTGAAAAGGAATGAATGGTTTACCAATAGAGAAGTGCAAATTTCACGCCCACAAAGTGATAGCAGAGTTTTTTGGTTCGGTTGGTCCAAACCTGCGAATAGTCAAAATCAGCGGAATAGTCTGTAACAGAATATTGTATCGTAGAATATTGCATTTTATAATCAGCCGCAATCATCAGGTGAATTTGATCTTTGAGGCGAATTTTCACCCCCAAACCTGTGTTGGCGTACCAACCCGGCTGGGCGCCATAAATCACCTTTGTCATCTTCTCGGGCTTGGAACTCACATACCATTTGAAAGAGTAGCCGCCATTCGCATACCAGTGTGGTGAAACCACATAGTCCATGAAATCCACACTAAGATGCAGGGCAACAGGAATAAAAGCTGTTTTCTTCCAAATATTCAACCCAAAATCCACGCCAAGCGTAAAATAGGGATTAAACTGATAGGCAAGTACTTGATCCACGCAAAAATTGGGGAGCTTGTTGGCCAGCTGGCGATTTTCAAATTTCAGCTGCCCTACCCCAGCATTAAATGCGAGACCGGTTTGATAGATGAAATGTGACCGATAGTGTTTGGTATTCTGCATGGTTTGGGCTTTCGCACCCGAGAGGGCGAAAACAGAGAGCAGAATGCATACGGCGAACAGTTTCTTTTTCATAATTTATTGTTCTATAAGTTCTTGAGCGGCTTTCAAAGTGGCTTCTCCCCACTTTTCCCCACTCATCATTTTGGCTATTTCTACAGCACGCTGTTGATCCTTCAACAATGTGATTTTCGTTCGACTGGTTTCTCCTTCAACCTCCTTATACACAAGATAATGGCAAGTCCCCTTGGCCGCAATTTGCGGAAGGTGTGTGATGACCAAAAGCTGGCGCTGCTGTGCCATTTTTTGCATCAGTGCTGCCACTTTCCCAGCCATCTCGCCCGAAATTCCCACATCAATCTCATCGAAAACCACAGTGGGAAGTACGGATTTCTCTGAAAGTGTGGACTTTACCGCCAACATTAAACGGGAAATCTCACCTCCAGAGGCCACTTTCTCCAATTCTGCTGGGGCCACTCCCCTATTCGCAGAAAAGAGAAAATGCACTTCGTCTATGCCATTTTTTTGCAGAGTTTGAATGGGTACTAATTTTATAATAAACTGAGCATCAGGCATTCCCAAAGAATGCACATATTCCAGCACTTGTGTTTGTAACGCTGGAAGCACCTGATTTCTCTTCTCATGAATTTGACGAGCCAGCTGATACGCTTTTTCACTCAAATTTTGGCATAGAAGTTCGAGGTTTTTCAGCTGTTCTTCATCTTCTGAAAAAGAGTCAAGTTCTTCTTTTACAATATTTTGCTTCTTTATCAAATCATCAACAGAAGACACATGGTGTTTTTGCTCCAATGAGTAGATGAAGTCTAGTCGTTGGCGCATCCGTTCCAGTTCTTCCGCATTATATTCTATTCTATCATTCAAAGAATTGAGATCAGAAGCGATGTCTTTCAGTTCGATGTAAGCGGAATTAATTCTCTCATTAATTTCTTCTAAATCAGAACGATAAGAAGCGATAGCACTGCTCAAGTTTTTGGCATCTCGAAGGGAGTTGACGGCTGAAGGCTCTTCATCGGACAGTACTTGAAGAATTTGAAAGAGATTGGCCTTAATTGTTTCAGTATGTGTCAGAAATTCAATACTTTGCTCTAACTCTTCCTGCTCATTTTCTTTCAAGTGGGCCTCTTCCAATTCGTGCAGAACAAACTGGAGGAAATCCTCTCGTTCAATAGCCGCCTGATGCTGTTGACGAAGTTCTGAAAGTTGATGTTCCGAATTTTTAAGATCTGATAAAACACTTTGATATTCAGAAACTTCCTTTTTTAATCCCGCAAATAAATCCACCACATCTGTCCTAAAATCTGCATTTTGGAAAAGCAAATTCTGATGTTGGGAGTGGATATCAATCATGCGGGAGGAGAACTCTTTGAGCAGCGGAAGGGTAACGGGGGTATCGTTGATAAAAGCGCGGCTCTTACCATTGGCGGAAATCTCTCTCCTTACAATTGTATCTTCTTGATAATCAAGATTGTTTTCGTTAAAGAAAAGCTCCAAATTCAAGCCTGATATGTCGAAACCCGCTTCCACCACGCACTTTTGGGTCTGATCGAAAAGAGTGGAACTATCGGCACGATGCCCCAAAATGAGGGAAAGGGCGCCCATGATAATCGACTTTCCCGCACCCGTTTCACCCGTAATCACTGTCAGCCCCTTGTCGAATTGAATCTGCAAAGAGGAAATCAGCGCATAATTCCGGATGTGCAACGAGTTGAGCATAAATTAGTTGGATTGATTGATGGCGTTATATTTGGCAGAATTAGACGGGTCGATCTGTTTCATCAGCCTAACCACTTCGGTTTTCTCCACAGGCGTAGCTTCTTTGAAGATATTGACAATCTCATCAGCCTTTGCCTGTACCATGATTTGGACAATGTAAAGATTTGATTTCTGGGAATTTACCTTCTGCAAATCGCGAATAGCTTCCAATACAGAAGCACGTCCCACATCCACAGACTCCGACATCATATCCAGTCCCAAGCGGTGGTATTTATACAGAAAATCATGAATTTTGCTATACGTGGGGTTGGTCAAATTTTCCACCAGCCAATAGCGGTTACGTTGTGCTCCCTCGTACGATTTCCACCCCACCTCAGTGGCATTCTGACATGCATTCACAATACCTTGTGCCAAATTATAGTATGGATCTCCTCCATTTTGAGAAAAGGTATCAAAATCCAACGCGAGGAAAACGTTGAGATAATATGCTATCAGTGAGGTAAGTTGATTGAGATTTTGATTTTCGGCATACTCCAAAGGGGTTCCCTCTTCGTAGGTAAATTTGATATCATTGTCCTTCATGTTAAGCACCGGAGATTTATAATTGGTGTTATAGATCGGACGCTGAAGCTGGATGTTCATGGTTCCAGTATAAGTGTCACCTGTAGAACCCGTTAGCACGATCATGATGGCGCACTCGATTCTCTCATTAGATTTCAACGTATATTGGCACCACTTCCGGTCGTTGACAAACTTGTGCAATTCTTGTTGTAACGTGTTGAATTTATTTCTGTTTGACCCAGAAATGGCCGTGGAATTGATGGAGAGCGAGCACTGGAAATCTTGTGCTGACAATGAAAACATCATCAACAAAACCATCCATAATGTGCCTAATTTTTTCATAGCAGATAGATTTTAAGATTTAGTAATATTCAGATATTCAGCGATATAAGCAACAATATCCTTTGCCACTTCAGCCTTGTCTTTCAAATTTCCCGAACGCACATTACCTTTCTTGTCAAGGATGGTGACTTGATTGGTAGCATGTTGGAAGCCTGCGCCTTCTGTACGCAATGAATTAAGAACGATGAGGTCGGCCTTTTTATTTTTGAGTTTCTTTTGAGCGTTGTCCAATTCGTTTTCAGTTTCAAGGGCAAATCCCACAACGCACTGGTTTTTAGACTTTTGCTTACAAAGAGTGGCTAAAATATCTGTTGTTTTTTGCAACGAAATCTGCAAAGATTTGGCAGATTTTTTGATCTTTTCGGGTGCAACCTGTGCGGGGGTATAATCGGCCACAGCGGCGGCCATCACAGCAATATCGGCGGAGGGAAATTCTGTTTGGCAGGCGTCCAGCATCTGGGAGGCGGTCTGCACATTGATGCGCCGGATATGGGGATGGGAGGTGGAGAGGTGGGTGGGACCTGTCACGAGCGCCACCTCTGCGCCGAGGGAAGCAAACGTCTCTGCCAGGCGGAAACCCATCAGTCCTGACGAGAAGTTGCCGATAAAACGCACAGGATCAATCGGTTCGTAAGTAGGGCCAGCAGTGATTAGCACTTTCTTGCCGTTGAATAGAGCCGGGCGGGAGAGTTGGCGCAGTACATTTTCGCACAGCGCCTCCGGTTCCTGCATTCTTCCGTCGCCGGTGGTACCGCAGGCCAAATAACCCGATCCTGAATCCAGGAAGTGGCATCCTCGCTGCTGCAGGGTTTGGATATTCTGCTGAACAGCAGGATGATGCAGCATCTTGGTATTCATGGCAGGAGCGATGAACACTGGCTTGTCGCACGCGAGGAAAAGGGTAGAGAGGGCATCATCGGCGATGCCGTTGGCAAACTTCCCGATGATATTGGCGGTAGCGGGAGCCACCACGAGGGCATCCGCCCATTCTGCCAATGCGATATGCTCTACATCAACATTTTCCAGTATCTCAAACGGATTCACATAAACCTTGTTCTGTGAAAGGGTTTGCAGCGACAGAGGGGTGACGAACTGGAGGGCGTTGGGGGTGGCCACTACCTTCACTTCGGCATTATTCTTTTGGAATAAGCGTATGAGGGATAGCGACTTATAAGCAGCTATCCCTCCTGAAATTCCAAGTAAAATGTGAAGCGGTCGATTAGGCATTTTCTTCTGTCGGCTCGTCGTTGAGCTTGTAATGAATTTTATGGTCTTCAAACTCCTTGATAGCCATCAAGGTAGGTTTCGGAAGACGCTCGTATGACTTGGCCAAATCGATCTGGTCGCGATTCTCATACACCTCGTCGAGGGTATCCTGTGCAGGCGCAAACTCCTGCATCTCCTTCTGCATCTCGTCTTTGATTTCGAGGGAGATCTGGTCAGCGCGCTTCGACATGATCACCACGGTTTCGTAGATGTTGTTGGTTTCCTTGTCAAATTCGCGGATGTTGCGGGTGATGGCCATCGTTTCCGCATTGCTTTTTTTGAAATCAGTCTTCATGCTTTTTCTCTTTCTTTTTTGATTTTTTGAACTCTTTCTTATCGATAATATTTTGGGCTTCCGCCGCATATTTCTCAGCCTCTTTCAGAAGCTTTGAAAATGGGCAGTTGATTTTCATATTTTGGTATGCCTCAACACATTGCATATAGCGTTCCACCTTTTTACTCTCCACGCTGTGACGGGCATATTCGTAATTATTCTTCACTAAAACCAAGTAGGCATCGTCGCAATATTCGGAATAGCTATACTCCTTGAAAAAGTTGCGGGCGATAATCTGAGCCGATTTGTAATTTTCGGTATTATAGTACAGGTTGATAATCTCATAATTCTTGCGGGCCAACTTGTTACGCATTTTATCCAGCAACTGGTTACATTCATCCATGTGCGTACTATTGGGGTAGGTACGAACAAACAGCTGGATTTCCTCGATGACGTAATAGGTTTCGGTTTGGTCAAGGCTATATTCCGGAGAGATGTTCGACAATGCGAGAATGGCTTTATAGTGAGCATCTTCCGCACGTGGACTAGCAGAATATTTGCCCGCATACTCCTTAAAATGGAAAGCAGCCATTTCATAATCTTGGTTGTTGTAGTAACAGTCGGCGAAGAGGAAGAGGATGGTATCGGCGCGAGGCGTACCCAGAGAAAGGGGATAAAGTTCTTCGAAGATGCGAGCCGCACTGATAAAAAGCTGATTATTATAGAGTTGAACTGCTTTTTTGTAGTTTTCTTCGTAGGTTTCGAAAGATACTTTTTTGTTTTTTGGCGTACGGGGAGTGTTCTTGCCCTTGCGTTTATTGGTGTCAACGGGAGGGTTCTCGTTACCCGACGGCAGAATCAGCACTGTAGCAGAGGGGGAGGAGACAGGCGCGACAAAATGAAAACTTTTGCCATGCGCAGATACAGAACCGCACCCCAGCAACGCTGCTAATACGCTGAAAATCAGCATAATTCTTGAAAAACGTTTAAAATTTTCCATCTTGCAAATATACACATTTTTTGAAAATGCTGTTACAGTGAAAAATAACCCTCTTGGCGGGTAGAATGGCAAGGAATTTTATAGGCACGGCAGGAGTCGATCCACCGTTGCTCGTAGTAGGCTGAATTGGTGCCATCTATCACTATTGTGCGGCAGCGAAAAGCCTGCAAAAGCTTGCACATGGGGATACGCGGGTTATGGCGGAGGCATAGCACATCCACTTCTACCGGCTCACGCATCGGATAGAGCCAGTCGCGGCCGGAAAGGAAGAAAACCGTAAGGGTGTCGAATTTCAAAAAATCGCCTTGCTTGACCAAAGTTGGGCAGAAATAGATCGAGGTGTCCAATGGAACATTCTCATTATTAATATGTTGCATTCTGATATGGTTTTTAATGTTAAAATCGTACGCGACAGGATTTGCCTGCGCTGCAGAGTCCTGAAGGAGAACGCCACGGGTGCCATCATTGCATTCCACAGCGCTCATTTTTTCCATTGAATAAAAAGTTATTTCATGTTGATTTTTTGAAATCACCTTCTCGATGAAAATTGACACGGAAAAAAGAAGAATCAACAAGAATGTCAAGTAATTATGACGAAAATTTTTTTGTATAAAATGCAGGAATATTGTCACGACTATGCCATAAATCAGCAGCATCTGGAGAAAATTCACGGCAATATTGTCCGTAACGGAACCGGGGAGAGATTCAATGCCTTTGACGATGCCGTTCAGCAATCGGATCTCGTAGGTGAGCAGCAGTCCGATGAGGCGGGAGAGGGGAGGGAGCCACGAAAGGGCGAGCAGGGCGATGCCAGTCATCACAATCACAAAAGAAAGCGAGATGACGGATAGGTTGGAGAGGAGGAAGTAATTGGGGAACTGTCCGAAGTAGAAAAGCGAGAGGGGGAAAGTGGCCAGTTGGGCGGCGACGGAGACGGTGGTTAACTCCCAGAAATAGTTGATTATTTTATACTTAGGTGTCCAAAGACGGGCAAGGGGAGGCTGGATGATGACGATGCCGAAGACGGCGAGATAGCTCATCTGGAAACCTATCTCAAAAAATAGTAAAGGGTTGAGTAGCAAGAGAATAAACATGGATGCAAAAAGGCTATGGTAGATGGTGGTAGGACGATGGAGAAGGGTGCCAAGGGTAACGAAAGAGAACATGGTGGCGGCACGGCGAACGGAGGGGGCGAGACCTGTGATATGGGCGTAGGTCCAGATGACGAGAATCAGGAGGAGAGCTTTCAGGATGTGGAGACGTGGGAACGTGTCCAATGGTTTTAGTAAGAAATTTATAATCATAAAGATAATTCCAACATGCATCCCCGATACGCAGAGGATATGGCTAACGCCAGCGGAGGCAAAATGGGCTTTCAGTTCTGGTTCCATACTGTCGTCATTGCCAAGGAGCACGGCGGTGATGATGGCATACTCCTCGCCTTGGAGCCCATTTTGGGCGAAGAGTGCGGAGAAGTGGTGTTGGACTTGTGCGGCGGCCGTGCGGAGGGGATGGATAGGGCGATGCGTGAGGTAATGCCATTGATTTTCAGATGCATACGCGGTGAAAAAAATAGATTTTCTTCTCATATATTTTTGATTATCAAATGCATTAGGATTTTTGGGTGGAGAAATTTCTGAAAAATGGGCATGCACCACCAAGAAATCTCCTGCTCGTAGTTGCTGGGATTGGACGTTTTTTTTCAAATAAAGAATGGCATTAGAATGAAGAAAATTATTCTGCTTGTCGGATAACAATTGCACATGAAGTCGTACACTTTTTTCTTTTTCGACCGGATTTTCCAAGATTTGAAGTGTAAAAAATTCACTGTTTTCTACCATTTTTCGAGTATTAGAAAAATGGGGTGGACAAAAGCGGGCATTTGTAAGGAGGACACCGAGGAGGAAAAAAGCGAAGCAAAGTGCGCCAATGGCGGGAAGCTGTCCTCGCAAGGATAAAAGAAGGCGAAACAAAAGTGCAATAGTGAGGAGGAGAACTGAAAGCAAAGTGAAAATCAGGAAATTAAGATGTTCTGAAATAAAGAAATAGGAAAATAAGACACCGGCGAGATAGGGGAGGAGCATTTTGAGAATAGGATAATTTTTGAATTTCATCACGGCAAATACTTTCCACGAAGATACTATTAAATAAGTAAATTGAAGAAATTAGGAACGTAAAATGTGGGGGGTGAAATTTTAAAAAGAAGAGCAAAAAACAGTAAAAAAATGCTTCTTTTTCCTATGAAACCACAAAGCTGGCAAAAATGGTCACTTTTCACGTGAAAAGTACCCAGAAATAAGATTTTTTAAATTAAGCAGATTCCCAATGGAAATAATCCTTAACTTTGTACGCGAACCTAACATTAATCTTACAATATGAAAAAAATAAGTTGTGCCCTTTTTATGGGTGACACTCACCTCCAAAAGGAAATTTCGCAAAGAATTGACTTCTTTGACACCCTAGAAATCTCAAATGTGTTTAACAATCAGATTGAAATGATTGAAACATTGAACCATGAAAGACCCAAAATTCTATTCGTCAACGTGGATCAAAGCCATTTTAATGTGTTAGAAGTACTAAAAATGGTACAACGCCCGCCTTTCATGTTCGCCATAACTAACAACAAACTTCGAATACCCGAATTGCTGGACAACGGATTTTTCGATTATCTCTCTCCCAAATTAGACTTGGAGACCTTTTGCAAAAAGGTAAGTAAAGTATTAAATATTCAGAATGCCTTGATTGACGACACGCCTTTTTTAGTGAAAGAGCCCGAAACCCCATACCGAACTTCCAAAAAGAAAAATGCTACCACCTACGTATTTATCAAATATAAACGCACACAATCCCGGGTGGCCATTGAAGACATTGCCTATGCCATGAACACGCCCGCAGGACTCAAGATAGAAACCTCAAAGGGAAAGGTGATGTATCACAATTCCACCCTTAAAAAGTTCGGACAACAACTTCCAGAAGGGCTGTTCTTTCGCATCAACAAATCGGTGATCGTAAATGCGACGCAAATTGAGAAAGTGGAACAGAGCACCATTTACGTGCGCAAAAATTCTTTTCCCGTATCAAGGATTTTTGCTCCGGCTCTACGGAATTTTATCCGGAAACACACTTTCGGGAAGAAGTCACTGCTCAAGAAAAACCTCAATCCCGACAAGCTCTGATGTAATTCTCTGATAAACAAAACCCTTTTCCGAGGCATGTGAATTATTGGCAAAAGAATGATTTTTGATGTGGTGGGGTCAAAAAATTTTAATTTGGCCCAAAATCAAAGATTTTTTACTCCATCACTAAAAATCAATGAGATATGTTACTTGGTGGGGTGGTTCAGATAAATCAACAGAGCGGATAGGTCGGCAGGGCTCACCCCACTGATGCGCGAGGCTTGTCCGAGGTTAAGTGGCCGTATGCGGTTCAACTTCTCGCGGGCTTCTTTCGATAGGAAGGTAAGTGGGTCGTAATCGATGTCATCTGGCAATTTCACATTTTCCAGATTCTCCATCCGTTTGGCCAATTCCTCTTCCTTTTCAATATAAGAGGCGTACTTGATGTCGGTTTCGGCTTGTAACAAAAGCTGTGACCCAGCATGCAGGGCGTTCACTTTTTCCTGCAGTTCGGGCAGTTGCTGCAACAGGGCATCGAGACGGATTTCAGGCCGGCGCAGTAAAACTTCCAATTTCACTTTCTGTGATAGGGTGGGGGAGTTGATTTGTGAAAGATAGCCATTGATTTCGTGTGGTACGACGGCAGTAGTTTTCAAAAGCTCAACAATTGTGTTTTGGGTGACCATTTTCTGTTGCATCGCCTCATATCTTTCACGTGAAATCAACCCGAGTTGGTATCCCAGCGGGGTGAGGCGATAATCGGCATTGTCCTGACGGAGCAAGATGCGATATTCTGCGCGAGAGGTGAACATTCTGTAGGGATCTTGCACGCCTTTGGTGATGAGGTCGTCGATAAGTACGCCAATATAGGCTTGGCTGCGGGTGAGGATGAAAGGCGGCTCATGGCGCAGGGAAAGTACTGCGTTGATGCCAGCCATCAGTCCTTGGCAGGCGGCCTCCTCGTAGCCTGTGGTACCGTTGACCTGTCCGGCCAGATAGAGGTTGGGCAGCACGCGTGACTCGAGGGTAAAATGCAGCTGGGTAGGGTCGAAGTAGTCGTACTCGATGGCGTAGCCTGGTTTCAGCACCACAGCATCTTCCAGGCCGGGTATATGGTGAAGCGCTTCGATCTGCACCTCTTCGGGGAGGGAGGAGGAGAAGCCGTTGAGGTAATACTCGTGGGTGTTGCGTCCTTCCGGCTCGAAGAAGAGCTGATGGCGGTCTTTGTCGGCAAAGCGCTCAATCTTGTCCTCGATGGAGGGACAGTAGCGTGGTCCTACTCCCTGAATGCGGCCTTGAAACATAGGGGACTTGTCAAAGCCGGTACGGAGGATATCGTGAACCTCTTCGCTGGTATAGGTGATGAAGCAAGGCAACTGATGGGTGAGGGGAGGAGTTTCGGTGAAGGAGAACTGGGCAGGTTGATCATCGCCGGGCTGGGGTGTCATGCGGTCGAAGTGGACCGAGCGGGCATCGATACGGACGGGGGTGCCGGTTTTGAGTTTGCGGGTGGTGATGCCGGCGGCTTTGAGCTGGTCAGAAAGCTGGGGAACGGCCATTTCGCCGAGGCGGCCACCAGAGAAGTTGACCTCACCGATATGGATGCGTCCGTTGAGGAAGGTACCTGCTGTAATGATCACCTTCTTGGCGGTGATGGTTTGTCCTTGCAGGGTGTTGACCCCGGCAACTTCTCCGTTGTGGATCACGAGCGAGGTGACGGTATCCTGGCGGAGGGAAAGGTTCTCTTGGTTTTCGAGGATAGACTTCCAGAAGAAGGTGAACTGCTGTTTATCGCATTGGGCGCGGGGGCTCCACATGGCGGGACCCTTGGAGCTGTTAAGCATCCTGAACTGGATCATGGTATTATCGGTCACGATGCCGGTCATACCGCCGAGGGCATCAATTTCGCGTACAATCTGACCCTTGGCGATGCCGCCGATGGCGGGGTTGCACGACATCTGTGCGACAAGATAGAGGTTCATCGACACCAGCAAGGTGCGGGCTCCCATTTTGGCTGCCGCCACGGCGGCCTCGCATCCCGCGTGCCCAGCACCCACCACCAATACATCAAAATTACTGTCAGTTTTCACGTGAAAATCTATATAATAGATTGATTATTAATTATTTACTAAATTATGAAAAAGATTCATAGCGGCAGCTTCCTGTCGGCGCATTTCCGCCGCATCCTTCTTCGACTTGTCCTTAAATCCACAAAGATGGAGAAGTCCATGAGCGATGACTCTCAGAAGCTCTTCATCAAAAGTCACCTCAAAAATGCCGGCATTCTCGTGCACCCGTTCCACACTGATGTAAATATCACCATTGAGGCGAGTGCCCTCCACATAGTCGAATGTAATTATATCCGTGAGAGTGTCGTGCTGGAGGTATTGAAGATTGAGCTGGAGCAGATAGTCATCATCGCAGAAAATGTAATTCACATCGCCCAACTGTTTGCCATGCGACTTGGCCAATTCGGCAAGCCATCGCTTGTACATCATCTTATGGGAGAGCTGAAATGCGGTCTCGGAATGGAAAAGTACCATATTCAAAAATTTTGGCAAAAATACAGAAAAAAGAGGAAGTGGGGCGGATAGGAAATCAAAAAATTAGCGTATTTTTGCAGCCCGAAACTGGCCTTGTAGTTCAATGGATAGAACGAAAGTTTCCTAAACTTTAAATTCGGGTTCGATTCCCGGCGGGGCTACTCTTTCTGCCCCTCTGCCGAAAGTCCTGCTGTCTTCAGTTTTTCCAAAAACAAATCCATCGCAAAATTCTCTCCTTTTACGATGAGATTCGCCCGAGCATAAAATTCTTCCCGTTGGCGAAGGGTCTCCTCCACATACATCAATAATTGGTCATCACTTTTCCCTGCCACCAGCGGACGCTCCTTGTGAGAATTCTTTAATCGTAGAAAAAGTGACTGTGGCGACAACTGAACATACACCACAAAAGCCTTCTCCAACATTTCATCCATATTGTGAAAAAAGCAGGGTGTTCCACCGCCAGTAGCAATCACAGCATGATCCATTTGCAACAGCTCGCGCAGCGCATTCTGCTCACAAATCCGGAACGCCTCCTCTCCATATTTGGCAAAAAAATCGGGAATGGTGAGGTGATATTTTCGCTCAATGAAAGTATCAGTGTCAAAAAAATTCCACTTCAGCCGCGATGCCAACCGCCTGCCCACCGTGCTTTTTCCCGCACCAGCAAAACCGACCAAAAGGATTCTTTCCATTAACAAAAAAACCTATTGCACTGACATACAATAGGTTGGTTGGAGGTCGCGAGCGGAGTCGCACCGCTTTAGCAGGTTTTGCAGACCTGTGCCTGACTGTTCGGCCACACGACCTGATTGAGGCTGCAAAAATACAAAAAATTTCAAATATGCCCTATTCCTAAAAAATTTTTTTTCGCAACCCCTTTCAATCATAAAAAAATTGTACTTTTGCACCCTGAATTTAAAACATCAAAAAATGAAGAAATTATTCCTCATGTTTGCAGCTTGCTGCATGATTTTCGTAGCCTGCAACAACCAGAAAACCGAAGAGGTTGCCAATGAAGAAAAAGCTCAGTGCGAGCAGACCGAATGCCAAAAGAAGGACTGCTGCAAAGAGATGATGGAGAAATGGAACAACTTCGACAATCTTACTACCGAAGAACAAACCAAGCTGGTAGAGATGAAGGGCGGCTTCATCACCGA
This sequence comes from Bacteroidales bacterium, assembly GCA_045222555.1. Lineage (GTDB taxonomy): Bacteria > Bacteroidota > Bacteroidia > Bacteroidales > WCHB1-69 > UBA1756. The sequence continues at coordinate 68,263 of JBGUYY010000088.1, read as the reverse complement.
CATGCTTTCAAAAGTTGATTTGGAAAAGGTGGAATGCCCGAACGCCAAACAGGCTATCCAGGAGTTCCAGACCAAGTGGGAAGGTTTCGACAAAGCTGACCTCGCTGGCAAGAAAGCCCTCATCGATGAGTTTGACAATGCTCATTGGAAACACGCCGTGATGCCTGAGAAGTGCTGCCATGGCGAAAAAGAAGGCTGTTGCGATAAAGATAAAAAAGAAGGCTGTTGCGATAAAGATAAAAAAGAAGGTTGCTGCGATAAAGATAAAAAAGAAGGTTGCTGCGATAAAAAATAAATTTCATAATACTGGGTTGCTCGTCAACCCCTTGCCACTTTAGCTCAGTTGGTAGAGCAACGCATTCGTAATGCGTAGGTCTGCGGTTCGAGTCCGCAAAGTGGCTCTCTTTTTTTTAAAAGGTTTCCCATGGAAGATCCCCGTTTAGAAGCTTTCAAACGCCTGCTCGATATCATGGACGAGCTGCGTCTGAAGTGCCCGTGGGACAAGAAACAGACCTTTGAAACGCTTCGCTGTCTTACCATTGAAGAAACATACGAACTCACAGATGCCATCTTGGAGAACAAAACCGATGACATGCGCGGCGAGCTCGGCGACCTGATGCTTCATCTTGTTTTCTATGCTAAAATCGCAGATGAACAGCATCTTTTCAACATTACGGATGTGCTCAATGGCATTTGCGAAAAGCTGATTCGCCGGCACCCTCATATTTTCAGCACTACTCATGTGGATAATGCGGAGGATGTGAAAGTGAATTGGGAAAAAATCAAGTTGAAAGAGGGCAACAAGTCTGTATTGGGTGGCGTGCCACAGTCGCTGCCAGCCATGGTGAAAGCCTATCGCATACAGGACAAAGCCCACGGGGTGGGTTTCGACTGGGACAATGCTAACCAGGTGTGGGACAAGGTGGAAGAGGAGATGACCGAGTTCAAAGCAGAGATGAACAACGACACCGAGAAGCGGGAAGAGGAGTTTGGAGATCTGATGTTTGCGCTCATCAACTACGCCCGCCACAGTGGCATTCATCCGGAAGACGCCTTGGAAAAAACCAACAAGAAATTTATCAGAAGGTTCAAATATATTGAAGACACTGCCCGCGCACAAGGCCGCTCCATTGCAGAACTTAATCTTGACGAGATGGAACAATTGTGGCAGCAGGCCAAATCATTGGAGCCTTAATGTTGAATTTGTTTTGCTTAAAAAATGAAAAAAAATAATCCTTCCATAATGAAAAAAATCGGCAAAATCTTGTCGATTTTTGTGTTTTTCATCGTCTCATCCTTCTGCGGATTTTCACAGGAAGATGCTAATCCTAAAGTAGTTGACCTCTGCAAAAAGGCCAAACATGAGATTAACACTCGCAACTTCGACAAGGCACAAAGCTATCTTAAAAAAGCTAAAAAAATAGACTCTACATTTGCAGATATTTACATTATTGAGGGGGATATTTATAATTTTTCACTGGATTCGAAAAAAGCGGTTGAATGCTACAATAAGGCCATCCGTTTAGCGATAGACCCCAAACCTATCTTATTTTACATTACGGCAAATGAAGAGTGGAAAGCCGCCATGTATCAGGAAGCCATACAGCATTTTGAAGAATATTTGGATCGCACCCAACCTAACGAACCCTTACAAAAAGAGTCTCTTTTTGCCATCCAAAACTGCAAATTTGCCTTGATGGCTTTGAAAGATCCTGTGAATTTCGCTCCTATCAATATGGGTCCCAATGTCAATTCGGAATACGACGAATACCTGCCGGCAGTTACCGCCGACGAGGAAGAAATTGTCTTTACGGTGAAAAGGCCCCGAGATGAAAAGACGCAATGTTTTCTCTGTGAGATGGAAGAGGATTTTTATGGCAGCGTGAAAAAGGATGGGGAATGGCAGCCACGTTACAAATTGCCCTATCCCCTCAATACTGGCTACAATGAGGGAGCCCATTGCATCTCGCCGGATGGGAAATATCTTTTTTATACAATCTGTGATGTTGAAGTAACTGGTTCAGGAAGTTGTGATCTTTACTGGGCGAAAAGGATTGGGAATCGTTGGTCAAGACCGAAAAATTTTGATGAACCTGTCAACACAAAATACTGGGAATCACAACCTTCCATCGCTCCTGATGGAAAAACCATCTATTTCATTTCTGCTCGCCCAGGAGGATATGGTGGTATGGATCTTTGGAAAACGGAAATGATAGAAGAAGGAGTTTTTACTGTACCTGAAAATCTTGGTCCCAACATCAATACTGAGTATGACGAGGCAGCGCCTTTTATTCATGCGGACGGTAGGACGCTCTACTTTGCCTCCAACGGACATCCCGGAATGGGCGGTCTCGACATTTTCTTCGCCACTCTTACCGATACCGGCTGGACACAACCTGTTAATCTTGGTTATCCCATCAACACAGAAAACGATGAAACCAACTTTATCATCAATGCGGTAGGTACAACTGCCTATTTTTCATCTGATAAAGAGGAAGGTTATGGTGGACTCGATCTCTATTACTTTACCCCATTAGACGAGCGGCTTCGTCCTACACCGGTCACCTACATTAAAGGAAAAGTGTATGATGAGATTACCCATCAGCCGCTCAAAGCTGCTATTGAATTGATTGATTTAGAGGATAGTACTGTCATTACCTCCACCTTTTCGGATCCCACCACAGGCGAGTTTTTGGCCTGTATTCGTACCGGTTCCAATATCGGCATGAGTGTTTCGCATCCCTATTATCCTTTCTATTCTGAAAACTTCCAATTGGAGAAAAATTACACCGAACTCGAACCTTACCGCAAAGATATACCCTTGCGTCGTCCGGAAGTGGGCGAAACATTCGTTTTACGCAACGTTTTCTTCGATTTTGACAAGAGTACGCTCAAAAAGGAGTCCAACATCGAGTTGGATAAATTAGCCTCCTATCTGCAAGAAAATAAAACCATCAAGATTGAAATTGGCGGACATACCGATAACCAAGGTAGTGCCGAATACAACGAAAAACTCTCTCTTGAAAGAGCTAAGTCTGTTTATAATTATTTGATTTCCAAAGGAATAGATAAAAACAGAATGAGCTTTAAGGGGTATGGCATGAGTCAGCCTATCGCCACCAATGAAACCGAAGAGGGCAGAGCTTTGAACCGCCGGACGGAGTTTAAGATTGTGGGGTTTTAGAGATGTTGATTTGTTGATTTGTTGATTCGTTGATTTGTTGATGAGGAAAAGCGGGATTAGTCGTCGTGGCGGTTGCGGGCGTTGAAGATGAAGTCGGCGGAGATCCATCCCACTAACAATCCCCATAGTATAACCAAAGCCAGGTTGTTTTTGTAAATCTGCGGCTGGTTTTTACCTGAGAGCCACCAATAAAAAATGGCAAGAAGGACACAAAGCACGCAGCCTATAATATGAAATTTATTGAAATTCTTTTGAAAAAATTCTTTATTGGTCATCATCCTGTAAGGCCTTAAAATATTGATACTCATAATATTTAGTACGCACCTCATCTACAATTTTCTCTCTTGACCAACGAATGAGATCGTAATAACTGAAGTGACAGTACATCATAAAGTCCAGCAATTCAGGCTCTTGCAAACCTGTAATTTCTGCAATCAAATCCCTATTATATTTCAGATGCACCTGTTGTACCTCATCACCATAACCCTCCATTTCATAATAGAGGCGTTTCATTTTCTCCTTCTTATTAAAAGTGGTATATAACCAAGTAATAGGACTTGCCAACTTTGTATTTTTCAACACATTAGGTGCTTCTTCGGTATAAGTGGCATTCTGACGCTGCTCCTTTGAAAGATGCACATCATCTAAATTTTTATACGAATCGGGAAGCTTAGTGGAAGCCACGTCGCGCTTAAACCCTTCATAGGTAGGATTGAGCCCATAACAGGTAAAATTGGGCAACATAAAAGCTTTGTGATATAAAATGATATCCTTACGGCCACGAGTGAAGTCTCTACTGTCGATCACCACCAGTGCCTGCGAATATCCAGCATGCGACACTACCAAGGAATCGTACATCGACACCATGATTTTAAAATTTCCAGCATCATCTCCAAAAACATAGTCTCCCGTGTTCAAATTATGCACCTGACATCCCACGATCGGAACAATGCCGGACGCATTATAGACCGTGCCAGACAATCTCTTGGTCTGTGCACCTGCTGAACCCAAAAGTATCAGCATCGTCAGCAATAGCGTCCATTTTTTCATCGTGCAAAAGTAAGCAAATTCTGTGGTTCTATTTTTATTATATCTTTATTTTATAGAAATTAAAAAATAAAAAAAAAGGAAGGAATTTAATAGGATAATAATGGTGTTGACAACTGGGATAACTTTTCTGAAAAACTTTTGCATTTTAAGTTATCAGCATTTACTAACTGCTTTTCAACATAAGAAAATGAGGTTAATGTTTTGATTTCCATTGAGAGAATTTTTCCGAATTAAAGGTGTTGAAAAGAGGGATTGTTGAAAAAAATTTGGGGTTGAAAAATGATGGAATGTTGAAAATAGGAATGGGGATTGTGAGAATATTTTTGATAAAATCTGATAACTTTTTGAGTGACGTAAACGGCGGTATGGGGTATGTTGAAAAGGGGTGAGTTATCAATAATTTTCAACAAGACAACGTTGAAAAATAATCTTTCTAAGAATAAGATACTTAGCGAAATATGAGTAAAAATTCAGAATTTTTTCTTGGTAAGAAGGAGGAAGATAAAATAGGGGGCACCGATGAGGGCGGTAATACTTCCCACAGGGAGTTCAGAACGGGCGACGATGGATCGGGCGAGGGTATCAGCAAGAAGGCAGAAGAGAGCTCCGAAGCAGAGAGAGAAGAAAAAGACGGTGCGGTTGTTATTGCCAAAAATGAGGCGCACGATGTGGGGAATGATGAGACCCACGAAACCGATGACACCGCAGCAGGCTACGGTAGCAGCAATAAGAATGGAAGAAACAATCAGGACGCTGAGGGTGGTGCGCTGGACATTTACACCGGAGGATTGTGCCGTATCGCGCCCTAATTGAAGGATATTGAGATTTTTGGTGTTGAAGAAAAGGAAAATAGAGCAAGCCACCAGCATAAAAAAGAGAATGATGGTAGAGGACCAAGAAGAGGAGGCGAAGCTACCCATAGTCCAGTAGATGATCTGTTCAAAAGACTCTTGATGGACGACCATAAGCAAAGTGATGATGGCAGAGATAAGGAAGTTGATGGCGATACCGGCGAGCAGAAGTGTCTTCACGGATTTTTGTCGTCCTAAAAAGGCGAAGCCGATGATAAGGAAGAGCGTGCCGAGGGCGGAGACCATAGCGGCGGAGGGAAGTCCGAAAGTAAAGGCGGAGAGTCCGGTGATGATGGCGATAGCGGCGCCGAGGGAGGCACCCGAAGAGATGCCGAGGATGTAGGGGTCGCAGATGGGGTTGCGGAAAATAGACTGAAAGGCGGCGCCACAGATGGCGAGGGCGCTACCTGCCAGCAGGCTCATCAGGATGCGGGGGATGCGCAGGTTCCAAAGCGTCATCTCGTAGATCTGCCACTCTTCTGCCACTGTTCCGCCTGTCAGCTTGGCCTTCAGAATGGACCCGATGGCCTCGTGCGGGATGGAGACCACCCCGATGGCGGTGGCCACCATGGCGGCAGCAATGAGAAGGATGGGAACGAGAATGTAGGCGAGTTTTTTTTTCATGGTAGTTTATACGTTTTGGGAAGATTGTTCAGCTGCCAATGGAAAATCGTAGAGGGTGGTGTAAATAGGCCCGTTTTTTTCGAGCTGGCTGCGTATTAAAGAGAGGTGGGTGAAATGAAAATGCTGATGATATTCGGGTTGAAGTTCTTCGAACATCTGCCAGAACCTTTTTTTGTTGTCTAATTCCTTGATTCTTCCGAGTGTGATGTGGGGTACAAAATTCTCTTTTGGAAGGGTGAAGTTCAATTGTTGGAGAGCTTCATCGACTTCATTATAGAGTTGTTGCAGATGAGGCGTTTTCTCTATGCCGAGCCAAATTACTTTAGGAGCGTAGTGGCTGCCGAAAACGCCAAGTTTGTTGATATCGAGATCGAGGAAAGGAGTGTGGGCAGCGATAGTTTGCAGTTTTTCAGCGATGGGGCGTACTTGTGTGGAGGGAGTTTTTCCGATAAAGCGGAGGGTGAGGTGGTTGAGGTCATCGGCCACCCAGTTGATGGTGTCGTAGGGGGTGCGCCGGCGCAGTTCTGAACGAAGCAGGTCGTATTCAGCGGCAAGTTGCAGACGGAAAGCGATGAAAAGACGCATAGAAGTTTCTTAGTTTTACACTGCTTTCAACGGCAGATGCTTTAAAATATTGTATAAAAAAAAACACCTCCGTGATGGAGGTGTTTTTTATGATGTAGTGTTCTACCAATTAGCGAACGATGTTCACCTTGCTGGTGGAAACTTCATTGCCGTTCACAACGCGCACAACATAGAGACCTTCGGTGAGGTTAGCCACGTTGATGGTAGCAGAAGCGTCAGCATTTTCGATGCTCATCACTTCCTGACCAGCGATGTTGAAGATAGAAACCTGAGCGCCAGCCACGTTGTCGATGTGGATTTCGTTGCAAGCGGGGTTCGGATAAACCATCAGGTTGTTGGTTTTCTCATTGATGCCGTTGTTATAGATGTAGTTAACGCAATAGGTGTTATTGCTGGCGTTATCGTCAATTCCACCATAACCAGCAGCGCTTTGATATTCAACGTTGAAGCAAAGGGTGAGAGGCCAATCGTAACCCATTTCTTGGAGTTCGGCCATTTCGTCTTCAATGCTGAAGAAGGTAATGTGGAAACGAGTACCATAGTTTACTTCCAAAGTATCAGGATCGCCGAAAGCGGATTCGGGTTCCATCAGATAGAGGGGATCCATGCCTTCTTTATCCAAATAGATGCTGACCATGTAGGTACCATAGGAAATATCAGGACCCATGTTGAAGAAGCCACCATAGAAATAGAGAGAGTCAGTATACTGGTCAACTTCGATTTCAGTAACTTCATCGGGATAGGTCTGGTCATCCTGAGGATCATAAATTCTAGCAACCATGTCGCTCTTCGGGGTGAAAGCCTGGCCATCGTTAACATAAGCCAAGAGGCAATATCTTGCCGTAGTAATCATGGTGCGAGCATCGTCATAGTAGTACAAAGGAATAGTCAGCACGGTGCCGTTGCTGGCGGTTTCATATCTGTAAAGAGCCTGACCCCAGTCAGTACCAGGTTCAGCTTCGCAGTTGATCAAACCAGTGGTGGTGCCGTGGCAGTGGATACCCACCCAAATTTCACCTTCGTTACCAGTGACGGTATAGGGGGTGGTAAGAGTAACTTCCTGCCAACCTTCTTCCTGGCATGAGTAGTTCTGGGTGTAAGCAGCAGTACCCATATCAGAAGCTTCAAAGGTGTTACGACCAGCGTTGCTGATATCGTCAACATAAACTACAGGTGAAACCCAGTTAATGTTACCACCAGTGTAGATAATGATGGAGAAATCGGGATCAGAGTTCTGCTCCACATTGTTATCATCATTGTAAGTAGCTCTCCAGTAGAATTTAACTTTCTCAATCTGGTCACCAGCATTGAGGGTACCATAAGAGTTCAAACGGGTGATGTAGATATCATCCGGATCATAAACGGTGTAGTACTGGCTCGGGCTCCAACCCATCCAACCAGAACGAACGTCCATAGAAACGGGTTCATCCAAAGGATAAATGCGCTTCTGATTGATCTGTGCGAATGAAGCTACGACGAGCGTCATCACAACGACAAGAGTAAAAAGTTTTTTCATAACATTAATATTTTGGTTAATAAATGATTTTCGGCGGCAAAGATACAATTTTTTCATGAAATACTCACAAAATGCAGAAAATTATATTTTTTTATGAATAGAAAGGAAAAGAGATGTGTGGGAGATTTTTTTCTTGAGTGGAAATTTGTATTTTTGCAAACCAAAATCGAAAGCGATGCAGATGGTAAATTTGCACAATCAGTATCTGAAAATCAAGGATGAAGTTGATTCTGCGTGGGCGGAAGTGATTGAAAACGGGGAATTTATACGCGGAGCCGCGGTGAAGGAGTTTGAGGAAAACCTGGCGCATTATTTAGGTGGTGCCAAGGTGGTGACTTGCGGAAACGGCACCGATGCGCTTCAAATTGCGCTGATGACATTGGGTCTTCACCCGGGCGATGAGGTCATCACCACCCCTTTTACTTTCATCGCCACCGCAGAAGTCATTGCACTTTTAGGACTGAAACCGGTGTTTGTTGACGTGGATGGGCAGACTTTCAATATGGATGTCACCCAAGTCGAGAAGGCCATCACCTCTCGCACCAAGGTCATCATGCCGGTGCATCTTTTTGGGCAGTGTGCGGAGATGGAGCCGCTTTTGGAGATTGCGCGGAGTCACAACTTGTATGTGGTGGAAGATGCCTGCCAGGCCATCGGGGCTGCCTACACCTTTTCCGACGGTACCGTGAGCATGGCCGGCACAATGGGCACCTTCGGTTGCACCTCCTTCTTCCCCAGCAAAAACTTGGGTTGCTTTGGTGACGGAGGAGCTTTGTTCACCCGTGATGAGAATTTAGCGACAGTGGCAGTCAGCATCGCCAACCACGGATCGGTGCAGAAGTACCACCACGAGCGTATTGGCCTCAACTCGCGGCTTGACACGTTGCAGGCGGCGGTGCTCAATGTGAAGTTGCGCCATCTGGAAGAGTACACCCAAGCGCGGCAGGCGGCAGCGGTCAAGTACGATCAGCTGCTGGCAGGTTGCGATCAGCTTACTGTGCCGCAGGTGGCATCCCGCAGCACGCATGTGTATCACCAGTACACGGTGCGCCTCGCCGACAATGTGAACCGTGCGCAGGTGCAGCAGGAACTGAAGGCGGCTGGCATTCCCAGCATGGTATATTATCCTGTGCCGTTGCATCTGCAACCCGCCTTCGCCTTCTTGGGCCACCAGCGTGGGGATTTCCCAGTGGCAGAGCAACTGGCCGACACGGTGCTGTCGTTGCCTATGCACACTGAACTGACCGATGAGCTGCAGGAAAATGTGGCCAAAGCGCTTTTGGCGGCAGTTAATAAAGGATAAAACTACATTATTATGATTATTATAGGAATAACTGGAACATTGGGAGCGGGCAAAGGAACGGTGGTAGAGTACTTGAAAGAAAAGTGCGGTTTTGTGCATTTTTCTGTGCGAGATTTTTTGCGTGAGGAGGTGCTGCGTCGTGGCTTGGAACCCAACCGCGACTCCTTCGCATCGGTGGCCAACGATTTGCGTGCCCATCATACTCCGTCGTATATCATTGACCAGCTGTATGAAAAGGCATTAGCTAAGGGCTGCAATGCCATCATCGAGAGCATCCGTACGCCGGGTGAGATTGACTCGTTGGAGGGGAAAGCAGACTTCCAGCTCTGGGCGGTGGATGCCGACCCGAAAATTCGCTACCAGCGGGTAGTATTACGCAATTCAGAAACCGACCATATTGATTACGAGACCTTTATGGCCAACGAACAGCGCGAGATGACCTCCAGCGACCCCACCAAGCAAAACCTTTCAGAGTGTATTCGCCGTGCTAAGGCGGTACTGCTCAACAACGGCTCGTTGGATGAACTGTATGCCCAAGTGGATCAAGTGTTGAAGAAGTAAATTACTAATATTAAAATAGTTATAGTCATGTTTCTTTGGGATCATATCGCTTTCGGACCCATTCATAGTCGCCGGCTCGGCAGTTCGTTGGGCATCAACATTTCGCCCACGGATGTGAAAATCTGTTCGTTCGACTGCATCTATTGCGAGTGTGGTTGGACGTTGGAGAAGGACATCACCTCCACGCACTATGCCACCGCCGACATCGTGGCGCAGGCGATTGAAAAAAAGTTGCAGAGTTGCCAGGCGGAAGGCACCCACATCGACAGTATCACCTTTTCGGGCAATGGCGAATCCACCTTGCATCCACAATTTGGTGAGATTATTGACAACTTACTGGTACTCAGAGATAAATATTATCCCAATGCCATCATCACTTGCTTATCCAATGCCACAAAGTTGCAGGATGTGAAGGTGCGGGAGGCGTTGTTGAAGATTGAGAACCCGATGTTGAAGTTAGATGCAGGTCTGCCGGAGTTGTACCAACTTATCAACCGTCCCACCATTTCCGTAACGATGAAAGACACGGTGGAAGGCTTGCGGGCTTTCAATGGTAACTTTGTGATGCAGAGCATGTTCTTGAAAGGGGAAATTGACGGGGTGAAGTTCGACAACACGTCGGAAGAGAACGTGGCGGCGTGGTTGAAGGTCTTGCAGGAGGTAAAGCCCCGGAAGGTGGTGTTGTACTCGCTGGATCGGGAGACGCCGGCCAAGCAGCTGGTGAAGGTGCATCAGCCCGAGCTGGAACAAATTGCCGTGCGGGTGCGTGCGTTGGGAATTGAAGCACAAGTATTTGAATAATAGTAAAATAGAATATGGAAGTTATTGATTTGCCCATTGCAGGCGTGAAATTGATCAAGCCGCAGATATTTGGAGATGCGCGGGGTTGGTTTTTTGAGAGCTATAATGAAGAGCGGTATCGGGCAGCCGGCATTGATGTGAAGTTTGTGCAGGACAACCAGTCGTGCTCGCAGAAAAATGTGGTGCGGGGGCTTCATTTCCAGCGGCCGCCGTACACGCAGGCGAAGTTAGTAAGTGTGATACAGGGTGCGGTGTTGGATGTGGCTGTTGACCTCCGGGCGGGAAGTCCCACCTATGGACAGTATGTGTCTGCCCTTTTGACGGGAGAAAACCATCATCAACTATTTGTTCCTGAAGGATTTGCACATGGGTTTTCGGTATTGGAAGACCACACCATTTTTGCCTACAAATGCTCCAATTTTTATCATAAAGCTTCAGAAGGAAACATCGTTTACAACGATCCCGACATTCATGTGGAGTGGGGGGTAGATAATCCGATTTTGTCGGAGAAGGACAGTGTAGGTCCTACGTTAAAGGAGTTTGTTACGCCTTTCTAATCCATTTTTGGAAATTCATATCATAGCCGTTTTTCTCATCGTGGGGATAGAAAACATCCTCCACAAGCTGCCATTTATTTTCATCAATGGCAGGGAAAAAAGCATCAGCTTCAAAGGAGTGTTGAATACGGGTGAGGTAAAGCGTGTTGGCGACCGGAAGGGCGTCGCGATAGACCTTTTCCCCACCGATAATAAACACATCTTCCTCATTATCAACAAAATCACAAACCTCCTCAAAAGAATGGATAACAGTAGCACCTTGCAGAGAAAGTGCCGAATTTTTGCTTAGTACGAGGTTGGTACGGTTGGGGAGAGGCTTGATGGGAAGAGACTCCCAGGTGTGTCGTCCCATCACGATGGGATGACCGGTGGTGAGCGTCTTGAAATGGCGCAAGTCTGCCGGAAGGTGGCAGAGAAGCTGGTTGTTGAGTCCGATTTCGTTGTGAAGGCCGGCGGCCACAATAATGCTGAAATTTGTCATATTCTTAATTAGGCATGGAGGGGTCCGGGGTGGGAGGCGGAATGATTTTTCCATACTTTTGAGTAATGTAGTTTTTCACGCGGGTCATGATATCCCGTGTGGTTTCAGAGGTATTGAAATAGTAAATGAGTGATTGTTCGTACTGTTCGGTAGTATAGCCACGTTGATTGAGCCAAGGTCCGTAGTAATTTCCTGATAGTTTCGACAGCACGTACATTGAGCCCATCTGGAGGGAGTCAACAGTGATGGGTTCTCCCTCTACCAAACGGTTAATTTGTACGCACAGTGTAGTGTCTTCGCGCTCCACTTCCTGCTTGACAAAGTCAAGGGTGGCTTCATAGATAAATTGTTCAGCAATCATGACCACCATTGTATCTTCCGGGATCAGATTTTTGGGTTTTTTGTGCGAGTTAATGGTGGAATGACCGCAGGAAACGAACGCAACGGCAACTACAGCAAGCCATAAAAGAGTGATTTTCTTCATGGCCGCAAAATTACGAGATTATTTTCAAAAAAAGCGAATATACTTCGGAAAAATCATTTATTTTTGCCTCGCCGCAGTTGGAAATTTTAATCTCTCAAAATCAATACATTATGAAAACAACCGACATCGCATTGGTTACCGGACGTTCCAATCGTGAATTGGCTGAAAAAATCGCCAAGAATTTAGGCATCTCTTTGTTGGACGAAGAGATTGTTCAGTTCAAGGATGGTGAGATTCAGGCTTACTATAATGAAACCATTCGTGGCCGTCATGTGTTCATCATCCAACCCACCTTCTCTCCCGCAGAAAATGTGCTTGAGCTTCTGATTCTCATTGATGCTGCCAAGCGCGCATCGGCCGCGGAGATTGTGGCCGTAGTGCCCTACTATGGCTATTCACGCCAAGACCGCAAAGATAAACCGAGAACCTCCATCGGTGCCAAACTGATGGCTAACCTCCTGACGGCAGCTGGTATCAACCGTCTGATCACTATGGATTTGCATGCAGACCAGATTCAAGGATTCTTCGAAGTTCCTGTGGATCATCTTTATGCCTCCACCGTATTCCTTCCCTATATCCGCAACCTGAACTGGGATAACCTCTGCATTGTTTCTCCTGACACGGGCGGTACCAAACGTGCTTCCACCTATGCCAAGGCCCTCAAATGCGATTTTGCCATTGGTTTCAAGCAGCGCGAGAAGGCTAACGAGGTCTCTACTCTGCAAATTATTGGTAATGTCGAGGGTAAAAATGTCATTTTGTTGGATGACATCATGGACACTGGCGGTACCATCTGCAAGGCTGCAGACCGCGTGAAGGAGCTCGGCGCACAGAAGGTGTATGCGATGTGCACCCATGCGTTGCTCTCTGGTAATGCCATTGACCGTTTGGAGGCCTCCTCACTCGACAAGATCATCGTAACGGACACCATTCCGCTCAAGCGTCCCTCCGACAAGATCGAGGTCTGCTCGATTGCACCGTTGGTATCGGATGTGATTCGCAGCGTGATGGACCACACCTCTATCGCCTCTCATTTTGAGGTGGGTAACATATAGGGGATCCCCTCTATATTTTGGGATTTTAAGGGTCAACGCGCTCCTAAAAGGAGCGCGTTGATATTTTAAACAATTATTTTCTTCCGAAGTCGGCGGGGATTTCGCCCCACACGGAGGTGTTCCATTTAAGGATTTTATTTGAAAAAGTGTTGGTTTTCAGCCAGTTTTCAGCACGGGTCATCAAGTCAAACAGGCGGGCGTTTTCAGCAGTAGGTTTCACGGTGGATTTGTGTTTTTTCTGCCGTACCCATGCGATGGCGGTAATGCTGTCGGAATAAATGGGCATATTGCTTCCCTTTTGTTTGAGGTAGGCGAGGCCATGCACGAGGGCGAGAAATTCGCCCATGTTGTTGGTGGCGTTCTGGAAGGGCCCCACATGGAAAATCTCTTTGCCGCTACGCGTGTCCACGCCACGGTATTCCATTACACGGGTGGCCATGTTGCAGGCCGCGTCCACGGCAATGCTTTCCCAGATGGGCGGCACCACCTCATTGGAATCGAGTTGCGGAGGTGTTTTGGGAATCACAGGGTGGTTTTTCATATAGTTCTGATAGCCTGCGCGGAACTGCTCTTGCGCCTCCGACAGACTCTCAAAACTTTTGTACTTGGCATTCTCGAAACCATCGACCTGCGCCTTGCAATCATTCCATGTTTCATAAACTCCCGGAACGCGCCCGTTCCATACCACGTAGAATTTTTTCACTTTCATCCATTATTAGTTTTAGTTAATATATAGAAATACAGATAGTTTTCTTTTTAAAATTTAATGTAATTTTGCCGCGAAATTGATTTGCGAAAGTATTAAAAAAGCGAACTCAAAAATTCTGAAGATGAAAAAAAATCCGATTTTTTATGCAGTAATTACTATTTTACTGACTATAAGTGTGTTATTTGTTTCTTGTAAGTCGAAGAAAGAGGACGAGACCAAGAAGAATACGCCGGAGCAGGAGTTGAAGGTGGCGGCCGAAGATGGTTTTTCGCAGACCTATTTCTTCCCCAACTGCACCTTCACGCCCCAGAAAGAGTTTTTGCCCAACGATGATATTATCCTGCATCCAGAAGTATATCTGAAGGGGCAGGTGCCGGATGCGGAGGCCACTTACGATGTGACGTTGATGGTGGACTATTATGACAATGTGGACGTGGCCGACTGCAAATTTGTGGTCACGGCCATCTCGCCCGATTCAGCCAGCCGGCGTACCCAGCAGTACAAGATCGTGTTCAATGAAGACAAGCAGGATAAGGTGATTGCCACGGAAAACGGTCGGGAATTGAAGCGGAACACGCGCTGTCTGTTCAAGGGGATGAAGTTTTCGACAGTCGGCGAAGCCCGGTTCAAGGTAGCATTGGCGCCGGCCGGAGGACGTTTTTCTTTCACGGGGATCAAATCGGTGAGTGTGAAGGTAGAAAAGGAGAAAGAGCAACTCGAATCATAGAAAACATCTTCCTATATAATATTATATAGTATGAAAAAATATCTGCGTTTGACTTTTGCCATGCTGGTGTTAGCGGTACTGTTTATACGCTGCAACGGTTACGAGCATGAGACCATCCCCAATGTTCAGGTCAATTTCACCATTTATCCGGATAATGTGAACTATTACAACTTGAATTACATTGGCGGGTACGAGTATTTCACAGGTGGTGTGGCCGGTATCATCATCTATCGGATTGATATGACCACATTCGTGGCGTACGACCGTGCGTGCCCGTACGACTGGGAGGACCCGAAGGCGTGGTTGGAGGTGGATGAAAGCGGATTGATGATTGTGGACCAGCACTGTGGTTCACGTTTCAACATATTGGACGGTTCGGTGATAGACGGACCGGCGAGGTATCCTTTAAAGATGTATCATACCAGCTATGACGGTCGTCGGCTGCGGGTTTACAGCTGAGGCACCAGGGCTTTGACGAGCCGTATCATGTTAGGTTCCGCCTTATGGGCGGCGTTGAGCACCTCCTCATGGGAGGCTTTTTCAATTTGCCCGAGCACGCCGAGGTCGGTGATGACAGAGAGGGCGAACACCTCCATACCGAGGTAGCGGGCCATGATAGTTTCAGGCACGGTGGACATACCCACGGCGTCGGCGCCGAGGATATGGAAGGCGTGGTATTCGGCGGGGGTCTCGTAGCAGGGGCCGGTGACGCCGATATAGACGCCGTGCTGGAGTTTGATATTCTGTTCGGCAGCGACTTTCTTAGCCAGTTTCACGATGCGGCGCGAGTAGGCCTCGCTCATGTCGGGGAAGCGGGGTCCGAGCTGGTCGTTGTTGGGACCGAGCAGGGGGTTGTTGGCCATGAGGTTGATATGGTCGGTGATGATCATGATGTCGGCGATGTCGAAGGAGGGGTTGAGGCCGCCGGCGGCGTTGGAGAGGATAATCTTTTTGATGCCGAGTTGGCTGAACACCTGGATGGGGAAGGTGAGGGTTTGCATGGAGTAGCCCTCATAGTAGTGGAAGCGGCCGCTCATGACGAGGACGGGGGTGCCGTTGAGGGTGCCGAAGATGAGGGTGCCGCGATGTCCCTGTACGGTGGAGACGGGGAAGTTGGGGATGTCTTTATAGGGGATTTCCTTACCGTTTTGGATTTCTTCTACGAGACCGCCGAGTCCGGAGCCGAGCACGATGGCGATTTGGGGACGGTCGGAGATGTTTTGTTCGATGAAGCGTGCGCTTTCTTTGATTTTCTCTATGTCTAACATACCCTAAATAATAATGTATAAAGTAAAGGGTGCAAAATTACATGAAAAAAATCAATTTCACGCGGTGAGGTGTTTTTAATGTAAAAAAGTTGAAAAATAAAAAAATTTTTTTCATTTTTTTTCAACAGGGTTTTGGAAGTGAAAAAAAGTGTATATTTGCCAGCTTATTGAAGTATAGTGTGTGGAGGGGAGTTATAGCGCAATCCAAACCTTGTAAATTACTCTTTATAAGGAGGTTGGAATACTCTCTCAAGCCATGAAAATTCATAAGACTAGATGATGAAAATGACAAAATTTACTCCAAAAACTTCCAAAAAGAATTAAAAACGAAAAATTATTCAATTATGAGAAAGTTTGGTAGATATTTAAGAGAGACGTATGACGAGCTGGTGAACAAGGTAACTTGGCCGTCGGCTGATGACTTGCAGAGCAGTGTCGTTGTAGTATCCATTGCTTCCCTAATCATTGCGTTAATCGTATGGTTGATGGATGTCTTTTTTTCATGGTTCATGGGCCTTCCGTTCATGTTCCCGCCTCTTTCGTAGAGTTGAATAATTAGTTGGCAAATATATCGTAAACACTTTGGCTGTATGGCAGAAATTGAGAGAAAGTGGTATGTCATCAGAGTGGTGACTGGTACCGAGAAGAAGGTGAAGCAGAACATCGAGAGTGAGATCTCGAATTCGCACCTGCGGGACTTTGTCACGAACATTCTGATTCCGACCGAGAAAGTTTATCAGATCCGCAACGGAAAGAAGATCAGCAAGGAGACAACTTATTTCCCGGGTTATGTCTTCGTAGAAGTCATGAACCTGACGGACGTGTTGCATCTTTTGTTGAGCATTCCGGGCGTGTTGGGCTTTGTTGGTTGCAAGCACAAGACAGACACACCGACTCCATTGCGCCCTGCAGAGGTCACCAGAATGTTAGGGAAGGTTGACGAATTGCTTGAGCAAGACGAGACCTTTGCTCCCCCCTTCATGATTGGTGAGGAAGTGAAAGTGGTAGACGGTCCTTTCAACACCTTCAACGGTGTGATCGAAGAGATCAACACCGAGAAGAAGAAGCTGAAGGTCATGGTGAAGATCTTCGGCCGTAAAACTCCTCTCGAATTAAGTTTTATGCAGGTTGAGAAGCTGTAATTTGCCGGCGAAAAATTGTTACACAAATTAAAAAAAGTTAAAAAATGGCAAAAGAAGTAGCTGGACTTATTAAGTTACAAATCAAGGGAGGTGCCGCCAATCCGTCACCGCCAGTAGGCCCCGCATTGGGTTCTAAGGGTGTGAACATCATGGAGTTCTGTAAGCAGTTCAATGCTCGTACGCAGGACAAGGCCGGAAAGGTCATTCCTGTGATCATTACTGTTTACAAGGACAAGTCTTTCGACTTCATCATCAAGACCCCTCCGGTTGCTGTGCAGCTGAAGGAAGTCTCGAAGGCGCAGAAGGGCTCCGCAGAGCCTAACCGCAACAAGGTAGCCACGATCACGTGGGACCAGGTGAAGACGATTGCAGAAGACAAGATGCCCGACCTGAACTGCTTCACGGTTGAGTCTGCCATGTCAATGGTGGCTGGTACCGCACGCAGCATGGGTATTGTGGTGAAGGGTGGCACGAATCCTTTTGAGAAAAATTAATTAATCAAGTAAAGTAAAACAAAATGGCTAAAATATCAAAAAAACGCAAAGAGGCTTTTGCAAAGTTTGATAAGACCAAAGCTTACCCGTTGGTAGAAGCCGTAAATATCGTAAAGGACATCACCTACACCAAATTTGATGCGTCCTTCGATATTGACGTCCGTCTGGGTGTTGACCCTCGTAAGGCCAACCAGATGGTGAGAGGTATTGTGACCCTCCCGCACGGCACTGGCAAGGTGGTGAGAGTGTTGGTACTTTGTACTCCCGACAAGGAGGAAGAGGCAAAGGCTGCCGGCGCAGATTACGTAGGCTTGGACGAATACGTTGATAAGATCAAGAAAGGTTGGACCGACGTGGACGTGATTATCACCATGCCGAGCGTGATGCCCAAGATTGGTGCGCTGGGTAAGATTTTGGGTCCCCGCGGCTTGATGCCGAACCCGAAAGCCGGTACCGTTACGATGGAAATCGGCAAGGCGGTTGCAGATGTGAAGGCCGGTAAGATCGACTTCAAGGTTGACAAATATGGTATCATCCATACCGGAATCGGCAAAGTGAATTTCTCTGCCGACAAGCTGGTGGACAATGCCCGCGAAATGATGGCAACCATTATCAAGTTGAAACCGACCGCCGCAAAGGGAACCTACATCAAGAGCATTTACATCTCCTCAACCATGAGTCCTGGTGTACAAGTCGATGTTAAATCGGTTACCATTTAATCCAAAAAGCTAAATTAGTATGAAACAAGAACAAAAAGCTCAGATTATTGAAGCGATTGCTGAAGATTTAGCTAATTATCCGAACGTTTATGTAACGGATATTTCCGGATTCACCGTTGAAATGGTCAACCAGCTGAGAAGACAGTGCTTCAAACGCGAGATCAAGCTGAAAGTGGTGAAAAACACCCTGCTGAAACGCGCTATGGACCAGTCGGCAGCTGACTACTCGGAAATCTATCCGGTATTGGAAGGCAGCACCGCAATCATGCTCTCTACCGTGGGTAACGCACCGGCTAAGTTAATCAAGGACTTCCGTGCGAAGAACAAAAAACCCATTGTGAAGGCCGCATTCATTGAAAGCGCTTCCTACATTGGTGACGACCAATTAGAGAATCTTTGCAACATCAAGTCGAGAGAGGAACTCATCGGCGACATCGTCGGTTTGTTGCAGTCTCCCGCAAAGAACGTCATCTCCGCTCTTCAGTCGGGTGGTGGCAAACTTGCTGGCATCGTAAAAACTTTGTCAGAAAGAGCATAATTAAAAAATCAACAAAATTAGAAACCATTTAAAAAAATAGAAATCATGGCAGATTTGAAAGCATTTGCAGAACAATTAGTTAATTTGACCGTTAAAGAAGTTAACGAGTTAGCTCAGATTTTGAAAGACGAGTACGGTATCGAGCCCGCCGCAGCCGCAGTTGCAGTTGCCGCTGGTCCCGCTGCTGGTGCCGCCGCCGCTGAAGAGGAAAAGACCGAATTCGACGTTATCCTCAAAGAAGCTGGTGCCCAGAAGCTCGCCGTTGTGAAAGCTGTGAAGGAACTCACTGGTCTCGGACTGAAAGAAGCCAAGGAATTGGTGGACGGCGCTCCGAAGGCTGTCAAGGAAGGTATCTCCAAAGACGAAGCCGAAGGCCTCAAGAAGGCTTTGGAAGAAGTCGGCGCAGTGATCGAATTGAAATAATTCGTTTTATCTCTGACAATCAAGTACAAGCCTCCCGCAGCAGTGGGGGCTTGTACTTATTGTATTTTTTGTGCGCCTGACGGTGCACAACCCTGCGCTCCGGTAACTTGCCGATAATACCGACCCAATTCACTTTTTTTCACCAACCTAAAAAGTAAATCAACATTGGCAACAAATCAATCAAATACCAGATTTAGTTTTGCATCCACCCGTCCGGCTGAATATCCCGACCTGCTCGACATTCAGCTGAAGTCGTTTCAGGAGTTCTTCCAGATTGACACCGATGCGGAGAAAAGACACGACGAGGGACTTTTCAAAGTTTTCTCAGAGAACTTCCCCATCACGGATGCCAGAAACAGTTTCGTCCTCGAATTCCTCGACTACTATATCGACGGTCCCCGCTACTCCATGGACGAGTGCATCGAAAGAGGCCTCACCTACAGCGTGCCGTTGAAAGCCAAAATGAAACTGTCGTGCAACGATGCCGACCATGAGGATTTCGAAACCAAAATCCAAGACGTATATCTGGGTACCATCCCTTATATGACGCCCCGCGGCACCTTCATCATCAACGGTGCCGAACGTGTTGTGGTCTCCCAGCTGCACCGTTCCCCCGGCGTCTTCTTCGGCTCGTCGTTCCACACCAACGGAACACAGCTCTATTCCGCCAGAATCATCCCCTTCAAGGGCTCCTGGATGGAATTCACAACCGATATCAATAACGTGATGTACGCGTACATCGACCGTAAAAAGAAATTACCGGTCACCACGCTGCTCCGTGCCATCGGTTATGAAACAGATAAAGACATCCTTGAAATCTTCGACATGGCCGAGGAGGTGAAAGCCACCAAGGTGAACATGAAGAAATGCATCGGCCGCAAGCTCGCCGCCAGCGTGCTCCACGACCGCAACGAGGATTTCGTGGATAGTGAAACTGGCGAGGTCGTCAGCATCGAACGTACCGAGGTGGTCATCGAAAGAGGTACCATCCTCGAAGAGAAGCATATCAACATGATTGCTGACTCCGGCGTTAAGACGGTCATCTTCCACAAGGAAGGCGAACACCAGACCGACTACTCCATCATCACCAACACGATGATGAAGGACCCGACCCTCACCGAAAAACAAGCTATCGAATACATCTACCAGCAGTTGCGCAACGCCGCTCCGCCGGATGAAGAAGCCGCCCGTTCCACCCTTGAGAAGCTTTTCTTCTCTGAAAAAAGATATGACTTGGGTGAGGTGGGTCGCTATAGAATCAATAAAAAATTGAATTTGAATACTCCGATGGAAGTCGGTGTCCTTACCAAGGAAGACATCATCGCGATTATCAAATATTTAATCGAACTGATCAACTCGAAGACCGAGGTGGACGATATCGACCACTTGAGCAACCGTCGTATCCGTACCGTCGGCGAACAGTTGTACAACCAGTTCGGCGTGGGTCTCGCCCGTATGTCCCGTACCATCCGTGAAAAGATGAACGTGCGCGACAATGAGGTCTTCTCTCCGATGGACCTTATCAACGCCAAGACCCTCTCTTCGGTCATCAACACGTTCTTCGGCACCAACCAGCTGTCGCAGTTCATGGACCAGACCAACCCGCTGTCGGAGCTGACGCACAAGCGCAGAATCTCCGCCCTCGGTCCTGGAGGTCTTTCCCGCGAGCGTGCAGGCTTCGAGGTGCGCGACGTCCACTATACCCACTATGGTCGTCTGTGTACCATCGAAACTCCTGAAGGTCCGAACATCGGTTTGATTTCTTCTCTCTGCGTTTTCGCCAAGATCAACAACCTCGGCTTCATCGAAACTCCTTACCGCCGCGTGGTGGATGGTGTGGTGCAGTTCAACGAGGATCCTATCTATCTGAGCGCTGAAGAGGAAGAGAACAAATCTATCGCACAGGCCCGCACCCCGATGGATGCCGATGGCAAACTGTGCGACAAGGTGAAAGCCCGTAACCTTGCCGACTTCCCGATTCTGCCGAAGGAGGAAATCGACCTGATTGATGTGGCTCCTAACCAGATCGCCTCTATCGCCGCCTCTTTGATTCCGTTCTTGGAGAACGACGATGCTAACCGTGCCCTGATGGGTTCGAACATGATGCGTCAGGCTGTTCCGCTTTTGGATCCGGAAGCTCCTATCGTAGGTACCGGTCTGGAGCGCCAGGTGGCTCTCGACTCACGTGCGCTGCTGCGTGCGGAGGGCAATGGCGTGGTGGAATATGCCGATGCTCAGAAAATCGTTATCAACTATGATCGTACCGAAGCGGAAAATCTCGTCCGTTTCGACTCGAATATCAAAACTTACAATCTTCAGAAATTCAGAAGAACCAACCAGAACTCCTGTATCAACGACAAGCCGATCGTTCGTAAGGGCGAGCGCGTGGTGAAAGGTCAGGTGCTGACGGAAGGTTATGCGACGAAGGGCGGCGAGCTGGCTCTCGGTCGCAACATGATGGTAGCCTTCATGCCTTGGAAGGGTTACAACTACGAGGATGCTATCGTGATTTCTGAAAGAGTGGTGAAAGAGGATATCTTCACCTCCATCCACATCGAAGAGCTCACCCTCGAGGTGCGCGACACCAAGCGCGGTGTGGAAGAGTTCACCAACGACATCCCGAACGTCTCTACCGAGGCCACCAAGGATCTTGGCGAAGACGGTCTTATCCGCGTGGGTGCCGAAGTGAACGAAGGTGACATCCTGATTGGTAAGATCACCCCGAAGGGCGAATCCTACCCGACTCCTGAGGAGAAGCTGCTCCGCGCTATCTTCGGCGACAAGGCCGGCGATGTGAAGGACGCCTCCCTCAAGGCACCGCCATCCATGAAGGGTGTGGTGATTGCCGCCAAGTCGCTCTCCCGTCTGATGAAGGACCGCAAGGCCAAATCAAAAGACAAAGACGTGCTGAAAGAAATCGACGCCGTTTACGAGAAAGACTTAGCTGCTCTGAAAGAGAGAATTGTCATCAAGTTGTACGATTTGCTGAATGGCAAGATCGCCCACAACATCTATGACAATGCCAAGAATATCATCATCCAGAAGGGTGCCAAGTTCTCGCAGAAGCTGCTCTCCACCATCAACTACTCTACCGTTGTGGTGTCGAAGTGGACTAACGATGCGAAGCTGAACGCACTCGTCACCGAAATCATCCGCAACTACCTTATTGAGGAGCGTGCGCTGACCGCTAAGATGATGCGCGAGAAGTTCGATGCCACCATCGGTAGCGAGCTCCCGTCGGGTATTGTGCAGATGGCCAAGGTCTATGTGGCCAACAAGCGCAAACTTCGTGTGGGTGACAAGATGGCAGGTCGTCATGGTAACAAGGGTATCGTGGCCAAGATTGTCAAGGAAGAGGATATGCCGTTCCTCGCGGATGGTACTCCCGTTGACATTGTGCTGAACCCGCTGGGTGTGCCTTCCCGTATGAACTTGGGACAGATTTACGAGACCGTTTTGGGTTGGGCTGGCAAGAAGCTCGGTATGAAGTTCGCCACCCCGATTTTCGACGGTGCCAGTATTGATCAAATTAATGAACTTTTGGCAAAAGCCGGTCTGCCGGCCAATGGTAGCATTGACCTGTATGATGGCGGCACGGGCGAGAAGTTCCATCAGAAAGTCACCGTGGGCTACATCTATATGATTAAGTTGCACCACATGGTTGACGATAAGATGCACGCTCGTTCCATCGGACCTTACTCGATGATCACGCAGCAGCCTCTGGGAGGTAAAGCCCAGTTTGGTGGTCAGCGTTTCGGAGAAATGGAGGTCTGGGCCATCGAGGCCTTCGGTGCGGCTAACGTGCTGCAGGAGATCCTGACCGTCAAGTCCGACGACGTGGTGGGTAGAGCCAAGGCTTACGAAGCCATCGTCAAGGGCGACGTGATGCCGGTGCCCGGATTGCCCGAGTCATTCAACGTGCTCGTCAACGAGTTGCGTGGTTTGAATCTGAACGTTCAATTTGATTAATAAAAAACATAATCTATATAGAAAATGGCTTTTAGAAAAGATACGAATACCAGAAAGGAGTTTTCAACCATCACCGTCAGCTTGGCTTCCCCGGAGATGATTCTGGAGCAGTCGCATGGCGAGGTGATCAAGCCGGAAACCATCAACTACAGAACCTACAAGCCGGAAAGAGACGGTCTGTTCTGCGAGAGAATTTTCGGTCCCACCAAGGACTGGGAATGCCACTGCGGAAAGTACAAACGCATCCGTTACAAGGGCGTGGTGTGCGACCGTTGCGGTGTGGAGGTCACCGAACGCAAGGTGCGTCGTGAACGCATGGGTCACATCCAGTTGGTGGTGCCGGTAGCCCATATCTGGTTCTTTAAGAAAATTGCCGCCCTGCTCGGCTTGCCCGCCAAGGATGTGGACGCCATCATTTATTATGAGAAGTTCGTCGTCATCCAGCCCGGTGTTGCCGAAGGCCACAAGTTCAACGAAAAGGACAAGGACGGTCTCCGCACCCTGTCGCTGCTCACCGAAGAGGAGTATTTCGAAATCGTAGATAATCTTCCCGCCGACAACCGTATGCTGGAGGATTCCGATCCCAGCAAGTTCATCGCTAAGATGGGTGCTGAGGCGCTCTATGAGCTCCTTCAGAAGGTGGACCTCGACAAAGAGTCATACGAACTGCGCGACCGCGCCAATACCGAGACTTCCCAGCAGAGAAAGCAGGAAATCCTGAAAAGACTTCAGGTTTTCGAGGCTTTCCGCGACTCTCGCAAGCGCGCTGAGAACAAGCCGGAATGGATGATTGTGAAGATTATCCCTGTCACTCCTCCCGAACTTCGTCCTCTCGTTCCGCTCGATGGCGGCCGCTTCGCTACCTCCGACCTCAACGACCTCTACCGTCGTGTCATCATCAGAAACAACCGTCTGAAAAGACTCATCGAAATCAAAGCTCCCGATGTCATCATGCGTAACGAAAAACGTATGTTGCAGGAGGCTGTTGATTCACTCTTCGATAATTCCAAGAAGACCAACTCCGTGAAGACGGAGAACAACCGTCCGCTGAAGTCCCTCTCCGACAGCTTGAAGGGTAAGCAGGGTCGTTTCCGTCAGAACTTGCTGGGTAAACGTGTGGACTACTCCGGCCGTTCGGTTATCGTGGTCGGCCCCGAGCTGCACATGAACGAATGCGGTCTGCCGAAAGATATGGCTGCTGAGCTGTTCAAACCCTTCATCATCCGCAAGATTTTGGAAAGAGGTATCGTGAAAACCGTGAAATCTGCCAAGAAGATTGTGGACCGCAAGGATTCTCTGATTTGGGATATTCTGGAAAACATCCTGAAGGGTCACCCGGTACTTTTGAACCGTGCTCCTACCTTGCACCGTCTGGGTATCCAGGCTTTCCAGCCCCGCCTCGTGGAAGGTAAAGCTCTCCGTCTGCACCCCCTCGTCTGTACGGCATTCAACGCCGACTTCGACGGTGACCAGATGGCTGTTCACGTACCGCTGGGCAACGCCGCCGTGCTGGAGGCTCAGATGCTGATGCTTTCTTCGCACAACATCTTGAACCCCGCCAACGGCTCCCCGATCACCGTGCCTTCACAGGACATGGTTCTCGGTTTGTACTACATCACCAAACCTCTCAAATCCACTGAGGATATGAAGGTTCCCGGCGAGGGCATGTGCTTCTACTCTCCGGAAGAGGTGATCATTGCTTACAATGAGAAGAAGGTTCATCTCAACGCGACCATCAAGTGCCGCGTCAATCTGGAAGGTGACGGCAAGATGGTGCTGACCGAGACGACCGTGGGTCGCGTGCTCTTCAATCAGGTGGTTCCTGAAAACTATGGTTACATCAATAAACTTCTCACCAAGAAGGCTTTGCGCGACATCATCGGCAGCGTGTTGAAAAAATGTGGCAACGCCGCTACCACCAAGTTCTTGGACGATGTGATGAGCATGGGCTTCCGCATGGCTTTCGTGGGAGGTCTTTCCTTCAACTTGGGCGATGTGCTCATTCCGGAAGAGAAGGCAGAGATGATCGCCGAATCCAACGAAAAGGTGGATGAAATTCAAGAGCAGTATGCGATGGGTATCATCACCAACACTGAGCGTTCCAATCAGATTATTGATGTGTGGACGCACACCAACGCTAATCTGAGTAAGGTGTTGATCAAGAAGATCTCCTCCGACCGCCAAGGCTTCAATCCGGTATATATGATGCTGGATTCTGGAGCTCGTGGTTCTGAAACCCAGATTCGTCAGTTGGCTGGTATGCGTGGTTTGATGGCAAAACCGACTAAGGCCGGTGCCTCTGGAGGTGAAATTATCGAGAACCCGATTCTCTCCAACTTCAAGGAGGGTCTGTCGGTGTTGGAGTACTTCATCTCTACGCACGGTGCTCGTAAGGGTTTGGCTGATACCGCTTTGAAGACCGCTGACGCTGGTTACTTGACCCGTCGTTTGGTGGACGTTGCGCACGATGTCATCATCACCGAAGAGGACTGCGGTACGTTGCGTGGTTTGACGATCACTGCATTGAAGAAGAATGAGGAAATTATCGAGACTTTGGGTAACCGTCTGTTAGGTCGTGTGACCTTGCACGATGTGTACAATCCGAAGACCAACGAGCTTATCATCAAAGCTGGTGAAGAGCTTACGGAAGAATATTGCGCTAAGATTGAAGAGTCAGGTATTGAAGAGGTGGAAATCCGTTCGGTGCCGACTTGCGAATCGCGTCATGGTGTTTGCCAGAAGTGCTACGGCCGTAACTTGGCCACCGGCAAGCTGGTGCAGATTGGCGAGGCCGTCGGTGTCATCGCCGCACAGTCCATCGGTGAGCCTGGTACTCAGCTTACCCTCCGTACCTTCCACGTGGGTGGTGTGGCTGGCAACGTGGTCGCCAACAGCCGTATCCAAGCCAAGAGCGATGGTCTGTTGAGCATCGACGAGCTTCGTGCTCTCGAAAAGACCGACGAGACCGGCAAGACCTATTACATTGTCATCGGACGTTCTGCTGAGATGAAGATTATCGATGTGAACACGTCGATTGCCCTCTTCTCCGCCAACATCCCCTACGGTGCGAAACTCTATTTCAAACATGGCGACAATGTCAAGAAAGGCGACATCATCGCTGATTGGGATCCGTTCAATGCTGTGATTCTCTCTGAGGTGGCCGGTAAGGTTGACTTCAAGGACATCATTGAAGGTGTGACCTACCGTGTGGAGACCGACGAACAGGCCGGTACCCACGACCGCGTGATTGTGGAAAGCCGTTTGAAGACCAAGACTCCTATGATTCTGGTCAACGACGACGAAGGCAACACCATCAAGACCTTCGACATTCCGGTCGGTGCACGTCTTTCTGTGGAGCCGGGCGATGTCATTGAGGCTGGTGCCATCTTGGTCAAAATCCCGCGTTCCTTCGGTAAGTCAGGCGATATCACCGGCGGTCTGCCGCGCGTCACCGAGCTCTTCGAGGCCCGTAACCCCTCCGATCCGGCTATCGTGGCCGAAATCGATGGTGTGGTCTCCTTCGAGAAGAAGCTCAAACGTGGTAACCGTTGCGTGAACATCACCTCCAAGACAGGTGAACAGAAACAGTATCTCATCCCCGCCTCCAAACAGATTCTGGCACAGGAGAACGACTACGTGAAAGCTGGTACGCCGCTTTCCGAAGGTGCGCTCACTCCGTCCGACATCTTGAACATCAAGGGTGCCATGAAGGTGCAGGAGTACATCGTGAATGAAATTCAGGAAGTTTACCGTCTGCAGGGTGTGAAGATCAACGATAAACACTTCGAAGTCATCGTGCGTCAGATGATGCGTAAGATGGAAATCGAGGATCCGGGCGATACCAAGTTCCTCCAGGGCGAATTGATCAACAAGGTTGATTTCCAGGAAGAGAACGACAATATTTGGGAAATGAAGGTGGTGACCGATGCTGGCGACAGCACCGAGTTCATCAAGGGTCAGATTGTGACTCCGAAGCAGCTCCGCGACGAGAACTCACTGTTGAAACGCCGCGACCAGAAGCTGGTGGAGGTGCGCGATGCCAACCCGGCCACCGGTAAGCCCATTCTGCAAGGTATTACCCGTGCTTCTCTGCAAATCCGTAGCTTCATCTCAGCAGCCTCCTTCCAGGAGACTACCAAGGTGCTCACCAATGCCGCTATCAACGCGCAGTCTGACCACCTGTTGGGTCTGAAGGAGAATGTCATCGTGGGACACCTCATTCCGGCCGGTACCGGTTTGAAACGGTACCAGAACCTCGAGGTGAGCTCGATGGAAGAGTACGAAAGCCTGATGGCCTCTAAAGAAGAGTAAATTTCAAAGGGGTCAGTGAACAACTGACCCCTTTTTTTGTTTTAAAAGAAAAACCAAAAATATCATGCAAGAGCAAAAAATCGACATCAACCTCAGCGAAGAGGTAGCCAAAGGAACCTATTCCAACCTGACCATTATCACCCATTCCGATAACGAGTTCATCCTTGATTTCGTGGCGATGATGCCCGGTATGCCCAAGGGGAATGTGACGTCACGCATCATCATGACGCCCCAGAACACCAAGCGTCTTCTTGCAGCGCTGGGCGACAACATCCGCAAATTTGAGGAGAAGAACGGCCGTATCGACGAACGCCAGCAGGGCGTGATTCCCATGATGGGTGGCGACGGCGGACTGGCGTAAAAAATCAGATTACGAAAAAAAAGCCGCAGATTCCTGCGGCTTTTTTTTGTTTACAATAGTTATTGCATTGCCGGTGGCGGCGGGGTGTTACCCTCATCTTTGCCGCCTCCGTTCAAATTGTACCAATCCACCTTCCGTGAGAAGAACATCACCACACCGAGGATGATGAAGATAAAGATACTGCCTGCCAACAGGGCGTAATCCTGTAGCTGGATGATGGTAAAAAGATAACCGTAAAGCACCAGCAGCACACCGCCCACAAAACCGCCTTGTGCCCATGATTTCAGCACGGCTTTAGAGTATAGGGTGATGAGGATGATGGTGGCCAAAGCGGCAAGAATATAGGCTAAATTGAAGGCCAAATACTCGGAGAGGGAAACCAGTAACGTGTAGAACACGATCAGCGCAACCCCCACCAATAGATATTGTAGCGGATGGACGCGCTTTTTGCGCAAAATCTCCACAAAGAAAAAGACCAGGAAGGTGATGGTAGTGAAGAGGATCGAGTATTTCACGCAGCGAGTGGCCTTCTGGTAGCCATCCACCGGCAATAGGAAAGTGACGCCAAAGGCAGTGTGTTGGGGAGAAAAACTCTTTTCATGATCACGAGTAGTCCATGATTGCGGAAAATCGCGGTTGAGGTGCATCATTTTCCAATGTGCATCAAAGCCGTCTTTACGGATTTCTTTATCAGAAGTGAGAAAATCACCCGTGAAACTGGGATTGTTCCAGTTGGAGTGGAGCTTCACATCCGTGTTTCCGCCGATGGGCGAAATCATCAGTTGCTCGGAACCTTTCAGCGAAAGCGACATGGAGAAGGGAATGTTGTTCAAAAGAGAATCATCTGTTGAACAGGTATCTTCAAGATTGACGATGGCATGTACCCCGTCACCAGAGGCCACGTCTTGATTATAAAGTCCGGCCTCAAAACGATAGTTTTGGTCGCCAAGTTGAATGTCTAACTGGTTTTCTATTCCTCGTAAGTCGGTGATTCCCATTGACAAAATGGCACGTTCGAGGCAAAGTTCCTCCAAGGGTATATCTTTGAAATCTTTTTTGCTGAAATTGCCCGTGATTTTCAGGTTCGAGTGGTACACCACCACATCGTAAATGCCTCTATGTAAGGTTTCTGTGGTTACATCGCCTGCAATCTTCAAGTTTTCAGGCATCACCTGCAAGAAGCATTTCTCAGAGGCTTTTCCATTTTCATTGTAGTAGGGGATGGAGAGGTAGGGACCGACCAGGTTTTGGTCGTGGGCCCATTTCCCGGAAACTTCTGTTACGGCTTCGCTTCTCAATGACTCTCTTTCGTCAATCAAATTACTGATCAGCATGGCCGGAATTAAAAGAATAAGAATCAGCCCCAAAATGATGAGAGCTTTCAAAAACAAGAAAAGATTGGACTTTTTAGACATAATTTTTTTTCAATGGACATCTGTTATCCGTCAGGGCGTATCGCGCACCCGACATAGACTTTGTGGAGTCCTTTGCACAAAATCCGAGAAATAAAACGCTGAGAATGGGCGGGATAGTATATAAGATGGTGGGAAAAATTTATTCTTTTTCCACAAAAATGATAAAATCCCAATCAGCGGGATTTCCACCTCCTACACTCGGTGTGTACAAGAATACTGCGACTTTTTTGTTGGTCTTGCTATAATAATGCTGAAATTCAGGCTGCTTGGATATGGTTCCCCAAACGTTTTCAATCATGGTTTCATCTACAAGATTATCATTCCAGGGGAGCGATTGCTGTGCACCAGAATAATCAATGAAGCAGATTTTGTCGTTTCCTGGGTAGGGGAGCCCAGAGGTTTGAGCAGGTAATGTCATAAAGGAAGTTGGGAAATGGAGATTCCCGCATCCCATCCAAAAAATACCTCCATAAAAAAGGAGATGGCTGGGGTTCTCATAGAATAATTTTATATATCCAAAATCACTAGGAGGACAATACGTTGCCAAAAAGGGGATGGTGTCAGAGGAACCCTTAGCACTATCAACATTCACAGTGGTATATCCCTCATATTGAAAGGTTTGGTAATCCACTTTCATAATCAGAATATTGCTGTCAGCTCCTGGAATATCAATTTCTACAGGGTCTGGTTCGGGAGTGACAGGATCAATGGGTTCTTTTTCACAACTGAATGCAAGAGCAGCGAGGAAGAATATTCCTGTCATTTTCCATAGATGTTTAAACAGAAAATGTTTCATTTGTTACAGGGATTATGTGCTCGCAAAATAAAGGAAATGTTGTTGTTCTTACGCTTTCTCCACGGCTGCCGCGAAGTCCTTCGCGCGGGCCGCTCCCTCGCCGGTGTTGATCAGCACGGTCTCGTCATCTTTGATCTTCCCCTCTGCCAAGGCCTGGTAGAATCCGGCAAAGCAGACCGCCGCCGCCGGACCGAGCATCACGTTACGCTCGCGTTTCGCAATCTTCGCATAATCCACCAGCTCAGCCTCTTTCACCCTCACGAAGCCACCTCCGCTCTTGCGCACGATGGGAGCCACAATGGGGAACATGCCTGGCGTGCCAGTAGAAAGGATGGACACCTTGGTCTGCGGGTTGGCGATGGAGGGAAAGTTCTTTTCGTAACCTTCTGGGAATCCGGCTTTTTCGGCATTCTCCCAGCCCTGCACCATCGGGTCGCAGGTATCCTGCTGTACCAAAATCATCCTCGGCAGTTGGGTCTCGGGGAAGGTGTCCTTGATTTCGCGCACGCCCTTGTCCACCGCAATCGGTCCCGTGCCGCCACTCACGGCCTGCACATACACATCGGGCATCTTTCCCATCTGCCGCAGGAACTCAAACACCATCGTCTTCTTGGCCTCCACACGGATGGGGTCGATGTTGCCGCCCGAGATGAGCAGCCCGTGCGCCTTCTTGTAGTCCGCCGCCTCTTTCTTGGCCGCCCCGTAGTCGCCCTCCGAAATCACTAAGTTCTGGCCGTACGAGCGAATCTCCTCCACCGTGTCGTGGCACACGCAGTTCGGCACAAAAACGTTCAGCCGGATGCCCGCCAACGACAGGTATTTGCTGAAGGCGGTCGCTGTGTTGCCCGTCGAGGCAATGCAGTACTCCTTGATTCCATTTTCTTTCATGATGGCAGCGCCCATCGCAGCGGCCACATCCTTGAACGTGTTGGTGCCACCGTTCAAGTCGTTCCGATACACCATCACCTTACAGTTGATGCCGTATTTCTCTTGGGCATATCTCTCCAAAAAGTCCCACTCCTCAATCGGGATGGCGCCTTCATTACAGGTGATAATGTTGGCCTTGTCTTCCAAGGGTAAAAAGTCGAAATAATGCCAAAAACTGGCAGGATGTCCTTTAAAAAGTTCCGAAAGTTGATGGTAATTTGCGTTGTAATGAACTTCTACATAATTACATCCGCATTTTGGACAAACTTGGTCATGGTCAAACCATTCTTTGAAAGAGGAGATCTTCTCTCCGCATTTTTGGCAAACTAATTCGTATTTCATAGTACTATTTTTTTTTGTCGGTTATTGGTTTTTCTTGATAATTTTCCGGGCTTCGTCAGCTACTTTCTCTTTAATGGAGGCTGGGGTGATGATTTCGATCTGGTTGCCGAAGGCCATCAGGTCGCGGATGAAGTCGGTGGTGGGTTTGAGGTGGAGGTAGAAGATGGAGTGGTTCTTTTTGTTCTCCAGCTCTCTTTGGGAGGGGTGGATGGGGAACTGTTTGATTTGCAGGGAGATGGAAGCGGGAACCTTAAGGGTGATTTCCTCCGTTGGAATTTCTTCAAGCCGGCTGCCATAGTTCTCCACAAGAAGTTCCTGTACGGGAACGTCGGTCGGTTCAGCAAAGGTTTCATTCAGCGGGGTGATTTCGCTCGTGTAGGCCAGGTTGACATACACATTTTGGCCGCTGACGAGTTGTGCGAGCAGGTACCAGCAGTTTTTGTATTCTTTGATTCCCAAAGGTTTAACCTCATCGTATGTTGTCTTCTCGTTGTTGTTGGAGAAGACTACTTTTAACATTTTTTTATTCTGAATGGCGGAGGTGATGGAAGTGAGGAAGCCTTCGCCGCCGGTGCGAGGGGTGTAGGAGATGAGGGAAGAAATGTCGCTTCTCAGGGTCTGGTTGATGCCAATCAGTCCAAGCACTTTCATCATCAGTTGGGCAGCAGTCTCATTGTTTTTGATATAGTAGCGGTTGGTGTTTTTCCGGCAGCGGATGGCGATGTTGAAGGTGTCAAGGATCTCCTTCCGATGGTTGTGAAACGAGCGGAGGGGATAGTTCTTGCCTTTCGACAAGCCGCTACTCTGCCAATTTTTACAAATTTCTTCAAAAGTGAGACCTTCTGTTCCGGCTTGATAAATGGTGTTGAGTAGCCATAAATTGCGATTAAAAGAGGGTTTGTTCATGGGAATGGGATGGGGGTTAGGTGATTATTTCATCAGAATGTTGTCGTGGAACTGTTCGATTTTGTGCCACATCTGCACGCGGTCGAGACCTCTCACATTATGTTCGTGGGTGGTGTAGGGGAAGTAGTTGATTTGAACGTCATCCAGCACCGACTGGTGTAACAGCTCAAGGCTATGTTGCTGAACCACAGTATTATCTTGCTGTCCGTGCATGATCAGCAGGGGGCATTTCAGCTTTTGGATTTTGTTGATGATGTTGGCGTGCTCGTAGCCGTCGGGGTTCTCCTGCGGGGTGTCCATGTAACGCTCGCCGTACATGATTTCGTACCACTCCCAGTTGACCACCGGACCGCCGCAGGTGGCGGAGGCGAAGATGTCGTTGTGTTCGGTCACCATGGTCAGTGTCATGAAGCCGCCGAAGCTCCAGCCGTCGATACCCATGCGGTTCTTGTTGACGTAAGGCAGAGAGCGCAGGTAGTTGATGCCCACCATCTGGTCTTCGCTTTCCAGCACGCCGAGCTGGCGGTGGATGCACTTTTCAAACTCTGCTCCCCGGTTGCTGGTGCCGCGGTTGTCGAGCACAAAAATGATGTATCCCTTCTGGGCCATATAGTGCAAGAAAGGACCGGCCGCCATAAATTCGTTCGTAACCAATTGGGAATGAGGTCCTCCATATACATATACCAAGCAGGGGTATTGTTCGTTTTTGTTGAATTTGGGCGGGAAAATCATGTTGCAGTAGAGGTCGTCGCCATGTGCATTTTTCAGTGAGAAGATGGTGTCGTAGCCCAGCTCGCAGTCGCGGTAGGGGTTGCGTGACTCTTTCACCTTGCGTAAATATTTTCCGTCGGTAGTGCCGGCATATACAATCAGGGGCGTGTGGAGGTTGGAGAAGTAGTCGAAGAAGTTTTTCTTGTCATCGGAAAGTACGATGGTGTGGGTGCCGGAGGTGGGGGTGAGGTTGGTAAGTTTGCCGCTGGCGATATTGACGGAGTAGAGGTAGCGGTCAACAGGATTGTCTTTGTTGGTCATGAAGTAGATGTTCTGTTGGGCATCGTCCATGCCAAGGTCTTCAATCACGGGCCAGTTGCCCTTGGTGATTTGTTTCACCAGTTTGCCTTCGAAGGTGTAGAGGTAGAAGTGGTTCCATCCGTCGCGGTCGCTCTGGTAGATGAAGTTGCCGTTGTTGAGGCAGATGATGCGGTGGAGGGGTTCCACGTAGCGGCTGTCGCTCTCTTCAATCAGTACGGCCAGTT
Source organism: Bacteroidales bacterium (assembly GCA_045222555.1). Classification (GTDB taxonomy): domain Bacteria; phylum Bacteroidota; class Bacteroidia; order Bacteroidales; family WCHB1-69; genus UBA1756. The sequence goes on along the minus strand of JBGUYY010000088.1, from coordinate 34,908 downwards.
TCTTGCCGGTGGCCACCTCGTAGCGGATAAGTTTGGAATGATTCTGCTCTCTGTTCAAGTGAGTGATATACAGATATTTTTCATCGGGCGAAAAGGTGACGTTGGTCAGAAATTCACCGTCTGCGGGGTCGGTCTGGATGTAGTGATAAACGCAGGTTTTTTTCATGAACGACTGGCGGGCGTCGAAAATGCCGACTTTCACCTGATGGCTGGTACGACCGGCCATGGGGTATTTGATGTTTTTGAAGTAGGCGATGTGGGCCGCGCCGTCATCTTCGCTGGTTTGCAGCAGCGGGTAGTCTTCCACCATCGACTGGTCCATGCGGTAGAAGGCGATGAAGTTGCTGTTGGGCGAGAAGTACCAACCCTCGTTGATGCCCCATTCGCTACGGTGTACGGGCTCGCCGAAGACCACATCCTTGGCGGTGTCGGGACAGAGGATGATTTTCGCTTTCACGGGATTCTTCAGGTCGTTGACAAAGAAGCCGTCAGCGTCTTCGTCATGATAGATGTAAAGGGAATTGTTGGCATCTTGGTCCACAATGTCGATGCCGTCGGTCGGATCAGCAGCGGTGGAGAACGACTGCGACGAGATTTGGTACGTCACATAGCCGGGGTCCTTGCCGGGCATGATGGCATAGATGCGGAAGCTGTTCTTGTCGATCCATTCCCAAGCGGTAGAAATCCGGCCGCCGGCAGCTTTGAACTCGTCTTTCGTGGCACTGCTTTTTCCGAGAGCATAGCCATAAATCTTGGAGAATTCAAACAAAACCTTCTCATTACCCTTTTTCATGTCCACCGACAGGATGGCATCCTTTTCCGTGTCGTAAAAAGTATATTCGGTGGTTTGGGGTCTCCATGTAAGGGACTGGACACGGTCATAGCGGTATTTTCCTTTGAAAATTCCTTGTAAATCAATAGTTTCAGATTGTGCAAAAATAAAATTTGCCCCTAAAATCAGCAGAAAGATGATGAAAAATTTTTTCATAGTTGGATATTTTTTTTCAAGCGGCAAATTTACGCAAAATCTCAATTGCTTTGTTGGAAATATTTCATAGATTTCGGAGACAGCGCACTGCAGTATGTGAATTGATACCTTGAGGATTTTTGATGACGCTATTTTGACCGATTTTAGTGCGAAAGGCAAAGGAGGTGTTGCTACCGGGAGAGTCAATCAACAAAAAATTAAATAATCCGGCAGTGGGGCATGTGCTACCACCTCTTAATAGGGTAAACTCGAACAAGTCACTTTCGTCAATGTTAAATGTGCAGCTGTGGGAAAGCCATGTCCCGAGAGGGAGATTGGTGCCGATGGTATTATTGGAGGGAACAGCAGCAGGGGAAATGACTAGTGTGGAATCCTTTTGATGAACGACGTAATCTATCAGAATACAACACTCCTCCCAGCTGGGGATGTGCCATCCTTCAGGGCAAATTCCTCGCCATTGATTTCCAAAATCCATAGGATTAAGTGTATTGAAAGTGGTATCGTATGCCGCCAAAGGGGTATATCGAAGTCCATATTGTTTGCTCCCAACGGGGTCGTATATACCATCGTAGTAGGAAGCCCTAACCATGGAGGCATTGGAGTTGATGAAATCATAGTTCGCTCTTGAGTGTGTGCAGCGCATATTCTGTCGCATCCAGCACTGGCTGCCAAACTGCTTGATAATATACCAGTTGCCCTGATGGTCTTGGATGGAGTCCAACACCCAGACACCATCCTCTAAGTGAGCACTTTCGTTAGGCCCGGGTTCACCTTCAATGACACAATGTCTTACTCTGGGTCCGAAATACACGGACTTGGCGAAGGAGCACCCATAATCATCTGTGTACCAAAGAGTATGATTTCCTGTGGGGAGGGTTGCAGATGAGGTGTTGGCTACAGTGTCGTTGTTTTCGTTCACCCAAGTGTAGGCGACGACATTCCCACTACAAGAAACTGTATTGATAAATTCTTCACTACAGCAATTACAAGTTGTTGGCCTGCGGATGGCTTCGGTTATGATTAAGGAAATAGTGTTGGGCGCGGCAATGGTGTCATCCCCAACCACAATGCTTGCTGTGACGGACAAGGTGAGATTCTCCTCCACGTGAACGGTGAGATTTGTGTCGTTCATGATACCAGTGCCAGCGCTGTGGTTCCATAAGATTTCCGCCTGGTTTTTTCTTGGATCTTTGCCAGATATGATAACGTAAAAGTGATAGTCCCTTCCGCTAGGCGGGTCACACCCGTATGTTGCAGTAGGACTTCCTTGATAGACACGAACAGATAAATCCGTAGGACATGCGACTTGCGTGTGCAAAATGATAGTGTCTTTGGTGTTGGTTACGAAAGCTTCTATAAAGTAAGTGGTTCCAGGCACTGCATTTGTGAAGTATGTGGTGGAGGCGGAGTACATGGTGGGGGATATTTCTTGACAGGCGAACAATTCCGTATGGGCAGTATCGGTGTAGGCGCATACATGCCCGCTCACTGGGGCGCCACCATTATTTAATATGGGAATTCGAATGTTGAAATAATCTGATGCCACCCCTCGGCTTATCTCTCCCAAAACGAGATCTCCAATCTCTGTCTGTATGCTAAGGGTATTTCCGTATTTGCGCCCATATTGGTTGTTCGCAAAACTTCGGTAGTAATAGGTCTGGTTCGGGCTTAAGTTGGTGATTTGTCCATGGAAACTCCCCAAACCGCTTCCGATAGTGATGTTTGTTGCATTAACAAAACTTTCATGGATGGCATATTGAAAACCTCGGCTGGTCACATTTGCGAAACCATCATCTACTACAGTTCCAAAGATGCTAATGGAATCCAACCCATGTAGTTGGGCACTGTCGGTGGTGACAGAGGGTGGATACCCAAGCAGATGCCCGAAACGGTTCAAACGCGCCCGACTGCACTCCTCGCCGTATTGATTGATAAAAAAACAATCTGTTTGGCAATCGTTGCCGTACCGGTCCACCCCTGTGATTTGTCCTTGTAGTAAGGGGATAATACAAGTGATGGTACAAAATAATAGGAGAAATCGTTTGGTCATTGTGAATTAATTGTGGGAATAATAAATTTGTATGCGGTCGCCTTCGACAAGAGCCTTGTTGCCATTGTAGTTGTAGCGGTAGGTTAGCGTATTACCAGATAAGCTGAAGGCTTGTGTGTTGATGAATACACCGTTGATGAACATCAGGACAGGGTAATTGGTGAGGGGAGAAAAGGAGAGGGTAAAGGTGTTGGAGGGGGAAGAAGGCACTGTGAACATGTCCACGGTTTCTTCCACGGCTTGCAGCTCGTTGATTTGATTTTGGAGGTTTTGTATCAGTGTGGTGAGATTTCCGTTGTTGGCGATCTGTTGTAGAGAGTCCAGAAACTCCTGCCGGGTCACCAACAGTCCGACCGCGTCATCCAGATCCCCTTGGTGGATATAGTGGCTGAGAGAGTCGGCGAGCTCTTGTCGGCCCACCAGAGTGTCGATGGCGGTGGAGAGTTCTTCTGGCGAGACCGTGTGGGCCATCGAGTCGGCCAGTTCCTGTCGGGTTACCAACAGTCCGACCGCGTCATCCAGATCCCCTTGGTGGATGTAGTGGCTGAGAGAGTCGGCGAGCTCTTGGCGGCCTACCAGAGTGTCGATGGTAGTGGAGAGCTCTTCTGGCGAGACCGTGTGGGCCATCGAGTCGGCCAGTTCTTGCCGGGTTACCAACAGGCCGACTGCGTCATCCAGATCCCCTTGGTGGATGTAGTGGCTGAGAGAGTCGGCGAGCTCTTGGCGGCCCACCAGAGTGTCAATAGCGGTGGATAGCTCTTCTGGCGAGACCGTGTGGGCCATCGAGTCGGCTAGTTCCTGCCGGGAAACTAATAGGCTGATGTTGTTTTGCAGTTCCTGATGGGTGGTGTATTGCGACAGGGAATCCTGTAGCATATTGATGGTTACCAGCTGTGTGCTGCCCAAATGCTCTTCAATGGCTGACAGTGGCACTTTTTCGGCATAGCAGGCAAAAGGTACGGCGGTGATTTTTTGCGTGTCGGCCAGCATTAGCTCCCCGGCTAAAGAGTACTGCGTGCAAATGTATGCATCGTTCCATGTTACTGCATCAAGGTCGCCGGTTTGACCGGTTCCTTCTCCAATTATGAGACTGATAAGACCATTTTGGTTGCTTGTAACGGTGTGTTGTTCAGCATAAACGGTAGCTGCATGAGGGGAATGGTTGTGCAATTGAAATCGTACAGTGATTTCTTCTTGGACCACCAGCTGATTTTCTAAGTTTCGCACCACCGACTGGTATGATAATCTTGCAGGGGTTTGTGCGTAAATGAGGGTGACGGCAAAGAGTAAATTTAAAAGTGTCAGTATCTTTTTCATATCTTTAATTAATGATTTTCAGTTTTTTATACATCGAATGCTACATCCATTATGGGTGGAGAATCTTTCAAGGTAAAAGTCGTTACAGATATTGGGTAGGGTTCCTACCATTCCCATATTCTCTGACACTCTTTCACTGGTCCAGAAGCGTGCAATGGTTCTAAGGTATTCAAAATACCCTGTGCGATCATCGTAGTCACCGGCGGGCATGGCAGAGAATCCACTCAGATTATCGGCTTCTCCGAGCCAGTATTCGCCGTCGATTCTCAAGGATTGGGCATCTTCAAGGGATAGTTGTTCCATCTCTTCTGAGAGCGGGATGTGCCATCCTGATGGGCAGGCACCTTGCACCCTCCCTTCACTATCTGTCGTCGGCAAGGAGTCACTGCCCTCTGGGATGTTTACTGCTGAATACCAGCTATATAGCCGCCCGTAGTTTTCCCATTCAGAAATAGTGTCGGCGCCGAGAGTGTAGATTCGGGCATTCTGGATGGTGTCGCCATTCGGGTAGAGTGTGGAGCGTAGATTCTCTTTCAGCCAGCAAATGGCACCGACACGTATGGTATGATAGAGGTTGTTTTCGCGATCCCTTATGGTATAGTCACCACCGCACGGTGGAAAATGTACGATTGCGTTCTGCGTGCACCTCAGCGTATCCTCCCCTGTTGTTACTTGCCATGTGATCAGGTGTGAGCGTCCTACTAACACCGATGATGGCACGTCTGATGAAATTTGCAGATTGGGATTGGGTGGATAGATGTTGGGCGGCATTAACGACAAAGGCACACTTTCCTCTCCGTATGCAGCGGTATCAATATAGTCGTCGGGACAAGTGATGACGTAGATGGTCCTTGACACAATACTGTCGCAGCCGAATTGCGACACGAGACTGTCGGTATGGGTGCCGGCCAAAACGGCTTCGGGAGCGCCATCATATACTAATAAGGTGTCGCTGATTCTCCAAATGGGATGTACCACCAAAAGGAATCGTACGATACTATCATAGTGTAATGCACTGTTTTGTGGAGGCTTTTCCACGAAATATTCTCCAGCTATAAGGGTATCGCCAAACTCAATCCCGAAACCCGCGTAGGCGGTTCCTTCGCAAGTCTCATCCTGCAGGTGTGTAATGATGATGTACCCCTGCTCTACCCCTTCTGATATAGCGATGGCCTGCGCAAGTTGCTGGTAAAAAACTTGTCCGATGGTGTAAGAACTATTTCCAGCGTTTCCGTGAACGGGTGCAAATCCAGATTGTGCCCGTCCACAACATATGAATAATAAGCAGATTCCCGTCAGAATAATTCTTTCCCATCTTTTGAGGATGAACTGGGTGCGGCAGCAATAGATTTCAATAGTCTTGTCCATAGTGGTCTGAGTTTACTGAGATCGTTGCCGTTGATTATCTTCACAACAGCGATGCAAAGATATAGAGAAAAATCACGAAAACATCAATTGTTAATAACTTTAATATTTTAACATAATATATTAATTATTACCAAATTATATTACAATTTTTTGATAAAATTATTAACAATGCTAAAAAATAGCACAATTAATCCGGTGAATTTCGGATAATTTTTATAAAATTAAGAAATAAGCAGAATTTCTACCCGATGAGGTTTTTGATGTCATTCATGATCCGATTCGCCAGGGAAGAAGCATACTCTTCATCCTGTGCTTCCGCATAAACGCGAATAATGGGCTCTGTGTTTGATGGGCGGAGGTGTACCCAGCCGTCAGGAAAGTCGATCTTGACCCCATCTATCGTATTAACCTCATTATCAGAATACTTTGCGGCGATTTTTTTCATAATCTCCGGCACATTCATGCCCGCCTGTAACTCGATTTTGTTCTTGGAAATCGTGTAGGCAGGATATTGCTTGCGAATGTCGCTGCATTTTTTTCCAGTTTTGGCCATGAAAGTGAGGAATAGTGCGATGCCAACCAGCGCATCTCTACCATAATGCAATTCAGGATAAATCACCCCGCCATTGCCCTCGCCGCCAATAACCGCATGAGTGGCTTTCATCTTTTCCACCACATTCACTTCGCCCACCGCAGAGGCATTGTAACTTACTCCATATCTATTACTTACATCTCTTAAAGCACGAGTAGAGGAGAGGTTGGAGACGGTATTTCCTTTTTGGTGCTGAAGAATGTAGTCGGAAACGGCCACGAGGGTGTACTCTTCGCCAAACATCGAACCATCTTCGTTCAAAATGGCCAGGCGGTCCACATCGGGATCCACCACAAAACCCACATCAAAGCCCCCCTTGCGCATCATTTCGGAAATGCCCTCCAGATGCTGGGGAAGCGGCTCGGGGTTGTGGGCAAAGATTCCCGAAACGTCGCCATTCAAAATGCTAACTTTTTCCACCCCTAACTTTTTGAGCAACAGGGGTAAGGCAAGACCTCCCGTGGAGTTTACACAGTCTAAGGCCACGGAAAAGTCAGCTTTGCGGATGGCCTCTACATCCACTAACTTTAATTTCAGAATCTGCTCCACATGGTCGCTGATGGCTTGCTCGTAGATGCTATAGCTTCCCAAATGGTGCACATCGGCAAATGTATATTCTTGTTTTTCAATAATTTCCAAAACTTTCGCACCATCTTCCGCAGAAATAAACTCACCACGTGCATTCAACAGTTTCAGGGCATTCCATTGCATCGGGTTGTGACTGGCCGTCAGGATAATACCACCGTCCGCCTTGTGTTGTACTACCGCCATCTCTACCGTCGGCGTAGTGGACAAGCCTAAGTCGATGACATGCACCCCAAGAGATTGCAAAGTACTGCAAATGAGTTTGTTGATAATTTCTCCCGAGATACGGGCATCACGTCCTGTCACGAGGGTTAAGGCTTTCTCGTCTTTTTTTAAGAAGGTGACAAAAGCCGATACGAATTGTACCACATCGATAGGGGTGAGATTGTCGCCCACTTGGCCGCCAATGGTGCCACGAATGCCAGAAATGGATTTGATAAGTGCCATATTTTCAGTAGTTTATTTTTATTCTTTGACCAAACGGATTTCCAATCCGATTTGTAGTTGCATCACAAACATGCCTTTCTTAAAGTCGCACTCCACGTTGGGTTGGCTGACGTCGGTGGCCAGCGGAATGAGGTAGGTGGGGATGAGGCCAGCTCCGATGCGGAAGAGTTGCCCCAGCTGAATCTGTAACTGTACTATGGCTCCAATCCCCAGAGCGTGAGCGCGATGTGCTGTGTTGTAATGCTTGAAATCTTCCCAGCGGGTATTGACTTTGTTGATATAATTGTACGAGAGGTCACCGCCCGCGCGGAGGTGGACAAGCCGCCCGATAGGATGCGAGTAAAGGACTGAAATGCCTCCTTTGTATTTGGCGATTTTTGTGCTAACCCCTGTATAATCAGCAGCTTCTTTGTGCCCCGCATAGTCGAAGTTGATCTGAAAATCCAAGTGGTCCACCCACCCGTCGATGATGAACGAACCGCCAGCCCCCAACGTTTTGTTGATCATCTTGTCGTTCGAAAACTCCTTGTTGAATCTCAACTCTAATCTTTGTGCCTGTAGAGGGGAGAAGCTGCCAAAAATTAGCAGAAGGAGGGGCAAAAATAGCTTGATGTTCACAAATTTCATTTTAATATAATGTGGGAATTAAATCTGGAGGAAGATGTCGTAGAAGGGGTGGATACCTCTGTTTTTGATGAGCCAGCGGGCGGATCGAACGGCTCCTTGTGCGAAGATAGCGCGATTGAACGCCTTGTGGCACAGGATGATACAGTCGTCGTCTGATTTGTACTTCACAGCGTGGGTGCCGGCTTCCTCTCCGAAACGATGGGCAGTGATGTTAATGTCGGCAGCATCGCTGTCGTCCTCTAGTGCCCACTCTTTCTTACGGTTGAGTTGGTTGATGATGATGTTGGCGATGGCAATGGCCGTGCCGCTGGGTGCATCTTTCTTGTGGATATGGTGCGTCTCCTCGATGGTCACGTCGTACTGGGGCTGCTGGTTCATCAGTTGCGCCATCAAGTCATTGATTTTGAAGAACATGTTGGCCCCGATGGAGAAGTTCGATCCATAGATGAGGGCGTTGGAGGTGGCTTGGCACTGCTTGAGGATGTCCTTTTCCACGTTGGTCCAGCCGGTCGTGCCGCACACTACTGGAATGTTGGCCTCGAAGCAACGGGTGAGGTTCTTGACCACGGTACCGGGGGTGGAAAATTCGATGGCCACATCGCAGGAAAGAAAGGCCTCGTGCTGTGTTTTCCAGTCCTCTTCGTTGTCGATGCGGGCCACAATGTTCATCCCTTCGCGGATGGCGACCTTCTCTATCTCTTTTCCCATTTTCCCATAACCGAGAATTGCTACTTTTATCATATTGTCAATCAGATTGTTATTTTAATTCCAAAAGCACTACATTTTCCACATGCTGGGTGTGCGGAAACATATCCACCGGTTGTACGCGGAGCACTTTGTACTTTTCATCCAGCAAGGTAAGGTCGCGGGCCTGCGTGGCGGGGTTGCAGCTGACATACACAATGCGCTGCGGTTCCATGGCCAGCAGCTGTTTCACCACGTCGGCGTGCATCCCGCTGCGCGGCGGGTCGGTGATGACGATGTCGGCGCGGCCATGCTCCTTCACAAACTCGGGTGTCAGCACCTTGGCCATGTCGCCAGCCACAAACTCGGTGTTGTCGATGTGGTTGAGGGCCGAATTCTCCTTCGCATCTTCAATGGCGGCCTCCACATATTCAATACCTACCACCTTGCGTGCGTCGCGAGCGACGAAGTTGGCGATGGTGCCCGTGCCGGTATATAAATCGTAAACGGTATCTTCGGGGGTGACGGCGGCAAACTCCTTGGCTACACTGTATAACTTGAAGGCCTGTTGACTGTTGGTCTGGTAAAAAGAGGCCGGTCCTACCTTGAAATACAGGTCGCCCATCTTTTCCATCATGAAATCCTTGCCCTTGTAGGTCTTGAATTCCAAATCCGAAATGCTGTCGTTCATCTTCTGGTTGATGACATATTGCAGAGAGGTGATTTCGGGGAACGACTCTGCTAAAAAGTTGAGCAGTTCGACCGCCTTCTCGTTCCATTCGGTCACCACCACAATCACCATCAGCTCGCCAGTGGACGACATGCGGATGATCATGTTGCGGAGCAGTCCTTCGTGGCTGCGAAGGTTGTAGAAGGTGTAGTGGTTGCGGAGGGCATATTCGCGTACGGCAAGGCGGATTTTATTGCTTGGCTCTGCTTGTAAATGGCAGAGATTGATATCCAATACTTTGTCGAACTTGCCTGGCACATGGAATCCCAATCCCCTGACTTCTAATTCTTTACCATCCTGCTGTGCTTTCCAATCCACATCTGAGAGCCAACGCTGGTGGGTGAAGGTGAATTCCAATTTGTTGCGATAGCCATATTGCTGGTCGGAGGCGAGAATAGGCTGCGGTTCGGGGTACTCGAAATGTCCAAGGTGTTGGAAATTGTCGGTTACCTGCTTTTGTTTGTAGTAAAGTTGTTGGGCATAATCCAACATCTGCCACTTGCAGCCACCGCAGGTACCGAAGTGCTCGCAGCGCGGCTCGATACGGTGTGGCGACGGGGTGACAATTCTTACGCAGCGAGCCTCCGCGTAGCTTTTCTTCTTTTTCACCACCAACGCGTCCACCACATCTCCCGGCACCACACCAGTGATGAAGATGGTGAGCCCTTCGTGTTTGGCCACAGCCTTCCCTTCAGCGCCGGCGTCTGTAATCTCTAAATTCTCAATGGTGTATTGTTTGAATTTCATGCCAGAAAACCTTGTCGAAATAAAATGCAAAAATAAAAATTTTTGGCAAGATGGACAAGGGGAAGAAAGGAAATTCCGCTTTTATGAAAAAAGGATGTCTCTGATGATTTCTCCGCCCAATTTTTGGTTGATTTGTTGGATGAAGATAGAACGCTGGTTCATCAGTTCAAAACGCAGACTGGCGCTGTTGGATTTTACATACAAGATTCCGTTTTTTGCACTAACACGCTGTATCATAGACCGGTATTGTTCGGGAAGTAGCTGCTTGAAAAGATCAACAGCCGTCACCTCCTGATACTCGCGTTCATGATGATTTTTTTTCATGAATTCGTGTAGAAGCGTTGAAAGCGGAATTTCAGCCATGTATCGAGGGTATATATTTTTCATAAACGTGTTTTTGGGGGAGTTATTTTGTGGAATGATCGGATATGTAAAATCAGCTGCAGGGACACTTCGCTTTTGGTGTTTCCCTCAATCTCTGCTAATCCTGAACTGATGCGCTGTCGGTCGTCGAAATAGGTTTGCGAAAAGCGGACTTGGATTTTCATCAGGGAATATTGATAGCCCACCATCAAATAGTATCGCACTCCCTTTCCATAATATCCGTTAATGGTGAAGGTTTGGTAAAGGTCGTGTTCGTAGGCATAGAGCCGTTCAGCATAGCTGTCGGTGTCGAAAATGGCAATTCGACCTTGGAAATCCAAGTTCCACCGCTCGATATTGATGCCGATGTCTTGATAAAACAGAAAGCCTTGTGTGACCTTCTTTTCCGCACCGACCGACAGCAGGTAGTCCATCTCCGTGTTGAAAGTCAGGGCGTTGGTGGGGGAGGCCTTGAAGGTTAGTCGGAACTTGTGCGAGTCGTTTCCATCGGTGAAGGGATGGTGCTCTTTTGCTGCTTGATTTTGCTCTTTTTTGGCATATTGATAGCGAAAATTCAAGGTGAGATGTCGGGTAAGTTGGAGCCCCAAACGCCCTGACAAATCGAAGCCGGCGGAGGGTTGCGACACCTGGTATTTCAGCCACCAAAAGTGATAGAAGTCAGCATTGAGCGACAATTCTGCTTTGCGGCCCAGCACGAAGTCGGCGGCGAGGTACATCCCAAATTCACTATTGCATGAGCTGTTGGTATGAAAGGAATTTCCGTACAGACTTACGAAATCGCGACTGTAATACCGCAGTAGCACAGCGAGTTTGCTTCGAGGATCAATGTCGAAGATGCCACCTTGTAGCACGCCCACCCCGGTACGCTGCGAACAAACACTCACTGCCGCCTCGCCAAACAGGATGGTTTTGCGCAGAATCAGCTTGTAGTTTGCCCCCGCGTTGCTTACCGCCCGCCCGCTGAACCGATACTTCTGATAGAGTTCACTTCCTGTGGCTACGGGAAGCACAAACTGCGTGTGGCAGCCCGTCACCCCCACCTCGAAAATCCGCCGCTTGATTTGCAGGTGCCCTCCAAAACATCGGTTGCGGTTGGCGTTTCGCTGCGCGACCTCGCTCTCTGTACGGTGGTAGCCCGTGGGAGTGAGTGAACCCTCAAAGAGCCACTCCCCTAGATTGTCGCAGCTGACCGAGCCATCGAAAAAGCTGTGACTGTAAAACACCGTGCCAGTGTATTGCGAATTGCCTATCGTGACGGCTACCCCTCTCATGCAGCCGCTCTCGTTCATCGGAGCCGTGGCACGAACCAACCCCGGAAAGCGTCGAATCATGCCGGCACCACCACCTTTCACCCCCATCCCCCGCGATCCCATCACCATTCCTTGACCAAAACTTAAAGTGTAATTTCCGATCACTAAGTTTTTTAGGATGCCAATGTTTTTCAGGTTGATGTACCATGCATAGTGGTCAAACCCCTGTTTCTGCGTCCCCCGGAAAAGTTGCTCGCCCGCATCTTTCTCCCCCGCAAGGGCCATTGCAAAGTGGTCGCCACTCGTCATGGTGTATTTCCAGCAGAGTCGTAAAGGGTTCCCTAAGTAACGATTCCCAGTTTCCCGATGGTAACCCGCCTGTGGTTCAACTACTTGTCGATAGCGCAGCAGGAGCGTGTGCTGCGACTGCTGAAAGAAGGTGCCTACCCGGGTTTTGGCTCTTTTTCGAGGTTGCAGCTTCACGATTTTGGCCAGTCTCTCTGCCAAATTTTGGTCAAATCCCTCGATGGCGGCTATCTCATACACCGACACTAATTCCCCATATAATTCGATATAGAGTTGAAGTTGATAATATTGATAATCAGTTAATTGTAGTATGTTATAGGCTACTTCAGGGGAGAGGTCGTTAAGGTTGATATTGCGGGTTTGCCACATCTCTTCCAACTCGTCGGCATAGTCTGCCGATTCTTCTACGTTGTTGAAATCGTTTTCCAGTCTTTCAAAGAGCAGTTCTTGCAGGTCGAGGGGCGTTGCAGTGGTGTCTTGCTGGGCGGTTAGAGGCAGCCATTCCAAGAGGGTGAGTAGCAGAAGGAGATGTTGTAGCTTCATTATAGTATATTGGGTGTGAGTATTTTAGAATGTGCAGTACACATCGGCTTGGGGGATGAATCCAGCCTTCAGGAGATACTGTCCGCTCACCCCGATTAGCCACCGTCCGCAGGCAACGTGCACCCTGACTGTGCCGCACGGTGCCGGTAAGCTCGCCGATACGGTAAGATGCAGCATCCTGACCTGATATGTCGCCCCTGCCTCGATGCAAAAGGCCGATTTGAGTTCTTTCTCCACCCGTGCAAAGAGCAGGATCTGCTTGCCTATCTTATAATTGAGATCGAATTGCAGTTGGATGGGCAGCACGCTCCTCCCCGTAATACCAACTTTCAGTCTTGCAGGATTTACTACAGCAAACCCCAAGCCGATGCTTTTCCCGAGGGTGGCGAAGCACGACAGGTCGAAGGTGATGGAATGCACGCACGAACTCTCCGCGCTGTGCGTCATCAGGTAGTGAAAGCGCAGTCCGAAGGCAAGGTGCTGTCCGAACCGGCGGTTGTAGCCGACCTTTGCCGTCAGCTCCCCGAACCGGCGGTACCCGAAATGCTGGCATTCCACTGTAAACCCACTTTGCCCCTTTCGGAATACCGCCCCTACCCGCTTGGTCATCATCTCCTTGACCAAGAAGTGGTTCTCGAACTCTGCTGAGATAAAGGAGCATGGTAGAAAGCACCCTGCCGCACTATTGTTGGGCATAAGGGAGAGGATATAAATATCTGAAATAGAATATTTCGACAGTTTTGTCCCCGTTAGGGTACTGTCGGTTTGCGCTGGAAGAATAAGCGCAGAAAGTAGCAGCGCGAGTAGCAGGGTCGGTTTTCGAGGAGACATGGTAGAGATCTTTGACGCTGCAAAGATACTATAACCGCCACCCCATTTTCAAGTGTTTGTTAATTAAAATTTAAAATATTTTCAAAAGATAATTATAATTGTCTAATTATCAGTTTGTTCATTGTTGTCATCTGGACTTTTTGGGGTGTCTTTCAGCTGAAAATAGAAACAAAGTGCGATGCAGATGGAGCAGATAATGGTTATCCACGACATCTGAAAGGGCTCTTTCAGGAGCAGGTTCTGGCAACAGAAGGCCAAAAGTTGTGAAATGACAAATAGGTGAAAACCAAGGGATTTCCTGCGAAGGACAAAAACGGCCGCCACGATGGCCAGCAGAAAGGGGAGGGAAGAGAGGATAAAATACCACCCCGGCAACGCCTGGGCCGCCGTAAAGATTTGTTCCATTTGTTCTGCCATCTCATTGGAGCCCAGTTTGTTGTAAAAATCCAGTGCCATTTCAGCCGTCTCCTCTTTGGCGTAAATGGGCATCAGTATCATTTGAAAAAACGAACTTCCCGCATCCACGAAAACAAGTATGCAAAGGATGAGCAGGAAAATGTTCCGTCTTTTTTTCAGGGCTTCAGGGTCAAAAGGTTCCATAATAAGTGATTTTATAGTAACTATGTGTGGATGAGGTAATTCTAAAACGGTGATCGGCGCGAATGCCCACTACCCAGGCAATATCATTGCCGATGAGCAGAATGGGGATGTTTCTTTTTTGTAAAATATTGATTTTTAAATTATTGAAGAGATCACTAACTTTCTGTTTCCCTTGCATGCCGAACGGCTGGAAGGTGTCGCCCTCCTCCCATGCCCGCACCTGCACAGGAAAACACATTTTGTCGGCATCTATATATATGGTATCCGCAGCGGCAGGAAACTGTGGGGGTTGCTCCATTGTTTTATGCTCTACGTCAAAGCCCAGTGCCTTTAACTCTTCCAAATTTTGGCATAGTGTAGGAGAAATTGGCGTGTTTTCATTTTTTTTAATCATGATAAACTCCCTGTCTTTGAGGGCAATATGAGTGGAAGAGAAAAAAGTCTTACCTGATATTCCCTCCAAACTCTGCCAAATATCTTCAATTTGTGAAGGGGTGAAACGATAGGGTTTGAGGGTTTCATAAAGCAACAATTTGGCATGTTCCAGCGATTTTAATTTCTCGCAGGAAATATACAAAACTTCATTCTTAGTAAAAGTGATGGTAGATATATATTTTTGAATTTCAGACAAATAAAAATTGTATTGCTGTTTGAAAACTGAAATATTGTTGCACAGTGTGTGAATGATTTCAGGATTGAGCTCCCGAAGAGTGGGCAGTACATCGTGACGGATTTTGTTGCGATGGTATTGGGAGGAGAAATTGGTTTGATCGGTGCGGAAGGGAATGTGATTTTCGGAGAGATATTGCAAGATTTCTGCCGATGTAAAGGGAAGAAGGGGTCGCAGCAGTCGTCCGTTGCGGGTGGGAATGCCCGTCAGCCCTTTCAGCCCTGTGCCGCGTGTGAGGTTCAGCAGCAGGGTTTCGGCATTGTCGTCGGCGTGATGCGCCGTTACGACGTAATCGGCTTCTGGACAGAGTGTTTCAAACCATTCATAACGCTCTTCTCGGGCCACCATTTCCACCGACTTTCCAGAGCCCTGTTGTGCTTCAAGAGTATGAAACTGCTTGACATGCAGTTTTTTGTCCATTGTGGCGGCCAGCTCTCTTACAAATTGTTCGTCTTTATCGGACTCCTCCCCTCGCAGGTGAAAGTTACAATGGGCGATTTTAAAATTAAGTTGATGATGATGAAAGAGATGCACTAATGCTGTGGAGTCTTTCCCTCCGCTCACGGCCAGCAGATAGTGGGCGTGGACGGCATCGGGTACCAGATTTTTTAGATGTTCGATGAAGCGTTCCTCCAACCGCATTACTATATATTTTTTAATGGGGCAAATTGGGCGAAAAAAATCGTTGGCAAAGATACGAGTTTTTCCGAAATTTCATGTAATTTTGCAGCGCATTTGCGGCCCTCGTAGTTCAGCTGAATAGAATGTCAGATTCCGGTTCTGAAGATCGTGGGTTTGAATCCCGCCGAGGGCACAACATCCCGTCTGAAAGGACGGGATTTTTTATGCTTTACTGCTGAAAAGTAACCCCATTAGATATTCATATCCGGCAGGTACGAGTCGGAAAAGGTGAGGGGCAGCAGGTCTTGTACGGAGTCCACCTGCCAGATCTCGCCTTCCTGCCCGGCCATCAGCACCGTGATGGGATGCCCGCCTCGCTGCTCGTACTCCGACAGCACCTGGCGGCAAGCCCCGCACGGCGGCACCGGCGTAGTGAGCGTACTCTGCGGATTGACAGCGGTGATGACCAACTTCTTGAACGGAACCCCCGGGAACCGAGAAGAAGCATAAAAAGCGGTCGTGCGCTCCGCACACAATCCCGACGGATAGGCACAGTTCTCCTGGTTGTTGCCGGTTACCACCTCGCCATTGTCAAGCAACAACGCCGCGCCGACATGAAACTGCGAGTAAACCGCGTAGGCCCTGTTGGCCGCATTGCGCGCCATCTTCAGCAACTTCTGATCCTCTTCCGACAGTTCTTTCTCCGATTCGTAAACGGTGAAAGTGGTCTTGATTTCAAAGGTTTTCATGAGATTGAACTCTTGCTACAGTTTGATGATTTTCTGGGTGGTGATGCCCCGGCTTTCAATGATCTGGATGAAATAGGTACCGCTGTTCAATCCCTCCAAGCTGAGGGTGGACTGCTCACGGCTTACGGTCGCCGTTCTTACCAGCTGGCCGTAGGTACTGAAGATGCGCACCTCCACAGTGCTGCCCTCTTGCAGCCCGTTGATGTGGCACTGGTCAGTAGCAGGATTCGGAGCGAGGGTCGGGATACCGTTAGAAGCCTCATCAATGCCCACATTGCCTACGCTGAGAATGTAGTGGATGATGCTGTCGCAGCCGAAGGCGGTCTCGTATTCGCGGTCGAAATAGTAGATATCCGACTGCTCGGAATAGAAGTCGTAGTCGCCGATGGCGAAGTGTTCGCCCAGCTCCAGATGTTCCTCAATGGTGATTTCGTAGGAGGGGTGCAGTGTTAGGTGGATGATGAGCACACTGTCGGTGCCGCCCACGCCCGCTCCTGGATAATAGAAGGTGTAGTCACCATCCATGATCAGCACCTCGCCTTCGTAGGTGAAGGGCGCGCAGGTCTCAATGGTCATTTCTCCATTATTTTCCGTGTAAGGAGTTACATTGACCACATAGTGGATGATGCTGTCGCAACCATGAAGGGAAGTATGGTTGTACTCGTATGTGAAAGTACCAATATAGGCTGCCGTATGAGTTTGTCCCTCAATGGTGTAGGTGTTGCCAATGGTAACATTCATCGTGTTGGTGGATTCGTATTCGGGATAGATGGTCAGGTGAAGGGTCAGGATGCTGTCGCCGAGGTTGGCAGCGGCACCAGGATAAACGATGGTGTAGTCACCCGAGTTGGTGTAGGTTTCATCCTCGTAGAAGATGCTTCCGCAGCCGGAGAGGGAGAGGTCGGAGTAGGTGGGAGGCACGGTGTTCACGTGAATTTCATAATGCACGAGGCTATCGCAGCCATACTGGGAGGTCAGCAGCAAGTCGTAGTTGTATGTGCCAGCGGCGGCAGCATAGTGCGGCGTTGTACCGATGTAGTAGGTTTCACCCACCACGTAGCTTTGTTGTACGGTGACTTCAACACTATTGTGAATCTGAAGGTTGAGGTACAGCAAACTGTCAGCGTAGTTCTGTCCGGCGTAGGGGAACATAATCAGGTAGCAACCGGAAGAGGAGAGCGTTTGTCCGTTGATGGTGTACGAGTCGCAGGCCACGACGGTGTCGTAGCCGTATACGGTGTCGTGAACGCCCTCGGTGACATAGACGGTTGCGGAAGTGCGTTCGCTCACGCAGGTGGTGCCGTTGTCGGTGGCCTGCTCTTCCACGTAGTAAGTGGTGGTTTCAAAAAGCTGGGGGGTGGTGTAGCTGTTGCCGGTGGCGATGGGAGAGGTGGCCGTAGCGGAAGCGTACCACAGGATGGTGTTGTTGGAGGTAGCCGTTAGGGTGGCAGCCTGTCCGACATTGATGTGCTGGTCGGCTACCTGCGGGGTGGAGACCAACGGCTGCAGCTGCACGTCGTGGCGCAGGCCTGCACCGTCGGTGGTGGTGATGGTGAAGGTCTGTGTCTCGTAACAATCGGCGGAAACTTCAACGGTGTAGGTGCCGGCCTTGATGGGACGGTAGTACGCACCCAGCGGGAAGTGCGAATAGACCTCCGAGTTGAAGGTGTCGTGGTTGCGGACATACACCTTGGCTCCGTCGATGGGCTCGCCCGTCACGGCATCGGTCACAAGGCCGCGGAAACCGTAGGTACACTCCATAATATAGTTGAGGAGCGCGGTCTTGCTGTTGGTCCAATAGGTCGGGAGTTCCGAGTTGGAGGTTACCACTTTGTCGAAATGCACCTCCATGGTCACTTCGCGGCAGTGCTGGTAATAGTTCATGTAGTCTTGGCGCGAACCGGTGATTTCGTACCAGTCACCGCCTTCGGTCACAGCACCGCAGCCCGGGTTGTAAGCGGTTTCGCCTACCATATAGGTCGGGTCAACGGCCTGGCACTGGTCTACATAATTTTGGCAGATGTAGCGGTACCAAGCGTCATCGGCATGGGTGCGGGTGTTGGAAGCCCATGTGTCCCACGGGAAGTTGGTGAGCTCGGCGCCACCGTGGAAGTTCACCGACATCACAAAATGCTTGTCGGTAACCCAGTTGATATAGGCCTGTGTTTCGGGCTGCACATTGGCGCTGCCGTTCACACCGGGCAAGTACGGGTAGTTGCGGTTCATATCCACATTGTTCCAGTTGTAGCGGCTGGATGCGCTGGAGCTGATCTGGGTGTTGCTGCTCTTATAGGTGCCGTCAGGATTTTCCAACGGACAGATGTACAAATCCACATTCTGCAACACATTCTGCACTTGCGGATCGGTGGGGTTGTTGAGGATATAGTCGATGAGACGGAGCATCATGTAGTATCCCACTACCTCATCACCGTGCATGGTGGAGGTGTAGAGAAATGCTGGTTTGTCTACCGTTTGTCCATGGGTGTTGCTGATATGGGCGGCTAACAGTTTGTGCGGACGCTGGGTGCAGGGCGTGGCGGCCAGGATAGTGTCGATTTTGCAGAGGTCGGGGAAGTTGGTTTGGAAATGCGCCATGATTTCTTCATAGACGGGATAGGAGGGGTATTGGTTCCAGTTGGTCATCAGTTCCGTGAGGGTAGTGGCTACCATACCAGCACGTTCTTCGGCGGCAGGGATGATTTCGAACGGCAGGTTGCGGTCGAGGAAGCGGTTGTATTCGTTGCGATCGAGGTAAATGCGCACAGCATACTGTCCGGTGCGCTCGTCGAACGGGCAGTTGTCAACAGAAAAGTCGCGTGAGAGGGCGTTCACCTCTGCTTTGGTGTTCACGTGCGTGATCACGTAGAGGAAATCTCGTTCATTGTTGAGCAGGTCGGCTCTGCTATTCTGGGCCATAACGGCAACCAGCATTCCAAAGAAGAGGGAAAGGGTGAATACGATTCTTTTCATATTGTGTAAATTATTGATTTTCAGATAAAAGTCGAGTGAATGTTTCGGAAAGGGAGGCAGATGCGGGCACTTGGGGCAGTCGCAGTACATTGTTGATTTTGCCCTGGAGGGAGAGCAGGCACTTCACACCGGCAGGACTTCCCTCTTTGAAGCAGGCTTGGGTGAAGTCGAGCAGGCGGAGGTGTATTTCGCGGGCTTCGTCAAAGCGGTTTTGGCGGGCGAGGCGCACCATGGTGCTCACCTCCTTGGGGAATGCGTTGGCCACCACCGAGATCACACCATCCACTCCGGCGGCTAACAACGGCAGGGTGATGGCGTCGTCGCCAGAGATGACGGAAAAGTCGGCGGGCTTGTGCGCAATGACACGCATGATCTGGTTCATGATGCCGGAGGCCTCCTTCACAGCCACAATGTTCGGGAAGTCGTTGGCTAAGCGGAGGGTGGTGTCGGCTTCGATGTTGCAGCCCGTGCGGCCGGGCACATTATAGAGAATCAGCGGCAGTGGCGTGTGCTGTGCCAACACCTTGTAATGCTGGTAGATACCCTCTTGGTTGGGACGGTTGTAGAAGGGCGTTACCGACAGGATGGCATCCACACCAGTAAAATCCTTGGTTTGCAGCTGGTGGGCGATTTCCATTGTGTTAGGCCCGCCCAATCCGCGTACAATGGCAGCGCGTCCGGCATTCGCCTTTACCACACACGACACAATCTCGTCTTTCTCTTCTTCGGTCAGCGTTGGCGTTTCGCTGGTGGTGCATACCGTCACCAAATAGTCCACACCATTCTCCACCAAGTTCACCACCAATTTTTCCAGACTACAGAAATCTATTGAACCGTCCGGCATGAACGGCGTAACCAATGCGGCACCTGTTCCTTTTAAACGATTGTTCATGACTGTTTTCCTGAAAGTTGGTTGGTATAGTGGGTGATGTTTTTGAGCAACTCCATGTTCGACAGCTCTTCATTCGATTGGATGAGCAGGTCGTACAGGTCGGCGTTGTTTTTTTCGGAGCCGATGATGAATTTGGCCGGTGTGATGGCCATAATGAAGCGGAGGGGATCGAAAACTTCGTGTGAGAAGTCCAGCAAAACATCAAACTCGGTTTCGCAGAAGGTCTGTACTTGTCCCTTCGTGGGTTTTCCGAACCAGTTCAAATCCTTGTTGCAGAAATAGTCGGCTGAGAGTTGCTGAAGGCAGTAGAAGGGAATGGCTTTGCCGTCGATATAGCCCACCAACCACACGCTGCGGGTGGAACTCTGCAGTTTGGAGAAGACAGCATAGATGTCCTTGTAGGTATCTTCTGTGGTGATATTACAAAGTATTCCCACGTTTTTGGCATCCCTCAATGAAACCACTTCGGGTATTCTAACTTTCTTGTTTTCAGCAATATATTTTTTTGCAAAATGCCTTTGAATAAAATTCATCTTTATACTTTTTGCCAATATTTTCAGAAGCGCAAAAGTAAGCAAATTTTTTTTATTCTTTTTATAAAATGATTTCATTAATAAAAAAATAAAAGAACGATCTGAAAATCAGTGAATTACTTATTATGGCAAAATTTTTCATTTTCTGGAATTACAGATGAAAATAATCGTACTTTTGCGCCGCTTTTTTCAACACAAAAATGACAACGGAAAATTCAACAAATACTGAGAAAAAGTCATTTCTCAAGTCGTGGAGAATGCTGAAGGTGAGATCGAAAATCTACCAAATTGCGATCCATCTGTTGGCACTTTTCGCACTGGGCATGGTGGCCGCGTGGGGCATCTACAAATTGGGCCTCACCAACGACAACGGCGGCATTGACCCCAACAACCGTTATTTGGCCAACTACAAGGAGATGTCGGGGCTGACCGATTCGTCCAAGATTTACTCTGCCCAGCTTCAGAACTACATCAAGTTGGCGGTGATGAACCAGTTTTTCCCCACCAATGCCCACCTTATTTATGATTCCGACCGTGAGCTGAACGATCCGGAAATGGTGAACCGCATGATTTATGCCAGCAACATGTATATGCAGGAGACCGACAACGGCAAGAGGTTCACGCAGATGCTGGAGGAGGTGAATGCGCTGATGGCCCGTTATCCGGCCACCACCTCCACCGACAATGCCATTCCGTGGATGAACGACCCGGGCTGGCCGGCCCTGAAGCGT
The DNA here is from genome assembly GCA_045222555.1 of Bacteroidales bacterium. GTDB lineage: Bacteria > Bacteroidota > Bacteroidia > Bacteroidales > WCHB1-69 > UBA1756. The sequence continues at coordinate 13,693 of JBGUYY010000088.1, read as the reverse complement.
GCCATGGTCAACGATGCTGAAAAAATCCGCAAGGCGGGCGAAATCACCGGTGTTGACCCGCGCCTTATCGCCGCTTGTACCGTGGGCGAGCAGATCCGGCTCTTCAACTCCCACCGCGAGGATGTGAAGCGCTACCTTGGCCCCGCCGTCATGAGCGTGCAGTCGCAGTTTTCCCTCGGCGTTAACGGCATCAAGGACTTTACTGCCGCCGCCGTGGAGCGCAACCTGAAAGACTCTACCTCGGTGTTTTACATGGGCAAGAAGTATGAAAACATCCTCGATTACGACACCTCCCAGATGCATGATCTCACCACCGCCCGCTTCAACCGGCTGGTGGACTACCACAACCACCTCTACTCCTTCATCTATGCAGGCTGCATCCTCCACCAGACCATGCTCCAGTGGAAACGCGCCGGCTACGACATCTCCGACCGTCCCGATGTGCTCTGCACCCTCTTCAACCTCGGCTTCGCCGCTTCGAAGCCGAATGCCGCTCCCCGATGCGGCGGCTCACATGTGTCGGTGGGAGGCCGTATCTATACTTTCGGCGTGCTCGGCAACGATTTTTACTACTCCGGCGAACTGGTAGACGAGTTCCCCATTCATAAGAAAATCTTCGCCGAATAACCTTCGCCACAATCTTATTTCCCAATTCCCATTATTTTCGTATCTTTGCACCCTCGAAAATCATTTAGTTATTTCAATTAAAAAACATACAATTATGGCACTTATCTCTCAAAGAATTAGCAGCATGCCGCCGTCAGAAACCCTTGCAATGACACAAATCGCCAACGAATTGGCTGAAGCAGGCAAGGATGTGATCAAACTCAGTATCGGTGAACCCGACTTCAACACCCCGGAAATGGTGAAAGAGGCCGCCAAAACCGCCATTGATGAAAACTGGACCCACTACCCGCCGGTACCTGGCTACCCAGATCTTAAAAAGGCCATCTGCGCCAAGTTCAAAAGAGACAACAACCTCGACTATGCCCCCGAGCAGATCGTAGTTTCAACAGGTGGTAAACAGGCTATCTATCAGGTGGTTATGGCACTCGTTGACCCAGGCGACGAAGTGGTGATCCCCACCCCGTTCTGGGTATCCTACAAGGCCATCGTGCAGCTGGCAGAAGGAAAGTCGGTATATATCCAGACCAAGATCGAAAACGACTTCAAGGTGACCCCCGACCAGCTTCGCGCCGCCCTCACCCCCAAGACCAAGATGATGATTTTCAGCAGTCCCTCCAACCCGACCGGTATGCTCTACTCCCGCGACGAGTTGAAGGCGCTGGCCGAAGTGCTCCGCGACTACCCCAACGTCATCGTCCTGTCGGATGAGATTTACGAGCATATCAACTTCGAAGGAAAACACGAGAGCATGGCCCAGTTCGACTGGATGAAAGAGCGTACCGTGACCGTGAATGGCGTGGCTAAAGGCTTCGCCATGACCGGCTGGCGTATCGGTTTCATCGGTGCCCCCGTGGCCATCGCCAAGGCTTGCAACAAACTGCAAGGCCAGGTTACTTCCGCCACCTGCTCCATCGCACAGCGCGCCACCATCAAGGCCATGCAGATGGATCCCGCCACCAGCGAGGATATCATCAACATGCGCAACATCTTCCGCGCCCGCCGCGACATGGTGTACGACCTGCTCCGCGAAATCCCCGGCTTCAAGGTGCGTCTGCCCAAAGGCGCTTTCTACTTCTTCCCGGAAATCAGCGAACTGTACGGCAAGCAAGTGCCCGCTGATTCTGTCTTCGCCCAGACCTACAACAAGACCACCATCGACAACTCCACCGACTTCTGCATGTACATTCTTTACGATGCCAATGTGGCATTGGTGCAGGGAGTCGCTTTCGGCGATGACAATTGCGTGCGCCTCTCCTACGCTACCTCCGAGGAGAAACTCCGTGAGGCAGTGCGCAGAATTCGCGAAGCAGTTGAAAAAATGAAATAACAAATTGTATAACAGTAAGTTGTTATAACTCCGTAGGGAATGGCTAAGTTTACACAGTGGCGGAATTTCTGGAAGCGGGTGCGCAAAAACTGGAGTGTCAAGCACCTGCTGATCATCCGTAATGAGACCACGCAGCACGACAGCTTCACCTTTCTGCTGAGTCCCCGCAACATCTTTGTCACGGTGATGGTTTCAGCGGTGGTGCTGGTGGCGCTCACGGCGGTCATCATTGCGTTCACGCCGCTGCGCTACTACATTCCCGGCTACACCACCCCCGATGAGCATCGGAAGTACAAAGAGACGGCTGAAAAGATGAACACCCTGCAGTCGCAGTACGACCGCAACGAGGTCTATCTTCAGCATCTGCTGCAGGTGCTCGACGAGGCCTCTCTCGACACGATGGGTCCTGCGCCGCAAGGCGGTGTGGTAACGGCCGATGGAAAGTCGCTGGAGGAGGCTACCGAGCCTTCTGCCAGTGAGATGGCACTGCGGGAGGAGGCTGGCGATTTGCTGGCGGCGGTGTCGTCGAGGCAGCAGAACGATGCGGTCTCCATCAGCGCCCGCGCCGACATCCAGAACCTGTTTCTGCAGCCGCCTACCACCGGCACCATCCTTACCGCTTACAGCGTGCCGCAGAACCAGTACGGCATCGATGTCGCCAACCGTGAGGGCACCCTCGTCACCAGCGCCGCCGAAGGCATGGTGGTTTTCGCGGGCTATGATGTCACCGATGGGAACGTCATCATCGTGCAGCATCATGATAACGTGCTCACTGTTTACAAAAACAATAAGGAACTCCTGAAAAGCAAGGGCGCTAAAGTGGCCGCCGGCGAACCGATTGCCAAAATGGGGCACAGCGGCATCACCGACAAAGGTAACCACCTCCACTTTGAGCTCTGGCACAACGGATTTCCCCTTAATCCTCTGGATTACTTAACTTTGAAATAACCCTTTAACAAAAGATATGGAAACCGACTATTCTGACATTTGTCAATTATTGATCCAAAAAGGCGAACTGAAACAGCAAATCTATTCCAGCACCCTCGAGTCGATGGAACTGTTCAAACAGTGTGCCAAAGAGTTTGAAGATTACTATGAAGAGAATTGCGCCGAGCAACATCCCCGCGTGTCGGTGGACTACAACGGCAAGAACCTCCATGAGTTCAAACTCCGTTTTGCCGGCGACGTGCTGATTTTCCTGATGCATACCAACATTTTCGAATTTCCCCGCGACCATGAAGTGATGAAAACTCCCTATATCCGCGAGGATCAGACCCGCTCCTACTGCGGCGTCATCCATATCTTTAACTTCCTCTCCGACTCGTTCCGCTACAACCGCATCAATGACTCCGGTTATATGATCGGTCGTATCTTCATCAATAAAGACAAGCATTTTTATGTGGAAGGGAAAAGGGAATTGGCCAAAGTGCTCAACAATTTCAATAACCGTGAGCTTGACAAGCAGTCGGTGGAAGAGATCCTCAGATCCGCTATCCAATATACCATCAACTTCGACTTGCTGGTGCCGGAGTATTCCAATTTGGTGGAGATTTCTGTGAACGACATCCTTCAAATTGAAGATCAGAATATGATTTTGAAGACAGGTAAACGTCTGGGATTCAGATTTGAACCGGATGATAAGTAGGTCGAAAAAAATATTTTTGCAAAAATTGATTTTGTATTAAAAATTCATGTATTTTTGCAGCCTCATTTTTTGAGGAAATGCTGGATTCGTCTAGTTGGCCCAGGACGTCAGGTTTTCATCCTGAAAATCGGGGGTTCGAATCCCCCATCCAGTACGAAGAGACAGTTTCAGACTGTCTCTTTTTTTATTGCAAAAAATCGTATCTTTGCGCCGCAAAAACCAACCATTATGAAAATTGATTTTTTAGGTGCAACGACGGAAGTTACCGGTAGCAAATTCCTTCTCACCACACGCAAAGGCGTGAAAATTCTGCTCGACTGCGGCATGTATCAGGGCAAAGGTTTGGAGACCGACGGCATGAACCGTGACCTCGGCTTCAACCCGCGCGACATCGACTACATTATCCTTTCGCACGCCCACATCGATCACTCGGGACTGATTCCCTATATCGTGAAGATGGGGTTCAAGGGTACGGTGTTCTGCACCCCGGCCACCCGCGACCTCTGTGCCATCATGCTCCCCGACTCCGGCCGCATCCAAGAAACCGATACCGCCCAATTCAACAAAAAGCGCGCCTTCCAGGGGCTTCCCCCCGTTGAGCCCATCTACACCATGCAGGATGCTGTGACCTGTATGCGTCGTTTTGTCAGCATTCCCTATCATCTCCCCTATAGTATTTCCCCTGACTTCCAGTTTGAGTTCATCAACACCGGCCACATGCTGGGCAGCAGTGCTATTTATATCACCATCAAAGAGGGCCGCAAGAAGAGAACCCTCTGCTACACAGGCGACATCGGACGGTACAGCAAAACCATCCTGCCCGACCCTGAGCCCTTCCCGCAGGCCGACTACATCATTACCGAGTCCACCTACGGCGACCGTCTCCACACCACCATCAGCGAGGCGAAACGCGACCTTATGCTGGTCATCAAAGACGCGGTGGCACAGCGCAAGGGCAAGCTCATCATCCCCTCCTTCGCCATCGGCCGCACGCAGGAGATCGTGTACGCCCTGCAAACCCTTGAGAATGAAAACAACCTGCCCGATGTGGAGATCTTCATCGATAGTCCGTTGGCCGTGGCCGCCACCGACATCTTCCGCATCCATAGTGAGGCCTTCAACGAAGAGTTGCAAGAGTATATCAAAACCGATCCCGACCCGTTCGGATTCCAGAAAGTGCACTATATTCGCAGCATTGCCGACTCCAAGAAGCTCAACTCCTACAACCGTCCCTGCATTATCATCTCCGCTTCGGGCATGATGGAGGCCGGCCGCGTGAAGCACCATCTCGCCAACAATATCGAAAATCCCAAGACTACCATTCTGTCAGTGGGTTACTGCGCTCCCACCACCCTCGGTGCCAAAATCATGCGCGGTGACAGCGAAGTGTCTATCTTCGGCACAAAGTACAAGGTGCGTGCCAAACTCGCCTCCATTGAGGCCTTCTCTGGTCACGGCGACTACAGCGAGCTGATTCGCTACCTCTCCTGCCAGAATAAAAAGAAAGTACGGAACATCTTCATCGTGCATGGCGAGGACGCCTCCCGCGAGGCCTATTCCCACCATCTCGCCGACGCAGGCTTCACCAAGAGCTTCATTCCGAAATTCAGAGAATCGGTGGAGATATAATTCCCGACAATTTTGTATTTTTGCAAACTCATTTTTTAACGAAAAATCATCATGTTTGACAGCTTAAGCGACCGGTTAGAAAGGGCGTTCAAAGTCCTGAAGGGACAAGGGAAAATTACAGATATCAATGTGGCGGAAACCATGAAAGAGGTGCGCAAGGCGCTTCTGGATGCGGACGTCAGCTACAAGATTGCGAAAGAATTTACCGACAAGGTAAAGGCCAAGGCACTGGGTATGGATGTGCTGAAGGCCGTTTCGCCCAGCCAGATGATGGTGAAAATCACCTACGACGAACTTATCCAGCTGATGGGTACGGCCGCTGAGGACATCAACATCAACGCCAATCCGGCGGTCATCCTCATGGCGGGTTTGCAAGGTTCCGGTAAGACCACCCACGCTGCCAAACTCGCCAACATGCTGAAGAACAAGCGCCGCCGCAAACCGCTGCTCGTGGCTGGCGACGTGTATCGTCCCGCCGCTATCGACCAGTTGAAAGTGCTTGGCGAGCAGCTCGAAGTGCCCGTCTATACCGAACCCGACTCCAAAAATCCGGTGCAGATTGCCAAGAATGCCGTCGCCTACGCGAAAGCCAACGGCCTCGATGTGGTCATCGTGGATACCGCCGGTCGTCTCGCAGTGGATGAGGAGATGATGGAGGAAATTGGGAATATCAAGGAGGCCGTCAACCCCCACGAGATCCTTTTCGTGGTGGATGCCATGACTGGTCAGGATGCCGTGAACACCGCCAAGGCGTTCAACGACAAGCTCAACTTCGACGGTGTGATTCTTACCAAGATGGATGGTGACACCCGCGGAGGTGCCGCCCTCACCATCAAGGCAGTGGTCAACAAGCCCATCAAGTTCATCGGTACCGGCGAGAAGATGGAAGCCCTCGACGTGTTCCACCCTGACCGTATGGCCGAACGAATCCTCGGCATGGGCGACATCCGCTCGTTTGTGGAGACCGCCCAGGCACAGTTCGACGAGGAAGAGGCCGCAAAACTCCAGAAAAAACTCGCCAAGAACCAGTTCGATTTCAACGACTTCCTCAACCAGATTCAGCAAATCAAGAAGATGGGCAACGTGAAGGAGCTCATGGGCATGATTCCCGGCATGGGCAAGGCCGTCCGCGACCTCGACATCGACGACAACGCCTTCAAGAGCGTGGAGGCCATCATCCTCTCCATGACCCCCGAGGAACGCCAAAATCCCGACATCATCAACGGCAGCCGCAAAAAACGTATCGCCAACGGTAGCGGCACCGACATGCAGGAGGTGAACCGCCTCGTCAAACAGTTCTACGACACTCGCAAGATGATGAAGATGGTGAACAGCGGCAAGGCCAAAAACCTTATGAATGCGCTCAGCATGCGCAAAAGACGGTAACGTCCGCTGTATTACATAAATTGAAGAATCTTATTGAAACTCGTGAGTTCCGGCTTTTCTAGGATGTAATCCGCCCCGGCATTCACGAGTTCTTCTTTGGTGCGATAGCCCCACAGCACACCCACTTTCTTCAGTCCCGCCCGCGAGGCCGTCTCCATGTCCACACAACTGTCGCCCACGAAGAGGGTGCTGTCCTGCGTCTCTCTCGCGGCTTCGATGATCTCGAACACCATGCCCGGATTGGGCTTCGGCAGCACGCCCGGACGATAACCCAGCACCGCCGAAAAACGGATGGTGGGGAAGTAGTGCCGCATCAGCGGCCCCATGGCCTCGTGCGCCTTGTTGGAGGCTACGGCCAGTTTGATGCCTTGGTTCTGCATCCCCTCCAATAGTTCAGAAATGCCAGAATATGGCACAGTCTGGTCCATTTTGTGAAGGTCGTAGTATTCAAGAAATTCCTGATACAGAGTGGAAATGGTGTCTTCTCGGCGACACTCTTCCGGCAGGATTCTTTCCACCAGTTTGCGGATGCCGTTCCCCACGAACATCTTGTAGGCTTCGGTGGGGTGGGTGGGGTAGCCGTGGCGGGCGAGGATGTGGTTGCCCGAGGTGGCCAGGTCTTCCAGCGTGTTGAGCAAGGTGCCGTCCAGATCGAAAATTACCAGCATATTTTTCTTCTTTTTACGAAAAAAAAAGGCAGAATATAAATTCTGCCGTGGTAGCGCATAAGGGAGTCGAACCCTTGATATTCAGACTGAGAATCTGACGTCCTGGACCACTAGACGAATGCGCCAGTTTGAGACTGCAAAAATACAACAATTTTTGATTTTCAAGCCTTTTTTTGAAGAAAAATTTATTTTCTTCTATAATTAATTAAAAATCAATTATTTATAAAATTAACCCACCATAAAATAGGTCTCAGGATATTCGTGTTTGGTCTCTTTCACACGCTTGCTGAGGGCGTAAGCGAAGGTTAAGGTGCCGATTCTTCCAATATACATGTTGATGGTGAGCACCAATTTCCCGGCATCCGAGAACTGGTCGATGCAGCCGGTGGAGAGACCGCAGGTGGTGAAGGCGGAGGCGGCTTCAAACATGGTGTTTTTCAGCGGAATTTGCGGGTCGATGATACAGAGTATGATGGTGGAGGTGACGATGAAAACGAGCGACATCACCACGATGGAGTAGGCCTTATCCACAATTTGGAAGGGGATGGTTTTCTTGCGGAATTCAATTTTGCTTTTTCCTTGGATGGTGGCGAAAAGTGACTTGATGATGACGAAGAAGGTGGTGGTTTTGATACCGCCGCCCGTAGAACCCGGGGAGGCTCCGATGAAGATAATGATGATGAAGATGAGCAGGGAAGGAACGGTGATGGCATTGATATCTACAATGTTGAAACCTGCCGTTCGGCCTGCCGTGATTTGGAACAAAGCGGAGAAAAATTTCTCAAAGCCCGTGCTTTTCGCTAAGGTGTTGTTGTATTCTAATGCGTAGAATAATATGGTGCCCACAATGATGATGGCAAAGGAGGTGATCAGTGCGATGTGGGTGCCGTCGGCGAGCTTCATCCATCTCTTTTTCTTCCGTTCTGCAATGACACGACGGTCGAAAAAGTCGCGAAGCACCACATAACCGATACCGCCGGCGAAGACCAAAATCATGATGATCATCTGCGGGAAATAGCTGCTCACAATGGCCTGGTCCATCAGTCCCGTCGGCCAAAGCGAGAATCCGGCATTGTTGAAGGCCGAAATGGCATGGAAAATGGCGTAGAAGATGGTCTCGCTGTCGCTGGAAAACAATCCCGTAGTGCGCCAATACATGTAGAGCAATATCGCCCCCACCCCTTCGATGACGAAGGTCATCATGATGATTTCACGCAGGAACGAGAAGGAGTCCGACACGCGGTTGGTGGAGAGCATGTCTTTCACCATATATTGATAGCGAAGTCCTGTGTAGGAATGCGAGAGGAAGGAGATGAAGAAGGTTGCAAAGGAGAGGATGCTCATACCACCTAACTGCATCAGTACCAGTAGAATGATGTGCCCTGTGGTGGTGAAACTGAGGGCTGTGTTGACCGAGGTGAGGCCCGTGACACAACTGGCGCTGGTGGCCGTGAAGAGCGCGTCAGCAAAGGTGATGCCGTGGGTGGTGGCCTTGGGCATGAGCAGCAGCAGCGTGCCGAAAGCAATCAGCAGGAAGAACGACACCATCATCAGCAGCGGCGGACTCATGTTGATTTTTTTCAGGAAGGCGCTTACTTTGGCTAACTCTACAAAGAAAATAATAAGGTAGTAAAGATGGTAAAACAGCTGCCGATAGTGCGGGAAAGTGGCATCAGGGATAGAGAAAAGTTGTTGTAGCTGTCGGCTGAAAATAGAGACAAGAAGGAACACTGCGATGATGACAAGTTCCATCATGTTGTTTTTCAGGTAGGTAGTGAATTTGGTCTCGTAGTAGCAGGCGCGGAGGAGGAATTTGAAAAAGAAAAATGCGTATGCGATGGTCACCATAGCCGAGGTCCAAACCGTCTGGCCATCGGTGAGGAAGCAGCCATGCTGGATGATGATGCAGACGACGGCGGCCAGTGTGATGGGGAAGGAGAGGGAACGCAATACGAGGTCGATGCGCTGCCGGTTGTTCGCCAGCAGCCACTGCGCTTTCCTCCATTTTCTCATCTCAGGCCACCTCATGCCGTTACTGGTTTTTCTTGATGAAGTTTTCGATGTCGCGGGTGAGGCCGAAAATCACGAAGCAGTCCTTCTCCTCAATGACGGTGGAGGTGTCGGGCACGCCGAGGGTGTGGCCGGTGGCATTGCTCTGCGTGGGGGTCGGCGAGTCGGCGAAGTTGCGCCGGATGGTGATCAAACTCAGACGGTAGGCGTCACGCAGGTTCAGGTCGGCGATGGTCATGCCGATGAGCCGCTGCGGGGCGATGATCTCTGCGATACGGTAGCCGTCGGGCAGCTGCAGATACGACACCACACTCGGGTTCAGCAAGCGTTCCGCAAACAGTGTGCCGATTTCGTCTTCGGGGGATAGGAATTCCGTCACGCCCATCTTCTCCAAGATGATACGCTGGTTCTTGCCCATCGTGCGGCAGATGATGCGCTTCACGTTCAGGTCCATCAGGTTGGCCGTGCAGAGCAACCGCTTCACAAAGTCGTTGCCGATGGCCACCACCACTACGTCAAAATCCTGAATGTTCTCGGCAATCAGCGCCTTCTTGTTGGTCGCATCAATGCACACCGCATACGCCACATCATCCGAAATGTCCTGTATCACATTGATGTCAGAGTCAATGACCAACACCTCTGCACCGCTCTGTGACAGTGCAATAGCAATCGAAGAGCCGAAATGCCCTGCACCGATAATCGCAAATCTTTCGTTCGACATATTCTTTACTTTTTAGTCAAGCGGCAAAAATACAATTTAATTCGGAATCCCCAAATAAAATCGTCCGCTTTTGATGAATATCCTAAGGGTTAATTCTTTTTCATCGATAACCAACGCTCAATCAAATACTTACCTCTTCTACTCTCGGCCATCATGCCCAAAGCGCGGTTCACTTCGTCCACGGTGCCCACGCATTCGAAGGGTTTGTTTTCGGCAATTCCTGTCAGTTCGTCAAAATATTGCTGTAGCGACGGTTTGTCCAACAGGTCCTCGCCAAAGATGTGGATCATGGTGGCGTCATCTATGAAAGGCGAAAGGATGAGGTAGGCGAAAAGGCATTTCGGACAGTTGCAGCACCAGATGTCGGTCTTGCTGCCGGCGTTGCAGCTTTTGAAAACCTCGAAATATTGGGGATACTGTGCAAAAAACTGGGCGATTTGCAGTTCGCTGTAAGGTCGTAAATGACTGTAATAGTGGTTAATATCGTGAATATTTTCTTTTACATAATGTCTGAAATCCTCTTCAAACTCCACCGACTTGGAATACTGGTGGTTGATTTCGGTGCCGGGGATGGTGGGTTCGTTGGCGCTCGATTCGTTGGAGAGGGCCACGTCGCGCACGCCGGTCACGGTGCTCACCAGCAGCGAGTAGAAGGCCAGCATGGCGGAGAATGGGGTGTGTCCGTTGAGGAAGCCCTGCCGGTTGAGTTCCAGCAGCATAGGGTCAATCTGGCGGCGCAGCACCACGATGTCGTCCAGGGTCGGGAAACCGGCCACTCGCGCACATTCGAGCGTTGCTCCGCGCGGGTTGATGATGAACGGCACGATTTCGCGGTCATGTTTCAGTTGCTCCAAGGTTACCACGGAGTCTTTTCCTCCTCCTATCGGCACGATGACTCGCTTCGACTCTGCCACTTTTTGGTATAGAAAGGCCTCGATGGGGGTGGCGTCTTCATCGAAGGAAAAGGTCATAAAGTGTTCAATGTCAGAAGAAATGCTATTCTGATAGAAAAATTCTCCCAAACCTTTCCAGTAGAGTTTTTTCCACCATTGTTGTTGGGCATCTGTGAGGCGGTAACCGCAGATGTGCACGGTGGGGCAGCAGGCGGCTTTCCAGTAGCTGATGAGCTCGATGAGGCCGATATGGAAGATGAGGCCTTCCAAAAGTTTCGGATCTTCGAGCTGGATGCCGTGCTTGCCGGGTGCAAGGTGCATGGCCGGGGTGAACCGAATCTGGTCTCCAATCCGAAAATCGAAAGTTATATCAACTTGATTTTCAGAATATTGATATTGAAATCCTTTGTAGGTGAAGGTCGGATGTTGCTGCCGTAGTTGGTCGAAAAGAGTTTGGTTTTGCATAGGTTTATTTTTCTACGCAAAAATACAAATTTTTCATACAAAAAAATGCGTAATTTTGCCACCGATATAAACTATATCAATAAAAAACAATTCACCATGAAAGGAAAGCAAATTTGTTCGTATTTAAAGTCGGTGCGGCGTGAGGTGGCGGCGGCCAACGGCATTGACTTGGAGATTCCTGATTGTACCTTCGAGGGGGAATGCCCTGGCACGTGTCCACGCTGCGAGGCGGAGGTGCGGCAACTGGAGCAAGTGCTCACGCAACGGCAGAGTCTTTCCCAAAAGGTGGCCATTGTTGGCGTGGCGATGGGACTGGCGCTTTCGGGTGTGTCAGTCGCGCAGGCCCAAAACGTGAATCCTCAGGATAGTACCCATTGCGAGACATTACTGGATGGATTTGCAGGTAACTATGAAGAACTTGTAGTGGGACGTATACAAGTAAGAGCTGAGTTTCCTGGTGGCACGGATGCTTTACGGGCATTTCTCGCAGAAAACTGTCACTATCCAAAAGAAGCTCAAGAGAAACAACAGCAGGGTGTGGTGCTGCTTGAATTTTTGGTGGAGGAAGATGGCACCATCTCTGCGATAACCGTGGTGCATAGTGTCTGCGAGGCTCTTGACGAAGAGGCTATTCGGGTGGTGAAAACCATGCCGAAATGGAAGCCTGGAGAGGAAAATGGTCGGCCGCGCCGTTCATATTTCCAACTGCCCATCACTTTCAAGTTGGAGTAGAAGAGTAGATTTCTAATTCGGGAAAAATTACAGAGAAAAGTTGACAAATTAGATTGTGAGACTATGAAAAAAGCAACCGGTTGGCGCAAGGTGGTGCGCCGTCTCCTTTGGGGCGGATTGATTTGCTTGGCGGCAGCCGCTGCTGTTGTCGGCATCTGCAATGCCATTGTAAAACATAGCGCGAAGGGACATCTGTACAGCAACGTGCAGGAGATTCCATACAGCCAAGTGGGAGTGCTGTTAGGCACTTCGCCCACTATGGCCAACGGGAACCGCAATCGATATTATGATTATCGCATCAGCGCCGCCGCCAGTCTGTACTTCGCTAGCAAGATCTCGTACATTCTCATCAGCGGCGACAACCACCGGCACGGATACAACGAACCCGAAGAGATGCGGCAGTCGCTGATAGCCTTGGGCGTTCCCGACTCGGTCATCTCCCAATACTGGCACAACGAAAGGGCGGTATATATCGCACGGAAGAAGGGGATGGATGCCATCGCTTTCAATGCGCAGGATGTCAGCTATAGGCGGTCGTATCTGAAGAACCACATCCGCGAATCGCTCGCCAAAGTGAAGGTCGTTTGGGATGTGGCCACTAACAAGAATCCCCGCTATTGGGGCGATCCCGTTGCCATCCCTGACGGTCAAACCACCGAGTACAAGGACAGCATCCGGCATCTGGCACCGACAGATATGATCGCTGCTTGCGAAGATTAAGGTCTCCATGCCCCCGAGTTCCCATCAAGCCGAAGACTTCCGTACCATCATCTACCGGAAGGTAAAGGTGTCAGACCTTGATGAAAAAGTAACCAAGTTCGACTAAAAAGTAACCAACCTCAGCGAAAAAGTAACAGAGCTTGACGAAAAAATTAATAGAGTTTGCCTCACTCCCAAATCTGTTGGGAATCGCTTTCAAAGTTTGTGCCAGCCGAGCGCAAACGAGCTTGCTCGATTTGCCGAGGCGCCGCCAAACTTATCCAAAAAAATTGTATCTTTGCATGCTAAACAACGCTATGGTGAAGAACAATGCAGCGGAGAAAGTTGTGAATCGCTTTCAAAAAAATTGTATCTTTGCATGCTAAACAACACAAGCTCTATTTTCGCCCCGTCATAGCTGGTTGTGAATCGCTTTCAAAAAAATTGTATCTTTGCATGCTAAACAACGCAGTCAGAAAATAGGTTTAGGGTACGTAGTTGTGAATCGCTTTCAAAAAAATTGTATCTTTGCATGCTAAACAACATTTGTACACCAATACGGCGGCCACGTTCGGTTGTGAATCGCTTTCAAAAAAATTGTATCTTTGCATGCTAAACAACAAGGAGATTGAATCTTTGATTGTGGCACGCGTTGTGAATCGCTTTCAAAAAAATTGTATCTTTGCATGCTAAACAACCGCTTCCGTCCGGGATGCGCTTCATCCCTTGTTGTGAATCGCTTTCAAAAAAATTGTATCTTTGCATGCTAAACAACCGTTGTATTTGATGGTAAAGGCCAACCAGGTTGTGAATCGCTTTCAAAAAAATTGTATCTTTGCATGCTAAACAACACCGGTTTTGCCATACCCCGATGTGGCTGAGTTGTGAATC
>JBGUYY010000087.1:0-49619 GCA_045222555.1 Bacteroidales bacterium | reverse complement strand
TAACCCGCTTTTTGTATTTTTGCAGTCTCCAAAGTGGTATACTTTTGGATTATAATTTGGTATCTTTATGCGTTACTATTTACAATTCACATCGCTTGAAAAAAGCCAAAAAGTGCTTTTGTCCCGTTTCTGTCCCGATTTAAAAGCAAAAATCAGTAACTTTTTCTCATAAGTTACTGATTCTGATTGCCTTTCGGACTTCTGCGGAGAGGGCGAGATTCGAACTCGCGGTAGGATTACTCCTACGTCAGTTTAGCAAACTGGTGGTTTAAGCCACTCACCCACCTCTCCGGGTCTCGCGCTTAATGCTTAAATGAGGCTGCAAAAATACGACTTTTTTCAATGCAAACCTATCTTCCTCATTATTTTTTTCAAAATTAATAATCATCTGAAAATTAGTTTATTAAAATAAATTCAAAACCTCATCCGTCTCATCCGCCATCTTTCCAACGGAAAAATGTTGTAACTTTGCTGCCGCAAAAACGCCCAACATGAACAATAGCACATCCAGCCCAAGTCACTCCGACACCCTTCGCGTCACCCTCGTGCAGAACCCCATCCGATGGCACAACGTGCGGTTCAATCTCGACACCATCAGCGAGATGCTGCGCGATGCCGAGCCCGAAGACCTCATCGTGCTGCCCGAGAACTTCGCCACTGGCTTTATCGTGGATGCGCTACCCACCGACAACGCCGCCGCCATTGTGACATGGATGCGCGAGCTGGCCGCCACCCGTCAAACAGCTGTCACCGGAACCGTGGCCGTACACGAGCCCACCGGCTGGTACAACCGGCTCTTTTTCATCTCCCCCGACGGGTCCGAATTCACCTACGACAAACGGCACCTTTTCCCCACCAGTCCCGAGCCCGAACTGTTCCGGAAAGGCGAGCGGCAGACCATCATCCCGCTCCACGGCTGGAACATCTGTCCCCAGATCTGCTACGACCTCCGCTTTCCGGTGTGGAGTCGCAATGCCGTCAGCGACGGGCAGTTCCGCTACGATATCCTGCTGTATGTCGCCAACTGGCCTGCCGCCCGCGCCGACATCTGGAGCACCCTGCTGCGAGCCCGCGCCATCGAAAACCAATGCTATGTGTTGGGCTGCAACTGCGTGGGCATCGACCCGCAGAAACGCGAATACCAAGGTGATACACAAGTAATTGCACCCAACGGCGCCGTACAAGCTGCCGCTCAACCCAGCAATCCGCAACTGCTGAACGTCACCCTCTCGCGCACCCGCCTCGACGCATGGAGAATGCGATTCCCTGTTTCAGAAGACTGGGATTAAAATTTTATTAAAATATTTATAAATTATTGTGAATATTTAAAAATAAAGTTGTATTTTTGCATCCTCAAATCACTAATTGAGCTTGCAAAGATGAAAAAGTTACTAATATTTATCTATTTGACAAGTGTGGCGTTTCTCCTAACGGCACAAGATAGCACCGAAATTGTTATCGGGTTTTACAACGTGGAAAACCTGTTCCACCCGAGCGACGACTCGCTGAAGAACGACGATGCATTCACGCCGACGGGGCTGTACCACTGGACCTACGGCAAATACACCCGCAAAATCAACAACATCGGGAAGGTGCTGCTGGCACTGAACGGATGGGAGCCGCCCGACATCATGGGGCTGGCAGAGGTGGAGTGCGCTGCGGTGCTGAAAAAGCTGTGCTACGACTCGCCGCTGAAGAGTTACGGCTACCGCTACGTACATCACGACTCGCCTGATGCGCGCGGGGTGGATGTGGCGCTCCTCTACCGTGCCGACCGTATCACCATCCTGCGGGAACGTGCCGTGCCGGTGGTGTTTCCCTTCGACACGAACTGCCGCAACCGCGACCTGCTATACGTGGTGGCCCAGCTTCCCAACGGAGACTCCATCCATATTGTCGTCAACCACTGGACCTCGCGCTATGGCGGCTACGCGCCCACCATCCCAAAGCGGAATCACTATGCGCGGGTGGTGCGTGCGCTGGCCGACTCGATACTGGCCAGAGAACCCACCGCCAACATCCTGATTACCGGTGACTTCAACGACTACCCCACCGACGAGAGCATCACCGAAGTGCTGCGCGCCGGCGACTGGGAGAAGGACGACCGGAGCCAACACACTCTGTTCGACCTAATGTTCCGTTTCCTGAAGATGCAGAACATTGGCTCACACAAGCACGAGGACTTCTGGGGCTGCCTCGACCAGATCATCGTCTCCCCTGCCCTGCTGGATGACAGCGGCACGCACATCATCGGACAACAAGCACACATCTTCATGGCCGACTTCATGGTGGAACCCGACGACAAGTACGGCGGCTACCGCGTGTACCGCACCTACTCGGGTCCGCGCTACATCGGCGGCTATGCCGACCATTTGCCAGTGTTTGTTAAATTGAAAATTGAGAACTGAAAATGGAAAATTGAGAAGTAAAAAGTGAAGAGTTGAGTGTTGTAGGTGATACGCTATCGGTTACTCTTCTTTGCGGAGAAATGTGATGGGGACTTGCACACAGCCGGGGACCACCTCGCCATTGACAGTGGCGGGGGTCCACAAGGGCATGGAGCGGAAGACTTTTCTCAACGCATTTTTCACCGCAGGGTCGGCATTGCCTTTCACCTTGACACCGCTAACCTTTCCTTTCATGCTCACCCGGAATTCCACAACGACATCACCGTCAGCTCCCTGCTCACAAGCCGTTCCTGGAGCGATGAAATTCTCTCGGACGAACCGCTTCATCTCATCTTCCCCGCCTGGAAACACTGGAGATTTCACCTCGTATTTCGACAAATCCGGTTCTTCAGCATTACCGATTCGTCTCAGAGGAGTCTTCTCGGCAAAATCGAACACAGTCGATGTGGGCCCAAATGTATATCCAAGATGCGCATTGTATCGCAAGTGAATATATCCCGGCACCATCCTAACAGGTTCGGCATCTCCCAGCAGCACCCTATCAGGTTTGGAACTCGTCTCCAATTTGGTGCTGTCGCACGAGACTTCCGTTTGGGCGACAGCGGGCGACATTCCTGCCAGCGACAACCCAGCCGCCACCCCGAGAATGGCCACCTTTTGCGAGAGTTTCCGCCGCTGTGAGATGGCTCTCTCCAGCTGCCGCACCTCCCCTTCGCAACGGGGACAGGTTCCGGAGCACTCACCCTCGAAGGTGCATTCGGGGATCTCCAAATCGATGCCGTTTGCTGCCGCAATTTCACGGCGGATTGCCTTCAGGTAACTGCATTTGTCCTTGCCATTCATAACGTTGGGATAAAAAGATGCGGCAAATTTACAAAAAAAATGTAATCCACGCCAACAAACAACATTTTTTACAATAAACCCCCAGACATTGCCGTTACAAATCCGCACATACACACTTACCCTATGAAATTCAAAATCAACAAAACCAACGCCTGCCGCATTCTCGACCAGAAGAAAATCCCGTATAAGCTGGTGCCCTACGAGGTGGATGAGAACGACCTGGGCGCGCAGCACATTGCCGACCAGCTAGGGGAAGACATCCATCAGGTTTTCAAGACTTTAGTATTGAAAGGCGACAAGACGGGTCATTTTGTATGCGTGATTCCCGGCTGCGACGAGGTGGATTTGAAAAAAGCCGCCAAGGTCACGGGCAACAAAAGCTGCGACCTGATACCGATGAAGGAGCTGCTGCCGCTGACCGGTTACATCCGCGGGGGCTGCTCGCCTGTCGGGATGAAGAAGTCCTTCCCCACCTTCATCCACGCCACCTGCCAGCAGTTCGAGTTCATCTATGTGAGTGCCGGCGTGCGGGGGCTTCAGTTCAAGATCGCCCCGCAAGACCTGATACAGGTGGCCCACATGACCATGGCGGAACTGACAAGTGGGGAATGACGAAACCATTCCCCTTACCATAAATTCAAGCAAAAAAAATAGCCGCTGATGAGAGCGGCTATTGGGGATAATGTGCATGCTTTTTAGTTTCTATTCACCGCATTCAAATCCTCAAAAGCGATCTGGAGACGTTTCACCATGGAAACCTCGCCCTCGCGGAGGCATTTGCGCGGATCATAATACTTCTTGTTGGGCTTGTCGTCGCCTTCGGGGTTACCGATCTGACCTTGCAGGTAGGCCTCATTTTTCTTGTAGTAATTCATGATGCCTTCCCAGAAAGCCCACTGCGTGTCGGTGTCGATATTCATCTTCACCACACCGTACTCGATGGCCTCTTTGATCTTGGCCGGCTCGCTGCCGCTACCGCCATGGAACACGAAGTTGACGGGGTTGGGCTGCGTGTTGTACTTCTTCTGGATGTACTCCTGCGAGTTGTGCAGGATGATGGGTTCTAGCTTCACATTGCCCGGCTTGTAAACGCCATGCACGTTGCCGAAGGAGGCAGCGATGGTGAAGTTAGGACTGATTTTGCTAAGCTCCTCGTAGGCGTAAGCCACATCCTCAGGTTGCGTGTAAAGGCGTGCGCTGTCGATGCCCGTATTGTCAACGCCATCCTCCTCGCCGCCGGTGATGCCGAGCTCAATTTCGAGCACCATCTCCATCTTGGACATGCGAGCAAGATACTTCTTGCAAATCTCAATATTCTCTTTCAGAGGCTCTTCCGAAAGGTCGAGCATGTGGGAGCTGAAGAGCGGTTTGCCGTGTTCTTTGTAGAACTTTTCACCAGCATCCAACAAGCCATCCACCCAAGGAAGGAGTTTCTTGGCGGCATGGTCGGTATGGATAATAACCGGAACACCATAATATTCAGCTACTTGATGAATATGCATGGCACCTGATACGGCACCAATGATAGCAGCGCGTTCGCCATCGTTCGGAATGGTCTTGCCGGCAAAGAAGACAGAACCACCGTTAGAGAACTGAATCATGACAGGCGAGTTGGCCACCTTAGCGGCTTCCAGCACAGCATTCACCGAGTTGGTGCCCACCACATTCACAGCAGGGATGGCGAATTTTTCAGCCTTAGCAATTCTGAAGATCTCTTGGAGCGCTTTCCCGTAAACCACGCCGGGAGCGACTTTGGATAAAATTTTCTCTGACATATTTTATTGATTTATAAATTATTTTAACGAAAATAAAGCGGTTGCAAATTTACATCTTTTCAAAAGAAAAGCAAACATCTCAAAAAAATCTTTTCACCTTTCCAACAAAAAATTTTTTGTGTAAATTTGCCGTTCATAAACTAATCCTCGTAGATATGAGTAATAACGTAGATATCAGAGAATTGAACGAAAGAATAGAACGTGAAAGTTCGTTCGTGGAGCTCATCAATAGTGAAATGAGCAATGTGATTGTGGGACAGAAGCTGATGGTGGAAAAGCTGCTGATCGGGCTTTTGGCCAACGGACACATTCTGCTTGAAGGCGCGCCGGGACTTGCCAAGACATTGGCCATCAAATCATTGGCCAATATCATCCAGGCCAAATTCAGCCGTATTCAGTTCACCCCCGACCTTTTGCCCGCCGATGTCATCGGTACTATGATTTATAGTCAGAAAAAGGAGGAGTTTGTGGTGAAACACGGTCCCATCTTCGCCAACCTCATTTTGGCCGATGAGATCAACCGTGCTCCCGCCAAGGTGCAGAGCGCATTGTTGGAGGCCATGCAGGAGCGGCAGGTCACCATCGGCGAGGCCACCTACAAACTTGACGAGCCCTTCCTCGTGCTGGCCACCCAGAACCCCATCGAGCAGGAAGGCACCTACCCCCTACCCGAAGCCCAGGTGGACCGCTTCATGCTGAAAGTGATCGTGGATTATCCCAAGCAGGACGAAGAGCAACGTATTCTTCGCCAGCATCTTGAAGCCGTATATCCCACTACTCACACCTTGCTGAAACCCGAAGACATCCTCAAGGCACGACAAGTGGTGAAAGAGGTTTATCTGGATGAAAAGATCGGGCAGTACATCACCTCCATCGTCTTCGCCACCCGCTACCCCGAACAGTATGGTCTGGACAAGTTCAAGCCGATGATCAACTTCGGAGCCTCCCCGCGTGCCACCATCAACTTGGCGTTGGCCGCACAAGCCCTCGCCTTCATCAAACGCCGCGGCTATGTGATTCCGGAAGACATCCGTGCACTGGCATACGATGTGCTGCGCCACCGTATCGGACTCACCTACGAGGCCGAAGCCGAAAACATCACCACCACCGACATCATCAGCGCAGTGCTGAATACCGTGGAAGTGCCTTAGAAATTGAGAATTGAAAATTGAAAACTGAAAACTGAAAGGTTGGAAACTTCGGAGCTGATCAAGAAAGTACGCCGCATTGAAATCAAGACCAAGGCGATGAGCCAGCAGATTTTCGCTGGGCAGTACCATAGTGCCTTCAAGGGAAGGGGCATGGCGTTCAGCGAGGTACGGCAGTACAACTACGGCGATGATGTGCGTTTCATCGACTGGAACGTAACGGCCCGTTTCAACACCCCATACGTGAAGATTTTTGAGGAGGAACGCGAGATGACCGTGATGCTGCTGATTGATGTGAGCGGTTCGAACCTGTACGGCACCCGCCAGCAGTTCAAGTCAGAACTGATTACTGAAATTTCCGCAGTACTTTCATTTTCAGCCATTTATAACAACGACAAGGTGGGTGTGATATTCTTCAGCAACGAGGTGGAGAAGTTCATCCCGCCAGCGAAGGGCAAGTCACACATCCTGCGCATTATCCACGAGCTCCTCACCTACCGTTCCACCTCCAACCAGACCAACATTGCTGAAGCGTTGCGATTTCTCACCAACGTGAGCAAGCGCAAGACCACCGCTTTCCTCTTGTCGGACTTCATCGACAACGACTACGAGCAGGCCTTGCGCATCGCTGCCAGTCGCCACGACATTGTGGCGTTAGAAATTGTGGACCGCGGCGAAATGGCTTTGCCGAATGTGGGTATTGTGGAGCTGCAGGATCCCGAAACTGGCGCACGTGTATGGACCGACACTGCCAGCAAGAAGGTGCGGAATGCCTACGCACAGTGGTGGAACAGCCTCAACAACAATACGTTAAATACCCTACGAAAAGCAGGGGTTGACCACACGCAATTGTTCACCGACACCGACTACGTGCCCGCCCTGCTGGAGTTGTTCCGCAGAAGAAACTGAGAGATTTCCTCCCAAAACTTCCATTTCACAGAACCACAAGCGGCAAAATTGACTTAAAATATTGAGTTAAAATGTAGAAATTTTGTGTAATTTTGCATGGTCAAAAATCCATATCAAAATGAAGAAAATTTCTATCTTTTCTTTTCTTTTTATCTTAATTATCAATATTTTACAAGCACAAGAAACGCAACAGCGTTATGAGCTGACTGCGGAAGATATTCTGCGCTGGCACGAATTGTCGGAACGTCTGCGCACCTCCACGCCTCCAGATGCCCCTGTGGTGAGTATCGCCGAGTTTGAACGCTGCCAGGGCGTGTTGATCGCCTACCCCAATTATAGCGGCTTCGGCATTCCTAACAACCTCATCGCCGAGATGTCGCAGCTTGTCACCGTTACCATAGCAGTTTCCACCACCAGCCAACAGAACACCGTGCGCAACCAACTGCAAAACGTCAGCAATATCAACATGAACAATATAAACTTTGTGGTCGGCTCCATCGACAGCTACTGGACCCGCGACTACGGTCCATGGTTCATCCTCGATGGCAACGACGAGTTCGGGGTGGCCGACTTCACCTACAACCGTCCCTCACGCCCCAACGATGACGCACACATGGCTATCATGGCCAATTTTCTGAACATCAATCACTTCGACTTCCCCATCGTGCATACAGGAGGTAACTACATGTCGGATGGCTACGGCACCGCCGCCTCCGACGACCTGGTTTACAATGAGAACGACGACCTCACGCATGCTCAGATTCTTCAGTACTGCAACGACTACCTCGGCATCAGCAACTACCACGTCACCATCGACCCGCAAGGCGACTATATTGCCCACATCGACTGCTGGGGCAAATTCCTCGCGGTGGACAAGGTGCTCATCGCACAATTGCCCACAGGCGCCAGCAACTATCAGAACTATGAGGATGTGGCCAACTATTTCGCCAACGCGACCACGCCGTGGGGCAACAAATATAAAGTCTATCGCGTGTTTGAGCCGGGCAGCGTGGTCAGCAACGCCCGCACACCCTACACCAACAGTCTGATACTCAACGACCACGTGTTTGTACCCGTAACCGGCACCACTTACGACGATGATGCCATCGCCGTGTACCAGCAAGCCATGCCAGGCTACACCATCGTGCCCATTACAGAGAAGAGCAGCGCACGCTGGGAGAACACCGACGCGCTGCACTGCCGCACCCACGAGATTCCCGACCTCCAGATGCTGCGCATCACCCACTACCCCACCCTCGGATCGCAACCTTACGACTCTACTTTCATTCTCGCCGCCAACATCAAGAACCTCAGCCAACAAAACCTTGTGGCTGACTCCGTGCGGATTTACTACCGCATCACCGACTCGCTCGGTACCCGTCCGTGGGAGGACGCCCCGATGACGCTCGTGGGCGGCGAGACCTGGGCCGGCGCCATCAGCGGCATCACCGATACCTGCCAGGTGGAGTACTACCTGTTTGCCAAAGACGAATCGGGGCGCCGCGAAACCTATCCGCTCATCGGTGAGCCCGACCCGTTCATCTTCACCGTGGGACACAACCTCAACCCCGACGTCCCCACCGATACCATCCCGACTGACACGATACCGACCGATACGACCTCTATCGACACCAACGACCTCGTCCTGAACATCCAACTGTCTGCGCTGCACATCCTGCCCAACCCTGCTCAGTCGCAGTTTGTGGTCACTACACCGACCTCCACCTCCATGACCGTATTCAACGCCTTCGGACAAATCATCTATCGGGAAAATCTCGTCGCTGAAAAACGTACCGTCAACTGCTCCAGCTGGCCGGCAGGTCTCTATATTGTCCGCATTGAACTACCTAACGGTCAGTTTGTTAACAAAAAACTGACCATTTCGAGGTAATCCATCCTCACCATGACCTACGAAACCATTCTCAACAACATTTTCACCGCACTGCCCATGTACCACAAGGTGGGCAGCAGCGCGTACAAGGAGGGTTTTGAAAATATCGAAGCTCTGACCGCTGTCGTCGGGCATCCCGAACAGCAGCTGAAGTGCATCCATGTGGCCGGCACCAACGGGAAAGGCTCCACCTCGCACCTGCTCGCCTCCTTCTATCAAGAGTTGGGGATGAAGGTCGGGCTGTACACTTCTCCTCATCTGGTGGATTTCAGCGAGCGCATCCGTGTCAACGGCGAGATGATCTCGAAAGAGGCTGTGGTGGCTTTCTTCGAGAAGTACAACGAACAGTTCAAAGTCATTGAGCCTTCGTTTTTTGAGATGACCACCGCACTGGCCTTCTACCATTTCGCCTCCCAGAAAGTGGATATTGCCATTGTGGAGGTGGGCTTAGGAGGAAGGCTCGATGCCACCAACATCATCCATCCCCAACTGTGCATCATCACCAATATCTCACTGGACCATACGCAATTATTAGGCGATACATTGGCGAAGATTGCGGGCGAAAAGGCAGGCATCATCAAAGAAGGTGTACCCGTTGTGATTGGAAAACGACAGGCAGAAACGATGCCCGTATTCACCGCGCGAGCTCGGGAGCTGCACGCGCCGCTCCACACCACGGAAGATGTGGAAGTGACCACCCTCGACGATACAGATGTCGCAGCCCGCACCATCCGCATTCAATATCAGCATAAAACCCTGATTGATAGCGTAAAACTCCCCCTCCCTGGCGACTACCAGTTAGAGAATGTGGCCACCTTCGTCAAGAGCGTACTCGTACTCCATCCTTGCACAGATAACATGGTGAATGCCCTTGTTCGAGCCATTGAGAATGTACTGAAAAACACGCATTTGCACGGACGCTGGGAAATCATCGCCCAAAATCCCCTTGTTATTTGCGACACCGGGCATAACAGCGGGGGCTTCACCTATCTATCGAAACAACTCAACAGTCTGTCTTGCCGACAACTGCATTGCATCATCGGCTTTGTGAACGACAAGGACATTGACAGCATCATCCATCTTTTACCCCCCAAAGCGAAATACACCGTTTGCAAGGCATCGGTAGCGCGGGCGGAAGAGCCGGAAAAGATTGTACACAAGATGCTTATGGCGGGACTCAACGCCGTGCCGAGTCCCCTTTCGGTTTATGACACATATTTACAACTGAAGCAACAACTCAACAAAGAGGATGCGCTCTATATCGGAGGCAGCACCTTTATTGTGGCCGACTTGCTGGCGAAAATGGACAATTCCCTTTCAAGCAGGAATTAAACATTTTTTTCTATCTTTGCACCCAAAATAAAAAAATTCATGAAACGCATCATCGCCCTTGCAATGGTCATACTGCCCCTGTTGGCCGTTGGACAGAACACCAAGCTTACCGCACAGCAGAGTGCAGAACGTATAGCGCAACTGAAAAAGATTGTACAGCAATACGACACCCGCTACAACACCGATTTCATGCTTTACGTTGACTGCGGATTGGCCATTTTCACCGACACCAACTACCGACAAGGCATTATCAACCTTGATGGGAAAGTACTGCTTCCCGCACAATATCACATCTACCGACAATATGTCAACGAGAAAGCCACCTCACTATTCCTTGTGGTAAGCGATGACAGAATGGGGCTGATCGACAAAAACATGCGTTGGATTTTGCCCATGGAATACGAGCACGACATCGATTGTCTGGAATGTATTGAGATGAACACCTGGTTTTATCGCGGCTACGCTTGCATGACAAAGAATGGTAAATATGGTGCGGTTGACACTGCCGGCAGGGTCATTATCCCGTTCAATTTCGACCAGAGCTTTAGCATTGACATGGAAAACCGGATGCTTCGCTTTGGTGAGTATATGTATGAAGATGATGGTGAAGTAGTCTCTCGTGAATGGATCACTGATTTTGAAGGCAATCTTCTGATTGGTCCTTACGAGAGAATCTCAAACTTTAGCGAAGGACTGGCCCCCTTCTGGGTCAACGACAAGATGGGCTTCCTTGACCTCAAAGGCCGGGTCATCATCCCCAACCGATACGATTGCTGTGGCGGGAACGGTTTCAAGAATGGATGCGCACTGGTGCGGGAGAACGACGTGTATATGTTGATCGACAAGAAAGGGAACATCAAACATACTTTTAGTGATGCTAAATATTTAATTGATTATTGGATTGAATCTTGGCTTTGGGACAATTCACTTTTTATCACCCAAAATATTGGTACTGGGTGTGGTGCAGTGGACATGAATGGCAATACGCTGATACCCATGCGCTACAGCCGATGGTACACCATCAACGACCAATACCTCGCCATGACGGACTATAACGAAGAGATGGCGTGCGATCGATGTGACATCTACGACAAAAAAGGAAATTTAGTAGCGCAATTCCCGCAAATTAAAGGCGAGGAATACGACGCGACCCTCTTCTACTACAGTCAGTATTTTCCCGTCGGCAAGAATGGGATGTGGGGACTTGTGGACAGCAACTTCCAAGAAGTGCTGCCCTTCCGCTACAAGGAGGTGACTTGGCTGGGGCAGCAATATGCCTCTGTTGTCACCACCGATGGGAAGACCAAAATCATTGACTTTTCAGGGAAAGAGGTGGTCAGCGGGCCCTACGAAGTAGTTGAACTGGTAGCCGATGGTCTCTTCAAGTTCTACACCGGCAATCCAGATGTAGCCGACGAGATTATGGTCGGTTACGTCGACATCTATGGCAACACCACAGCCACTAAAACCGAGATGGAGAAGATGAACGCCTGGCTGAAACGCCGGTAACTTCTTCCCGAATATGTATACTACTGAAAGGGCAAGTTCTCAATTCTCACCTTTCCATTCTCAAATTATTCATCAATTCGGCTGGAGCAGCCATGCTCAATGACCTGCGAATTGCTGAGGAAATCAGTGTCCACATAAGTGCTGCTGCCCGGACGGAGATGTACTGTAGAGGTACGCGTGTCTTTCGTGCCATCAGCCATTTCCACCACATACCAACATTCAGCCACCATGTCAGTTTCGCAAGGATTCCTTACATACAGCGTCCAACGGCCCACGCTCGAGTCATCGTAAGTATAGCATTCACAATCAGCGCCCTGCACCACTTCGGCATTCTTGGAAGCTGTATCGGTGGCACTCTGAGAGGGATCAACATGATTCCATCCACAAAATAACAAACTGATTATCAATAATATAATTTTCATAACATTTTGCGCCCGTTATTCGCCATCGGCCCATCGGCTTAAAAACACTTCAATGACCTTTTGAAAAGCACTCAGTTTAAACTATCCACTACTCTTCATTATTGTCTTCCTCCTCCTCGGGGGCACGATAAAATTTCTTCATGAACTTGTTCTTCTGCGAACGGTTACCCAGCTTGTAAGTACAGGCCGGTAGTCCATTGCTGGGCGGCAACATACGTTTTTTCACCTTGGTCTGCACGATAGGATCGGTAAACTTGGTGTCGGATGAGTAGCCATAGATACTGTTGTTTTCCACTTGGAAGAAGAAGAAGTCGTTGTCGATCTCGAAATAGAGATAGAGGCGGTTGCGCGAACCTCTCTTTTCCACCACAATCTCACCGGGAATCTCCTTGTTGATTTCCCTGCCGTTGCAGATGGCCACAGGCAGCAGATACTGTGAAATGAAAGCCTTGGCCTCCTTATCCCACACAAAGCGGATGTCGGCGAAGAGGAACTTCACTTTCAGTGAAGCAGGCAGTTTCTGGGTTTGTCCGTAGGTATTGACCTCGTAGGCATAATCCTCGAAATCCTTGTCGTTCAGGATGGTTTTCATGGCAAGGATATAGTCCTCGTTTTCCCACGGGTCGATAAAGTCGAGCGAAGCATCATCCACATGTTTCATAAAGACCTTCATAGACTGTTCGTTGAAGAAGAAGTCGATGGTGGTGGTGAGGCTCATCTCGGCGGAGTCGGCCTTCATGTAGTTGACGACGGTGCCGAGGGTGCTGAAGTCGACGCGGCCCAGTTTGGCGCCCATATCAATGGTACCGCTGCCTCGCGAGATGCATTCGGTTTTGCTGAGGGTGATGATATTGCCCGGCAGCTCGGGATCTTCCAGTTTCTCCAACGAGGCGGCACGGAAGCACTGGTTCTCCTCGTCGAAGTCGATGTAACCTTGTGCGGAGATGTATTCCGCATCATTGAACTGGTCTTTGGCGGCGCCGAAACAGGTGTAGATACGGCCGGTTGTATTGGTAGAGGCGATGGCCACCACCACCTTCCGGTCGTTCACATCCTTGGTTTTGCTGTCGATCTTGATCATCACATGGTCAGGGTTCACCTGATCCATGATGCGCATACGGGCATATTTCACGGTGTCGCAGTCGTGTATCAGCTCCACGCCGCCCACGAAGGTAAGGAACTCGTCGGCACTGTTGAGCTCCACCCGCCCGTCGAAGCCGAAATGCGGACTGAGTTTGAAGTCGCGAGCGAAGGGCACCTTTGCAAGTCCCTTGGTGGCCTGATAGTACCATACCGTGTCGAAATGCAACACCTGAACCTCCTTATTCACATCCACATAGTCGTAGTCGCCGCTGGCGCGGAAGTCATCGGCATGCACGATATTCACGATACAGTTATACAACTCATAGTACTTGTGGTCGCGGTCGGCCACGATGCGGGCACCATTCAAAGTCTTGACGACCGCCTGTTCCAGAATCGTCACATTACCGTCTTTCGGCACCACTGCGCCATCACCCACATTGATGTAGCGCACGCCGTGGGTGTTGATGACATTGGTCTTGAAGTTGAATTCGGCGGAAGTGGCGGTAAACTCCAGCGCATGCCGCTCGGAGTTAGTGGCCGTCAGTTCGTTGCCATGGCTCACCATGTCGATCAGCTCGCGGGCATCGGTGTTGTTGATATCCACATTGCTGTAGGGGTCGTTCCACTGGAAGGTGAGCACATCCTCGTCGATGGGATCCCAGTCGAACATGGCGGCGTTGGTCTTGAACTGGTTACGTTGGAACAGCACTTCGGAAGTCTCGTCATTGGAGACGAAATGACCCTTACGGGTTTGGAAGTCGATATGGGAGTTGTAGTTGTCGGTGGAGAAGACAAACTGGTCGTTTTGGTAGAGGTCGTAGATACGCAGGTCGGCGGCATCGGAAAGAAGTTCATGATGTTTGAAAGTGAACCACTTGGAGGTGATATCGGCGCGTTTGAAGTTAAGCACGCCGGTGCCGTACATGCCTTGCGGGGTGAGGACGGAGTTGCCGGTCAGCTCGGTCTCGCGGAAGATGTTCATCGGAGTCTTGTCGGTGAAGACATACATCTGGTCGTTGTAGGCCTCCCAGCGCACGGAGCCGTTCTCCATGTCAGCGGGCGGATACTCCACACCGGCCAGCTGCTCCTGCACCACATGCTTGTCCACACTACCCGTCATCTTGTCCAGGAAAAAGACCAAACTGTCGGAAGTGGTGGTGGAAGTAAGGTAGTTCACCACGCCTTTTTTTCCTCTCAACCCCCTATTACTCAGATCAACCACACCTGAATAGGTACCTTTTCCCGTGTAGGCCGGAATGGCGCCGGGAGTATGGTGGATAAAGCCCAGAGAGAAGTCAGGACGGACCTTGAGTTCCTGCTTGATGTCGGGGAAAATGCCGCCCGATATGAGCGAGCCGGCAAAGCGGATAGAGTCGGTGTCGAAGTTGTCCAAGTTGGTGATGGTGAACTGATCGAGGGCGAAATAGAACCTTTTGCGGTCGTAGTGACGGTTGAAGGTGAAAGGATGGTCGTAATACACGCGACCGCCTTCGAAGCTGGTGAAATAGGGCCACTTGGGATTGTCAATCTTGCCCGACTTGTTCTTGGGGTGATCCACATACAGTGTACCGCCCAAATCCTCAATAGGACTCATCACCTTGGTGAGCTGGTACTCGCCATAGCGGTTCACCGGTCCCTGCTTGTTCTCCACATACATCACCAACGAGTCGATCTGTTCCATCCTGATCTTGAACTCTTCGTAATTGAAATCGCATTCATGCACCACAAAATCAAACAAACCGGCCACCACACGTCCAGAAAAGCGCATGTCGCGACCTTTTTTGATCACCACCCGCTCGTTCTGCGGATAGACATTCACAATCTGCGCCTCGCTGATCACAAACCATTCACATCCTTCCACCGTCAGCTCACGGGTTTTATAATCCAGTATGGCATAGTGGTTCTTCGATTCCAGCGTGATGTTGTCGTAGTCCTTTTTTCCCACATCATTATTCAAATATTGGGCAATTTTAGGACGATAATAGATTAAATCATTATTGACATCATACTCCACAAAACCATCAGCGGCAAACTGTATGAGCAGGGCGCGCACGTCCTCTGCTGAATGGCGGATAGCCTGTCCCACCTGCTCGAACGTGACGGGCTGATAGTCGAACCCCTTGAAAAGTTTCCAGATGGTAAAGAGCGGATTTTCACGGTTCACCCCCTGCAACTCCCTCATGGTCGCATTGTTAAAGAAATTCTGCGACTCGAAAGTGGCCACGCTCTGACTGTTGAGGCTCGCCAGCGGTTTCAGCTCAATCTTGTCGGTAGAGATGTCCCACGACAGCGACTCGACCTTGATGTCCATCTTGTGGTAAGAGTCGAAAAACGGGCTGCGTCCCACACCATATTTAGGTCTTGAAATTTGAAGGAGCGTCTTTTCTTCGTTATAATAGAAATTGGCGGAAGGATGGTAGATAGAGTCGTTTTCAATATAAACGCTGATGTTAGCATCGTTGGACCAGACGGTAGATTCTTTGAAAAGAAAATGGGCGCATCGCACTGCAACAACCGTTGTATCTGCACGTTGTATATTCAGTCGGGCGAGATGCTTTTCCGAAGCATAGCCCCGCACGGCAGCCCCTCGCAACTCGAAGCCGCCGATATAGTCCACATTTTTATAGATGTTGTGTACCAGTACCTCCTCGTCGTAGCTGCGGAAACGCGGATATGAGACCTTCTCCTCCTCACTTTCCAGTCCGGCCTTATCCTCCAGCACTCCCAACAATGGGTATTCAAAATAGGCTGGATAATAGAGCGTTGCATTCTCCACCTTCACCTTCGGCTGGCGCACATCCACCTCATAGTCACGGAAGGTGGCTTTCACCTGACTGCCAAGCCCGGCACGATACCACTGTACCGTTCCTTGCGTGCCTTTCCACACCTTCGCCCCAGGGTAGTAGCGCCCTGATGTGCCCAGAATCTCCACACTGTCGCGCGAACCGCTTCCCACCAGGTCAATATCTTTGTACTCGAAATAGGGGGCATTGTCAAAGGCAAGCGTTTCCGCATAGCCGTAAGCCGTCCACCGCACATTGGGGGTCTCGTACAGCACATCTTTGGAGAAAATAGCGGCATAATCATCCATCACATGGTGAAAATCCGGCAAATTTTCATTCAAATGGTACTGTATGGCCTTCAGCCACGCACGGTCGCAGTCGGTCAGCCCGCTGTTGATGAAAGCATCGAAGGCATTTTCCAACGACTCGAAATGCGGAAAGAAACGCAAGTTTTTGCGCAGCATGAAGTTAGCTGCCTCTATGAATGACTCCTGAAACTCATCGGTCATGGCGGGACTGTCCCAAAACTGGTCGAATTTGGCCACCAGCGCCTCAGCTTCTTTCTGGCGATCTTTGGAGGCAGTAGCAGCAAAAGCACGCACCTCCTCCTTCGTGAGGGAAGGGTCGTTGGAGAAGGAGCGGAAACGCTGGGCCGACAGCGGCAGCACTGCGAGAAACATGAGAACGAACAACAGGGTGATTTTACGGTTCATCGGGTTATATTCTATTTTAATGGTTATCAATATTTGGTGATATAGAAGGATGATTTTTTGGACAGAACATCACGGCGGTACGGGCGGGCAGATAGACCTGCAGCACACCATCGCGGCTGAAGTAGCCGGCGGTACTGTCGATATGACCGAAGCCGCCGAAGGACGGGTCGTCGGAGTTGAGCAGCAGCAGGTACTCGCCTGTTGCGCAGCTGACGGGATAGTCGGCGTAGGAGTGCGTGGGGCTGAAGTTGAAGAGGAAGATGAGGCCGTTGCGCTCGAAGGCCAGCACCTGTCGGTCGATGTCGCGCACGAGCGGGTGCGGCGGGGCGGCCAGTGCGCGGGAGGCGGTCAGCGCCGCCACCATAGCACGATGGAACCCGTTGAGGAACTTGTACTTGAGGGTTCCATCCTCCACCAGCGACCACTGGCGGCGGGCATAATGGTACGACCAGCCGTTGCCCTCGCGGGGGAAGTCGATCCACTCGGGATGACCGAACTCGTTGCCCATGAAATTCAGGAAGCCGCCATCGCATAACGCTGCCGTGCAGAAATTTACCAACTTGTGTAAGGCGATGCCCCGGTCCACCTCCAAGTCGGGGGTGAAGAGCGACATACTGGTGTACATCTTCGCCCCTATTAATCTGAAAATCAGCGTCTGGTCGCCCACCATTGCCTGGTCGTGGCTCTCCACATAGCTGATCACCTTCTCCTCTTTGCGGTGGTCGGTAAGGCGGAAGAAGATGTCGCCCACATGCCACTGTTCGTCGGCCACCTCCTTCACCGTCTTCATCCAAAAATCGGCCACTCCCATCGACATACGGTAGTCGAAGCCGATCCCTCCCTGCTCGCAGGGATAGGCCAAGGAGGGCATTCCGCTCACATCCTCAGCAACAGTAACTGCATTATTATCAAGCTGATGCACAATACGATTGGCCAAAAAGAGGTATGTCAGCGCATCGGCATCCACATTCTCATCAAAATATTGGGCATAATCCACGAAATCCACGCCGATACCATGGTTCCAGTAGCTCATGCTGGTAACCCCGTCGAAGCGGAAGCCGTCGAAATGGAACTCCTGCATCCAGTATTTGAGGTTGGAGAGCAGAAACATCAGCGTGTCGTTTTTGGCATAGTTGAAGCAGCGCGACTCCCACACGGGATGCCAGCCCTTCTCGCCCTCATGGAAATAGAGGCTGTAGCTGCCGTCGAAACGGCTGAGGCCTTCGCGCTCGTTGGTGACGGAATGAGAGTGTACGATATCGAGGATGACACGAATGCCCTTAGCATGCGCACTATCAATCAACGATTTAAGTTCTTCTGGGGTGCCGAAGCGCGAGGAGGGGGCAAAAAAGTTGGACACATGGTAGCCGAAGGAGCCATAGTAAGGATGCTCTTGAATAGCCATCAGCTGTATCGTATTGTAGCCCAGCGACTGTATGCGGGGGAGCATCTGCTCCTCAAACTCGCGATAGGTGCCCACGCGACCCTCTTCAACCGCCATGCCGACATGTGCCTCGTAGATGAGGGGCACGGCGGGACGGACGGGAGCGGTATGCTTCCACTCGTACGGAGTATCGGGGCACCACACCTGGGCAGAGAAAATCTTGGTGGTATCGTCCTGCACCACACGCTGGGCGTAGGCGGGCAGTCGCTCGTCGGCGCCATCCTGCCACACCATCCACAGCTTGTATAACATACCATGTTTCAAGAAATTGCGGGGCAGTTCAATTTCCCAGTCACCATTGCCGATGGGATGCAACGCATAGTGTTCCTCAATACGCCAGTAGGAAAAATCGCCGTAGAGGTACACCCGTTGCGCATGGGGCGCTTTCTCGCGAAACACCCAACCCGTGTCGGTAGCGTGGAGGCCATAGTAGAGGTGGTTGTTGCACACGTCAGAAAGCCACGGCTGACCGTCGGCCAACTCCAGCTCTTTCAGCACGGCACGACGATGCCGCCGCTCCAATTCAAGGCGGTAGGGCTTCAGGCCGGGGTCCATTTTCACAAGCGGAGAGTCCTTGGTCACAGCAACGCAATTTACAGGCTGCAAAGTTACAAAATCCGACACAATTCTGAGACAATAAAACACAAGAATTTGCCAAATTTCAATACGATTTTTTCGCGGCAATAAGATGACAAAAAATCTTTATTCCTTACTCCATATTCAAATTCATAATTGTCAAATATTAGCATTTACAAATTATTCAAATTTACATATTTCAACAACAATTTTTCAAAATACACATTCTTCATCTTATATTGAAAGAAATTCATTTAACTAACATAAAATAAACAAAAAAGGTATCCTTTCCCCCATTCTTACATGAGAATCATTTAATTATAAAAATTTTATAGTAAATTATTGTTTATAAAATAGTAAAAATAATTTATTAAAGTAAAGCATCAAATATTAAATCATTCAAATATGTAAACACTTTTCACATAAATACAAATAAATAATTCACATAATATTACAACAAACAATCGTAACAAATAACTATTTACTTCGTAAAAACACCCGTTACATCCATCATGCATTCAACACAAAATCTCAAAACATGGACGCAGCTATCAACACCAGAATCAAAACCGTTATGGAAGCCACACAGCTGACTCCTGCCGACTTTGCAGCAGCGATTGGCATTTCACGCTCCAATCTCACCCACTTACTTTCTGGGCGCAATCAACCGAGTTTCAGTCTGTTGGAGAAACTATTAAAGGCCTTTCCGCAAGTCCGCACGGAATGGTTGGTGACGGGATTAGGCGACATGCTGCGCGACGATGAGGATTTTGCACAGACGCTATCTGCCATCAGCAATGACAATCCACTGCCACACACACAGTTTGAAATGAATTTTGATGTGGAGGAGCCTGAAAACGAGCCTGTTCCCCCTACCCCTTCAAAAACCACCGAAAATCCCAATAACAACAAGGATTCACAGCCAGTTTTAGTGGCCAACATCCCATCAAAAACACGCCTCCAGCGAGGCTCGCAACGCCAGCCGCTCAAAAAAGTCCAAAAAATCGTCTATTTTTACACCGACAACACCTTCGACGAGTATTATCCCCGGTAAAAATCGGGCAGAATCCCGACCATTTTGGCAGGCTTAACGGCTGCCATGCAGTTCGAGGTACTCGTAGTCGTAGTGAAAATTGAGGCGGCGTGTAACATCTCCATTCACCAGTTCATTCTGTGATGCGGTGGTAATGCCATGCCAGCCTTTCACACAACGCCGTGAGCCCAACACACCAGCCACGCGATTGTCGTCAGCACACCACACATTGGTGTAAGAGAGCCTGTCAAGCACTACGCTGCCAGAAATGGTATTGTTAGCCACATAATTATATATCGGTTCATTCACCACCCAGACCTCAAAACAGAGTGCGGAATCCACAGAGATATAGCGATCGAGATTCGCGTCTTCTGGCACGCGATTTGCAATAGCTGTCAGCAAGTTAGCAGGAGTATAGGAGCAACTCTGCTCGGTGAGGTCACTGCGAATCATACCACTATTAAGTTTCCGACGGATACTTTTCTTCACCTCTTCGTGCGTAGTACGATTGCGTTCAATATAGTAGAAAGTCTGAAAAACCTCAAAATTCTTAGAATGCTTCGGAGTTGCAAACTTCACATCCACATTCTGCGTGCTATGGATGCCCACCTGAAGGGTGTTGTCGCTGGGGGCACGTAGATAAAAAGCTCCCAGGACATCGGTTTCGGCAGTTACCACACGTCCGCTCTCCTTATTGGTAATCACGAGTTTATAGAGCGCTTCGGGATCCAACTCAGCCGAGAAGTGATACAAAAGCTGCTCCGGAGCCACAAAATCACCCTCCAGTTCACGGGGGATGTCGGTGGTCATCTCGAGCGGATAGGTAGTGATGAGCCGTCCGTCCTTATACTCTTCCACCACCACATCAATCTGGTCAAAATAGTACAAACTGTCGTACTCTTTCGCCGCCTCGTAGGCATTGTCAGGCGTAAGGAAACCTTTGTAAATCTTGATGTAATGGTCTTGCTCGTCAGGATTGAGAATCCCATAAACGATGGTAACATCCTTGTACGGCGCATTGGAATCGAAGTCCTTGCTACAGGAAACGAACCCCAGTAATACACCTAATAAACAGATTATCAGAAGTTTATATTTTTTCATTTGCATGAGAAAGAATGTGCAAAAATACAAAAAACTATTGTTTTTCTTCCCAACGAGTGACAATTTTACAAAAGTCTGCGCTGTCGCCGCCATGGCGGGAGATGTTGGTGGCGATACGGCCATCCGACATGGAAGTCATGATCACATCGTACGAGTCGCCCAAACGCGCCTGCTGCACATAGTTGAGAATCATCTCGGTGAGTCTGTGGCTCTGCAAAAAATCGGCAGGAAGGCTGTCCAACACCCAGCGGGCATAGACGGTGTTATTGACATGTACATTGGTGTCGATATCGGAATAGAGAACATCGCGGGTGACCGTGGGAAAAGCAGTTTCGCCCTTAGAGAGAGGCACTTTGAGCGGGATGGGGAACGGCTGATTGCCACCGAGGGCCGAAATCACATCGGTAGCCATGACCGTGTCGATATTGATGGGATGAAATGTCTTATCCTCCAAAATAATCCAAAGGGACTGGGCTTGTAGATAGACATCACCTTGAGGATCAACTACTTCGAAACTACGAGGCTGGAAGATACCCTGCGGCGGATTGGCCCATGTTTTGACAATGATATGGTCGTATTTGCGTGGCAACCGATTGATACGGAGTCCCATACGGTAGATAGCCCAGAAGCATCCCTTAGCGTGCAGATCCTTCCAACCGAGATGGTGGCTGTCCACGTGGAGGTCGGCGGTAGTTTGCATGCAGCCCAGCAGATACTGGAGGGAGACCTCAAAGTCGGGACCGATATGATGTGACTGAATATCAAATTGTTGCGTAAATACAGCGGTTGATTCCATGTTTCCAAAAATTGCGTGCAAATATACCATAAAAAAATATTACTTTTGCAATCGCATTTTAAGCGTATGGAGAAAACGAAAGAGATTATCGGGAACGAGCCGGAAAAGGCGGTGCTTGTGGCAGTTGCCACGCCGTCGCTCGGTATAGAACGCGTAACAGAGTATCTGGACGAGCTGGCATTTTTGCTCGACACAGCCGGCGGCGTGTGCGACAAGAAATTCACACAGAACCTCCCCTATCCGGACCCCAAAACCTACTTGGGCAGCGGGAAGCTGGAGGAGGTGGCGGAATACATTCATGAGCACGAAATCGACCTTGCCGTCTTTGACGACGAGCTGTCACCCTCGCAGCTCCGCAACGTGGAGGCCGTCTTGCACTGCAAAGTGATGGACCGCACGCACCTCATCTTGGACATTTTCGCCAAGCGTGCCCAGACAGCGCACTCCAAGGTGCAGGTGGAATTGGCACAATACCAGTATCTTTTACCGCGACTCACTGGCATGTGGACCCACTTGCAGAAACAGCGCGGCGGTATCGGCATGAGAGGTCCCGGCGAGAAGGAGATTGAGACCGACCGTCGTATCATTCGGGATCGTATTTCATTGTTGAAGAGGAAGTTGGCAGATATTGACCGTCAGAAGCTCACCCAGCGCAGTCACCGCGAACAGTTCGTGCGCGTGGCCCTCGTAGGCTATACCAATGTGGGCAAATCCACCCTGATGAACCTCATCAGCAAATCGAACGTATTCGCTGAGAACAAGCTCTTTGCCACTCTTGACACCACCGTCCGCAAGGTGGTCATCGACAACCTTCCCTTCCTCCTCTCCGACACCGTCGGTTTCATCCGCAAACTGCCACACAGTCTCGTAGAATCGTTCAAATCCACCCTTGACGAAATCCGCGAAACCGACCTCATCCTCCACGTCATCGACATCAGCCATCCCGATTTTGAGGAGCAGATCGCCATTGTCAACCAGACTTTACAAGAAATTGGCGCAGGTGACAAGCCTGTCATCGTGATTTTCAACAAGATAGATAATTACAAATGGGTGGAGAAATCGCCCGACGACCTCACGCCTCGCACCAAGGAGAACATCACCCTTGAGGAGTTGAAGCAGACCTGGATGGCGCGGATGAGTCATAAAACGCTCTTCATTTCTGCCAAAACCAAAGAGAATTTGGACGAGATGAAGCGTGTTTTGTATGAAGAAATCAAGAAATTGCACATCCAAATCTATCCTTACAACAACTTTTTATATGATATTATTGAGGAGGAATAAATCTCCTTTCATTCATACTTAAATATCTGAAAAACAAACGAAAACATCTCCAAAATGAACGAAAACAACCTTTTCCGAATCGGTATCACCCACGGCGACTACAACGGCATCGGCTATGAGGTCATCATGAAGGCCCTGAACGATCCCAAGATGCTCGAACTCTGCTCGCCGGTCGTCTATGGCGCTGCCAAAGCCGCCAGTTTCTACAAGAGCTTATTGGAACTGCAGGACTTTTCCATGCAAGTATGCCGCAAGGTGGAACAGATCAACAAGAGCAAGAACTACCTCATCAACATCTTCGAACAGGATGTGAAGGTAGAGCCCGGCACAATTTCCAACGAGGCCGGAAAACTTGCAGAATTAGCCTTAACAGCTGCTTGTAAAGATTTGAAATCCAAATTAATAGACGCTGTCGTCACTGCACCCATCTGTAAGGCTGACATCCAGTCGGACACTTTCAAATACAATGGTCACACCGAGTTTTTTGCACAGCAGTTTGCCTCACAGAATGCCATGATGATGATGGTGACCGAAGGATGCCGCATCGCCTTCGCCACCAACCACCTGCCCATTGAGGAGGTGTCGAAAGTGCTCACCACCGAGCTGATCGTGAAAAAACTGAAGAACCTGCAGCAGACCCTGAAAGTGGATTTTGCCTGTACCAATCCCACCATCGCTGTGCTTTCGCTCAACCCCCATGCCGGCGACAACGGCCTGATTGGAAAAGAGGATCAGGAAATCATCGCTCCCGCCATACAACAGGCTTTCAATGAGAAGATTAACGTCTTCGGTCCCTTCCCTGCCGACGGGCTGTTCGGCAGCGGCAACTATGCCAAATACGACGCCATCTTAGCCATGTACCACGACCAAGGCATGATTCCATTCAAGATGATCTCTGGCGGCAAAGGCGTGAACTTTACCGCAGGACTGCCCATTGTACGCACCTCCCCTGCCCACGGCACCGCTTTCGACATCGCCGGCAAAAATATGGCACAGTGCGAGTCGATGCGCAACGCCATCTTCCTCGCCATCGACATCCTCAAAAATCGAAAAGAGTATTTACAATATGCAAAAAAATAACAGAAAATGAAGCCTCGTTATTTTGCAATTATCTGTATATCAGTCATCATATCGCTACTGACTGTCGCATGTCATCATGACGACAATAACAAGGGCCAGACAACTGAAACAGACACTCCGTTGGAAGCGCCCGCCTTTGATGCTGACTCAGCCTTTCAGTTTGTGAAGGCGCAGACCGACTTCGGTCCCCGTGTGCCCAACACGGAGGCGCACCGCAACTGTGCCCAATACTTGCAGAGCAAGCTGGCGGAATTCTGCGACACGGTGATTGCCCAGACCTTCACGGCCACGGCTTTCGACGGAACGAAGTTGCAGAGTTGCAACCTGATAGGGAGTTTTGCACCCGAGAATCCTGTCCGTATCGTGTTGGCCTCGCATTGGGATTCGCGCCCGTGGGCCAATGCGGATGCCGACGAAGCAAACCGCACCAAGGCCATTGACGGTGCCAACGACGGAGCGAGCGGCGTGGGCGTGCTGTTGGAGATGGCCCGTCAGCTGTCGATGAAACGACCCGACATCGGAGTGGACATCGTGCTTTTTGACGTGGAAGACTACGGCAGCGACGGACAGAGCGACTCATGGGGCCTCGGCTCGCAGTATTGGTCACGTCATCCGCATGTTGCTGGTTATCATGCAGCTTACGGTATCTTGCTGGACATGGTAGGAGCTGCTGGCGCACGCTTCCGCTACGAGCAATTCTCGGCGACCTATGCCCGCGGCGTGCTCACCCATGTATGGAACATTGCCGACCGTCTCGGCTACGGCGGCACCTTTGTGGCAGAATCCTCGCACCCCATCACCGACGACCATTACTACGTCAACACCATTGCCGGCATCCCGATGATCGACATCATCCATCAGGACGACTACACCGGCACCGGCTTCCCCTCCACCTGGCACACCATGGAGGACAACATCAACCACATCGACAAAAACACGCTTGCCATCGTCGGGAAGACCCTGCTTTGCGTGATTTACAATGAAAAATAGCAGAAAATGAACAAAATCTGGGATCACAACATCACAGTTTTCAAATTCGGAGGAGCATCGGTGAAAGATGCGGCAGGAGTACGCAACCTGCACAGCATCATCAAGTTGTACCATGGACAGCCGCTTTTTGTGGTCATCTCAGCCATGGGCAAGACCACCAACCTGCTGGAAAAAATCCTCCACGCCT
Organism: Bacteroidales bacterium; assembly: GCA_045222555.1. Classification (GTDB taxonomy): domain Bacteria; phylum Bacteroidota; class Bacteroidia; order Bacteroidales; family WCHB1-69; genus UBA1756. Next base: position 24,315 of record JBGUYY010000087.1, on the reverse strand, counting down.
ATTTTTACCAAGACGACTCCCCCACCCCGCTTTTCAACCAGCTGAAAGAAAATCATTTACGCATTGTCAACGAACTGGAAGTTCCTAGAGAGGAGCTAGTGGAAGTGATTGAGCCCGTATTTCGGCAGTTGGAGGAAAAGCTGAAAACCGCCCCCACCGACCGCTATGAATTCGAGTACGATCAGGTGGTCAGCTTCGGCGAGATACTTTCCACCAAGCTGATTTCCAAATATTTGGAACTGAAAGGCATGAACAACCTTTGGTTGGATGCGCGGCAGGTGATCCGCACCGACCGCACCTATACGGAGGCTCGTATTCAGTGGGAAGATTCGGAGCAGCGGTTGAAGAAGGCGCTCACCGCGAGCGGAACCGCCCCGCAGCTTTGCATCACGCAGGGATTCATCGCAGGCGCCGCCGACGGCACTGCCACCACCTTCGGACGCGAAGGGTCGGATTATTCGGCAGCCATCATCGCCTACTTGCTTGATGCCAAGAGTGTTACCATCTGGAAGGATGTACCCGGACTGCTCAATGCCGACCCGAAGTTCTATCCGGAGGCCGTGAAATTAGACTCCATCTCCTACGAAGAGGCCATCGAGCTCGCCTATTATGGCGCCACCATCATCCACCCCAAGACCCTCAAACCTTTACAGAACAAGAACATTCCGCTCTATATCAAACCGTTTTTGGCGCCAGCGGAGTCGGGCAGCATCATCGCAGCCAACGGCAGTACTGAAAACATTCCTTCCTATATTTTTAAAAGAAATCAGATTCTCATCACCCTTTTCCCGAAAGACTTCTCTTTTATCTCTGTGGAAAATCTCTCTGAAATCTTCAGCATTCTTTCACGCAACGGTGTGAAAATCAATTTAATGCAAAACACTGCACTCAGCTTTTCCATCTGCACCGACCTCAACCCGCACCGCATCCCGCAGGTGCTGGAGCAGTTGGGCCGCAACTTCATCGTGAAATACAACGAAAACATGGAACTGATTACCATTCGGCACTATACCGATGCCACCATCGCCAAGGTGGTGGGCGACCGGCCGGTATTTGCGGAGCAACGCTCTCGTACCACCGTGCAGATGGTTGTCAGACCGAAATAAACCGACATGCGACGTTCTAAACTCTTCCCCACCCTTCTGTTTGCGCTACTACTGCCGTGGCTGGCAATTTCGTGCGACAAGAAAAAGGAGCAGTACGAACCGACACCCTACGAACTTGTCATCCCGAAGTATTTTCCGACGGCACTCAACCTGCCTTCCGACAATCCCATGACCGAAGAAGGCGTGGCGTTGGGCCGCAAGCTATTCAGCGACACACGGTTATGCGGTTATACCGGCACTCATCCCGACTCATTGATTTGCTGTGCGAGCTGCCATGTGCAGCGCTACGGCTTCGACATTGGGTTGGACAACCCGCGTCTGCAAAACGGGAAAGCCCGCGGGATGCACGGCACCACGCACCACAACGTGATGCCGCTCTGCAACCTTGTTTTCAACAGCGAGGGGTATTTGTGGAACGGGGCGGTGTATGGCAACCGCAACATCGAAGACATTGTGCGGGCGGCCATCACGGCCGATGACGAGATGGCAGCGACGAGCTACCAGGCGGTGGCGCACATCAAGAACGATCCCGTGTACAAGGAGATGTTCCGCAAGGCCTTTGGTTCGGAGGAGGTGACGATGGAACGTATTGAGAAAGCCATTGCGCAGTATGTGCGCACGCTGGTTTCTGCCGACTCGAAATTCGACCGCTATCTGCGCGGACAGGAGCAGCTCACCGAGCAGGAGCTGCGCGGCTATGTGCTCTTTACCACCGAAGAGGGTGCCGACTGTTTCCACTGCCACGGCGGAGCAGGCACTCCCCTTTTCACCACCAATCTGTTCTACAACAATGCGTTGGATGCCAATCCCACCGACCCACAAGATCGCTTTTCGGTGACGGGGCGGCCGCAGGATTTGGGGGCATACCGGGCACCCTCGTTGCGCAACGTGGCGATTACGGCGCCCTACATGCACGACGGGCGTTACAGCACCCTCGACGAGGTGCTGGAGTTTTATAACTGCGAGTTGCAGGCATCACCTTATGTGCATCCCTTGATGCACAAGTTGAACGAGGGCGGTGCTATGCTCACTCCCTCGCAAATGGCTGATTTGAAAGCATTTTTAAACACCTTAACCGACGAAAACTTCACTAATCCTTAAGATGATGAAAATATATACCAAAACCGGTGACACTGGTAAGACCTCCCTCATCGGGGGCATTCGAATTGAGAAATTCTCAGAACAGATTGAATCATACGGCACCATTGACGAGCTGAACTCGGCGACGGGCGTAGCCATTGAGATGCTGAAGCAACTGCAACCCGTTGCAGGACAAGAGGATGCAAAAGAAGTAATGCTGAATGCGCTGGACAACATACAGTGCCGGCTTTTCACGGTGGGCAGCATTTTGGCCACCGACAAAGGCCAGTGGGAGAAGTACTGGGCCACGACCGACCTGACGGCATGGACTGCTGAGACAGAGGGGCTGATTGACCGTTACACGGCGGAGTTGCCGGAGTTGAAAGAGTTCATTTTGCCGGGCGGCTCAATGCTGTCGGCGCAGCTGCATGTGTGCCGTACCATCTGCCGTCGGGCGGAGCGTAGAATGTGCCAATTTGTAGCAGAAAACAACCTTGAAGGACCCGTCTGCGAGCAGGTGATGAAATATGCAAATCGTCTCTCCGATTTTTACTTTATTTCGGCAAGAAAAGCGTTGCAACTTGAGAGTAAAAGTGCAACAGTGTGGAAATCAGAGAAATAAAATTTTCATTTTCACCCACTAACGTAACAAAAAAAGTGTATTTTTGCGCCCTAAAAAATTGCAGAAAACCAAAACCTGAAAGTTATGTATTGGACCCTTGAATTGGCATCGAAATTAGAGGATGCACCGTGGCCGGCGACGCGTGAAGAGTTGATTGATTATGCAACGCGTTCAGGTGCTCCGATGGAGATTATTGAGAACCTGCGTGAGATGGAAGATGAAGGCGAGGTTTACGACTCCATTGAAGACCTTTGGCCCGACTATCCTACCAAGGAGGACTTTTTCTTCCACGAGGATGAATACTAATTGGAGAAAAGTTAGAAAATCAAAAATTATCTTATTGGTAATCAGGTAAAAACGGACATACAGCTATGTATGTCCGTTTTTGTTTTTCCATCATACAAACTCACATAATTCCTCTTTTATTTCCTTTTACACTTTGTAAAAATTTCGTATTTTTGCACCCTATTTTTAGAAAACACAAACACTATGGATTTAGCATCAAAGTACGAACCGCAACTTATTGAAGACAAATGGTATAGCTTTTGGATGGAACACAAGTTGTTCGCTTCCAAACCCGATGGGAGACCCGCTTATTCGGTCGTCATCCCCCCGCCGAATGTGACGGGCGTGTTGCACATGGGGCACATGCTCAACAACACCATACAGGACATTCTGGTGCGCCGCGCCCGCATGATGGGCTTCAACGCCTGCTGGGTGCCCGGCACCGACCACGCCTCCATCGCCACTGAGTCGAAGGTGGTGGCCAAACTCGCCAAAGAGGGCATCAAGAAATCGGACCTCACCCGCGAGCAGTTCCTGAAGTACGCTTGGGAATGGAAAGAGGAGCACGGCGGCGTGATTCTGGAACAGCTGAAAAAACTCGGCGCCTCGTGCGACTGGGACCGTACCGCCTTCACGATGGACGAGATCCGCAGCCAGTCGGTGCTGAAAGTGTTTGTTGATTTATACCGCAAAGGTTTGATATACCGCGGTTTGCGCATGGTCAACTGGGACCCGAAAGCGCAGACCGTATTGAGCACTGAGGAGGTTATTTACCGTCAGGAGAAGAGCAAGCTGTTCTACCTGCGCTACTATGTGGCCGACGCCGCCGAAAACCCGGTGAAACCCACCGGCATGGAGGGCGAGGTGCTGCATAAGGACGAAAAAGGCTACTACGCTGTGGTGGCCACCACCCGTCCCGAAACCATCATGGGCGATACCGCCATGTGTATCAACCCGAAGGATCCGAAGAACCAGTGGCTCCGCGGCCACAAGGTGGTGGTGCCGCTCGTCGGCCGCGTCGTACCCGTCATCGAGGACCGCTATGTGGACATCGAGTTCGGTACGGGCTGCTTGAAGGTGACCCCCGCCCATGACATCAACGACTACGCCCTCGGACAGACGCACCATCTGGAAACCATCGACATCTTCAACCCCGACGGCACGCTGTCGGAGGCCGCCGGTCTCTACGTCGGCCAAGACCGCATGGACGTGCGCAAGCAGATCGTCATCGACCTGAAAGCCGCCGACCTGATGGAGAAGATCGAGGATTACGACAACAAGGTGGGCTACTCGGAACGCAACCAGGACACCGCCGTAGAGCCGCGCCTCTGCAAGCAGTGGTTCCTCTCCATGAAACACTTCGCCGACATCGCCCTGCCGCCCGTACTCGAAGGCAAAATCAAGTTCCACCCCAACAAATACGTGACCACCTACCGCAACTGGCTGGAGAACATCCAAGACTGGTGCATCAGCCGCCAGCTCTGGTGGGGACACCGCATTCCCGCCTACTTCCTGCCCACAGCAGAAGACGAGGAGGAGAAGTTTGTGGTGGCACTGACCGACGAGGAGGCGCTGGTTGAAGCCCGCAAGATCAAGGGGTACGAGAACATCACCGCCGAGCAGCTCCGTCACGATGAGGATGCCCTCGACACGTGGTTCTCATCATGGTTGTGGCCCATCTCGCTGTTCAACGGCATCAACGAGCCCGGCAACCCCGAAATCAAATACTACTATCCGACCAACGACCTCGTGACCGGCCCCGACATCATCTTCTTCTGGGTGGCCCGTATGATCATGGCCGGTGAGGAATACCTCGGCGACATTCCGTTCCGCAACGTCTATTTCACCGGCATTGTGCGCGACAACTTGGGCCGCAAGATGTCGAAATCGCTCGGCAACTCACCCGACCCGATCATGCTGATGGACAAATACGGTTCCGACGGTGTGCGCGTGGGCATGTTGCTCTGCTCGCCTGCCGGCAACGACCTGCTGTTTGACGAGGGCTTGTGCGAACAGGGCCGTAACTTCAGCAACAAGATCTGGAACGCCTTCCGTCTCATCAAGGGATGGCAGGTGAACGACACCATCGCGCAGCCGCTGCACACCAAGGCCGCCATCGAGTGGTTCAACTGCCGTCTGCACGAGGTGCTGGGCGAAATCAACGACCATTTCGACAAGTTCCGCATCTCCGACGCGCTGATGGCCACCTACAAGCTCATCTGGGACGACTTCTGCTCCTACTTCCTTGAGATTGTGAAACCGGCGTACCAGCAGCCCATCGACGGCAAGAGCTACAGTGACATCCTCGCCATCTTCGAGAACCTGATGAAGATGCTCCACCCGTTCATGCCGTTCCTCACCGAGGAGCTGTGGCACGGACTGAAAGAACGCAGCGAATGCGAATCCATCATGGTGAGCGACATGCCGAAGTGGGACGAGGCCAAAGCGAAGAGCAACATCCTCGCCCGTTTCAACATGATGCAGAAGGTGGTGGAAGGTGTGCGCCGTGTACGCAACGACAAAAACATCGCCCCCAAAAACGCGCTCGACCTCTTCGTATTGAAGAAGGATGCGCCTGACGAAGAGATGGACTCCATCATCACCAAACTGTGCAATCTCTCTTCCATACAGTATGTTACGGAGAAAGTCAGCGGCACCTGCTCGTTCATTGAGAACAATACCGAGTACTTCATCCCATTGGCGCAGAACATTAATGTGGAGGAAGAGCTGAAGAAGTTGCAAGCCGACCTCGACTATGCAGAGAAGTTTCTCAAATCGGTGATGGGCAAACTTTCCAACGAACGTTTCGTCAACAACGCTCCCGAGGCGGTGGTGAATGTGGAACGGAAGAAGAAAGCTGACGCCGAAGAGAAAATCCGGATTTTGAAAGAGCAGATTGCGAACTTAGGAAAATGAGAATTGAAAATTGAAAACTGAAAATTAGTAAAGAAGAGAGATGGTGCAAACTGTCTCTTTTTTTTTTACAAAAAAATATTCATTTGAATATTGATTTTAATAAACATTTGTGTATCTTTGCAGCCGCAAACTCTAACGAACGATTGATGAAGATTACAGAACTCAAAAAGATACTCAAGGCAAATGGATGCTACTTTGTCAGTGAGGGAAAGAACCATGAATGGTGGTGGAGTCCTATAACAGAACAGAAGTTTCAACTGCCACGGCACTCGACAGCTGATGTAGGTAAGAACTTAATGAGGTATATTAGAGAACAGTCGGGTGTCAATGTAAAATAAAAAGACAAAGGATTATATTATGGAAAGAATATCAGTAATTATTGAGCGCAACAGTGATGGCACTTTCACCGCCATACCGCAACACAGATACAAAATTGGATTTATTGGGACTGGCAGCACCATTGAAGCTGTCAAAGAGGACTTGCAGAACTCCTATTCTGAGGCGCGAGAGATCATGCCTTCTCTTCCGGAAATGGAGTTTGAGTACAAGTTTGACACAGCAAGTTTCTTACAATACATCAACGGGCGGTTGTCGTTAGCGGATTTGCAAACCATCACGGGCATCAACCGGCACCAGCTCAGTCACTATGCTACTGGCAAGAGTCGTCCATCGCCCAAAACCGTACAGCGAATCCAGAACGGGATACTACAATTCTCGGAGGAGCTACACCGCGTGTGCTTAGTGTAAAAATGTTCTAGCAACATGCACCTGCGTCAGCAGGGACTCTCAGCACAAAAAATAAAATCACACATAAAAGACCCAGCCCAATACACACCAGCAAGGGTATCAGCCACTTTACTGCTATTTTCGTGCGATGATCATCCTCCCTATGTTTTATTGCCAATATCCATAAAACCACATTCACTATATACAACGCATAAGTCAAACAGATGCACACACCAGAGCCCCAGTAGGTCAAAGCAATATACCAAGGTTCACGTTGCAGCCATGATTCAAGCAGTATCATTGTAAAAGACTCCATTTTTTATTTGTCAAATGACGTGGCAAAAATAGAAAAATTTCCGAAAAAAAATCGTACTTTTGCACTCCAAAAATCATCAAAACAAAATGATACTATGGGAAAAGGCTTAAAGGACTTAATAAAACTGGTGATTGTGATTGTGGTGCTATGCGCCTTCGTCTATCTTTACCCTGAAGAGAATCCTGAAATCAAAAAACAGATGTACTTCGGAGTTGTGGGCGGCGGCGTGGCGGCCTTTCTCGCCTTTTTCTTCATCAGAATGATTCGAGAAAAATTCAATAAAAAGAAATAAGAAACGACTCTCATCCGTTATTTCTATAAAACTTTCCAACCATGAAAAGAGCAGCAACACTTATCTTCATTATTTTCGCCGCGATAGGGCTCTTCGCCCAGAACAATCCCACCGACAGCCAAGGCAAGAAACACGGCCACTGGAAAAAATACGACAAAAAAGGCATGCTGCTCTATGAGGGCGAGTTCAACCATGGCGTTCCCGTGGGCACGTTCCACTACTACTACAGCAACGGCAAGCTGAAAAGCACCACCCGCTTCATCGAAGGTACTCACAAGGTGCACACCTCCATGTACGACATCAACGGGAAATTAGCCTCCGAAGGCAACTTTGTTGACCAACTCAAAGACAGCATCTGGAACTATTACAACCCGAAAGGAACTACCATCAAAACAGAAGGTTACAAGAACGGAAAACGTCATGGAACGTGGAAAACATACTCCTCCGAAACCGGCACGCTGCTGGAAGAGAGCCACTACGACAACGACGTGCTGAACGGTGACCGCAGCACCTACTTCGCCGACGGCAAGATGAGCACCAAAAGCCAGTACATCAACGGCGAGATGAGCGGCACCTTCACCAGCTACTTCCCCAATGGCAAAGTGTATTACACCGGCGCCTACCTCAACGGCATCGAAATCGGCGAATGGAAATACTACGACGAGAACGGCAACCCCCGCAAGTCGGTGGAGTACAAGTCGGGAAAAGTGCAAAAAAGCTTTATCTTCCTCAATATCGGCGGATGGCAGAAGATGAACCAGGCCAACATCGCCTACTTCCACAAAGAAGGAAACCAGACCCGCGTGGTCAACACCAACGGCAAGTCGGTGATGTGCCAGCAAGTGTTTGAGGAGCTGCTCACCTACGTGGACTTTGTGGATTTCTGCATCATCAGTCCCACCTACGCGGTGAGCTACCCCGCCATCAAAGGCTACCGCAACATCGGCACCGACCGGATTGAGGTGACCTTGAAGCCCGCCACCGAGGAGCCCGTGATTTGCGAAGGCGACCACGCCAAGGCGGTGAAGATGCTGTTCAACAACGAAGTTCCCAAAGAGGATTAGCCGTGCGCACCGCCATCGAACTGCTCGCTCCCGCCAAGGATTTGGAATGCGGCATCGCGGCCATCCACCACGGTGCTGACGCCGTGTATGTGGGCGCACCCGCCTTCAGCGCGCGCGTCACCGCCGGTAACTCGCTCCACGACATCGAACAGCTCTGCCGCCACGCGCACCTCTACCATGCCCATGTGCATGTAGCCCTCAACACCATCCTCACCGACAGCGAGTTAGAACAGGCCCGCAAAATAGTTTACCAACTTTACGAGGCCGGCGCCGACGCGCTCATCATCCAAGACACCGCCCTCCTGCAAATCGACCTGCCCCCTATCGCGCTGCATGCCAGCACCCAAACCGACAACCGCACGGCTGAAAAGGTGCTGTTCTGGGAGAAGATGGGACTGCAACGAGCCATCCTCGCCCGCGAGCTCTCGCTCGAGCAGATCCGCGACATCCGGCAAAAAACGACCATCGAGCTGGAGGCCTTCGTACACGGTGCCCTGTGCGTGAGCTACAGCGGACAGTGCTACATGAGCCAGGCTTGCACCGGCCGCAGCGCCAACCGCGGCAACTGCGCCCAGTTCTGCCGACTCCCCTACACCCTCACCGACGCCGACGGGAAGGTCATCCGCGAGAACAGCCACCTGCTGTCGCTCAAGGACATGAACCGCGCCGACAGTCTGGAAGAGCTGCTCCACGCCGGCATCACCTCGCTCAAAATCGAAGGACGGCTCAAGGGCATCGACTACGTGAAAAACATCACCGCCTTCTATCGCCAAAAGCTGGATGCGATTTTCGAGAAGGATGCGAAATATGTTCCCGCTTCTGCAGGCCACGTCACCACCACCTTCACCCCCGACCCGCAAAAGACCTTCAACCGAGGAGGCACCGAATACTTCCTGCATGGACGGGAGAACATCATGGTGGAACCCGACACCCCGAAATCCATCGGGGAACCCATCGGCAAAATACTGAAAATCAGCGAAAACAAGATATGGACCGACAGTCGCTGCGACCTGCACAACGGCGACGGTGTGAGCTACTTGGCCGCCGGCAACGAGCTGCGCGGCTTCCGCATCAACAGCGTATCCGGCGACTGCCTCACCACCTTGGAGGCGGTGCGCGACCTGACGGTGGGCATGCCGCTCTACCGCAACCTCGACACCGCTTTCGACAAGCTGCTGCAAGGCGAGTCGGCCACACGACGCATGGCGGTGGACATCACCCTGAGCGAAACACCTGACGGCTTTCTGCTGACCCTCACCGATGAGGAGGGCATCCGCGCCGAGCTGGCGGTGAGTGCCGCCAAAGAGGCGGCGCAGCAGGGCGAGGCGGCGTCCGACAACCTGAAACGCAACCTGTCGAAGCTGGGCGGCACGCCGTTCAGCGCGCGGCAGGTGGTCTTGCACCTCAGCCAGCCCTATTTCCTGCCGGCCTCCGCGGTCAACGGGTGGCGGCGGGAAGCGGTGGAGCTGCTGGTACAGAAGCGCCTGGCGGCACACGTGCGCCCGGCCGGTCGCACGCCGCAGCCGGAGTCGGAGGTGGCGATACCGCTTCCCGCCGACGGGAGCGCCGACTACCGCGCCAACATCATGAACCACACGGCAGAAGCGTTCTACCGGCAGCATGGCGCAGCGCATACCGCACCGGCGTTCGAGCTGGCAGCCGTCGCCGATGCCGACCTGATGACCTGCAAGCACTGCATCCGCTTCACCCTCGGCTACTGCAGCCGCAACGGGAAAGCACTTCCCTACCCCGAACCGCTATATCTCTCCACCGCTAACCATCGCTTCCTGCTGGAGTTCGACTGCGCCCGCTGCGAGATGAAAGTCAAGGCAGCCCCATCCCTTTCAAAAATTCGCCCATGAAACTCTCGAAGAAAAACATCCGACACGCCTTTTACGGCATCCTAGCCCTCCTTGCCATTGCAGCATTGGTGCTCGCCTATATGCTCTTTTCGGGCAATGCCTCGAAAGACTCCACGGTGGTCATCGCACAAAACGCCACCTACGAGCAGGTCATCGAAAAACTGCAGCAAGATCAGGTGCTGAAAAACGAGTCGTCTTTCCGATTAACCTGTAAATTACTGTTTTACAAAAGTGTAAAACCCGGCAAATATGCTTTCAAAAAGGGCGAAAGCAACTTCTCGATGGTGAAGAAACTGCGCAAAGGGCAGCACTATCCCGTGAAATTCACCTTCAACAATGTGCGTACCAAAAAGCAACTCATCGAAAAACTTTCGAAGCAGGAGTTCTATTTTGATTGGGAGGAATTGGCTCAATTATTAAACGACAGAAATTTCCTCAAGAATTACCAGCCTTTTGGCGAACCGCTCACCCCTGAAACGGTGATTGCGGTGTTCCGTCCCGACACATACGAGTTTTACTACGACATCACAGCGAAGCAGTTTTTTGAAAAGATGTACAGCTATTATGTCGGTTTCTGGACCGATGAGCGGCAGGCTTTGGCGAAAGAGATCGGCCTTACCACGATGGAAGTCAACACATTGGCCTCGATTGTGGAGGAGGAGAACCATCGGGCGGGCGAGCAGCCCCGCATTGCCGGTTTGTACATGAACCGGTTGCACAAGGATATGCTGTTGCAGTCGGACCCGACGGTGATTTTTGCCATCGGCGACTATAGTATCCGGCGGGTGCTCAACCAGCATCTTCAGTACAAATCCCCTTATAACACCTACCTTCACAAGGGATTGCCTCCGGGACCGATTCGTATTCCTTCCACCTGCGCCATCGATGCGGTGCTCAAATACGAGCATCACGACTACCTGTATATGTGTGCGAAAGAGGACTTTTCCGGAGCGCACAACTTTGCCAAGACCTACAACGAGCATCTGAAGAATGCCCGGAAGTATCAGGCAGCCTTGAACAAACGGAAGTAGCGGGTACAAAAAAAGCGGCGAAAAACTTTCCGCCGCTGTAAAATGATGTGATCCAGAATTAGATCATCATATTGGGCATGTCGTCGTCCATCATGGCCTCTTCCTCTTCGCGCGGGTTGACGGTGCGCTGGAGGGATGCCACCAGGGAGCCGATCATTTTGGTAAGCTCCATCAACTGGTTTCTGGAGTACTCCTTGTCAGTGTCGTTCATGACATTGAGGCGGGAAGCGATCTCGGTGTAAACCACACATTCTCTAACGGAACTCTTGGCCATTTTGAGATAGTAGATGAATTGGGCTTTGTTGCGGGCTGAACCCTCGGCAGTGTTCATGGCAATGCCCTGTGCGGATTTAACAAAAGCTTCTCCCACAGTAGCACGGCAGCTTTCAGGGAAGTTGGCAGTTACAGAATGCACCCACGTAATGTAATCGAGTGCCTTAGCATAGATTCGCAAGTCTTCAAATCTGAAGAAGCTCACATTGTTTTCTTGTTCGTTCATAATGGTACAGGTTTTAGTTAGAAAATCGCAGCAAAGATAAAGTATTTTTTCAAATAAAATGCTCTTTTTTATAAAAAAATTAACTTTTTTACAACAAATTTTGCATATATCTGATTATCAATCTATTATAAATGAATAATTTTCATAAAAATGGTAAAAAAGTACCACTTTTATGGTTTCACAAACTTTTCCGACGCTATTATTTTTTGATTATCAGAGAGTTGAATGAAGTAAATTCCAGCTTTCAGCGCATGCAACGGCACGGTGGTCAGCGAACCATTCAGCGACTGCTGGTACACCAGTTTACCCGACACATCATAGATTCTGCACAGCGTGGCGGCGGTATTGTTTTCGAGCTGAATGTTGATATAGTCGGTGGCGGGATTGGGATAGATACGGCAGTTAGACAGCTGGTTTTCAGGCACCAACGAGTGATCAATCTCCTTCCCCACCACGGCACGAATCATCGGGGTGCCTTTCAGGAACGACTCATTCCACTGGGAGGTGGTCTTGTACAACCACTGTCCGCGCGCATCGGTATTCTGGTCGAAGCCGAGGTTCAGCTGGACATTATGGTTTTGGTAGAAGCCCACATAGAAAGTGCCTTGCAGCGGTTGCGGATCATCGAGATAATAGGTGGCGAAATCCTCGAACTGCTGGGCATGGTAAGGCATCTGCGCGGGCATCGAGTAAATTTCAGCACCCGGTTCGCCATTGTTGTCGTCCCAAAGTATCAGCGTGAAATTGGCGAGGTTGGCATCCTCGGCCACCGAGTTGAACCACATCCGCACGGCACGGAGCGTGTCGGGCTGGTTGAGGCGGAAACGCATGGCGAAATAGGACTGCGGATTGGTCATGTTGGACAACAGCGAGTAGCCGGCCTCAGCGGAGCCATCATCGTAAGCGAAATAGTTGTGGAAATTCTGGTAGAAGATGCAGGTGTCGTTGCTGCGGTTCTGGCTGGCGGCACCCACCTCCTGAAACACGTGCGTGATGATGAACGTAGCACTGTCGGCATTGTCGGTCGGCAGCGATGCGAAGTTGAAAGCGGGTCTGGCGTGCGGCACGGCATCGGGATTATCGCTGTGCAAACCATGCGTCCAGTAAGGATAGGCATTCAGGTTGTTGGTCGTGTACGAAGCAATCTGTCCGCCGCCCACCTTTCTTATATTATAGGTATAATCGCTGTTTTTAACCGTATTGGAAAGGTTGATCAGCACATTCTCAAAGTGATTGTCCAGCTCGCTGTCGCGGTACTGGCTCCACGGCATGTACTGATAATCGCGCAGGATGGAGGTGGTGGGCATCACAAAGGCGAGGTCGTTCTGCGTGGTGTCGTCCCACGTTCTGTTGACATCGAGGCGCACATAGTCGATGTTCCACTGGTCCACATTGCTGGCCCAGCCCACGATGTTGTTGTCTTCCAGACTGGCATAGTTGCGGAAACGGAACTGGAAATTGTTGATCAGCCACCTTTGGTCGTTGATGGGAATCATCACCTGTTTGAAGAAGCAGCGCGGATTTTCAGCCAACCAGTCATCGACTCTTTGTCCGGGTGTGCTCCACACCGTTTCCCACACCATCTCGTCGCCGAAAAGCGAGTCGCAGGGCAGCGGGATGCAGTCACCCGGGAAGGCGGGAGCCTCAAAGATGTAGTCCTGTCCGGGGATGAAGGGGTTGAAGAGGGTATCGCCAGCGAGGTACATCTCGTCATCCGTGAGGAAGTAGTCGCAATACTCGTAGCCGACAAAGATCACATTACCGGTAGCGTAGCCAAATTCCAGCACCAGCGAGTCGTAGCCTTCGGGACAATTGCCCAAGCGCTCCCATTCAACGCCCGACAAGGTTCCGCCGGCGGGCTGGTAGTAAAAACTCAGATAGAGGGAGTCGCCGACACGCATATCACGGTTGAGGGCGAAGTTATAGTCGAGACGGATAGGCAAGGATGTGAGATAATCAGCACGGAAAGGTTCGTGGGTGGCGTTTTCATACACGCGGCCATTTTCATCGAGTGCGTCGAGGGTGGCCACGCCCATGGTAGGCGGCTGCAGGGCGAAGGAGCGGTTGACGTAGGCGTAGCCGTCCTGCCAGAGAGCCGGGTTGGGGAGGCCGATATAGTTGGCAAAATCATCCGTAAAGGGAAGATGCAGGGCGCTGCGGGCGGCAGCGGGGCGGGGCTGTTGGGCAGCGCGGGCCACCTGCTTGTTGACCGACAAGCCCGTAAGCACCTCTTGGGCGCAAAGCGTAGTGCACAGAAGAAGCAAAAGTGGAAGAAGGATAATAAGTGATAATTTCTTCATGATGAGAATATTGTGGGAAATTAAAATTCAACTTGCGGATCAGCTTCGGTATCGTCGTACACATCGCCGTCTGCTCCATAGTCAACGGGGTTGCGGCGAGCCACGCCCACCTCCAGCTTAATTTTCTCGCCCTGCTTGATTTCGGTGCCGGCGGTGATGGGCTTGCCAGTCTTCTCACGGTACTGACCGAGCACAAGGCCAGGCGAGTCGCTTTCGGTCTCGACCACGGTACCCACTTCGAGGCCGGAATCCTCAAGGATATGTTTGGCCTGTCGGAGCGTGATGTTGCCGGCCAGCTGCGGCATCTTGACGGTACGCGGGGTGGCGGTAGTGACAGTGAGCGTCACCTTGCGGCCATGCTTGACATTCTCGCCCGCAGGAGGTTCCTGCTTCACCACCGTGCCATCGGGTTTGCTTTCATCGAAAATCTTGACGCGGCTCACCTCAAAGGTGAAATCCTCGTTTGCGGAATTCATCAAATCAGTATAGCACTTCCCCACATAGTTGGGCATCTTCACCTCCTCGCCATGGTGGGTGAACTCCTTCATGAAAAAGTTCACCAATATAAGCAGCAGAACAAAGATAATACCACCAATTATCAAGTGAAACCCGAGGCCGCTAGGACGGAAAAAGTCAATTATTCTTTGCATAATGAGATAATAACTGCAATTTTCAAAAAATATTTTATTCGGGTGCAAAGATACAACTTTTGTTGGGAGTATGTTGCAAAGAAATTTTGTATTTTTGCAGCCCAAAATCGAAAGCATGTCAATACTGACTGAATACTCGCTCTGGTTCGTTCCTCTCTGCATTCTGCTGGGCGCAGCCTACGCGGTTTTCCTCTACCTGCGGAACCGCGAAATCGACTACGACAAGCGCGCCCGTTGGATCATGCCCATCCTGCGCGGACTCGCCATCTCCCTCATCGCCTTCCTTCTCCTCTCCCCTCTCCTCAAGCACAACGTGAAAGAGGTGGACAAGCCCCTGCTGCTGGTCGCCGTGGACAACTCCGAATCAATGGTCAGCACCAGCGACTCGGCCTACTACCGCACCGAATTCCCGAAACAGCTGCAAAAGCTCATCGAAGATTTCGGCGACAAATACGACATCAAAACTTACCTGGTGGGCGAACAGAACAGTCTTCAGGAGGGTGCAGTGCCCGCAGCCGTGCCTTTCAACGGCAAGACCACCAACCTCTCCTCCCTTTTCGATGAAGTCGATAACCTTTACGCCAACCACAACATCGGCGCGATGGTGCTGGTGTCTGACGGTATCTTCAACACGGGCAGCAATCCGCAGTATGCCGCCGAACGCGCCAAGTACCCGATATACACCGTGGCTGCCGGCGACACCACCGTGCAGACCGACCTACTCATCGCCGACATTCTGCACAACCGACAGACTTATTTGGGCAATTATTTCCCTGTAGAAATCAAAGTTTCAGCCACCCACCTCGCAGGAAAGAAAGCCACCCTCACTGTTTATAAAGGCGAGGATGAAATCTTTACCAAAAATATTGAAATAAGAGGCAACCAGCATTTCGAAACCGTCAAGTTCACCATTGAAGCCGACAAGAAAGGGATGCAGAAATACCAAGTGGAACTCACCCCACTGGATGGTGAGATCACCCATAAGAACAACACGCAGACCTTTTTTATCGAGGTGGTGGATCAGAAAGAAAAGATTGCCATCGTGTATTATGCCCCGCATCCCGATGTGGGCGCCATCCGTCAGGCATTGGAGCTTTCCGACAAGTATGAGGTGGATGTCTTCGCTGCTGATGCCTTCAACAAGAACGTCAACGACTACTCGCTGTTCATCCTGCACCAGCTCCCTGCCAAAACCGCAGCTGCCGGCAACCTGCTCAACCAGATTCGCCAAAGCCGCACCTCCATCCTTTACATCGTAGGCAAACAGACCGACCTGAACGCCTTCAACCAGTTCAACACCGGTGTCAGTATCTTGCAGAGCGTGCAGGGTGGGAAAACGCTCTGCAATGAGTCGATGCCCCATTTCAACGAAAACTTCCTCACCTTCACCTTCTCGGAAGAGGCGCGCCAGATGCTGAAATCCTACCCGCCCCTCACCACCTTCTTCGGCAATTACAACACCGCCGTGGGTGCCAACGTTTTTCTCTATCAGAAGATCAACAATGTAGAAAGCAACTACCCTCTCATCACCTTCTACCAGCACAACCAAACACGCATCGGTGTGATTGCCGGCACCGAACTCTGGCGTTGGCGCATGCAGAACTACCTGAAGACGCAGAACTTCGACGGTTTCGACGAAATTGTCAACAAGATGGCCCTTTATCTGTCGGCGAAAGGCGACCAGAGTCCGTTCCGCGTACATGCCGCCGAGCTGTTCAGCGAGAACACGCCCGTGGAACTCACCGTAGAGGTGTACAACGAGAGCCACGAGCTCATCAACACGCCCGATGTGCGCCTCAAGCTCACCGATGGCGAAGGGAAAGAATATACCTCACAGTTCTCGAAACAGAACAACGCCTACTCGCTCAACCTCGGAAAACTGCCCGTAGGCGATTATGAGTGGGAGGCGACCACCACTGTGGGCACCAACTCGTACAAGAAAAACGGCCATTTCAGCGTGCAGGAGATTCTGTTAGAAAGCATGAACCTTGTGGCCAACCACGACCTGCTGCACACCATGGCGAAGAGCACCAACGGACAGTGCGTCGGCATCCGCGAGATGGACAAAGTGTCGAAATCGATCCTCCACAACGAAAACATCAAACCCGTGGTCACCTACCACAAGAAATACACCCCCTTCCTCGACAGCTGGATCTACCTGATGGTCATAATCCTTCTCTTTGGCATCGAGTGGTTCATGCGCAAATGGGGCGGCGGCTACTAATCCAACATACGGCAAGGCATGAGAAAACTGATACAGAACATCTTACTCCTCCTTTTCCTGACGGTGGCAGGCACAGCCGGCAGCGCGCAGCAGATTGCCCTGCTGAAGTACCGTGGCGGCGGCGACTGGTATGCCAACCCCACCTCACTGCCCAACCTCATCGCTTTCTGCAACCAGAACCTGTCGATGTCGCTGGACCCCAAGCCGGCCACGGTGGAGGTGGGCAGCACCGACCTGTTCCAGTATCCTTTCATCCACATGACCGGTCACGGCAACGTGGTGTTCTCGCAGGAGGAGGCGCAGAACCTCCGCATGTACCTGCTCTCCGGCGGTTTCCTGCACATCGACGACAACTACGGACTCAACAACTTCATCCGTACACAGATGAAGCTGGTCTTCCCCGAACTTGACTTCGTGGAACTCCCCTATAGCCATCCCATCTTCCACCAGAAGTATCCGTTTCCCAACGGTTTGCCAAAGATTCACGAGCACGATGGCAAGCCCGCGCAGGCCTTTGGACTGGTATGGGAGGGACGGCTGGTATGCCTGTTCACCTACGAGTGCGACCTTGGTGACGGCTGGGAGGACACGGGGGTACACCACGACTCAGAAGCCACTCACCAGAAGGCGTTGAAGATGGGGGCCAACATTTTGCAATACGTGCTGACGCATTAGTCGGCTGAAGATATAGAAAAACAGCAGTTGTTCCGCCGCTGCCCCGCAAGGGGGAGAGGAAAGTCCGGGCAACACAGAGCACCGTGCTTCCTAACGGGAAGGAGTCCGCGAGGGCTACGGAAAGTGCCGCAGAAAAGATACCGCCTGCTTGCAGGTAAGGGTGAAAACGCGAGGTAAGAGCTCACGACGCCGCGCAGTGATGCCGGTGATGGTAAACCCCACGGGTTGAAAGACCAAATAAACCGAGGCTTGAGGGTGGCTCGCCCGACTCGGAGGGTAGGTTGATAGAGCCGGCCGGCGACGACCGGAGTAGATAAATGGCGGAACTCGACAGAACCCGGCTTACAGACTGCTGTTTTTTTCTTTTTTCCTCACAATTTTCGTCTTTGTAACAATGCCGTCTTCGTCGTCAAACTCGGAGTAATATATTTTGTATTGGTCTTCCTTGCCTTTGACCTTTTCAATGATGGGACCTTCGTGTTCCTCAAACAGGTTGCAATGTGTGGGTATAGGATCTACAAAATACTGCCATTTACCACCTTCAAGAGTGAATATCAGGTAACTACGCCAACAGCTTGTCCACCATTGCGGCAATATGCCTATCTCCACCGTGCCGTTGCCGTCCAAATCGCCCAAGATATCCGGCTCACCGCCTATACAGGACTCCAAAACAATGTCAGGCAGACTTTTGTCCGAGAATTTTATAACACACTTGCACTCTCCTTTGCATTCCATAGACTCATAGTCTGTTTCGGGCGCGACAAAATACATGGTTTCTGTTTTGCCATCCCCGTTGAAATCCCATTTGCCGATAATTTGTGCTTCACTCTTTTGCCCCATCGCAAAAAAGAAAATTACTGTTATTATAAAAAGGTTTACTTTTTTTATCTTTACCATTTGATGAAATATTTTGCTATTATACTTTTTCCCCATACTCCACCCTTTCGAGGAAGAGTGCGTGCGCGGGGGCAGAGTCGCCTGCCGCACAGCGGTCCATGCGTGCCACAATCTGCCCGAAACCTTCCACCGTCACACTCCCCTTCCCCACCTGCAGGAGGGTGCCCACCACCGCACGCACCATGTTGCGCAGGAACCGGTCGGCAGTGATGGTGAACACCAGCAGTCCGTCCTCCTCGCGCCAACAGGCCTCGGTGACCTTGCAGCGGTTGTTGTTGACCTGCGTGTGCAGCTTCGAGAAACTGGTGAAATCGTCCGTCTTCAGCAATATGGCCGCCGCCTCGTTCATCCGCTCCACATCCAACGACTGAAACACCCGGCAGGTGTAGGGAAAACGGAAACACTCCTTGTGGGGCGCCACATAATAGCGGTAGGTGCGCGACACGGCACTGAAACGGGCATGCAGATCGTCGGCAACAGGAAAGATGCGATAGATGGCGATCTCTTTGGGTAAAAAGCTGTTGAGCTTGTCAGCCAACCTGTCGGGGTCGAAGGCAAGCTGTGTGTCGAAATGGGCGAAGAACTGCCGGGCATGAACGCCCGTGTCGGTGCGTCCGCAGCCGGTCACCGCCACCGGCTCGCGCAACAGCAGCGTCAGGGCATTCTCCAACACCCCCTGCACCGTGCTCTGCCCGGGTTGCACCTGCCAGCCCGAAAAGGGCGTTCCGTTGTAGGCCATCTCAATGAAATATCTCATGGCTAATAGGGGGATGATATAACAATGCGCTGCAAATCGCTCAGCTCCTTGGCGCGCTCGTTCAACTCGTTGATGCGCGCCATGATGTCGCGCTGCTGCTCGTCCGTCAATTCATCATCCAACTCCTTGATCAACATATTCTTACAACGCTCTATCAACCTCATCTTGAACAAGTTGATACACCCCGACAGCTCTTGATTAAGACACTCGATGTCGGTGTCGGGACGGGGCGTGTCCATGTCGAAACGCTGCTCCCATGCCGGACTGCATTCGGGAGTTTCTTCGGTGAGAATCGGAATACATAGAGACTGCAGCTCTTCGTCTTCGTGGTTCGCGAAGGCCTTGCACAAATCGTCCTGCGAGTCGTACTGCTGGGCCAGACGGGCATACTCCTGATAAAAACGCTGGTAGAGCGGATTGGTAAAACTGATTTCCTCGGTGTGGAACTCGTTGAAAACATACTGGTCCACCCGCATCCGGCGCACAGTTTCCTCTCCGTCGGCATCCCGCTCACGCACATTAGTTTCCAGAAAACCATACTTCAGGATCAGGCGCACGATATTGTGCTCCACATCGCTGATGGGATCGGTATCGGGTGCTTGCTGCTGGGCCACTTCGTTGGGTTTCACCACGTTGGGCAGTTGTTGCGGAGCCGACTGCTGCGGCTGGTTCGCACTCTCCCCTACCCTTTGCACCACGGGGGTATTCATGCGCTTCCATACCGCCCGTTTCAAATTGATCTGCAAGGTCTCTTCCGGCAGCTGGAAAATCTCGGCGCACTCGCGCACGTAGAAGGCCCGCACCACCTCGTCGTTCACCTCCGCGATGGTTTCGATGATGGTGTTCACCACCTCGGCACGTTTCAATGGGTCGTTGCCAACGCCCTGCAGGAGGGTTTGCGCCTCAAACTGGATGATATTCACCGCATTATGCTCCAGATACTCTTTCAGCTCCGAGTCGCGGTGACCCTTGGCAAACGAGTCAGGGTCTTCGCCATCAGGAAGCAGCACGGCCTTCACATTCAGCCCAGCGGCCAGCAGCATGCTGATGCCTCGCAACGAGGCCTTGATACCCGCATTATCGCCATCGTACAGCACCGTAATGTTGTTGGTCTGCGTCTTGATGAGCTTAATCTGGCCGTCGGTGAGGGCGGTGCCCGAAGAGGCCACCACATTTTCCACCCCCGACTCCGACATGGAAATCACATCAGTATACCCTTCCACCAAATAGACGTTGTTGAGCTCCCGGATTTTCTTTTTCGCAAAATAAAAACCATAAAGAACATCGCTCTTGTGGTAGATGGGATTTTCGGGGGAATTGTAATATTTTGGGCCCTTGGCTTCCTTGCTCATCACACGACCACCGAAGCCGATGGCGCTCCCGAAAGCATTGAGAATCGGAAAGATAACCCTTCCCTTATAAAAGTCAAACAGTTTGCCAGTCTTCTCCGACTTGCGGCAGAGACCCAGCGTAAGCAGGTCATCGGCCTTATAGCCGTCGGCCACCGCCTGTTTGGAGAAGGTTTCCCACGTGTCGGGACAATAACCCAAGCGGAACTTGCGGATAGTCTCCTCCTTGAAGCCACGCTGGTCGCGCAGGTAGGTAAGGCCGATATTGCGTCCCTCCTCGGTGTCAAACAGCTGGTTAGTAAAGAATTTCTCGGCGTAGGCGTTCACATTCAACAGTGCCTCTCGCTCGTTCTTGGCGGCTTCCTGTTCAGGAGTAAGCTCCTTTTTTTCCTCCTCAATGGCAATGTTGTACTTGCCTGCCAAATAGCGAAGCGCTTCTGGGTAGGTAATCTTCTGGTATTCCATCAAAAACTTGATGGAATCGCCATGGGCACCGCATACAAAACAGTGATAGATACCGAGTTTCGGGGTGATGTGCATAGAGGGAGAATGGTCGTCGTGGAACGGACAGACACCCTTGTAGCTGGCACCAGCCCGCTTCAGCGGCACAAAATCCGCCACCACATCCTCGATGCGGGCGGCCATCTTAATCTCATCAATGCACTTCTGCGTGATCATCGCGCGTCGGAAATCTTATATTTTTTGAAAACTCTGTTCTCGTTTATCACCTTGCAGGCCTCTTTATAGGTCGGGTCGTCCTGAAGAATGTACTGGTAGGCATCGCTATAGGAATAGAGATTGCGGGCGAGTTCAAACAGCATGTAGGTCTTGACCAAACGCGGAGCCTTGTCGGAATTCCGTTCCTTCACACTTTTCTTATAAGAATCTTTCACATAATCTGAAATCATCTTATCCAGCACATCCATCTTTTTCAAATCATCCACCGAAGAATAAATGGAATCCAGTTCTGCTTTTTTCTCTTTGGCAAACTTTTCAAGATTGGCTGCAAAATAGAGCTTGGCGCTGTCTACAACTCCTTCTTTCTTAGCATATTCCACCAAATCATTATACATTTTGTCGGTGATGGTGAATTGCTTTTTGAACTCCTCGAAAGTGGGGTATTTGGTTTTTAGTTTTTCACGATTTTCGGAAAGATAATTCATGACAAAGCTGCTGACCACTCCCTTGCGCACCAATTCGTTGTAGAAATAGGAGTAGTTGGTGGTGTCGAGGGGGATGAAGATGTCGGGCATGATGCCGCCGCCGCCGTACACCGTCTTGCCAGCTGGAGTCTTGTACTTGAGCGAGTCGGGGAAATTGATGCTGTCGGGCGAGAAGAGTTCGCCATGGGAGTATCGGTTGGAGATATCCTTGAAGTAATCGTCGCGGTCGTCGTAAGGCTTCTGGATGCAACGGCCGGTGGGGGTATAATAGTGGGAGATGGTGACGCGCACCTCAGCGCCATTGGGAAGATCAACAGGTTTCTGTACGAGACCTTTACCGAAAGAACGACGTCCCATGATCAGTCCACGGTCCCAATCCTGCACAGCGCCGGCAGTAATTTCGCTGGCGGAGGCGGAGTTCTCGTCGATGAGGATGATGAGGCGGCCTTCGCGGAAGAGGCCGTTAGGCAGCGACTTCAGCGTCTCGCCGGTCTTGCGGAAGTTGTCGGTATAGACCAGCAGCTTGTTGCCCTCAATGAACTGGCTGGCGATCTGCACAGCCGTGTTGAGGTAGCCGCCGCCATTGCCGCGCAGGTCAAAGATGAGGTTCTTCATCCCCTGCTCTTTCAGCGTGTTGAGGGCCTGCTGGAACTCATTCAGGCTGGTCTGTGCGAAGCGGTCGAGTTTGATATAGCCCGTGGTTTTGTCCACCATGAAGGAGACATTCACGCTGTGCATCGGAATTTTACCGCGGGTAACGGTGAAATAGAGCAGTTCATTGCTTTTGCCGCGCTTGATGCCGAGCTGCACCTTAGTGCCCTTCTTGCCGCGCAGATGGTCGCGCACCCACGTGTTGTTGATAGACTTGCCACAAGCATTAAGCGTATCGACCTTTACGATCTTGTCGCCTGGCAGGATGCCCACCTTTTCAGAAGGGCCGTCGATGATGACCTCAATGACGTTGATGGTGTCTTTGATGAGCTGAAAGGTGATGCCCACGCCATCGAACGAACCCTGCAGCGGTTCACGCGAGGCGGCCACATCCTTGGCGGAAGTGTAGACGGAGTGAGGATCGAGGGTTGTGACCATCTCCTTCACCCCCTTTTCCGACAAAGTGTTGAAATTGAGCGTATCTACATAGAAGCGATCCAGCAAAGTGAAGAAATACTTCATGGTGTTCATCCCCGACTCAAAGGAGGGATTGGTCTGTGCAGAGGCCATATTCATCCCCAACACACACCCAACAACCAATAGCAAATTCTTGATTTTATTCATTTTATAAAAAATTAGCCCATTATTTGAAAAACGTGCAAAGATACGAAACATTGTGCAAAAAAGAGCCTGATAAAGAATAATTCTTTTCGGGCACATTTACATAAAAAATTACTATCTTTGCAGCCACAAAACAGAAACCATTATTTTTTGTAAATTATCATTAATCAATTAATTATAATCTAAACAATGGAAAGAGACACCAAAATTTTTGATTTGATCCAGCAGGAGCGCAATCGTCAGACCAAAGGTATTGAGCTGATTGCTTCTGAAAACTTCGTCAGCGACCAGGTGATGGAAGCCATGGGCAGCGTGATGACCAACAAATATGCTGAAGGTTATCCCGGAAAGCGCTATTATGGTGGTTGTCAGATTGTTGACCAGAGCGAGACCATCGCTATCGAGCGCGCTAAGCAACTTTACGGTGCTTGCTGGGCCAACGTGCAGCCCCACAGCGGCGCACAGGCCAACATGGCCGTATTCCTCGCCTGCCTCAACAGCGGCGACACCTTCATGGGCATGGACCTCAACCACGGCGGTCACCTCAGCCACGGCAGCCCAGTGAACTTCAGCGGTATCAACTACAAGGTTGTAGGGTATCAGGTAAAGGAAGAGACCGGCATGGTGGATTACGACGATATGGAGAAGAAAGCCCTCGAGTTCCGTCCGAAACTCATCATCGGCGGTGGTTCTGCCTACAGCCGTGACTGGGATTGGGCTCGCATGCGTGAAATCGCCGACAAGATCGGCGCCATCCTCATGGGCGACATCAGCCACCCCAGCGGTCTGATTGCCAAGGGTTATCTGAACAACGCCGTCAAGTATTGTCACATCGTGACCACCACCACCCACAAGACCCTCCGCGGACCCCGTGGCGGCCTCATCCTGATGGGCGAAGATTTCGACAACCCGTGGGGAAAGACCACCCCGAAGGGCGAGATCAAGAAGATGAGCGCCCTGCTCGACAGCGCTGTATTCCCCGGCACACAGGGCGGACCGCTGGAACACGTCATCGCCGCTAAGGCTGTCGCCCTCGGCGAAGCCCTCACCGACAGCTACGACCTGTACATTCAGCAGCTGATGAAGAACGCCAAGACCATGTGCGAGGCCTTCATCAATAAGGGTTACAAAGTGATCAGCAACGGTACCGACAACCACCTGATGCTCATCGACCTCCGCACCAAGTTCCCCGAACTCACCGGTAAGGAAGCCGAGAACGCCCTCGTGGC
>JBGUYY010000086.1:0-118077 GCA_045222555.1 Bacteroidales bacterium | reverse complement strand
TCAAGGAATACTCCTCGTAGGTGGCAAAATCAGGGTCTTCGCTCCATTGCATCAGATAACCTCCCGCCCCAGAAACAGTGTTGTAATACGCAGTCGGCCTAATGGTGGTGAGGGTGGAACCATTGGTGGGAGTGGAAAGCGTGGGGGCACCGCTTGTGGTAAAATTCCAGACCTCTGACCAAGACGAAGTGTCGGTGCTGTTACTATTGAATGCACAAACCCTCCAGTAGTAAGTAGTGCCAAATTCCAGTCGACTCAACGTATAACCATTATTGGATGAGCCCAACGAATACTCCTCGTAGGTAGCAAAATCAGCGTCTTTGCTCCATTGTATCAGATAGCCGCCCGCCCCCGTAATCGTGTTGTAATACGCAGTCGGTGCCACAGTAGAGAGGGTGCTGCCGTTGCTTGGAGAGGATAAAGTAGGAGCATCGCAGGTGGTGAAGGTTCTCACAGCTGACCACGCCGAAGTGTCGCTCTCATCCGTATTGGTCGCCCTCATACGAAGGTAGTAGGTCTTACCGAAGTGTAGTTGAAGGGGGTTGGATCCACTGGAGCTGTATCCCGTATTAGTATAGGTCAAGCACAATGGCGAATCGAATGAAGAACTGGTGTCACACTGGTAGATATATTTGGATGCACCCGTTATTTCTGTCCATTTGACAGTTGGTCGTACGCTATTGCTAAGAATAGTCCCGTCAGCCGGGGCAGTGATAGTGGGCGCATCCGTGGTGGTGAAACTCCACACTGCCGAACTGGCAGAAGTGTCGGCATAGTTGGCCGTGATGGCATAAACTCGCCAGTAATAGGTCGTGCCGAATTTCAGTCCGTTCACGTTCAATCCTGTGTACGAAGATGACATGGTGTATGAGCTGTAGGTGGCAAAAGTGGGATCCTCCGACCAATGGAACATATAGTAACTTGCTCCAGAAACGGAATTTATCTTCAAATTCGGCTTTATCGTGTTAGGATACACATAGCCATCCGCTGGTGAGTTCAGCGTCGGTGCCGCAATCTGTGCACACAAAACATTCATCCCCGCACACAGCAGGAAAATAAAGAAGGCGAACTTTTTCATAGTGAGACCTTTCAATTTTCGGTTTTCAAATTTCAGTTTAAAAGGGCGGCAAAAGTACACACATTTTTCGAATATTTATCCCTTCACAACAGAAATGTGAACCCTCACAACAGAAAAAAGTGTGATATGCGGGGAATGGGGGAGAGATTTGGGAGGAATTCCACCCATCTTCTATTCAATCAGCTTTCGCACGGCTGCCAGCACTTGTGGGTTCTCCATTAACGTAAAGCAGAAAAGTTTCTTCCCCAAATCCTTGAACGATGCCCCGAAGGTGTAAAGCCGGCTATCGTCTATCAGCAGGAAACGGTCGTGAGTGGGAGCGATGAGTTGAACCGACACAGGAGGGTATTGCTTGTTGTGCCTTGCCAAATCCAGCCGGAACGCCTCAGTGAGGTGGTTCACCCCAATCGTGGCCGAAACACCCTCCGCCCGCTTTGTCAACTGGGTCAACACACTGTCGTCCACGTAATTGTCAATCAACAGAATGGAGCACTTCGCACTCCGGATTAAGTCAGAGACAAACTGGTAGGCATCGAAAATTTGTCCGTTGAAAAATACTCCCTGCTTGGGCGGGAGTGCTTGCTGAACGAGGGATTGAACTTGATTAGAAAGTTCTTCCATCTGGTTTTCAACTCGGTTGATTCTCTGGTGAATCGCATATCCCCGATAAAGATAATCTTTCAGCACTTTCGTCGCCCAAATGCGAAATTCTGTGCCACGCCTGCTCTTCACACGATAACCAACTGAAATGATGACATCAAGACTATAGCAAGCAACCGGCTTGTCGGAATTTGCAATTTGCAAAAAATGCAAATTGCTATCTGAACACAACTCTCCTTCTTTGAAAATATTCCTAATGTGGCGGGAGATTACTGACACATCTCGCTGAAATAGTGATACCATCTGCGCCTGCGTCAGCCACACTGTTTCATTTTCCACAAGCACATTCAGTTGAATAAGAGCATCCTCCGATTGGTAAAGTTTCGTTTCAGTTTCCATAGTCGTTCGAGATTTTCAGTTAGTGTAACAACGAGGGTGTAAGTTAAATTATTGGCATTTTATTCCGTCAACTCTTTGGCCTCAACGGTCTCTATCTTCTGAAATCAGCAACATCCGTCTTGTAGTTTTTTCCGTCCGAAGCTGGTAATTTCAGTTGGTGACAATTTGTCACCGACTCATTTCCTTCAGCCTTCAGTCTCTGTTTCAACTTATTCCAATATTTTCGGCCATCCACACTTTCTGTTAGCACTTGCACCACGTCCACCACAGAGAAGTAATATTTTTCCTTTTCTGCGTCCCAAACCACACGCACCTGTTTGTTCTCAAATAGTTGAATTGCAAAATTTTCATCCATAAATAATTAGTTTATTTAGCAGCTGCAAAAATACTATTTTTTTTCTTAATATTAGGATTTTTTTTGAAGAAAATTATATCCTTTTCAGTTGTTTCCAAAATGGAAACAACTGCCTCTTGGCGTCATTCTCTTGCGGCGGAGATATTTTTCAAATGTTTGGATATGGCCGCTTTTGGTACCGTCCGCTCGGCCACTACCCATTTCCCCCGTTTCGGTTCAACTACCGGCTATCACCTTACTACCGTTTCTTGAATCGCTGGTTGTAATAGAAACCCAATGCGGCGCCGTGGAAGAATAGTAAGGCATACATGATAATCGCTAACCACAAGCCCCAGGTCATCACTTCGTGCGAGAAGGCGGTCTGCGATAAGAAGCCAACTGCAGCAAAAAACAGAGTAAGGATGGCCGTCTCTATATTGGCCCTTCTGTAATAGGGAGCAAATCCCTCTGGCACTTGATAGTCCTTCCGTTTGATAATCATAACGGTATAGACGATGCCGGCCAGAAACATTGGCATATACACCCAGAATTCCGGCATCTGGGGGTGAAGGTACAAGAACAGACACCATACAACAAGGCCGATGATGCCCTCAACCATCTCAATAAAAGCTTGTTTGTTCATGAAGATGACAATTTGGTGGGACTTCAATAATTGAAAATTGTTTCGCTCGCAGTGTGTGCCAAATGTCCACCCTTTGAACTTTGCGGAGTCCCGTTCACAAGTCCCAAAAGTGAACTTGCAAAATTAGAAAATATCGGGTTCATTTCCAACTGATTTTCAAAAATTTACTTCTAATCAGGGGGGGGGTAAATAATTGAAAATTAACAATTTATGACTAGCGATGGTATGAAGTGCACAAAAAAACTCCCAAGCGGGCATCGGAAAATGGGAGAATTGGGGGAGGGAAACCATTCAATTTGCTACTCAATCAGCTTTAACTTTCCTCCACATCACCACTCCGTACACGCAGTTCGCCGTCCAGAACAAGTACTGCGCCGCCATGCACCAGTTGCTGGCCATGATCCACATGCACACCGCCACCACATCCACAAATATCCAGTACCACCACTGCTCCCGGAAACGCGTTACCATCAGAATCTGTGCCACAAAAGCGGGCACCGTTGTCAAAGCGTCCATCACAGGATGCTGGTCGCTGGTCTTCCACAAAATCCATGCCACCCCGACTGTGAAAAGCATCGTTACGATCGGCAGCAAAGTGTTCGCCCATAGGGGCAATTTTCTCGTCTCTACCACGCCGTCATCATACGATCTCGCCCAATTCACACACCCGATCACCATCGTGACGAAATATACCAAGTTGATGACACTCTGTCCGTACAACTTCGACTGGTAGGAGATGATGATGTAGGTAACCACCTGTATGAATCCGAACACATAGTACGAAATCTTCCGCCGACTGCACAACAACACCGACATCACCCCACAAATGCCGCTGAATAACCACAAGGCATCACTCTCCGTCAACACATACGTCACCACCTGCGTCAACAGTCCCAACCCAAGAAATAACCAATAGGCAAGGTCTCCTCCTTCTACGAACTCTCGATATAAGATTCTGCCAATTTTTTTCATAGTCTGGTGCTTTTTTGTGAGATGCGATTTTTATTAATGATTTGTGAGATAGAATTTTATACCAAATCTAAAATTTGTGAGAAGGTCACGATTTGAAACATTCGCTCATGCTCGAAATGCTCAATGATTTCATGCTGCCACATCACTTCCGAGGGGATGTAAATGGCCGATGCACCCACCTCTAACGCGGGCTGTATGTCCGACCGCAGCGAGTTGCCCACCATCAGCAACTCCTCAGGGGCAATGCCCATCTCGCGGCAGACCTTGCGGTAGTCGTCCGGCTGCTTGTCGGTGGTGATGAACACGCGGTCGAAATAGGGGAGAAGCCCCGACCGTTTCAACTTGTTCTCCTGCGTCAGCAATTCCCCCTTGGTGAACACCACCAGCTGAAATTGGCCTCGCTGATGGAGCTCTTTCAGCGTCTCCGCCACTCCCGCAAGTGGCGTTGCACTCAATCTTACCAATTTTCGCCCCAACTCAATGATTCGCCCGATGTCGCTGGCAGAAATTTTCCCATCACTATATTTTATCGAGCTCTCTATCAATGACATAGTGAACGCCACCGCCCCATATCCGTAGTCGGGCATGTTGTCCATTTCAATCCCAAAAAGATACTCTTTGAAGTCAGAAATATCCCTATACTCTGCCATTATTTGGCAGAGTTCGTCCTCTGTTTGACGAAAATAGGGCTCGTTGTCCCATAGGGTGTCATCGGCATCAAAGGCGATGACTTTTATAGCTTTACTGATTGGCATGCGTTACTCTTGGTTGATGATTTTAATTCTGCCCGCGGGCTCTTCACGCTCTTTCCCTACTCTCCCATTCAAATAATCGGTAATGTACTTTTCTAACACTTCCCGTGTGGTGCCGAATCCCTTTTTTACAATCGTGATGTGAGGGAATTGGAGTCCGTCGCCGTTATCCACCATGCTATAGGAAGTTCCGGCAATGGTATATTGTTTTTTAGGGGAAAGTTTCACGTATTTTCCTTTTTGGGGATTGAAGACCTCCACGTTTTTGATGCGTCGTGGACCTTTCTTCAAGTCGAAAACTTGCGTCGTGGGGTTCATTTCCGCGGGGGAGGCCACAGAGGGGTCGATCTCGAATCGGAATCCGGCCACTTGCGGAAATACGCCGCCTTCAGTGGGCAGATACGACACGGCCATCTCTAAGGCATCCAGCAGGTCTTGTCCGGTGACTTTGCACAGATATACTTGATTGTCAAAGGGAAACGCGGTGAAGATGGAGTTAAAGGTGATGGTGCCTGCCGGTATGTTGCTGCGGCAGCCGCCCGAGTTCATCCAAGCAATTTCCGCTCCCGTCACCGCCAGCATGGCGTCGGCCACAAAGTCGCCCAAAGAACACTCTCCTGTGCGTACCAAGCGCTTTCCGTTGGGGTAGTTGATGGTGAGGTTGGCTTCGCTGTACCCAATCTTTCGGCTTCCCACTTTCTCATATTCTTTGTAGATTTCATCAATTTTTTGTTGCACTCCGGGATGGATGTAAGGGATGTCGGAGCAGGGGAGAAGTCGGGTCACCATCGTGCCATCTTCGCGGATTACCAGTACCCCAATGTTGGCGAAAGCGGTGCCGGTGGAGGTGAGAATGACGGGATGTCCGTCTTTGTTGTTGAGGGTGCGCTCTTCAATCACGCTGTGCGAATGACCATCTAAAACCACATCAATCCCCGTGGTTTGGGCAATCAACTCGGTGGAGGTGATGGCGGGCGGGTCGATACCAAGGTGAGCGAGTGCCACCACATAGTCAGCGCCCGCATGGCGAGCGGCATTCACCTGCTCCTGCACCTCATCTACCAGATAGTGAGGCGCATAGGGTGAGTTTTCTTTCCCAAAAGTATAGACGAACCGCTGCTGGTCGTCCTTGAAGTAGGAGGGTGTGCTGCTGCTGATGGTGCCCGGCGTGGCAATCCCGATGAAGGCCACTTTTTTGCCCCCGAAATTTCGAATCTCGTAGCCATCGTACATCGGAACGCAGGTGGCCTCATACCCGGTCGAAATGTTCTCTATCTTCCAAAGGTTGCAGCATACCACCTTGCCGTTCAGCTCCTTGAAAAGATGCGTCATCTGCGGGATGCCGAAGTCGAACTCATGATTGCCAATCGTCACATAATCATAGTGTACGGCGTTCATCACATCAATGATGTATTCGCCCTGCGAAACCGATCCTAACGCCCTCCCGCTCAGGAAATCGCCGCTCGACACCATACACACGTTGGAGGTGGTCTCCATAATGTGGTCGCGTTCGCCTGCTATCTTGGCATAGCCGTCGATGGCGCAATGCACATCATTATCGTACAGAATAACAATGTCTTGCGATTCGATTCTGGGCAGCTGCGGTTGCGCCGATGGGCGAACCATCGTGAGCAATATGGACAATGTGAGGAGTATGGTGCGGATGAATTTCATAAATGTGATGGTTTTATGATAGCGTGCAAAATTACGTTTTTTTGTTCAATCTAGGAGGGGGAATGGCTATTTTTTCAAGATAAAATTGCGTATTTTTGTCGAGTGATAATTGTGCGATAGTTTAGTTTTTATAATATTGATAATTAATAAGTTAATAAATTTATCATGAAAAAATTTTTCTTATTTAGTGTGATGGTTCTGAGTTTGGCTCTTATGATGGGCTGTGGCGAGAAAAAGGGTAGCACGGACCAGCCGACCGCCAAGCAAGAATACAGTGAAAATTACAAGAAAGCCGAAAAGTGCATTCTCGATTATGAGAAGGCGATCAAGGCGGCAAAGGATTGTAATGATTTGGAGACGGCCACTGCTCGTTACTACGAGGAGCAGGCTCGTGTGGAGGTGCCCGATTCCACGGAGCGCGAGGCGCTGAAACCGCTGGTGGTCAAAGCCCAGAAGGCTTTCGTGGACAAATTCAAAAGTTTGGATTGCGCCTCTCAACCAGAGGAGGGCGAAGAATAAAACTTTTCCAGTCTTATTTCTTGAATAGCAGCCAGTTGGTGGCGTACCGAATGGGCTTGCTGTTGGTCTCGATAATGTCGTTGTAGTTGTCGCGGTACCAGGCGTGGCTCCACCCTCCCATGTCGAGGTTGATGGCGTAGGTTACGCCAAAATCTTGCAAATACTGCGCGAAAGTTCCGTACGGGATTTTCTCTTTACTCTCTATGATACAGAGTTTTCCATCTTTTTCGCACAATGCGCGAAACACATAATCTTTGTGAATCCAGAAGTCTTGGTTGAGGGTGTCGGTATAGGCGATTTCACCCTCAAAGATGGTGAGCACCTGACAGAATCCCATCCCTTTGTGGTGGGCGGCCACGTGCAGCACCGAGTCGCTGATGCGGTCGAAGTGTCCCTCTCCGTCGTAGAAGGTGAAGGCGCCGTTGCAAACCGGCTCGTCGGAACCGTGGTAGAAGTGTCCGTTGTTTACGTGGTTGCAGCGTATATTCGTGTGGGTGAAGTGTTTGAGGCATTCTGCCGTGAAGGCCGCGCCGCAGCAGAAGAGGATGTCGTCGCCGGTGGGCACGGTGCTGCCGTAGGCCATCTCGATGGTGCTGAAAGTGGGGTAATAGACCGTGAGGAGGGTGTCGTAGTCCTCGATGGTCATGTTGTCGTAATGCGTACGCGGTTCGTTCGACGGTGTGGTGTCGCACGACGTCATCAGCAGGAGCAAGGAGCAGAGATACAGCAATTTCATGATTCTGGTTTTGGGATGAAAACAAAAAACCGAGGGGATTTCCCTCGGTTTATCAAACGTATGATGAAGAAAAATATTATGCTTCTTCAGCCACAACCTCAACGTTGAGGGATACTTTGAACTCTTTGTGCAAATCCACCATGGCGGTATAGTTGCCGAGTTCTTTGATATGCTCGTCCTTGAGGCTGATCTGACGGCGGTCGATCTCGATGTCGTGCTGTGCCTTGAGGGCCTCTGCAACGTCGATGTTGGTGACGGAGCCGAAGATGGTGCCTTTGTCGGAGGTCTTGGCGGCGATTTTCACCGTGAGGCCTTCGATCTTGCCGGCGAGGAATTCAGCTTCCTTGCGGATCTTCTCAGCTTTGAATGCGCGCTGCTTGATGGTCTCGGCAAGCATTTTGCGGTTGGGCTCGGTAGCCAGAACGGCATAACCTTGCGGAATGAGATAGTTTCTGGCGTAACCGTCTTTCACTTTTACGATTTCGTCGGCGTAGCCTAAATTCTTAACGTCTTGTTTCAAGATAACTTCCATGATAATGCCCTCCTTAGTTGTTAGATTTCAAATTGTCCGTAACGAAAGGAAGTAAAGCAAGATGTCTGGCTCTTTTTACTGCCTGTGCCACTTTTTTCTGATATTTCAATGAGGTACCGGTGAGACGGCGGGGCAGGATTCTACCCTGTTCGTTCACGAATCTCTTCAAGAATTCACCGTCTTTGTAGTCGATGTACTTGATACCGCTCTTCTTGAAACGGCAATATTTTTTCTTTCTGATGTCCACCGCGATGGGGGTCAAGTATTTGATGTCAGTTTGCTGTGCCATAATTCTTCCTCCTTATTCGTTGTTGGTATTTTCAGCGGGCTCTTCAGCTACAGGTGCGGCTTCAGCAGCGGCTGCTCTCTCTTTCTTCAGATTGCGTCTTTTTTCAGCGTAAGCGATGGCGTGCTTGTCCATCGATACGGTCAGGTAGCGCATCACCTTCTCGTCGCGGCGGTACTGGAGCTCAAGCTCTTTCACCACGCTGCCTTCGGCAACAAATTCAAAAAGATGATAGAAGCCCGACGTTTTTTTGGCAATCGGATACTCTAATTTGCGCAGACCCCAGTTCTCCTGGTGTACGATCTCTGCTCCTTTGTCGAGTAGAACTTTCTCGAACTTTTTAACCGTTTCCTTCATCTGTTCTTCAGACAAAACGGGAGTCATAATGAAAACGGTTTCGTAATGATTCAACATGTTTTTACTGATTTTTTAGTTTATAATTTGTTGATAATTTTTGGGCTGCAAAAGTACAACTTTTTTTCTTACAAAAATCATCTCTCACCAAATTTTTTATCATGATGTAAATGTTGTTGTTTCAATGCTTTAGAAAATGAGGATTTTCGCTACATATTTGTTCATTTATTTCAATATTTAAAATTTTTTGCGGAAAAACTGTTCGCATTTTCCCGACATATCAAGCGCATATTGCATGGGAAAGTCACGAGGGGCATGGGGTTGAGGACTTAAAATGGTGGGAAAACAGGATTGTTATTATTTATAAATAATTGATAATGAAATGGGTTTGGGGTGTCGGGGCGTTGGAAAATATTAACAATAAATTGTTTGTTTTATTTGATGAATATATTGGAGAAAAGGGAAATAAGAAGTATCTTTGCAAGTTACTAATCACGTCTGATGCTGGAGGGTTGTTGTTCCCCGAAGGCGCACTCCGAACCTGCCTTAAAATAACCATTCATTTCCTGCCTTTAATGAAGAAACTGAAAAGCATTCTTGTTTTGTTGCTGCTTGTTGTCGCGCTCGTATTGGTTGCGCTGGCCGGTTTCCGCTATTTCAATCTTCCGTGCAGTGAGGTGAAGGTTGCCATCGCCGATAAGAACAGTCACACCATGGTGACCGAACAGCAGGCCCGCACGCTCATCCTCAAGTCTTCCGCCAATCCTGTGGGACAGAAGGTGCGCAAGTTCGACCGCAAAGCCATCGAGCAGGCTCTGAAACAAAACCACTGGGTGAAAGGCATTGAGTCCACCGCCATCAACGGCAGCTGCCTCACCGTCACCATCACCACCAAGACCCCGCTCGCACTGGTCTTCCCCGAAGACGCCGCCCCGCTCGTGCTCGCCGACAACGGACAGCTCCTCCCCGATGACCCGCGCTGCAGCAACCTGCTCGTCATCAACGGCAAGGTCGGCAGCTGCAAGCCCCTCTCCTTCATCAAGAAGAAAGGAGCCATGCACAACGCCTATGCCGTTGCCCGCACCATCACCGGCAATAAGGACTACGCCGCACAATACCCCGAAATCTACGTCCGCCCCGACGGACAGATTGAACTCTATAGCATCCTCGGCGGCCACACCGTACTCCTCGGCAACGCCGACCACCTCTCCGACAAACTCGCCAACCTCGACGCCGCCTACTCCCACGGACTCCTCGACGCAGGGCCCTACACCTCTCTCGACCTACGCTTCAAAGATCGTATCTACGCAGCCAAATAGAAACCAATTAACCTTTTTATGGACAACAATATACAATCTCAATCCTCCCCCCTCAAAATGGTTGTGGGACTTGACATCGGTACCACGAAGATATTGATGGTCGCAGGGTTCATGCACAGCGACGGTAAAATCGACGTGTGCGGCTACGGCAGAAGCCAGTCCACCGGCGTTGAAAACGGCCGCGTGTTCCGCCCCGGCAGCACCATCCAGGATATCAAGGTGGCCCTCAACCAGCTGGCAGCCAGCATCGATGAACCCATCAGCGAAGTCTATGTCGGCGTCGCAGGCCGCCATATCAAAAGTATGGGATGCACCAACAGCTCCCTGCGCCCCGACGGCCTCAACAAGATGGTGACCGAAGAGGAGGTGGAAAATATGCTCAGCCAATTGCGTCTGATGAACGTGAAAGGCGCCGAGGTGATTACCGTCATCCCCCAGTACTATGAGGTGGAAGGCAAACACCTTCCCGACCCCGTGGGCACCCTCTGCCAGCATCTCGTCGGCTACTACCAGGTGGTCACCGGCGACGTGGAAGAGGTGAGACGCATCACCTTCAGCGTTACCGGCGCCGGACTGGAAACCAAACGGCTGATGCTCGAGCCTATCGCTTCCGGCGATGTGTGCCTCACCGAACAGGAGAAACTGAACGGTGTCGCCCTCATCGATATCGGCGGCGGTACCAGCGACCTCGTCATCTACCACCAAGGGTTCCCCGTCTGCGTTAAGGTCATCCCCGTCGGCAGCCAGGCCATCACCACCGACATTGAGAATATTCCCATCCCCATCGAACAGGCCGAATACCTCAAGGTCAACCACGGCAACTGCCTCCCCGAAATGGCAAACCCCAACAACTTTATCACCATCCCCGACAGCTCGGGTTTCGGCCAGTCGCTCAAGATCAACGAACGCGACCTTGCCACCGTCATCAACGCCCGCGTCGCCGAGGATATCCTCAAGCCCATCAAACGCGCCATCGATGAGTCTGGCTACGCCAACTCCGTCAAGACGGTCGTGCTCACCGGCGGCGGCTCCCAGCTGAAGAACCTCACCAACCTCACCGAGTTTATCCTGCAACGCCGCACCCGCATCGGCTACCCCATCTACGGACTGTCAAGCACCATCGACAACTCGCTTAAAGCACCCTCCTGCTCTACCGCACTCGGCCTCCTGCGCTTGGGCTGCCTCTCCGAACCGGAGGCTATGCAGCAAATGGAGACTGAAGTGGACGAAAAAGAAACTCCGACGCGGAAAGCCAACAATAAAGGCAACGATAAGGCGAAGAAAAGGGAAGGCGGCTCCTTCATCGACAAGGTGACCGATTGGTTCGGAAGTTTCATTTCCATGCCCAACAAGGACGGCATTAACTAAAACCATCACGATTTTTGAAAGTTAAGTAATTATGTTAGAAGATATCAGTTTCGAAACCAGCTACGGCGAACAGAAAAAAGGTTCTATCATCAAAGTAATCGGCGTGGGCGGCGCCGGCAACAATGCCGTTCAACACATGTTTAAGGAAGGTATCGTGGGCGTGGATTTCCTCGTCTGCAACACCGATAAAATGGCCGTCGAAAGAAACGAGGTGCCTACCAAGCTCGTATTCGGCGACACCGGCCTTGGCGCAGGCGCCAATCCGAAAGAGGCTGAACGCCTGGCCATTGAGAGCGAACAGGCCATACGCGACCTGATCGGCTCGGAAACCAAAATGCTCTTCATTACCGCCGGTATGGGCAAGGGCACCGGTACGGGCGCCTCCCCCGTGGTGGCCAAAATCGCCCGCGAAATGGGCATCCTCACCATCGCCGTCGTCACCTACCCCTACGACCTCGAAGGCGTGAAGAGTTTCGCCAAAGCTGATAAGGGAATTGAGGAATTGAGAAAGTATGTCGATTCCCTCATCATCATCCAGAACCAGAAAATCATGGAAATCTACGAGGATGAAACCCTGCGAGTGGCCCTCGGCTATGCCGACGACGTTCTCAAAAATGCCGTCAAATGTATCGCCGAACTCATCACCCTCGACGGCTATCAGAATGTGGATTTCAACGATATCCTCACCATCATGAAGGATAGCGGTGAAGCTATGCTCGGCCTCGCAGAAGCCAGCGGCGAAGACCGTATCGAAAAGGTTGTCAGCGAAGCCATGACCTGCTCCCTCATCGATGACGCTAACATTGACAGCGCCCAGAACTTCCTCTTCTTCGTGCGCTACGGTGAAGGCAATGAACTCAAGGTCTCAGAACTGAAGAAACTGGCCCAGGAATTCGACAAGTACAGAAACGACGACACCAACGTCATCTGGGGACACGCCGCCGAAAAAGACCTTGGCGACAAAATCAAACTGTCGGTCATCATCACCAACTATACCCGCAAAGGAAAGAATAAAGATTATGGGGCAGCGATCATCGACAATATTGAAAAGGATATTGAGCGAAACATCACCCCCAGCTTCTCGATGCCCGAAGAACGCATCGTGACGCCTTTCCAGTCGCAAGAACCTGCACAGGACGTTGCTCCTGCTGCTCCCTCTGTGGATGCCTCTCCCGCGGCTCCTTCCACCGATTTTGGTACCGACAACCCGACTCTGAATAATGACTCCCAGCCCGATCTGTTCGGCAATATGCGTCCCACCGACTTCCAGCAGAATAACGTCTCCGACGTGTTCACCTCTCCCATCGACCAGTTCCCGTTCTTGGCACAGCCCCAGCAGCCGGCACAGCAGGCCGTCCAGCCCGCCCCCCGCACTGCCACGGAAGCCGTTGTCATCGACCTGAGCACACCCAACAATACGGTAACGCTCTCACCCAATCATAATGATGATATCTATGATAATGATGAGTCCTACCGCGAGTTGCTTGAGAAACCCACCTTCCGCCGCATGCAGGATATGTCTCCCGTACAGGCGGAACGGGTGGAAAAGATTGTGTCACCAGGGAATGCCATCCCGCAGGCCAGCTACAACAATTCTCTCTTTTTCAGCGTAATACCTTCAGTTGACTAAGGTGCTGCGCGGCCTCCGGGCCGAGATTGAACAAAAGATCAATGACCGATAACCGATCAGTAAAAGGCTGACGGTCGCTGAAAATCTGCGGATAGGCTAACGTTTCCACAACACGCTCCCGTTTGGGATGAATGGCCGACCGCAAGTCCAATGCATCTTCATATATATTAATATAGGTCTCCGTGATTTCGGGGACTTTTTTCATTTTCAAGAGCTTGAGCAAAGCCATCGTTAATTCGGTGTTGTAGTCGAAAAGAAAATTGTATTTCTTTTCAAAAAAAGGATAAAGGAAATCCTTGTAATACAAGAAATAAGGGGTGCCGCTGTAGGCGGTTTCAATGGCGCGCCAGTGCTTCAGCTGCCAGTGGTCTTTGTAGTCAATACGCACGTCGCGGATGCAGCACCGCTGGGTATTGTGGTGCGTGGGAAGAATCAGCGATTGCACGCCGCCCGCCGTCAGGATGTACGCCCTGTTCCGGTAGCTCTGCTTCTGGAAAGTCTCGCACCCCTCAAGAAAAAATACTTCGCTTTTAGCAATAAAAGCGAAGTATTCGATAGTGGGGAGATAGGCCGTCGAAAGGACGATTTTCTCCATGTTCATTATTTGGAAATGATGATTTTAGCGCGGGAAATGCGAGTGTTGTCGTTGATTTCCATCATATACATGCCCGGAGCCAACGTGTTGAGGTTGAGGTTGAATTCGGGAGCCAATGTGATATTACGGCTCAACACGAGATTGCCCATCATGTCGTACACCATGCAGGTGCCGTCGCCTTCGCTGAAGCTGCCGCTGATGGTCATCTGTCCATTGTTCGGGTTAGGATATACATTCAGAGCATCCACTACCTGGGTGTAGTTGTTGATGCCTACGGTGTTCAAGTATTCGCCCTGCAGTGAAGTAGCACCAGTGTTGTTGGGGTCCAACCAAGGTTTCAACTTCTTGGCATTGCTGCTGTTGTTGTTGTTGGTCCAAGAGTTGGAGAGTTTGCCGTACAAATCCCAACCAGTGGGGTTAGTGCAGCTGCTGGAACCCGCATACAACTGGCCTACAATAAGTTTGTCTTTATTGAAGAGGGGAGAGCCAGATGAACCTTGCTCGGTGGCACCCGTAGCCGTAGCCCAGTTGGCTAGCCAGAACTTGGGATATCCGCCCAAACTTCCATTGTTGATGTTCTGAGGAACACTGAATTTCTTGATGTCACCACCGGGATGGTGAATGGCTCCGCATTGCGTGGGGTTGGTGGGAGCGGTGGCGCCATTGTTCCAGCCAGCAAGGAAGACATTGAAAGCGGGGTTGATGGTTCCTGTGATTTCTACCAACATGAAGTCAGAACTGCTGTCCCCGTTGTCCTTGGCCTTGAGGGTGTAACCAGTAGCAGTTTTGAGGGTTGAACCATTGGATCCGTTACATGTGGTGGCCTGATAGTTGAAATAGAACTTCCATGTTCCAGCCTCATAGCAGTGGTTAGCAGAAAGCAGATACTGCTTGCCGTCACGGGCCGTGTTGTTGACCATGGCACCGGAGCACATGTAAACATAACCACCAGAGGTCATGGTGTAGCATACCACCGACTGAATCTGGTCGTGCCATTGGGCATCGTAGCAGATGGCGTTGGGATGGCAGGTTCCTTCAGCATTGCCAAGACCGCCTTCCACGTCTTTTTCATAAATATGGAAGAAATCATAATACCCTTGTGAAATTTGGTCAATGACCAACTGGCCGTTGAATGCCACGCTTGCGGGCTCGTAATATTCAACAATCACTTCATCACCAGGAAGTTCCTGAGGATAGAAAGTGCCGTCTTCCATGAGATTCTGGTTGGTGAACTTGCCAATCACATACTCTCTGTCAGGAGTGTAGAGGAACAACTCTGCACCATTGGGAATGTTGAAGGTGGAGAAATTCATGGAGGTGAATGTAGCGCCTTCCATGTGGAATTTCAAACGCCAGATTTTGGAGCCGTCAGGAAGAAGATCAATGCGGCCTGAATTGGTGTTGGTGTACATCACATCCTTGGTCACACCGATGCGAAGGGCATGGTTCTTGCCTTCGATAGAAGCATCTTCTGCTAAAAGAGCTTCCACATCCAACGCCTCAACCTCAATAGTGGGAATAACAGAGGAAACAGTTACTTTGAAGGATTGAGGTTCGCCTCCGTAGCTCATCTGAGCCTTGGCTTTGATGCCAAACACGCACAGCAGTGCTGCCATGCAAACGGGTAAAAATTTCTTCATATTTTTATGATTTTTAGAGATTTATTTAATGAGTGATATTTTCTTGGTGATGATTTGATGGTTAGTCTGTAATGAGATGATATAGAGGCCGCTGCTCAACGAGGAGAGGTCGAGGGTGCAGGTGGCACCATTGCGCACAGGAGCAATGGGAAGCAGTTTCCCATTCATATCGAATACGCGGATGACGGCCGGCGTGTCGCTACCCGTCAGTTGCACAGTAACCATTCCAGTGGTCGGATTCGGGAAGATGACGCTGCCATCCTCATTGTTCCACTCTTCAATATCGATGGCTTCAGCATTGTCGCACAGCTGCGGGAAAAGGGCGTGGGTGAGGGCAATACCCCAGGAGGTGGAATCGGAATACTCCACCCAGGAGGAGTCGCTTCTCATCTCCCATCCTGTGTTGGCGGCTTGGTTCTCGCTGTTGGTCACCAACGCAAAATCTCCGCTGGACGGGAGCATATAGCCAGCAAAGAAGCTGCCAGAGATGGCAACGGAAGGACTGAATTGGCAAGTGTAACGTCGTTTGAGTTGCGGATAGGAGGTGGGCATTTGCGGGTCGTTTACCGTGTAGCAATGTGAGGAGATGGTGCTGAGAGACACTGTTTTGCTGGCTATCAAAGCCCCAGGACGGCCGTTGTTGTCGGCCCAGAT
The DNA here is from genome assembly GCA_045222555.1 of Bacteroidales bacterium. Taxonomy (GTDB): domain Bacteria; phylum Bacteroidota; class Bacteroidia; order Bacteroidales; family WCHB1-69; genus UBA1756. The sequence goes on along the minus strand of JBGUYY010000086.1, from coordinate 101,992 downwards.
GCAGAAGGTCACGTTGCCGCTCCCGTTGGCGATGCCTACGTTCATGACCAGATTGACAAGGTACTCTACGGTGCTATCTTTCTGGAAATAGTCGGCTTTGGCAATGTCGCCGTAGGTGTTAGTGCCCGTCAGATAACCGTTGTCAGGCGTGCGGTAAAGGGTCAGCGTGCCATTGAGCGGATAGTGCAGCTTATGGCAGTCGCTGGGAACAGACGGAGTGCCCGGGTCATCGGGATCGTCCGGGTCATCGGGATTATCAGGATCGTCCGGATCATCGGGATCAATCGGGTTGTCCGGATTGTTGGGGTCGTACATGGGACAGGTGTTGCTGCCTGTGTTATTGGGGTCAAGCCACGGTTTCAGCTGCTGGTCGCTGGAGCTGCCGTTCTGATCCCAGTGGTAGTATAATTTCCCGTAATAGTCGTTGTGGGGATTGCTGCACGTGGCCGCGCCGCCCGTAAGGGTACCTACAAGATACCCATCCTGATCGAAAAGTGCTGAGCCAGAGGAACCTCCTTCCGTAACACCACGGTTGGTAGTGGTCTGCCGCCAATCTGTGATTCGCCAGTGGGCGTTGGAGGCACAGCCGCTGTAGGAACCTGTGGAAACCGTGGTGGAAGAAGAGATCTTCTTCACATCACCAGCCGGGTGGTGGATGCCCGTAGCGGTTGTGGCCGCCGTGTTGTCACGCCGCCATCCCGCATAAATCGGGTTCCATGCGTTGTCAGGAGCTTGGTTCAACTGCAAAAGGAAGAAGTCGGAACCACCGCTGATAGAGCCGTATGCCACTTTTGTACAGCCAGTACGGTATTGGGTCTGCGACTGGACAGTAGTGCCCGTGCAGGTGGTGTATTCTAAGTTGAAGTAAAAACGCCATTGGTTGAAGTTCGCTGCGGTGGCATTGGGACCGCAGTGGTTGGCAGTGAGGATGTATGGCGTGCCGTCGTTGGACAGGTTGTTGATGAGTGTGCCGGTGCACCACCCGCCAGAGTTGCCCTCCACCACATAGATGCGCACCACAGAACGTTTCTGTAACTGCCAGCTGTCGCCTTCCGGACAGTTGACATTCACCTCACAGCTTTCGCTGTCGCCAATGTCCTTGGCGTGCTGCAGGTCGGAAACTCCGCGGAAGATATAGGAAACCTGGGAGATGTGAATATCAGGTACAATGATCTCTGTATTCAAAATGGCTTTCTTTTCACCAGGCGTGAGCAACGCAGGAGCCACATATTCAGCAATCATCGTCTCCCCGACAATCAGTCCGATAGAATAACCATTGTCTTCCGTGTTATCCAATTCCGAAAAACCACCCAACAGCTGGGTGCGATCTTCATCGTAAACATAGAAACGACCCCCAACAGGCAGGTTGAAACGGTCAAAATGCAGCGAAAGCGCTTTGGCACCAGGACTGCTGATACGGACTCTCCATATCATGGTTCCATCTTCTAACTCTTCCCATGTCCCTGAGTTCAAAGTGCTTATGTCAACGTCTTTCAGCTGGGCAATGACGTACATCCCGCTCTTGTCAGTGTCGTTCATAGCTTGCGATATGAAGTCCGCATCAGCAGGTGCTACCATGGTCTCCCCGATAGGGGAAAACATCAATGCACTGTGATAGCTGGCAGGAAGGGTGCCGGACAAATGCTGGGCATAGCCATTAAAAAGAAATGCTAAGCCGCTGAAAATGAGAATGCAAATAACTCTGTAGAGATGTTTCATACGCTATTTTTTACGCTAAAGAAAATAAGCTGGCAAAATTAGACATTTTTTTTTGATTTTGAAACACTTCTTTCATTTTTTAAGATGCGAAAATCAATTTTATTTTTGTACTTTTGCAAGCTAATTCATAAAATAGGTAAATGGGAAAAATTAAAGTCGCTACTAAGAAAAAAGACCTCTTCAAAGGGGATTTGAGTGAGCTGATTGTTCAGGCTATGTTAGAGAAAAAAGGGGAGGATGTCACCGTCATCGACCTGAAAAAAATCAATCATGTATATTTTGACAAATTCGTCATCTGCTCGGGAACTTCAAGAACGCACCTCGAAACGCTGTGCGATTATGTGCAGGAGGTTACCAAGCGTGAGGCCGGAGTCCTTCCCACTTTCGTGGAAGGTGTCGCCAATGGCGAATGGATTCTCCTCGACTATTTCGATATCATCGTCCATATCTTCCAGCCTGAGTTCCGTGAATTCTACCAGCTGGAAAACCTCTGGAGCGATGCCGATATCCAACATTTTTAATCTCATCCTAACTTTTTACGATGGAAAACAAAAAAATGCAGCGCCCTGAAGGGAATAACCGAAACAATAAATTCAAATTCAACTGGACGTGGATCTATCTGGTGATTGCTGCGGCTCTTTTAGTGTACTATTTTTGGGGCGGGCGTTCTAACGTGCGCGTAGACTCGATTTCAGATCTTGAGTTGAAGGAACTTGTGCTGAATAAGGATGTGGCGAAAGCCGTGTATGTGCAGAAAGACGAGAAGGTGATGGTCTATCTGAAAAAGGAGAGTATTGATGCTAAAAGCGATTTCGCCCAATTCCGAGAGAAGAATCTCGATGGTCCGCATTACTCCATTGAACAGTCAGATTACAAAGCATTTAGAGATGAACTGAATGAATGGATCTCTATGGAGTGCCGCCGCCGCGCCGCCGACTCAGTGGCTCGTTTGCAGCTGGTGGCTGATACTGCTGTAAATGCTAAGACCCCCATCCCCGATCGTGAAGTGATCGCCGATAACCTTCGCGACGAATATCTCTTCTCGGTGGAACAGGACAACTCCAAAGCATGGGGAGGCGAACTGCTCCTCTGGATGCTCCCCATGGTGTTCATCATCCTGCTCTTTGTCATGATGGCTCGCTCTATGCGAGGCAGCATGGGAGGCGGAATGTTCAACATCGGCAAGTCAAAGGCCCAAGTGTATGACAGCAAGACTGCACAGGGCGTCTCCTTTAAGGATGTCGCTGGTCTGGAAGGGGCGAAGGAAGAGGTGGAAGAAATTGTGGACTTCTTGAAAAACCCCAAGAAATATACAGTTTTGGGTGGTAAAATTCCCAAAGGTGCATTGCTGGTAGGCCCTCCAGGTACGGGTAAGACCTTGCTGGCCAAGGCTGTGGCCGGTGAGGCCAAGGTGCCTTTCTTCTCTCTGTCAGGCTCCGACTTTGTGGAGATGTTCGTCGGCGTGGGGGCTTCCCGCGTGCGCGACCTCTTCAAAACCGCCAAAGAGAAAGCTCCTTGCATCATCTTCATCGACGAGATCGACGCCATCGGCCGCGCACGCGGTCGCAACGCCATCAGCGGCGCCAACGACGAGCGCGAAAACACCCTCAACCAGCTGCTTACCGAGATGGACGGCTTCTCCACCAACGCGGGAGTCATCATCCTCGCCGCCACCAACCGCGCCGACATCCTCGACCGCGCACTTCTCCGCGCAGGGCGCTTCGACCGACAGATCCATGTGGAACTCCCCAACCTGAACGAACGCAAAGGCATCTTCCAGGTTCACGTCCGTAACCTCAAACTCGATGCCGACGTTGACCTCGACTTCTTCGCGAAACAGACTCCGGGCTTCTCAGGTGCCGACATCGCCAACGTGTGCAATGAGGCCGCCCTCGTCGCTGCCCGCAACTCGAAGAAATCTATCGGCAAGGAGGACTTCCTCGCCGCTATTGACCGTATCATAGGCGGACTGGAAAAACGAAGCAGCATCATTTCCCCACAAGAAAAACGGGTTATCGCTTATCATGAGTCCGGACATGCCACCGTCAGCTGGCTGCTCAAACACGCCTCCCCACTCGTCAAGGTCACCATCGTGCCGCGTGGCAAAGCCCTCGGCGCGGCCTGGTACCTCCCCGAAGAACGGCAGATCACCACTTTCGAACAGATGTTCGACGAGATGTGTACCCTCGTGGCTGGCCGCGCCTCCGAAGACGTCATCTTCGGAGAGGTCTCCACAGGCGCCCTCAACGATCTTGAACGGGTTACCAAAATGGCCTACGCCATGGTCGCTTACTACGGCCTAAACAAAACCATCGGCAACCTCAGCTACTACGATTCCACCGGACAAAGCGATTACGCCTTCCAGCGCCCCTACAGCGAAAAAACTGCAGAATCTATCGATACTCAAGTGCATGAACTCGTGGAGTCAGCATACGCCAAGGCCAAGGAAATCCTTGAAACCCATAAGGATCAGCTGAATGTACTGGCGCAAATCCTCATAGACAAAGAGGTGATTTTCGCAGATGACTTGGAGCGAATCTATGGCAAACGTCCATCAGACAGCGCTTCAGAGCAGTCGGCCGTGTCAGAAAATGCTCCTGACGAAAGCAAACCGGAGGAGACTTCCTCCAATACCAATATGCAAGATAATACCAACCAAGATGGAAAAGAGTAATTCATTCGATGGCTTGGGCAATGCCAAGGACAAAATCTGCCAGTCGATCAGAAAAGCATTGGCTACCCCCGTGCATGTTCCGGATATTAACATGGAACAGGAATTGTTCCCCCCAATTCCCGATATGCTGAAATGCTTTAAGCAGAACTTTGAGGCTGCAGGCGGTAAACTTGTGCCTTTTGAGATGGATGTCAGTCGGATGAATGACCGTGCCTACGCTTCCCAGTTTCAGAAAAATGTATATGGCTATCTGAAAGATTATGAATTGGAGGCCAGCCGCTGCATGACCGTGCTCAATACCTCTCCCCATCTTGCCCCTGTGCTTTCCAATTTCAATATCCCCACCATCGACTATATCCGAAATTCTGAGCCGGTGGACGCGGTCATTGTGTACGCCGAGTTTCTCATTGCCCGCACGGGCAGCATCGTGCTTTCGCAGCGCGGAGGTCTCATGCTATACCCCTCTATCCGCAACCTCGCTCGCAATATCATCGTGCTGAGCCAGTCTTCCCGCATCATCCCTGACCTCCATACTCTGACTAAGCTCACGCATACCACCCAGCAAAAAGAAAACCGCATCGAGGAGTCTGATTTCGATTTCGATATGCTTGAGATTATCCGGCCCTCTTCAGTGGACGACAATGCCATCTCTTCTACTTCCCCGCATTTCTCCCTCCTTCTTGTGGTAGATGGACAAAACAATTATTAGCTTTACATATTTTATATATACAATAAATAAATAGGATTTGAAAAATCTGCTCATTCGTACGGTAACAGGATTGGTTTTCATCGCAGCTGTGGTGGGGTCAATGCTCTGCTATGAGAAAAGTAGTGTTTTTTTCTACCTTCTGTTTCTTTTCTTTACAGTGGTGGGCACCTACGAATTGATTCGGATGGCGCGCAATGCTGGTATGGAGGGCAATCTGCCGATGGCATTACTTCTTTCGGCGACTTTTTTTTCCATTTTCCAGATGATGGTTGTCCTTCCGGGGTTGTGGGAGACGTATGTGCTGGCAGCAGGATGTGTGGTGCTGCTTCTTCTTGGGGTGGTGCTGCTTGTTGTGGAATTGTTCCGTGGTCATGCCAACCCCATAGGCAATGTCTCCCTCTCACTGTTGCCGATGCTTTGGGTGGCTGTGCCGTTCTCTGTCATCGGTTTGCTTTTGGGTTGTCAACAGGTCGCTGTGGCCCTCGCCATCTTTATCATCATCTGGCTGGGCGATACACTGGCCTATTGTTCGGGCAGACTGTTTGGGAAGCATAAACTCTTTGAACGCATTTCCCCTAAAAAAACAATTGAGGGCTTTGTCATCTCCCTCGTCCTTACAGTGGCTATCTCTGTCAGCTTCTATTGGATTCCCTTTTTCCATGGAGTTTTCTCCTCCCCGTGGCTTTGGACGGGTTTCGCTTTCTTCGTTGTGCTGTTCGCCACGCTGGGCGACCTTGTGGAATCTCTGTTCAAACGCAGTTGTTCGGTGAAAGACTCTGGCTCGATTCTTCCCGGACATGGTGGAGTGCTCGACCGATTCGATTCAGCCCTGCTGGCCATCCCTGTCGCCGCCATCTATTGGCTCGCCTGCGTGTTGTTGGGCTAACGGAGGCATTCTTTTCCTTTATTTGTTAGGATTTCCCTTAAACTATAAGGAGAAAATCACATCTAACCGCTCTATTTTTGTAGAAAAAAAGAGGAAGATGCGATTTTTTTTTCACTTCAACCTGTTAGCAATAGCTGTAAAAGATGATGAAAGGGGAGCGTTAGTCGCTCATTTTGAGCGAGAAGCAAGTAAAATCAGGCATTGCAAAAAAAAACTGATTCAAAAAAAAAGCTAACAAAAAAGAAAATTCAACGTAATTAAGAAAAATGTTGTATTTTTGCAGAATGGGTAATAGAAAGATAATTTTTATAGACTAAAAATATAAGTTATTGATAGATAGTAAGAAAAGGAATAAAAATAATAAAAATATAAATTTCTCGATTATGAAAAAAGTTGTATCTTTTTGCATTTTTAGTGTGCTTTTGGCTGTGCTCAGCCTTGGCGTGAAGGCTCAAACACCTTCTGGTTTGACGCTCTCACCCGCCAATCTCACGCCTCAGGTGGGGGTTCAGGACACGGTTTATCTGATTCCTGACGCCTGCTTCGATGCGCTGGGTCTGAGTGATGACGACCAGATTTCCATTGAATGGGAAATCTTGAAGGATGGCGCTCGTATCGAAACCGATTCATTGACCCGCTACTTTGTGGAGTTCAAGTTCGAGACGCGATACAACATCGGAAGCGCTGAAAGATGGTGGGGTCGCTCCTACACCGATGACTACTGCTACAACGGCAATGGTTTCGGTAGCTTCCCGGGCGCTTACACCCCGCTGTTGGACTCCCTCGGACGGGAATGCGCCAGAAGCGGTCACTTCTGCATCACCCTCCCCGGTCAGAACAACCCCTACGAATTTGACTACTTCTATGTCAGATTCTTTAAAGATGCAGCTAACTCAGCCCACCGTCTGATTCTTGAGCCCAGAGAGGATGGCAATTACGAAATTGTCCTCCATCTCTACAGAAGATGCGGCGGTACCAAATGGGATAACATTAACTGCAATAACGATCAGCGCTACTATGTGGGTGGTCATACCAGCGAGCTGTGTGGCGAGCTCTCTTCAGATACCCTGAAGCCGATGCCTGACACCATCCCGATGGAAGTTTCCATCTGCGTGGGTCAGACCTACACACTCAATGGCGTGACCTTTGATCATGATACAACTGACGCTTACGTTCCGTTTAACGGAACCTCTTCCTGCGGTAGCTCGATCGACAGCGTGATCAACCTCACCCTCCATGTCATCGACCCGCTCACCCCGATCTTTGACACGCTGAACAGCCTCACCCAGCTCTGCGACTCTGGCGACGTGACCCTCGTGGCCATCCCGCAGAATTCCGGTGCCTCCGGATCATGCATCTGGTATGACGGCCTCGGCAATGTCATCGACACCAATACCACTATCACGCAGCACATCACCGCCAACGCTGAGTTCTATGCCTTCTCTTACAATCCGGAAGGCGGCTGTACCAGCCTTGACTCCGTGCGTGTGTTCACTGAGGTGTACGCCACACCTACCCCGCACGTCACGGCCGACACGACCGAACAGTGCGAGGATGGTGCCATCACCCTCACCCTTGATCAGGCTTACGACACTTTCAATTGGTTCCACGGCGACAACCAGCTGACCGAGACGAGCACCACGCTCACCCTCGATCCCATCGCCCTCGCTGACTCCGGCATCTACTATGCCAATGTCATCGACACCAATTACCATAGTGTATATAATACAGCCATCACCTGTCCCGCTACCAGCGACAGCGTGACCCTCGTGGTGTATGAACATGCTACCGCCACCATCGTTACTTTCGATGGCGATAGCATCAACACCGCTGATATGGGTATTTTCTGCATGACCGACACCCTGCATGTCATCACTGCTGAAATTACCGGCGGTACCGCTCCTTATACTTTGAACTGGAGCAACACCGCGGCATACGTCACCTATAACACCACTGGTGATACGGTGACCTTCTCGCCGAATCCCACTTGCGATACTACTATATATAATGATACTATCCTCGGTGGTACTGATGCCCACAACTGCTCTATCAAACAGGGCACCCTCGTGGATGTCTTCTTCACCCTGCAGGATGAGGATGTGCCGCACATCTATGTTAACGGCGACTCCGCAGCTGCCTTCCCGTCAACGAGCACCAACTGCTCTTACCTGATGCCTGACCTCACCCCGCTGATTGACTCCATCGTTGATCACTGCGGTACGGCTACTTGGGCTCAGACCATCGCTGCTAACACCGAGATCTTTAACGATACCACAGCATGGATCGTTGCTACTGACAACTGCGGTCATCAAGACAGCACTGAAATCCGTATCGCCATCCAGCCCAACTTCGCTACCGTCACCATCACCACTTTCGATGGCGACAGCATCACGGCTGCTGACAACGGAATTTTCTGTATGACCGATGTTGACCATGTCGTTACCGCTGACATTACCGACGGTACCGCTCCCTATACTTTGAACTGGAGCAATACCACCGCCACCCATACCATCAGCGGCAACATCGCTACGGTGACCTTCACCGGCACCCCGACTTGCGACACCATCACGATTGCCGATACCATCCTTTCTGGTACCGACGCACGCGGTTGCGCCATCATCATGGGTACCCTCATCGATGTATTCTATGTATTGGAAGATACCGATGTTCCTCACATCTTCATGGCTCACACCGATACTACTGCAGCTCCCTCTTACGATGGTGACTGCTCTTACCTGATTCCTGATGTCACTCCTCTGGTTGACTCCGTGACCGACGCTTGCGGTACCGTTACTTGGGCACAGTCCATCGCTGCTAATACCCGTATCTACAGAGACACTACTCTCTGGGTGGTGGCTACCGACAACTGCGGTCATAAAGACAGCACTGAAGTAACCGTTACCATTCCTTACGTTCACGTTTCCGCTACCGACAGCGTCTTCCAGCATGTGATTTGCTCTGGCGATGCTAACGGTATTGTGGACATTATGGTGAAAGACGGCGTCCGTCCTTATTCGGTTACCATCAGCCTCGTGAGCGAAACTACTACCTACACCCAGACTGGCGGCTACGATGCCGACACCACCTTCCGCTTCGAAGGCCTGGTCAAGGGTCTGTGGGCCGTGGCCATCACCGATGCTAACGGCTGTACTTATCAGGCTGACACGCTCGACGTGAGCTCCCCGAACATTCTCGAACTTGACACCGCCAATGTGATGAACCTGACCTGCTGGAAGAACGCCAGCGGTAACTTCGACTATAACCTCACCGGTGGTAGCATGCCGTATGTGGTGAAACTCGAAGGTCCTGTGACGATGGATACCACCATCAACGACAATAACACCTATCATGTCGCTAACCTCGAGGCTGGTGACTATGTGCTGTCTGTTGTTGACGGTCACGATTGTAAAGATACCATCCGCTTCACCCTTACCGAACCCGACTCTCTGCAAATTACCGCTCTCACCATCCTTAACCATGTGAAATGTTATGGTGAGTCTAATGGTAACATGGCCGTTACCATCGCTGGTGGTACTGCCGACTATACCTTCACTTGGAACGACAGCCTCAACAACGCTGTCCGCACTGAGACCAGAAGCGACCTTGCTGACACCACCGGTCGTATTCTTCCTGCCGGCGTTTACACCATCCATGTCACCGACGTTAACAACTGTCCTTGCGTGGATTGGAACGACACCATCAAGCAGAACGACAGCTTGCAGGTGGTCAGCATCGTGACTCCTAACGCTACTGAATGTCCCTACCAGGGTACCTATGATGTCACCGCTACCGTGGCTGGTGGTACCACCAACCATACTTTCACTTGGACGGTGAATGGTACTGACTATCCGATTGCTAGCAACAGCAATTTGACCGATACCTATACTTATACTGAAACTGATCCTGCTGTATGTGACACGACCTTCAACATCACCTTCAAGGTGGTTGATGATTCTCTCTGTGAAGCTACCAAGAACGCTGACCAGTTCCAGATTGTTGACGTCACCAATCCGGTGATTGCCGGTGCTATCGCCGATACCATCGTGATCGGTTGCGACAGAAGCGCTGCTACCGTCCCCGCTCCCGTTGACAACTTCGCCGACCTTATCGCTCTCGGTCTGGATACCATTACCGATAACTGTACTACCGTTGCTACTGACTTCACGGTGACCTTCGCCGACGATACTACGGATGTGGCTTGCGTTGACAAAGCAAAAGCTACCATCTTGAGAACTTACACGGTTGCTGATAAGTGCGGTAACGCTGCTACTGTGGCTTACACTATTACCGTGAAAGATACGGTGGCTCCTACCTTCACTCGTCCTAACGATACCATCGTTTACAAAGATTCTACCTGTAATGCTGACATTGCTGTTACTGCTACGGGTGATGTGCTCGATGAGAATGATAACTGCTCTACGGGTATTGAGGCTACTTACACGGATGTGGTGGTTGCTTCTGCCACTTGCGTGAACAGCGATACCATTTTGAGAACGTGGCATCTGGAAGATGAGTGTGGTAACGCAGCAGCCGATCAGGTGCAGCGTATCACGATTGTCGATACCATCCATCCTTGGTTCACACGTGCTCCGAAGAACGACACTGCTTACTGCGTTGACAATGATTTGGATGCGAAACGTATTCTTTTCAAGAGTTATCCTCGCTTCACCGACAACTGTGCGGGTGTGAGAATGGATGTCGCTCTGGATAGCATTGATACGCTCTGTAACAACATGACGACCATTGAGTACTATACTTTCACATTGACCGACACTTGTGGCTTGACGACCATTGCTAAGGCCAATATCTACACGTTGGATACCGTTCCTCCTGTACTGACTCAGCCCTGGTTCAATGTCACTATTTATGACTGCGCAACTTCTGATGATGATTATTTGAATTGGAAGAACAATATTCATATTACTGATCATTGCAATGACACTTGCTGGTTAGAAAACTTCGTCTATTACAGAACCCATCCTTCTGCTCCGTGTACTTCTTCCTTCATTGATACCGCATATTGGTATTTCACTGATGGATGTAATGTCGACTCAGCTATGTCTGTCTTCACGATTGATGACGTCACGCCTCCTTATATGGTCGTTGGTCCTCAGGTAGAGGTTGAGGTGGAATGCGATGGCCATGGTAATTTGGACACCCTCAAGAGTTGGATCAACCATGTTCAGTACGTTGATGAGTGTGACGATGATATTACTGTTGAAATTTACTACATTAATGGTACATCACGTGAATTATTCGATACTACTACATTATCGTCCGATGGCAAGCACTATGTGGGCTGGCAGGGTGACGATTGCGATGGTAGATATACCATTGAATGGATTGCCAAGGATTGTAGAGGCAATACCTCTACTCCGGTGATTGAGCACTTCCGTATCATTGACCGCGTTGGACCGCAGTACGATGCTCCTGAAAATGACACGGTGGATTGCAGCAACTGGGAAGCTGATTTCACTGCATGGCTCACCATCCCGGATGCGGGTGACAGCTGTCAGCAAACGACTTATCCGGTTACTAATAACAGTGCTACTGCTCCGTTCTATAATGGTTGTAGAGTGTATAGTAGTAGAGAAATATTTGGAACCAAATACATTACATTTACTTCCGTAGATGCTTGCGGTAACCGTACTCAGTATGACCGCCAGTTCACCGTTATTGATACAACGGCTCCGGTTATTACCTATGTCTCTGGCGATACTATGCCGAACGACACCATCTATTACAATGCAGGTTGTGATGCATTAGAATCTGTTAATGAAGCTATGACATCTACTACATGGACGTTTGATACGCTGGGTAACCCTGGTGATACTCTGGCTAATTTCTTGGCTTCTCATACTAGTCTGGGTATTAGCAATATCACCGATTGTGCTTACCCGGTAGGTATCCTCACCATCAGACGTAATGACTTAAATGTTACTCCTACTCTCGTGATGCGTGATGATTGTGTGACGATCTATAAAGTTTCTTACATTATAAAAGACCACTGTGGTAATGCTGACACGATCTACCAGAACGTCGTTGTTACCGACTCCACCAAACCGCAAGTTACTCACTTCAGCACGGATGTTGAATTGTCAAGCAGCTGTACTTTCACCTTCCCGACTTATGATAATGTGGATGATCTGATCGCTGCTGGCGCAGGTATCACGGATTGCCCGAGAGATGGTGTCCTTTCAGTTACTAATGTGGATACCCTTTATTCTGGCAGTCTTGCCACTTGCGACTCCACCATCATGTGCGTGTACACCATCACCGATGGTTGCGGCAATTCATCTCTCTTAGTGGATACTATCCATGTGGTTGACCACATTGCTCCGGTTGTCAACGGTCCTACACCGAAAGACACCGTTTATATGACGGCTACTTGCGATGCCGTTACTGCCGACACCGCTGCTCGTTATGCTGCTTTGACGGACACCAGCTTATACAGTGGTTATAACTGGACGATGAGCTTCGATGAGTGCTCCGGCATCACCATCACTCGTGGTACCAGCGAGGTGACCGAGGCTAACTGTCCGGAAAAGACCATCGTCACCACCTTCCATGTGACTGACTGCTTCAACAACGAAACCACTTTCATGGATACCCTTTATGTGATGGATACGGTGAAACCGGTGGTGGCTACTTTCGAGCACAATGACACCATCTACTTGGTTGAACCTGGTTGCACCTTCACGGTACCGGATGCTATCCTCAATATCGCTACCTACAAAGACCTTTACAATTTAGATAATGGTTATAGTGTAACTGAATGCAGATTGGACAGCAATACTTTGGTTACTGCTGCTACTGATGCTACACTCGTTAGCGATACTACCGCTCCTGGTTGCTCACGTATTGTACATCTCTACTATAAAGTCCAAGACCTCTGTGGTAACATTTCCGATGGCAAGTTCACCCTCAATGTGGTGATTATGGATACCACCAAACCTGCTATTGAGTTTACGAATATTCAGAACGATACGGTTTACAGAAAAGCCAATTGCGACCTTCCGGATTTGGGCACTACTTACTGGACTAACGGTGATGATGCTTATAATCATGGTTATGATATTACGGATTGTAACATTGACCTTTCTTCAGCTAACCTTACCAGATTCCCGCAGCGTCAAGAAGACGAAGGTTGCAACAACATTAAGGTTACTGTTCCTTACACCATCGCCGACTCTTGCGGTAATGTGTCTGATACCCTCTATCAGTACATCATCGCTGTGGATACTGTGAAACCTGTCGTTGATGACAGCTATATCCATACGATTGATACTGTTCAGGATGCTAACTGCGGCGTGTATGCATTGCAGATTGTTCTGGATATTGATACTTACAAGAAATTGTATGATTTCGATAACCACTACACTGTTACCGAGTGCAAGCTTGACAGCAATGAACTGATTACTGATCACATTGACACTACTGACGATGCTTGTACCCGTTACGTCCACTACTACTACAGAGTTCAGGATGCTTGCGGTAATATCTCCGACAATATGTTCACCTTGAGTGTGAAGTATGATGACAAGCTCGCTCCTGTTGTTACGGCTCCTGCTACTTTGGATGAGGATACCACTTACATGACTTATCCGCAGTGCACGAGCACCGATACTACTGGTTTGCACTGGACTGCTCTTACGGATGCTATTGCTCATGGCTACAGCTTCACTGATTGCCACCTTGATCCTACCACATTTACTCAGACCCGTACTGCTACTTGGAAGCATTTCGGTTGCTACTCCGTTGATACGGTTTACTACACCGTTGCTGACTCCTGCGGTAATGTCTCCGAAGAGTTCATTCAGGCTATCCGCATGATGGATACCTCTGTGCCGGTTGTGGTTACTCCTACTATTAAAGATAGCATTATTGAAATGGATGAGACCAGCGCTAACTGCTTAGGTCACGATGTGGATCCGTTCACCACCTATGCTCAGGTGATCGCCTTCGACCCGACCTTCGAGGTTGAGGATTGCAACGTGGGTAATACTTCAGAGGTTTATGTTACCGATGAAGATACTACTGCTATCTCTTGCGAGCGTGTGGTGACCCGCGTCTATAAGATTGCTGATAGCTGCGGTAATATTTCCAATACTACCTTCACCCACCTGATCAGAATTCAGGATGTTACCGCACCGGTTCTCAGCTTCACCGAACTGCCGGGCGACACCTCCTACATGAACGATCATCCGGATTGCGACCTCAATGCTGATGCCGAGTTCACCACGGTTTCTGACCTGTTGGCCGCTTACACCAGCTACACGGTTACCGACTGCAACCTGGATAACAACATGACCTGCGTGGCTGATACTTCTTACACCGCTCTCACCAACCTGCCGTATATTGCCAAGATTCATAGAGTTTACACCATCGCTGATACTTGTGGTCATAGCACTGATTTCACGCATGACATCTTTGTCCGCGATACGAATAATCCGATTATTACCACCGAATATACGGATGCTCTGACGAATCTGCCGAAGGTTAAGGATTCACTGTTGTACTCCGCCGCTGGTGATTGCAACCCGACCCGTCCCGCTGTCTTTACGACGGTTGCTGAGGCACTCGCTTATCTGGGTATGACCAGCATTGAAGATTGTGAGTTGAAGAATGAACTTACTTATACTGAGGTGCGTTCCGCTGGTACCTGCCCCGACACGATTGCTCGTACCTATACTGTGGTGGACAGCACTGGCAATGAATCACAGTTCATGCAGTACATCTATATCTATGATACTGTGAAGCCTGAGATTACGGGTACGCTTGCTTCAGCGTTGGTTTACACGGATGACAACTGCGGTTACTCTCTCTCTGGTGTAGACGTATATGATGACAGCACTCTGCTCGTAGGTGCTGGTCTGACGATTAACGACTGCCACAGAGTGACGGTTACTCACACTGATGTTGAGACCCGCAATGGTCAGGGTTGTGAGAATGATAACTATGTGACCAGAACTTACACCGTGACCGATGAATGCGGTAACGCAAATACTGCTGTTCAGATCATTAACATTAAGGATACCACACGTCCTACGTTGGATGTGACTGCTTTGGGTGATGTTGCTGCTACCTCCATAGGTAACTGTACTTTCACTATTCCGGATGTGTCTGACTCTATCCGCGCTCACTACACCGACAACTGCACCAGCGCAGCCATGGAGATCACGCAGTCTCCTGCTGTGGATGATGTGATTACGGATACCACCATCGTTACCCTTACTTACAAAGACACTTGTGGTAATACCAACACTGCTACTATCCGTGTTACCGTTCCTGCTCCGCTCGTCATCGACTCTGTGAGAATGGATAGCGTAAGCTGCCACAGCATGGTTGATGGTAACATCATGGTTTGGGTCTCTGGCGGCACCGACAATGATACGGTCAGCATTTGGTTGGGTGGTAGTCAGGTTCTGAGTGACCAAATTACCGATAACTATACGGTATTCACCGGTGTTGCCGCTGGTACCTATACCGTGAAGGCAGTTGATGCTGACGGTTGTCACGCTGCTGATAGCACTATTGAGGTGCTGCAGCCCGATACTTTGGTGGTGACGCTTGACATCACAGACCTTTCCGATAATTCGCTTACTGAGAATTGCGACAATGTGGACTTCAGATTGAAGACCAACCTGCCTCTTGGTCAGCAGGGTACGCCGAACTACAGCTACACATGGTCCTATGTGAAGAATGGTGATACTACTCAGTTGACCGGAACGGGATGGGATGATCAGACGGATGTAAATGTTACCACCATCACTTCTGGTAACCTCTCCAACTTCGCTGAAGGCGAGTACAAGTTCATGGTTGAAGTGGTGGATGCACGCGGCTGCTCCGACACAGCTTCCGCTATGCTGACCATCTATCCGACTTACGAGTTCCATGATACCGCTCGCGTGTGTATCTCTAAATTACCGTTCACTTGGACTGGTCACACCGACCGCGCTATTGATCCTGTTGTGATTGATGGTACTGTGATTACGGTGAACGATACGGTTTACTTGATCCATGACAGTCTGCAAACCATCCACGGTTGCGATAGCGTCTGGATCCTTCATCTGACTGTTACGGATGATGCTTACCTGTTGGTGCGTGACATGAACAACAATGCTGATGCCAGCACGTTGCAGGAGCGTGAAATCCGCGGTAGCTTCGAGACGGGCAACTATGCTGCCGGTACGAAGGGCTTCGAGATCTTTGTTGATCGTAACTGTATGAACTGTACCAATGTGAAGGTGGGCTTCCACTATACGATGTTCAGAATCGTTGGTACCGATACGATCGAGATCACCTCTGATGTGGATGATTACTTCACCCCGACCTTCCGCACCTATATGGACCAGTACTCACTCAATGCTCAGACCTTCACTACGGCTCCTGTCGTAATCCCGTCTGATTATCCGAGTATCGGTATGGGTGTTTCCGCAGGTAACCACTACAACTACTTCGACCTCTGCTGGTTGACTCCTGAATACAACTGTACATTCACCTTCTTGACCAACTCTGGTAACGGTTACCTCTACGGTCGTCCGAATACCATTGCCTTCACTCAGTTCAGACAGCCTGGTGAATACATGATCCATGTTGAAATGGTTGAGTACACTGGTGGTAGCGCATGGGGCGGTGAAGGTTACTGCCACGATGATGGTAAGGTGGGTGGTCAGAATGCTACTCCGACTAGCAGAGTTATCTCCTCTGCCAATATCTTTATGACCGTTACCGGCGAACCGATTTCCACCAGCACTCCGTTTGTCAATCCGATGGAGGGTGTGGTTACTGTTGATCCGCTTGGCAATGTTCCTACTGTGGTGGCTTACCCGAACCCGGCTCGCGACTACGTCACGGTTGAGCTCAACGGCTTCCAGGGTGAAACTTCCGTCATCCTCTCTGATGGTAACGGTAAGGCTCTCAGCAACACCAACATCAACATCGACAGCGATGCTACTCCGATCATCAAGATCAACACCAGCGATTTCGCTCAGGGCGTTTACATGGTGACGGCTCGCAGCAAGGATGTTGTCGTGACCAAACGTGTTGTGATTGTCAGATAATTCCTGATATGAATATCTCAAAGGGGCTTCCGAAAGGGAGCCCCTTTTTTTCTACATTTTTTTGTTTATAAAATTCAGACCCTTTATCCTCTCTTTTCATTACAATCTTTTATTTTTGCGGATATTTGAGTAGTTATGTTCAAAAGACTGGTCATTGTTATTCTTGCTTTAATTCTCTTTGTGAATGAAGGGGTTAGGGCGCAGGGAACGCAGGGCTATAGTGCGCTTTCTCCCGAGTATAACCAACGTATTGAAAATATGGTGCAGCGTTGCATCGACCAGCACGTGCTGCCCGGATGCCAGATTTTGGCGCTGTATAAGGGCAAAGTGGTCTATGACCATAATTTTGGCTATCAGACTTACGATACCATTTCTCCCGTTAATGATTCCACGATGTATGATGTGGCCTCCATGACCAAGTCGCTCGCCACCACGCTCGCGGTGATGAAGCTGTATGATGACCATCTGTTGCGGATTACGGATAAGGTATCCGATTATCTCAACTATACTATGGGCACGCCCGTTGGCAATCTTACCATTGCTGAGCTGATGACCCACACTTCAGGACTGAGTGCTTTTGTTCCCTTTTACCGTCAAATTTCTCCTAAAGGAGTGTGGGACGTCCGTTACCTTCACTCTACGCCAGACTCTCTCTATTCGGTGAAAGTGGCCGACAGCGTTTATCTCCGTGCCGATTATCCCGATACGGTTTTATATAAGATTGCGCATCTCACCCTTGGACCGAAGAAGTATGTGTACAGTGATTTGGGATTCATTTTGATGAAGGAAATTGTGGAAAAGATAACGGGTGAACCGATGGATGAGTTCCTAAATAGAAATTTTTATCGCCCGCTGAATTTGATGCGCACAGGTTTCAACCCGAAGGAGTGGACTTCTGTAGAGAATATTGCGCCTACGGAGAATGACACCTATTTCCGCAAGCAGCAGCTGCGCGGCTATGTACACGACCAGTCGGCGGCAGTGTTCGGCGGGGTGTGCGGCAACGCGGGGCTTTTCTCCACCGCCCACGATGTGGCCATCATCCTGCAGATGTTGATGAATGGCGGAGAGTGGGATGGCTATCGTTATCTTTCTGAGAAAACTGTGCTTCAGTTTGTGAGCACCTGCCCGATGCACGGCTGCCAGCGGCGCGGACTGGGTTTTGACACCCCGAAGTTTACTGGCGAGACGGGATTGTTGCCCCTTCTTGCAGGAAACAAAACGTACGGGCATCAGGGTTTTACGGGCACAGTGTTTTGGTGTGATCCGCAGAATGAGTTCATCTATATTTTTCTTTCCAATCGGGTGTATCCGAGTGCGGAAGAAAATCTGTTGTCGAAGAGCAAATTGCGGTTATTGGTGCACGATGAGATTTGTACGGGCTTGTGGAAAAAGTAGTATGACAGGCATGTAAATAGTATTTGACGGATGGAGAGACAAGTGATTACATTGATCAGCGACTGGGGATGGGATGACGTATCGTTGGGACTGTTGAAGTGGGAGCTGTACAAGCGTTTCCCGGATGCCTGTATTGTGGACTTGGCTCATGATGTGGAGTTGCTGGATGTCAACCAGACGGCGTTCATGATGTCTCGTTTGTACCATCGTTTTCCGGAAGGAAGTTTGCATCTTTTGTTGACAGGGGTTTCCCGATCGACTTGTGAGAAGCCTGTGGTGGTGAAGATGGATGGACATTATTTTATTGGAGTTGACAATGGGGTTCTCCCGGCTTTGTTCCCGGATGGGGTTTTGCAGGTGCGTCGGTTTGTGGGAAGCGATGACGATTGTCTGGTGCAGATGTGTCGCTTAGCAGAGGCCTGTTCGGCTGGCCGTTGTCAGGATATGACAGAGGAGGTGGTGTTGGAGACCAAAAACTATCTGCTGCGGTATGCCTATTTGGAGGTCGACCGTGTGCTGAAAGGCCATGTGATGTATATTGACAGTCATCACAATGTGGTGACGAACATTCCGGCGGATCTGTTCAAGGAGGTGTTAGGGGACCAGTCGTTTGAGATCAGGTTGAGTGCCTGTGTGATTCGGAAGTTCCATGAACGCTACGAGACGGATTATGAACCCTATTTGGTGGCGAATTCATTGGGAGTGTTGGAGATTGTGAGTTATGGGGCGAAGTTGGTGATATTGCCAAAATGGTGTGTGGGACAAGAAATAGAGATTAAAATTTTTAACGAAAATTCATAAAAAATGAAAAAGGTAGTATTCTTTTTGTTGATGATGGCTGGAGTGGCTTCGCAAGCGCAGTCGGTGGACTACGAGTTGTTAGGGTTTCTGGATGACCAGGAGAATTTAGTGGAGGAGTTGTTGCTGTCTTCCAGTGAGGACTTTACTCCTTCGATTCGGTTGAAAAACAATGGGACAGATGTGCCGGCGACGAGCGACAGCGTTTATTTTGACATCTATTATAATGGAAGTTATGCCACCTATTTCTTCTTGAGGGGAAGTCAGTTGCAGAGTCTGACACCCGGACAGGAAGCCACGGTGTCGCTGCCGCAGCCGCTGATGACTGCCGAAACGATGGACCAGAACACGATTACGGCCTTTCAGCTTTGCATTGAGGTGCGGATAGTGGGGAGTGCCAGCGATCCGGTGGCAGACAACAATCGCGCCTGCGTGCAGGTGAACCGGCCGCTGCCGGTGCCAGAATATGCGGAGGACAACTTTAGCGTATGGCCTAATCCGGCGCATGATGTGCTGCAAGTCAAGGCGCCCGTCGGCACGAAAGTGGAGGTATTTGACTTGTCGGGGAAAAAACTTTGGCATGCCCATGTGTCAGAGAATATTATGTCAGCCGACCTATCAGGCTGGTCTGCAGGGTTGTATTTCGTAAAAATGACCAATGGTACTTCGGAAAAGGTGCAAAAAATCATCATTACTGAATAAAATGATTTTTTTAGTTTTATTTAGAACAATTTTCTGAATAATCATGTATTTTTGCAATTCAAAAAAATCAATTTATTATTAACCAAAACAAAACATTATGAAAAAACTTTTTACCCTTTTCGCAGCCATGTTTGCTGTTGTGGCAATGAACGCCCAGAGTGTTGATTATTATATGATGGGCTTTGTTGACAATTCTACCGACCAGAACTTCATCACAGAGCTCAACCTCGGTTTGAACGATGACCTCAACCCCAATGCAGTCCTCGTCAACAACGGACCGGATGTGCCTGCTGGAACTGACACTGTTTACTTGGATATCATCCTCGAAGGTCAGAATTTGGGCGCTATGTACCTTATGGGTGCTCAGCTGGCTAACGTGACCGCAGGTAATGGTACCATCCTGTCTGGTCAGCAGCCTCTGTTCACTGCTGCAGATTTGGAAGGCATTGAAGGCACTTTCGAACTTTGCTACAATGTTCGTATCGTTGGCGCTGCCACCGATCCTGATGCTTCCAACAATCAGGCTTGCCTTACCATCAATCGTGGCACTGGCATTGAGAACATCGTTGCTGGCGAAATCAATGTTTACCCGAACCCCGCTACCGATGTTATCTATGTTGCCAATGCAGAAGGTTCACAGGTCAGCGTATTCGACATGAACGGCCGCATGGTCAGCAATGTTGAGAGCGCTTCCGCTAATCAGGCTATCGACGCTTCTGTTCTCGCCAAGGGCATGTACATCGTGCGTATCGTTGACGGTCAGAATGTCACCACCAAGAAAGTCAGCGTTGTTCGCTAATCGCTGAGTTTTCTGATACCAAAGGCCTGCATGAAAGTGCAGGCTTTTTTTTTACTCAAAAAAATCGTATTTTTGCACCCGAATTTTAAGACCCATCATAACATGGCAGAATTATCAGAGCAAGAAATCATTAGAAGAAAAAAATTAGATGACTTTACCCAGTTGGGAATCAATGCTTATCCGGCACCTCTCTTCGAGGTGAACGCGACTTCTGCGGAAATCCTTGAGAAATTCCCGACCGACAACTCCCTTTTCCAGAACGTGAGCCTGGCCGGCCGTATCATGAGCCAGCGCATCATGGGCGCCGTCTCCTTCTACGAACTCCAGGATGCCGTCGGCAGAATCCAGATCTACGTCAAACGCGACGAGATTTGTCCGGGTGAGGATAAAACCATGTACAATACGGTTTTCAAGAAACTTGACATTGGTGACATCATCGGTGTGAAAGGTTTCGTGTTCACCACGCAGACCGGCGCCATCAGTATCCATGTCAAGGAATACACTTTGCTCTGCAAATCCATCCGTCCCCTTCCCATCGTGAAGGAAAAAGACGGCACCACCTATGACGCTTTCTCCGATCCTGAACAACGCTATCGCCAGCGCTACCTTGACCTTATCGTGAATCCTCAGGTGAAAGAGACTTTCATCAAGCGCACCAAGCTGGTGAACACCATGCGTAATTTCTTGAATGACAAGGGTTATTTGGAAGTGGAAACCCCCATCTTGCAGCCTCTTTACGGCGGCGCGGCGGCACGTCCCTTCAAAACCCACCACAATACCCTCGATATGACGCTCTATCTCCGTATCGCCGATGAGCTTTACCTTAAGAAACTCATCGTGGGCGGTTTCGACGGCGTGTACGAGTTCTCGAAGGACTTCCGCAATGAGGGTATGGACCGCTTCCACAATCCTGAATTCACCCAGATGGAACTCTATGTGGCGTATAAAGATTATGAATGGATGATGAATTTGGTGGAAGAGATGGTGGAAGCTGTGGCCATCGCCCTGCACGGCACGACAAAGGTTCAGGTGGGCGAAAATATTATTGACTTCAAACGTCCGTGGAAACGCTACACTATGTTCGAGGCCATTGAGCATTTTACCGGCACGGATGTTTCCAATATGAACGAAGAGGAGCTGGCAGCCTTCGCCAAGAGCGTGGGTGTGGCCGTAGATAGCACGATGGGAAAAGGCAAGCTTATTGATGAGATTTTCGGCGAGACCGCCGAGTCGAAGCTCATCCAGCCCACCTTCATCTACGACTACCCCGTCGAGATGTCGCCCCTCACCAAGATGCACCGCACCAAGCCTGGCATGACCGAGCGCTTCGAGGCCATCTGCAACGGTAAGGAGCTCTGCAACGCCTACTCTGAGCTCAACGATCCCATCGACCAGCGCAAACGCTTCGAGGCTCAGTTGGAGCTCGGCAAGCGTGGCGACACTGAGTCGATGGTGCTCGACGAGGACTTCCTCCGCGCCCTTGAGTTTGGTATGCCGCCCACTGCAGGTCTCGGCATCGGCATCGACCGCCTCGCCATGATCATGACCAACTCGCCTTCCATCCAGGATGTGTTGCTCTTCCCCCAAATGAAACCCGAAAGGAGAGAAGAGAAAAAAGAGGAATAGCCGTAACCCTTCACAAAGGCCATGTTCCAGTTTATCCGCCTCTTCCTCAACGAGTTCTTCACCCAAAGACTCCATTTTCCGGAAAATTTGGGTAAACTTTGCACCCTGCTTATCATCCTTATTGCCACCCTTTTCATCGGGCTGGTGGTCTATCAGTTGATGCGCCTCCTTTTTGTCGGTTCTGCCAAGCTGCATCTGAAACGGAAGCCCAACATCTGGCTGCAGGCCATGCTGGAACAGAAATTCTTCGCTCGCATCTCTATGCTGTTGCCCGCCTTCTTTATCTTCCGTCTCTCGGGCGAAATCTTCGATCCGGAGAGCATGAGCAGCGGCTTCTTCAGAGGGATTATCAATATTTATATATTAGTCATGCTGGTGCGATGCATCTGCTCCTTCCTCGACGTGCTGGAGAGTGTAGCAGCAGAGAAACACCATCGCAAGCCCATCAAAAGCTACCAGCAGGTGGTTAAGATTGTGCTGTGGGTGCTGGCCGTCATCCTTATCGCTTGCATCCTCGTCAACAAGTCGCCGGCAGGACTCATCGCCGGTATCGGTGCTTTCTCGGCCGTTCTGCTCCTCGTGTTCCAAGACACCATCACGGGCTTCGTCAACAGCATACAACTCTCCTCCAACGACATGGTGCGCATCGGCGACTGGATCACCGACCCCAACGGACAGGCCAACGGCATTGTGGAGGAGGTGAACCTCATCGCGGTGAAGGTGCGCAACTTCGACAACTCGATTGTGACCGTGCCGATTAAGACCATGGTGGGCAGCGACATCCAGAACTGGCGTGGTATGAGCGAGCGCAAGATTCGACGCATTACCCGCTCTATCCATCTTGATGTGAACTCCATACGTCCCTGCACGCCCGAAATGTTGGATGAGTTCCGCAAGATTGACCTTGTGCGCGACTATATCGATCGTACGCAGGCCCTTATCGACCAAATCAACAGTGAACGCAACCTCAGCAACCCCGACATCCCCAACGCCGAGTTCCAAACCAACCTTGGTGTTTTGAGGGCGTATATGGTGGCCTACTTGCAGCAGCATCCCATGGTGGACGAGACCGCCCTGCTGATGGTGCGCCACCGCGATCCCGACGAGAACGGTCTGCCTATGGAACTGTACTGCTTTGTCCGTGTCACCGAATGGCGGGCCTACGAGGATCTGCAAGCTGATATTTTCGACCACTTTTACGCCATTCTGCCCTATTTCCACCTTAGCGCCTTCCAGCGTAGTTCCGATAAGAATCTCAAAGCCTGAAACCCATTGCTATGATAAAATTCCCCAAAGAAACCGGCTACTTTCTTGATATGGAGGAGGAGCTGACTTTTGCTGACACCGCGCGCTATGTGCTTGTGCCTGTGCCCTACGACGGTACCAGCACTTTTGTGAAAGGAGCTGACAAGGGGCCACAAGCCATCATTGAGGCCTCCGACAGCCTCGAACTCTATGACGCTGTCTATGGTATCGAAGCCTGTGGCGCTGGCATCCACACCGATGCCCCCATTACCGAATTGGGCACTCCTGATCAGATGGTGGAAGCCGTCTATCAGCGTGTGAATGGCTGGATGGGACAGGGGAAGACGGTGGGGGTATTGGGTGGTGAGCATTCTGTGTCGGAGGGTGCTATCCGGGCGGCGATGGAACGCTATCCCGATCTCACTGTGCTGCAGATTGACGCCCATGCTGATCTGCGCGACAGCTACCATGACTCCATTCACAACCATGCTTGCGTGATGCGTAGGGCCCAATGCATGGGTGCCCGTGTGGTACAGGTTGGCATTCGTTCAGTGGCTGCGGAGGAAAAGTATCATCTTGTGCCTGAAAACACTTTTTTTGCCCATCAGATAGTGGGACAGCCTGCTGAATGGATGGAACGGGTGTGCCAAAGACTCACTTCGCACGTCTATCTCACCATCGATCTTGACGGACTTGATCCCTCGGTGCTACCGGCAACGGGTACGCCACAGCCGGGTGGACTCGGCTGGTACGAGCTTACGAGGCTTCTCGACCGTGTATTTCGCAGTTGCAAAGTGGTTGGTTTTGATGTGGTGGAACTCTGTCCGCAACCCGAAAATGTCGTTTCCGACGTGCTGGCTGCCACCCTTGTTTATCGAATAATTACATTATCTGAAATTGTAAAATAATTATTATCAATTATTTATAATTTTTCATTTCTTAAAAAAACCTAATATCGCATCCCTTTATTAAACTCATTTTTGCTGCTCATGTCTATCTCATCGTTTTTTTCGAAAATATAAAAAAAGTTAAATAACAAGAAATTTCAACCAAACGTGCATCACAATCAAAAAATATAGTATTTTTGCACCATAAAACATTAATTATTAACCAAAAATTCAAAACTATGAAAAAGAGCATTTTAAGCATTTTTGCAATTGCCATGGTCGCTATTTTGGGTCTTACCTCTTGCGACAAACAAAAAACTCAGGAAGCTTTCCTCACCAGAGAAAAAGGTTGGACTCTTGATGTCGCTGAATGCCCCGGTGGTCTTGTAATGGACAACGATGCTACCATCACCAATCTTTTCGATGGTTATGTTTGGGATTGCGAGAAAGACGACGTCATCAAATTCAACGCTGATGGTTACGAGTATCTGAACCCCGGCACCGAACTCTGCGAAGATCAGGCCAGCCAGGAGCAGCCTATTGGCAAATGGGCACTCGATGTTGACGGTGATGTCCTCGACATGCAGATTCCTTTCTTCTATGATGAAGAAGTTGAAAGCTGCACCGTTCTGAACCTCGTGAAAGATGAACTCAAAGTTCAGTATGTTTACACTCAGACCGATGGTCCTGCCAAGACCAAACCCGGCACCTACACCTTCATTCTCACCTATGTTCCTGCCAAATAATTTTAGGACAACCAAAACTTTTTTATAAACCTTAAATTTTTAAACAATGAAAAAAGTATTCTTAGCAGTTTTGGCCGCTGGCCTGTTCTTCGCTTGCAGCAACGACACTAAAGACAAAGCAGTTGAAGAACCCGTAACTGAAGAAGTAGAAGCTACTGTTGACGAACCCGCTCAGGAAGCTACCGTTGAAACCACCGTCGAGACTCCCGCTCCCAAGAAAGAGGAAGGCGTGAAGGTTTCTGGCAACCAGAACGAAGGTGTGAAGGTTGAGAGCGAGAACGCTAACGTTACCGCTGACAAAGACGGCAATGTTGAGCTCAAAATCAACACCAAAGGTAAAAACAGCAAAGGCAGCAGATAATCTGTAAACTTTGTTTACCTATCCAAAAGCGGAAGAGCAATCTTCCGCTTTTTTTGTGCCCCGTCGCGAATTATGCAATCAAGTTATTCATCCAATTTGTGTGCCTTTGGCCATGCCATACCGGTGAGCAGCAGCATTAATGAAAGATGATCCCTTTAGAACCTAAAGTAAATGAATGGATTGAGGCCGCCGGCTAACAGCGAGCCGCCGCACAGCACATACAATATCAGTGCCAGCGCGAATCCTGCCACTAACCATTTCCTTTCAGGCTGCTCGGCAAAGAAACGATACTGGAATTGTTCACCCTTGCGGAAGAAGCCCCAGAATGAGCCGATAACCGCCACGGCAAATACCGTCCAGAAGCGGCCGTCGCAATAGAATTCATCCCAGCGGCTGTCAAAGGCAAACATGCGGCGTAGAAAGGCGAACGCGTAGGTCAGGTTGTCGGAGCGGAAGAAGATCCAGCCCACCATAGCCACGAAAAAGGTGAGCAGCATGGCAGGGAAATGTCCGATTCGGTCCAATACTTTGCGCATGCCGATCTTGTCCATAATCAGGAAAAAGCCGTGGTAAAGTCCCCACACGATGAAGGTCCAGGCGGCGCCGTGCCAGAAACCGGAGATGAAAAAGGCGAACACCAGGTTGAAGTACATTCGCGGCACTTTCACGCGGTTTCCGCCCATCGGGATGTAGAGATAGTCTTTGATCCATGTGCTGAGGGTGATGTGCCATCTGCGCCAAAACTCGGTGATGCTCTGCGAAATATAGGGGAAGTTGAAATTCTCGGGGAAACGGAAGCCCAACATCAGGCCCAAGCCCAGTGCCATGTCGGAGTAGCCGGAGAAGTCGAAATAGATTTGGAAGGTGTAGGCGAGGATAGCGATCCATGCGGTGCCGGAGGAGAAGTCGCCGGGCGAGGCGGCAAACACCGCATCCACATATTCGGCGAGGACATTGGCCACCAGCACTTTTTTGGCCATTCCGAACATGAAGCGCGAAAAGCCCACCACACGCCGCTCGTAAGTGTCGGAGTCTTTCCGGTTGCTGAGCTGTTCGGAGATGTCCTTGTAGCGCACGATGGGACCGGCAATCAGCTGCGGGAACATCAGGATGTAGAGCATCAGATCGCGCACATTGCGTTGTGGTTCCACGGTACGGCGATAGACATCTACCATGTATGAAATCTTCTGGAAGGTGATGAAGGAGATGCCCACAGGCAAGGCCACTTCCACCCATTTGAGCGGTTTCCACCCTAAGGCAGCATGTAGCGCCTGAATATTGTCAATAAAGAAATTAGCATACTTGAAATAGAGCAGTAGTCCGATGTTCAGCACCAGTGAAGCCGCCAGCCAGCCTTTTCTTTTTTGTCCTTCATTCACCGACATTTTGCGGGCGATGAAGTAGTCGGCCAGCACCGACAGCACCACGGCCACCACAAAGAACGGTTCGCCCCAGGCATAGAAGAGCAAGCTGGCAATCAGCAGAATCCAATTCTTTATCTTATATGGTGATAACCAATAGATTATCAACAATATAGGAAGAAAAACAAAAAGGAATATGGGGGTACTGAAAACCACGGAGTATTATCTTTTCACTATTTTCACCACCTGCACTTCGCCGCTGTTCCAGCGCATCTGCAAGAAATACATCCCTTGCGCCACATCTCCCAAATCAACCTCAAATTGGGAGTTATTCTCCTCAAACCAACGCAGTTGGCGGCCCGACATATCGAACAGCTGGCACTGAACCCGCTGTCCGTCAAAACCTTGCTGCTCCACGGTCACACTTCCAGTAGTGGGGTTGGGGTACACCTTGACGGTTCCTTCTGACACGGTATATTCGTCAACGCCGGTGTTGACTGCCACAACGGTAATCGGCACCTGCACCGTATTGCCCTCCTGTACCGTGGCCACCAAGTTGGCATGATACACACCGTCGGGCATTCCGGCCAGACGGAGGCTCAGATTCACCTCGCGGGAGGCCAATGCATTGAGGCTGCCGCCCGGCGACTCAATAGAAGCCCACCCGATAGGCTGCATGTCCTCATTCACAATGCGGTTCTCATACAGGAGGTAAATAGGCGTCACCGACTCGTACAGCAACGGAATATCCATCTGCTCCACACCAGCGGTCACTTCCACTACATTCGGCGAAATCTGCAACTCAGGCATGGCATCGTTCTCCAAGGGGAAACACACATCGTCAATCCACACTTTGTCGGCATTTCCATCTACCGAATAGTCCTTGATATATTTCCACACTAACGTATGCTCTCCCGCCAAAATCGGTGCTTCAAAGCGCTCCCAGCCGTGTACCCCCGACCAACGCATCTGCTGCGTTCCGTCAATGAAGAAATAGAGCCAGTCGTAGTTATTCTCTGTGGAGGTCTTATAACTGAACGAAACGGTTCCCTCGCGTAGGGCAGTAAATTGGCAAATTACCGTGGAGGTATCGTTGTGGGTTATATCACCTGAACATAGGCTGAACATTCCGTCTGCTGACTCATCGGAGGTAGAATACCATGCGTAGTTGGCATAGGAGAATCCTTCGGGAAGGCCACTTTCAAAACTCTCGCAATTGCTTTCTCCGATCAAGGTAATAACCCTGGTATCGCTGTACTGAAGCCCTGAATAAACATCAATCAGCACATCCAACGCGCTGAGTGTCTGGTATTGTGCATCCGTGCGGAACACAAACTCGGCCATCCTGATTTCACCCGGCTCCAACAAAGAAAAGTCATCACGAAAATCCAATGGGACAATATGTTCCTCTTGCAGCCGCATCTCGAACATCAGATCGGTGAGGGTTTCTGGGCCTGCATTCTTGAACCATACATGCAGGGTATCAATCTCGTTGGCATCCACCCGATGGTTGCCGCCGTCCAAAACGGCATACGACACCACCTCCAACCAGTTAGAATAGATAGTGAACGGCATCACGGTCGTCATCGGATAGTGGTCGTTGGAGAGGGTGACCACAAAGTCGGCGATGGTCATATTGGGCGTTCCGGGTGCTGTCCTGAAACGGATAGCATGGTTGAGCGTGTAGGCGTTGCCGCCGCCAATATAACCGAAATACTCGTTATCGTCAACCATCTCCACATAGGGACACGGGGTGCTGAAGCGCAAAAAGCAATCCGCATACGGGATAGTGTCGAGATTCCTAACAGTGAACGACAAGGTCACTTCCTCACCGGCAGTAATTACCTCATCTCCGCCTGCATCCACATGCATATCGGTAATCACCAGCATATTGCCATACTCACAACTGAGATAGACAAGGGTATCGTGCCGCTGGTCGTTGATGTCGAAACAGGTGACGGGCACCGGCAGGTGGGTGAAGGCCGTTTCTGACATGCCCGACAGCACACCATCGCGGCTCAGCTGCAAGAAATCGACCCTCTGCGGCGGAGTGAAACGGAAACAACGGTTGGCGAACTGTGCGGCAGTGCCCTCCGAAACGGGAGTTTTCTGGTAAATACGAGTATCGCCACGCGAAAGAAGGGAAAGACCGCCATTACCCGTATAACTCATTGAACCATAGTAAAATTCAATTACACCATCAGGATAGAGTTTGACGGCGTAGGAGATGTTGCTCGAACTCTGTCCGTTGATTTTCGCCTGCACAAAGATCGTCACCTCCGACGAACTCTGACTCTTCTTCACACTCGTCACAACGAGATCTGCACGGAAAGGTGCAATCATCTGAGTGGCCTTAATTTGCTGTTCTGGGTCTTTGAGGAAAGGCCAGTTGTAGGTATCATATCGGAAACTCATATAGCCATCGGCATAGATGCAGAGCTGGCTGTATTTTTCATCATAATAAGGAAATTCAAATGGCAAATTCACCAATGCATAGCCATTATTGGTATTGGAGAGAGACACATTTGAACCGGTAGCCGTCGGCATCGACTCAGCAAATTCCTCAATACCGTACTCTTTGGTGAACTCAAACCGATAAGGCGCATTGCCGCCTGTCACAGGAATCTGATATTGGAAGTCGGTGAAGGCCTCCATGACCGGTGGGTTGGGCTGCATCTGCGGACGGGAGAAATTGATGCTACTCACCACCGAAAGCGTGGTAGTGCCATTGTTCACCAGCGGCACATTCGCATCCGAGCAGACGGTTTGAACCGGCAGAATAGAGCCGTTATAATCCAACAAAGCAAAATCGACTACCTGTCCGTCAGCTGTTCCATTAGGGTCATCTTCAATAACTTGCAGGAAAAATTTGGCCGATTGACCGGGTTCGATAAACTCGAGCAGGCGGCTCACATCCAGTCCGAGTTCAAGGACGCGCTGCTCGTCGGTGGAATCGCCCTGCATGTAATGCTCTCCACCCTGGTAGTTGAACACGGCCCAGTCGATGGTATGGTCGGGCTGGGTGGCGTTCAAGTTGGTAGATACACCGGCCTGCAGTTTGATTTTGTTGCGGCAGGTATGGTCAATCGTCACTTTATAAGTAAGTCTCGGACTCACCTGATCTTTCACGTTCACCACATAGACGCACTTGTTCCAGATGCCGCCGTTGGCGGGCAACTCAGCCAGTTTGCGATAGGGCAAATAGCAGTAACCCTCATTGGCGAAACCCGTGCCGAAGGAGTTGCAGAAGATGACTGCGCCGACCTCCCAGTCGCGGATATCGACCACGCCGTCACTGTTGAGGTCGCGGTCGTTGGTGTATAGGCCGTCGCCGTTGTAGTCCCAGCAGATGGAGTCGTCGTAGCCGACGATGGTCTGTCCGTGGTTGACGTTGGATTTGAAGTTGGGAACGATCCACATTCCGGCGTGTGGAGTGCCTTCTGGAATCTGGCGCAGCATCTCCTCATTGCCATTGGGCACATGGGTGGAGTAGAAGTTGGCCAAACCGCCATGTTCATCACCGCAAAGGTGGTTGTCGATCCAGTGTTTCAGGGTCAACAGTCCCTCTTCCGAGTCGGTAGGGATGGCGAGGAACTCCACGATACGGTTCTGCATCGCCTTGTAATAGAGGTTGTAGCCGGAAGCCCATCGGGTGGGGCCGCCCGTGCTGTACCAGCCGCCCCAGTCGGACACGTTGGGGGTGCCTGCCGTGCGAATCACTTCCCATGTGTCCAAAAAACTCACACCAGCACTGGCACCGCCATTACAGAAATTCCATGCGAAATGGGTTGGGTAGCGGCGGTTGAAGTTATCGTTGTTGGTGCCCCTACGGCAGTTGATTTCGTAAGAAAATGTGTAAGCAATGCTGGATGCCTGACCGCACTCCAACGCCGATTGACTATAAATCGGAGTCATATACGGAAGCAGCGAATTGTCAACCTCGGAGGGCAGCGGACGCGCCAGCTGTTGGGCGTCCAACTTCAGCACCGGACAAGCCCGCAGCATCGCCTCATCCTCTGGGGTCAGAATATTCTCCACCTGACTATAGGTGTGGTTCAATATCTCTACCTGCTGGCCCAACAAGCACAACGGCAGAATTCCTAACAGCCAAAGAATCAGCGATTTTTTCATTTCTAAAATTATTATTGGATACTATCCTGCAAACGAACAAGCCAATCCATCACCGGAATCACACGGCTCTTGAAATCACCAGAGAAGCTCACCTGCTCTTCCGACAACTTGGGTTCGGCTTCAATATCAATCACGTAGGCGCTACCTGAAAAATTGCCCACCACCTTGTTGTTGTTCACTTTTTTCAGATGGATGTTGCCCGTGCTCATCACATAATATTGGGTGGAACTTACGGCTACGGCCACGACATTGTTTTCAGCGAATCTTCCATTGATCAGACTTCTGTAATCAAAGTCCTCAAGATCTTCCGCCGTCAGCACATTGTTGACCGTGAGGTCTGAACCAGAGGTAAACTTCGAGCCTACCAAACGATACACCATAAAGGGGAACTCAATATCCTCTTCGCTGCTGATGCTCTGCAGTTCATCCACATCCATTGACATAGAGAGCCCCATGGTGCATGGGTGTTCTATTTCATTGAGATTCATCGCAATGCTCGAATCATACTCTTCGGTTTCACTCCCTCTAACGGTACTGGAGGCATGACCAGAAACCAAGTTAAACATATCTTGCATGAGATTGCCGGTGCAGGCGGTTAACAGGACGGCCATCCCTACAAAAAGAGTGGCGGATAAGATGATTTTTTTCATAATATAAATTATTAATTATTGATTATCAAATAGTTATAAAATGACATTTCTTTTTTTATCATTTGCAAATATACAAAAAATATGGAAATGCCAAGGAAAAGAAATGTTGAGCTTTAGCTTACCCCACTAAGGCTCCCAGTCCGTAGGCGAGCGCCACACCGATGTAGGTGCCGATGGCGTAGCCGATGAGTCCGATGACGATGCCGCTGATGAGCACTTTTTTGTTGCCCATGGCGCCGACGACGGGCGGCACGAACGGCGGGGAGCAGAGCAGGGCCACCAGGGCGACGCAGAAGAGATCGCCGCTGACCTTGAAGATGCGGCAGAAGAGCAGGTGCAGCAGGGTGGCCACTACCACGATGAACAGCAGGAATCCGCCGATGGCCAATGCCCCGCTGTTGAGGGTCTGGATGTCGAATTGTGAAGCCACCACCACGCTGAAAACGAGGATGAAGAACATACCCAACTCGAAGGTTTTGGGGATCTCGCGGATTTTTTTGGAGAAGGAGGCGATGATGGAGAGTGTGGTGATGGTGAGGATGATGACCAGCTCGTTGAGGCCGCCGGTGATAAGCAGTGACAGGCCTGCGCCGATGGCGAGGAAGCCGATGGAGATGGCGAGTCCGATGAGCGAGCGCAGGAAGACACGGCCTTTCAGCAGGGCGCCGTATTGCTCGATGCCGTGGTCGAGGTCGCTGCCGGCATCGGTCTGCTCGGAGGTGCTCTCGTCGTGGTAGGGCAGGAGCTTGCGGAACAGCTTGTATCCGCCGCCCACGATGAACATGATGACGGGGAAGGTGACGACCATCTCGAAGGCCAGCACGGTGGCGATGGTGGTGGAGTCCACGTGCAATGCCGCACCGAGGGCGTTGAAGTTCATGGTGCCGCCGGTGTAGATGCCAGTCATCATGGCCGATACATTAGTGATGTCGTTGATGCCGGCGTGACGGAAGATGAAGAATCCGCTGATGATGGCTGTCAGCACGGCGATGAGCCCGCCGCCGAGGGCCGCTGCGGTCTTTGGCAACGATTTGGTCCACAGTTTGAAATTGCAGTTGAAGAGCATCAGCGGGATGGCGATGGGCACGGTGATGTTCATGATCATCTTCTGGATGCTGAGTCCCGTGCTGCCCTCCTCGAAGTGGGTGAGGCCGAAGAGGGCGGGGATGATGCCCACCGCGTAGGCAAGGATGACGGTGCCCGCTGCCTTCGCCCACTTGTAGCGGCTGAACAACATGATGATAATGATGGGGAAGATGAAATATCCGGCGGTGATAAGCGCGACTTTCATGATACGAGGTTTTTGTTGTTAGAACATATAACCGATTTTCACGTAGAGATTGGCCATGCTGGCATTGTCCTGCTTATTGAAGGGTACGGCCCAGTCCACCGACAGCACGAAGTTGTCGTTCATGGCGATCTTCAGGCCGAGACCGGCGGAGAGGTGTGGCCGGTAGATGGCTTTCTTGTCGAAGTTAAAGTAGTCGGACAGTTCGTTGAGGTCGAAGTCGGGGTCGCTGGTGGCGATGTTTTTCCGTAGCTCGTTCTCGTCGATGTCGTAGGGTTGAAGCACCATGCCGGCATCGAGGAAGGGGTTGAGTCCGATGTAGAAGTTCTCTTTTTTGACGTGGAACTTGCACACTTTGAAGCGGAACTCGAGGTTGGCGAAGGCGAAGCCGTCGGCCAGCACGCGGTTGCGCAGGAGGCCGCGCAGGGTATTGCATCCACCAAGTCCCTCATACAGAACGCGTTGTATATAGAGGGTATTCCAGTAGCTGTTCATATAGAAGGGGCTGTGTCCGGCCACGGTCAGCTGGGCGGCGAGTCGGTAGGCAAAGGCGACATAGTCTTGGTAGATTGGCACATAGTGGCGGAAGGTGAAGTTGAAGCGCAGGTTGTTGAACTCGCGTTGGTCGCCGAACTTCTGGGTGTTGAAACCTGCGGAGTAGGTGAGGAAGGCGTCGGCGTAGATGCCGTGGGTGGGGTTGGTCTGGCGGTCGCGGCTGTCGTAGGTGATGCCGCCGCGCAGGTAGGGGTGCATGCCGCCATTCTTCTCGTTGGCACCGATGAGCCCCCACTGCACGTATTTGTCGTACAGGCCGGGGATGTCGGGCAGTTGCTTGGCGGGCTTCTTCCCTCTGTTGAGCATGTCGATGTCCACCGAGTTGATGAGGTAGCCAAGGAAGCCCACTCCGCCGTTCCAGTACCAATTGCCGCCGATGGGACCTTGTATGTCGGCGGCGGCCCGAAAGAGATCGCGTTTCATCTTGTAAAAGGCACGGCTCTTATAGCCTTCTTCTGCGGTAAAATGCTTGGAATCACGCCATTCGTTGTGGTAGAGGGTGGTATAGCCGTTGTAGCCGTAGAAGTCGCACATGGCATCGGGCATATAAACGAGGTCAACGGTGAGACGGTGGTTGGGGATGGCGTATTTGGAGTCATACGACAGGCGGAAAAGTCCGTAGTTGCGGGTGGTATAGGCGGCTTCTGCATAAATCGAGTGCAGGTATTCAGGATAAGTGCTTCCATCACCGAAATAGTAGATGTTGGTGAGTGCACCGTATTGGAAACCCAGGTCGGCGTCGTAGGCCACGCTCGGCAGGATTCCGAAGGTCCATCCTGTGCGTTTCCGGTCTGGATCTTTTTCTTTTTTTGGTTTCCCTTTGGCTAACTCCTGCTGCTCTGAAACGATTTTCAAACTATCATTTTCTGAAGCATAAATTCCAGAAAAACAAATAGATAAAATGATTATTAATGCGTAGCGGACTAATTTCATTTTAAGTTTTTTTAAGATTTGCAAAGATACTATAAATTTGATAATAGCCAATTTTTTGCCGAAATTTTCGTTTAACCCATGAAAAAGTCGTATTTTTGCACTTTCTTAATGTACGATAATGAGTCTGTTCACTTCTGCTAAGATCGGGAAGGTGGCTGAAAAGCTGAAAACCACCCGTAAGATTGCCATCATTTCGCATTTTAATCCCGATGGGGATGCCGTAGGGTCCTCTTTAGCCCTTTACCAATATTTTATTCGTGAAGGCTATGAGGTCACCGTGGTGTTGCCGAATCCGGTTTCCGCTTTCCTCTGCTGGATGCCGGGGATGGAGAAGGTGATTATTGCCGAGCGGGCCATGAAGAAAGCCCAGCGAGCATTGGCCGATGCCGACATGCTGTTTGTGGTGGATATGAATGCTTCGCACCGCAGCGGCAATGCCCTCGAACCTCCTATAGTGAATAGCAAAGCTTTCAAGGTACTGATAGACCATCATTTATCACCAGTTATTGATTGCGATGTGATGTTTTCTACCACGAAGACCACCTCAACTTGTGAGCTGGTGTATCAGTTTCTTTCAAAAATTGCTGATTCCAAGGAAAAAATCACCAAAGATGTTGCTGCTTGCATCTATGTGGGTATGATTACTGATACGGGCTCTCTCAGTTACATGTGCAACAATCCCAAAACCTACAACATCATTGCAGAGTTGATGAAGAAAGGGATTGATGGTGAGTCTATCCACCGCAGGGTGTACGACAATTACAACGAGAGCCGTATCAAGCTGCTCGGCCTATGTTTGTCGCAAAGACTCAAGGTGATGCGCCCGATTTCAACGACCTATATGTACCTGACCATGAAAGATTTGAAGGAGAATGGATATGTGGTGGGCGATACGGAAGGTTTTGTCAATTATGGACTTTCTTTGAAAGGAATTCAGTTCACGGCTTTCTTCACCGAACGCGAAGATCGTATCCGTGTCTCTTTCCGCTCAAAAGGCAATTTCGATGTCAACCAGTTTGCCCGCAAGCATTTCAATGGCGGCGGCCACAAGAATGCATCGGCAGCGTTTTGGTATGATACCTTGGAAAATACGCTGAAGTATTTTGAAAAAGTGATGAAAGAGTACCGTGAGATTTTAAGTCCGGAAAATTTTGAATAATGAATAGAGGGCTGCTCATCATTGTTTTTGCACTCTTTTTTGCGTTGTGTGGGTGTGGGGAGAAGAAAAGCTCTGGCACCGTCGATGACAAGTATGCGGAGTTTGAGGCCAAGTCGCACCAGAAGAAGGGGGGTGAGGCTGCAATGGATTGGAACAGTGTGAATGCGGCCCGTGAGGATGAGGACATCGACTTTTTCATCAAACGCTATGGCTGGAAGGCTGAGCGGTGTGGCAACGGACTGCGTGTGGAGGTGCTGGAAGAGGGGAGTGGCCAGGAGATTCAATCGGAAGATGTTGTGACACTGGAATATACTACTTGCCTTCTGACGGGTGACACGGTGTATACTTCCCGTAAGCTGGGGCCCAAAGTTTTCAAGGTGGACAAATCGGACGAGGTGGCAGGGTTGAACGAGGCGGTGAAATCGCTGCGGAAAGGCGGCAAGGCTCATGTGGTGATCCCCTCTTTCTTGGGCTATGGGGTTGCTGGCGACGGCGAGCGGATCCGCGGCAAGGTGAGTCTGGCAATGACAATAGAAGTTACTGATGTTCAATAAATTATTGATAATCATTTTGTAATGAAGAAAAATTTTTTTCTATGGATGCTGACGGCGTTGCTCTTTGCAGGATGCCATGCAGGAGGTGATGATATGGAGCAGCCTAAACCGGTAGGCTATTTCCGCCTCGAACTGCCGTCGCGTGAGTATCAGACTTTCGATACGACGGCTTTGCCCTTTACTTTTGAGTATTCCAAAAGTGCACAGTATCAAGTGGATCGATCTTCCGACACTGCCACGTGGGTGCTCATCCATTATCCGCGACAAAATGCCTCCATTGAGATGTTGTACAAGTGGGCGAAGGACAGCACTGCGCTTACCCGCCTGATGCTCGCCGACCGCGATTTTGTGGAGTACCACTACCAGAAGGCTTCGGGTGTCACCACCCGCGACTTTCGCGAGCTGGGGGCGAAGGAGCGTGTCAGTGGTCTTTTCTATGATATATATGGTAAGGAGGTGGCCTGCCCGTTCCACTATTGGATGACCGATGAGGAGCATAACTTCATGCGCGCCACGCTTTATTTTCACTTTACCCCCAACAACGATTCGGTGCAGCCGGTTATCGATTTTATTCGCGATGATGCCCTGCACATGATTCAAACTTTTGAATGGAAAAATAATGAATAAGAAGAAATTATTTTGGATTTTGGGTGCGGTTGTCGTATTGGTGGCGGCAGTCCTGCTCACCCTTTGGCTGATGAGCCGTAACAAGAAAGTGGAGCATGAGGGTCTCAACCAGCGCAAGTATCAGGTGGAAGAGAAGGCCGTGCAGGATACAATAGAAGAGATTGCGAAGAATATCAATGTGAAGGTGATACGTTTCGATCAGGATGTGTATCATCTGGATACCAACCACTTGCAGGAGGGAATTCGTAAGCTGGGGAAGAAGTACCACGACATCTTCATCGACTCTACGGCTTGGCACTACCAGGAAGCGGCTTGGCAAATGAAGGATTTTCTCACGGATCCTTATTTTGTAGAACTATATAAATATGTCAACCAGAAGTATGCCGATATGACAGATGTGGAGGAGGAGTTGAAGAATGCTTTGGCCTATTATCGGTATTATTTTCCTGAAATTCAGGTGCCTACAATATATAGTGTGGTAGGCGGGATTGATGCAGATTCTTATACCAAGTTGGTGGAAGGGCAGGTAGTGAAAGGAAAGATGACGTTGATCTTGCATTTGGATTGGTATTTGGGGAAAGACAATAAGTATTATGGTGCGTTGCCGCAGTACATTCGTTACCAGTGCGACAAGCGTTTTCTAGCCATCGACTGTTTCCGTAATGTTTTGGTGTGGGAGCAGTTGCCCAATAAAGAGCCTATTACGTTGTTGGACAATATGTTGGCAGCGGGTAAAGTGCTCTATTTTACGGAGATGTTGTTCCCCAATCGTCCGATAGAGGATATTTTCGCTTATACTGCTGAACAATTGCAGTGGGCAGAGCAGCATCATGGAGATGTTTGGAATTACTTGATTGAAAATGAGTTAGTGTACTCCAAGGATGCTTCTGTGGCACAGCATCTGATTGATGTGGCGCCAGAGACCAAGCCATTCAAGGGTTCTCCGGGCAGGATGGGAGCATTCATTGGATGGAAAATTGTTTGCAATTTTATGGAAAATCATCCGGAAATTTCGCTTCAGGAGATGATGAAAATGGAGGATATGAATGAAATGTTAAAAAAATCAGGATATAAACCAAAGAAATAGAGAAGGTTATAAATATTTTAAAAATTTTTCAAAAACAATTGTGAAATTAACAAAATAATTATATCTTTGCCTCGTCAAATTATTACTAACTAAAACTAACGATTATGTCTGGAGTTAACAAAGTTATTCTTATTGGAAATGTGGGCAAAGACCCTGAAGTTCGTGTTTTTGAAGGCGGGATGAAGAAGGTCAGTTTTACGCTGGCTACGTCTGAAAACTACAAAGACAAGCAGGGGAACCGCAAGGAGTACACGGAATGGCACAACATTGCGTGCTGGCGTTCGTTGGCTGATATTGCGGAAAAGTATTTCACGAAGGGCAAGCTTCTATATGTAGAGGGGAGCATTCGCACCCGCTCATGGGAGGAAAATGGCGCGAAAAAGTATTTTACGGAAATCGTTGCCGATACGGTCACTATGCTGGGCTCGCGTGGTGATGGAAAGTCCACTGAGCAGCGGGTGGAGAATGCCGAGCCGGTCAGTTTCTCCAATCCTGAGCCCACACCTGGCGACGATTTGCCGTTCTAAACCATCCGTTTGCGGATTCCCATTTCAAGGTGAAACAGTTCATCCCTCAGTCTGCTGAGATTTTCGGTGGACCATTCGTCTAATGGGGTGTCGTAGCAGTTAAGGAGAGTCTCTTCGATTTCAATGGCGTTATCCTGTTGGTTTTCCAACTTGGGGTTCTGTAGTTCCATATTAGTAATGAGTAGTGTATTTAGTTTTGAAGTGCTGTTGGTTTCGGGGAACTCTCTTTTTAATTCTTGCTGATGCTCTTGTCTTAGGAATTGCAGGATGCGCAGTCCGTCGGCTTTCTCATGAAAGCTGTGGCGGAATTGTTCTATGGTGCGGGCATTGGCACGCAGCGGTCCCCACAGATCCTCGGTCTTGAACTGTGCCTGCAGGAAGCGGGTGAAGTCGTTGTCGATGTCCTCCGTGTAGAGGCGGTTGATTTGGCGATAGGTGTCGGCCACTTTCTGGAAGGATGCCGGACTATAGAGTGGGTAGCTGTCCCAATTGCCTTCGGCCCCTTTCATCATGGCGGGACCGGTTCCGAAGGCGACGCGGTCGGAGAACCTGGCGGCGGGATAGACACACTCCTTGTTCCAGCTGCCCACCTCGCCCATCTTGCGGAGCTTCTGCAGCAGATAGAAATCTTCGCCGCTCTGTACGGGTGTGATGCCGCCGATCTTCCGCAGTGAGGTCGCCCTCACCACGATGGCACTGCCGATGGCGGTAAAGGAGTATGGGCTGTCGATGCTGAGCATTCCCAGCGCGTAGTGCCGCATATAGATCTCGTAGCGCAGGATGGCACGGTCTTTCGCGTCATCGCCGGTGAGGCGGTGGTAGTAGGGGACCGACAGGGCGACCCATTTGGGATGGCGGGCGAGATTGTTGGCGACCGATTCAAAGTAGTCGGGACCGAACTCTGTGTCGGCATCCATGCTGACGACGAGGTCGTGCTCGCCCGCCACCGACAGGATGCGGTCGAAGAGGGTTTTCCGTGCCCAGCCGACGCCGCGACGCTTGCCGGTCCATCCGTGCCCGGCAGAGGTACGATCGATGAGCTCTATCGGAAAATGAGCGCGGGTACGGTACTCCTCCAACCAGTGCAGGAGCTCGGCGTTGTGACGGCATACTTCCACTTTGTCAGCCATGCCCCACCACTCGTCGGGTTGGTTGATGCAGAGGTAAACGGTGAAGGGATGGGGGGTGTTTTGCTGTGCAATACAGTCGAGGGTGCGGGGAAGCCAAGCCAGCTCGTCCATGGCCGGTATGGCAATGTGGAGGTGGACATCGGATGTGCCCGCAGGTGTGTGTGGACTATTTCCCAGCACGTTTTAATACAATTAAAACAGTGTAAATAAGGATTTTGAGGTCAAGCTGCAGCGACATGTTCTCAATGTAAAGGATGTCCCAGCGAAGTCGTTCAATCATCTCATCCACATTCTCAGCGTAGCCAAATTTCACTTCGCCCCATGAGGTGATGCCCGGACGAATGCGGAACAGCAGTTTGTAGTAAGGTGCCTTCTCCACAATCTGGTCGATGTAATACTGGCGTTCGGGGCGCGGACCGACCAGCGACATGTCGCCAATCAGCACATTAAAGAACTGTGGGGTCTCGTCGAGACGGGTCTTGCGCATGAATTTGCCGAATCGTGTGATGCGCGGGTCGTGGGTACTGGAAAGCTGCGGCGTATTCTGCTCTGCATGCTCTATCATAGAGCGGAACTTGATGATTTTGAATGGTTTGCCGTGCAATCCAATGCGTTCTTGGAGATAAAAGACGGGGCCTTTTGAGGAACTTTTCACACCAATGATGAGGAAAAGGTAAACCGGCAGCAGAATGAGGATCGCTAGGAGGGAGAGGAAAATGTCGAAAAACCTTTTCATGTGTTTCTGCCAGTCGGGAAGATAGTCGGGTGTGATAGAAATGAGAGGTTCGTAGAGCACAGAAGAGACTTTTACCGTACCCATCAACAGATCCTGCATCTGAGGTATGATTTTCAGGTTGACATCAAAATCTATGATCGTTGTGATGATAGATTCGATGTATTTTCGTTTTCCGTTTTGTACGGCGATAACCAACTCTTTAATTTTCTGACTTTTAACAATATCTGCCAGCTGGTCAATGGTTCCGCAGCAGGGCAGCAGTTGCCCCATTACATCTGAATCTTCATCTGCCATCTTGATATATCCGATGATGCAGTTGCCCGCATTGGGGTTCCGTTCCACAATGTCCTTATAGGTCTGTACGGCCACCTCGTCGCTGCCGATGATGATCGTACGGAAACTGATTTTGCCACTACGGATTTTGTTGATGGTGTCCGTGGTGATGCATACACGGGGGATATAGGTGGTGATAAACTGCAGGCCAAGCAGTATCAAGAAGTAAAGAAGGTAGTCGTTCGGAACAATGACGTGGTCATCCAGGATGAAGGCAAAGAAAAAGAGCAGGCAGCCGATGAGTGTGACAATCAGGGTGTTCCCTAATTCTTTAAGTCGTGATTTTTGGAAAATCTTGTTGTAACACCCGGCAAAGGCGTGCAAAAACACCCAGTAGAGGGGGCAGGCCACCAGTCCGATGTAAAACTTGTAGTCGTTGAGGAGAGCATCGTGCAGATGTTGGAGCACGGTGTGGTCCACGTTGTACTTTCGGAAAGTAAAGAAGCAGCACCACGTGATAATCGAGGCCAGAATATCGAAGAACAGGTAGAGGAAGATGACTTGTTTTCTGTGTGACATCGCGGATTAGTAACTGGTGATGTAGATGACTTTGATATTATCGAAATAGTAATGGACGGGGTTGCTGTTGTCGCGTCCGCCCGATAATTTTACGCGGTAGTTGATGGCGTTCAACGAGTTGCGGTGTACCGACTTGGTGAGGTTGACGTAGATTTTTTTCCATTCAGGACCGGCATTGGCGATGACAAGTGGCTCGGAGGTAGTGACCGATGTAGTGGATTTGTCCACCAGCATGGTAACGGTGAACTCGGCGGCCTCCACATCGCAGCGGTAGTCCATTTCAAGGAAAATGTCGGCGGGAAGCACGTTGCCGAAAGTCATATCGTTGGAGATGACATCGAAATCATTAATGCTATCGATATCCAACGAGATCCGACCGATGCGGTTGATGGGCTGGTCAGGGTCGGCGATATGCTCGAAGTTAATGCCGTTTTCTTTAGATGGATGGAAAACGCTGTTATAGTCTTTGGTAAAATTTTCGATGAATTCAAAATGGGTGGTGGGCGCGTACTTGAAGGTGATGTTCTCCACATTCAACACTTCTCCGTTCTGGAAGGAGGTGGTCA
Source organism: Bacteroidales bacterium (assembly GCA_045222555.1). Lineage (GTDB taxonomy): Bacteria > Bacteroidota > Bacteroidia > Bacteroidales > WCHB1-69 > UBA1756. The sequence continues at coordinate 60,223 of JBGUYY010000086.1, read as the reverse complement.
TGGAGTAGGCGTTCACAAACGGGTAGCGTGGGCGCATGGTGGAAACACCGTTCAGCTTGACTCCGGGGTAGATGTTGAAGGTGGTGCTGTCGTTGAAGATGACGGGCACTTTGCAGGGCATTTCCCATGTGCCGAGGGTGGCGCCATCGGCATATACCCAGAGGTCAGGAAATCTTTGGTTAGCGATAGAGGCCAGTTCGCTGGCATCGTAGTTGGTGCCATGCTCTTGGTTGAACGTGCTGACATCCATAGTGATAGTGGTGTTCTCGCTGAAGTTCAAATAGGCGACCTTCAGCTCCTCTCTATGGCAGCCGGCGAAAAGTCCTGTAAGAAATATGAAAAGCAGTAGGATTTTTTTCATGTTGATACAACGAGATTTTCATTCTGATATTATGTTTTCTTCTTCAGAATCGGTGGAAATTTCCTCGGGTTCGTCGAAAATATTATTGGGGACAGAAACAGGGGCGGGGGGAGTGGTATGAGTGGGCATTTTGATGGGTATTATCTCCGGCGGTGTGGTGGAGGTGGTGTCGATGGGTTTGGGAGCTCTTGGTTTGCGGAGGATAATGGCAATGGGTTTGTTCTCCACATAAATTTTCTTTATGGCTTTGCGGTTCTCCCATTTTTTGTTCAGAAGTTGTGATGAGGGTACTGCGTTAGCGAAGGAGATGAAGTAGTCCCATTGTGTGGTGTCGTTTTTCTGCAAGGAGCCGTGTGTGAGGGTAAAAAGGTCGGCGTGTTTGCGGAAATAGTAGTCGCAGCCCGGATTGCCGTCGGTGAAAACCTTGATGGTAGCGGTGTCGTGGTGGATGGGGGCATTTTCAATAAGCCATAAGCAGGCCGCACGGTTGGCATTCTCCCCTTCGTCAATAGCATACTTTCCGTAGGCGTTGGTAATACCGCCCGAAAGTTCATTGAAATAGACCTCTAGGGTTTTATAATGGAAGAAAATGTGGCGCAGCGGCATCAGGCAGAGCAGGAAAACAAGGCTCACAATCACGAAGTTGGTGTATTTGTCATCGATTTTGCGCAAAATTCCCTCGTATCCTGCGGCGGCAAACATCACAATGAAGGGATAGATCATCAGGTAGATGGCCCAGCCGTCATAGATTTCGCAGGTCTCCCCGCGCAGCGTCCACAACGGATGCAGTGTAGCTAACAGCAAGATGATGATGTTGGTGAAATGGATCTTCTTCACAATCTGCTTTACTACAGTCAGATGCACCAGTGCACCGATAATTACCAGCAATGGCACGGTGAACTGCATTCTTTGCAGGATGAAGCCTACCGTCAGGTCGTGCGTGGACACCAGTTGTCCTCCCCACAGGAGTTGTGTGATGGGCTGGTGCTGTGCCATCTTCAGGATGCCTGTGCTGGGGAACAGTGCGATGGAGCCGATGCCTTGCAGTGGACAGAGCAGATAAAGCACATAGACGGTCGCCACCACGCAAATCATGATGAGCAGGAGTTTCCCAAAATTACGGAAATAGCTTTTAGTAAAGAATTTAGAGATGGGATTGGCGAGGATGAAGGAGAGGGTGACACTGATGAGGAGGTAGTGCAACAGAACGAATCCACCAACATGGATGGCATTGGCCATAGCGATGCTCAGGACGATAAATACCAGTCGCTTCCATTTCAGAATGGGCAGTTCACCAATCAGGATGAAGATCTGGTGGACGGCGAGAAGGTAGAAGAAAGTGAAGGAGATGTCGGCGAGGTTGCCGAACGACTGTCCGAAAAAGTGGGGCGACAAGGCGAGCATCAGCCCGCCGAAAAAGGCGGCCCGCCAGCTGAACAGGTTCATCAGGAACGAGCCCATCACCACGATAATGAGCCATGCAAAGAGCGCCCCTATCACATGCCGGAAATCGTAAACACTATTGATGTGAAGCCATTTGGTAGTGCAATAGCACAGAAAATCAACAATTTGCGTCTGTGTCTGGGCATTGGAGTATTGCAGGATTTCAGGATTATCGTCGGCATAATACTGATATAGCAGCTCCGCGCGATGGTGCTGTTCGATCTCTTTGTCGGAGATGCCGTTTTTCACTCCGATAATGGGCAGCGCAATCAGCAATACAAGAGTCAGCAGGTAGTATAAATATTTGAATACGTCGTCTTTGCCTTTGATGGAGATGGAGAAGAAATCTTTCTTGAGATGCTGGAACTTGTAGCGGCGGATGTTCTCGTTGGAAATCCGTATCTCGGCCACCTCATACTCGAACACACTCCTCGGGTAGAGAATCTGATACTTGAGTTTTTTCAGCCGAAGTTTGATGGAATCCTTGATGCTCACTGACAGGAATTTTTGAGCGACAAATTTACACTATTTTTTCAATAGTACAGCAAGCGTGAAGCAAAAAAAGACTTGCCGCCATTGACGGCAAGTCTTTTGTATGTGTTGTCGTAAACGACTATTCTTTGTTTTCGGTGTTTTCTTTGTTCTCGTTTTCTTCCACCAACTGTTTGTCGATGAAGATACGGCCGCAGGCTTCGCAGACGATGATTTTCTTGTGAAGGCGGATATCGAGTTGGCGTTGCGGGGGGATGGTGCTGAAGCAACCGCCGCAGGCGTCACGTTCAATCTGCACGATGGCAAGACCGTTGCGGGCGTTCTTGCGGATGCGTTCGAAAGCGGTGAGCAGACGCGGCTCGATTTTGGCTTTGTAACCTTCGGCTTCTTTGCGCAACTCGGCCTCTTTCTCTTCGGTTTCGGCGAGAATGCCTTTCAGCTCGCTCTTCTTCTGGTTCAGAATTTCCTGCAATTCGTTCACCTTCTCCTCAAAACCTTTGATCTCTTCGGTCTTCACCTCCACAGTGGTGTTGTGTTTGGTTTTGTTTTTCTCAGAAAGTTGGATTTCAAGGGTTTGGAATTCGATTTCCTTTGCCAGTGACTCATATTCACGGTTGTTGCGCACGTTCTGCTGCTGCTCGGTGTACCGTTTGATGAGGGCTTGTGCGTCTGCAATTTTGGCATTTTCGCCAGCAATCTTCCCTTGGATCTCCTTGATTTCAGCCTGATACTTGGCGATACGGGTTTTCAGTCCCTCGAGGGCATCCTCCAAGTCGCGCACTTCGTTGGGAAGTTCACCTCTTTCCACCAGAATCTTGTCGATTTTGGAACATACCTGCTGGAGGTAATAAAGCGACAACAGTTTCTGGGCGATGCTCAGCTCTTCTTGGAGCTGTTCAGCGGTTTCTTCTTCTTTGCGCTCAATAATAATCTCTTTAGCGTCGGTTGTAGGGCGGGCCACTTCGACAACTTCGGGAGCTGCGGCTTCTTCGTTTACTTTCTTCTTTGCCATACTATTTTCTGTAATATTTTGATTAACAATATTATATGATATCAATTTTCATTTTTTCCACTTCAGCAAATGAAACGGCAAAATTAGTAAAATTTTCTTTTAATTCGTTATAAATAATTTCTTTTGCGAATTGCTCGCTTTCGAGATGCCCGATGTCGGCAATCAGCATCCTGCGGTCGGCGGTGTGGAAGTCATGGTATTTGATGTCGCCGGTGATGTAGATGTCGGCTTTGGCTGCCAATGCAAGGGAGATGAAGGAGCTGCCGCTGCCCCCGCACACGGCCACCCGCCGCACGGTCTTCGACAGGTCGCCATAGTACCTTACGGCCTGCACACCGAAGGTCTCTTTCACCTGCTTCAGAAATTGCTCCGCTGGCACGGCCTCCGTCAGCACACCCACGCGCCCTAATCCCACGGCCGTCTCCTCCGTCGGCAACGGACTCAGCACTTCCACCTCTTTCAGTCCCAGTTTGGCAGCAAACAGGTCGTTGATGCCGCCCGGCGCACTGTCGAGGTTGGTGTGCATCGAGTAGAGTACCATTCTGTTTTCCAGAGCCTTGCAGATAATGCGCCCCACACGGTTGGTGGGCTCTATCTTCTGGATGCCCTTCTTTAGAATCAGGGGATGGTGCGAAATCACCAGATTGGCACCGAGTTGGATGGCTTCGTTGATGGTGGCATCCGACATCTCAAAGCAGACCAACACACCAGTAACCTCCTGCTCCTTGTCGCCGCATTGTATGCCGCAATTGTCAAAATCCTCCTGATAGGAGAGGGGGAATTTTTGCTCTAAGTGGGAAAGTACTTCCTTGATTTTCATAAGGTTGTTTATTTGGCGAGAGTGGCGAGGATGATGGAGAGGACACCTGCGCAGACGCAGTAGATCGCAAACCATGCGAGATTGGCACGCTTGACGAGGGCAATCATCCATTTGCAGGCGAAAAGTCCGGAGATGTAGGCGGCTATGAAACCGCAGATGAGGGCCGTGGCAGAAATGCCAGAGCTGGCTATGGCGAAATCACCGCCGATGAGGTCGAGGAAGCATTCGCCGAGGATGGGGATGATGACCATGAGGAAGGAGAACTGGGCCACCTCTTCTTTCTTCACGCCCAAGAGCAGTCCGGTGGCGATGGTGGTGCCAGAGCGGGAAAGTCCCGGCAGTACGGCCACCGCCTGTGCGATACCGATGATGAAGGCTGACAGGTAGCCGACAGGCTTGCTCTCTTTGAACTTCACGAACTTGGTGAGGGCGAGCAAGGTGGCGGTCACCAACAGCATGATGCCCACCAGCAGCAAGCCTTCACCGAAGAGTGCTTCCACCTTGTGTTTGAAGAACATGCCCACGATGAAGACGGGGATCATGGAAAGGAGGATTTTGCCGACGTAGTGCGTTTCGGGGCTCCAGTTGCAGACGCGTTGCTCCTCGCACCATTCCAGTTTGAGGAAGCGGGTGAGCAGTCGCCACACCTCGCGCCATAGTACGGTGAGGGTTGCCAATACGGTGGCACCGTGCACTACGGTTTCAAATACCACATTCTCAGAATGTTCCACGCCAAGGAGGGCCTTGCCGATGATGAGATGCCCACTGCTGCTGACGGGCAGAAATTCCGTCAGCCCTTGTATAATGCCTAAAATGATGGCTTCAAACCACTCCATTATTGTTCAGCAGGTTGGTTGTCTTTTTTCTTGTCGGGAAAGCGCAGCATGATGGCGAAGATCTCGGTAATCAGACCGACGAGGATGGTGATGGGAGCGACCACCAGTCGGCGGGTATCGAAGATGTCGGAGTTGAACTGGTTGGGATCGTCGGAGCCGCCGCCGGTGAGCAGGAGGTAGCCCACAAAGGCGATGACGATGCCGACACCCATCAGGATGTAGTTGGGCATTCTGAAGAGGGGCGTTTTAGGACCTTGTTCTTTTTTGCCGTACACGCGATAGTTGGTCTGTGCCGCGTTTTTGGGTTCGGTTTTGATAACAGTTGCCATAGTTATAAGTATAAGCTATCGGGATTGATTTTAATATATCGGTTGGTGAAAATGAGGGCGGAGATGGTGGTGAAGAGGATGCTGAAGCAGAACACGCCGCCAAGCAGGATGGCGATGAGGATGTTTTTGGAGGTGTCGATGAAGTCGGGGAAGTAGATGCTGCCGCCATAAATGATGAGGGCGACGAGCGCGGTGGCGATGGCGCCGCCGATGAGTCCTTGTGCGAATCCTTTGGCGAGGAAGGGCTTGCGCACGAAACTGCGGGTGGCACCGATCAACAATAGACTCTTGATGTTGAATCGTTTGGCATAAATGTTGAGTCTCAATGAGTTGCCAATGAGTATCAGTGAGATGAAAAGGAACAAGCCGCAGATGCCAAGGATGATCCACTGGGTGGTGCGGAGGTTGTTTTGGATGAATTGCGCGATGACGTCGGGATACGTCACCTCTTGCACCTGTTCGTTCTGTTTGATGAACTGGACGACTTTGGCGAGGGAGTCGGCGTTGGTGTATTCAGGTTTGAGGGTCAGAATGATGGAGGCGTTGAGCGGGTTGTCGGTATATTTTTCAAAGTCGTTGCGGAGAAGTTTCTTAGCGATTTCGGTGTTTTCGGCGCGGGAAGAAACGCGGGAGGTGGCTACGAAAGGCTGGTGCTTGAGACGCAGTTCGTAGTCGCGGATGTCAGACTCGGGAACTGCTTGGTTGACGGTAGTGACCACGGTGGTGGAGTCAACCGTGCTGGTGGTTTGCTGCGGAGTGGTGGCGAAAAACAGCACTTCGAGTTCGAGATTTTGGGAGATGTTTTGCAGATATTGCGTGGAGAAGACCGCCATGACGGCTAGCACGCCTACGAAAAACATGGCAAGGGCAATGCTGCAAATGGATCCAAGAGAGGAAAATGCCAGTCTGGCTTTGGTGATTTTATCTAATGATTCCGGTTGTTTTCCCATTATTTTTTAAGATTTTCTAATCAAAAAATAAACCCAATTTTTGAGGCTGCAAATATACATCAACTTTTTCAAAAATCGACCATAAAAATGATGGGATTTTTCCAATACGGATAAATTTATTGGCTTTTCATGATTAAAAAATTAGTTGTACCTTTGCCCTTCTGTTTTTTACCTCATAATGAAGCATAAGATTTTTTGTATTTTATTGATAATCAATTTTATACTGATAGGTCAGCTGAATGCACAGCGCATCCGTCACATGCAGTATAATTTGTTATACTATACCGAAAACGGCGCCGGCGACTGCGATCAGACCACCAATAATTTAGATACGAAGGATCAGGCGTTTAAGACGATTGTCAAATATGTGATGCCGGATGTGCTGACAGTGAATGAGTTAGGAAAAGGGAATGTATATCCGCAGCGCATTTTAGATAACGTGTTGAATACCAATGGAGTAAACTATTATGCCTTTGCCCCAACGGTCTCCAACTCGAGTGGCAGCATTACCATCGGCAATGGCCTGTTTTACGACACCCGTAAGTTGGTGCTGAAAAGCACGTTTTACGTTGCCACCAGCGTCACCTATTTCAACGCTTACCGCATGTACTACCGCTCGAACGAGCTAGCGCATGGCGACACGGCCTTCATTACTTTCATTGTTTGTCATTTGAAGGCGGGTTATAATTATGATAGTGAGCGATATACGCAGGTCAATCAGTTGATGAACCGCCTGATCAGCATCGGCCATGCCGACAATTATGTGTTGTGCGGCGACTTCAATGTGTATGATGCCTCCGAGAGTGCTTACCAGCAGCTCGTGCATCACAGCAACTCGTTGGTGCGCTTTTACGACCCGATTGACCGCGAGGGCGAGTGGGACGACAACCCTGAATTTGCTGACCTTTTCACGCAATCCACCCACTCTGGAACCACCACCAACGGGTGCTATTCGGGTGGCGGCATGGACAACCGCTTCGACTTCATCTTGGTGTCGGATTTCATCCGCAACGGCACGCAGCGGGTGCGCTGTCTGCCAGAAACTTACCAAGCTCTCGGACAGGATGGTAACCGACGCAACGGCTCCATCATCGACCCCACCAACACGGCCGTTCCCGCCTATATCGCTAATGCCCTTTACGGAATGTCGGATCACCTGCCGGTCATCATGGACTACCAGATTGATGCCACATTAGGGCTTCACTCAGCCGACCTGTTGCTGCCCGTTCAGGTGGTCAATCCGGTGAACGACCAATTGCATATTTTCACCCATTTTTCTCAGAATGAAGAAATTACCATCCATATCACCACCCTTAATGGTCAGCTGCTGTACAGCGAGCAACGGAGTGCGGGTGACGAAGAGACAGTGCTTCCCTTCCCGTTCGCACCAGCCATGTACCTTGTCTCCATCACCGATTCGCAAGGCAGAAAAGTGGTGAAAAAAGTGGTGAAATTGTAACTTTCTATCCGAACTTAATTATCTAAAATACACTAAATTATGAACTTTCAACTGCATTCAGATTTTGCCCCTTCGGGCGACCAGCCCACCGCTATCCAACAGTTAGTAGATGGACTGAACCGTGGCGACAAGGCGCAGGTGCTGCTCGGCGTCACCGGCTCGGGCAAGACCTTTACCATCGCCAATGTGTTAGCGCAGGTCAACCGTCCCACGCTGATACTCAGTCACAACAAGACATTGGCGGCCCAGCTGTACAGCGAGTTCCAGCAGTTTTTTCCCGACAATGCCGTCGAGTATTATGTCTCTTACTACGACTACTACCAGCCGGAGGCCTATCTGCCGGTCAGCAACACCTATATCGAAAAGGATTTATCGATCAATCAGGAGATTGAGCGACTGCGGCTGCGCACCACGAGCGCGTTGCTGTCGGGTCGCCGCGACGTTGTTGTAGTAGCCTCTGTATCATGTATTTATGGTATCGGCAATCCGGATGATTTCGCCAAGAATGTCATCAATATCCACAAAGGCATGACCATCAGTCAGGAGAGCCTGCTGTTGGCTTTCGTGTCGGGGCTTTACACCCGCACGGAGCTGGAGTTGGAGCCAGCGAAGTTCCGCGTGAAGGGCGACACGGTGGACGTTTTTCCGCCCTATAGCGACAATGCCTTCCGGATTGTTTTTTGGGGAAATGAAATTGAGGAGATTTTCGAGTTGGAGGCGACAAGCGGCGCGAAAATCGGCAGTTGCGAGAAGCTTACCCTCTATCCCGCCAACATTTTCGTCACCTCGCAAGATTCGATGAACAACGCCATCAGCGAGATACAGTTGGATTTGGGAAAACAGGTGGAATATTTTAAGTCGATAGGCAAACATCTGGAAGCCAAGCGGTTGGAAGATCGTGTGACGTATGATGTGGAGATGATGAAGGAGTTGGGGTATTGTTCGGGCATTGAGAACTACTCGCGCTATTTCGACCGGCGGCAGCCCGGCGAGCGTCCGTTCTGTATCTTGGACTTCTTTCCCGATGATTTTCTGTTGGTGATTGATGAGAGTCATGTCACGGTGCCGCAGATCGGGGCGATGTTTGGCGGCGACCGTTCCCGCAAGCAGAACTTGGTGGATTACGGCTTCCGTCTGCCGGCGGCGTTGGACAACCGTCCGCTGAAATTCCATGAGTTTGAGGCTCTTACGGGGCAGACCATCTATATGAGTGCCACACCGGCAGAGTACGAGCTGGAGAAGTCGGAGGGAATCATTGTGGAGCAGGTGGTAAGGCCGACGGGCTTGTTGGATCCTGTGATTGAGGTGCGTCCGGCCGACAATCAGGTCGATGACCTGTTGGAGGAGATTGAGAAGACGGTGGAGCAGCACGAGCGTGTTTTGGTGACCACGCTGACGAAGCGGATGGCGGAGGAGCTGACGGGCTACCTGATCCGTATCGGCATCAGCACGCAGTACATCCATTCGGATGTGGAGACGCTGGAGCGCGTGGAGATTTTGCAGAACCTACGGGCTGGCACGATTGATGTGCTGGTGGGGGTGAACCTGTTGCGCGAGGGGTTGGACCTGCCGGAGGTGTCGTTGGTGGCCATCATGGATGCTGACAAGGAGGGTTTTTTGCGGTGCGAGCGTTCGCTGACGCAGACGGCGGGGCGGGCGGCGCGCCATGTGAACGGCAGGGTCATCTTCTATGCCAACACCATCACCAAGTCGATGCAGGCGACGCTGGACGAAACGGCGCGCCGCCGGGCCAAACAGCTGGCGTACAACGAGCTGCACCATATCACGCCGCGCAGTGTGAAGAAAGCCGAGCCGGTGCTGACGAGCGGCGCGGTGGCTTACGGGATGGGTACAGGTGGCCAGCAGGTAGCGGCCGAACCGGTGGAGGCCAAGTACCTGAACGCTGAGCAGTTGCAGACCCGTATCAAGAGTCTCCGCAAGCAGATGGAGGCCGCGGCCAAAGACCTCGACTTCAAGGAGGCCGGCCGTCTGCGCGACTTGATGAAAGAGGCCGAACGGCTGCTGAAAGAACAGAAATGAAGATTATCCAAAAAAACATTGTAATTTTGCACTTTTAAAAGAAACTGCCCCTATTCGGCATACCTTAATCTTATAAAATGAGAAAAAAAGTAGATTTCTTAGTCATCGGCTCTGGCATCGCGGGGCTGTGTTTTGCACTGAAAGCCGCTAACTTCGGCAAGGTCTGCATGATTACCAAAGCCAAAACTGACGACACCTCCACCAAGTACGCCCAGGGCGGCATCGCTGCTGTGATGTACAGTCCTGACACGTACGAAAAGCACATCCAGGACACCATGATTGCCGGCGACGAGCTTTCCGACCGCCGCATCGTGGAGCTCACCATCCGCGAATCCACGGCGCGCGTGATGGAGCTGGTGGAGTGGGGCGTGGACTTCGACAAGACCCAGTCGGGCAAGTTCGCCCTCGCCAAGGAGGGCGGTCACTCCGAGTTCAGAGTGCTGCACCACAAGGACATCACCGGCTACGAAATCGAGCAGAAGCTGATTCTCGCAGCCCAGAAAAATCCCGACATCGAGATTCTGGACAACCATTTGGCGGTGGAAATCATCACCCAGCACCATTTGGGCGTGGAGGTGAACCGCCACACCGACGGCATCACCTGCTACGGGGCTTACATCTATAATCCTCAGACTAAGGAGGTTGACACGATATTGTCGAAGGTGACCATGATGGCTACCGGCGGTATCGGCACCGTATATGGCAACACTACCAATCCCACGGTGGCCACTGGCGATGGTGTGGCAATGGTATATCGTGCGAAGGGTGCGGTGCGCGGCATGGAGTTCGTGCAGTTCCATCCTACCTCCCTTTACAACCCCAGCGAGCGTCCCTCGTTCCTGATCACAGAGGCCATGCGCGGCGCGGGGGCTATCCTCAAAACCAAAGAGGGTGAGAGCTTTATGAGTAAATATGACCCGCGCGGTTCGCTCGCCCCCCGCGACATTGTGGCCCGCGCCATCGATAACGAAATGAAAACCAAGGGTGTGGATCATGTCTATTTGGACACCACCCTCATCAAAAAAGAGGAAATGTTCGCCCATTTCCCCAACATCTACGCCAAATGCCTCAGCATCGGCATCGACCCCACCAAGGAGATGATTCCCGTGGTGCCCGCCGCCCACTACTCCTGCGGCGGCATCCAGGTGGATGAGTGGGGACGCTCTACCATCCGCCATCTGTACGCCTCTGGTGAGTGCGCTTCCACTGGTTTGCATGGAGCCAATCGACTGGCATCCAACTCGTTGCTGGAAGCTCTTGTCTTCTCACACCGTGCATGCCTCAACGCTGTGGAGGCCATCAACAGCATTGATTTCTGCGATGCCGTGCCCGACTGGGACACCGAGGGTACCGTGCTCAACGAGGAGATGGTGCTTATCACGCAGTCGATGAAGGAGGTGCAGACCATCATGTCGAGTTATGTGGGCATTGTGCGATCCAACCTGCGTCTGCAGCGTGCTTTCGACCGACTGGAAATCCTGTACCGCGAGACGGAGGAGTTGTACAAAAAGTCCATCCTCATTCCTGAGATTTGCGAGTTGCGTAATGTCATCAATGTGGGCTATCTCATCATCCGTAACGCCATGGCACGCAAGGAGAGCCGCGGTCTGCACTACTCGCTCGACTATCCCGAGCATCGCGATCTCAACCCCGTGACAGAGGACAAATTGTAAGAAGAACCCATCTCAACGAAATACAACAACTATGAGCCAGGAAATTTTTATTCACGATACCGCTGTTGTTGACGAGGGCTGCCGCATCGGAGCGGGCAGCAAGGTTTGGCATTTTTCGCATCTGATGAGTGGTGCGGTGCTGGGCGAGAATTGCAACATCGGGCAGAATGTGTTCATTGCTTCGGGCGTAGTGTTAGGCAATGGGGTGAAGGTGCAGAACAACGTCTCGATTTACGAGGGAGTGACCTGCGAGGATGAGGTGTTTTTGGGTCCTTCGATGGTGTTCACGAATGTGGTGAATCCGCGTAGCAGTGTGTGTCGGAAGGATGCGTTTGCGCCCACCCATGTGGGACGTGGCGCCACGATAGGGGCCAATGCCACAGTGGTTTGCGGACACAACATCGGGGCATACGCGCTGGTGGGTGCTGGTGCGGTGGTGACGAAAAATGTGCCGCCGTTTGCGTTAGTGGTGGGGAATCCGGCCCGTCAGATGGGTTGGGTGAGCCGTCGAGGCTGCACGCTGGTCTTCGACGAAGCTGGCGAGGCCACCTGTCCCGAGTCGGGCGAAAAGTACCGGCTGGAGAACGGGGAGGTGAAATTGAAAACTGAAAACTGAGAACGGAAAGAACCTACCTCCGATGAAAACATCCGCAATGATTTTCGCCGCCGGCCTCGGCACCCGACTCTATCCGCTCACCAAAGACCGCCCCAAGGCCCTTGTGGAGTTGAACGGGGTGACGCTGCTCGAAACCGTCATCCGCCGCATCACCGATGCCGGCATCCACCACATCGTGGTCAACATCCACCATTTCAGCGACTTGATGAAGCAGTTCATCGCCACCCATCCGTTTGATGCGGAGGTGCTGATTTCCGACGAGACCGACCTGCTGCTCGACACCGCCGGCGGACTGAAATTTGCCGAGCCGTTTTTCCAAGACAGCGATCATATTCTGCTCCATAATGTGGATATTCTTTCTAATATTGATTTGAAAAAACTGATTGACAGTCATTTGCAGGGCGGCGCGTTGGCTACTTTGGCGGTGCGTGAGCGTACCACCTCGCGCTACCTGCTGTTCGAGCGCGACACGATGCGGCTGTGCGGGTGGGAGAACGTGAAGAGCGGTGAGAAGTGCGTGGAAATCCCCATGCAGCACGAATATCCATTAGGGTTCAGCGGCATCCACGTGGTGCGCCGCGACATCCTCGACCATATCCCGGCTGGACAAAAACTCTCGATGACCCCGCTCTATGTCGATCTCGCTGCCCGGTACCCGATACAGGGCTATCTGCACCAGCACGACGACTGGATGGACGTCGGAAAGTACGAGGATGTGGTCAACCTCTTGTCGTAAAATTCTCGTACTTTTGCACCCGAAAACAATGCTGCTTTTGAATGATTAGCAAGAATAAAATTTCAGAACTGAAGAAGCTGTCGCAGAAGAAGTTTCGCGAGGAGCGTGGCCTTTTTGTGGTGGAGGGCACCAAGTCGGTGTGCGACCTCCTGGCTTCGTCGCTGCCCGTAGAGGAACTTTTCGCCACCGAGGCGTGGACGGAGGCCCACCGGGCTGAACTGTCGCACGTGCCTTTCACGGTGGTAACGCCCGCCGAGCTGGAGCGCATCACCGCCCTTTCCACCCCGCAGGCTGTGCTGGCCGTAGTGCGCACCCCGCACTTCACCCCTGCCGACCTCGACTTTGGGGATGCCCTGCTCGTGCTTGATGGCATCCGCGATCCGGGCAACCTCGGCACCATCCTGCGCACGGCCGACTGGTTCGGCTTCCGGCAGGTGCTCTGCTCTGAGGACTGTGTGGAGTGGACCAACCCGAAGACCGTGCAGGCTACCATGGGGTCGTTCACACGGGTGAAGGTGGTGTATGCCCACCTGCCCGAGTGCCTGTCGCAGGTGCAAGGCCGCATATTTGGCACGTTTATGCAAGGCGATGCGATTCAAGATGTTGATTTTCAAAAGAATGACATTCTGGTAATTGGCAACGAGGGAAAAGGCATCTCGCCGGAGGTGGAGCAATGCGTACAGCATCGTATCAGCGTGCCGTTGGTGGAGCGCGGTACCGCCCATGCCGAATCGCTCAATGCCTCTATCGCCGCCGCAATCGTGATGTATGAGTTCAGAAGATAAAATGTTCCAACCTATCCTATTATGAAAACCCCTCTTTTCACCCTCGTTCTGTTCCTGCTGACCATCAGCAGCTTTGCTCAGGAGTCTTCCTCTGAGCCCCAACGCAAAAATGGTGTCACCATCTCCGATACCCTTATCGGCGGCATCCCGTTCCAATGCTATCAATATCATTTTGAGTCACCCGACCGAGATTTGGATTACACCCTTATATTGCCCATGCCAGAAAACGACATTGTTGTGTCGAAAATCAGGCGCACACTACTTGGCGAGGATTATACGGGTAATTATGAGCAGCAGTTGCGGGATGAGTATGCTGCCGACAGCAGTGAAGCTGCGTTAAAAGTTCCTGAAGAGGGCGAAGAACCTAAGGCTCCCTTTGAAAATGAGGATTATGTCAGTGTGATTTTTGGAATCCATCCCAACCTGATAGAAACAGATTTCATCACTTTTTCTTCATTCGTTGATGAGTATTTCGGTGGGGCTTCGCATTCCACATGGGCATTTTTCTTCTCTGTCTTTGACTTTTCAACAGGTGAGCAAATTTCTCAAGATGATATTTTGGATGCTTCGGCAGAGAAACGCCAAATTGTGGCCCGCAAATTGTATACGCTTTTGAAGGAGTATACGGAGGAAGAGGATGACGGCGAACAGGATGTGCTGTATATGCTCAACAACAATTTTTATTTTACAGATAAAGAATTGGTTTATGCCTATACTCCCTATGAGGTGGCGGCCTATATGTATGGCGAACCAGAATTGTCGCTCCCCAAGAAGTGGCTGAAGCCTTACCTCAACCCCAACGGCCTGCTGTACCAGTATTGGTTCGGGAAGAAGGGCAAAAAATAAAGACCATTACGCTCGGCTCGGCTTCTCGAAAATCTTGCATTTCGCCAGTCCCCATTTCTGCCAGCGATAGCAGAAGGAGGTGTGGATGACGCCGAAGCCATACTGACAGCTCCGTTTGAAATTGATGGACGAAGCCTCTGGAAAATATTTGGTGGGACAGGTGATTTCGGCAATCTCGTAGCCGGCGTAGAAAATCTGTGCTAACATTTGGTTGTCGAACACAAAATCGTCGGAGTCGGCCATGAAGTTGATGCTTTCGAGCACCTCCTTCGAGAAGGCGCGATAGCCGGTGTGATACTCTGCCAATTTCTGGTTCATCACAAAGTTCTGCAGGGCGGTGAGGCACCGGTTGAAGAAATATTTGTAGAGGGGCATTCCACCCTTGCGGGCACCCTTGCCGAGAATGCGCGAGCCGAGCACCACGGGATACACGTTGTTGGCAATCAGGTGGCACATCGACTCGATGAGCCGTGGATCGTACTGATAATCAGGATGTAGCATCACTACAATGTCGGCACCGAGCGACAAGGCCGTCTGGTAGCAGGTTTTCTGGTTGCCGCCGTACCCCTTGTTCCGGTCGTGACGGATGATATGCTGGATGCCGAGTTTTTTGCCTACCTCCACGGTGTCATCGTGCGAACAGTCGTCCACCAGTACCACCTCGTCCACGATGTCGAAAGGAATCTCGCGGTAGGTCTTTTCGAGGGTGTCGGCGGCGTTGTAGGCAGGTAAGACAACGCAGATTTTCTTGTTTTTAAGCATCTTTTTCTGATTTAGGAATCAGCTTTTGCAGTGCGTTGGTGATGTTTTTGTCTTTGTGATAAACATCATTACGATAATGTACGTCTCCGTTAGGACCGATGAAGGCGGTGTGGTATTCGATGAAGACGGGCATTTTTTTCTCCAGTGCCAAGTTGGTAGGTCGCAGTGGGCGATAGAAGGAAGCCTCTTCAGGGGTGAGTTTCGCCACGTACTTTTCCTCGCGCTCTAGTTTCTTCTCCAGATATTTCTCACCATCTTCGGTAGTAGGTTCATTGCCGAGAATGATGGAGACTTGTTCCAAACGGGTGGTGTCGTAGTTGTTCATCAGGAAGAGCACTTCCGCCAGTTCGGTGGCCAGTTGCACGCGCACGCAGCCGTGACTGAAGTCGCGTTTGCGGTGGTTGAATGCGCCCGGGTTGTTGGTGCTGTGCAGATAGACCGACTCCGTGTTAGGGATGTTAAACTTGTACAATCCCAAGGCATTATGCTTTCCTGAAGTTTGTGTCAGCTGGTAAGGGATGTTTTTTCGACTTACCTTCTTCCAGTCAACATTTTCGGGGTGCACTTGTTTGCCTGTTCGGTTGTCGGTAATATAAAGTTTCTCCTTTTTACATACTCCCACACAGTTTTTCACCATCTTATAATAATATTCATCTTTGATGATGCCATACGGCACGCGCCATTCAGGGTTCAGCACAATACTGACAACCTCGCTATACAGCAGCGGTGACTCGGACTTCACGGCAGGCAGGATGCCGTTCACGCGGCACGAGTCTTCGGATCCTTTGCGGCGGTACTTGCCACAGCAAATTTTCGACCTCAACGCCACTGTGTCAGCACAGCGTGCCTCCAACATGAAGTCAGGGATGTTAACCGCGATGAAGTTGGAGCCTTTCTTGTGCTTTGTTTGCCAGCGGCATCTCTCCATGTTGGCTGCCAGCACGGCGATGTATTCGTCCGGTGTGCGGTTGAGGGCTTTGAAGGTCTCCTCATCGAGTTTGCGGCTGCGCGGGATGGCGCGGTTCTCGCGGAACCGGTTGATAGCGGGCATCAGCACCTTGCCCAACGTGTCGTTAGGAGTATAGCTATCGCTGATTTCCTGCAACTTCAGCAATCGCTCGCCAATCAGATGCACGTTGCGCACGCACTGGCCGGAGTCAGCGCTGAAGTAGGGGATGGTGTCCCAGGGTTCATCCCTTAAGGCCAAGAACTTACGCATCTCTTTCTGCAAAGCCACATATACCGTGTCGGTGGGATGCAGCGCAGTGAGATGTTGCGTACCCTTGGGCGCTTCCTGCATGGCATTCCGCAGAAAATCCTCCGGCATGCTGTCGTTCTTGTACAGCCACTTACCCCCGTTTACCTCCACAGGGTCGGTGGCACCATACGCCATGCTCTTCGCATACAGCACGTTGGAACGCGCCATCAATACCTCCACCTCGCTAAGCTTGCGGTAGAGGTCGTCGGCGTTTTTAATTTCACCTTTTTTAAGATGATTAATATTTTCTTTAATAATTTGATAACCAAATATTTCGGTGGGTAAACCATGTTCCTCCGAATGCTGGTAAAGATCCAGATACTCCTCCACTAATTTTTCCTGAAGACCATTGGCTGTCCAGATGGGCTGTTGAGCTTTCTTGTAGTATTCAATGACAGGTTGTGAAAATATCAACTCCTTGTCTGTTAAGGAGTTGATATTCTTCATCAGATAATCTTTATAATCACTTTCTTTGTAATACTTGTGGAAAACTTCCCAGTCGGGGGTTTCTTCAATTTGGCCTGCATTCTTCTTGCATCCGGCCATCAGTACCAACATGATACTGAGAAGCATGGAGAAACGAGCAATGGTCTTCATGGCTGAGGATTAAAATTACAATTACTGGTGATTCTCGTGGAACAGCTTGGCGCGTTCTTCGAGAGCCGGGAACTGGTTGCGGTTGACCAACGACACGCAGGCGCGCAAGCCTTCGGTACGGGTACTGTTGCAGGAGGCCAATGAGATGGCGCTGATGCCGTAGTACAGAAGCTCGTGGAGCAGCTGCTCGCCAGTGAGACCGGGGTAGGAGAGGGTGAAATAGAAGCCGTCGGCAATCTCTTCTGCTCCATCATGGTCGTACACAATCTGGAAGCCGTTATCGGTGAAGATTTTCTTCATGATATGGGCCTTCTCGGCATACTCTTTCACATCATCGAGGTAGTTGTAGGTGCCGTCGTTGCAGGCTTTGAAGATAGCGGCAAGGGCGAACTGTGCCGAGTGGGAAGTTCCTGAGCTGATGGCATATACGGCACCATTGATCATGGCACGGCGCAGCACGGCCTGACTGAAATAGGGTACCAGATCGGGGAACTCGCGGGCACCGAACTTGTCGGACAGTGCCAGCACGGCGATACGCTCGCCGGCATAGCTGAAAGCCTTGGAGCCGGAAATCATGAGGGCGTAGTTGTCGGTGTATTTACCCACAGAGGGCTGAAAGGGCGGCACGCCGGGCTTCGAGATGTCGCGACGGAAGTCCATGCCGAAGTAGGCAAGGTCCTCAATCACACACACATCGTACTGGGTGGCCAGCTCGCCGATGATGCGCAGCTCCTCGTCGGTGAAGCAGATCCATGACGGGTTGTTGGGGTTGGAGTAGATGATGGAGTGGATGTTGCCCTTCTTCAGGTAGCTTTCGAGCTTGTCGCGCAGTTTCGCGCCACGGAAGTCATACACATCGAAAGTCTCATACTTGAGACCGAGGATTTTGTGCTGGTTTTTCTGCACCGGGAAGCCGGGGTCGATGAAGAGGGTGGTGTCTTTCTGTTTCTCGCGGCGGGCGAGGGTCATGAAGCTCACCAGACCGGCCATCATCGAGCCGACGGTCGGGAAGCAGGACTCCGGCGAGATGTCCAAGTCGATGAAGTTCTTGATGAAACGGGAGGCCTCCTTCTTCAGGTCGGGTGTGCCGTCGAGGTCAGGGTAGATGGTGGCGATGCCGTTTTTCAGGGCCTCCACCTGGGCTTCCACACCGACTTTACAGGCGGGAATGCCGGGAATACCCATCTCCATACGCACGAACTTCGTGCCGGAGGCATTCTCAATGTCGTTGATGAGTCGTTTGATTTCACGGATAGATGCCTTGCCCACCTCTTTGATGCTGTTCTGAGCAATCATTTGGTCAACAAGACTGCGGTCGATAGGAGTGTTTTTCACGATATGATTTTTTTAATGATTAATTTCTAAACGATATTAACGCTGAAAAATGGGGAGTATTATGTGAGAAAATTAGCGGTTGATGATTACCTTGGAGGTCATGGACTGTCCGTCGTGGAAGAGAATTTGGGCAGTGTAAAGTCCCTGTGAGAGAGCCGACACGTTAAGGGTGGAGGAGGTGGAAGTCAGCACCTGCTGGCCGAGGTCGTTGAAGAGGCGCACCTCGCTGATGCCTTCACCTTCAATGGTGAGAGTGCTCTGGGCGGGGTTGGGGTAGATGTTCACATCATGGGTGTTCTCCTCAATGTTAGTAGGCACACCGGCGAAGAAGTTATAGATTTCGGTTGTGTAGTCGATGTCGTTGTTGGGGGTGTAGTACCAGGTGTGGTCGCCGCCGTTCACTTTGATGAAGACGGTGCGGGTGCCGTTGGTTCCGCCCGTATATTCGTAGCGTTCAAAGGTGAGACCGTCATCCTTGTTGTCGGGGTAGTTGTAGGTGGCGGGGGTGGCGGAGCACTGGTTGTAGCTGCGCCAGTATTCAACGGTGGCTTCTGCGCCGAGACCTACGCTCACGGAGGTGATGCTAAGGTTGAAGTCAGCATTCTCGTAGCCTACCGTACCGTCGGCGGTGCCGTGGATGTGCATGGCGCTCACATGACCGGTAGGTGTGTTGCCCTGAACGACATTGCCCACCGTGCCGCTTACTGAAGCGATGGCTTTGATACGGTCGCCGTGCTCAATGGCCAGACGGTTGCTCATGAAGCCGCCCATGGAGAAGCCTGTGACAAACACGTTGTTGGCGTCGGCATTGCTGTTGGCGATGAGGTCGTCGAGAATGGCCATGATGAAGCCGGAGTCGTCCACATCCTCATTGATGTTGAGGTCCATACCGTACAGAGAAGCGTGGATGCCTGAATTCCATGCAGTGCCCATGGAGTAACCCATGACAGAGGCTTCCAGTGCTTGCGGGGTGATGACGATCCAGCCGTGCTGGTCGGCAATCTGTTTGAAACCGGTGGCATTGAACATGTTGCTCATATCGTCGCCCAGTCCGTGCAGCACGAAAAGTACCGGTGCGGGAGATTGCACGTTGGCGGGGATATACTCAATGTACTGGCGCTCCACGCCGCCGAATTGCATGGTTTTGTTGGTCTGTCCCGATTGTGCATTCAGGGTGACAACTGCGATGATAAGGGTCAATAAGGTGAAGAACTTTTTCATAATATTTTATTTTAATAATTGATTTTCAATAATTTATTCTTTAATATTTTGGGATGCCAATTGCAGAAACTCTTCGTCCACATGGAAGATGCGGGCGATGGTGAGGGCCTCGGCGGGTACTTCGTCGGAGGTGGTCTCCACGAGGGTGTAGTCCATGTACTGGCTGAGGCTGCGGGGGGTGATGTGGTCGCCCATCTTGTGCGTCATGAGTCCCTTCACGCGCAGGCGGCGGCAGCTTACCGCCACCCCGCTGTAGTGGGTGGTGACAATCGACATGACGCGGTACTTCTGCATCATGGTCACGAAGGCGTTCACGATGCGGCGGCCCTCGTCGGGGTTGGTGGTGCGGGCCAGCTCATCCACCAGCGCCAGGATGCGCCGGTCTGTTTTCGAGCGGGTAAGGATTTCATTCACCGCCAGCATCTCCGCCGCGAAGGAGGAGAGTCCGTGCTGTTCGGTCTGCTGGTCGTCGATCACGCAGTACACCTCGTCCACCGGCATGATGGTGGCGCGCTGTGCGGGTACGTAAAAGCCGAACTGGAACATATACTGGGCAATGGCCAACGACTTCAGCAACACGGTCTTGCCCGACATGTTGGCTCCCGTGATCAGGCAGGGCTGCTGCTCCAACCGGATGTCCACGGGCTGGAACTTTCCGCCCCGTTCGGCCATCAGCTGCACCAGTTGGGGATGGAACAGTCCTTGGTAACAACTCTCCGTCTCCGATATTTCCGGTTTCGACAGGTTCCAAGCCACTGCCATCTGCGCCTTGGCGTTCAGCACGTCCAGCTGTCCGATGTGCTGCAGGTTGTGAAGCAGACTGTCGGTGTAGGGCTGCAGTTGCTCGGTAAGTCGTTGCCGCACGGCATCTTCCATCTGTTCAGCTTCCCACAGCAGCTTTTCACGTTCGGTCTCGTCCTCGGTCTGGTTCATCTGTTTGCGCAGACCTTCCAGCTCGGGCTGATAGCACGAGTAGATATAGAAATGGGCGATGCGGCTGCCCTCGGGGTCAAGGAATTCGATTACTCTCGAAAGGTCGTACAGGTTCTCCTGCTGGTAGTGGGCATCCAACAGAATCTGGCGGATCTTCTGGGCAGCGAGGGCGAATTTCTTCAGTTCAAAAAATTCAATATCATCCAGCACATGCAGCTCTTTGAGGTTGCGGAGGGTCTGGGTGATGTCGTTGATGTCGTGCAGCACGATGGCCAGCTCGCGGGCGGCATCCGCATGCTCCTGAAGGAAGCGGATGTGCGTCTCGATCCGGTCAAGATTCTGCTGCAACAGCTTTGCATCGGTCATGAACGGCTGGTTCAGGAGGAGGCTTCTACCCCACGACGAGCACACCAGCACGTTTTCCACAACGTACTGCATCCCGCGGTCTTTCCTGATGACATCCTTGACGAGCATGACGGTTTATTTTTTCTTTTGCATTTGCTGCTGTTGCTTGATCATCTGTTCCATACGCTCCTGCCATTTGGTCTTCTTCACAGGCTTCACCATGTTGGTCTGCATCTTCTTGAGCAGTTTTTCTTCATTGATGGTGATGCGGAAGATCCACATCTGGAAGAAGGTGATGAGGTTGATAAGGAGGTAGTAGTAAAGCAGTGCGGAGGAGAAGCTGTTGAACATGGGGAGGAAGAGGATGGGCATGAGGTACATCATCCATTTCATCATCTTCATCTGGTCGCCGTTGGTGGCCATCATCATACGGTTGTTGAGCCAGGTATAGACGAGGGTGGCGGCGGTCATCAGCAGGGTGAAGAGGCTCACGTGGTCGCCGTAGAACGGGATGTTGAAGCTGAGGTCGAGGATGGAGTCGTAGGTGGAGAGGTCTTCCGCCCAGAGGAAGCTTTGCTGGCGCAGTTCGTAGGCGGCAGGGAAGAAGCGGAACATGGCGATGAGGATCGGCATCTGGATGAGCATCGGCAGACAGCCGCCCATCGGGCTCACCCCGGCCTTCTTGTACAAGGTCATGGTGGCCTGCTGCTTCTTCATGGCATCCTCCGGCTTCGGGTACTTCTCGTTGATCTCGTCAATCTGCGGTTTCAGCACGCGCATCTTGGCGGAAGAGAGATAGGTCTTGTACGCCATCGGGAAGATGACAATCTTGATGAATATACTGAGAATCAGAATGATGATGCCATAGCTGAGTCCATAGGCATCCAGCCAGTTGAAAATCGGGATGACCACGCCGCGGTTGATCCACTGCAGCAGGAAGAAGCCCCATCCCAGCGGGACGAGCCGTTCGAATCCCATGCTCTCGCCCTGCTCGTTTTGATACTTTTTCAGCAGTTTGTACTGGTTGGGACCGTAGTACATTTGCATGGCGAAACTGCCTTTGTCATAATCTTTCACCTCAAAATCGAGGTCGGAGCTCATGGTCTTCAGCAGCGGGTCGGTTTCGCCTTGGTTGTTTACATCCACCTTCAGTTCGCCCTTCTTGAAATTGTCTTTTTTGGCGATGAGGATGGAGGTGAAGAACTGCTGTTTGAAGGAGACCCACTTCATGGTGGTCGTCACATCCTTCGATTCAGACTTGATTTCATCCAAGTTGTTCACCTTGCCGCCGTTGTCCATATAGTACAACGTGGTGTTTTTGCGCTCGTACTCGATGTTCTTCTCGGCGGTGTAAAGTTCGGTGTTCCATCGGATGCCGGTGGAGTTCTTGACGATATAGGGCGACATGTTCTGGAACTTCACATCGAAATCGAGCATGTAGTCATCTGCATCAAAAGTATAGTCGAAGAGGATGAAGGCGTTGCTGTCGATGATGTTTTCGGCCGTAGTGGTGTCATCCAGTTTGTAGGGATGGAGGTAGAGGCGGAGATGGCCTTTGTTCGATTTCACATCCACGGTATCCTGTTCTGCGCGGAAGTAGCAGTTCTCGGTGGAGACAAACGAGCGCAGCGAGTCGAGGGTGTGCAGGGTGAGGGCCATCTTGTGGTGGTCGATCTCGTGCATGTAGAACTCCTCTTTTTTCGCTCCCTTCGGTGCATACTTGTAGATACCGTTGAGTTTTACCGACTTAAGGTAGCCGCCGTAGCGCGAGAAGCGATAAACGGCCTTGTTGGTGCGCACGATAAAGTCGTTGGTCTGGGTGGTATCGGCGAAAGAGAAGTAGTTGGTGCTCTTCTTCTGTGCCGGTGCTGCGGTGGCAGCGGCTGTGGATTCGACCTTCTCATCCAATGCCGAGGTGTCCTTGGCCAGTGTGTCAGCAAGCTGAACAGTTTTCTTGTCGGAAGCCTTCTTGGCCTCCTCTTTCTTTTGTTGGGCGATCTGCTCTTCGCGGGCTTTTTTCGCGTTGTGCGAGGTGTAGAAGCTGTAGCCGATGAAGACGGCAAAGATGAGCAGGAGCCCGATAATAGTTTTCTTGTCCATGAGTGAGTTTATGGGTGATTATTTTGATAGAATGGCATGGGCGGCCGCGACGGCGTCGGTGACAGTGTCGCGGATGCTCATGGGTTGTTTGGCGGTACCGGCGACGAACAGTCCGTCAACGGCGGTGAGATTGTCGCCAAGGTGCGGGCTTTGTGTGGCGATGAAACGATAGGAGCCTTCGATGCCGCACTTCTCGGCAAGGTTGCGGGTGCCCTGCGACGGCTCCATGCCGGCCATCAGCACCAGCAGGTCGGTGGTCATTTTCAGCGGCTGCCCGATGAGCGTGTCCTCCGACTTGATCTGCACCTTGTTGTCGAAAGTGGCCGATGCCTCCGAGATACGCCCGCGGATGAAACGGATGTCGTACTTCTCCTGCGCCTCGCGATACATCTCCTCAAAGCCTTTTCCCCACATGCGCAAATCCATGTAAAACAGATAGATTGCAGCATTGGGGAGAAGCTTGCGCACCTCAATGGCCTGCTTCACGGCCGTTACACAACACACCTTCGAGCAGTAGTTGTTGCCCGACTTCTCGTCGCGGGAACCTACACATTGCAGGAACACTACGCGCTGTGCCGGCTCGCCCATTGAGTTGGTGATCTGCTGGTGCAAAATCATTCTTTCCAAATCCAACGAATTGATAACCCCTTTGTAGATACCGTAGCCCAACTCCTCCTTGCGGTGCGCATCAAACAGCGTGTAACCCGTGGTGATGAGTACATTGTCCGCAATATAAACCTTTCCCTCAGAATCATAAACCTTGAATTCCCCATCCACCTTTTTTACATCCACTATCTCCTTCTGACAGAGGACTTTGATGTTGTCAGGAAGCAGTTTGGCCTCCAATTGTTTGGCCAAATCTTGTGCCGATGAGAAATCAGGGAAAAGGAACGCTTTGTCGAGTACATTGGAGAGCGGGGCCGCTGATTTTTCAAACAGCATCACTTCGCAGTCGTGGGCCGCAAGAACCGAAGCGGCTTCAATGCCCGCAGGTCCTGCACCTATAATGGCAACTTTCTTCATATCCGACTTCTATTTTCTTTTTATAAAATATTAATATTCAATAAAATACATAAAACCACACACTATGCAGTTTCAGCGGCAAATTTATACAAAAAAATCGGATTTCCATATTTTCTTTTTTCATTTTCCCACACGCCATGTCGCAAATTTCATGTAATTTTGCAGCTTGCATTTTTGAGTGCGAAACTATGGAAGAAGACATCATTAAAAACATCAATACAGAGGAGTATAAGCACGGATTTGTCTCCAGCATCGAGGTGGAGGAATTTCCAAAAGGGCTTAATGAAGATATCGTCAGAATGATCTCCAAAAGGAAGGAAGAACCCGAGTGGTTGCTCGAATTCCGCCTCAAGGCCTTCCGCAAATGGCAGACCATGACCGAACCCAACTGGGCACATCTTCATTACGAAAAACCTGATTACCAGAATATTATATATCTTTCCATCCCCAAGAAAAACGAGATGTCGGAGGTGGTGAAGACTTTCGACAAGCTCGGCATCTCGCTCGATGAAGACGCCGACGCCTTCTCGCAGGCCAAGCAGCAGGAGGAACAGAAGGAATCGATGGTGGCCGTGGATGCCGTCATCGACTCCGTCTCGGTGAAGACCATGTACTCCGACATGCTGGAGCAGGAGGGCATCCTATTCTGCTCGTTCGGCGAGGCCGTGAAGCGCTACCCCGACCTGGTGAAGCAGTACCTCGGCAGCGTGGTGCCGCCCGGCGACAACTTCTTCGCAGCCCTGAACTCGGCCGTCTTCAGCGAAGGCTCCTTCTGCTACATCCCCAAAGGCGTGCGCTGCCCCATCGACCTCAGCACCTATTTCCGTATCAACGCCAAAAACTCCGGACAGTTCGAGCGCACTCTCATCGTGGCCGACGAGGGCGCCTACGTGAGCTACCTGGAAGGTTGTACTGCTCCGCAACGTGATGAAAATCAGCTTCATGCGGCTATCGTGGAAATTGTGGCCCTCGAAGACGCGGAGGTGAAATACTCCACTGTGCAGAACTGGTACCCGGGCGATAAGGACGGCAAGGGCGGCATCTACAACTTCGTCACCAAACGCGGTCTCTGCAAAGGCAACCGCTCCAAAATATCGTGGACGCAGGTGGAAACCGGCTCGGCCGTCACCTGGAAGTACCCCAGCTGCGTGCTGCAAGGCGACGACTCGGTGGGCGAGTTCTACTCGGTGGCCGTCACCAACAACTACCAGCAGGCCGACACCGGCACCAAGATGATTCATATCGGCAAGCGCACTCGCAGCACCATCATCAGCAAGGGTATCTCCGCCGGCTACAGCCAGAACAGCTATCGCGGACTGGTGAAGATCAACAAGAGCGCCGTCAACTCGCGCAACTTCTCGCAGTGCGACTCGCTGCTCATGGGCGACAAATGCGGCGCCCACACCTGGCCCTACGCCGACTGCCACAACAACAGCTCCGTGCTCGAACATGAGGCCTCCACCGGCAAAATCTCCGAAGAACAGCTCTTCTACTGCCAGCAGCGCGGCATCAGCGTCGAAAAGGCCGTCAGCCTCATCGTCAACGGCTACGCCAAAGGCGTGCTCGAAAAACTGCCCCTCGAATTCGCCGCCGAAGCCCAAGAACTACTCTCCATCTCTCTCAAAAATTCCGTTGGCTAATCCTCGTTTGAGACGCGGCATGCTATTAGAAACCTGTAAGTAAGAGACGCGGCATGCCACGTCTCTACAATAAAAAATAATA
This sequence comes from Bacteroidales bacterium, assembly GCA_045222555.1. Lineage (GTDB taxonomy): Bacteria > Bacteroidota > Bacteroidia > Bacteroidales > WCHB1-69 > UBA1756. The sequence goes on along the minus strand of JBGUYY010000086.1, from coordinate 34,529 downwards.
ATTTTCAATTTTCATTTTTCCATTTTCAATTTTCAACTCCCCCCCCATGCACCTTGCAGACACCACCATCCAGCACATTGCCGTACATGCGGTCGGCAACAAACAGTTAGACGAGCCCCTCATCCTGTCGCACGAACTGCTCAACGTGAGCGAAGAGGTGAAGAACCTGCTCAAGACCTATTTCCTCTTCCCCTTCAAGTCGGAGGAGTATTTCCAGCTGTTCCATGAGGACGGGGTGGAGCAAAACAACATCTACAAGGCGGCCACGGCCATCTTCGACGATCCCGACAGTCTGCTGGAGCAGTCGCTCTACATGGCGCAGCACCTCTACAACCAGTGCAACCACCCGAAAATCAAGGACGGCGAGTTCTACGTGGTCTATTTCAAGGATTGCGTGCTGGACGATGAGCAGGTGGATGCCGTCGGACTTTTCAAGGCCGAGACCAAAGACTCGTTCCTGAAGATTCATCAGGAGGATGATAAGTTCGTGGTAGAAAGCGACTTCGGGTTCGGACTCAACAAGCTCGACAAGGGCTGTCTGATCCTCAACACCGAGAAGGAGCGTGGCTACGTGCTGTCGGTGGTCGATAACACCAACCGCGGTGGCGAGGCGCAGTACTGGATGGACGACTTCCTGCACTGCCGTCAGCGCAAGGACGAGTATTACAACACCCAGAGCATGCTCACCCTCTGCAAGGAGTTTGTAACTGACTATATGCCAGAGCAATTCGAGGAAGTTTCCAAAGCCGACCAGGCCGAAATTCTCAACCGTTCGGTCAACTTTTTCAAGGAGAACAAGACCTTCGAGATGGAGGAATTCAAGCAGGAGGTCATCGGCAACGAGGAACTGATTGAGAGTTTCGACACCTACAAGGAGGAGTTCCAGCAGGCCAACGACATGGTGGTGCCCGACAGCTTCGGCATTTCCGACAGCGCCATCAAGAAACAGTCGCGCAACTTCAAGAGTGTCATTAAGTTAGACAAAAACTTCCACGTTTACGTACATGGCGATACCAAGCGCATCAAGAAGGGTGTGGACCCCGAGACGGGCCTGAACTATTACCAGCTTTTCTTCGAAGAGGAGTACTAGGCGATACTATATATAATAGGTAGCCGATTTTTTTCTTTTTTTATTTGGGCGGCCCGGCTCCCTGCGGTCGCCGTCGGGCTTTGCGTTTTACTCGCTTCGCTCGTGCTCACTCCAATCCCTGCCGCGCCGGCTGAAAGTAACCATATAGATTATCCCATTGCGTGCGCCAATTCTTCGGCGAAACGCCGAACGGAGAGTCGTACCTTCTCATCTGTTCGGGGCGACGGATGTCGTCTGCCACAGACATATTGCGACAGTTGGGCTTTGTTAATTCCTGTCATACGGGAGAGCCCAGAAAGCGTAATTAAACCCTTGTACTGTTGGAGAAATGCGGAAGTGTCATACACAAATTCAAACTCAAATTCCACAATATCACCTGTCTCTTTTTGATGTTCTTCTCGCATGGCTTCATACACATTTAGAAAGTCATGCATGGCGGCCTTTGCGTTTTTGCCTTCTCCAAAAAAACCGAAAGGAACATCCGTGTCGTTGTAATACACATTGTACCAGCCGTTTTTGTTGCACTCGACGTGAGCTTTAATGGTTCTCTTTTCCATGTTTCTCCAATTCGCTGTATTTCATTCCCGACCTATTTGAAGTCGCAAAAATAATGATATTTTTTTAAATAGCAAAAGTATTTTAAAAATTATTTTTTTGCAACAGTGATTGGTAATAAAAATCATGTATTTTTGTCGCGTACAATTCTAAACACCTATTGTCATGAAAGGGAAAATAGTTGTTTTCATCTTGTTGCTCTGTATTTGTTTCGCAAGCCATGTGAAATCCCAAAATATGGAGTATGACGATATGAAACTTTGTAGAATTGATCATTATATATATGGTACAAATACATATGGTACAACTCCATTGGCTGACATTGCTCGGTTTTGTGCGGATTGTAATACTGCGATGGCGAAAGCGGAATTTCGTGCAAGATGGAACTACTTAGATTCTGTTTCCAGAGGTTCAAATATTCCCGTGGATGACCAATTGTGGTCACGATACGGACGATCTTTAGAGCGGCTGACTCAGATAGTGGCTAACGAGGACAATTATTCCGACAGTGCCACACTCAGGGAGTGGTGGGCATGGTTTATGCTGCATTCCGACTATCTTTGCTGGGACTCTTATAATCGATGTTTTTACATCAATTCCAGTCCAGCTATCATCACCCAACAGACGGCTCCCATTTTGTATTTCGGTGACCCTCCGCGTAAAAAATTCGTGCCGGCATTTTAATAGTCATAATTACTAAAAACCTTCAAAGCGTTTTTTACCGTCAGGAGCCAACATCCGAACAGGGGGACAAATTGTCCCCCACTTGGATTTCAGTTCGGGGTCACGTTTTAGCATTTTCTTTATATAATCGCGAGGGTTAACTGTTTCTGTCAAAACTTGTACAATATCCGCTATCGAGAAATAGTATCCCTGCTCTTCTTCGTTCCAAACAATGCGGACATTGATACCCTCAAATACTTGAATGATAGACTCGTTACTCATGGTGTTGTTCTTAGTTTTAATGATGCAAGTTTACAAAAAAATCGGCATATTCATGCGTTTTCTTCAATCTCCTTCAGTTTACCAACTTTAACAATCGTAGCGGAATACTCCTGCTTAAAATTCTCCGATTGGGTAAAATATCTCTCATTGCCATAATTAATTAAAATAACCTTCACAATGCGAAAATTTCGGCTGCAAAAATACAATATTTTCTTAAATTAAACAATAGTAATATTGAAATTTCATAATATTTTACAAAATAACCATTGTACTTTTGCACCATGAAAGAAAAACAGATCAATGAAATCAAAGCTATTCACGAAAATAATTATAATCAATTGATTTCCAAGTGGGTATCACAAATTGTGATACCCCGTGGCTACAACAGTGGCGGCACTGAAATGTTTGCCTTCACCGAACGGGGGAGTATTATCGGGAAGTCATATTTCGTCACGACCGACCCCTGCAAAAGTGCCGCCACCGCCCCGCGCCTCCTGTCGTCGGTAACGGAACTGCTCCCGTCATCCGGTACCATCATCCGCCCGCCCGCGTCCTGAAGGGACGCACTCCCAGTAACCTCAGACAAGGCCTCTTGAGGCCGCAGTCTGAGGTGGGGAACCGCAATGGCTGACATGCGTGCTGGTGCCCACAAGAAACACACTGCCCGTTCTTCCGCGGCATACCCGCCGCCAGGTTCTATCTTACAGTCAGTGTGCCGCGGTTGGCGGTAGGGCGCATCCTCTCCCCACACTGACGTGTGGGGTTATTGAAATCCGCTCCCTCCGGGAGCGTGTCCATGATGAGCCACCGCCAGCATGCTGCGACCATAGAACAAGAAGGGCACAATGAACAGGCCGCCTTGTAAATTACGGCGTGAAGAAATCGGTGTGGAGTGAGCGTTAAGAACGGCGAACTGTCCGAAAATGAGCGCAATGAAATGAAGCTCATCAAGTTTTTCGCCGTTTAGCGAGCTTCACCCGATTTTAGCTGGAATTTGCACAGCGGCAAAGCGCATTTCTTTTCGTCTATTTTCTTTGTGCGCTTGCAAAGAAAATAGACAACTCCCTCTTTTTTTTGAAAAAAAATAAAACGGTGTGATGTGACTTAAAAAAAGCTGTATATTTGCACCCCAATTTATAGAAGGTGAAAATCGACCCGAAAAGAGAAGAATTTAAGCTGAGAATTTCCGGAGTTGAGCTCGGGATGCATTCATTTTCAATAGATTGCGACAACAGGTTCTTTGAACTTGCAGAGATTCCAGATTTGCAGGAAGGTGATGTGAAATTGCAAATCGAGATGGAAGTTTCTGAAAAAATGATCACGTTGGACTTCCAATTCAACGGCTATGTGATGCTGCCGTGCGACCGCTGCCTCGAGCCGGTGCGCGTCAACCTCGACTTCGATGAACATCTGCTGGTGAAGTTGGTGCCGCAGGTGGAAGAGATGCAGCAGGAAGATGATATGTGGGTGGTGAATGAGAATGAATATGAGCTGGACGTGTTTCATTTTGTATATGAATCCATCATGCTGGCGCTGCCCATACAGGTGCTGCACCCCGACGATGAGAATGGAAACTCCACCTGCAATCCGGAAATTTTGAAAATTATGAATGAGCACTCTCCCGACACCAAAAAGGAAGACGAGATTGACCCGCGTTGGGAAGCCCTCAAAAAATTAAAATAAAGTTAGAACACTAAACAATAACAAGTTATGCCACATCCGAAAAGAAGACACTCAGCAATGAGAAGAGACAAGAGAAGAGCACACGATTTCATCACCGCTCCCCAGCTGACCACTTGCAGCCATTGCGGTGCGGTCATCCTGACTCACAGAATCTGCCCTGAATGCGGATACTACAGAGACAGACAGGCCATCGAAATCAAGGGCGCTGAGGCCTAATCCTTGAGATGAAGCCAGCCGAAGCGATGGAATTAGTTTTCGCCACGCACAACCGGCACAAGTTACAAGAGGCAGTCGCAATAGCGGGTGCTTCTTGTGTCGTGTTCGGCCTTGACCATGTCGGCTGTTTCGATGAAATACCTGAAACCGCTGATACTCTGATAGGTAACGCTAAGCAGAAGGCCGAATACGTTTACCAGAGATACCAAGTCAACTGTTTTGCCGATGATACCGGACTTGAAGTCGAAGCCCTCGACGGTCGTCCGGGTGTTTATTCCGCCCGCTACGCCGGCGAGCATTGCTCGTTCCAGGACAATGTGAACAAGCTGCTGCAAGAGATGCAGGGCGTCAGCAACCGCAAGGCCTGTTTCAAGACTGTGGTGGCCCTCATCCTCAACGGACAGCGCTACGAGTTCGAGGGGCGTGTGGATGGTATCATCCTGCCCGAACCCATCGGCGGCAGCGGCTTCGGCTACGACCCCGTCTTCATGCCCGATGGCTTCAACGAGTCGTTTGCCCAGATGAGCGACTTCGACAAAAACGCCATCAGCCACCGCGGTCGCGCCATCCGCAAAATGATGACTTTCCTTCAATCCCTTTAATTCCCGTTTATGAAACCCTATCTCGACCTGATGCGTACCATCCTCGAGGATGGAGTGGACAAGGGCGACCGTACCGGCACCGGCACACGGAGCATTTTCGGTTACCAGATGCGCTTCGACCTCCGCGACGGATTTCCGCTGCTCACCACCAAAAAGCTGCACCTCCGCTCCATCATCCACGAGTTGCTCTGGTTCCTGCAAGGTAGCACCAATATCGCCTACCTCAAGGAGAACGGCGTTTCCATCTGGGACGAATGGGCCGACGAGCAGGGTGAACTCGGTCCCATCTACGGCCACCAGTGGCGGTCGTGGGACTGCGCCGATGGCCGCACCGTGGATCAGATCACCCAACTCATTCACGACATCCAGCACAACCCCGACTCCCGCCGACTGATTGTCAGCGCGTGGAATGTGGGCGAGATCGACCGGATGGCGCTGCCCCCCTGTCACGTGATGTTCCAGTTTTATGTGAACGACGGCCAGCTGTCGTGCCAGCTCTACCAGCGCAGCGCGGATGTGTTTCTCGGCGTGCCGTTCAACATCGCCTCCTACGCCCTGCTGCTCATGATGGTGGCGCAGGTCACCGGGCTGGAGCCGCGCTATTTCATCCACACATTAGGCGATGCGCACCTGTATAACAACCACTTGGAGCAAGCGCGCCTGCAGCTCACCCGTGAGCCGCGTCCGCTGCCGGTCATGCGCATCAACCCCGAGGTGAAGTCCATTTTCGACTTCCACTACGAAGATTTCGCCTTGGAGGGCTACGACCCGCACCCGCACATCAAGGCTGAGGTGTCGGTGTAGCCGTTTCCGTATTTTGTTGTTTGATAATAAAATCTGCTGTCTTCTCCAGATAAGGATACAGCAGTGATCCTTGTGTGCCCTTGTCGGTAAGGACAACCCCTTTGGTGTCGATGGCTTTTAGTCCGATGAGCAGCAAGCTGCAGAGAATCACCACCTTGGCAAATCCGAAGGCGATGCCGCAGATTTTGTCGAGCAGGTCGGGGATGGCGGTGACTTTCTTGGCGAGTCGGCTGCCGAGGTAGCCGCCGAGCAGCACCCCGCCGAAGATGACGGCGCAGGCGATGAGCTGGGCCGCGTCGTTATGGATGAACTGTGCGATTTTGTCGGTGTAATGTAAGGCGAGCCAGATGCCGCCGAAGAGGGCGGCGATGGAGACCACCTCCGTGATGAGGCCGTTCTTGAAGCCTCGGAAGCCGGCCCAGATCAAAGGAAAGATGAGGATGAGGTCGAGGGCATTCATGGCTTAGCTGAGGTCACGGATGCGCTGGGTAAGGGGTTGTGCAAAGATGAAGTCGTTGAGTCTCGGATTGTCGGAGGTGAGCACATTGTCCTTGCTGCCGCGCCATTCGAGGTTGCCCTGATAGATGAAGGAAATGGTTTCGCCAATGGTAATCACCGAGTTGATGTCGTGGGTGTTGACCACGGTGGTGATGCCGAATTCGTGGGTGATTTCAAAGATAAGTTCGTCGATGAGGAGCGAGGTCTTGGGGTCGAGGCCGGAGTTGGGTTCATCGCAGAAGAGGTATTTGGGGTTGCAGGCGATGGCGCGGGCGATGGCGGCGCGTTTCTTCATACCACCGCTCAGCTCAGCGGGATACAAATGGTTAGAGCCTTCGAGATCCACCCGTTTCAGACAGAAGTTCACCCTTTCGATTTTCTCTTCATAGCTCTGCCGTGTAAGCATGGTGAGCGGAAACATCACGTTGTCTTCAATGGTCATGGAGTCAAACAGGGCCGACCCTTGGAACACCATGCCCATCTCGGAGCGGATGGACTCTTTTTCCTTCTCTGTGAACTTGTTGAAGTTACGCCCGTTGTACAGGATTTCTCCCTCTTCCGGAGCCAACAACCCGATAAGGTTCTTCATCATCACCGTCTTGCCGGAACCCGACCGTCCGATAATGAGGTTCACTTTTCCATCTTCGAACTGCGTGTTGATGTTTTTCAGCACCTGCCGTTCTCCAAAATATTTCGATACATTGATGAGTTCTATCATAGTCTCAAAAAATTACAACATGATTGAGGTGATGACGAGGTTCAGCACAAGGATGAGGAATGACGATACGATGAAGCCGTTGACATTCGCCTTACCCAGCTCAAGTGCGCCGCCCTGGATGCGGTATCCGTAGAAGGAGGCGACGGAGGAGAGCACAAATGCGAAGATGACCGTCTTGGTCAGCACATATACAAGGTCATACATGCGGAAGAAAGAGGTGAGACCGTCGTAAAATTCGTAGGGGGAGGACACGTGCGTGACAATCACGGTGATGTAGCCGCCGATGAGGGCGAAGAAGATGGCGATGATAGTGAGGATGGGGATGACGAAAAGGGCAGCAGTGATTTTGGGAAGAACGAGGAAGGAAGCGGGGTTGATACCCATCACTTCCAAAGCATCAATCTGTTCGGTGACACGCATACTACCTATCTCAGAAGTGATGCGCGATCCGAGGTTACCCACCAGCATCAGGGTAATGATGGTGGGACAGAGCTCCATCACCACAGAGGTACGCACCGTGAAGCCGAGCGTCCATTTCGGTACCCACGGACTCTCAATCTGCAACGCAGTCTGCGTGGTGATAACGCTACCCATACAGACCGCCACAATGCACACAATCAGCAGCGAACCGACGCCCATCGCGTTCATCTCGTCCACCACTTTCCGGAAAAATTCGGAGGTGCGGGGCGGCTTCGAGAAAACCTTTTTGAGGAAAAGGAAATACTCGCCTATCGTTTCTAAAAAGTTCCTGATCATATTCCTGTTTTTGAGCTTGCAAAAGTAAGATTTTTTTGTGAAACATACCGCATTGTCGTGCTCGAAAAGGTGAGTTTTTGTAGAGTTGTGAATTTTTCAAAAAAAATAAGAAGAAGGGGTAAGCCATCTTAAAAAAATGTTGTACTTTTGCACCCCGAAAAATAAGACGTTAGAAAATTTTAAAAAGAGAAGAAAATTATGTATTTGACAACTGAAGTTAAGAAAGACATCTTCAAAGAAAACGGCAAGAACGAATTCGATTCCGGTTCACCGGAAAGCCAGGTGGCTCTGTTCACGTTCAGAATCAAACATCTGACCGAGCACATGAAAGCCAATCACAAAGACCTTGGTACCAAGCGTGCCCTGATGCAGCTCGTGGGTAAGAGAAAGAAAATGCTCGCCTATCTGAAAGAGCAGGATATCGAGCGCTACAGAGCTATTGTGAAGAAACTTGGTTTGAGAAAATAATCTCCGACGCTTCAAAAAGGCAATTTCCGAATTGCCTTTTTTTGAATCATTATCTTTTCATTCAAAAAGCAATCACTGCTGTGGACTCATCCTACCCGCACGGCGTGGTTGTTTTGTAATTATTAAAACAAGGAATTATGTACAATTCAAATAAACCCCTCGGAGCTCGGCAAACCTTCCAGCTCCCCGATGGTCGTGAAGTGACCATCGAAACCGGCATCCTCGCCAAGCAGGCCGACGGATCTGCCGTTGTAAGAATGGGCGACACCATGTTGCTCGCCACCGTGTGCTGCAAGAAAGACGCAGTGGAAAACACCGACTTCATGCCTTTGCAGGTCGAATATCAGGAGAAATACGGCGCCGTGGGTCGCTTCCCCGGCGGTTTCTTCAAACGCGAAGGCCGTCCCAGCGAGTATGAAATCCTCATCGCCCGCCTCGTGGACCGCGCCCTCCGTCCGCTCTTCCCCGACAACTTCCACGCTGAGACGCAGGTGCTCGTCACCCTTATCTCCGGCGACCGCAACAACCTGCCCGACGCCCTCGCCGGCCTCGCAGCTTCTACCGCCCTCGCCGTTTCCAACATTCCGTGGGAAGGCCCCATCTCCGAAGTGCGCGTGGGTCGCGTGGATGGCAAGATGGTCATCAACCCCACCGTGGAAGACATGGAACGCTCTGACATTGACATGATCGTGGCTGCCACCATCGACAACATCATGATGGTGGAAGGTGAGATGAAGGAAATCTCCGAAGCCGACATGGTAGAGGCCCTCAACGCTGCCCACGCTGCCATCAAGGTGCAGTGCCAGGCTCAGCTCGACCTCGCCGCTCAGGTGGAAAAAGCCAACCCGAAACGCGAATACTGCCACGAAACCAACGACGAAGAGCTCCGCGAGCGCGTCAACCGCGAAACCTACGACAAGGTTTACGCCATCGCCAAATCGTTCATGGGCAAACATGAGCGCAACGACGCCTTCGACCAGATTCTCGAAGAATTCATGGAAACCATTCCTGAAGAGGAACGCGAAGAAAAGAAATTCATGGTGGCTCGTTACTACCACGACGTGCAGTACCACGCCATGCGCAATATGATTCTGGATGAGCGTATCCGTTTGGACGGTCGCCAGCTTGACCAGATCCGTCCGATCTGGATTGAAACCGGTTACCTGCCGTCAGCTCACGGCTCCGCCATCTTCACCCGCGGTGAAACCCAGTCTTTGATGTCCTGCACCCTCGGCACCAAGCTCGACGAGCAGACCATCGACGGCGCCATCGTGGAAGGCAGCAGCCGTTTCATCCTGCACTACAACTTCCCGCCCTTCTCCGTCGGTGAGGTGAAGCCCATCCGCAGCACCGGCCGTCGCGAGATCGGTCACGGCAACCTGGCCCATCGCGCCCTCAAGCCGATGATTCCTTTCGATGATCCGAGCTTCCCCTATACCGTCCGCCTCGTGAGCGACATCCTCGAGTCGAACGGAAGCTCCTCCATGGCTACCGTCTGCGCCGGCACCCTCGCCCTGTACGACTGCGGTGTGAAGATGAAAAAACCGGTCGCTGGTATCGCTATGGGTTTGATTACCGATGAGAAAACCGGTAACTACGCCATCCTCTCTGACATTCTCGGCGACGAGGACCACCTCGGCGACATGGACTTCAAGGTGTGCGGTACCGCCGACGGTATCACCGCTTGCCAGATGGATATCAAGGTCAACGGTCTCTCTTCCGAGACAATGGCACAGGCTCTCGAGCAGGCTCGTCAAGGCCGTCTGTATATTCTGGACAAGATGCACCAGGCTATTCCGGAGCCGCGCGAAGACTACCGTCCGTTCGTTCCGCGTATCGTCCAGATGCAGATTCCGCGCGAGTTCATCGGCGCGGTCATCGGACCTGGCGGCAAGGTTATCCAGGAGATGCAGCGTGAAACCAACACCGTCATCAACATCGAGGAGGTGGGCGACTTCGGTATCATCGACATCGCCGCTGCCAACGTGGACAACATCAACGCCGCTATGGAGCGCATCAACCGCATCACCGAGGTTCCCGAAGAGGGCAAGGTGTACGAAGGTCCTGTGAAGAGCATCCTCGAGTTCGGTGCTTTCATCGAAATCCTTCCCGGCAAAGACGGTTTGATGCACATTTCCGAGTACGACTGGAAGCGTGTTGACAACCTCGAAGATCTCATCAAGGTGGGAGACATCCTGCAGGTGAAACTCATCGGCATTGAGGAGAAGACCGGCAAGCTGAAACTGTCGCGTCGTGCTCTGCTGCCGAAGCCGGAAGGCTATCGTGAGCCCGAGCAGCGTCCGCGTGGTCCGCGCCGTGAAGGCAATGGTGGCGGTCCCCGTCGCGAAGGTGGTCACGGTCCGCGCCGTGAGGGTGGTCCGCGCCGCTAATCATGCGAAACTATCTTATGAATAGATATGAAAAAGCACCGGCTGACTGTCGGTGCTTTTTTTATTCTTGAAACGTTGTTTTCAGATAGAGTTCCCCCGTCAGCTGCCGGTACTCTTCTGTGTAATGCCCCTTACTATCGCGGATACAAAGTTCTTTTATAGTGGTGGAGATGGTGGGATGAAGGGAATAGATAGCGATGACGCGATGGATGGGCTTGGATGGTGTAGGGCGGATGAGCCATTGTTCGGCGAGATGAAGTTTCTCCTGAGATTCTTTCTCGAAGGAGAGAAACTCATTATAAGGAAGGATAAGTCCGAAATGGCCGGCTGGCGCGAGCAGCTGGGAAACTCCCTCTACCAGTTCGCAAAATGAAAGCGTACCGTCGGTATGGCGCGCCTGCCTCCGTCGCTCATCGGCTGGCTTCAGCGAGCTGACAAAGAAGGGAGGGTTGCTCACGATGAGGTCGTAGCGACGCGGTTCTGCCAGCCGCACATGTTCCTGTATCGATTCTTTGCGAAACTCAAATCGAATGGTGTCGGGGGTAGGAAAGTGGGCGGCATTTTCCTGCGCCTCCTGTACCGAGGCCTCATCGATGTCAACCCCCGTTAGGGCTATATCTTTGGCCCCGGCTCGTCGCAGCTGGTCGGCGATGCAGAAGCCGATCACCCCGCAGCCGCAGCCCACGTCCAATACGGTATGTACATTCTCTATGGGTGCCAAAGCACCCAGCAGTACGCTGTCGGTGCCGATGCGCTGGCTGCTGGCCTCATGGCGGAGCGCGAAATGCTTGAACCGGAAAGGCTCCATTAGCGGGCGATCACCACCTTCTTGCTTTCGGTGAAATGGGCGTTGGCGATTTTCAGAATGTAGGTCCCGTTGGGCAGACTGCCCAACGCCATCGTGTTCACCCCTTGGCTGATGACCATGGTCTGGAGGAGACGGCCGTTCAGGTCGTACAGATAGGCCGTGGTAGCCTCTTGGTTGTTGGGGGTGGAGATGAAGAGCTGGTCGGTGGCGGGGTTGGGGAAGAGGGTATAGATGTTGGCGGTGCTGACAAAATCCTGTGTACCCACATGGTAGAGGGCGCGCAGCACAGCCTGATAGGCGTTTACCTTGCCGTGGCCGAAGCGCACCATGCCGCGGGCTTCGGTCAGACTGTCGTGAGTAGCCGAGAAAATCAGGGACTCTTTCACCTGCTGGGCGGTGAGGGTGGGGTTGGCCTCCAGCAGCAGCGCCACCACACCGGTGGTGAAGGGCGACGACATGGAGGTGCCTGACAGTCTGATGAAACTGTATTCGCGACCTTCAAAGGTGACGGTGGTGACGGGCGTATTGTGCTCGTCAGCATAGCTGGAGTTGGCAGAGATGACGTTGTAGCCGGGGGCGGAGATGTCGGGTTTGTCGCGACCGTTGATGGTGGGACCGTAGCTGGAGAAGCTGCAGATGTCGCCCGGATGCCACACATCATCTTCCCAACTTCCCGACTGGTGGGCGGCCACGGTGATGGCGCAATCCACGCAGGCGGGGGTGCCGGTGCCGTACTGCGAGTCGCCGTATTTCCATCCTAATGCATTCACTCCCATCCATTTGCCTCCCCAGTTGCCGACACCGCTGGTGAGTTCTGCAACGTTCCATGCGTGGAAGTCGCCTTCAGCAGCAGCTACGGCGATGCCGAGTCGCCAGTTGGAGTTGAGATTGGCCGGCTTCTTCACACGCACACGTGCCTCGGGGCGGCCGCTCTCGTCGCTTTCAATCACCTCCACATTGTAGATGATGGTGTCGGTGCCGTTGGTGAGATAGCCTTCCGTATAGTTGTCGCCGTCGGCAGTATGGTAGAAGGGTGATGCATCGATGGTTTGATATTGATTGTTGCACCAGATGAAGCTCACGGAGAAGGGTTTGCCGGGACTATTGGTCATGGAGAGGGAGGTGCCCCAGTAGTAGGGACTGTTGTTGTCGGCGGGGAACATGAAACGGCTGCGGAGGGTGTCGTTGTTGAAGGTGTGGCCGAGGTGGAATTGCTCATCGCCGTTGTTGCCACCGCTGGTCACGAACACCACGCCGAGGTCGCTGAGTTCTCTCATTTTCTGTCCTACCGGGCCGGTGCCGTCGAAGTTGTCCATCCAGTACAATCCCCAGCTCATGTTGATGACGAGGCGTTTCTGCTCTTCCTGTGCCACGCGGTACATCCACTCGAAGGCGTCGATTACCGACTGCTCATCGGCGCGGAAGGAGGCGAAGATGAACTCAGCCTCGGGGGCCACGCCGCGGTAGATGGTGCCGGCGCCGCTGCCGCCCGCGATGGAGGCGACGTGCGTGCCGTGGTAGTGGTGCCCGTAGAAGTTGCTGGTGTCGCAGGCCGCGGCCAGCAGCTGCTCCTGTCCCACTAACTCGGTGCCGTAGTCGAAGCCTTCAGGAGCGGGGCCTGCCGTGCGGAACTGGTCCCATGCCCGCAGGATGCGGTACTGCGTGCCGGTGGTGTCGTAAAACACGGGGTGCGTGTAGTCGAAGCCCCAGTCGGTAACTCCGATGATGACCCCGCGGCCTGTATAGGAATCCGGCAGATCAATGCCGGCATATACGCTGTCCACATGGCCGTCCTGACGGGCGCGGTACAGGTCTTGCGCCGAAAGGGTAAGTATCGTGGCCACGAAAAGGAGGGAGAAAAGCAACTTCTTCATATTCTGTATTTTATAATGATTAATTTTCAGATGATTTGATCTTATCGAATGACTTTCGTGAATACGGGTGCTTTGCCGTTTTCAACGGTTACATATACTTGCAGTTCGCCGGCGGGCGGCATCTTGGGATTGTCCTTGCGGGGCAGGTCAATAGCGTAGAACAGGTATTCGACTCCGTTAGGGATGTTGCGGCTGGCGAAGGTCTTGGCTTTGGCGTGCAGCATCGGGTAGCCATCTACGGCTGTGTTGAAGATGACCTCCTCTTTGTCGCTCACCTCACGCTGCGCGGGAAACATTTCCAGACGGGTGTACTCTCCTTGTAGGAAGCCGCCGGCCTTCAGGAACTGGTCCACCTCGTAGGGCATGGCATCCAGACGGGCGGCGCGCACGCCATAACCGTCCAGCACGGTTGCTTTCGGCGCGGCTTTCTCCAAATCCTTCACGCTGGATTCCAGTCCGCCGCTGCCGAAGGTGCAGAAAGGCACGATCTTCTTGCCGTTCAGGTTGGTCTGTTTGAGGAAAGTGGCCACGGGAGGTGCGTAGGTGCCGAACCATACCGGGTAACCGAGGAAGATGACGTCGTAATCGGCAATCTTGGCGGCCACCGGCTTGATGTCGGGAATTATGCCCTGCTCGCGCTCCACCATGCAGCGGTCGATGGTGGCTTGGAAGTCGCCGTCGTAAGGTTGCGTCATGACGATTTCTTCTATGTCAGCATTGAGTTTTTGGGCAATCTCCTGCGCCACAGCCTTGGTGTTGGAGGTCTGTGAGTAATAGAGTACCAGTATTTTAGGATCTTTCGGTTTCTGAACTTCCGGTACGGGCTGCTGTTTTTTTGCGCATGAAGCGGTCAACATTACGGTCGCAAGGACCAGCAATAATTTTGTGTTTTTCATAAAAGCCAAATTTGTTGGCTGCAAAAATACAAATTTTTGGGTAGAGAAAAAAGCCATTCAGGGAACTTTTCACCGCTGAATTCGTTCCACCTCTTCGCGTAGCACCTTGCTGAAGGGGATCTGCTTGCGGCGCGACCGCTCCAGCAGGTTCAGGTACCACTGGTGTTGGCCGTTCTCGGTGGTGTTCATGATGCAGTTGAAGGCGTCGATGTCGGGCTGAATCTTCCAGTCGGGATCAAGGGCCGCCAACGCCTCTTCCACAAACTGCCAACCGAAGTTGTAGAGATTGGCATCGGTAATCATTAGTAAGATAACATCTTTATTCTGAATAACTTCCTTTGTTTTACTCTTGTCCACCCACTCAATAGGGTCCCAGATGTTGGGATAGACGGTGAGGTTGTAATACCAGAAGGTGTTGTCGGAGAAGAGGTTCTCGGCGATGCCGCTGTTCCAGATGCTCCAGTAGTAGCTGTCGGCAATGGTGAGCACGCGCGGCTGGGTGAAGCTGCTGTCGTCGTGGCGGAAATAGCAGATGGGGAAGTTGAGGGTTTCGTGGGGGAGGGGGAAAAGCAGGTTCATGGCAGGCTCCATGTCGAAGTCCAAGTCCTTGTTGTACTTCGAGTTGCTGTCGCCCGCGAAGACGATGTCAGGCAGGTTGATGCGGCATTCATGCTCGATGTAGCGGGCGAGGGTGTCGGCGGCCTGCCACAGACCATAGCTGCTCCAGTGCACGCCGTAGTTGGAGTAGAGCGGGTGGGGAGAAGTGGCCTTGAGGCGGGAGAAGTAGCCGTTGAGGTCGAGGTAGTGCACGCCGGCGCGGTGGCAGGCCGCCGTGAAAGCCTCGTAGTTGCTGGTGGTTTTCACGGTGGGCTGGTAGCGGTCGGGGATGTTCTCCGGACAGAAGTGCGCTTTGCCGGGTTCGAATACCAGCAGCAACTCTATCCCATACTTTTCATGCAGAAGGGTTTGCAGCCGCTTCAGATTCTCCACCTTTTTTTCTACAAAATCTTTTCCAATATAATTATGACCGAGATATTCGGTGATGTACATCTCTTCATAAAAACAATCATTCTTTCCCAAAACCAATTTTTCTGCATTGGTATGTCTGAATAATTTGAAATTCAATTCATTATGAAGTCTAACCCAACTATTCGCACATCCGATATGATGCTTTACTTGATCTTCGATGGAGTTCTGCCACTCATGTTTCTGGATGTTGCGCCACGAGCAGAACACGGCTTTGCCATCAGACACGCCGTAAAGTTTTTCGCCCGACAATGATGGGAAGAAAGAGAGCACAATGGGAGCGAAAAGCAGCAGCAGAAACAGCAGCCACAGCACAAATCCCGTTTTCTGTTCTCTTATCTTCATCATTTAAAATTAAAACCACCAAGGAAGAATATGTACTTTCACCAAGCTCAGGTAGGCCATTGCAAGGGCAAAGAGGGCGAACAGCACGGCCCAGATGACAGCGGGCAAGTGGGTGAATTTATGCAAGTTGGTGGCATCGCCTGCCTTGTCGGGGGTCTTCACCGACAGCACCACCAGCACCCATGTGGACCATACCGATTCCACCAAAATCATCATGCTATAGAACCATGCCACGATCTCGTTGGCGGTGTCGTTGCGCCAAAAGTAGATCAGTGCCACATTGATGAGCGTGAACACCAGCACCCATGCCACTCCGTACCCATTGCGGATCCAGAAGATGAGCATGAGGAGGAAGATGGCGGAGAGTCCCACTAATATCCATTTCGTATAGCCCACCGACAGCAGGAAAAAGCAGACGAAGGCGACTGCGGAGGCGAAGGGATATCCTGCCAGACTCACCAAAATGGATTTGAATTTCGAATCGGACTTGGTGGTGGTAACGCCGCTGGTGTCTTGGAAGATTTGGATGTGAGCGACTTTGCCGTTCAGCAGCAGCGACATCAGTGCGTGCCCCAGTTCATGGATGAGCGTGTTGATGATGTTGAAGAATTTCCCCACCACGGGGATGCGGGGCAGCAGAAATGCCGCCACCAGCAGGTAGTAGAAGATGTGGATGCCTAAAAAATGCATTTATTATTTCTTCTCATATTCCACGTCACGCACGTCTCCCCATTCGCCAGCGGGGTTGTAGTCGGAAGTGCCGCCTGATGTACAGCCTGCATACCCATCACGCCAGTGACTGCTGTACTCACCGTCTTTCACGCGGTACTGGTAGGTAATCGACACGTAGCTGTCGGTGTTGTTGTAGAATTTAATCACATATTCTTCCAGAGAGGAATACCAATAGATTTCATAGCTAACGCCCTCGTTACATTCAACACCATTTACGGTGAAAATAACTTCCACGTTGTTTTGTGGTTCATCGGGGACATTGAAGGTTGAAGCAGCATAACTCATTGCTGTCATGGTGATGGCGAAAAGCATCAGCATAATTTTTTTCATCGTACTAAGACATGGTTATATGCCATCATGTCGTCGGCTCAAAAGTGGGATTTTTAAAAATGTGCGGCAAAAATAATCATTTTTTCAACATCATGGCATTTTGGGTTAAAAAAGAAAGCAGCCCTTCAGAGAATTCTGAAGGGCTGCTTGGTGTGCCCGGGACAAGAGTCGAACTTGCACGTCTCTCGACACTCGCACCTGAAACGAGCGCGTCTACCATTCCGCCACCCGGGCAGGGTTGCTACATCAACGAGTCGATGAGTTTCACGAGGTCGGGTTTGCGCTGCAGACCGACCAGGGTTTCCACCACCTCGCCATTTTTCAAGAACACCAGCATCGGGATGTTGCGAACGCCGAACTGCATGGCAATGTCGTTGTTCTCGTCAGTGTCGCACTTTCCGATGACGACTTTGCCTTCGTATTCGTTGGCGAGTTCGTCCATGATCGGAGCCAAAGCGCGGCAGGGACCGCACCACGTTGCCCAAAAGTCAATGATCACCAGCTTGTCGCTTTTGATGACTTCTTCGAAGTTTCCACTGTTAATTTCTAATGCCATAATGTCTTGATTGATGGTTTTGAAAAAAGCGTGCAAAAATACAACTTTTTTTGAAATCCAACTTTACTTTTGAAAAATATTTTTTGCGGGCTGAAAAATGGCGAATTTCCCCAACTGGGAATGAATGCTATTGATTAATTTTTTGTAAAAATTTAAATATTATCCCCGTATTCTGATAAAGAAGTTGTATCTTTGCGGACTGATTAGCAGTCAGCATAGACTCTCAAACGACAGAATACAATATGACGAACAACGAAACGCAATTCATTTTATACCAGCTCCCTGAAGAAGAAGGAGTGATTCAGGTTGTGGTAAAGGAAGAAACGATCTGGGCGACCCAGAAAGCAATGGCGCAGCTTTTTGGAGTTGACAAATCCGGCATTAGCCGTCACATTGCTAACGTTTTCAAAGAAGGTGAACTAAAACAAGAGATGACGGTTGCAAAAATTGCAACTGTCATACATAGAGGTAAACGGGGCGAGGTCGAGGAATTGATAGACTATTATAATCTCGATATGATCATCTCTATCGGCTACCGTGTGAATTCGGCCAAGGCCACCCAGTTCCGCATTTGGGCGACACGTGTTCTGAAAGAATACATCCGCAAAGGCTATGCCCTCGACGACAACCGTCTGAAGAACCTTGGCGGAGGTGGCTATTGGAAAGAACTTCTTGAACGCATTCGCGACATCCGCTCGTCGGAGAAGGTTTTTTACAGACAGGTGCTTGACATCTACGCCACAAGTATTGACTACGACCCCACAGCGGACATCTCCGTAGAGTTTTTCAAACGGGTGCAGAACAAAATTCATTATGCAGTTCATGGTCATACGGCGGCAGAAGTTATCGTCAGTCGCGCCGATGCTGAAAAAGAGTTCATGGGCTTAACGACATTTGAGGGAGATCGGCCGCATTTGAAAGATGTAGTTGTTGCGAAAAACTACCTGGATGAAAAGGAGTTGCGAGCCATGGGACAGATTGTTTCAGGTTACTTGGACTTCGCGGAACGACAGGCGGAACGGCAACAAACCATGACCATGAAAGATTGGGCCGCACATCTGGATCAGATCCTAACCATGAGCGGAGAAAAACTGCTTCAAGATGCAGGAACCGTGTCGCACCAACAAGCCATTAACCACGCCACCAACGAGTATAAAAAATACCAGCAGCATACATTGAGCCAAGTGGAGAAAGATTTTCTTGACAACATCAAATCGCTGCCCACAAAATGATTCATATACCCCACTCTCTCCCCATCCGCCCCGCACGTTTACCCGATGACGCTGAGAAAATCCTTGAGGTTTTCGCAGCCGCCAAGGGGATTATGGTGGCCGACGGCAACACGAAGCAGTGGGTCAACGGCTACCCGTCGCTGGAGGCGGTGCAGGCAGATGTAGAGCGGGACGGCGCTTTTGTGGTGGAGGACAACGACCGCATCGTGGCCTACTTCGCCTTCCTGCCCTCACCTGAACCCACCTACGGCACCATCTACCACGGTCAGTGGCTCGACGACAGCCAGCCCTACCACGTCATCCACCGCATCGCCAGCTTCCCGGAAACACACGGCATCTTCCACACTATCATGGAGTTTGCCTTCGCCCGCGACCGCAACATCCGCATCGACACCCACCGCGACAA
Organism: Bacteroidales bacterium; assembly: GCA_045222555.1. Lineage (GTDB taxonomy): Bacteria > Bacteroidota > Bacteroidia > Bacteroidales > WCHB1-69 > UBA1756. Next base: position 15,599 of record JBGUYY010000086.1, on the reverse strand, counting down.
CCGCATCATGCAGCACAACATCCTCAAACATGGCTTCTCCTACTGCGGCATCATCCTCCTCGCCAACGGCGACGAACGACTGGCCTACCAGAAAATCAACACGCTGTAACCTATCGCTTGCGGCAGGGATAGGAGCGAGCACGAGCGAAGCGAGTAAAGCGGATAGCCCGACGGCGACCGCAGGGAGCCGGGCCGCCCTCATCAAAAATAAACAACTCGGTTGTTTTAGATGTAAAATTGAGTATAACTACTTCAGTATCTGTGAGGTGTGGTTCTTGGTATCCACCTTGCCGATGGCATCCACAATCACGCCGTTCTCATCGATGACGTAGGTGGTGCGCAGCGTGCCCTCCGTGATCTTGCCGTACATTTTCTTCTCGCCCCACGCCTCGTAGGCCTTCAGGATGGTGAGGTCGGTGTCGGCGATGAGGTGGAACGGCAGTTCGTACTTGGCGATGAACTTCTGGTGCGAGGCGGCACTGTCGCGGCTTACCCCTAACACGCTGTAACCCAGCGCTAGAAAACGCTCGTAGTTGACGCGCAGGTCGCAGGCCTCGGCGGTGCAGCCGGGCGTGCTGTCCTTGGGATAGAAGTATAACACCAACTTTTTCCCGGAGAAGTCGGTCAGTTTGACGGGATTCCCGTTTTCGTCAACTCCCTCAAAATAAGGGGCTTTGGTTCCTTTTTGCAGCATAGCGGTTTGTTTGTTTTGGAGGTGCAAAGATAATCACAAATCCGGATATTTTGCGCACAAAACTTCCATTTGGGTGCAGAACGAGCGCGGCGGTGGCGCGCTTCTTATCGTTATGTTCATTTTCTTTTCGATTGCAAAAAGAAAACGAACCAAAAGAAATGCGCTTTGCCGCTGTGCAAATTCCGGCTAAAATCGGGTGGTGTTCGCTAAACGGCGAAAAACTTGATGAGCTTCACTGCATTGCGCTCATCTTCGGACAGTTCGCCGTTCTTCACGCTCGCACCGCCCGATTTCTATACGCCTCCATTTGCAAGGCGGCCTGTTCATCGTACCCTCCTTGTCCTATTGTCGTGGCCTGCTGGCGGTGGCTCATCATGGACGCGCTCCCGGAGGGAGCGAATTTCAATAACCCCACATGCAATGTGGGGAAGGGCTGCGCGGTATGGCTAACCGCGGCACACTGACTGGAAGATAGAACCTGACGGGGTGTATGCCGCGGAAGAACGGGCAGTGTGTTTCTTGTAGGCTCCAGCCCCATGGCCGAATGGAATATGCCGTCACCGCCCCGAGGCTCAGTCGCGGCAGGGATAGGAGCGGCATGAGCGAAGCGAGTACAGCGGATAGCCCGACGGCGACCGCAGGGAGCCGGGCCGCCCTAATAAAAAACAACCCTATCGTTGTGAACTCGCGGATGGTGCGAATGAAACACAGCAAAGTTGCAACAAATCATCGACATCATTCAAATTTTCTGTATTTTTGCACCACGAAACGAACCAGCCTATGCGACTCGACAAACTTTTGGTGGCACGCGGACTGTTCCCCTCACGAGAACGGGCACAGGACGCCATCGTGCAGCACACTGTGAAGGTGGACGGCCGTATCATCGACAAGCCCTCGAAGGAGGTGCCCGAGGAGGCCAACATTGAAGTGATTGACATCTTTAATAAATATGTCAGCCGCGGCGGCCTCAAGCTTGAAAAGGCCATCGCCGACTTCCAGCTGGATTTCACCGGCAAGAGTGTGCTCGACATCGGCAGCTCCACTGGCGGCTTCACCGACTGCGCCCTGAAACACGGCGCGGCGCACGTCACCGCCGTGGACGTCGGCACCCGCCAGCTGCACCCCTCCCTGCAAGGCCTCCCGCAGGTGCTCTCCATCGAAAACCGCGACTTCCGCGAGCTCACCCCGCAGGAGGTGGACCACCGCCAGTACGACTTCATCGTGTCGGACGTCTCCTTCATCTCCCTCACCTACATCATCCCTTACTTCCAGCCCTTCCTGAAAAGCGACGGACAGTGCGTGCTGCTGGTCAAACCGCAGTTTGAGGCGGGCGCATCCTTCCTCAACAAAAGCGGCATCGTCACCGACGAGAAGGGCTACAAGGTGGCCCTGCGCCGTGTGGAGATGGAAGCCCTCAACCACGGCCTTCACCTCAACAACCTCGCCGTCTCCACCCTTTTCGAAAAGGTAAAAAACACCGAATTTCTCTCCCTTTTCTCCACCACCGACAACCATTACCATATTGATTATATGGATCTTTTCAAGAAAGTAAAGGAGATTAGAAAATCGCTTAAATAATTGTTGTACAGCATAAAAGCACCATGGACCATTTTTTGCCCACCACCAAAAAAGAAGTAGAGTCGCTTGGCTGGGATGCGTTGGATGTCATCCTCATCAGCGGTGATGCTTACGTGGACCATCCCTCCTTCGGGCCGGCGGTCATCGGGCGGTGGTTGGAGGCCATGGGGCTGAAGGTGGCCATCGTGCCGCAACCCAACTGGCAGGACGACGGTCGCGACTTCGCCAAGCTGGGCCGGCCGCGCCTGTTCTTCGGCATCACCGCCGGCAACATGGACTCGATGGTGAACCACTACACCGCCACCAAGCGGCTCCGTCACGACGATGCCTACACGCCGGGCGGGCGGCACGGTTTCCGTCCCGACTACGCCACCATCGTTTACACCCAGTGGGTGAAGCGGCTCTTCCCCGACACACCCGTGGTGATCGGCGGCATCGAGGCCTCCCTGCGCCGCCTCTCGCACTACGACTACTGGCAGGACAAGCTGCGCCCCTCCATCCTGATGGACTGTCCCGCCGACCTGCTGGTATATGGCATGGCCGAGCGGCCCATGACAGACCTCGTGCGCATTTTCCGCACCGACAACTGGCGTGAGCACCTGCACGAGTGTTCGCAAATTGCTTTTATTACAGATGATTACAAAAAATATTGCGGCACGGAGCCGCCGCTCATGCTGCATCCTTTCGAGAAGGAGCTGAGCAACAAGCGTTTCTATGGCGAGAACTTCGTCGCCTTCGAGACCGAGAGCAACAAGCGGGAGCAGCGCATCATCGTACAGCCCTACAACCGCAAGCAGTTGGTGATACTGCCGCCCTATCCCCCTGCTACGGAGGAGGAGATGGACCAGTACGCCCTCTACGACCGCATGATGAACGCCCCGCAACCCAAGTATGCCAAGCGTGGCGACATTCCCGCGTGGGAGATGATCAAGAACTCCATCACCATTCACAGAGGCTGTTTCGGCGGGTGCAGTTTCTGCGCCATCACCGCCCATCAGGGACGGTTCATCAGCTCGCGCAGCGAGCGGTCGGTGCTGGCGGAGGTGGAAGACCTTGCCCGCCGTCCCTACTTCAAAGGGCACATCAGCGACCTCGGCGCGCCGTCGGCCAACATGTACCGCATGCGGGGGCGCAACCTGAAAGCCTGTCTGCGCTGTGCCCGTGCCTCGTGCATCTTCCCGTCGGTATGTCCGAACCTCGACACCGACCACAAGCCGTTGATCGCCCTCTACCGCAGGGCTGCGAGTGTGAAGGGGGTGCGCCGCATCACCATCGGCAGCGGCATCCGTTACGATTTGTTACTCGCCGATGAGGCCACCGACCGCGAGAACGGCCTCACCGACTACTTCCGCGAAGTGGTGCGCCATCATGTGTCGGGTCGCCTGAAGGTGGCGCCCGAGCACACCCAGACCAAGGTGCTCAACAAGATGCGGAAGCCCTCCTTCGACCAATTCCTCACCTTTAACAAGAAATTCCAGCAGCTGAACCGCGAGGCGGGACTGCACCAGCAGCTGGTGCCCTACTTCATCTCCGCCCATCCCGCCTGTACCCTCGACGATATGAAGGCGCTGCACAAAGCCACTGCAGGACAGCATCTTCACATCGAGCAGGTGCAGGATTTCACCCCCACGCCCATGACCTATTCCACGGCCATGTACTTCCTCGGCTACGACCCTTACACGGGCGAGAAAGTGTTCAGTGCCAAGAGCAAAGGGGAAAAAGATAAGCAGAAGGAGATGTTCTTTTAGAATTGGGTTTTAGCCAAAGGAAGCACTTTTTTCGCATCTTTCCATCCTCAGCTAGCAATTTCAACTGGTTACAATTTGTAACCGTTTCATTTCCCTCTTTTTTCAGGTATTAAAACTTTTCAATTTTCACCTTTCCGTTTTCAATTTTTTTGTATATTTGCGGTTTGAAACATTCAATAAATTATTCACCAATCTACCCGCCTATAGAATAGAATAAAATTAAGTACAGACAACGCATGCGTTGTCACAACAGATTTATAATAAAGCGTTTTCGCTTTTCTTAAAGTGGCTGAAATCTGCAAAATTTCGACCTTATCACTATAAGAAAGACGAGAATGCTCACGAGTTATCGTGGGCTTTCTTATTTGTGATAAGGGTATTGCAGAACCTCAGCCGCGAATAATCAAAGTTCACGATTTTTTTATGTTTGAACTTGAAGAGCGGAAACGGTTCATGACCGATTAAAAATCAAGTAACACAAATATAAAAACAAACACATGAAGAAATTTTTCAGTTTTCTATCATTGATGATATTGTCGGTGATATGTCTTTCCGCTCAGTCGGCCATCGTGCCTTTCGGCGGTGATGCTACGGATGGAAGTGTAACTGTTTCGTACACTGTCGGACAAGTTGCGGTGCAGGCCAACAGCGACGGCAGCACCACCATTTACGAAGGAGTGCAGCAACCCTATGAGATCCAGATTATCGGAATTGACGACTATCCCGGCATTACGCTGAATGCTGTAGTTTTTCCGAATCCCACGATTGGAAATGTACAATTGACAATTAACGATGAACAAATGGAAGGGGAAGTGAAAGTGTTTGATATGAATGGTAAATTTTTGTTTGTGAAGAAGATAGAGGGAGAAAATACCGAAATTCCGATGTCAGAGCTTGCCGCCGGCACGTACTTTGTAAACGTTTGTCAGGGGCAGCAGGTTCTGAAGACATTCAAGGTCATCAAGTTGGCGAGATGATGACGAGAATGAGGGAATACGCGTATTCGCATAATCCTATCCTCTCTCCCCGTATAACCGCATAACCTTATCCCCGCATACCATTATAATCGCATATCCGCATAACCGAATAATCGAATAACCAAAAAATACAATAAATCATGAAAAGAATCCTTATCACTTTGACGCTGTTTTTCAGCATGTTGGCGGTGGCTTTCGCCCAAGCCCCGCAGAAATTCACCTATCAGGCGGTGGTTCGTAACGAGAGCAACACGCTTGTTCGGGGCAACGTGGGGGTTCGCATCACCATCTTGCAGGGAGGTGCGAACGGCACTATGGTTTACCAAGAAACGCACACTGCCGTTACCAATGCCAATGGCTTGATGACGCTGCAAGTAGGCGGCGGCACCGTGCTGAGCGGTGATTTCGCGGCCATCGACTGGGCAGCCGGTCCGTACTTCCTGAAGACCGAGACCGACCCGACTGGCGGCACCAACTACACCATCGAGGGCACACAGCAACTATTGAGTGTACCGTATGCGCTGTATGCGGGTCATGCCGCCAACAGTTTCAGCGGCAGCTACAACGACTTGACTGACCAGCCCGATATTCCGCAGATTCCTGAAAATGTAAGTGCTTTCAATAATGATGCAGGGTACATCACAATGGACTCTATTCCGGAGATTCCGACTGTGCCCACCATCGTTTCGGCTTTTACCAATGACGCTGGATATATCACGATGGATTCCATTCCTGAAATACCGACGGTACCGACCAACGTGAGTGCTTTCGTGAACGATGCTGGCTATGTGACGGAAAGCACGCTGACTACCGAGAACTATATCACGCAAAACGACCTGATTACCAATAACTACGTGACTGAGGCGGACATCCCCACTAACGTGAGTGCATTCACCAACGATGCAGGATACATTACATTGGCACAGGTCCCTTCACAGGTGAACGCCGACTGGAATGCCACCAGCGGTGTCGCGCAGATAATGAACAAACCTACGATTCCAAACATTCCCACGACGGTCAGTTCGTTCCAAAACGATATGAATTATGTGACACAGTCGGTGATGAACGTCACCCTTGCCAACTATGCACCTCTCAGCGCCATTCCGACGATTCCCACCAATGTGAGCTATTTCTATAACGATGCCAACTATATTACCGCAGCGCAGGTTCCCGCACAGGTGAATGCCGACTGGAACGCTACCAGCGGTACGGCGCAAATTCTAAACAAACCTACTATTCCAACAGTGCCGACCAACGTCAGTTCATTCCAGAACGATGCGGGCTACCTGACCGCCGCCACTGTGCAGCAGGCAGCCAATATTCCGACACAAGTGTCTGCATTTGAGAACGATGCTCACTATATCTCTGATGTGCAGTTGCAGAATATCCTTAATGGAATCTACCACACCATCGACAGTTTGCAGGAGGTGATTGAAGACCTAAATCTCCAATTGAATCCCACGCTTGGCACAGTAACCACTGGAACGGCAAGTGAAATCTCTTACACTACTGCTGTTTGCGGTGGCGAAGTGGTTGCCAATGGTGGCTCCAGCATCTTGGCCGCTGGCGTATGCTACGGAACAACCATCGTTCCCACAATCGCTGACAATGTCACCACTGACAGTTATTCACTCGGCAGCTTCATCAGTACGCTTTCGGGACTGACAGCTGGCACTACTTACTATGTGCGTGCTTACGTTACCACCGAAGTGGGTACGGCTTATGGTGCAGTGGTAAACTTCACTACCCTCGCCAGCGAAATGCCCGTAGTAACCACTTCCGCTGTGAGTGACGTATTGGCCAGCAGTGCCGTTTGTGGTGGCAATGTGCTCACCGATGGCGGTCTGCCAGTGACGGCACGCGGACTCTGCTACAGCAGCACCAACCCTGCTCCCACAGTAGCTGACAATGTGACCACAGACGGTACGGGTACAGGCGAGTTCATTACCACAATTCTCGGACTAAACTCTGTAACCACTTACTATGTGCGTGCATACGCTACCAATGCGCTTGGCACTGCATACGGAGAAGTGCGTAGTTTCACCACTGTGGTGCCCACTGCTCCCGTTGTAACTACAAGTCCCGTGACTGACATTCTGCCGCACACCGCCACTTTCCACGGCGAAGTGGTGTCAAACGGCGGTGCAATGCTTTCTGCCCGGGGTTTCTGTTACAGCACGTCGCACAATCCTACTATTGAGGGGGACCATACTAACGATGGTACCACTGTCGGTGTATTTGAGTCCACTGTTGCCACGCTGGCACCTACCACCACATACTATGTACGGGCATACGCCACCAACATCGTGGGTACGGTATATGGCGAAGAAACTTCTTTCACTTCTTCCACCACGCCTCCGGGCGTGACCACCAACAACGTGACCAATATTACACAGACTTCCGCATCCTGCGGCGGTGCAGTGACCTACGCAGGCGGCGCGGCGGTAACAGCGAAAGGGTTGTGCTACAGCACTTCCGAAAATCCCACCATTGAAGACAACACTGTTGCTGGCGGAACAGGCGTGGGTGCTTTCACAGGCGAACTCACAGGTCTGGTTTCCAATACTACATACCATGTACGGGCATACGCTACCAACAGCGTGGGCACTGACTATGGAGAGGAACGCACCTTTACCACCCTGCCGTACCTTGTCCCCACCGTGGAGGCAGTGTCTGCTACCAACATTTCCTATTATTCCTTTACTTGCGGTGGCAATATAACTGATGCGGGTACCTACGAGGTAACTGCCCGTGGTCTTTGCTACGCCACCACACCCAACCCCACCATTTCCAACTCGTATGTGGCATTGGGGAGCGGCATTGGCAGTTTCTCCACCACGCTTTCCGAACTCACGCCCAATACCACCTACTATGTGCGGGCGTATGCCATCAACAGCGTGGGCATTGCCTATAGTGACCAGATGGAAGTAACCACATTGGCGAACACCGCCCCTGTAGTAGTAACTATAAGTGCGGATGTTGATGGTATTTGTCAAGGCAATGTAACTTCTGATGGTGGTTTGGAGGTGACAGAGCGCGGTTTCTGTTACAGCAGATACCCAAATCCCACGGTATTCGACAGCTATATAGTTGCTGGATTTGGCGAAGGTGCTTTCGAAGATACACTTCCTGACCTTGTAATAAGTGCTACCTATTATGTAAAGGCGTATGCGACTAATTCTTTGGGAACTACGTATGGTGAACAGCTCGTATTTGAATTCACGCGGTGTCCTTCCAATCTCACCGACCGCGACGGCAACACCTACCACACGGTGAAGATTGGCACCCAATGTTGGATGAAAGAGAATCTTCGCACCACGAAGTACGCCAACGGCAACCCCATTTCGCAGGGCAGCAGCAATTCCAGCACGGTGGCCTACTGGTACTATCCCGATAACAGCTCCTCTAACAAAACCACCTATGGCCTGCTGTACAACTGGAAGGCGGTGATGCGCAACTCTGCCTCATCGTCTGACAATCCCAGCGGGGTGCAGGGCATCTGCCCCACGGGGTGGCACGTGCCCAGCGACGCAGAGTGGACCCAGCTCACCGACTATGTGAGCAGCCAGAGTCAGTATCAGTGCGATTCAAGCAGTACCAATATAGGCAAGGCGTTGGCCAGCACCACCGGCTGGAACAGTAGTACAAGTACTTGCGCCGTGGGAAACTCGCCCAGTCAGAACAACTCTACAGGCTTCAGTGCGTTGCCTGCTGGCTCTTTCTATGGCGGCAGCTACAGTAATTTTGGCTCATACGCTATTTTCTGGAGCACTACTGCTCCCTCCAACGTGTTGCGTTTCGAATTAGGGTACAATCGTGCTAATGTGTACCGCGGTAGCAGCGCTAACTCTACTAACTACGGTTACTCTGTCCGTTGTGTGAGGGATTAAAAAAAGGTAATCACTATTATCAGGAATATAATTAATAATAAATGAAAGTACTATGGGAATTGAATATGTCAATATAGAAGAATCGGAATTCTTATTAACTAAGCTTATTCATAAGTTTTTGCCAATTGAAAATGCTTTAAATATATTGAACAACAAATATTTCTGGTTTGCCAATCCAATGCAATGGAAAGATCCTTTTGAAAAAAGATTTATTGAGGGAATGTATGAAGAAAAGTCGTTTCCATGGAAGGATAGGGTGTTTTGCACCTGTTTTACAGGCACTTCCACGAGTGAAGCATTTTGGAATACATATCTCAATGGCGAAATTGGCGTCCAGCTTAAAATCAAAAGAGAGGCACTGCTTCAGGTAATAAAGGAGTATGCAGCAAAACACCCTAATTATACTGTTTTTATTGGGAAGATTGAGTATAAATACACCAATGACATCACTAAAAATTTGTCTTCTATACCCTTTGAGCCAGAATTGTCCAATAAAAATATTAATAGTCAATATTTTAGGGCACGACTTTTGTTATTGAAGAGGAAAGCATATGAATTTGAAGATGAATATCGCATCATTGTGGTAAAAGACAAAAATACAAAGGAAGAAGGTATAAAAGTGTCTTACACGGTAGAAAATGACAGTCTGATAGAGGGTATCACACTTGACCCTCACCTAAAACCTAACATGGTATCATTTTTAAAGAATGCCATAAAGCAGCAATATGGCAGTCAAATTGAAGTCTGTCATTCGTATTTGTACAAGGAGTTTAAGCCAGTAAAAATCAGGATAAAATAGTGCATCGTAGAACTATATTATAACGTATCTACAGATGTATTCCTATTGATTAACACCACCATCCCACCGTACAAATCCTGCGTTTGTAGGGCTACCATATTATGACAGCCCTACGTTCCCAACGTGGAAGAAAAAATCATCACCCTGCGCAACCAGCAGGTAATCCTCGACTGCGATGTCGCCGAACTGTACGGTGTGGAGACCAAACGCATCAATGAAGCGGTAAGCAACAACCCAGAAAAATTTCCTGATGGGTACATCTTTGAGCTTGATAATCAGGAGAGAAATGAACTGGTCGAAAATTTCGACCGGTTCGAACGACAAAAGCATTCAACCTCTATGCCCAAAGCCTTCACCGAGAAGGGTCTCTATATGTTGGCTACCATTCTGAAAAGTACGAAGGCCGCAGCTCCGCCAGACTTCCATTTTCTTTTTCAAATTTAATAACCGCTATTTGGGTAAAATTACGTAATTTTGCCAAATTTTTTTAAGATGGAATTTCAAGTCGCACAAATCGCCGCCCTGCTCTCCGCAGAGGTGGTCGGCAACCCCGAGGGGGTTATCAACACTGTTTGTAAAATCGAAGAAGGTGTCCCCGGCGGACTGACCTTCCTCGCCAATCCCAAATACACCCATTACATCTACGAGACCAAGGCAACGGCGGCCATCGTCAACAAGACGTTCGAGCCGGAGAAGCCCGTTCCCTGCACCCTCATCAAGGTGCCCGATGCCTACGTGGCTTTCGCCCAGCTGCTTGACTTCTACAACCAGTCGAAACGCCACAAGCCCGGCATCTCGCAGCACGCCTGCATCGCCCCCACCGCCAAAATCGGCCAGAACGTCTATATCGGCGAGTTTGTGAGCGTGGGTGAAAATGTGGTCATCGGCGACGACTGCCAGATCTTCCCGCACGTGTGCCTCGGCGACCATGTGCGCGTGGGCTGCGACACCACCCTCAACTCGGGCGTGAAGGTGTATGCCGAATGCGAAATCGGCAACCACTGCATCATCCATGCCGGCGCGGTGATCGGCGCCGACGGCTTCGGATTCGCCCCCAAGGATGGCGATTTCATCAAGGTGCCGCAGATCGGCAACGTGCGCATCGAAGACAATGTGGAGATCGGTGCCAACACCTGCATCGACCGCTCCACCATGGGTTCCACCATCATCCATAAGAATGTGAAACTCGACAACCTCATCCAAATCGCTCATAATGTGGAGATTGGAGAGGCCTCCGCCTTCGCGGCACAGACCGGTGTGGCGGGTTCGGCCAAGATCGGCAAGCACTGCATCATCGGCGGTCAGGGCGCGGTGGCTGGCCACATCACCGTTGGCGACGGCGTGATGGTGGGCGCGCAGTCGGGCGTGTCGCACTCGCTCAAGGGCGGTCAGATTGTGTTGGGCTCTCCCGCCATCCCCTTCGGCGAGGAGAAACGCCTCATCATTTACAGAAAAAAATTACCCGAACTCTACAAACGAGTGGACGAATTAGAGAAAAAACTTTCGAAGAATGAGTAAACAAACTACCATTTCCGCATCTATCTCCCTTTCTGGCAAAGGGTTACATACCGGCAAACAGGTTACGGTGACCTTCCTGCCCGCCCCCGCTGGCCACGGCATCGTGTTCCGCCGTGTGGATCTGCCCGGCACCCCTACTGTGAAGGCGTTGGGTACCAACGTGTTCGACACCTCCCGCGGTACCTCCATCCGTGAGGGAGAGGCTGAGGTGCGTACCATCGAGCACCTGATGGCCGCCCTCGCCGGACTGCAAATCGACAACGTGCTCATCGACATCGATGCTGGCGAAACGCCCATCCTCGACGGTAGTTCGCGCCTCTATGTGGAGGCCTTGCAGAAGGTGAACATCGTGGAGCAGGATGCCGAACGCGAGTATTTCATCGTGAAGGAGCCGGTGACGTTTACCCATCCCGAGAAACAGATTTCCATCACAGTCACCCCAGCCGACGACTTCCAGGCCGAGGTGGAGGTGGACTACGGGACACAGGTGTTAGCTTCGCAACATGCTGAGATTAAAGATATTAAAAAGTTCGTCCCCGAATTATACAACTGCCGTACGTTCGTGTTTCTGCACGAGCTGCTGTTCCTCATCCAGCATGGCATGGCGCACGGCGGCGATGTGGACAACGCCATCGTCTTTGTGGCGCAGGTGCCCCCGCAGGAGGTGCTGGACCAGCTGGCCGCTTTCTTCCATAAGTCTGACCTGAAGGTGACGGAGAACGGCATCCTCAACAATGTAGATTTGCACCACGACAACGAGCCGGCCCGCCACAAGCTGCTCGACCTCGTCGGCGACCTGTACCTGCTGGGCCGTCCGCTGAAAGGCCATGTGGTGGCCTCCCACCCGGGACATTTCGGCAACACCGAATTAGTGAAAATGCTTCTTGCCAACAACCAATAAACCATGGAATATTTCTACCTCGGCCTTATCACCAAACCCTTTGGCTACAAAGGGGAACTGACGGTTTTTCTCGACACCGACGAGCCGGAAAAGTACACCAACCTGCGTGCGGTTTTCCTGCTGGAGGGCGACGAGTACATCCCCTACATGATCGACAGCATCGAGCTACGGGGCGGCAACAATGCCGTGGTGAAGTTTGCTGATGTGGATGGCGAAGAGGCCAAATCTTTGGTGAAAATGGAGATGTATCTGCCGATCAGTGAGTTGCCGCCGTTGACGGGTAATCAATTCTATTATCACGAAGTAATTGGTTTTCAAGTAATTGATAAAGAAAAGGGCAACATCGGCATTTGTAAGGACTTCATCGATGTGAGCAACCAGCCCATCATGCAGGTAGATAAGGACGGGAAGGAAATTCTGATTCCTGCGGTGGACGACATCTTCGAGGAGGTGGACCGTGAGCAGCGTATTTTGCGCGTGTCCGCTCCCGAGGGACTGATAGACATTTATTTGGAAGGGTAGGGGAGAATTTTCTATGGATACCTATCGTTTCAGGAAGCAGATACACAAGTTGCCGGGAAAGGTGATTCACCATGTGCCGCTGCCCAAACCGCAGGTGGTGGAAGGCCACCAGTCGAGGGCGCAGATCGGGGAGATTTGCCGGCAGTGTGGCTACAAGCAGGTGTTGCTGGTGACCGACAGGACCCTTCAGCAGTTGGGCTACGAGCAGGCCATCATGCAGTCGCTGCAGGCCGCCGGCGTGGGCTGCACCCTGTTTGCCGACATCAACTCCGAACCCACTATCGCCCTGGTTGACGCGGGCCGCCAAGCGGCAATGACCTGTCGGGCTGAGTGCGTAATCGCCTTGGGAGGCGGCTCGGTGCTCGACACCTGCAAGATGATTGTTGCCGGAGTGAAGCTGCTGCATATCCATACTAAAGCATTGTTGCTCAAATTTCTGGCCGTGCCGGGAAAGACCTTGCCGATGATTTCGGTGCCCTCCACTGCCGGCACGGGTGCTGAAATAACCGTTGGCGCTGTGGTGACCAATGCCCATGGCGTGAAAGGCTCCACCGTGCTGATAGGTCTCAACGTCACCCATGTGATTCTCGACAGCGAACTCACAATTCACGCACCCCGTCAGGTGACGGCCGCCTGCGGTATGGATGCCCTCAGCCATGTGGTGGAAGGTGCGGTGAGCGATGTGGAAATGGATGAAGAGAATATGCGGCTCTCCCAAGAGGGGGTGCGGCTGATCTTTCAACACCTCCCCATCGTGATGAAAGAGCCCGAAAACATCGAGTCGCGGCTGGCAATGTGCCGCGCTGCCATGTACGGCGGCAACGCCATCAATACGCAGCTGGCCGGCTACGTACATGCCTTCGCCCATAGCATCGGCGCCAAGTACCATGTTCCTCACGGACAGGCTATTACCTTGATGATGATGCCCGTGTTGGAGTATCAGAAAGAGGTCTGTCGGGCGCGGTACGCCATGCTGGCACGCTACTGCCAGCTCGCCGACGAAAGCACTGGCGATGCCGATGCCGCCGACCGTTTTCTGCAAGCCGTGGCCCAGCTGATTCACGAGTGTGGCATGGCCAACCTTTCTGCTCCTATTAAAGAGGGTGATTTTGAAGAACTTACCCATATGATTGCCAAAGACTCCATCAACTACTCATCCCCCATGACCTTCAGCAACGAGGACATCCGGAAGGTGCTGGAGAAACTGAAAACGGAAAACGGAAAACTGAAAATTGAAAATTGAAAACTGAAAACTGAAAACTGAAAACGGAAAATGGAAAACGGAAAACTGAAAATGGAAAACTGAAAATGGAAAACTGAAAATGGAAAACTAAGAATCCAAATGCCTTTTTAACTCCCTAACAAACAATTCAACAACTCAACAGTTCAACAATTCAACAACTTCAACCATGTTCACAGAAACCGAAATCAGCAATATCGTGGCGGCGCAGCGAAAGTTCTTCCGCACGGGTGCCACACTTCCGATAAAGTGGCGCATCCAGCAGCTCAAGAAGTTGAAAGCGGCGGTCATCGCTCATGAGAAGGAGTTTGAGGATGCACTGGCCGAGGATTTGGGACGGAGTCAGGTGGAGGCATACCTGTGCGATATTGGTCCTATCATCGTGGAAATCAATGAGATGATAAGAGGATTGCGCCGGTGGGCGCGTCCGGAGTGCCATTTCAGCGGTTTCATGTGTTTCCCCAGCATGGTGACCAAAGTCTATAAGATGCCCTACGGTGTGTCGTTGGTTATCAGTCCGTTCAACTTCCCCATTTTGCTCACCATCGGGGTGGTGGCGGCGGCGATGTGTGGCGGCAACACGGCGGTCATCAAGGCCAGCAGCAAGTCGGCGGCCAGCACGGCGGCGCTCCAACGCTTCTTTGCGGAGGTGTTCCCGCCGGAATATGTCACCCTTATTGATGGCGGACACGATGTGGCTGATATGTGTCTCGCGCAGCGTTTCGACAAGATTTTCTATACCGGCTCGCCTGCGGTGGGCAAGCATGTGCTGACGGAAGCCGCCAAGAACCTCACCCCCGTGGCGTTGGAACTCGGTGGCGAGACAGGCAACTGGTGCGTGGTGCGCAAAGATGCCGACCTGAAGGATGCCGCCCGCAAGATCGCCTTCTTTAAGCTTTGTAATGCCGGCCAGATCTGCATCAATATCAACCAGATAGCTGTAGCTGAAGAGGTGGCGGAGCCCTTCTTGGAGGAACTGAAAAAAGCTTTTGTAGCCCAGATCGGGGAACATGCTGAAACCAATCCCGAATACCCCAAGCTTATTACCGAAGGGGCCTACGACAAATGCGCCCGTTTGGCTGATGAGTACCGCGACCGCATCGTTTTCGGCGGAGTTGGCGACAAGGAGAGCCGCCGCTATGCTCCCACCCTTATCTACCCTGTGGGTATCGAAGAGCCTATTGTGCAGCACGAGCTGTTCTGTCCGCTGCTGCCCGTGGTGCCTTTCCCCGATGCGGAGGTGGATGCCTTGATGGAAACCATCGCCGACCGCGAGCATCCATTGGCAATGTATTTGTTTACCAAAAATATGCGATGGGCCAACCGTGTCATGCGCACCCAGCAGTTTGGTGGTGGTTGCATCAACGAAGTGTGTATCCACATGATGGTGAAGGGAGTGCCTTTCAATGGTACGGGGCATTCGGGCATGGGCGCCTACCACGGCGAGTGGGGCTTCCGCGAGTTCACCCATCCGCAGACCGTACTCAAAGGCCGCACGTGCCTCAACCTGCCGCTGCGAGAGCATCCCTATGGCGGCAAGTCGGGGGATAAAAAGATGAAAATCCTAAGGATTTTTGAGCGATAAAGGATAACCATTCAATTTCCATCAATATGAAAAAAACATTCACCCTTTTTGCCGCTGCTTTGTTTGCTCTTGTCGGCATGACCGCTTGCGCACAGAACCCCCAACCAATCAACAGTTCAACCAATCAACAAAATAACAACATGAAAA
>JBGUYY010000085.1:0-6697 GCA_045222555.1 Bacteroidales bacterium | reverse complement strand
CTGCAACCTCGAAACCGTCTTGTTGGACACGGGCGGCACACCCAAGAAAGCACCCACATCGGGCTGGCCCTGCTACTGGTTCCGGACGCCGGAACGCTATGCTAACCTTTTGATAGACGCCGGCTACGACCTTGTGAGTGTGGCCAACAACCACCAGATGGATTTCGGGATGGAGGGTCGGTTGCACACCCTGTACGTGCTTGACTCGCTCGGATTGGCTTGCGCAGGTGCACCGACCCATCGTACCGCCATCATCGAGCGCAATGGTGTGCGATACGGATTCTGTGCCTTCTCGAATAACTTGGGTTGTGTGAGCTTGATTGATCTGCAAGGTACAAAAAAGATTATTTCTGAACTCAAGTCGCAGTGTGACATCGTCATTGTGTCGATGCATGCCGGCAATGAAGGGGTGAACTATCGGCATGTGCCGTTCGAGAGTGAGTTCGGACTTCCGGAACCATTAGGCAACGTGTACCAGTTTGCCCACCTTTGTGTGGATGCCGGTGCTGATGTGTTTTTCGGTCATGGACCGCATGTGACGCGTGCTGTTGAACTCTACAAAGACCGCCTTATCGCCTACAGTCTCGGCAATTTCTGTACCCCGTATGGCATGAGTCTCAGTAGCTCTTGCGGGGTGGCTCCCATGCTGGAGGTGTGCGTGGATCGTTCCGGCAACTTTGTCTCTGCCAAAATCCATCCTGTGGTGCAGTCGTGGGGCAGAGGTCCGCGCATCGACCGCCAACGCCGTGCCATCCGTGAAATCAAGGAGCTTACGGAAGAGGATTTCCCTGACACGCCACTACATATCGCCGACGACGGCACCATCACCAAACGATAGCTATGGCAACGCTCTGCATCTTCAATCCCGACCATGATCTTGCTCTCGCGCACGGAGCGAACCATTATGTGTCGCCCACCTCTGCGGTGAAATTTGCCGCTGATGCCGCTTTGCTGCCGCTGTGGCTGTTCGATGATGCACGGGCTTTTACAACGGCTCCGTCGTTGCCCGATGCTTTTCGGGATGTCGTCGACCGCTGTGGTGTGCCGATGCAGGTGGCGACCTCGTGGCACGAGGCTGCCCAGTGCGACCGCATCCTGCCGTGGGGCTGGAACTACAATCTGGCCCGGAGCCTTCAGAAGAAAGGCGTTGCCACCGCACTGCTGCCTACTGACCTGCAGCTGGAAAAGATACGCGAGCTTTCCCACCGCCGTATCTCCCGTCAGGCGATGCATTTCCTGAAAGAGCGACTCACCGACACCGCCGAGCGGCCGCTGCCCGCCACCGAACTTACTTCCATTGAGGAGGTGGAACACTTTGTGGATCAGCATGGCGAGGTGGTGCTGAAGATGCCGTGGTCGGGCAGCGGCCGCGGACTCCGCCTCATAAAAGGCGCGATGACCACCCACCAGCGGGGCTGGGCTGCACAGTCTATTCGTAAGTATGGTTGCGTGATGGGAGAATTGTACTATGCTGTTGTTCAGGATTTTGCAATGGAATTTGACCTGTCAAAAACGACATCTTTCTGCGGCTATTCTCTTTTCACTACCCGCCATGGAGTGTATCAGGAGAATCTGTTGCTTTCGGATACAGCGATCGAGCAACGGCTGTCAGCGTATGTGAAACTTTCTCTTATCCATGAGGTTAGAGAAGCATTGGAGGAGTTCCTTGACCTCAATGTCGCACCCTGTTATCAAGGTGTTGTGGGTGTGGATATATTTGTGTATCAGAAAGATGGAAAATACTATCTGCACCCTGCTGTGGAGCTGAACCTCCGGATGACGATGGGTTTGGCAGCATCTTTGTTCTATCGGCGGCATGTAAAGGAGGGGAGTGTGGGCCGCTGGCGACTGCGTTTCCTGCCGACTCCCAGTGCGCTGTTGGAGGAAGATACAACACTTCGTGCCCGCTATCCGCTTCGGGTCGAAAAGCAAAAAATTGTGTCGGGATATCTGTCGCTTACGCCTGTGTATGAGGATACTGCGTATGCGGTTCAATGTCTATTAACGTAAGGAAAGTCTTCTCCGGAGGCTGCTGCCGAACTCGAACGCGCCGATGTCGGGGCGGTCGTCGCGGGGAGCCCCTGTAATGTCGGTGGTGATGCCAAGACCTGTCTTGCCCGCATCAATGGCGGGAGAACCTTGCTGGAGCCCGTAATCTTGGTCGCTGTTGGCATTGAACAGGGGATTCTGGTTTCGGATGCAGTTGGTGAAACAGTCCATGTTCTCTTCGCTTCGTACCAGACAGTTTTCAAACAAGAGGTTGTGCTCTTGGTCGTCGTTGAGCGAAAGGCCGATTTCGTTGGAGATGGAGCCGTAAACGATGCAGTTGGTGAACGAAGCAGCCAGCGGACCCACATACTGGTAGATGCCATCCGTGTAGTTGGTTGCGGCGTAGAGGGCCGGATTCTTTCGCCCCGACTGGTGGAAGTAGTTGGCCATGGTGACGTGGCGGAAATCGTAGCTGCCGATGTGCAGCTCAGCGCAGCAGGAACCGTTGTTGCTGAACTGGCAGTTTTCAGCGCGAATGTTGGTGGCACGTGCCAGCAGCCCGCTATTGTAGGTGTTGTGCACAATACAGTTCTTCAGAATGGTTTTTCCGCTCAAATATTCGCTCAGAGCCTCTACCTGCAGTCCGATGAAAGCGTTGGTAATCTCCACATTTTCAAAGTGATTGTCAATATTACTTTCGTTGATCCAGATGCGGTCCCATTGAGCGTAGTCGGTGTCGAACCAGCTGTTCAGTTTGTCACCGCGGAAGGTGATGGGCTCATCCTGTGTGCCCACGGCTTGTATGTTGCCGTAGCGGTAAATCCATAATCCGGCGCCAGTATGGAAATAGACCGTGGTGCCAGGGTCGATGATGAGGGTGCCGAGCGAGTCCACTGCCGCGTAGCCGCCGTAAATGACATACGGCAAGTCGTTGGTCCAGTGTACGGTTTCGTGTTCGTGGGCGATGATCTTGTATTTCAGGCTGGTGCCTTGGTCGGCCACGATGAAGTGGGCGTTTTGACCGTAGGCCATCAGATCCACATCCTGCATCGTGTTGCCATGGAGGAACACCACTGAATCGGTAACAAGGAATGGCAGGGTTTGGTCGTTGGGGTTGACATTGACCTTCACATGCACGAAGATGCTGTCTTTGGCGGGGATTTCCACATTGCGGAAAGAGGTGCCTGCCACGCCGTCAACGTTGATGCTGAAGGGGGAGTGGTCGCCGCCCGCGAGGTATACGTCCACCTTGATGTCGTAGTTGTAAGGGTTGTACACGCGGAAGTTCTGTGTGGCGGATCCCACCGTGGTGAAAACCGTGTCGAACTGCACCAAGTCGGTGGAGAAGTTCACTTTGGAGTCCTTGTCCGACTCGATTCTATGGCAGGAGGGGAGCAGGAGGACGATGACACATAGCAGGAAGGCGGTAGTCAGCAGTATGTGGAGGTGCTTCATTTTGGATGTTTGATGACAATGTGTTAACGAAGGAAATACAGATTTATTTTGTATAATCTATAATTGCACAACAAAGAAAAAGCACTCACAAGTTTCCTTGCAAGTGCTTGATTTAGAGAGTGGAGCGTATGAGAATCGAACTCACGACCTCTTGACTGCCAGTAAAGCAGAAACGTTTTTTAGGCGTTTTGTTCATTCGCAACTTGTTGTAATAGATGAATATAAAACGCAAGTACACAATATTTTATTGTATTGTTTTATGTGTTTTTATTTTTTGTAATTTTGCCGCATTATTGAAATTAAAAGCGCACCAAAAGCGCAATGATGTTCAAAAGCGCACTATGGCAAGAAATCAGAAAATCACACCAATCAGAAGTGAGGTTGACAGAAACGTGTATATGACACTGACTATCGACAGGCGTGGCAAATCGTCCGATGATATGGTCGCCACCTCGCAAAAGTTCCCTATGGTGGTCATCGTCGCCTACAAGTCGCGGAAGTATTACTACCGTACTGGCACCAACGTGACCGAGTCCGAGTATGACAAGATTCTCAAATCATCCATCAAAGGGACTTATTTTGAGGTGAAGAAAAAGGAGTGCGTCAAGTTTGACACGGTTGTGAAGAAGGTGAAAGACATGCTTGACAATGATGACTTCACTCTTGAATTGTTCAAGAATGCGATTAACAGCAACTACGAGGGAACGTTCTCGTCGCTCTTCCTTAATAACATCAAAAGGCTCAGGCAGGAGAACCGAATCGGCACGGCGGAGAGTTATCTGTACGTTTACAAGAAGTTCTCATCGTATTATGGAGAGGGATATCAGTTTGAGAAGATAACTCCGCAACTCGCCATCGACTTCAAGGAGAGGATGGAGAGAGATGGTCTGACAAGCACAACTGTGAATATCTATCTGAGGACGCTCAGGATCCACTGCAACATCGCCTTGGAGGAGGGGTTCATCAAACATTCCCAGTATCCGTTCGGGAAGAAGCAGAATTATGTGAAGATTCCAAAGGCCGCAAAGAGGAAGGACTTTTTCTTGACGGTCGAGGAGATACTGAAACTGAAGGAGTACGATATTCCAGAACACAGGGAGACTCCTTATGGTGTAGTTGTGTGTGAAGCGCTGAATCTCTGGCTTTTCGCGTATCTCGGAAATGGCCTGAATCTTGCGGATATGGCCGATCTGAAATACAGCAACCATTACTTTAAGACACGGGGTAAGGAGTTTGATTTTGTGAGAAAGAAAACGGAGCGTACCTCCAAGGATGAGATTAAGATATACATTCCCATAATCGATGCGCTGCGTGAAATTGTTGACAGGTATGGTTCGGTGCCCCGTAAGGGTGCACATGTGTTCCCTCAAATATTGAACGGGGTCACCGGCCCTGAAAAAATGAAGAAACTGGTGTCCCAGTACAACTCCAACATAAAGGACCGGTTGCAAAAGGTATGTGTCGCACAAGGCATTAATGCCCCCGTCTCGATGACATGGGCGCGACACTCGTTCAACACCAACCTTGCCCACAAGAAAGTTCCCGAGAGCTACATAAGCCAGGCGATGGGGCATAGCACAGAAAGCATCACGGCAGGATATACAGGAATGTACTCCACCGAGGACAGGTTCCGCTACAACTCGCTCCTGCTGGAACCGGACAAGGAGGCGTAATTACGGTTATATCTGACAGAGGTTGGATATGGCGTAAAGCGGAAGGATGTGTATTTTGTAAAAACGAAGAGGAATAATGGGCGGTTTTTTGTAAAAATGAAGAGGAATAGACATCTGTACTGACGAAATTTTGTGTTTTTGGTCATTTTCGTCAGTATTTTTTGTATTTTTGCCGACAAAAATATCCGTATGGTTGAAAGGGAAAAATACTTGTCAAAACTTATCGCCCTGCGTGACCAGCATGTCATCAAGGTCGTGACGGGCATTCGACGTTGCGGGAAGTCGACGCTCATGAAAATGTTCCAGGACTGGCTGAGAGACAGTGGGGTGGAGGAAAAGAACATCGTGTCGCTTAATTTTGAGGAACGCAATGCCCAAAGACCCACATCATGGGATGGAATATATGATTATATAGTTCAAGCCCTCCCTGATGATAGGATGAATTATGTCTTTTTGGATGAAGTGCAGATGGTTCCGCAGTTTGAGCGCCTTGTTGATGCGCTGTTTGTGAAGCCGAATGTGGACTTGTATATCACCGGCTCGAATGCGTACCTGCTTTCCAGTGAGTTGGGCACACTGCTTTCGGGACGGTATGTGGCTGTCAACCTGCGTCCTTTCTCTTTCTCTGAATATGTGCATTCCTTCCCAGAAAGGAGTAATGCAGACCGCCTGTTCAGGCAGTATATGAATTCCTCCTCTTTCCCTGAAGCGGTGAACCTGTCAAAGACTGCACCTGAAATGGCAAACGACTACCTGCGCTCTCTTTACGAGACGGTTGTTGTGAAAGATATTGTAAAGCGCAACCATCTGAGGAAGTTTGACACTCTGAAGGAGGTGCTGGGGTTCATTTTTGACAGTGTGGGAAGTGTGGTTTCCCCCAACAACATCGCCGAAGAGCTCCGCAGGACCACAACGGAAAAGCTGTCACACAATACGGTGCTGAAATATCTGCAATACTTCACGGAGTCGTACCTGATATACCCGGTGAGGCTATACAATATAAAAGGCAAGCGTCTCTTGCAGAGCAACTACAAATATTATGTGGTCGACTTGGGGCTTAAAAGCATCCTGCAGACCAATGCCTATGATGCGGATCTGGGCCATAAGCTTGAGAATGTGGTTTACTTCGAGCTCCTGTCTCGTGGCGGTGAGGTTTTCGCAGGACGGACCGAGAACGGCGAGGTGGATTTTGTGGTTCAGAAGTACGACGGGAGGAAGGAGTATTACCAGGTTGCCTATACCGTTAGTGACGAAAAAACGCTAAAAAGGGAACTTTCGTCATTAACGAACATCCACGACTCCCATCCGAAATACCTGCTTACTACGGATTTCGACAACAGCATCATTGACGGCATCCAAAAGATCAATGTGATAGACTGGCTGCTGGAATGAAAAATAATTTGTTGTTAATATGTTTAAAATCAAATAATTATTTGTGATTTTTCACCCTAAAATTGAACATTTTGTTTGAAACCATTGAACATTTTGTATTGTGTAAATAGTAACGCATAAAGATACCAAATTATAATCCAAAAGTATACCACTTTGGAGACTGCAAAAATACAAAAAGCGGGTTATAA
>JBGUYY010000084.1:0-5038 GCA_045222555.1 Bacteroidales bacterium | reverse complement strand
AATCTTAAAGAAGTTAAAGATATGTTCTACAGCTCCTTTAATTACCTGCTGAACGGATTCCAACTTGAAAACAGTTATAAGGCCATTCACCATATCAGTGCCTTGATTGTAGATATTGGTGAATATCTGCCCTATAACCCCATCACTTCTAAAGATTTCAGTTTGCAGAGTTCCCCAGGCATTTTTAAATCTATTCAGGGCTGCATCTGTAGTTTGCAGTTTAGCTTCTAATACTTCTGAAAATTGTGTTTTTCCAAGATTAGATAAATAATTCTTAATAGCATCTGTATCTTTTTCTACTTCTGTAGTTACACCCTTGAATGATAACTTTAATGTATTTCCGGCATCTTCTACAGCAATTCCTAATTCTTTTATACCCTGATAACGGCCTTGAGCAGCTTTACCAATAGCAGAAGTTACAGATGCAAGATCTTTATTTAAACCGATAGAAACGGCAGAAAGATTTTTCATATCTTCTGAAGTTACACCTATACCGAATTTATTTAAATAAAGAAGGGCTTCTGAAAGCTCAGTTGTAGATTTTGTAGTTTGATCTTCAAGTGCATTAAGTTCCCAAAAAACCTTTTCTGCAGATTGCAGATCTCCAGTTACTCCGGATAATTTTGCTCTGAGGTCCTCAAAAGCTTTTACATTATCAGAAGCTCCATTATAGAGAGCATACAAACCACCTAAAGCAGCACCGGCTCCGATTCCAGCTAAAGTTTTTCCCACACTCAAAAGAGCTGAAGCTGTTTTTTTAGAAGCTACCGTAATCTTATTTAAAGCAGTTAGTAATGTTTTAGTTGTTCCGGAAGCTCCTTTAATAGACTTCTGAAACTTAGCTGTATTCATCGCTAAATCTACAGTAAGAAAAGCAGATAGATTTTTACCGGCCATTTTTATTTATCCTTCTTGAAGTTTCTACTCATTAGAGCTTTTACAGATCTTTCATCATTAATATTAACTACTCTTTGATATTTTTTCCCTTTATTTTTAACTGATTTTTGCTCTGAGGCCCCTGTTTTGTCATTCTTATATAAAAAGAAAGCCTGCCAGAGCTGAATTTCTCTAACAGACATTTCAAACACTTCTGAAAGAGGTAATTTCAGTTCTCTTGCAAGCTCTAAGGAAAAAATTAAATTATTATCAGATGCTAATTTTTTTTTAATTCTTCAACATTTTTATTTTTTCCAACTTCTAAGATGTAGTTAGATACAGCTGCTTCTATCCTTGCAACTAATGTTGCTGGCATTCTGTTTAACAATTCCAGAGTTAAATAATTATTACCTTCATCATTTACTACCATTTTACAGATCATCTGCATAGTAAGATCTTTACTCTTCTGCAGTGATTCAGGATCTGTTTTTCCTTCCAGAGCAGTAAATTCTGTTATAAATTTAATGAAATCACCCCATTTCTGAGATTTAAGCAATTTAACAAAAACATCTTCTCCAGCTGCATTTTTCACCCCAAGAGGAATATCAGTTGTTTCTGTTACTGAAATTTCTGAAATATATTTATCTAATTCCATTATTTTTCACCTGTTTTCTGAGTTTTTTAAAAAAAGGCTGATAATTCAGCCTTTAACATGCACACACCTTAACACATCACTTTTTTTCCTGATATGTTTTATTGATGATTAGGATCAGGATTTGGATTTGGATTTGGATTTGGAGTTACATCTGAAGTAACTGTTAATCCGCTCCATCTCTTAGCCTTGCCGGACTGCTTACCGGTAACCTGCCATGATAACAGACTATCTGAATTAGCTTCAGGATCAATTCTACCACCTAAAGCGATCACAAAGGTTACTGCATTACCGGACTTCCAGAAGATAGACATAAGAACATTAGCTTTACTTTCAGCGAGTTCTAAGAAAGCAGCTTGATCTGTATCATCCGGATAGAGATAACCTGAGATAGTTCTATCAGGAGCTTCAGATTTACCAGCAACATATCTTGCTTCAGAATCTTCTACAGTTGTCTGATCGATAAAAGAAGCAGTTTCACCTGTATCTCCGTAACCGGTAACACCTCTTAACGGCTTCCAAGTTGTTCCATCAGTTGAATACTGCACCTGAGTTTCACCACCAACAATAGCATCAGTCGGAGTGTACTCATATCTTTCCGGCTCTAAATTCACGTCTAAATCAGCCATAATTCCCCCATCAGTTAATTCACCACAGAAATATTAAGCACCAATTCACAAAGACCACTATCATAGATAATGAAAGGATTAGAGCCTAATTTTATTTCAAGATTCTCAAAATAATCCTGAGCCACATCTTTAATTTTATACATTCCTGAATCAGTTTCAAGATTCATTATTTCATCTCGCATAGTTATGAGATCTTCATTATTATGAGAGCCTATATATATTGTAAATTCTTTTCTCACTGCCGGTACTGTGCTATCGATACATTCTGTATATTCTGTTTCAGAAGCTAATGTAATAACACAGTAGTAGTTATTTGTTTCTATCAGATTAAGAGCTGCATCCGGAACTAGATTAAGTCTAGTATTTTCTTCATTTAGAAATTCCGGAAGAGTATCTATCATTACATCTACTAGGCTATCAAAAAAATACTGTAAACTTTTGTCTCTCATGATTTCTTACTCTTTTTTACAGCTTTCCACAAATTGTTTAACAATTTATCCTGGTATTCCTTTAAGAAACTTTCAGCTCTTTTTTCTAAAGCATTTGATTGTAAATTAGTTTCTTCTATACCTCTTATCATGTTATGACCTGAATCATACATTGATTTTAATTTTCTTCTTGAAGATGCTCCGGAATAATTGTAATGATCTCTAGTTCCGTTTTCTATCCAGTATGAAGTATAAGATCTTCCGAATCCCTGATATGTAGAATCTTCACCGGCATCAATTACACCAACAAGAAACTGTAATTCAAATTTTCTTAAAGGATATCTTTTCTTAGATAAATCCTTCACAGCTACATTTTCTACAGTTCTACCTGTTTTGTATCTGGTTTTATATTTTCCTTTGTGTAACTGTTTTCTGTATTCAGCCTTTATATCATTCTTCAGCACATTTGCAGACTGCCTGAGCGTTTTCTTCCAGATGTTCTTCTTTTGAGAATCATCGACCTGTTTTAATAACTCTCTTACTTTTCTATCAAATTGAGCATCTAAATCATCATTCATTTACTGTAGTTCCGGCTTCTACTGTGAGAATAGTACTCTGATCTATTTCATTATGAACTACTGAAGTTATATTGTATGCTCTATCAGTAGTTCTTACCTGATCTGCAGTAGAGATAGTTTTATCAAGTCTGATTCTAAGAGTATAAATTGAAAGAGATACTTCTATCTGATTTCTCATTAACTCTCTGCTGTTAATTTGTCTCCAGTCACACCAGAGATCTTTATACTTTGTATATGAAACAGAACTCTTTCCTTTCAGAGTAGTTACTACTCTTTTATATACAGTTATCTTTTTATTCAAGCTTCCGGCAGATATAAGCATAATCACCACCCCTAATATAAAATGTAATTATCGAGTAAATGATTATGATAAGTTGAAAGAGTTTTATCAGAGATTCTTTCTCTTTTTTCACAGAAATCTGTTATCACAACTAGAAGATACTGTTTGATTTCAGCTGGAACTGCTTCTTCTGAAGTTGCAATAGCATCAGGATCAGTATCAGAAACTAAAATTCTATGGCAATAAGTTTGAACCCCACCCACAGCAGCATTATAGTACTGAGTAAGCAGTTCATCAGAAAGATCATCTTCTGTAAAATGTGTATGTTCTCTTATGAGATTCAAACTTATTATCATTTTCTTATTCCTTAAAGGGCCGGCATCCATGCCAGCCCTTATTTAATGTTTATCTAACGACTATTAGCCAAGATCCCATGAACCACCACCGATAGCACCGGCATCAAGAATTGCAAGTGCTAAACGTCTTTCTACACGAATAGTCAGTAAGTTCTTGATGAAATCATCCTGAGTTCTATCAATATCTACTACTAATTCCTGTCTATCTAAGATAGCTGCACCCAGAGAGAAATCAGCCATCAAATACTTAGCCGGAGTAGCCGGAGTAGTTGAAGTATTAGTAGTTGGAATTGAAGAAGTAGTAATTACCGGAATACCCCACAGAGTTTTCTGAGAAGCTGAGCCAGGACCACCTAAAAGATAACGCTTCTGAGTATCTTTCAGAAGAGTGAGCTTAGTCCAATCCATTGGATTAAGAAGCAGATACTGAGGAGCATAGTTGTTACTCTCAATGGCAGCCTGAATCTTAGCAGCGAAATCAATAAGAGTATCACCTGTATCAATAGTAATTGCAGATGAATAATCATGATAATTACCTGATTTCAGGAAGCCTGCAAGTTCACCAGAAGTGCCTGAACCAGTAACTAACTGCTGATCGATCTTATTCTGCAGGCCATACTGCATGCGAGTATTAATGAAAGCCTGAACTGCCGGAGCATCTGCAGCAAGCTGTTCAGAAATCTTAGTCCAGTGTGCAACAGTTTCAATATTCACATTATACTTTTCAAATGTAAAAGTAGATTCCGGCTTATTTCCAGCTTCAGCAACAACAGCAGCATTATTTGTAAAAGAAGTTTCTTTTACCATACTCATGGAGCCTGCAGTTACAGGAATATGAGGGATAAGAGATTCAATTACAAGCTTTCTATTTGGTATGCCGATAATACCGCCCATATCCTGAACACCACCAAGGAAATTATCAGTAATGCCTGTAGTAGTAGTAGAAACGGTAGCTGATTTTGTCTTAAAAGTTTCTCTAACGTGCATTCCAGATTTCACATCAGCAGCAAACTTTGAGAAGTTGGCAGTCTTAACGAACTGTTCACCGATAGAAAGATCATGAGAAGAGCCTGAAGGATATTCTTCATTCTTCTTCTGCATAGCTAAGCATTCTGCAGAGAGCTTTTCTAATTCCTTAGCAAACTTAAGCTGCTGTTCACCCAGATCCTTCAGAGCTTTTTCTGAGGATTTAGAAGAATCCTGATACTTCTGATCGATTTCATCAAGTTTCTTAATAAT
>JBGUYY010000083.1:0-2210 GCA_045222555.1 Bacteroidales bacterium | reverse complement strand
CACGAAGACGCCGAGGGCTATGAAACCCTCGCGCCGTTCGTCTTTGCGGTACTGCGCGTAGCTGTATTCGCCCGCCAGCACGGGCTCTATGATGTCGAGGGCCGCCGCTATGGCGTCGTAGTAGCGCCCCTCGCCGAGGGGTTCGAGCATGCGCTCGTCGATGATATGCTTGCAGAACACGTCGGGCAGCGCACCTTCCACGCCGTAGCCCGTGCTGATGGCCACGGCACCCCAGTTCTCCTCTTCTGTCTTGCTCTTGATGAGTATCACTACGCCGTTGCGGAACTCGGCCTGTCCCACGCCCCACGCCTGTCCTATGCGCTGGGCCGCGGCGTTCTCGTCGTCGCCCTCGAGGGTGGGGGTGATGACCACCAGTATCTGGTTCGACGTCGTGTCGTCGAAGGCCACCAGGCGTTGCTCCAGTGCCTCGCGCTGCTCGGCGGTGAGCATGCCCGAGTAGTCGTTCACCAACCTGTTGCTGCGCTCGGGCAGCCACTGGGCGTATAAGGTGAGAGGTGAAAGGTGAAAGGTGAGAACAATTAAAAGAAAACTCCTACGGAGTATTCCCCATAGGGGATTACCCTTAGTAGCTATTGAGAGAAAATGCCTACGGCATATTCCCCGTAGGGGATTCCTTTTAATAGATGTCATTTCACCTTTCACTTTTCACCTTTCACCTTTCACCTTTCACCTTTCACCTCTCACCTTAGAAGTTGAACTCCACCTTCACAGGCTCGGCGGCCTCCTCGGGGGCAGTGAAGTAGCCTTTCTTCTGGAAGCCTGCTATGCCGGCGATGATGCTGGCCGGGAAGCGGCGCACCATGGTGTTGTAGCCTTGCACGGCCTCGTTGAACTTGCCGCGCTCCACGGTGATGCGGTTCTCGGTACCCTCGAGCTGCGTCTGCAGGTCGCGGAAGCCCTGGGTGGCTGTCAGCTCGGGGTAGCGCTCCACGGTGACCTTGATGGTGTTGGCCACGGCCTTGCTCAGGTTGTCCTGGGCCTTCTGGTAGGCTGCTATCTGCTCTTCGCTCAGCTGCGAGGGGTCCACCTTGGTCTGCTCCACGCCGGCGCGGGCGTTGGTGACCTCGGTCAGCACGCTCTTCTCGTAGTCCGCGGCGCCCTGCACCGTGGCCACCAGCTGCGGTATCAGGTCCATGCGGCGTTTATATACGTTCTCCACCTGGCTCCAGGCCTTCTGCACGTTCTCGTCGGCGGTGACAAGCTTGTTGTTCACGCCGATGCCCCACATCACCACGATGGCCACCACGGCCACGATGGCGATAATTGCGATTGCTCCTTTTTTCATTGTTGTATGCTGTTAATTGTTGTTTCTTCGACCCTAAACGCAACAAATGAATAAATATTACATCATGTGAAACTTTTTGTTCTTTTTCTTAAAGACAACACAGACAATAAAGACAACTTGTTTTTAGCCGGCGGTGCGGCGAGTCTACTCAAGATTCGAGTAATTTGCAAGTAATTCATAACCCATGTAATTCGTCAAATTCGAAAAATTCGCCGTTAAAAAAGATAGGGTCAAACATGAGGGTGAGGCGACACTAAAAACATGCGAAAACTATACCAAGACCAAATGTTAAATTTAACATCTCTTACTTCGGTAAGTGATGATAAGGCGATGGTATGGAGATGAGTAAGAGTTGATAAGGAGATGATACTGTGTTTCAAGGGGTTATTGGTTTGTTTTTGGGCTACTATACACTGATACAGAGTGTTGTGTATAAAAATATCGCTGTAACTTACTGATTTCCAATACGGAATTTTTGACTGAAAAGTCAGTGTTATTTAACGGTTTTTATGTTAATTGAAATAGGACAAAAAAGCCCCCGAAACAGCAAGTTCCGGGGGCTTAAAAAAGTCGGTAGTGTGGGAACTATTTTACCCGCACGCTATACGTTCTGGTTTCATCTACTATTGATCTCCAGGGTTGCTTGTGCTCCATTTTTATGTTTGTCGTTCCTTTGTGCTTGCCGACAAACACCCATCGCTCTATTCCTGGGCCGCCAATGCGCTCTGCATTGTATGGTATAAACGCCCTTTTCAGGGTGTCTACAATGTCGTCCTTTTTGTCCCAGCACCATGTATAGCCGGTACCAGGCCCCGAGGTCTCCTCGGTGATTACGAACATCTCGTCCTCTACAACGTCATAGTCGTAGTCATTGCACGACACAAACAGCAGTGCGACGGGTAAA
>JBGUYY010000082.1:0-88247 GCA_045222555.1 Bacteroidales bacterium | reverse complement strand
CGACCACACCATTGCGGCCACCTTTGCCCATTACAGCTACACCGTCACCACGACGGCCGGCGAGGGCGGCAGTGTCACCCCTGCGGGCACTACCAACGTGGAGTACGGGGAGAGCCTGACGGTGATCATCGCGCCGGACGACTGCTATCACATTGATTCGGTATTTGTGGACGGCGTGTATAGCGGCAACATTTCCGAATACATCTTCAACAACATCACCGCCGACCATACCCTGACGGCGAACTTCGTGCGCGACAGCTATACCATCACGGCCACGGCAGGCGAGGGTGGCACTATCACGCCGGCGGGTACTATTGAGGTGCTGTGTGGCGACAGCCAGAGCTACACCATCACGCCCGACGATTGCTATCAGATTGATGCTGTCTTCATTGATAGTGTATTTGTAGGCGATGATGCCAATTACACTTTCACCAATGTAACCGAAAATCATACGATAGAAGTGACCTTCAGTCCTATTGAGTACACGGTGGGTTTCAGAGTTTATTTGGATGATGAGATGGTGCTGTCAGACACCAGCTGGTGGTATTGTGGCGATATGGTGGAGGTTGAAGTGCCACTCTTCGACTGCTATCATATTGATTCTCTGAAGGTAAATGGAGATTGGGTGGAACCGACAGATTTATATACAATTGCTGCCTTGGATATGAATTATGAGATAGAAGCCTACCTGTATGCGGATAGATTCTATATTGCAATCTCTTCGCAAGGCAATGGCATGGTATTGCCATCTGACACTTTGTGGGCTTCTTGTGAGGAGGATGTCACCGTGACATTTGTTCCTGAAACGGGCTGGCATGTAGAGGAAATTATTCTGGATGGAGAAAGTTTGGGTACGCCTGACGACAATAGTTACACCATCCTCTCTGTTTCCGAAAACCACACCTTGGAAGTGATATTTGCTCTCAATCAGTATGTGATTACCGCTTCAGTGGATCCCATCAATGCAGGACAGATCACACCATACGGCACGCAATACTACAACTATGGCGAAAGTGTCACCTATAATATTTCTCCGTTCCCCAACTATCGCATTGTTCGTGTGGAGGTAGATGGTGAAGATGTGGGCGATGCTGATAGCTATACTTTCTCCTTTGTGGATGCTGACCATACCATTGTGGCCTATTTTGAGACTGTGGGCATTGATGAGGTGGAGACTTCGCCGATGGATATCCATGTGGTGAATGGAGCCCTTCAGGTGGAGAGCAACGGCCACGGACAGATCGTATCGGTTGAGGTCTTTGACCTTGCCGGACGTTGCGTGGTGCGCCATGGCGCTGCCGGTACTACATTACAGCTCCCATTGCCGGTTGCAACAGGCGTATATGTCGTGCGGGTGGTCACTACAGAAGCCATTGAAAGCCGTAAGATTTCGGTGAATAAATGGTAAAATAAAGAGGTTGTAAAAAATAAGGCCTTCATTCTATTGGATGAAGGCCTTTGTGATTGGGTTAGACGGTCATTTCTCCGCGTATCGATTTTTGCAGATGTCGCACAACGTCATCGCGGTTGTCAAAATTGCCCAACAGGTGCATCAGCTTGGTGACGGCGGCTTCGAGGGTCATGTCGTGACCGCTTACCACACCGGCTTTTTGCAGATTGAGGCTGGTCTCGTACCGTCCCATCTCCACGGAGCCGGTAAGGCACTGCGAGATGTTGACGATGACGATGCCGCGGTCGGTGGCGGCCTGCAGCAGCCGGTAGAACCATTCGGTACGGGGAGCATTGCCCGATCCGTAGCTCTTCAGCACCACTGCACGCAGACCCGGTACCTCCAATGTGGCCCGCATCACCTCTTCGCGCAGTCCGGGGAAGATGGTGAGCACTGCGATGTTGTTATCGAATTTTGTATTGATTTCCAGTGGCTTCGTATCATCTACTGGGTAGGTGTACTCCGGACGGTACTTGATGTGTACATCGGCCTTGGCCAAAATCGGATAGTTGTAGGAGCGGAAGGCATTGAAGTTGTCGGTGCTCTTCTTGGTGGTGCGGTTGCCGCGCATCAGGAAGGTCTCGAAGAAGATGGCCACTTCCGGCACGAGCGCGTGCCCATTGGCATCGTGGGCAGCCGCAATCTCGATGGCGCTCATTACATTCTCCTTGGCATCGCTGCGAAGCATGCCCAGTGGTAACTGTGAGCCTGTGAAGATGACAGGCTTCGACAAGTTGTTCAGCATGAAACTCACTGCCGAGGCTGAATACGCCATCGTATCAGTACCGTGCAGCACCACAAAACCGTCGTACTCATTGTAATGGTCGCGGATGGTCTCCACGATTTTTACCCAGAAGGCGGGATCTACGTCCGACGAGTCGATCATCGGGTCGAACGAGGTGGTGGAAATCCTGACGGGAAGCTGATCCAACTCGGGCAGGTAGCTGAGCATCTGCTCCTTTCCTAGTGGGGCGAGAGAACCCGTCTTGGGATCCTCGCCCATGCTGATGGTGCCGCCCGTCAGTATCAGAAGTACGGAGATGTTCTTGTTCATAGGTGTGTTATCTGCCCCAGCGTTTCAAAACTTCCGGACCGGCGAAGATGGCCATGTCGCCCAGCTCCTCTTCGATACGGAGCAACTGGTTGTACTTGCAGATACGGTCGGTACGGCTGGCCGAACCCGTCTTGATCATGCCAGTCCCCAAGGCCACCACGAGGTCGGCAATGGTGGTGTCTTCGGTCTCACCGGAACGGTGGGAAATGATGGCAGTGTAACGGTTGCGGTGGGCGAGGTTGACAGCGGCGATGGTCTCGGTGAGCGAACCGATCTGGT
This sequence comes from Bacteroidales bacterium, assembly GCA_045222555.1. Lineage (GTDB taxonomy): Bacteria > Bacteroidota > Bacteroidia > Bacteroidales > WCHB1-69 > UBA1756. The sequence continues at coordinate 85,464 of JBGUYY010000082.1, read as the reverse complement.
TCACCTTCACGAGGATGGAGTTGGCCACCTTCTTCTCAAGGCCCATGTTCAAGCGCTCCACGTTGGTCACAAACAGGTCGTCGCCGACGAGCTGTACGCGGTCACCAATCTTGTCGGTGAGCAGCTTCCAGCCTTCCCAGTCGTCTTCGTCCATGCCGTCCTCGATGGAGAGGATCGGGTACTTCTGGCACCATTCAGCCCAATAGTCGGCCATCTCGGCGGGAGTGTACTCTTTGCCAGTGGACCACTTCAGCTTGTAAACCTTGCGCTCTTTGTCGTAATATTCGGAAGCGGCAGCGTCGAGGGCGATGAACACGTCCTTGCCAGGTTCGTAACCGGCTCTGCGGATAGCTTCCAGCACCACCTCGATGGCCTCCTCGTTGGAACCAAGATTCGGAGCGAAACCGCCCTCGTCGCCTACGTTGGTGGAGTAGTTCTTCTCTTTCAACACTTTCTTCAGGTTATGGAATACCTCAGCACCCATGCGGAGCGTCTCAGCAAAGGTGGGAGCACTTACTGGCATGATCATGAACTCCTGGAAGTCAATGTTGTTGTCGGCGTGAGAACCACCATTGAGGATGTTCATCATCGGGACGGGGAGGATGTGGGCATGGCAGCCTCCGATATAGCGGTAGAGCGGCTGGCCGGTCTCCTGTGCAGCGGCCTTGGCGCAGGCTAACGACACACCGAGAATGGCGTTGGCGCCCAGCTCACCCTTGTTCGGGGTGGCATCAAGGGCGATCATGGCAGCGTCGATGGCCTCCTGCTCGGAAACCTCCATGCCGTTGATGGCCTCAGCAATGCGCTTGTTGACGTTGTTGACAGCTTTCAGCACGCCTTTTCCAAGATATACATCTTTATCCCCATCGCGAAGCTCCACAGCTTCGTGAACACCAGTGGATGCACCTGACGGCACAGCGGCACGCCCCATGACACCAGCAGCGGTGTAAACATCTACTTCAACAGTGGGATTCCCTCTGGAATCCAAAATCTGACGAGCGAAAACTCCAATAATCTTACTCATAGCAATTTTGTTTTATAGTTTAATGATTAAAAATTTATTCTTCATTAGCGGCTGCAAAGATACTATTTTTTTATGATAGCTGAAACAAATTCAATTCTCAAATCTTTCAAATCTTCAAATCTTAACTCTCCGCCACCTCCAGCCACTTCCATTCAGTGTCCTCAATCTGTTTCTGTATTTCCTGATACTTCTGGTACAGTTCGCCCGTCGCAATCTGCTCGGCATAGAGCTCCGGCTGCGCTAACTGCGCCTCAATCTCCGCCTTTTTCTGGTTCAAGGTCTCCAACTCGGCTTCTAACTTCTTGACTTGGTTGTTGCGTTTGCGCTCAGCAGCATCCTGCGCCTTTTTCTGTTCGTACTGTTCCTTGTTGCCGCTGACCTTGGGTTTTTCGCCTGGTGCTGCTGTGCCCCCGCCCATCTGAAGCGCTTGGAAGGAGTCGATTTTTTTCTTCTCCAAAAAGTCGTACACATCGCCGAGATAGGTCTTGATGCCATGGTCGCGGAATTCCACCACCTTGCTGCTGAGGCCTTGTAGGAAGTCACGGTCGTGCGACACGAGAATCATACTGCCCTCGTACTGCAGCAGAGCGTTCTTGAGCACATCTTTCGACTGCATGTCCAAGTGGTTGGTGGGCTCGTCGAGGATGAGCAGGTTGAAGGGGGAGAGGAGCAGCTTGGCCAACGCCAGTCGTGACTTTTCGCCGCCCGACAGTACCGACACGCGCTTCTCGGTATCTTCGGTGCTGAAGAGGAAACTGCCCAAAATGGTACGGATTTTGGGACGGATGTCGCCCACCGCCACCTCATCGATGGTTTCGAAGACGGTCTTGTTGGGATTGAGCATCAGTGCCTGGTTCTGGGCATAGTAGCCGATTACCACCTGATGCCCTAACTTGACGGTTCCTTTCTGCGGCGCTAACTCACCCACGATGGCCTTCACCATGGTGGATTTGCCCTCGCCATTGCGACCCACAAAGGCGATCTTTTCACCTCGTTCCAGATGAAAGTCAATGTCTTTCAGTACTTCCAATTCGCCGTAGCCGAGGGTGAGATGCTCGGTTTCCACGGTCACGCGGCCGGAGTGCGGCGCGGGCGGAAAGCGAAACGAGATGTGCGAGTTGTCGATGTCTTCCACCTCTATTTTCTCCATCTTGTCCAACAACTTGATGCGGCTCTGCACCTGCTTGGCTTTGGTGGCCTTGTAGCGGAATCGCTCAATGAACTTCTCAATCTGGGCAATCTCTTTCTGTTGGTTTTCGTAAGCATTTTGCTGTGCTTCAATACGTTCCAAACGCTGATGCACATACTCCGAGTAGCTGCACTTGTAGTCCTGAATGTTGCCGAAAGTGATTTCGATGGTGCGGTTGGTGACGCGGTCAAGAAAAGCGCGGTCGTGCGACACGAGGATGAGCGCGCCGCTGTAGTTGGCCAGATAATCCTCCAGCCATTGTATGGATTCGATGTCAAGGTGGTTGGTGGGCTCGTCAAGCAGGATGATTTCGGGCTGCTGCAACAGGATCTTGGCCAACGAGACACGCATCTGCCAGCCGTTGCTGAACTCTTTCATCGGGCGGGAGAAATCCGTCTTGCGAAATCCCAGTCCTACAAGTACCTTTTCGGCATCTCCTTCCATGGTGGTGCCGCCAATCTGGTGAAACCGGTCGTTGAGATCGGATAACTGTTGGGCGAGATGGGTGTATCGTTCAGATTCATAGTCTGTTCGTTCGGAAAGCTCTTGGGTGATGCGCTGGATGCGGTTCTCCAGTTCGCGCTGTTCCACAAAGGCGGTCAGTGTCTCGTCCCAGATGGTGGTGTTGTATTGACCATGTAGTTCCTGTGGAAGGTAGCCGGTGCGGTGGCCTGCCGTTACGGTAATTTCACCCGACTCGGGCGCTTGTATGCGGTGCAAAATCTTCAGCAAAGTTGATTTGCCGGCACCGTTCTTTCCCACCAGCCCGATACGGTCGTGGTCGCCCACCACAAACGACACATTCTTAAATAAATAGTCGCCCGTGAAATTTACCGAAAGGTTGTTAATCGCAATCATGCTACTCTCTCAAATCTCTTAAATCTTTCAAATCTCTCAAATCTCTCCAATCTACAAATTCCCCTTCGCATACCCTCTGATCTGCTGAATCATCGACACAAGACCGTTGGAGCGGGTGGGGGAGAGGTGCTCTTTGATGCCGATTTTGTCGATATAGGCGAGATCGCAGTCCAGAATCTCCTGTGGAGTGTGTCCCGACAGCACCCGGATGAGCAGGTTGATGATGCCCTTCGTGATGATGGCATCGCTGTCGGCGCGGAACATCAGTTTTCCATCACTCATCTCCGCATGGAGCCACACCTGCGACTGGCAGCCGGGAATCAGGTGCGCGTCGTCTTTGTATTGCGGATCGATGAGGGGCAGACTTTTCCCCAGTTCTATAATATAATTGTATTTGTCCATCCAGTCATCGAACAACTCGAACTCTTCGATGATTTCGTTTTCGGCTTCTGCAATACTGCTCATTATTGTTTATATAAATTATTGATAATAAATATTTTAAGGTAAGGTTTTATCATTTGGCTCGGGAATGCAAAATTACAAAAAACTCGCTGAATATGGGTTGTTATCTGTGTATTGTGAATTAAATTTTAGGCTTAATTTTTTGAAATGAAAAATTAGTCGTATCTTTGCTGACTGAATTGAATCTTCGTATGAGTTTTATCGCATATTTATCTCAAAAAATAATAGATAATATTTCTGATAATCAGAAAATTATGGTGGTATTGCCTAACCAGCGGGCACGGCAGCACCTCCTGCTGGAGATGGTGAACCGCATCCAGCATCCCGTCTTCGCTCCCACCATCGTCACCATGGACGAACTGGTGCAGAGCCTTTCGCCCCTTACCTTGGCCGATACCTCCCGCCAACTTATAGAGCTTTTCCGCGTGTATCAGCAATGCGATTTCCGCAACGATGATTCGTTCCTCACTTTCATGAACTGGTCGCGCACTTTTCTGAAGGATATTGACGAAATTGACCAGTATAGCGGCGACGCCCGCCTCATTTTCTCCAACCTTGCCGATTTGAAAGAGCTGGATTTTTTTGGTCAGGAACAACTGTCGGAAAACCAGCGCAGATATCTGGATTTCTACCAGCACCTCAATGATTTGTATTTGCGTTTCCGTGATCATCTTATGGAACAGCAGTTGGGTTATAATGGTATGATTTACAGAGATGTAGCAGAAAATGCCGAACATTATCTGAAGGATTTCGCTTATGGCCGTGTGATCTTTGCTGGCTTGTTGGCCCTCGCTCCCACCGAGCAACAGCTGGTACGGGCATTCCGCCAACGCACACAGGTGGATTTCTTTTTCGACCTTGATAAATTCTATTACGATAACGACAAACTGGGCATCCACAGCATGGTACAGGAGGTGGCTTCTGCCACTCAGATTGCTAAAATAGAGCAAGTTGGCGACAGCTATCGCGAGATTCCCAAGAAGGTGGTCATTACCGGCGCTTCACAGGCCATGGGGCAGGTGTATGCCGCCGTGCAGGTGCTCAACGCGATGACAACCGAACAGCTCGAACACACTGCCGTGGTGTTGGCTGACGAATCGCTGCTGATGCCGTTCATCCATGCGTATGGACAGGAGAATTGCAATATCACCATGCGTTACCCCGCCCGCCATACCCACGCCTTCCACCTCTTCCACGACCTGATGACCGCAGCACAAAACTACCGCCGCCTCAACCATGTTGATGAAAATGGCCGACCCCAGTCCGGCAGCGGCTATTACCATAAGGATGTTCTCGCTCTGCTTGGTAATCCGGTATTGGCTCGCACGGTATTCCCCACCGAGCAACCCGCCCAAGCTGCCATCGATGGCGTTGTACAACTCAACAAGGTTTTTCTTACGCTGGAAGAACTCGGAGAGGTGCTGCCCTTCAACTTCCCCGATCTTGCCAAGGAGGGACGCGACTTCCTGTCGGCCATTATCACTTTCCTCCAAGAAATTATACAAAAATTTGATAATGAGAAAGAAAGTATTGACAGAGAAGTGCTGAGATTGTTGGTTCAGGAGTTGCAAAAAGTGGATGAACTGGCAGAGGGATTTCAGGATTTTACCCTTGATTTTCGTACCCTTACCACCTTTATCAACGAGCAGGTCGGCACATTGGGACTTCCTTTCGTCAGCAATCCCAACAAAGGTCTTCAGGTGATGGGTATTCTGGAAACCAGAATGTTAGACTTCGACAATATCATCATGCTTTCTGTGAATGAGGGCACGCTGCCCGCTGGTAAATCCACCGACTCGATGCTGCTTTTTGTCGTCAAGAAGCATTTCGGACTTCCTACTTATGAGCATCAGGACACCGCATACGCCTATCATTTCTTCCGCCTCCTGCAACGTGCATCTTCTATACATATAATATATAATACCGACACCTCCACTTCCGCCAACGAGGAAAGCCGTTTTGTACGACAGTTGGAATATGAGATCAAGCATCAGCATCTTACTGATAGGATTTCCGTTGACCGGCGGCAGGTTTCTGTGCAGCCTAAGCTTAGTTTGGACAGCCATCATATCGCCATCAGCAAAACGCAGTCCGACATTGACAAACTGCTGAAAATGGATTTTTCTGTCAGTACGCTCTCCATCTTTATCAACTGCCCGCTTCAGTTTTATTTGACAAAGTTGGCTAATGTGGAAGTGCCGATGGCTATCGACGAAAATATTGAGCAGAATGTGGTGGGCAATGTCGTTCACAAGGTGATGGAACAGGTGGCGAAGGATATTATGGCTGAACCCTCACAATGTGGTGCCATCATCCAAAATTACCAGTCACTTATTCAGAACAAGCCTGCTTTTCTACAGGAATATTTTTGGAAAAATGATGCCGTGAATGGTCAGGACCTTTCGCGCGGGAAGTTGTTCATCGCCGTGGAGGTGGTGAAGCGTCAGCTGAAAAGATTTCTGGAGGTGTGGCTGGAGGAACTGTCCGACCCGGTGCAGCCTGTCAAGGTGGTGGCTCCCGAGTTGCGGCTTGAATATGAATTTCCTGTTGATGAATGGAATTTCAAGATGAAGGGTTTTGCGGATTTGGTGGAGAAACGGGAGAACAAGACGGCCATCCTCGACTACAAGACAGGGCGTATCTACGACCTGACCTATCCGGGGATGGAGATGTTGTTTTCCAATCCGGAGTATCACCAGCTGCTGCAGTTGCTGACATACGCCTATCTGTATTGGAAGACCAGGGATGTGAAACCGGAGGATATTACCTGTGCGTTGGTGAGTTTCCAGTCGCTGATGTCAGGGGGTGAAATTCTGCACGGCCCTATGCAGGCGAAAGCGAGTGGACGGGGAAAAGAGCCGCTGCCGATTACCACCGAGCTGCTGGAAGAGTACGAGGCAGAATTGTGCAAGCTGTTTCGCCGTATTATGGATCGCCATGCAAAATTTGAACAGGCAGAGGATGCAGCCCACTGCGAATGGTGCGACTACCGTTCTGTCTGTGGAAGATGATGATCAAAAAAAGAGATGCAATTCATTGCATCTCTACTTTTCAATTTTCAAATCTCAGTTTTCAATTCCCTTAGTCCAATTTCAGCACGGCGAGGAAGGCCGACTGCGGCACTTCCACGTTGCCGATTTGGCGCATGCGCTTCTTGCCCTGTTTCTGTTTTTCCAACAGTTTGCGCTTACGGGTGATATCGCCGCCGTAACACTTGGCAGTCACATCCTTGCGCACCTGCTTCACCGTTTCTCTTGCGATGATCTTGGAGCCGATGGCCGCCTGGATGGCGATGTCGAACTGCTGTCTCGGGATGAGTTCCTTCAGCTTTTCGCAAATCTTTCGCCCAAAAGGATAAGCATTGTCCACATGGGTCAGCGAGGAGAGGGCATCCACCGAATCGCCGTTCAGCAGAATATCCAGTTTCACCAGATGTGCGGGCTTGTAGCTGGAAATATGATAGTCGAAAGAGGCGTACCCTTTCGAGATGCTCTTCAATTTGTCGTAAAAATCGAAAACGATTTCACCTAACGGCAGGTCGAAGGTCAGCTCCACACGGTTGGAGGCGATATAGACTTGGTTGAGCAGCGTGCCACGCTTGTCAAGACATAGCTTGATGATGGGGCCGATGAAGTCATCCTTGCTGATGATCTGTGCCCGGATATAGGGTTCCTCCACGTGGTCGATCATGGTGGGGGCAGGCATGCCAGAAGGATTGTGAACTTCGATGAGTTCGCCTTTGGTGGTGTAAAGGTTGTAGGAGACGTTGGGTACGGTGGCAATCACGTCCATGTTGAACTCGCGGTCGAGGCGTTCCTGCACAATCTCCATGTGCAGCAGTCCGAGGAAGCCGCAGCGGAAACCGAAGCCGAGGGCAGCCGACGATTCGGGCACGAAGGTGAGGGAGGCGTCGTTGAGCTGGAGTTTCTCTAACGAGGCGCGCAGCTCCTCATACTGGTCGGCATCGGTGGGGTAAACACCGGCGAAGAGCATGGGTTTCACCTCCTGGAATCCGGCCACCGCTTCCGTACAGGGACGTTCCACCTGCGTGACGGTGTCGCCCACACGCACCTCCTTCGAGGTCTTGATGCCGGAAATGATGTAGCCCACATCGCCGGCCTTCATCACCTGGCGAGGTTCCTGCGTCATGCGTAGCACGCCAATCTCATCGGCATCGTACTCCTTGCCGGTGGACAAGAACTTGAGCTTGTCGCCCGTGTGCATGGTGCCGTTGAAGATTCGGAAGTAGGAGATGATGCCTCTGTATGAGTTGAATACGGAGTCGAAGATGAGGGCCTGCAGGGGAGCGTCGGGGTCGCCTTTTGGGGCGGGGATGCGCTCGATGATGGCGGCCAACAGTTCCTCCACACCCAGTCCGGTCTTACCGCTGGTCTCGATAATTTCCGACTCGTCACACCCAATCAGGTCAATAATCTGGTCTTTCACCTCTGCCGGCATGGCGGCGGGCATATCCATCTTGTTGAGCACAGGTATGATTTCCAAATTATTGTCGATGGCTAAATAAAGGTTGGAAATCGTCTGGGCCTGAACACCCTGTGTGGCATCCACCAACAGCAGGGCGCCTTCGCACGCTGCGATGGAACGCGACACTTCGTAGGAGAAGTCCACGTGACCGGGGGTGTCAATCAGGTTCAGCACATAGTGCTCCCCTTTGTATTGGTAATCCATTTGGATGGCGTGGCTCTTGATGGTGATGCCACGCTCGCGCTCCAGCGCCATGTCGTCCAAAACTTGGTCTTGGAAGTCGCGGTCGTTCACCGTGCCGGTGAACTGGAGCATTCGGTCTGCTAATGTGCTTTTCCCGTGGTCAATGTGTGCGATGATACAGAAGTTGCGGATGTTTTTCATAGTGAGGGCAGTAGGGGTAGGATGTTAACGTACAACAGTGACGGTGCCGGTGTATTCTTTTGGAGTGGCATCCATGGTGCTGGTCTGGATGACATAGACATAGCTGGCACAGGGTACTGCTTTGCCGCGTTGGTCTCTACCATCCCAGCCTTGTGTCAGCGAGTTGGTCTTGAAAATCATTCGTCCGTTGCGGTCGAATACCATACACACATAGTTGCTTTCGTCCACACCCTCGCCTTGCGGCAGCCATACTTCGTTGATGCCGTCGCCATCGGGTGTGAAGGCGTTGGGAACGTAGAAGTAGAAGGGTTTTTGTATCGAAACCTGATGCGTTACAGAGTCTGAACAGCCGAAGTCGGAAGTCACCCACTGTGTTACAGTATAAATGCCAGAGTGGGTATAGGTGTGGATAGGATTTTGTTCAATGGAGGTGTTGGAGTTGGACCATTGGTCGCCGAAGTCGTACAGCCAGTTGACGGCACCTTCCGAGAAGTCAATGAAGCGCACATCGGCGACACCATCCTCAAGGTAGGTGAGGAACTGTTCGGGCGCGAAGGCTGCAGTAGGATAGGGGTGCACGGTGACCGTTGTCTGTCCGCTGGACTGACAACCCACCTCGTCGGATACGGTCAGCGAGTAGGTGGTAGTGGCCTGGGGATATACGGTGATGGACTGGCTGGTGGCGCCATTGCTCCAGTAATAGTAGGCGTAATCATTGGCTGTGATGACAAAGCGGCTTCCTGCACAATCCTCGTTCGGATCCAATGTGAAGGTGGGCGGATCAATGGAGGCTACGGCATATACGGTGATGCTGTCGCTTCTGGTACAACCATTCTCGTAGGTCACCGTTACCGTGTAAGTGGAGACCACTTCTTCCGGAATGAGGGTGAATTGTGAAACCGTGTCACCAGTGTTCCATACGTATGAAATCGGTGTCTCGGTGAAGGCTTCAATGGTCACCTCCTCGTTCGGACAGAGGGTGTCTTTTGAAGCAACGACTGTCAGAATCGGGGTGGCGTTATTGACGGTCACATGGCAACGGTTGACAATGTCAAAGTAGTCGCCGTTGCAGGCCGTGTACTGCAAGCGAGCCGTGTAGTCGTTGCTCTCTGTGGGAGTCACGGTCAGCAGGTCGCCATATCCGAGTATGGTACCGTTGGCCGACGTGTCGGTGCCCAGGTACCAGGTGACGGTATAGCTGGGCTGGCCGGTCGGCATGAAACGCCATGCCTCTTCGTGTGCCGTCCACGGACCAGTGTTGCGGCCGGGAGGTGTGATACCGCGCGAGCAGTCAGCATTCTGGAGACCGATCACACCGTTACCATCGTTCCAAGAGGTGCAGGTCGGTGCATCACGTAAATAGATATCAATAACATTAGTACCTTCATACAATACAATCATGGAGGTGAAGGTTCTGATTTCGGTGCAGGAGAAGAGCTTGATGTTGTTGAAACTTAACACGTAGCTTCTGCAAGGATATTCTCCTAAAACACCCTCAAAAATGCCGCCGTCGCCCGTGGATGCTATATAATCGCTGGTGGAGGGGTAGATGTCACGGTAGCAGGCGAAGATGGTGTTGGGGAAGAGGTTGGCATCCGGAATAGATTCGTCGTACGACCAAGCGCAGCTGTTGCCGGCCACGCTGGTGTTGAAGGTAGCCACTGAGTTGGCGCCTGCCACAATCTGAGTGTAGGTGTTGCCGTAATAGCAGAAGGTGAAGGGCAGGTTTACCACACTACTCCATGTGTCGTCGGTAGCGTTGGCAAAGATTCGTGTGCCATCCGTGTAGCCGTAAGGCGGGTTGTAGGGGATGGAGAATACAAAGTAGTCGTCGGCCTCCACGGCAGTGGCCATGACGTTGGCGCTGAGGGTGACCTCTGGCTGCGATGAACAGTCAATGTTGATATCTACATTGTTGGTTCCCAGCTCTGCCGGAGCGACGCTCGGACAGCCTTCAGCGGCGCAGTCCATCACAGCCACGGTGACACTGGCAATAAGTTCGCAGCAGGCGGGGTCGGTGGGCGTTGCGGTCACGGTGTAGGTGGTGGAGATGGTGGGGTTGTCGTTGATGGTTGTGCCGACAGCTCCCGTGTTCCAAGCGTAGGTGTAGCCACTGCAGGAACCTTCCACCTGCAAGTTGGCGGTGATGGTGACAGGCTCGGTGCTGCCGGCGCAGAAGCCGGCGGGCGTGGCCTGCACGTTAAGACGAGTACCCGACACTTCAGCGGTCACACGCACGGTCTTGGCGCAGCCCTCTCCGTCTGTCACTCGTACTCTATACACAGTGGTCTCCTCAGGGGTGGCGGTCACAGTGGGGCCGTTGGTAGTGTTGAGAGAACCAGCGGGCGACCATGTGAAGGTGTAGCCGCCGCCGCTGCCGCCCGTGGCGGATGCCGTGAAGTCAACACTTTCGCCCTGGCACAGGATGACACTGGCCGGAGTGACGGTCACTACAGGCTGATCACACGGAATACAAGCTTGGATACATACGTTGTCCACAGCTGCCGGACTGTAGTTCTGTACAGAACCGTCATTATGCCACATGAAATAAAGCGTCATATACAATCCGGAATAGGTTTCGTGGTCAAGGATGACCTCGGTGTGATGCCATTGGTCGTTATAGTTGCCGTAAGTGTTGAAGTAGTTGGTATAAGAGGAAGAGGTGGCGTCGGGATTCGTGATACGGGTGGAACCAGTAGGCTGAGTGGTGCTGCCCGCTGTTACGGTTGCCTCTTCTCCGATGAATACGGACATGTAGTCGCAGGAGCTTTCACCGCCGCATTTCCAGTCGAAACTCAGCACAAAGTCTTCATCACATTCTGGGAACTCAATCTCCTTGTAAGCCCATACGGTGGAAGCAGTGTTGGTATAGGAGTTGGGCGGGGTTGCCGCTGTGGGGGAGTTCGACACGTACAGGGCGTACTGGCCGCCGTTGTTGGTGCCAGTGCCCGTCACCCATTGGTTGGTCTGCGAACCGTTCACAAGCGTCCATTCGGCACGACCTGTCGGGGTCTCAAAATCGTTGCAGTCCTGGTTGCAGTCCCCCACTTCAACGGTGTGGGTGGCGGTCAGGGTGCAGCAGTCGCCGCCGACTGGTGTGGCGGTGACGGTATAGGTGGTGTTCTGCTGGGGAACGTCTGTTGACACGGTGCCGGTAGGACCGTTGCTCCAGGCATAGGTGTAGTTGCTGCAGCTACCGCTCACATTCAGCACAGCGTTAAGGGTCACGGGGTCGGTGCCGCGGCAATAGACGGCCGGCGACTGTGTAATCTCGATGGTGGTGCCTGAGATCTCCACGGGGATGCGCACCGTCTTGGCACAATCCTCGCTGTCGGTAACGCGCAGCGAGTAGGTGGTGGTAGCGGTCGGCGTGGCGGTGGTGGTGGCCGTGTTGGTGGAACTCAAGCCGGTGGCCGGAGTCCACTCGTAGGTGTAGCCGTGACCGCTGCCGCCCGTAACGGTGGCGTTGAACGTGACGCTCTCACCTTGGCAGAGTACTGCCGACTCAGGGGTGACATTCACCACGGGCTGGTTACAAGGCTCGCACGACTGGATGCAGACGTTGTCAACGGCCGCCGGCGGCTGGGTCTGTACCGAACCGTCGTTGTGCCACATGAAGTATAGGCGCATGATCTGGCCCGAATAGGTTGCACTGCTGAGCTGAGTCTCAAAATGCTGCCAGGTGCTGGCAAGGTTGAATTTCACAGAGGAGGTGGTGGGGTTGTTGAATTGGGTCGCGCCTGTCGGGGCGGTGGCGGAACCAGCTGTTACTGTGGCCGGTGCGCCGATGTAGACGTACATATAGTCGCAGCAGCTCTCGCCATAGGCCATCCAGTCGAAACTCAGGGTGAAGTTGTCGTCGCATTCCGGGAATTCGATGTCTTTGTAGGCCCAAACGTAGGTGCTGGTGTTGGTGTAGGAGTTGACGGGAGTGGTGGAGGTGGGAGCATTGGTGACGTACATTGCGTATTGTCCACCGTTGTTCACGGCGGTGTTCATCACCCACTGGTTGGTCTGCGAACCGTTCACGAAAGTCCATTCCGCGCGGTCGGCGGTGGTCTCAAAACCGTTGCAGTTGTTCACGCAGTTGGTGGGGTTGATGGTGACAGAGGCAGTGGAGTTGCAGCAGCCCTCAGAGTTGGCGGTGACCGTATAGGTGGTTTGGGAAGTGGGGGATACCGTGATGGTCTGACCGGTCATGCCGTTACTCCAGTTGTAGGTGTAGTTGGTGCAGGCGTCGCAGGAAATAATGGCCTGCCATCCGTCGTAACACACACTTCCGTCGGAGGTGAATTTCACAGTAAGACTGTTGCCCGTGGAGGTGTAGGTCACGTTGCCGTTCACGGTGCTCAGCAAACCGTAATGCAGCTGAGTGCCGCCGGTTCCTGCTCCATCGTAGACGTAGATGTAGTCGCAGCAGGTCTCGCCAGTGGCCGACAGGAAGGTGATGGTGACGGGTGAGCCGTTGCTGGAGGTGAAAGTGTGGATGTAACTCTCACTGGTGCTATAGTTTCCGCTCGGACCGCCTGAATCATAGAAGCAAATCGACTGCCCACAGGTGACCGTGGTGGTCGTGTTGCTGATGTTGACGGATGAGGCGCAGCTGCCTGGATCAGCACCATTTATTGATGCGGTCAGTGTGACTTGGTCACCGGTGCAAACAATTCCAGTGGGGCCTGAAATACTGACGGTGCACTGTCCGAATGCGCTGCTGATGCAGGTTGCCAAAATGATGAGGAGGGCTGTAAGTGTCTTTCTCATTGATTTATTTTTATTTTTATTATTGATTATCAATTATTTATAAAATGATTTTTCAAAAAATATACACAATAAATTACAATATATCCAATTAAAAAATCATCGCTGCAAAAATACTACTTATTTTTTATATAGAGTTTGCTAATCCTTACAAAAACACTGAAAAAATGTTGCCTTTATTCTAAAAAAATCGTGTATTTTTGCAACCTCATTTCTTGCGATGAAAGTTTTAGTCGTTTTACCCCGTTTCCCGTACCCTCTCGAGAAGGGTGATAAGCTCCGCGCATACCATCAGCTGCGGGTTTTGTCGCGCTATCACGAACTCTATGTGGTGACTTTGTGTGAAAAGTTTCCCACAGAGGAGTCGATGGCGAAGATTCGGCCGTTCTGTAAAGAACTGCATGTGGTGAAACTGACTTGGGCAAGCCGGCTGTGGAATACCGCCCGCGCTCTTTTCACGGGACTTCCCCTCCAGTGCGGCTATTTCTACAGTCGCAAGGCGCAGCAACTTGTCAACGAACTGGTAGCCCGCGTGCAGCCCGACCGCATCTTCTGCCAACTGATACGGGTGGCGGAATATGTGACGCATTTCAATATTCGTAAAACGATTGATTATCAAGATGTTCTATCGAAAGGAATGCAACGTCGCGCTGAAAAAGCTCCCTTCTGGAAACGCTGGTTTTTCAATGCCGAATACCGCCGCCTCTGCCGCTATGAGGAGCAGGTCTTCTCGCTGTTTGATGAAAAGGTGATCATCACGGAGGTGGACCGCGACCTTATTCCGCACGAGCAGAGCAACCTGATTCATGTGGTGGCCAATGGCGTGGATTTCGACTACTATCGCTATCAGGATTGTGAGAAAAATTATGATCTGATTTTTGCAGGAAATATGAGCTATGCTCCCAATGTGGAGGCCGCTCAGTATCTGGTGCGTGAGGTGATGCCGCTGCTTTGGCAGGATTATCCTGACCTTACCGTTGCCCTCTGCGGTGCTTCGCCCTCTCCCGCCGTCAGGGCCCTCCAGAGCCGCCGAGTCATCGTGACCGGCTGGGTGGACAGCATGGCCAGCTACTATGCGCAGTCAAGGGTGTTCATTGCCCCCATGCACCTTGGTACTGGTCTGCAAAACAAGCTGTTAGAGGCCATGTCGATGAAACTTCCCTGCGTCACCTCCACCCTCGCAGGCAAGCCCCTCAAGGGTATTGAGAATGGCAAGGAAATCCTCATCTGCAACACCACCACAGGGTTCGCCGAGGCTGTGAAGGCTTTGCTCGAAAACCCTGAGATGTACGGCAGGATTTCTGAAAACGGCTACCAGTTCGTGCGCTCCAACTACAACTGGGAACGCGTCAACGAGCAACTCGCCCAAATCATCGCCCTCTAATCCCCATCCCCCCAATCCTCAAATCTTCAAATCCTCAAATCTTTCAAATCTTCAAATCTCCCAATTCTCAATTTTCAAATTTTTCGTAAATTTGCCGCTTCATTTTGCATTCTATGAAAAAGGCCGATTACGTATTTGAAACCAGCTGGGAAATTTGTAACAAAGTAGGTGGTATTTACACAGTTCTATCCACCAAGGCACTCACTGCCGTCAACCATTTCCATAACAATTATATTTGCATAGGCCCCGACATTTCGCACGAGTCGGGTGGTAACTGCGATTTTGAGGAGTCGCCGGATCTGTACCGCTCTTGGCGCGAGGCGGCCGTGCGCTCCGGACTGCGCATCCGTGTGGGGCGCTGGCGTGTGGCGGGGAGCCCCATCGTTGTGCTGGTGGATTTTACGCCTTTCTTTGAAAAGAAAAATGAAATTCTCACCGACTTCTGGCTCAACTACAAGCTGGATTCCATCAGCGGCCAGTGGGACTATGTGGAGCCGCTGCTGTTCGGCTATGCCGCCGGCAAGGTGATTGAGAGTTTCTACCAGTACCATTGCTCCGCCATGGATCATATTGTGGCTCACTTCCATGAGTGGATGACGGGTGGCGGTATCTTGTACCTCAAGTCCGCCTGTCCGCAGGTGGCCACCGTGTTCACCACCCACGCCACGGTGCTGGGGCGCTGCATCGCGGGCAACGGTCTGCCGCTCTACGGCGACCTTCAGCAGTACGACCCGCAAGGCACCGCAAACCGCTTTGGGGTGCAGTCGAAATTTTCGTTGGAGTCGCTGTCGGCCAGCCATGCCGATGCCTACAGCACCGTGAGCGAGATCACCGACCAGGAGTGCGCCGCCTTCTTTGAGAAGCCCGCCGATGTCATCACCATCAACGGTTTCGAGAACGACTTTGTGCCGAAAGGGGAGGAGTACGTTCAGAAACGTGCCGCCGCCCGCGCCAAACTGTTGCAGGTGGCCTCCTGCCTACTTCAACAACCTATCAGCAACGATGCTCTGCTGCTGCTCAACAGCGGTCGCTATGAGTTCCACAACAAAGGTATCGATCTGTTTGTCAGGACGATGGCCGAACTGGAAGAACAGCACCCGCAGCGCGAAATCGTCGCCTTCATCATGGTGCCTGCCGGCACCAGCGGCCTCCGTACCGAACTCATCAAACGCATGGAAGAGCATGCCTCCATCGACGACGACAGCCATGCCGCCCTGCGCGACTACTCCACTCATCCGCTTCACGACCCCTATAACGACCCGATTATCAAAGAATTGAACCGTCTGAATGTGGACAATGCCCCCGTTTCCAAGGTGAAGGTGATTTTCGTGCCGGTATATCTCGATGGTCGCGACGGCGTGTTCAACCTCTCATATTACGACACGCTCATCGGCTTCGACATGACCCTGTTTCCGTCGTATTACGAGCCGTGGGGGTATACCCCGCTGGAAAGTGTGGCGTTCGGCATCCCCACCGTTACCACCTCGTTGGCAGGCTTCGGGGCGTGGGTGAAGACCAATTTTGCTCAGCAGCAGGGCGTTACCGTATGCCATCGCACCGATACCAACGAAGAGGAGGTGTGCCGCCAGATGGTGGATGCCGTCCTGCATTTCTCCATTTTGGACGCCAAAGCGAAAGAGCAGGCTTCTGCCGATGCCCGTGCCATCGCTGCCAAGGCTTTGTGGAGTAATTTATATGAAAATTATGAAAATGTTTATGATAAAGCATTGGAAAAGAGTGCTTTAAGATTTGAATTTTATAAAGATAAAATGTCACATTTTGCCATCAATACCGAACCCGAACAGAGCGAGCAGCCCAAGTGGAAGCGTGTCACCATCAAATCCAACCTTCCCGATAATCTGGTGAAGCTGGAGGCTTTGGCCAACAATTTGTGGTGGAGCTGGAATTATGAGGCTCGTGAATTGTTCGAGGAGATTGCCGGTCCCGGATGCTGGGCCGAGTACAACCAGAATCCCGTTCACATGTTGCAGATGCTGCCGCTGGATGTGCTGCAAAAGTTCAGCCGCAATGCGCAGTTTGTACAGAAGTTGGATAGGGTTTATGCTGATTTTCAGAATTATATGAACGAACCTTGTACAAGGTCTGAAAAGAAGGTGGCCTATTTCAGCATGGAGTTCGGCATCAGCAACGAGCTGAAGATCTATTCGGGTGGTTTGGGAATGCTGGCGGGTGATTACCTTAAGGAGGCCAGCGATTGCAATGTGAACATGGTGGCGGTGGGTTTGTTGTACCGCTGCGGTTATTTCGTGCAGCAGATTTCGCCGAACGGCGAGCAGATCAACCTCTACCCGCAGCAGAGTTTCTCCAAGCTGCCCATCCATCCTGTGCGCGATGCCGAGGGTAACTGGATGACCGTAGCGATGGCGCTGCCCGGCCGTCAGCTCTATGCCAGAATCTGGCGTGTTGACGTGGGAAGAATTAGATTATATCTTCTTGATACAGATTTAGATAAAAATAATCCCGACGACCGCAAAATTACCGCCAACCTGTACGGTGGCGATTGGGAAAACCGTCTCAAACAGGAGTTTCTGTTAGGTATTGGCGGTGTTCGTCTGCTGGATATGGTAGGGGAGAAACCTGAGATTTTCCATCTCAACGAGGGCCACGCCTCCTTCCTTTCGCTGGAACGTACCCGTATGCTGATGGAGCGCGAGCATCTTTCGTTCCCCGAGGCCATGGAGCTGGTGAAAGCCTCCTCGCTGTTCACCACCCACACGCCCGTTCCCGCCGGCCACGACGCCTTCAGCGAGGATATGATGCGCGTTTATTTCTCGCGCTTTCCCGACCTGTTCAACATCAGCTGGCAGCAGTTTATGGGACTGGGTCGCAAGCGCGCCTCCAATGCCGAGGAGAAGTTCTCGATGAGCATTCTTGCCTGCCGTTTCTGTCAGGAGGTCAATGGCGTGAGTTGCATCCATGGCCGCGTCACCCGCGACATGTTCGAGTATTTGTACGACGGCCGTTTCTCCGACGAGCTGCACATCGGCTATGTCACCAACGGCGTGCATTATCCCACCTGGGCGCACAAACGTTGGCAGCAGTTCCACCAGCAGTTGCTGGCTAAGGATTTCAAGAAAGACATCTCCAACGAAGAGCTGTGGAGTAAGATTTACGAAGCCTCCGACAAGGACATTTGGAATCTCAAGGAGGAGTTGCGCAAAGAACTGATAAAGAGTGTTAAGGAACTGGTAGAGAGCCAGATGCGTCGCCGCAACGACCCGCCTGCGTTGATCATGAAGACCGTGAAGGCCATCCGCGACGATGTGCTTACCGTGGGGTTCGCCCGCCGTTTCGCCACCTACAAGCGCGCCCATCTGCTCTTCACCAACGAGGAGAGACTGTATGCGCTGCTCAACAATCCGCAGCATCCGATGCAGTTCATCTTCGCTGGCAAGGCTCACCCGCACGACAAGGCCGGTCAGGACCTCATCAAGCGCATCATCGACTTCTCGAGACGACCGGAATATATTGGCAAGATTATCTTTGTGGAGAATTACGACATGGTGCTGGCCAAGAAGTTGATTTCGGGCTGCGATGTGTGGCTCAACACGCCGACGCGTCCGTTGGAGGCCAGCGGCACCAGCGGCGAGAAGGCCGTGATGAACGGTGTGCTCAACTTCAGCGTGTTGGACGGCTGGTGGGCAGAAGGTTATGTGCAGGGTGCGGGTTGGGCTGTAGATGAGCAGATTACCTATGCCGATGTGCATCGCCAGGACGAACTCGATGCCGCCAACATCTATGCCATCTTCGAGGAGCAGATTGCGCCCGCCTTCTACTGTCGCACCGAAGGCATCCCGTTGGAGTGGACCGGCATGATGAAGAACTGCTTTGCGAAGATTTCGCCCCATTTCACTATGAAGCGCCAGCTCGATGACTATTACCAGCAATTTTACAGCAAGTTGCAGCAGCGCAGCGAGATGCTGACCGCTGATGGTGGCGAGAAGCTGAAGGAGCTGGTGCAGTGGAAGAACCGTGTGCTTTCGGCCTGGGGCAACGTGCGTTTCCTGCAAAACAATCTGCCTTCCGACCCCGACAGCACCTTCTATCTTGGTTTCACCCGCGAGATCTATGCCGAGGTGGAGCTGGGCACGTTACAGCCCGAAGAGGTGAAGTTGGAGATCGTGTTCACCCGCAGCAAAGAGGGACGCATGCGGCTTTTCAGCAAATACGCCTTCAAGCTCGACAGTTACCAGAACGGGGTGGCTCGCTTTGTGTGTCCGTTGGATGCCAAGGTGGCGGGTGTATGGAACTGGGCGTTACGCCTCATCCCGCAGCACCCGCTGTTGCCGCACGACATGGATCTCTCCCTCGTGAAGTGGGGATGAGTCTCACTTCTAATACACCTCCATCCACTCGTAGCGGTTGCCTTGGTGCTCGATGAAACGCACCAGGTCTTCGCGGCGGATGATCAGCGATGCGGTGTTGATGCACGGGTGGAAGCTGACCTTCTCGGCTTGTAGCAAGTTGCTGTCTAAGAATACGATAACATGATGCTCCACGTCGTTGATGAGACCGAACGGCGTGACCGATCCGGGCGTTACCCCTAAATATTTCATCAGCCGCTGCTCTGAAGCAAAACTCAACTTGCCCTGATGCAGTTTTTTCTCGATGTCGTGGATGTCCATCACACGGTCGCAGTCGAGGCACACCAAGTAGTGCTGGTTGCCTTTGTGGTTGCGGAAAAAGAGGTTTTTGCAGTGCTTGGCATCATGCCCCGCCCAATATTGCTTGGCAATCTCAATGGTGGGGGCGGCGGGATGCTCCAAATATTCAAAAGGGATGTTCAGTTCCTCTAAAAGCTGGTATAATTTCGGGTCTCCGTTCATGGTTGCGGTTTTGGAGTGCAAAAGTACAAATTTATTGCCAACATTTTTGTATCTTTGCCCGCTTATTTTTGAAGTATGGAAAATGATGAAATTTTAGAGGAGACCAGCGGCGAGAAAGAGGAATTGTTCGAACATTTTCGCTTTGTGGTGGATCCGGGCACGGAAATCGTCCGGCTCGACCGCTACCTCACCAACCTGATGGCGCACACCTCGCGCAACCGCATCCAGCAGGCGGCCAAGGCCGACTGTATCCTGGTGAACGACAAGCCCGTCAAGTCGAATTACCGCGTGCATCCCCGCGATGTCATCAGCATCCTGCTGCCCCGTCCCGTCCATGTGTTTGAACTCATTGCGGAGGATATTCCGTTGGATATTGTCTATGAGGATGAGGATGTCATTGTCATCAACAAGCCGGCCGGCATGGTGGTGCATCCCGCCGTGGGCAACTTCACGGGCACGCTCGTCAATGCGCTGCTGTGGCACTTCCAAGGCCAGAAGACAGCCACCGGCGAGGAGGTGAAACCGCTACTGGTGCACCGCATCGACAAGAACACCTCTGGCATCATGATTGTGGCCAAGTCGGAAATCGCCCAGATGAAACTGGCCGCCAACTTCTTCGAACACAGTATCGAACGGCGGTACCGTGCCCTCGTGTGGGGCGACTTTCCCGATGATGAGGGAACGGTTGTCGGCAACGTGGGCCGTGATCCCAAAAACCGCCTTGTGATGACTGTCTTCCCCGAAGGCAGCGAGCAGGGCAAGCACGCTGTCACCCACTACAAGGTGGTGGAGCGCTTTGGCTACGTCACCATGGTGGAATGCCAGCTCGAGACCGGCCGCACCCATCAGATCCGCGTGCACATGAAGCATATCGGACACCCGCTCTTCAACGACGAAACCTATGGCGGCAACGAGATCCTGAAAGGCACCACCTTCACCAAATACAAGCAGTTCATCAACAACTGTTTCAAAACCCTTCCGCGGCAGGCCCTTCACGCCAAGTCGTTGGGTTTCGTACACCCCGTGACCGGGAAGTACATGCTGTTCGATTCGGAACTTCCCGCTGATATGGCTGAGGTGGTGGAAAAATGGCGCAACTATGCGAAACATAAGCAGTTGGAAGAGGATGACGAGTAGTTTTTATTAGAAAAATTTTCAATAATGAAAAAAATAATCCTGCAAAAAGGGAAAGAGAAGTCGCTGCAACGCTTCCACCCATGGGTGTTTTCCGGTGCGATAGCCAAGAAGGACAAGATGTTGGCCGATGGCGATGTGGTGGCTGTTTATAACTACGATGGCCAATTCATGGCGGTGGGGCATTACCACAACAGCTCCACCTGCGTCAAGATTTTCAGCTTCGAGGAGGTGGAACCCGATGAGGCATTCTGGCGTGAGAAGGTGCGCCAAGCGGTGATGCTGCGCCGGCAGTTGGGACTGATGGACAATCCCCGCACCACCTGCTGCCGCCTCATCAACGGCGAGGGCGACTACCTGCCTGGACTGATTGTGGACTGGTTCGATGGCAACATCGTGTTGCAGTTCCACTCCTACGGTATGTACCTGCTGCGCGACCTGCTGGTTAAGATTTTCATCGACCTGTTCGGCGACAAGGTGCATTCCATCTACGACAAGAGTGTGGCGACGCTGCCCGAAGTGGCTGGTTTCGAGCCGGTGGATGAGTGCCTGTACGGCAGTTTCGACGATGTGCTGGTGCGCGAGAATGGCATCCCATATTATATTGACATTGTGAATGGACAGAAAACTGGATTCTTCCTCGACCAGCGAGAGAGCCGTAAGCTGGTAGGGGAGTATTCAGCAGGCCGGAAGGTGCTCAACCTGTTCTGCTATACTGGCGGTTTCTCGGCATACGCCCTGGCCAATGGCGCGGTGCATGTCGATTCGGTGGATATCTCCAAAAAGGCCATCGAGTTTGTGGAGCGCAACATTGCGGAATTGGGCCAAGAATATCTCGCCAAACACACCTCATACGCTGAGAATGTGTTTGACTTTTTCGAGCATACGCCCGACCAGAGCTACGATGTGATTGTGCTCGACCCACCCGCTTTCGCCAAGCACCACAAGGTGAAAGAGCAGGGCGTGAAGGGGTATCGCAACCTCAATCGCAAGGCGATGCAGAAGGTGAAGCCGGGCGGTTTCCTGTTCACCTTCTCCTGCTCGCAGGCCGTGTCGCACGACGACTTCCAGACCATCGTCTTTTCGGCCGCCGCCATGGAGGGCAAGCGCATCCGGGTGCTGCGCCACCTCGAGGCAGGCCCCGACCACCCCGTTGATATTTTCCACCCCGAAGGAAGTTACCTGAAGGGATTGCTGGTATATGTTGAAAAATAAATCATTATGAAAAGATTTTTAATATTAACTATCTGTTTATTAGTAAGTTATTCTTCTTTCTCCCAAGAAAAGAAAGCTCTCTATGATGAGAAGGTTGACGCTGTGGCACAGATTCAGAATGCCGTTTCCGAGGCCTCCAAGGATGGCAAGTATGTGGTGTGTCAGGTGGGTGGCAACTGGTGCCCGTGGTGCATCCGCTTTTCGGATTTTATCACTACAAATGATACTATTAATCAGATAGTTAAAGAAAATTTTATCTATATCCATGTGAATTATTCTAAGGCCAACAAAAATCCGGAGGCGATGAAGATGCTTTCCAACCCGGCTCGCTTCGGTTTTCCGGTGTTGGTGATTTTGGATGAAAAGGGGAATGTTATCCACATCCAAGATTCCTCTTATTTGGAAGAAGGACAGGGATATAATGCGAAAAAAGTGGAGGATTTCTTCGAGAAGTGGACTCCGAAGGCGGTCAAGACGCTGAAGTGACGTCCTGTCGGGAAGCCTTATGCCTGCGCACTTTCCGACCGATGCCGAGGGTGATGCCGAACAGGAGCATCGCACCTGCTATGAAGGTGAAGAACCGCGCTAAATAGTCGCCGTGGCGGGTGTAGAAAGTCAGTTGATCATTGAGAAATACGTTCTGGCGGATGGCGGTGCGCACTCCGTACTGTGTGGTTTGGTGTGCGGTGCCGCGCTCGTCGATGAACGCTGAGGTGCCGGTGTTGGCCGCCCGCATGATGCTGCGGCGCGTTTCCACTGCGCGCAGCTTCGACATCAGGAAGTGCTGCGTGTGGCCGGGCGTTTCACCCCACCACGCATCGTTGGTGATGACCGCCATCACCTCCGCACCGTTGCGCACAAACTCCCCGAAATGCTCACCGTACGCCGACTCGTAGCAGATGGGAACCCCGATACGTACCTGGCAATCAGGCATCAGGAAGGCACGTTGCACACTGTCTTCGCCTAATGAACCTGAAATTCCACCCAGGTCGATGGCCAATTCTTCCAAAAATCCAAACACTTTCGGGTAAGGCATTTTCTCCACCCCGGGCACTAATTTGCTCTTGGAGTAGGTGCCTGTCACCCCGAAGCGGTTGTAGCAGGCCGAAGTGTTGTAGTAGTCGTAGTACAGTCGGCCAATACCGGGTGCCAGACGGGCAGTCTCCGTGGCTTTGTTAGGATAATATTGTACAGTGGAGGTGCCGAAGATGAAGTTAAGGTCGGGATGGGTGAGAATAGTGGTGTCGAAAAGGTCGAGACCGTTGTATATCTCGCTGCTGCGTCCTTGTCCGTTTATAAAAACATCGTATTTCATCGTGTTGGCAAGGGCTGATTCGGAACATACCACCACGTCGGTTTTATCGGTGATGAGGGGACGTGCCACCTCCAAGATACGGGCCGCATGTTCTTTATTCGACATGGCATATTCCTCTACCCACGGGTCGGTATTTTGTTGAACGACAACAGCTTCTATGGAGCGGCGGTTCTGTTCGGTGGGCATGGAATAGGTGTAGAAACGGATAAGCGATACGGCGGCCGGCACAATCAGCCAGCCCAGCAGCACACTACCCACAATGATGCGCCGTTTGCCGGCTTGGCGTACCGATTGCAATAAGGCTACTATCAGGAAGTTAGCCACTAAAATCCAAATCGTACCCCCGAAAGCACCCGTAATTTCGTACCACTGCACAAATTCGGTGCAGGAAGAGAATACGTTGCCGAGGTTGAGCCACGGCCAGGTGAGGTCCCAGTTGAGGTGGAGGAACTCCCATGCGCACCAGAACGCGGTGAAACAGAGGGCGTCCACCCAGAAGGACAACCGCAGTTTGCGAAAACGCTGCCAGCCACCAAATACCATCGACATGAACAGCGAGTTGAGCACCACCATGGCGATACAGCCCTCAATGGTGCTGTTCTTTACCCACCAGGTGGTGAGAATGTTCCAAACGACAAAGGTGAGGTACGAGTAGCCCATGCCTTTCAGGAAGGGCAGACGGGCATCCTCTTCCGCCAATGACTGGCTCACCATCAGCAGGGGCACGAAGGCAAAAAAGCTGAGGAAGGCGAGGCCGTGCGGCGGCCACGAGAGCCACAACAGGATGCCAGACAGTAGGGCAAGGCCGAACCGATAGAGAAAACGGATGCCTTTGTTTTTAGGTTGGGAGTTTGTCATGGTAATTGACTGCTAATAAAATGGTTACCGGTCGGTTTTGCGAAGCTCGAAGTTCTTTCCGAGATAGACTTTCCGTACAAATTCGTCGTCGGCGAGCTCCTGGGCGGTGCCGGTACGTAGCACTGTGCCTTCGTGCAGGATATAGGCGCGGTCGGTGATGGCGAGCGTCTCGTGCACGTTGTGGTCGGTGATGAGGATGCCGATGTTCTTGGTCTTCAGTTTGGCCACAATCTCCTGGATGTCTTCCACGGCGATAGGGTCCACACCGGCGAAGGGCTCATCGAGGAGGATGAACTTCGGGTCGGCGGCCAGACAGCGGGCAATCTCGGTACGGCGTCGCTCCCCGCCGGAGAGATTCTTGCCGAGGTTCTTCCTCACCTTGTGCAGGTTGAACTCCGTCAGCAGGCTCTCCATCCGCTCCTTTTGTTCGGCACGGCTGCGACCGCTGAACTGCAAGATGGACAGGATGTTCTTCTCAACGGTCATGTCGCGAAACACGGAGGCCTCTTGCGGAAGGTATGAGATGCCCAACTGGGCGCGCTTGTACATGGCCATATTGGTAATGTCATCATTATCAAGGAAAATATGACCTGACAGCGGCCGGATGAGTCCGACAATCATGTAAAATGAGGTGGTCTTGCCAGCCCCGTTAGGGCCGAGCAGTCCTACAATCTCTCCCTGCCGCACGTTGAGGCTCGCCTCGTTGACCACGGTGCGGGAGTGGTATTTCTTCACTAACTTTTCCGTTCGGATGATGTGGGTGGTTTCTTCCATGGCTTATTTTTTGGTGGCCGCCATCTTGATGGCGTTGGTGAGGGTATCGGCAAATTTTTGCATGGGTGCCTTGACCATGGGGGCAAGGAAAACGGGGATGTCCAGCTGCATGGCGAGGGCGAGGTCGCAGCTTGTCTCGTCACCTGTGAGGTCAAAGGTGCAGGAGGCGGAAATTCCCTTGTCGTTGCCTACCGTGTAGGTGATGCGGCTGTAAGGCTGCTTCTCCTGAATGCGCAGGGTGATTTGGGCGATGCCGCTCACTTCAAACTCGCAGAAGTCCTCTTCGGCATGCCAGTTCTGAATCTGCTGCTGCGTGGCCATCTGCTCGAAGTTTCGGCAGTCGCACAGCATTTCATACACCTTCTGGCTGCTGGCTTCAATATGCTCGGCTTTGCTTTCTATATTCATATAATATTAATGTAAAAGTTTGTAAATCAATTCCTTATATAATTCTTCTTCGGAAGTATTGCAGTCCACACCTTTCGATTTTACATCAAATTCGCGCAACAAAGCAAGGTTGCGCACGAGGGCTTGTTTGGAGAAGCCGGAGGTGATGGCCACATCGCGGCGCAGCTGTGCCTCCGAGCGGCGCGGGCCGAAGCAGAGGCGTTGCTCTTCCAGATTTTTGGTGGGGGCGAGCTGGTACTTGAGCATTCCGCTGTAGAGGTAGTACAGACTACCGATGGCGGCCTGCAACGGGTTGGCTTTCAGGTTCTGGCAGAAAGCATTGACGATGGTGAAGGCCTTGGTCTCGTTGCGTTCGCAGAGGGCGTCGCGCAGGGCGCTCAGATTGTACTGGTTGCTGATGCCGATATGTCGGTCGATGATTTCAGGGGTGATGGTAGTGCCTTCGGGATAGGTGATGCGCAGTTTGGTGAACTCATTGTCGATGCGCGATAAGTCGTTGCCGATATGTTCTGCGATGAGGTTAGCTGAATCTTTGGAAATCATGAAAGAATGTTCCTTGGCGCAGGCTTCCACCCATTCGCCGAGCTTCCAATCTTTCACTTTTTCAGAGTTGAAGGTTACAGCATCGTCAAGCGCTTTGTTGGATGGCATTTTGCCGTATTTGTAGCAGATGACGAGGATGGTGGTAGTGGTGGGGTTGGCGCAGTAGGCCATGATGAGGTCGAGGGAACGCCACTCTTTGGCCTCTTTCACGATCACCACTCTTTTGTCTACGCCGAAGGGGAACTCACGGGCCTGTGCGATGACTTCCGCGGGGTTAGTCTCTTTGGCATAGTACACCGACTGGTTGAAGTCGCGGTCGGCTTCGTCCATCACGTTCTCTTCGATGTAGTCGGAGATTTTGTCGATGAACAGCGGCTCTTCGCCAGCAAGAAAATATACATTGGCGAACTGCTTTTGTTGCAGCTTTTTGAGGATTTCTTGGTAGGTGCTCTTCATGGGAATTGAAAATTGAGAGGTGAGAATTATTTGGGAAGTTCGGTAAGTGTTTTGAGGGTGAGGCCTGCGGTGGAGTAGGGGGCGGCATGGATGGTGGAGAAGTCGTTCTGCAAGTATTTGAAGTAGCCGCATACGGCGATCATGGCGGCATTGTCGGTGGTGAGGTCGATGGTGGGCACGAAGAGGCGGCGGTGGTATTTGTCGGCGATGCGTTGCATGGCGGCTTTGAGGCCGCTGTTGGCCGACACGCCGCCGGCGATGACGAGGTCGCGGCAACGCAGCTCCTTGACGGCCTTTTCCACCTTGTTGCTCAACGATTTGATGATGGCATATTGCATGGAGGCGGCCAGGTCGGCGAGGTTATTTTCGATGAAATGCTCATCTTCCTTGAGGCGGTCGCGCACAAAGTAGAGGAAGGAGGTCTTGAGACCGCTGAAGCTGTAGTCGAGGCCGGGGAGGTGGGCGATGGCGAAGCTGAACCGCTTCGGGTCGCCAGTCTGTGCCAGCTTGTCGATGACGGGACCGCCGGGGTAGGGGAGCCCGAGGATTTTCGCCGCCTTGTCGAAGGCCTCACCCGCCGCATCGTCAATCGTCCGCCCGATGATTTCCATGTCGAAATAGTCGTTCACCTTCAACAGGAGCGTGTGCCCGCCCGAGACGGTCAGACATAGGAACGGAAATTCGGGTTTTTCCTTCACTTCGTCTTTTTTCTCCAAAAAATTAGCCAAGACATGCGCCTGAAGGTGGTCCACCTCGATGAGCGGAACCCCCAAACTGAAAGCCATCGCCTTAGAAAATGAACTTCCTACGAGCAATGAACCTAAAAGTCCGGGACCATTTGTATAAGCTATCGCAGATATTTGATTTTTGTGTATCTTTGCACGCTTAAGTGCAGTGTCCACAACTGGGATGATATTCTGCTGGTGAGCACGCGATGCGAGCTCGGGGACAACCCCTCCGTATTCGGCATGAACTCGCTGAGAGGCAATGACATTCGACAATATCGAAGTGCCCTCCACCACCGCTGCGGAAGTGTCATCACAGGAGGATTCTACACCAAGAATGTAAACCGACATAATCGCTGAATTTTGGCACGCAAAATTACGAAAAAAATCATAAAAATCACGCTGATTGTCTTGGGATGTTTTATTGCCCTCGACCTTCTGCTGGTAGGATTGCTTTTTGTGCCGCCCATTCAGGAAAAAGTGGTCGGGGTCGTGGCGGAAACCCTCTCCGAAAAGTGGAACTCCCGCATCACCATCGGCCATATCTACCTCAGCCCTACACTCAAACTGACCGTGGAAGACCTCGTCATCCGCGACCATCACGACAACTCTATGATCGCTGCAGGCGAACTGGAAAGCCGTATCACCAATCTGAAATTCTCTCCGTTTACCCTCGGTTTTTCTGATATTGAGTCTGACAAAATCCGGGTGAATATCCGCAAATACAAAGGCGATGATGCGGTCAACATCTCCATCTGGGCTAAAAATTTCCAAAAAAAGAAAAAAAATCCCAAACCCTTCGAGATGACCGCTTCTTTCATCATCTTGAAAAATGCCTATTTCATTTATCATAATGACCTTACATGCAGCACGAAGGACAAAGGGGATATTGATTTCGGATATTTTGAACTGAAAAATATTGATGCCCGCCTCGATAAATTTACCATTGTGGGCTCTGATATCTCTGCCGACATTGAGCATCTGGCCTTTACGCAATATACAGGGTTCATCCTCCGCAACCTGTCCGGGAAATTCCACATCGGTCCGAAAGGGTTGGAAATTAAAAAAGCTACGTTGGCCACCCCGACAAGCCGTGTGTTTTTGGATTTTGCCTTCGAATATGGAAGTTGGAAAGACTATAGCGATTTTCTGAATAAGATCAAATTCAACGTGTTGGCGAAAACTTCCACGCTCGACATGCGCGACATCCGTTACTTTGCTCCCAAAACGAAGGGGATGGACAACACGCTGGTCTTTTCTGCCAGTGTGAAAGGTCCTATCAACCATTTGGATGTTAAGGATTTGGATGCGAAATTTGCGGATAATACGCATTTGGTGGGAGATGTGAAGATTGTCAACCTGACCGATTTCTTCAATGCCGATATCCGTGCCAAGTTGGTGCAGAGTACGGTGGATTTGAACGAGATCCAGCAGTTCAAGCTGCCGGGTGGCAAGTCGATTCCGATTCCTGAGCAGGTGGCCTCGCTCGGCGTGGTGACCCTGGATGTGGAATATGGCGGGGTGATTTCCGACCAATTTGATGTGGATGCCTCGCTGCTTACCGATGCTGGCGATGTGGATGCACAATTCTCCACCCGCTGCCACGAGGCCGATGACGGATTGGACTACTCCGTGAAAGTGGCGGCCAACCAGCTGGCAGTCAGGAAGCTGCTGCCCAAGGTGACGATGATTGGCGGCGTTACGGGCACCGTCAGCGCGAAAGGTACAGTGGGCGACCTCAGCCGGCTGGGCGAGACCGTTTCTGCCGATGTGGATGCTGACATCGCCCATGTTTCAGTCAAGGGCTATCCGCTGCGCAACCTCAAGGCCAAAGGAAAATACACGGGCAAACAACTCGATGCCGTGGTCTCGCTGCGCGACCCCAACTGCAATCTGGCTCTTAACGGTACGATGGATTTCTCTGGAAAGGAGAATGAATACCATGCAGAAGGAAATATCAACAAGTTGAATGCCAGTTCGTTGTTTGCTCATCTGCCGTTGATGGACAGCACCGTAACCGATGGTTTCGACAAGCTGGTGCGCTATGTGCAGTGCCATCCCGAAGTGACCCTTTCCGCTAGCAACCTCTCCTGCGATATTGCTGGTAACACCTTGAGTACATTGAATGGTAATGTGTTTATTGATAGTCTGTTATATGCTCAGGATGGAAAATCTTTGGACTTCGACCGTCTCCGTTTCGTGAGCCTTGCTGCCGATGGTCACCAGCTGATGCGCCTCTCTTCCAATCTTGTGAATGTGTCGATGACGACCACTTACGACCTTGCCGATGTGCCGAAAGCGCTGCTGAACTTAGTCTATACTTACTGCGGCAATCTGTTTGCGGAGCGGAAAACCGCCACGGAATTCCACTACTGCGACGACCTTGACCATTCGCTGGCGTTGAGGGTGGATGCATACAACATCGCTCCCATCCTCGACATGTTTGTGCCCAAGATACAGGTGGACAACAACACTACTTTGTCGGTGAAAACCAACGAGTCGCATTCCGATGACCAGCTGCAGTTCTTCTCTCCAGGTATCCGCATTGGCAATATTGTGGTGAACAATGCTCAGATTTCTTCTTATCAAGAAGATGTGAAGAATCTGGGTATCAACGCTTCTGTGCGTTCTTTGGTGATTGGTGAAAAGGGTAATTTCTCATTTGAAAATATTGACTTGAATGCCAACATGGGACCGCAGACTTTGCGTTACCGTCTTAACTGGAAGAATCCCGCTGTGATCTCAGCGCATAGGTCGTTGCTGGCAGGTGTGGTGGATTTTGCTGACGACGGATCCATCGTAACTCGGGTGGATGAGTCAGAGGTCTATTTCAAAGAATTCCCCTTCTCGTTCAACAAAGACCATCTGGTGACGGTCAGGAAAGGCGATGTGCATATTGACAATTTGATATTGACCTCTAAGGAAAGTAAGCTGAAGGTTAATGGCCATGTGGGCAAGTCAAGCGACAGTCTGGTGGCCACCATCGACAATTTGGACGTTTCGGTGTTGAACCAGTTCATCAAGACCGACAAGATGCGGTTGGGTGGTGCACTCTCGGCCAACGTGCAGATGTCGGAGTTTAGAGGCAACAACGTGCTGTTCGGCACGGCTATCATCCGCGATTTCGAGTTCAACGAGGAGCAGTTTGGGCACCTGTATGCCAACGCTATCCTGCCTTCCGACAAGAATATCCGTTTCCGTGGAGGTTTGATTGATGCCGAGTGCTTCCCCGATAGTGCAACAGTATATAACTATAGGTATAATGAAGACTTCCTGAAGCAAAAAGGGGTGAATACCCGTTTGAATGGTATTTTCGATTCTGATTTGAAACAGCTGAAGGTGACTGCCGACATCGACACGTTGCCGTTGGGTTTCTTGGAGCCGATGCTTTCTTCCTTCAGTCATAAGTTTGAAGGCAATGCTTCTGGTAAAATCGATTTCGTCTTCAATAAAGACTCCATGTATTTTGAGGGGTTGGCGGATGTGCGTGAGGCGGAAATCGGCATAGCACCACTTAATACATATTATTACATTCATCATCAGCCGGTGAAGTTTACTAAAAGCGGATTCACTTTCGACAAGATGGAACTGACCGACCAGTTTGGCAATAAGGCTACGATGGATGGATATGTCAATCATCGCAATTTCAATGACTTCAATCTTCAATTGGATATTTCCACCCAGAAAATCTTTGTGCTGAACACCAAGCAACAGGCGGATGCGCCTTTCTACGGCGATGGTTTTGTGTCGGGTAATATCACGATTGAAGGGGATATGAACAAGTTGTCATTCCATGGGGATGACCTCAGCACAGAGAGCGGTACGGTGTTTTGCCTGCCCATCAGCTTCGCCGACAAGGCCTACTCGTCGGATGTGATTACCTTTGTAGTGGCTGAGGATGTACAACGGCCTGTTGAGGAGGAGGAGCAGCCCGCCAGCTCGATGGAGATGGACTTCGACTTCATCTTTAATGTCACCCCAGCCGCTGACATCAAACTCGACCTCGACCTATCGGCATTCGGCGGAAAAATCAAAACCAAGGGTGAAGGTCAGCTGCATTTTACCTATAACACCAAAAAGGACAAGATTAACATCTTGGGAGATGTGATACTGCAGTCGGGCTCTTTCAATATGACTTTTGCACAGCTGCTGAACAAGAAGTTTGAACTTCTGCCTGGCGGCGTGGTGTCGTTCCCCGGCCCCCTCAACGACATCAATATCAACGTGCGTGCCGGCTACTCTACAGTGGCATCACTCGCTGACCTCTTCAGCTCTGAATCCACTAACGTGCGCAGAATGCCCGTCAAGGCGTACCTCAAATTCAACGGAAACCTCAACGACCCCGCTGCTATTGACTTCTCCTTCGATCTTCCCAACGCCACCGCCGACATGAAGAACCTCTTCTACAGCACGATAGATACTAACAATTTGCAGAAAAAAACCGAACAGTTCTTCTCACTGGTGATGCTTGGAAAATTTGCCTCCCCCCAATCATCCATCGCTAATATTAATCTGGAAAATGCGGGTATCGGCGTGCTGACCTCCACCGTCAGTAACTTCATATCCAATCAGTTGAAATATGTGGATGTGAATTTCAACTACCAGAACGCTACCGCCGACAAGGCCGCTGAATATGCTGTCGGGGCCTCCACCTCCCTCTTCAACGACCGCACCGTCATCGAGACCTACGTCGGCTATAAGGATGACAAGTCGAGCAACTTCAGCAACCAGTTCGTCGGTGACTTTAGTGTGGAACAGAAGCTGAACGCCCTCGGCACATGGCGACTCAAGGTCTTCAATGTCACCAATCAGGATGAACTTCGAAATGCCACCCGCAACAATCCTTACGCACAGGGCATCGCTTTGATTTACAAGCAGGATTTTAATAATAGAAAAGATTTGATTGCTTCTTTCACCCGTAATAAAAAAGATAAGGAAGCCAAGCAGAAAAAAGAACGCAAGCGCAAGAAACAGAAGGAGAAAGAGGCTGTTTTGAATGAAAATGTAGAATTGAATACTAAACCATAATGCCATGTTGAACTACTTTCAGCACGTACCCATCTCTGTCACCATCTGCGATAAGGAGGGTAAAATATTGGAAATGAATGATAAATCGATAGCCACCTTCACCAAGGACGGACAGTCGCTGGTGGGGCGCTCTCTGCTCGATTGCCACCCCGAACCGGCCCGCTCCAAACTGCTGGGGCTGCTCCAAAACCACAATGTAAATGTCTATACCATAGAAAAAAACGGGCTGAAGAAAATGATTTATCAGATGCCGTGGTACGACGACCAGCAGCAGTTTGGAGGTTATATTGAGCTTTCAATGGAGCTGCCTGCTGATATGCCGCACTACGTCCGCCAACCTAAACCGTAATTGCTGCATTAGCCATGCTGAAACTCAGAAATCTCTTATGGATCATGCTGTTATGGGTGGCGTTGCCCTGTGCTGCCCAGCAGGAAGCAGTGACCGTGACGGCACGGTTCGACTCTTTGCATATCCTTGTCGGCGACCACCTGCGGCTGCAGCTTACGGCACAAACAGCCGGCAAATCAGCCCTCTCTTTCCAGTCGAAGGAGGAGTGGCGGATGATGAACTGCGAGGTGCTGGATGTTTCCGAACTGCATCGAACCGAAAAGTCGGGGAAGGTCACTTACCGGCAGGACTTCATCGTAACGGCCTTTGATACGGGCCGCGCGGTCATCGCTCCCGTACAGGTCTGGGCCGACACCGCCCTCGTGGCTTGCACCGATACGCTGTTCTTCTTCGTGGACACCCTCCCTGTGTTCGTGGACACCGCAGCAGCTGCTCGCGACATCAAGCTGCCGCTGGGCGGCTTGGAGCAGGTGACGAAAGCCCGTAGCCGCCTGTGGCTGTGGATGCTGCTGACGGGACATCTCCTCGCATTGATCGCCCTCATTGTGGTGTTCTTCACAGTTTGGTTACCCCAACTGAAGAAAAAACGGGCCATCCGACAGCGCGAGATACGCCGACAGAGCTCTGGCGCAATCGCTTTAGGACATATCCGCGAACTGAAGGCCAAAGAGCTGTGCCAGAAGGGGATGGCTAAAGAACATTACTCGGAGCTGAGCGTTATTCTGCGTACCTATCTCGACGACCAATGGGATGTGAATGCCATGGAGATGGTGACCGATGAGATTATGACAGCCTTGGCATCGCTGGAGGTGACGGAGCAGCAACGATTGGAAATTCTCTCGTTCCTGCAGCTTTCCGATTTGGTGAAATACGCCCGTCGGCAGCCCCCGATGGAGGATAACGCTTTGCAAATGGATAATGTGACCCGATTTGTGCGTGACACCGACCAGCAGGAGCAACAGCGCAGGGCACAGCAGGCCGCACAACGAAAATAAGGAGGAAGCAAGATGAATGTGTTTGAAGGATTTTTCAGTTCGTTAGGTGAGATGAAGTTCGCAAATCCGCATCTGCTGTGGCTGATGCTGGTGATCCCGCTCTATGTGGCTTGGTACATCTGGAAACAGCGGAGACAGCACTCGACGATGGTCGTCAGCACGACGGCTCCGCTGGGGCAGCGCACCTTTCGCTACTATCTGCGTCATTTCCCGGTCATCTTCCGCTGCCTCGCCATTGTCTTTCTTGTGCTGGCCATCGCGCGGCCACAGACTTCCGACAGCCAGGTCAATGGCAAGACCATCAAGGAGGGGATCGATGTCATCATGGCGCTCGATGTGTCGGGAAGTATGGATATGATGGACTTCAAGCCTACACGTCTGGAGGCTTGCAAGCAGATCGCTGCCGAGTTTGTGCAAAAGCGCGAGAACGATAATGTGGGATTGGTGCTGTATGCCGGCGAGGCCTACACCCTCAGTCCGCCTACTACAGACCATGCCTATTTTCTTGAGCTTCTCAAGAGCGTGAAGCGCGAGCCGCTGGTGGACGGTACCGCCATCGGCGATGGCCTCGGATTGGCTGTCAGTCACTTGAAAGACAGCAAGGCGAAGAGCAAGGTGGTGATCCTGCTCTCCGATGGTGTGAACAATGCCGGATTTATCGACCCGCGTACCGCTGCCACCATGGCGAAGGAATACAATATTAAAGTATATACCATCAGCTGCGGCACCAACGGCCGGATGGCTGGCATCAGGGTGCCTGGACACGGCGTAGTGCAAAGCAAGACCGTGCTCGACGAGGCATTGCTGAAGGAAATCGCCGGCAGTACAGGCGGCAGGTATTTTTCGGCTGGCAACGAGAAAAAACTGCGCGAGGTGTACAGCGAAATCGACAAACTTGAGACCACCAAGCGCGAGGAGAAAAGCGTGGTGAGCTGGGCCAACGACCATTTTCTGCCCTTCCTTTTGCTCGCCATTCTCTTCCTTTTGCTCGAATTTGTCATGCGTTTCTTCGTCGTTCGAGTCAACCCTTCGTGAGCTGCGCAAATACATTGATAAGTTTTTTTTGTTTTTTGTAGCATCAATCAAAAAAACATGTAAATTTGCAACTTGTAAAAGGTATGACCTTTTTTAATTGTAATTAATTAAATATCAATGTTATATAAAACATTTTTAGTATGAAGAAATTTACAAACAATGCTCTTTGGGGTGTGATTTCCATGATTCTGAATCTCGTTATCTTGTGCATGGTAATCGTTTCAGCAGTACAGTTGGGCTCTTATGACAAGAAAAACGTCTATTTGCAGGACTCAATTATGCCCACCTATTCTTACTGGATGGATTCCGTGAAATATTCGGAAGAAGCCCTTGGCAAGAAGCAAAACAGTTTGGAAGGCTATACGAAGTTGTTCGAGGATACGAAGGTGTCCGCTGAAAAAGTTCGTCAGTCGCTGGCTGAAAATCCGGAGGACGACTCTCTCAAGAACAAATACTACAGCGATACCACTCACCTGAATGACTATGGTGAAAATATCACCCGTCTGAATACCGAAGTCAGTCTTTATAAGGACACTGTTCGTTTTGCAAAAGCTGGCTTGAAACCGTGGGCCGACAAGCATGATGCTGCAGTGAAAGAGGCTTCTCCCTCACTCGGTGGTTTCAATGTGGTGATTATTATCACTTCTATCTTATTGGTTATTAAGATGATCTGCTTCGGCTTCTGGATGATGCTCAATACCAGAAATGTCCGTCGTGTTGCCCCGTGGTTCAAGAGCAAAGATATCATGAACATTATCTCATGGTTCATACCCATCTATAATCTCTTCAAACCCTGCGCCCTGTTCTCCAACCTTATCTCCGAGACCAAGTATGTGCTTCGCGACAAATCCATCATCACCGACGCGAAAGATTCCAACCACATGGAGTCCATCTCCCTCTGGTGGGGCTCTATGATCTTCGCCAAGATGATCATGCCGCTCTTCATCGGTGGTTTGACACTCTGCCTCAACGTGTGGCTCTTCACCCTCGTGGGAGCCGCCGACATGGATGTGGCTGCTAATAGCCTCGGTCTGCTTGGCTTCGGCACCTATTTCGGCAATACTGGCCTCTTCTACTACCTCAGACCTCACACCATCGTGATGGCTTTCTATCTGATTGGCTGGATTGTTTATCTGGGTTATGAGTGCTACATGATCTTCAAGTACAACAAGCTTAATAAGATGATGTGCGACAATGAAGATAAATTCACGTTTGAAGAACCCGCTGCTGAAAAATAACAGCACCGATTCCCCATACAAAACAGCCCGACAAGAAATTGCCGGGCTGTTTTTTTTGTAGCTGTAATCTTTGAGTTTCGAACTTTTAACCTGTAACTTCTAACTTCTAACTCTCAACTTCCAATTTTCAATTCTCAGTTTTCAGTTTTCAATTCTCAATTCTCAATTTTCAATTTACTAATTGAGTACCTCGAATTCGGAGTTCTTGCTGATGTACTCCGGCACAATCTCTTTCATCTTCTTCACGATGACGAAGGGAGATTCGTATTTGAGGGCGATGAGTTGGTCGATTTCCTTAGAGACCTCTTCGTAGTTGTAGGTACGTACCTTGGCGATCATAATCTTGGGGTTGGGGGTCTCGGTGGTGTTCTCTTTGTTGGCCAGAAGCTCTTCGTAAAGTTTCTCGCCCGGACGGAGGCCTGTGAAGGAGATCTGGATATCCTTGCCGAGGGTGAGGCCGGAAAGGCGGATCATCTTGACGGCGAGGTCATAGATACGCACGGGCTGTCCCATGTCGAAGATGAAAATCTCGCCACCATTGCCCATGGCGCCAGCGTTGATCACTAATTGGCATGCCTCAGGAATGGTCATGAAGAAACGGGTGATTTCGCGGTCGGTGACGGTGACAGGGCCGCCGCTCTCGATTTGCTGTTTGAAGATGGGAATGACAGATCCGTTGGTGCCCAGCACGTTGCCGAAACGGGTGGTGATGAACTTGGTGGTGTCCTGATGGAAGTTCAGCGACTGCACGTAAATCTCTGCGATGCGCTTGGTGCAGCCCATCACATTGGTGGGGTTGACGGCCTTGTCGGTGGAGACCATCACGAACTTTTTCACCCCGTATTGCACGGCAAGGTCGGCCAGCAGCTTGGTGCCCTGCACGTTGTTTTTTACTGCTTCGTTGGCATTCTCCTCCATGATGGGCACATGCTTATAGGCCGCAGCATGGTAGATGAGGTCCGGCCGTTCACGCGAGATGATCTCTTCCATCTTCACCTTGTCGCGGATATCAGCAATCTCAATGTCGATATTGCGCATGCCATTGGTGGCATAACACTCATTATGAAGGTAGAAGACCGGTGTTTCAGCATTGTCCACCAAAATCAGCCGTTTGTACTGGTATTTCATCACCTGGCGTACGATCTCGCTGCCGATGGAACCGGCGGCACCGGTGATCAGAATCACTTTTCCACACAAATCTCTGGTAATCAGTTCGGTGTCGAGCATAATCTCTCCGCGTTCCAGCAAATCTTCAATCTTCACTTTCTTGATCTGCTTGAAACTCAGCTCGCCGTTGATCCATCTTTTCACGGGCGGCACCACCAACACCTTGGCATTGTGCTGCAGACCGATTTCGGTGATTTCGTTCAGCTGGGCCGGCGGCATCTTCTGGATGGCCACAATCAGGAAGTTGATGTTGTGATGCTCCAAAAACGAGGCGAGTTCGTTGGCATCATAAACATTGACATTCTCTATTTTTTTGTCGATTTTTTTAGGATCGCGGTCAAAGAAGGCCAGCACGTTGTATTTGGTGCGAATGTCGCGGTCGAGGGCGCGCTTGGTAATGACTCCCGAAGCGCCTGCTCCCACAATCACCACATCACGTTTTTTGCGTACAGGATTGATGGTTTCCAAGTATAAAACCTTGAAT
The DNA here is from genome assembly GCA_045222555.1 of Bacteroidales bacterium. Classification (GTDB taxonomy): domain Bacteria; phylum Bacteroidota; class Bacteroidia; order Bacteroidales; family WCHB1-69; genus UBA1756. The sequence continues at coordinate 48,349 of JBGUYY010000082.1, read as the reverse complement.
GTCAATCTGTAAAATATGAGGATGAGGGTGGTAATGGTGAACTCCATCACCACAACGGCAGTGGGCACGATATAGCTGCCTTTGATGCCATACGAAATCAAGTTGATGACAACCAGTGCAACTGAACCGGCGAGATTTGCTAATAAAATGCGGAAAATGTCGGTGGTGTTGGTGTAGCGGACGATGCTCTTGTAGGTTTTGAAGATTAGGAAGAAAAGGATGCGTAATATGGTGAACATCAGCGGTATGAGGATGTATTCCCTCGTGCTGAAGACGGCTTTGCTGTAAACGAGGAAGTCGGAGCGGAGCAGCATGGCAAAGAGTGTGGCTCCGAAGATGCACAACGCGTCCACCAACAGCACCCAGGCGCTGCTCACGATTTTGAGAGATTTAAGAAAACGATTGATATAGAGTCGGATAGGCATTGTCGTATGATTATTCGTGACTATTACGAAATAATGCGGCTTTTGTTACAGTTGTTTTTTATTTAAAAGAAAGATTATCTTCTTGAATTTCAATAATTTGAATAGAATTTTCTTTACTGATGTCGTAGGGGATTTGCAGTTTGATATAATTGTCGGTAAAGCCGAACATGAGGTTGCCTTTCTTTTCCGACTCGATGAGCACGGGGCGTTTTTCGCCGATATGTTGGCGGTAGAAGGCGATCTTCTTGCGTTCCGACAGTTCGAGCAGCTGGTTGGTGCGCTCTCTTTTCACGGGTGGCGGCACCTGCTGCGACATGGCGGCTGCCGGTGTGCCGGGACGTTTCGAGTAGGTGAAAACATGGCAGTAGCTGATGTTCAAGTCTTCCAGAAATTGCAGTCCGTCAGTAAATTCCTCATCGGTCTCGCCGGGGAAGCCCGCGATGATATCCATGGCGATGCAGGCGTCGGGAATCATCTGGCGGATGCGTTGCACCTTTTCGGCATACAGTTCCCGTGTGTAGCGGCGGTGCATTTCACCCAGCACGCGGTTGCACGCCGACTGCAGCGGGATGTGGAAATGCGGCATGATGACCTTCGACTGCGCCGCCAACGCGATGATTTCATCGGTCAGCAGGTTGGGCTCGATGGAGGAGATGCGGAAACGCAGCGGGTAGTGCCGCTTCTCGATGGCGCGGAGCAACTCGTAGAAACTGCTCCCGTCTTTCCGGCCGAAGTCGCCGAGGTTCACTCCGGTGAGGTTCACCTCTTTGATGCCCATCTCGACGATGCGGTCGATCTGCGCCAGCACGTTGGGGATGCTGTCGCTGCGGCTCTCGCCACGGGCTTTCCATACGGTGCAGTAGGTGCAGTGGTAGTCGCAGCCGTCCTGTATTTTCAGGAACGAGCGGGTGCGGTCGTTCGACGAGAAGGCGGCCGAGAAGCGGAGGTTGGTGGATAGCGGTTCGCCGCACAGGAACGGCACCACATTCATCTTGTCCTCGTTGCCGAAAGTGGCGGCCACACCGGGCCATCGAAGGATCTCTTCCGACCGCAGGGCGGCGTAGCAGCCGAGCACCACAATCTGTGCGTCGGGTGACAGCTTGTGCAGATGGGAGGTCAGGTTGCGCACCTTCTTTTCGGCGGTGGCGGTCACCGCGCAGCTGTTCACGATGATGGTCTCGGGCTGTTCGGAGAGGGCAAAGCCGCGTTCCTGCAGCCGCCGGGCAATCTCCGACGACTCGCTGAAGTTCAGCTTGCAGCCCAGAGTATGGATGGAGAAGGTCTTGCTCATTTTGACAGCTCAATTTAGCGTGCAAAAGTACAATTTTTTCCCATTCCATTTCGTTTATCATCCATAAACATTTTGCATCATGAAAAAGTCGTTCTGTTTCTTTCTTTTCCTTTTGGCGTTGACCTTGCTTTCCGCCAATGATGCCTCATTCCGTGCCGTTGGGAACCAGCTCATTCCGATTAACGAGAGTGACATCCGTGTTCAGAAGGAAATTTTGACTATCAACCGTGTCGGCCGCCATCTGGAGGTGACGGTTTATTACGAGTTTTTCAATCCCGTGGACGCAAAGGATCTGCTGGTGGGCTTCGAGGCGCCAGCCCCCTATAATGGGAACTATCTTTTTAATTTTCCCCAACAACCTTACATACATGATTTTGTGGTAATGATGAATGGGGACATTCTTTCTTATGATATTGCTCATGTCCCCTATCTTACCACTGCCGATGGTATTCCCTTTTATTTTTCTGATAATAAAAAAAATAAAGGTACTGACTTCTCTCATCCCTATTTTCAAAATGGGAAAATTCAGTCGCTGACTTCTCAGCAGTGCAAAGATACGCTTCGTAATTATCCAGGCTTGGAGTGTCCTTTCCACTATGTGTATCATTTCAAAGCCCATTTCAATAAAGGACTGAATGTTATCCAGCACACTTACAATTATGAATTGTCCATGTATGTTGGTGACTACTACTGGTTCGACTATATTCTGACCGCTGCCAATCGCTGGGCAAACCACCAGATTGACGATTTCACGTTGAATATTAATTTGGGTGATTGTGAGTCGTTTGCGATAGCTCCCACCTTCTTTAAAGACAACGACGACTGGACCATTAATGGTATAGGCAATAAAAACTACACCGTATTGGATTCATATGATGAACAACAACGTAGTTTTTTTCACATCCAAAAGGGAGGCATTAGCTTTCATCGCGAGAACTTCCACCCAGATGGCGAGCTGTTTATTCGCAGACCACAATTGATTACGTGGTTCTGGAAAAATAACGAAGAGGTTGGACAATGGATGAAAGCCTTTCAGTGGGAATATCAGAAACTGAATCCTCATTATTTTACTGGTTATATTTCATACGGGGGAGGTGATACTACCTCTATTTCAACGAATGAAAAATACATTCTACAGCACTTCCCATTGGCATATCACGGATATGTGTTTGATGAAAAGCGGTTGCAAGAATATTTCTCCGGTGCCAGTTGGTATGTTCCCAATCCAGCGTACAAGCCCGAAAAAGAGCCTCTTACAGACGAAGAAAAGGCCTGGATGAAGTTTTGGGAGCAGTAGGCAAGTGTCGACCTTGGCAATAATCGTGCCAAAGGCACGCGTTCTCAATGAATGAATGAAAGCGCGTGCTTCCTGCACGCTATGATATGGATGGCCTTGCCCGTACCCCACATTGCATGTGGGGTTATTGAAACTTGCTCCCTCCGGGAGCGCGTTAAAGAGCTGAACAAAAATCAGCGGCAATTTCTTGTCGCTGCGTTGCTTTCGGACGGTTATTGGGAAGTTGGGGAGGGTAGGGGAGGGGTACGTTAGTGGGCTTTCTCCTAAATGCGGTCTACATCATCTTCTCCGGACTGGTTTACAACCTCATCAGATACGAACAGATCAAACGATTGGGTATGAATTGAATTTTATAACACACTGAATACCAATATATTACCCCCCCCGATAAATTTCAAAAAAATATAGCTAAATTGTTGGAAATGAGAAAATAATATGTAACTTTGCAGCGTCAACTTTTCAGTCTTTGTCTAACGGACTTCGCAAGGTCTGGGGAGTTGGCGAGAAAATAGTAAAAATAGAAGTCCCCATGATTCGAAAATTAAAGAGTACTTATACTATGAATAGCTTAAAAATCAAATCCTTCATCCTCATCATCATTTTGGGCTGTGCAGTCTCCACGATGGCACAGACTTCTGAAGAGTCTGGTTTTCAAAAGCAATATGGTATTACGGCTCAAGTGGGCGGCGGATTCTGCCGTTATCCTATCTTTCAGGAGGGGGTTACTCCCGGTTTCGGTCTGGGGGTGGGCATGAGCTACGATTTTCATCACTTGTGGAGAGTGCTGGCAGGCATACGTTACGAAGGCTTTTTCGGCAATCAAGGTGAAATGGGCATAAATAGCCTGCAATTCCCTTGTGAAATGGAGTTTCACGTTCATCATTTCTATGTGCGAGGTGGCGCGCTGTTTGGCATCGCCCTTAACACCCCCACCGCTGCCAATGCCAAAGAAATACTCCATGTGGGAGGTACAATCGGCTTAGGAGGTTATATTCCCATCACCTCAAACGACCAAATTGAAATTGGTTTACACGGAGCAATCATTGAAGGGTTCGAGCATGTATACCATGACAACTCGTACAATTGGAGCCACGATATTCCCCGCTACAACATCATGCTGAATGTCGGCTATACCCACCGGTTTTAGCTGATTTCACCGTCACCAACAGTTTTTATGACCTGATATTTCGAGTACGTTAAAACACTGAAAACTGAGAATTGAAAAGTTAATATAAATCCTTACCACATGAAAAAAATTCTAATTCCATTGTATTTTGTCACTGTCGCACTGGCCATTATGGTCACGGGCTGCAAGAAAGAGCATCTTTGTGAATGTGCAAGCGGTATCGCCAACGAAGTAGTGGACTCGGCAGCATGGCTCGCTTCAGGAGGGGGTTACTATGATAAATCTGACATAGTAGTCCAACCCAAGACATACATTTATGACACGCTTCTCCAGTCTGACGACTGCGAATCGCTCAACTATTACGACTCTGTCGGGGTTGACCATCCTGAAGTAGGACTCCGCCTACACTATAACACCACTTGCAGGGAGAAATAGTTTTTATTACTTGATATTTCGAGTACGTTAAACTTGTGATGTCTTAAAGTCTAATTTTTTTTATTTAGGGCGAACGGGCACGCGTTCTCAATGGATGAATGTAAGCGCGTGCTTCCTGCACGCTATGATATGGATGGCCTTGTCCGCACCCCACATTGCATGCGGAGTTATTGAAAATTTCTCCCTCTGGGAGCGCGTCACGAAATCACCCATGTCTGATTCGGCCTCTTAGCACTATTGATTCAAAAGTCAAATACTCCTTGCAATATTCCGTTTATGTCATCCGTTATTCCCAAGGTAGTTCATCAATGATTTCCATGAAAAATATCCGTCTTTTCTTTCAGCAGCTTGGCGATCAGAAGAAATGGGACCGTAAGTTCCCTATTGTGAATGCAATTCTCATTGTTGTTTCCATATTGATTAATGTCACAATTAATGGTGGTTTTTGTGTCTTTGTCCCCTGGGCAATGATATTGCAAATCATCTGTTTCATTAACATTATCACCTTCACGTGGATTGAACGCACTCGCTTTTGGCAGGTTAATGCGCTGATTTGCGGCATTAGTACCGGTGTTTACGCCTATTGGTTGCTTTTCTTGGAATGGGGAATATTGCTGTTCCCTGTGCCAATATGGTTTCTTTTCTTGTTGATTTGGAAGAATGTGGTGCATCCTGTCCGTAACGTTGTCAGAATCTGGTATTTTAGCGGCGTTACCTTATGTGTGGTGGGTGCCATTGTGTCGGCATTGTTGTTCTCCAGTGCCGCCAAAAAGATTCAGAATGAAGAATATGCCACCAAAAATCCGATGACGGAACGCATCTTGGGAATGCATTTCCGTTATCACACCCGCATTTGTATTTTCGATGGCTGGAGAGCGCCGTTGCACGACCCCGCCTTGGTGCTGGGAATGCGCCTCACGGGTGACAAGGACCCTCTGGAAGGAATGCCCCTTGAAAGCCGTGTCGTACTCTATCATACGGTCTATCCGTCGCATCCCGTAAAAGCGGACTGCGCTTGTTCTATAGAATCTGATAACAACGGATATTTTGATGATGATTTATGGAAAGTGCTGGAGGAGAATTAAGTATCTTACTCCTACGATATTTTATTCTGATTTAGAAGGAGGGAGCAGGCATAAAACAGAATCCCGCGCCGCCCCTTCATACAAATCTCCATTGAAATGATACAGGTCTTTTTGGCCTTGCTTTGAATAATCATCAAAGTATTCGAAAACAATGACATCTAAATCTTCATAAACCTGAAGAGTCTCCTTTGAAGTGTAGGGGGAGTAGAAGTCGAGCCAACAGACCTCCTTTTCGAGAAAACCTTGTCGGTGGTATAATGAAGTAAGGTTGACAGTGCCATCAAAGTTGCGATGAAGCACGTAATGTTCATCATTTGTGGCTTTTATGGATCTGTCTGTCAGAATATCCCGTTCCAAATACCCATATCCAAACAAAATGCAAAATAACCAAAAGAGTGTAAGCACGGGATAGACTATCCATAACACAACCTTCCCAATAGGATGCCATGGTTTAGAAAGTATATGAAACCAACAAGCACATGTCACGGAAGTGAGTATTGTGGCCGCTATGAGCAGCCAACCGTCGCCCATATATGCCAAATGCGTGAACTTTGGCAAAAGCAACCTAACAGTGGCGAAAGTCACCCATAAAACCACGGTTAACACTGTCAAAACAAGCGCGGTTTTGTGTTTAAATAATGGTTTTTCTTTCCCTTTCTGTTTGTCTGTAGGATTCTCCATGTTTTCAGTAGTATGGATTATATTAAATTAACGATAGTGGATGTTTTACTCCCCAGCTATCGCAATAGCAGTCCGCAGCCCGTCGATGGCGGCGGAGGTGATGCCCCCTGCGTAGCCCGCCCCTTCCCCGACAGGATAGATGCCTTCTATGTTGCTTTGGCGTAGCTCGTTGCGTAAAATCCGCACCGGCGAGGAGGAGCGCGTCTCCACACCCGTCAGCACCGCATCTGGATCGTTGAAGCCGCGCAGTCGGCGGTCGAACTGCGGCACCGCCTCGCGCAGGGCCGCCACCACATAGTCGGGCAGACAGCGCTTCAGGTCGCAGAACACCACGCCGTGCGGGTACGACGGCTTCACACTCCGAGGGGCAGTGGCCACCTTGCCGGCCAAAAACTCGCGCATCAGGTTGGCAGGAGCCCGGTAGTCGCGGGCCACCTCGAAGGCCTTGCGCTCGAAAACCTCCTGATAGTCTAAGCCATCGAGCGGCGACTCGCGGTAGAAGTCGGAAGGCTCCACGCTCACCAACAGCGCGCTGTTGGCGTTGGCCTTGTCGCGGCTCTTCTCGCTCATGCCGTTGGTGACAATGGTGTTCGGCTCGCTCGCCGAGGCCATCACGGTGCCGCCCGGACACATACAGAATGTATATACGCCGCGCTCCTTCAGATGTACCGCCCCCTTGTAAGAGGCCGGCGGCAGACAGGAAGCGAAGCGGCCGTATTGCATGGCGTTCACCTTCTTCTGCAAATGTTCCACCCGCACGCCAATGGAGAAACTCTTGGGCTCCATCTCCAATCCTTTTTGGTAAAGATGGCGGATGGTGTCGCGGGCTGAATGCCCCAGGCAGAGCAGAAGATGCTGGGTTTCAAATTGTAAATCGTTGTTACAAAGTATGGTAAGATGATGGTCGGGGTGGGAGGTGTAGTCGGTGAAGCAGGTGTTGAAGTGGACTTCGCCGCCCAGCTCGATGATTTCCTGGCGGATGTTGCGCACCACCTTCTCCAAGTAGTCGGTGCCCACATGGGGCTGCGCGGCGTAGGTGACATCCTCGGTGGCGCCGTGCCGGTAGAACTCCTCCAGCACAAAGCCGATGTGCTCGTTGTGCAGGTTGGTGGTGAGCTTGCCGTCGGAGAAGGTGCCGGCGCCGCCCTCGCCGAACTGCACGTTCGAGTCGGGGTCCAACACGCGCTCTTTCATGAACTTCTGCACCTCCTGCTTGCGCGCTTCAATGCAGCTGCCGCGTTCCACCACAATAGGACGCGCCCCGCAGCGGGCCAGGTAGAGGGCTGCGAACATCCCGGCGGGACCGAAACCCACGACCACCGGACGCAGCTGATGCGGCCATTTCGGATATTGCATTGGCGCGGGCGGCTCGTAAAGTTTCACATCAAGATGTTTCAGCAACGTATCATTAACACTTTTTAGGGATAATCGCACCCGATAATCATACACCACATCGCTCTTCTTTCGAGCATCTACTGACGCACGCAAGATTTTGAAATCCAAAACATTATCCTCTTCAATGGCGAATTTCTGAAGCACCATGTCGCGAAGCCGCTCCTGCGGAACGGTGACGGGAATGCGGATGTTGGAAATCTGTATCTCGGTCATAGCTTTGCAGTTGCGATGAGCGCGCTGGCAAACGCGAAAAACAGGTTATAGCCGCCACACACCCCGTCAATGTCCACCATCTCGCCGATGGCGTAAAGTCCGGGGTGCCTTTTGAGCTGAAAATCAGGGGTGAGTTCGGAGGTGAGGATACCGCCGCTGCACACCTGCGCAGAGTCGATTCCGTAAAGTCCCTCTATCTCCATCTTAAAATCTCTTAAATCGAAAGGATGATGCTCGTATAATTGGCATAATTTAGGATGAAGAATGCCCGCCAACGAACCAAACTGCTCCTCATGCCGCTTCACATCCGTTTGGGTGTCGTCGGGCAGCAAGTTGAGCGACAGATGACAGTGGTCTTTGTTTTCTAATCTATTATAATAAGCTGAAGCATTGAGAATTACAATTCCAGAGATGCCATCTTCTTTAAAAATCACCTCGCCTTTTTCTTTAAAAATCAATTGATTTTGGGCAAAAAGTGAAACCTCCGCTCTTACCCGACAGCCGAAAAGCGATTTCGGGTAATGTTGAATGCGGAATCCGGTGAGGGAAGGGGAGAGCTTTTTGGTTTTGATTTGAATATCAGAAAGATAATGGTTGTATCCTTTCTGTTTCTGCACGACCATTCCTGCTGGAGATCCCGATGCCATGATGACCGTGTCGTAAGCCTTCCCCTCATCGTTGATGTACCATTTCCCTTTCACCGATTTCAGCGAAAGAACGGGCGTTTCGTAGCGGATGTTCACCTTCGTGCCGAGTTGGGCGAGCAGCACATTCACCACCGTAGGGGCGAAAAGGGTGGAGGGATATACCCGCCCCTCCTCATCGGCCATGGTTTTCAATCCCATCGCTTCAAATTCGCTGCGGAGGGTGTCGTAGTCAGCTTTTTCTAATACTTTTTTTATAAAATTTTCATCATTATAATGATGTGGTAAAATATTGGTATTAAGAATGTTGGCACGTCCACCGCCCGATGCCCGCAACTTGGTTCCTGCCTTGGGCGAACGCTCGTACACCGTTGCCTGCACATCGCCGCGTTGCGACAACTTTTTGGCGGCGAAAAGTCCGGCTGCCCCAGCTCCGATGATGGCGATCTCCTTCATTCTTTCCCAATCATTTGATAAAATTCTGTCTCTGAGATGATGGGGATGCCCAGCGACTCAGCTTTTTTCTTCTTTTCGGGTCCCATTTTCTCGCCGGCCAGCACGTAGCTGGTGTTTTTGGAGATAGACGACACGTTTTTGCCCCCGTACTGCTCCACCATCTGTTTGATTTCGTCGCGCGAGATGGTGAACACGCCGCTGACCACGATGCTCTTGCCGGCCAGCACGTCGGAAACGGGCGCGGCCTCTTCCGACAGCTCGAACTGGAGTCCCGCGTTGCGCAGCCGGATGATAATCTCCAGATTTTCAGGATTGTTGAAATAGTCGATGATACTGTCGGCCACGCGGTCGCCTACATCGTTCACCTCCATCAGCTCCTCTTTGGTGGCCGACGACAGGCGGTCGATATTCTGGAAATGGCGTGCCAACTTTTTGGCCGTCGTTTCGCCCACGTAGCGGATGCCGATGGCGAACAGCACGCGCTCGAACGGCACCGTCAGCGATTCGTGGATGCCCGACAGGATGTTCTGCACGGTCTTCTCACGGAAACTCACCACCCGCTCTGCCTTGCCCTCTTCTGCGGCAAACTTTTTCTCGATGCCGAGCAGTTGGTCGAAAGTAAGTGAGTAGAAATCAGCGATATTCTTCACCAATCCATTCTCATACAACATCTCTATTTTCCCTTCGCCGAGCGAGTCGAGGTTCATGGCCTTGCGCCCGATGAAGTGCTCGAGCCGTCCCTTGATTTGGGGCGGGCAGTGCAGTTCGTTGGGACAGAAGGTGCCGGCCTCATCCTCGTTGCGCACCAGTTGCGCGCCGCATTCGGGACAGCGGGTCACGAACTGCACGGGTTGTGCGTCGGGTAGTCGTTTGTCGAGGTCCACGCCGACAATCTTGGGGATGATCTCGCCGCCCTTTTCCACAAACAGGTGGTCGCCTTCGCGGATGTCGAGGGCGGCCATCACGTCGGCGTTGTGCAGGGTGGCGCGTTTCACGATGGTGCCGGCGAGTGGCACGGGCGTCAGGTTGGCTACAGGAGTCACGATGCCGGTGCGACCCACTTGATAATCAATGCTTAACAGTTTGGTGGACTGCTTTTCTGCCTTGAACTTATAGGCGATGGCCCATCGCGGATTCTTGGCGGTCATGCCCAACTGCTGCTGCAGCGCGTAGCTGTTAACCTTGATGACGATACCGTCGATGGGAAAGTTGAGTTCCTGCCGTTTCTGGTCCCACAGATGCATGAAGTTGATGACTTCGTGGATGTTAGCGGCTTTTTGCAGCACGTCTCCGCTGCGGAAACCCCACTGTTTAAGGTGCAGCAGACTGTCGTAGTGGGTGGGGTAGGGGAGGTTTTCGCCCATCAGGTAGTAGGGGCGGAAGTCGAGGCCGCGGCGGGCCACCTCGGCGCTCTCTTGCAGTTTCAGCGTGCCCGATGCGGCATTGCGTGGATTGGCAAACGGCGGTTCCCCGATCTCTTCACGCTCGCGGTTCAGGGCCTCGAAGCGGGCGAAGGTCATCAGGATTTCGCCACGCACCTCGAAAAAGTCGGGATAGTTGTCGCCTTGCAGGCGCAGCGGTACCGTGGCGATGGTGCGCACGTTGGCCGTCACATCGTCGCCCTGCGTGCCGTCGCCGCGCGTCACCGCCCGTTTCATCACGCCGTGTTCGTACTGTATGCTGATGGCGAGACCGTCGTATTTCAGCTCGCAAACGTATTCAATATCAGCGTTGAGGAGGGTGCGGATCCGGTTGTCGAACTCCAGCAGCTCCTCTTCCGAGTAGGTGTTGCCGAGCGACAGCATCGGATAGACATGCTTCACGGTCTCGAAGCGTTTCGTCACGGTGCCGCCCACCCGCTGCGTGGGACTGTCGGGCTGCATGAACTCGGGATGCGCCTTCTCCAACTCTTGCAGATGGCGCAGCAGCTGGTCGAACTCATAGTCGCTGATGACGGGCGCGTCCAGCATGTAGTAGTTGTAGTTGTGGCGGTTAAGCTCTGCGGTGAGTCGGATAATCTCTTCTTCTATAGGATTCATGAATGTGGATTTTTCGGTTGCAAATTTACAATAATCTTTTCATTCATTCGTTAACAAAGTCAAAATCTGAACACGTGTCCTCCACAAATTCTCCTATCGTCATCAGCGGAAACGCCTTCTTCGCCTCTGACTTCCATTTTGGTGCTCCTAATGCCGAAGCGAGCCGCGAACGGGAAGTGCGTGTGGTGCAATGGCTCGAAAAGATTGCGCCGCAGGCCGACCATCTGTTTTTGTTGGGCGATATTTTCGATTTTTGGTTCGAATATAAAGATGTGGTGCCGAAAGGTTATTATCTCTTCTTTTCTAAATTATTAGAAATGAGAAAGAAAGGAACGGAGATTTATTTCTTTACGGGCAATCACGACATGTGGGTGAAGGATTATTTTGAGAAGGAGTTGGGAATGAAGATTTTTCGGGAAGAACAGCTTTTTGAGATTAACGGAAAACTTTGTCTGGTGGGGCATGGCGATGGGTTGGATCCGAAGGACAAGGGGTATTTGTTCATCAAGAGAGTGTTCGCTTTCCGTCCCCACATTGCGCTATATGGTGCGTTGCCGCCTCGCTGGGCCTTCGCCATCGCACGGGCCTGCTCGCGTGGCAGCCGGGCGCAGAGCAGCGGTACGTCAGCCAAGCATGAGGAGCGCGCCCGGAAGCAGGAGCAGGCCACCTTGGAACACATCCGTCAATGCGTTACTAGCCATCCTATCGAAGTGGTGGTGTACGGTCACCGTCATCTTCCTATGGAAGTGTCTGTAACAGAAAATATTACCTATTATAATACGGGTGATTGGCTTACGCACTTCACCTACCTGCAGTGGGTGGATGGCGAGGTGCAGCTGCTCGCCTTTCCCACTGACGTTCTGCCGGAAAAGTCGGCGGACACTGAGGAGGTGAAGTGATGAGATGGGGTGCGACACTTTGGCAGCGGCTGCTGATAGGGCTTGTCCTTTTGCTGCAAACTTCTTTTTTGTGTGGGCAGACAAAAAATCTGTGGTATGTGGAACCCTCCATTCGCTATGGACGCGTATTGCCCAACTTCAAGGAGGTTTCGTGGCTGTGGCAGACCGATTTGTGTGGGGTGGATGTGTGCGTTGGACGGCAAACGGACGGTAGCAAGGAGTGGGAGCAATGGTTCCATTATCCGAGTTATGGCGTGGCTGTGAGGTACAGCCATTTCAACCGTGAGAGCATCGGCGAGAAGTTCGCCGTTTTCGGTTTCCTCAATGGTTATTTTGTGCGGAAGCCCAAGTTTACTTTCTTCTACAAGCTCGGCGCTGGCGTCAACTTCTGGACCAAAAAGTATAATTTCTATACCAATCCTGAGAATGTTTTTGTGGGGGGGCATGCCAGTGTTCATTTGGATATCTCGATGGGCATCACCGCTCGTTTGTCGAAGCATACGGATTTGTTGTTGGCTGGCGACTTTTCACACTCCTCCAATGGGGTGCTTTCGCTGCCCAACTATGGCATTAATGGGGTGACGGTGAAGGCAGGGGTGCGTTGCCGACTGTATGAGCAGCTGGAAACCATTCACACCATCGACACCATTACGCAATTCCGCCCGATCAACAGGCTCTATTTCTTTGTGGCGCCGGGTACTAAGCAGTCGCGGGCGGAATTCACCCTTTCCAAAGCCGACCGGCCGCCGTACTGTTTTGCCACCACGTTGGAGGTCGGTTATTTGCGTCAGCCTCATCCGAAGTTCCGTTACGGCGGTGGCTTCGACCTCTTCTATAACCGTGAGGTGCTGACCTATTTGTCGGAAGAGGATCGCAAAGAGGGGAAATGCTTCCTGCCCGCTGTCTTTGCGGCTTTCGATGTCACCTTCTCGCGGCTGGTGCTGCACACCTCTGCAGGTTTTTACCTCGGCCGCTACTACAGCTTCTACCAGCCTTTTTACGAAAGGGTGGGATTGCAGTTTCTACTCGGACCGAAACGGAATCATATCCTTGGCGTCAGTATCAAAGCACACCTTTTCGTTGCCGATTACATTGAATGGACGTATGGACTTTGTTTCTATAATTGGTACGACAAGTATCCGCGAATGCTAAAGAAAAAGAGGAAGTAACACGGTTACCCCCTCTCAGTTTTCAGTTTTCAATTTTCAATTTTCAATTTTCATTTCCCCACTCCTCTTCCCCGTACAAGTTCTTGATGAAGTCGATCTGTCGGCGGTCGCGTTTGGTGGGACGGCCCTCACCGCGGTCGCGCCGCTCAAAGCGCATGTTCAGCATCCGCACGCGCTCGTACTCCTCTGGTGGGGTGAGGTCTTCGCAGTACTGCGGCACCAGCGGCGCTCCCACCCGGCTCTTCGGGGCGTCCAGCACTTTCACGGTCTTCACCAGCTGTCCGATATGCACCTCGAACACCTCGTCAGGCTTGATGTTCTTCGAGGGCTTTACGTTGGTGCCGTTCATCTTCACCTTGCCGGCGTTGCAGGCATCGGTGGCCATGGAGCGCGTCTTGAACAGCCGTACCGTCCAGAGCCATTTGTCAATACGTACGCTTTCCATACTACTCTTTCCTTTCGCGGGCGTGCAGGGTGTTCAGCATCAGACAGGTCATGGTCATCGGTCCCACGCCGCCCGGAACGGGGGTGATGGCCGCGCACTTCGGCGCCACCTCGTCATATTTCACGTCACCGCAGATGCGGTAGCCCTTCTCGCTGTTGTCGGGAATGCGGTGGATGCCGATGTCGATGACGGTCGCGCCCTCCTTGACATACTCTGCCGTGATCATCTCCGGCTGCCCGATGGCCACCAGCAGGATGTCGGCAGTGGCGCACACCTCCTTCAGGTTGGGGGTGCGGCTGTGGCAGATGGTCACCGTGGCGTTGCCGGTGTCGCTTTTCTCTGCCAGCAGCATTGCCAGCGGCTTGCCCACGATGTTGCTGCGTCCCAACACCACACAGTGCTTTCCGGCCGCACTGATGCCCGCACGCCGCATCAACTCAATGGTGCCGTAGGGAGTGGCCGGCAGGAAACAGGCCTCGCCCAAAAACAGCTTCCCGTTGTTCATCGGATGAAAACAGTCCACATCCTTGTTTGGGTCCACATGGGCAATCACCTGCTCGGTGCTGATGTGCTTGGGCAGCGGCAGCTGGATGATATAGCCGTCGATTTCATTGTCGCGGTTGAGAAAGTCGATGGCATCCAGCAGCTCACGCTCGGTGATAGTGGCGGGGTATTGGTATATTGAGGAGGTGAAACCCACCTCGCGGCACGACCGCTCGATACTGCCGATATAGGTCTTAGAGGCACCGTCATCGCCTACAATCACGGCGGCCAGATGCGGCACCGGCCTGCCATCCGCCATCCGCTCCTGTACCTTCTTCGCAATCTCATTCTTCACTTCATTGGCAATCTTCTTACCATCAATGATTTTCATGATCTATTATTGGTTTTTAATTATTAATTTTCAATTTTCAATTTTCAGTTTTCAGTTTTCAATTTCCCTTACCGTTCCGTGTTCCCATACCCGAACCGGTTGATGATGTTCTCGTTGTTGCGCCAGTCCTTCAGTACCTTCACCGACAAGTCCAAGAAGACATGCTCTCCGATGAACTCTTCGATGGCTAGCCGCGACTCAGTACCGAGCTTCTTGATAGCCTGCCCGCCCTTGCCGATGATGATGGATTTTTGCGTGTCGCGCTCCACATACAGCGTCGCCATGATGCGTACCAACCCCTCCGTCTCTTTGTACTCATCCACCACAACTTCCACACTGTAAGGAATTTCCTTTTTGTAGTTGAGCAGAATTTTCTCGCGGATGATTTCGGAAACGAAAAACCGCATCGGACGGTCGGTGAGCTGGTCTTTCGGGAAATAGGGCTCGTGCACGGGCAGTTTTTCCGTGATTTTGGTAATCAGTTGGTCGATGTTTTTCGACTGCAATGCCGAGATGAGCACGCTCTCAGCCTTGGGTAAAATGTTTTTCCAAAAGGCCTCCGCTTCAGCCACCTGCTCCGTCGTGAATTTATCTATTTTATTGATTACTAAAATAATAGGAATTTCAATTTTTTGTAGATGCTCCATGATTTCGGCATCGTAGCGGGTTTCTCCGCACTCCACCAAGTAGAGGATGACATCCGCATCCTGCAGCGAAAGGGTCACGAATTTCATCATCATCTCCTGCATCTTGTAGGAGGGCGTGAGGATGCCGGGCAGGTCGGAATAGATGATCTGGTAGTTGTCACCATCAACGATGCCCTTGATGCGGTGACGGGTGGTCTGTGCTTTTGCCGTGATGATGGATAGTCGCTCGCCGACCAGCTGGTTCATCAGGGTGCTTTTGCCGACGTTGGGGTTGCCAATCAGGTTGACAAACCCGGCACGATGTTCTGTCTGTGGTTCTGACATGATGTTGGTTTTATTTTGTGGGGACGTGGTGTGACGCGTCTCTACCTTGTCGTTTCAGGGAATATTGGTGTAATATTTCGAGGAATTGTTGTAGAAATTCTTGATATTCATTGTCTTGCAATGCTGCCTGCTCGTAATTCTTCACCACGCTGTTCCATTGGCTGGGCTGCACCAGTGGGATGTTATTCTCCGCTTTGATGCGGGCAATTTCTTCCACCAGCGACATTCTTTTCGCCAGCAGTTGGCTGATTTGGGTGTCGATGTTGTGGATGAGGTTGCGTTGTTGCCGCAGCAGCTGGTCAGGGTCGTGGACGGAGGTTTTGAGCACGAGGCTGCGAAGCATGTCGGACAGTGCTTCTGGGGTGATTTGTTGTTCGGCATCGCTCAGGGCGGTGGCGGGCTGGCAGTGTGTTTCCACCATCAGTCCGTTGAAGCCGTAGTCGAGGGCGATCTGGGCAATCTGGCGGAGGTAGGCGGACTGTCCGGCGATGTGCGACGGGTCGCAGAGTAGCGGCAGGTCGGGGCGCGCCACCTTGAAGGCGATGGGGATTTCCCACAGCGGGGCGTTGCGCAGGGCATTCTCGTGTTCCACCGCAAAGCCACGATGTACGGCAAAGACCTGTTGCGCGCCGGCTTTTTCAAACCGCTCGATGTTGCCGAGCCACAGCTTGAGGTCGGGGATGGCGGGGTTCTTGACGAGGATGGTGCTGCCAGTGCCTTTCAGACTGTCGGCGAGCTCTTGCACGGCGAAGGGGTTGACGGCTGTGCGGGCACCTATCCAGAAGGCGTTGATGCCGTGCTGCAGGCAGCTTTCGATGTGTTGCGGGCGCGCCACTTCCACACAGGCTGCAAAACCGTAACGGCGGTTCACCTCCTGCAACCAGGGCAGCGCCTCCGCTCCGGCACCGCTGAAATCGGCGCCGCTGCTGCGGGGCTTCCATACCCCCGCCCGGAAATAGGTGACCGGACAGGGAAATCCACCCGCCACCTGCGCCAGCCGCCCGGCGGTCTCCAGCACCTGCCGCTCGCTCTCCGCAGCGCAGGGACCAGCAATGAGATACTGAAAGAGCTGACTCCCTTTACTCTCCATACATTTTCCGATAGTAGTCCTGGTAGCTGCCCGAGGTGACATTGTCGAGCCATTTCTCGTTGGCCAGGTACCAGTCAACAGTCTTTTCAAAGCCCTCCGCAAACTTGATGGTGGGCTCCCATCCTAATTCGGCACGCAACTTGCTGGCATCGATGGCGTAACGCAGGTCGTGGCCTGCCCGGTCGGTGACGTAAGTGATGAGCTGAAGAGAGGTGCCTTCCGGACGGCCTAACTTGCGGTCCATGATCTCAATCAGCTTCTTGATGAGGTCGATGTTGCGCCACTCGTTGTTACCGCCGATGTTGTAAGTCTCGCCAGTTCTTCCTTTGTGGAAAATCAGGTCGATGGCACGGGCGTGGTCCACCACGTAGAGCCAGTCGCGCACGTTGATGCCTTTCCCGTAGACGGGCAGCGCCTTGTTGTGCTTGATATTGTTGATAAACAGCGGGATAAGTTTTTCCGGGAACTGGTTGGGACCATAGTTGTTGGAGCAGTTGGAGATGACCGTCGGCAGGCCGTAGGTGTCGTGGTAGGCGCGCACAAAGTGGTCGGAGCTGGCTTTGGCGGCCGAGTACGGACTGTGTGGCGAGTAGGGGGTGGTCTCCTTGAACGAACCGGTGTCGCCCAATGCACCATATACCTCGTCGGTGGAGATGTGGTAGAAACGCTTGCCCTCGTAGTTGTCTTTCCAGATGTTCTTGGCGGCATTCAGCAGATTTACTGTTCCCACCACGTTGGTGAAGATGAACTCCATGGGGTTGGCGATGGAACGGTCCACATGCGACTCGGCGGCAAGGTGGATGACACCATCGTATTGCTCCTGCTCAAACAGGTGGTTGATGAACTCCGCATCCACGATATCGCCTTTCACGAACCGATAGTTCGGCTTTTGGTCGATATCCGACAGGTTTTCAAGGTTGCCTGCGTAGGTGAGCTTGTCGAGGTTGTGGATTTCTACATCCGGGTATTGGTTGACGAAGAGTCTGACCACATGGGAGCCGATGAAGCCGGCACCGCCGGTAATGAGGATTTTTTTCATAGGGTGGTTTGTTTCGTATTAGAAATTATAAAGTTATCATTCATTGGGGAAATTTCCGATCAGGGCGATGGCAGCATTGCCAGCCGCCTTTTCAGACTTGGGATATTCGTAATATACAGTGGCAATGTATTCGTCATTGCCTCTTGTGTATAAAACAGTCTTTTCATAGAAAATGAGTCCGCCTTTCGTATATCCTGACAAAACAATCGATTTGCCTTTGGCAAATTGGTAGGTGATGGTACATCCATCGTCAATGTGCCATCCTTTATACGTCTCCATCATGGTATAAATATCGTCATCTTCCGTAAAAAGCACATTGTACGATGCGTACGTGCTTATTAGCATGGAGCCATCGTTGGCATGGGCTGACATGCCGCTTCCGTCGTCACCTTCTGTATATTTTCCAAAATTGGCAGGATACTTGACGAGATAATCATATTTTGAATTGTAGTATTTTTTGTAATTCTGTTTGGCCTTGGAGGGTTTCTCCATTGCGGTGGTTTTTTTTGCGGCAGTGAGCTCTGAGGTATCGGTTGACGAGTGGCTGAAGTCTTTGTTTCCGCAGGACATAAACAGCCCTACAATGAGAACGGCCAATAAAGGTTTTAATTTCATGATTGCAGAATCGTTTTTAGGGGTTGCAAATATACGAAAATTTCACTTTGATTTCAGAAAAGGATTTCGGGCGGTCAAATCATACTGGAAGGCGGCTATCAGCAACTGGAATCCGCAAATAAAGGTGAGCACGGCAATCATAATCGTACCCAATGGAGCCGCAACGCCTGCGGAAGCGAATTGTATCCATCGGATGATGCCGAAGATCAGTCCGAAGAGAAACAAAAGACTTCCCGATGCAAAATACAGAGAACCGATATTGAAATCGTACACATAATAACTCAACCATATTCTGCGCAGCCAACGCAAACATAATTTCGGGGGAAATGTCAGCAATGATTTCATCACCGACAGATTGGATTTTTCTTCTCCGTAAATTGCTGGCATAGAGATTTCTTTGATTTTTGCCCCTGTATAGTACAGCTCGCAAATCAAAGAACTTTCGAAGAAGAAGCGGGGAGCAATCCAGCTCATATCCAGTCTTTGAAGGGTCTCTTTATTGATGGCGATAAATCCATTGGTGGGGTCGGAAATTTGCCAGTATCCCGAACTCACTTTCACCAAGAAACTCATACCAAAATTTCCGATTTTACGGATGAGGGGCATTTTTCTCAAGGCGAATTTATCATAAAAACGATTTCCTTTTACGAAGTCATAATCATTATTCTCAAGTACTTGCACCATTTCAGTAATGCGAGAGCTATCCATCTGCCCGTCGCCATCCAGCTTGATGGCGATGTCGCATCCTCGGCGCAAAGCCTCTTGAAAACCAGCGACCATCGCTCCGCCAACCCCCATGTTGCGGGCATTGCGGACAACGACTATGCGGTCATCTTGTTGCGACAGCTGCTCCAGCACTTTCCCCGTGTCATCGGGCGAGCAATCATCCACCAAAATAATCTCATCCACACATCCCGGCAGCTCTTTCACCACTTGCTCAATATGCGCAGCCACTTTATAACAAGGTATTACAACAGTTGTCTTGCTCATCTCAACGATCTCCTTCCTTTGCTTGTTCATAATCAGGGAAGTCTATATAATCCCAATAATCTGCTGGCTGTTTTGTCTTCCATAAAGTATGGAAATAGGCTTCTTTTGTCATACCTTCATAATGAATGACTTCTTTGTAATATTGTATGGTATGAAAGACAGATCGAAACGATAGAAACAATACAATGACATATACGGGAATGCGAATGAAATTGCGTTTTTCTGCTATCCAAGCGATAAACCCGGCGACTGGTACGGCCAAAAACGCATAACTCTCTACAAAAGAACGCATTCCATAACTTCCTCCGTACCACCAGCACCACCAGGAGGAAATGACGTATACATTGATGACGAAAAAGATGACCAGCGGCCAAAACAGTCCTCTCTGCTTTTTCCACAAAGCATACAACCCAACTAATGAAACTAGTAGGACTGGTGTATAAAGAAATAGTCCTTTTCGGAAGCCGAACAGCACCTCTATGATTTTAGGAGAATCCCAAAAGAAACGCTCGTCCCTATACGAGTAGTAAATCCATTGTCCTGTGATCTCTTTCCAATACAACAATTGGGGCAGCAGCACCAGTCCAATCATGGCCACGACAATGAAGAAATGGTACCAGTGCTTTCCATACAGCTTGATTCTGGCCGGAATATCTTTCCAATTTTTAATTCCAAATAAAAGAAAAACGAGGACTACCAAACCGTTGGAGGGTCTGACCAGAACAATCATGCCGAATACGAGTCCCAGCAACACGGCCTTCCACCAGGATGCTTTTTCATACCATCTGTCTGTCAGATAGAGGAATGCAGCAAAAAGGAAGAAACTATAGCTGTGCGACATGGGCGCTTCGAAGGTGGCGTACCAGTACAAGGTTGTCGTCAGTCCTATGATGGCTAATGTTGCGGCGACTATTTTATCGTGATAATAGCGCAACAAAAATCGTTGCAAAACCAATAGTCCTAGCCATGCAAAGACTGCTCCGCTCAGCAGAATGGCCAGTGCGTAGGGCTTTGAAAAACCGTCTGCGGGATAACCCAGAGGTTCGGCGATACAGTTGGCCACAGCGAAAAAAGGAGCATAAAAAATGGAGATGCCCAGGGTGGTCTTGATGACAAATTTATCATCGCGCACATATTCAGGCCAGTATTTGTTGAAATTCGGATACTGGTTCTCCCATTTCGTCATGCCGATGTCATGGTCGATGTAGTAGGCGGGGAGGTAGGAGTAATAGGATTTTACGTCCCAATCGAAAACTCTGTGTGGCGTGGAGAATTTGTTCGGGGTGAAGACCGTAATCAGATAGACAATGGCGGTGATCAGGAGAACTCCCCAGCTATAGAGATTCTTTTTGCTACAGCATTTTATTCGCGTCGTTTCCGATTTTGCCATACCTTGAAATGGGTCTTCTTTCGTGTTTGATCTTTGGGTTTGAAGACGCAAAAGTACGGATTTTTTTCGTAACTGTGGCAAGTTGATTCTTTTATCATGAAAAAAATGATGGCTCCATGCGCCAATTCTAAAAAATGTAGTATTTTTGCAGCCGTAAAACAATCAAATTATAAAACTATGGCTTACAAAATTTCTGATTCTTGCGTAGCATGTGGTACATGTGCTGGCGAATGCCCTGTCGGAGCTATTTCCGAAGGCGACATCTACAAAATCAATCCCGATGAATGCATCGAGTGTGGCGCTTGCGCTGGCGCATGCCCGACTGGTGCTATCGCACTGGATGAGTAGTCGCTTGTTTTGCGAAAAAAAAACAGGGGCATCCAACGGATGCCCCTGTTTTTTTGATATATGCCCTGCTTAGTCGTGCTCTTCCGACAAAGGACTGTCCAGATCGTCCTCTTCCTCAGCAAGCACTTCATCGTCCGGACCGCTGGAAGCGGCCTTCCCGCCATTGTCGATCACATTGATGATGTCTTTGACACGGATTTTTCCATCCACTTGGATGACCTTGAAAATGACGGTCTTCACAATGAGCTGTCCGCCTTCCGACGGGGAAACAAAGACCTCGGCGGTCACTTTGTCGCCCTCAATCTTTGCAATGCGGAACTCCTTTCCTGCAAAGGCATCCTGAAACGCCTGCTTCTGGTTGTCCGACATCTTGTCGTAGCCGTCCGCAAATACCGAAAGGGTTTTTTCAATGCCATTCTTTTGGAAACTGGTGAACATCTCGGTGACACCTTTTTCCACATCGTCTTTTTTCATCTTTTGCTGGCATCCGGCGAAAATTACTGCCAAAACCACCAGCATCGCGAGCTTCATTGCTTTCATAATGGTAAATGTTTTAGTCCCTACTAACGATGGCAAAGTTACTATGATTTTTCGTTAGAAAGGTAGCAGGGAGTGGATTTTTAAGATTTATTATAATTTTAATGACTCTTTTACTCGGCTGATTTTGTCGTCCAGAAGTTGTGATGTCTTTTCAAATGATTGTAAATCAGCAAGATTTTCTTTTACACCAAAGTAAAATTTGATCTTCGGCTCCGTGCCAGAGGGCCGTACCGTGATTTTGGTGCCATCTTCGGTGAAGAACTGCAGCACGTCGGACTTCGGGAGCGTGATGGGCTCTGTTGTGCCGCTGCTGAGGTCGGTGGCCACACGGTTTTTGTAGTCCATCATTTTCGCCACCGGCGAACCGTTGATTTCGCGCGGCGGATTGTTGCGGAAGTTGTCCATCATCTGCTGGATTTCGGCCGCACCGGCCTGTCCCTTGCGGGTGATGGAGAGCAGCGACTCTTTGTAGAAACCGTACTGGAGGTAGAGCTCCTGCAGCTGGCGGTACATACTCTTGCCACTGTCGGCCAGTACCGCCGCCATCTCGGCAATCATGCAGCAGGCCGACACTGCATCCTTGTCGCGCACGAAGTCGCTCACCAGATAGCCGTAGCTCTCCTCACCGCCCACGATGAACTGCTTGTCGGGCGTGTTCGCAATCTGCTCGGCGATGTATTTGAAGCCGGTGAGCACGTCGGGACAATCCACGCCGAAGGAGGTGGAGATCGCACGAATGAGCTCGGTGGTCACAATGGTCTTTACGGTGAACTCCTTGCCAGTAAGTTTGCCGCTGTTTTTCCACTGTGAAAGGATGTAATATACTAACAGTGAGCCAGTCATGTTGCCGTTCAGGAGGATCATCTGTCCATGGTCGTCGCGCACGGCAATGCCCACACGGTCGGCATCGGGGTCGGTGGCCAGCACCAGGTCGGCCTGTATCTCGTCGGCCTTGCGCATGGCCAGCTCCATGGCGGTGCGCTCCTCCGGGTTGGGAGAGGCCACAGTCGGGAAGTTGCCGTCGGGTGTTTTCTGCGACTCCAGCACGGTGACGTTGGTGAAGCCGTACATCTCCAATGCCTTGGGTACCATGGTGATGCCCGTGCCGTGTAGCGGGGTGTAAACGATACGCAGGTCGTGCTGGTGTGCGATGGCCTCCGGATTCAGCGTCAGCGCTTTGATGCGGGCCAGGTACTCATCGTCCACCTCGTGGCTGATGGATATGATGCGCTCCTCGCCACCGGTCCAGCGGATCTGCTCCACCGAGGTCACAGCATTCACCTCGTTGATGATGCCTTTGTCGTGCGGCGGCACAATCTGTCCGCCGTCGCCCCAGTACACTTTGTAGCCGTTGTATTCTTTGGGGTTGTGTGAGGCAGTGACCATCACGCCGGCGTGACAGCCGAGGTGCCGCACGGCGAACGAAAGCTCCGGCGTGGGGCGCAAATCCTCAAAAAGGTAGCATACAATGCCGTTGGCCGCCATGACCTGTGCGGTCACCTCGGCGAAGTGGCGGCTGTTGTTGCGCGAGTCGTGCGCCACCACCACCTTCAGCTCCGTGTTGGGAAGACTCTTCTTCAGGTAGTTGGCGAGACCCTGCGTGGCAGCGCCCACCGTGTAGCGGTTCATGCGGTTGGAACCCACCCCCATGATGCCGCGCAAACCGCCCGTGCCGAACTCCAGTGTGCGGTAGAACGACTCCGTCAGCTCGGCAGGGTCGTTTTCCATCAGACGGCGCACCTCGTTGCGGGTGGCCTCATCGTATTGGTCCGATAACCAGACCTTCGCTCTTTCAATAATGTTGGTATCCATATCTAATATTTTTCAATTTTCAATTTTCAGTTTTCCATTTTCAAAGTTTTATCTCCTCAAAATTCTTACCAAACACGCTCTGCACCTTCGAGATGGAGATGAAGGCGGTGCTGTCGATCTCTTTGATGATGCGGATGATGTTGGCGCGGTCGGTGCGGTGCGAGACGATGAGCAGCACCTCGGTGTCCTGGTGGTTGTAGCTGCCCGTTCCTTTCAGGAAGGTGGCGCCACGATGCAACTCGTTGTTGATGCGTTCTGCGATCTCGTGGTTTTTCTTCGAAAAGACCATGAACTGGAAGGTCTGCCGATAACCATCGATGACGAGGTCGGAGACGATGATATAGACAAACAGCACCACGGCGCTATATACCAGCAGTACGGGATTGTGGGTGGTGAGGATGGATGAGAGAACGATGAAGATGTTGAGATAGAGGCTGGTACGGCCGTAAGAGACACGCCGGTATTTGGCAATCATCAGCACGATGATGTCGGTGCCGCCAGTATTGCCGCCATTGGTGAGGGCGATGCCGATGCCGAGTCCCGACAGCGCGGCGCCGATCATGGCGCACATGAAAGGGTCATCGGGGATGATGGGGTGCCCGTAAAAGTTCAGAAGGAAGTCGTACAGCGACTGCCCGACCTGCAGCAGCAGGGAGAGCAGCACTGAGCAGATGAGCGTGTCGATGCAGAACCGCCGCCCGAGGATTTTCCATGCGATGCCTATCAGGATGAGGTTGAGCACCAAAGCGGAAACAGAGACGGGGATCTTGTCGCATGCGAAATAGATGATGGCGGAGATACCGCTGATGCCGCCGCCGGTGATCTGGTGGGGGATAAGGAAGAAGGTCCAGCCGAAGGCGAAGACGGCGAGACCGATGAAGACGAACAGGTATTTCTCAGCTTCCTGCAGGAATTTTTTGGTGTTGGGTTTCATGTCAGTATGTTTTTTCGGCGATGAAACAAGTGGTGGTGTCGGTGGTCGCAGGTATGTTCTCGCAGCCGCAGTGGCGGTCGCGGCGGTGAGGCCGTGCCCCTTGAATCTTGGGGGCGCACGATTCCATGACCAGGGTGGTCAGAAGGATACCTGTGAGGAGCAGCGGCAGGGGTGCAATCGGCTTCATGATGATGAAAATTAGATTTGCAGCCGCAAAAGTACGAAATAATCAGATACGAACAAGCAGAAACCTGCGATTTGTGCTCTACAGCTTCATCTTTTTGTCGATCTCGTCGATGTCGGCGCGCATCTTCTTGTCGGTCTCGTAGAGGTCGGCGATGACACGGCAGGCGTGCAGCACAGTGGCATGGTCCTTGTTGCCGCAATTCTTGCCGATGGTGCTGAGCGGCAGCTTGGTGTATTTCTTGGCGAAATACATGCAGATCTGACGGGGTTGCGCCACCTCGCGACGTCGGGTGGAGGTGTTGATGGTGTCCACCGCAATGTTGAAGTAGTCGGCCACGGTACGCTGGATGAACTCGATGGAGATCTCGCGCGCCGTGCTGCGCACGTATTTGTCGATCATCTCCTTGGCAAGGTCGATGGTGATCTCGCGGTGGTTGATGGACGACTGTGCGAGGATGGTGATCATGGCACCCTCCAGCTCGCGCACGTTGGCCGTGACGCGCAAAGCCAAGTATTCGGTGACATCCGGCGGGAACTCGATGCCCTGGTTCTCCAGCTTCTTGTTGAGGATGGCGACACGCGTCTCGAAATCGGGCGGGGTGAGCTCGGCCACCAGGCTCCATTTCAGACGGTACAGCACGCGGGTCTCAAAACCGGTGATGTCGGCGGGCGACTTGTCAGCAGTGATGATGATCTGCTTTTTTCTCTGCTGTAAATAGTTGAAAATATGGAAGAATGCCTCTTGGGTCTTGTCCTTGTCGGCCAAGAACTGGATGTCGTCAATGATGAGCACATCTACATTTTGGTAAAAATAGATGAAGTCGTTGCGGTTGTTGCTGCGGCACGCCTCCAAAAACTGCTGCATGAAGAGGTCGGAACTGACATACAACACCACCTTGTCGGGGAAGTTAGCCTTGATTTCCAGACCGATAGCGTGGGCGAGGTGGGTTTTGCCCAGACCAGTGTCGGAGTAGATGAAGAAGGGGTTGTAGGGGGTGGAACCGGGGGCCGCGCTGGCGATGGCCTGTCCGGCAAGATAGGCGAACTGGTTGCATTTGCCCTCCACGAAGTTGTCGAAGTTCAGCGAATCCACAAGGTTGCTCGGGATGCTGAGCGCCTTGATGCCGGGCAGCAGGTCGGGATTGGGATTGCCGTCGCTGGTGTTCTCATACGGGTTGCGCGGCATTCTCGGCGGATTCTGCACGTTGAGCACCGGACTGGAGGGTACCGTCACCGTGATGGGTTTCTCGTTGACGGGCTTCGCCATGGGGATCTGGTATTTCAAACGGGCCTTCTCTCCCAACTCCTTGCGTATGGCCGTGCGGATGATTTTCTGTGCGCTCTTCTCCAACCACTCAAAGCAGGCCTGACTCGGCAACGCTACGGTCAGACAGTTGCCTTGTAACGACACCGATTTGATGGGGGCGAACCACATCTTAAAGGTGTTGTCGGATACACAGTCTTGGATGAAGTTGAGGCAGTTTTGCCATACGAGCTGGTGGTCAGGTGTCGGTTGGTTGGTCATGGTAATGATTGCAAATATCTAAAATAATAAAATCTTATCTATTAAGGCGTTGATGAGAAATCCACGCGCCATTTTTCTTGATGCAAAAGTGAACAAAAAAAAGTGAACAAAAAATTATTTTTGCTATTGATTTTTATCTTTTTTTGTATATAGAAGAATGGGCGTTTCAGAGGTTTTTTTAAGAAAAAATAATTCTTAAAAATCTCTTAAAATCAGCATTTTGCAGAAAATCAAAAAGTTGATGATTTTACTGCCCCGACATCATTAAAAATGACTTGATGAAGCCGTCAAGATCGCCATCCAACACCGCGTTTACGTTCGAAGTTTCGTATTGCGTGCGGAGGTCTTTTACCATTTTATAGGGCTGCATCACGTAGCTGCGAATCTGCGAGCCCCACTCGATGCGCTTTTTGCTGCTCTCGATCTCGTTGAGTTTCGCACGCTTCTTCTCCAGCTCGATCTGATACAGCTGCGATTTGAGCATCTGCAAGGCCTTCTCGCGGTTCTGCGCCTGAAAGCGCGTCTCCTGGCACTCCACGATGATGCCCGATGGCGCGTGGTGCAAACGCACTGCCGTCTCCACCTTGTTCACGTTCTGTCCGCCAGGACCGCTGCTGCGGTAGGTGTCCCACGTGAGGTCGGCAGGGTTGATCTCTATATTAATATCTTCATTCACAATAGGATATGCAAAAACCGATGCAAAGGAAGTGTGTCTTCTCGCCGCCGAGTCGAACGGCGAAATACGAACCAACCGGTGTACGCCGCTCTCGCTTTTCAGATAGCCGTAACCGTAAGGACCGTCTAATTCGATCGTGGCCGACTTGATGCCGGCAACATCTCCTTCCTGACGGTCCAACAGCTTGACACTGTACTTGTTACGTTCTGCCCATCGCATGTACATGCGCAGCAGCATCTCTGCCCAGTCGCAGCTCTCGGTGCCACCCGCGCCCGAATTGATGGTCAGGATGACATTCAGCACGTCCTCCTCGTTGCGCATCATATTGCGGAACTCTAATTTCTCGATGGCCTGTGTGGCGGCCTGAAGGCTCTCTTCAACCTCTGCTTCGGTGGCATCGCCCTCGTTGAAAAAGTCGAAGGTCATCGCGCACTCCTCGTACTTCTCCTCCGCTTTTTCAAAATCGGTAATCCATGACTTCACCAGACTGATCTCCTTGAACAGTTTTTCTGCCGCTTTGGGATCGTCCCAAAACTCCTGCTGGTGCGTCACTTCTTCTTTTTCAGCTACAAATTTTTTCTTTCCTTCGACGTCAAAGACACCTCCTTAACTCACTGAGTCTCTTTGACAAATCCTTGATTTCTTCGCTAATGATCATGGTTTTGTAGGGTTGGGTGATGGGGATTGTTTTATGGAAAAGTATTATGCTTCGTCTTCTTGTTGCAGGTTCTCCCACAGGATGTCTTTCAGCTGGGTGAGGTTTTTCTTGGAGATGGAAGAGATGAAGAGGGTGGGGTCGGGGAGTTTGACTTTTTTCTGGATGCGTTTCAGCTCGTCATCGTCAATCAGGTCGCACTTGGTGATGGCGATGATTCGTTTCTTGTCCACCAGCTCAGGGTTGTAGGCGCGGAGTTCATTAAATAATATATTGTACTCTTTTTTGATGTCTTCGCTGATGACGGGGATGAGGAAGAGCAGGATGGAGTTGCGCTCGATATGGCGCAGGAAGCGCAGTCCGATGCCCTTGCCCTCTGAGGCTCCTTCGATGATGCCGGGGATGTCGGCGATGACGAACGACTGGTAGTCGCGGTAGGCCACCATGCCGAGGTTAGGCTTGAGCGTGGTGAAGGGATAGTCGGCAATTTTGGGTTTGGCGTTGGATAGTACCGAGATGAGGGTGGATTTGCCGGCGTTGGGGAAGCCCACGAGTCCGACATCGGCCAGCACCTTGAGTTCGAGTGTCACCCACTGTTCGTAGCCCTCTTCACCGGGTTGCGCGAATCGCGGGGTTTGGCGGGTGGCGCTTTTGAAATGCACGTTGCCTTGTCCGCCGCGGCCGCCCTTCATGATGATGATTTCCTGCCCGTCTTCGAGTACTTCACCAAGTTGCTCGCCGCTTTCCTGACTGCGGGCGATGGTGCCGAGGGGCACTTCGATGACAGCGTTCTTGCCATTCTTGCCGAAGCAGAGGTTGGCGGAGCCGTTGCCGCCGTCTTCTGCGAAGATGTGCTTGGTGTAGCGGAGGTGCAGCAGCGTCCACAGGTTGCGGTTGCCGCGCAGGATGATGTCGCCACCCTTGCCGCCGTCTCCGCCGTCGGGACCCGCCTTGGGATCCTGTGCCGTACGGGCGAGGTGCGCCGAGCCTGCCCCGCCATTTCCGGAGCGGCAGAATATGTTGACCAAATCAATGAAGTTCTCGCTTGCCATCTGTCCTATTATTATAATGTAAATGTATTAGTGTAAGTCGGCGCCAATCAGGTGCATGAACTCCTGACGGGTGTTCCACTGCGTGAGGAACGCACCGGTGAACTCGGAGGTGGTGGTCACTGAGTTCTGCTTCTGGATGCCGCGCATCGACATGCAAAGGTGCTGGGCCTCAATGACAACGGCTACTCCTTTCGGGTGCAATACCTCTTCCAGGCAGCTTTTGATCTGCGAGGTGAGGCGCTCCTGCAGTTGCAATCTCCGTGCAAAGGCCTCCACTACGCGGGGTATCTTGCTGAGTCCCACGATGGTGCCGTTGGGGATGTAGCCCACATGTGCCTTGCCGAAAAACGGCAGCAGGTGGTGCTCGCACAACGAGTAAATCTCAATGTCCTTCACGACCACAATTTGGCTGTAGTCCTCTTTGAAAAGCGCACTTTCCAAGATGGCTTTCGGGTCCATCTCGTAACCGTGGGTGAGGAACTTCATGGCCTTGGCGGCACGCTCGGGTGTCTTCACCAGTCCCTCGCGGTACGGATTTTCGTGGAGGTTGGTGAGCATCGACTTGTAGATGCCGGAGAGCTCGTTGATTTCTTCTGCTTTGAAAACTTCTTGTTTTTCGTAGGATTTCATTCTTAGCAATAATTATTCGTTCATGTTGGCGAGGAATTCCTCGTTGGTTTTGGTGAACTGCATCTTGTCCTTGACAAACTCCATGGCCTCTAGCGGGGTCATGTCGGCGAGGTGGCTGCGAAGCACCCATACGCGCTGCAATGCGCCGGGCTCCTGCAGCAGGTCGTCGCGGCGTGTGCTCGACGAAACGATGTCCACAGCAGGATAGATGCGTTTGTTGGAGAGACGGCGGTCGAGCTGGAGCTCCATGTTGCCCGTTCCCTTGAACTCCTCGAAGATCACCTCGTCCATGCGGGAGCCGGTGTCGATGAGGGCGGTGGCGATGATGGTGAGCGAGCCGCCGTTCTCAATGTTACGGGCCGCGCCGAAGAAGCGTTTGGGCTTCTGCAGGGCGTTGGCCTCCACACCGCCCGACAATACCTTGCCGGATGCGGGCGACACGGTGTTGTATGCGCGTGCCAGTCGGGTGATGGAGTCGAGCAGGATGCACACGTCGCGGTTGCATTCCACCATTCTCTTGGCCTTCTCCAGCACGATGTTGGCAATCTTCACATGCCGTTCGGCAGGCTCGTCGAAAGTGGAGGAGATGACCTCCGCATTCACGCTGCGCTGCATGTCGGTAACCTCCTCAGGACGCTCGTCGATGAGCAGGATGATGAGGTAGATTTCGGGATGGTTGTAGGCAATGGCGTTGGCCACCTCCTTCAGCAACACGGTCTTACCGGTTTTCGGCTGTGCCACAATCAGTCCGCGCTGGCCCTTGCCGATCGGGGCGAAGAGGTCGATGACGCGGGTGGAGATGTTGTCGCCGGGATGCCCCGTGAGCTTGATCTTCTCGTTCGGGAACATCGGGGTGAGGTAGTCGAAGGGGATGCGGTCGCGGATGGTTTCTGGCGGCATGCCGTTGATTTTATCCACCTTCACCAGCGGGAAGTATTTTTCGCCTTCTCTCGGCGGACGGATCTGCCCCTGCACGGTGTCGCCGTTCTTGAGCCCGAACTGCTTGATCTGGGCTGCTGACACGAAGATGTCGTCGGGGGAGTTGAGATAGTTGTAGTCGGAAGAACGTAGAAATCCGCATGTGTCGCCGGTCACCTCCAGCACACCCTCGGCACTGATGAGACCGTTGTACTGGGAGTTGGATACCAAATCCCACTGGGCGTGGGCGGCCTTCAGCGCGGGGTCTTCATTCTGATAGGGCGGCTTGTTGCCGTTTTTTCCCTTCTTGGGGCGGTCTTTCTGCTGGGAGTTTTCATGATGTCGTTTTTCGGCACCGGCCTCGTGTTTGGCTTCTGCTACGGGTGCGGGCTCTGTCGTTTTCACCTCCTCGCTGTCGGTCATAGTAGCAGTTTCCTCGGTAGCAGGTTCTGTTTTCCCTGTTTCCTGCGGCACCGTCTCACTCTTGGTCTTGCGGCCTCTTCGGGGCTTCTGCACGGGTGCTGGCTCTGCCGTTTCTGTGGGTGCCATTTCCGTCAGCTGCATCTGGTCTATTTCGTCAGCCTTCTGCTGCGTCTCTTCCAGCTGGATTTCCAACGCTTTTTCTGCTGGCTCGACGGCCTTTTTGGTAGCCCGTCCTCTTTTTTTCGGAGCGGGAGCGGCCTCTTCGGGCGCAGCAGGAGCGGTGGTCATCGTGAACTGGAAGGTGTCGCCAACCGCTGCGGGCAACAGCTCTGCCTCAGGGCTCGGAGCAACGCTCATGGTGGGCATCGGAGCCTCTTCGGCGGTTTTGTCCATCTTGGAAACTTCTTCTGCTACAGATACTAAAGTGTTGACTTTTTTGGCGTTAGATGTTGCAACAGGAGTCTTGTCGGCAACAATGCGCCGTCTTTTAGGCTTTTTCTCTTCTGAGTTAATCATAAAAAATAGTGATGGTGATTTGAGTTTTTCTTAACGTAATGAAAGTCGTTGAAAAAGAATTTCTGTGGTTTCAAAAATTCGCGGCAAAAATACGAACTTTTTCTTAATTATCAAGGAATGAAAAAAAATTATGAAAAAAGTCCTACTTTTGGAAAACGGCGTCACTCATGACAATGCGGACGTATGCTCCATAGTTGAAATGAAAGTTCTTGTAGCCGTTCAGCCCCACCTTGCCGAAAGAGATGTAGAAGCAGGGATCTACGGATATCCACTTGTTGAAGGCAAACTTGATGCCGGCTGCCCCCATTACGCCAAAGCCTGCCCCGCCGTATTTGGTGTCTAACTCCTGCATGCCTGCACCTGGTATATAGGTTTGTCCGCCATAAACATCCAATAAATTGTAAGTTTTGTTTTCGATAATGGCATCGAAACTCTTCACTCTTACAAAGTTGAACTGTGCCCCCAGCTCAATAAAGGGCTTCACCACCTTGTTGACATGAAAGGTGTAAGAAGCTGTAAGGTCGAAAAACGAGCGGTTCTCCTTCCCCACGATGTCATACAGCAGATAGGGGTTTCTCTCGTTGCCTGGCACGAGGTTGGGATATCCCACGCTGAAGTAGTCATGCGCCACCAATCGGGCAAAACTGTAATAGAGCGTCATGCGCCAGTGCTTGTTGAAGCGGTACGAAATCCCGAGCGACACCGACATGGCTGGCTTGTAGTGCATGTCCATCGGATACTCTTTGATCCAGAGGCTGTCATTAGGAGAGATGAAGTTGTTGTTATCGGCGATGAGTCGGGTAATCTGGTCCTTCCATAAGTATTTGTTGGCGTAGATGTAGTTGAGGTTGTTCTCGTTGGTGGGGATGCCGCTGTAGTAGCCGGCGGGGAGTTTCCCGCCAAAGTAGATGCCGCCCGCGATGATGAAGTCAGCACCAGGACCGGGGTAGTTGAGCTCTTCATCCTCGTAGTCTTGTGAAAAGGCAGGAAGAAGAACCAACAAGAAGGCTATTGACAGCAGCAGTTTTTTCATAGTTATTTCTTTTTTCTGGAAGAAGTCAGGATGAAAACGAGCAGCGCCGCTAGGGTGATGGCCGCCCCGATGCCGTAACCCGCCGGACGCGGAATCACCGACCCGAATCCACCATCAGCCGCCTTGGCCACAAAGAGGAAACAGCCGGTCACCATGGTCATGAACAGGGCGGGGATGAGGGTGATGAGATACCAGAGCTTGCCTTTGTTACGAATCAGATAAACCGATATGGCCCACAAGGTTACGGTGGCTAACACCTGGTTGGCCCAGGCAAAATAGCGCCAAATCATCTGGAAGCCGTTGGCATCGGAAATGCTGTACACCAGGATGCCGGCAGTGACGGCAAACATCGGGATGGCCACCAACAACCGGTTCTTGATGGGCTTCTGGTCGTAGTGCAGGAAGTCGGCGATGATGAGGCGGGCAGACCGCAAGGCCGTGTCGCCCGAGGTCACCGCCGCGCTGATGACACCCAAGATGCAGATGGTGGCGATGGCCGGCGCAAACCACGTGTTGGCAATCACCCCCACGATGGCGGCACCGCTCTTGCCCGCAACATTCACCACACTGTCGGGACCGAAGAAGTAGGCCGCCGCCGCCGCCCATATCAGGGCGACAATGCCTTCCGTGATCATGGCACCGTAGAAGATCGGCCGCCCCTGCTTCTCGTTCACCATGCAGCGCGCCATCAGCGGCGACTGTGTGGCGTGGAAGCCTGAAATGGCGCCGCACGCAATGCTGATGAACATCATCGGGAAGATGGGGTTGTTGGCTGCATCCGGATGACGGTTCTCCATGCCGCTCCAAATCTCAGGGATCTCAGGTTTGTACATAAAGAAGGCCACGAGGATGGCCACCGCCATGCCCAACAGCAGGATGCCGAAAATCGGGTAGATCTTGCCAATCAACTTGTCAATGGGTAACAGCGTGGCAATCAGATAGTAAGCTAAAATAATGCCAATCCAAATATAAGGATTCCAACCTTGTGTGAAGTGCGCGTTGATGAGGGTGGCGGGGGTGCTGACAAACACCACACCGACCAGAATCATCAGGATGATGGTGAAGCCCCGCATCACCTGCTTCGCGCCGTTGCCGAGGTAGGTGCCGTGGATCTCGGGAAGGCTGCAGCCCTTGTTGCGCAGCGAAATCATGCCCGCCAGGTAGTCGTGCACCGCACCGGCGAAGATGCTGCCGAGCACGATCCACAGGAACGAGGCCGTGCCGAACTGCGCCCCCATGATGGCCCCGATGATCGGGCCCACGCCGGCAATGTTCAAAAACTGGATGAGGAAGATGCGCCACGGCTTCATCGGCACATAATCTACCCCGTCGGCCATGGTGGTGGCCGGCGTAGGACGGTTTTTGTCGATGCCGAAAACCTTTTCTACCAATTTCCCATAAATGAAATATCCTGCAATCAGTAACGCTAAAGCAATGAAAAAAGTGATCATCGTCAGGTTGTTTTTGAAGCTGCAAAAGTACAAAAATGTTGCCAAATCATCACATCCATTATGAAAATTATGATGTTAGTAAAAAACAAAGTCGCCAACCTCTTTTCCAAGATATTTTCGTATCTTTGCAACTTTGTAATAATATAGGTATGAAGTCTTGTCTCTGGTTCGGTTTGCTGATGTTGCTGTCGGTGGTGCTTTGCGCCCAGCCGACCGTGAATCCGAACGGCTACAACGTCTTCTATTATCCTAACGGTGTGAAATCCAGCGAGGGAACGATGGTCAACGGCCAGCCTGATGGCTGGTGGAAGTCCTACAATGAGAAGGGAATCCTGGTGTCGGAAGGCAACCGGCACAACGGCCTGCTCGACAGTGTGTGGACTTTCTACACCGAAAAGGGAAGTCCTGCCCTCCAGATCAGTTACCGTGACGGCGTGAAACAGGGTCCCCGCATCCAGTATTCCACCGATGAATATGTGGTGGAAGATTGGGACGCCGACACGCTGCTGAGTCCGGTGCGTACCTACACCGCCGACCATCACCTCAAAATCGAAACTCCCTACCTCGAAGGCAAGCCCCACGGCATGGCCATGGAATACGACACCGCCGGGAACATCATCAAGCTGATGTACTATCACCGCGGCATCCTCACCAAACGCGAGAGCGTGAACCGTACCGACAAGTTCGGCTACAAACAGGGCAAGTGGAAGTACTTCTGGCCCAACGGCAACCTGCGGCTTGAAGGCGAGTATGTGAACGACAAACGGCACGGCTACTTCAAGGAGTACGACGAGGAGGGCAACTTCCTTACCGTGCAGAAATACGAGAACGACTACCTCGTGGCCGACGCGCAGGAAACCAAACGTTTAGACCTGAAGGTGTCGTACCACTCCAACGGACAGCCTTCCATTATGGCCACTTACTACAACGGCAAGGCAGAGGGGTTGCGCCGCGAGTTCGACACCGAAGGCAACGTCATCAAAGGCTATGTTTTCTCCAACGGCCTGATGCTGGCCGAGGGTATCACCGACATGGAAGGACGGCGGCAGGGCAAGTGGAAGGAGTTCTATCCGACCGGTGAACTGAAATCGGAAGGAACTTACAAGAACTCCAACCGCACCGGCAAATGGAAGTTCTATCTGCCTGACAAGACCGTGGAGGTGGAGGGCGCGTACAACAATAAAGGTCAGCAGGACGGTGAATGGCGCTGGTACTATGCCAACGGTCAGCTGATGCGCGAGGCGCAGTACGATGCGGGCACGCTCGACGGTGAGTTCGTGGAGTACGATGAGGAGGGTACGGAGGTCACCAAAGGAAATTTCGTGGAAGGCACCGAGGAAGGACACTGGATGTACCGGCGCAACAATGCCATTGAGGAGGGCGACTATTTCGACGGCATGCGCACCGGTCTCTGGAAAAGCTGGTACGAAGAGGGCGTTATCCATTCGGAAATTGAATATGAACAAGATTTGATGAGTGGGAAATATACTATTTACTATGAAAATCACGTTATAAAAAGAACGGGGCACTGTGTGAATGGCGAACGTGATGGCGTTTGGTATGAATACGAAGACACTGGTGAACTGGTGCTCACCACCCAATATAAGGATGGGAAGGAGTTGAGGTGGAATAATTATAAAATTGAATACTGATGATGAGAAAAACTATATATATCCTGATGATCATGGTGCTGTCGGCCTCGATGGGATTGGCCCAGTCCGACAGTGCGAAAATTGCTGCACAGAAGGCAGAAGAGGCGGAACTCCAGCGTTCGCAAAGTCAGCTGAACGCTAAGATGGACAAGATGCTCGACACTTGGTATGTCACTCATGCCAGCGCCAACGCACGCAGTGCCATCAACTCCTACAGCGACACCAACACGGTCTCCGACGCCAACTGCGACTCCATCTACCACTTGCGTCTCAACCGCCTCCACTCGGTGGTGCAGTTGGGCTACAACTCTTCGGTGCGCAGCTATATCAACCTCTACGCCAACACACGTAAGCGTTCGTCCTCTGTCATTCTCGGGCTCGCCCAGTACTATTATCCCCGTATGGCGGCCATCTTCGACAAGTATGATGTGCCGGAGGAATTGATGTACCTCACCATCATCGAGTCGAGTCTTAACCCCACGGCTGTGTCGCCCGCCGGTGCCACCGGCATCTGGCAGTTTATGTACCAGACGGGCAAGATGTACGGGCTGGAAGTCAACACCTTCGTGGACGATCGCCGCGACCCGATGAAGGCGACCGACGCGGCCGCCCGTCACCTCCGTGACCTTTACAATATCTTCAACGACTGGGGATTGGCTATCTCGGCCTACAACTGCGGTGCCAACAATGTGAGGAAGGCCATCACCCGCTCCGGCGGCAAGACCAACTTCTGGGAGGTGCGGTCATACCTGCCTCGTGAAACCCAGAACTATTTCCCCGCCTACATCGGAGCCTTCTACATGATGAAGTACTACAAGATGCACGGCATCACTCCCGCCGACATCCGCATTCCTCTCGATGTGGACACCATCATGATAAAAAAAGAGGTGCATTTTGAACAAATCGCCCATGTGCTCAATATCGATGTGGAGGAGATTAAGACGCTCAATCCTCAATATAAACGCAACGTCATCCCTGCTTTTACGGAGCCCTTCCCGCTGCGCCTCCGTCGCCGCGACCTCGATCGGTTCGAGCAGATGCAGGACTCTATCTACAAATATGAATACGACACCTATTTCGCCCCGCTGCAGGTGTATGTCAATACTTACACAGGTAAGAGCGATGCCGGTACAACTACTAAGAAGAAATACCATACGGTGAGAAGCGGCGAGAGCCTTTCCAAAATTGCTAACAAATACGGCCTGTCGGTCACAGAGCTCAAGCAGATGAACAAGCTGAAAAGCAATTATGTGAAGGTGGGACAGAAACTGGTGGTGGGCTACACGTACGTGGCACCGCCCAAGACCGACAATACGCAAGCTTCTGACAGCACGGCAGTGAAACCCTCCGGCGGCACCGCCCCGTCGGGGACTTCAGCCAGCTCATCTGGAGGTTCCAGCTCTTCCAATTCCTCCACCATCATCTATACCGTCAAGTCGGGCGATACCCTTTACAAAATCGCCACCAAGTATGGCGTGACTGTGAAGCAGATTGCTGATTATAACCATCTTACGAATGTTAATGCCCTGCGCGTGGGCCAGAAACTGAAGATTCCTAAAAAGTAGCCGCCCGTGAATCGCCTCCCTCTTCTTTCGATGCTCCTCTTGCTCTTGCTCGCTGCCGGTTGCGCAAAAATCGTTACGCCCGTCGGCGGACCGAAAGATGTTACGCCACCTTCTGTTACTAAGGAGAGTCCCGCCAATGGCTCTACCCACTTCAAGGGCAACTCCTTTAAGGTCTCTTTCAACGAGTTTGTTACCTTGAACAACACAGTGGAGAATGTGCTGATTTCGCCGCCGCCTGCCACATCGCCCACTTATACGTTGTCGGGGAAAACGTTGATTGTCAAGTTTCAAGACACGCTTCTTCCTGACCAGACCTATAACATCAGTTTCGCCAATTGCATCCAGGACTTTACGGAAGGCAATCCGCTGCCGCTGTACAGTTACGCCTTTTCCACAGGTGCCGCCGTCGATTCGATGATGGTGGAAGGGAAGGTGGTGGATGCCCAAACCATGCAGCCCGCCAAAAACTGCTTCGTGTTCGCTTACATCGATGATGTGGACTCGCTGCCGATGACCACCCGCCCGCAGTTCATCACCAAAACGTTGGCCAACGGCACTTTCCAAATCAAGAACCTCAAGGCGGGAAGTTACAAGATATTTGTACTCGATGATGAGGATAACAACCTTATGTACAGCCAGCCCACCGAGTCCATCGCTTTTTCGCCTGTTCTGTTCGAGGCGGTGCCGATACAAAAGGACACGTCCGCTGCTGCCGATTCACTGTCCATGGATTCCGTACAAGTGGTGCCAGCCGATACGGCGAAGCCACAGCCGCTGCTGCGCCTCTTCAAGGCCAAAGTACCGCAGAAAATGGTGAAATCGCAGAACAAGGAGAAGGGGAAATATGAGTTTGTCTTCAGTGAACAGGTGGCTGATGTGGAGCTGGTTGGGATTGACACTACCGCCGAATTTTATACCTATACTGGTCACGATACGCTGGTGCTTTACATGAAGCAGGAGCTGACCGATACACTGCGTCTGACCTGTATGATGGGCGACACGCTGGTGGATACCCTTGAGCTGCTGCCGTTTAAGGAGAATGAGACACGTGGGATGCGCCGTAACCGCGAGGAAAAGTCCGCCGGACTGGGAGTTAAGTTTTCCAATAAAGGAGAGTTGTACCAGCCGCTCACGCTCAACTTCTCCTATCCCGTTCAGCCGTGCGACTCGGTGCGGGTGCGCTTGGTGGCCAAAAGAAAGTATCTGGGCAACGACACCTCTTATCTGTGGCTCTCCATTCCCGATACTTTTGCCATGTCGTTGAGCATCCCCGCCACATACGAAGAGAAGGTGCCCTACGAACTGATGATCCGAGACTCGGCATTCACTGCTTATAACGGATGCAGCAATGATACAATTGTTGTTACCTTTACCACCAAAACAGAAAAAGACTATGGCACTTTGAAAATGTTGTACGAGGTGCCGTCCAATGGTGTGAGCTATGTGGCTACGCTACTTACCGAAAAAAATGTGGAACTCAGAAGCGACAAAGTGTCTTCGGGTACGGTGATGGTGTATGACCGACTTCCGGCAGGAAAGTACAAAGTGAGATTGCTCGAAGATGTCAATGGAAATGGTGTTTGGGATACGGGCGATTATAAGCAGAAACGGCTGCCCGAAAAGGTGTTGTTCTTTACCCGTTCTCTCTCTGTTAGAGGTTATTGGGAGCTTGAAGAGAGTTTCGAGTGGAAGGATGAATAGGTAATTCTTTTCTTTGATTTTATTAAATTTAGCAAAAATATTGCCAATCCGATTGAGTTGGATGACGAATTTTTGGTGAATGTAATGAAGTTGGATTTGAATTTTTTTTCTTTAAAAAGAGGATAATAATTCTAAAATTCATGTATTTTTGCCGCCGCAAACCTTCAGAATTCATTAAAAATGAAAACCAAGTACATTGATCTGATTTCACAGACTTTTGAGTTCCCTCAAGAGCAATTTGAGGTTGAAGATAATGAATTGATATTCAACGGGGTGCCGCTGATGGACATTATCAAACAATATGGTACGCCGCTGAAAATTACCTATCTGCCTAAAATTTCAGAGAACATCCAACGGGCTCGTCGGTGGTTTAATGTGGCCATCGCCAAGGCAGATTATCAGGCAGATTACCACTATTGCTATTGTACCAAAAGCTCCCATTTCGAGTTCGTGCTGTCGGAGGTGCTCAAGAATGACGTGCATATTGAGACCTCTTCCGCTTTCGACCTGAATTTGATTGAGGTGTTAGAGGAACAAAAGATGTTTGACAAAGAGAATTTCATTCTTTGTAATGGTTTTAAAAAACAGCAGTATATCGACAACATCGCGATGATGTTGGAAAAGGGGTATGTCAATACGATCCCGATTTTGGATAATATACATGAACTGGATATGCTGGATGCCGCGGTAAACACGAAATGTAAGATCGGCATTCGCATTGCTGCGGAGGAAGAACCTCGATTTGAGTTCTATACCTCCCGTCTCGGAGTTCGCTACAATGATATCATTCCGCTCTATTTGAATAAAATAAAGAATAACCCTAAGTTTGAACTGAAGATGCTCCATTTCTTCATCAATACGGGTATTCAGGATACAGCATATTATTGGAATGAGCTGTCGAAGTGTATCAGTCTGTACTGCGACTTGAAGAAAATCTGTCCCGAATTGGATTCTCTCGACATCGGTGGCGGTTTCCCGATCAAAACCAGCCTCTCATTCGAGTACGACTACGAGTATATGGCGGAGGAGATTGTGGCGCAGATCAAGAACATCTGTAACCGCGAGGGTGTGCCGGAACCTGACATATTCACCGAGTTTGGTTCCTACACTGTTGGTGAGGCTAGCGCAGTATTGTTTTCTGTATTGCAGCAAAAACGTCAGAACGACAGAGAGTTATGGGATATGATTGACAGCTCTTTTATGACCACCCTGCCCGATACATGGGCTATCGACCAGCAGTTCATCATCCTCGCCGTCAACAACTGGGACAAAGAGTATGAGCGTGTGTTCCTTGGCGGCCTCACCTGCGACAGCCAGGACTTCTACAACTCAGAAGCGTCACTCAACGCGGTGTTCCTTCCCAAGATACGGGCCAGTCTGCCCACACAGGAGAGCAACGACTACTTCGATGAGGATCCGCAGTACATCGGACTGTTCAACACAGGTGCCTATCAGGAGTCGGTGGGCGGCTACGGTGGTATCCAGCATTGCCTCACGCCCGCGCCCAAGCATATCATCATCTACCGCGATGAAGAGGGCGAGATCTGCACCAAATTGTTTGCTAAAGAACAGAGTTACAAATCGATGCTGAAAATCTTAGGGTATTAAAGTCCCATGAACTACCTGACCGTTGAGAATCTATCGAAAACCTACGGCGAGAAGCTGCTCTTCCACGACATCACTTTTGGCTTGGAGAAGGGGCAGAAAAGTGCACTGATTGCCAAGAACGGCACAGGGAAATCGACGTTGCTCAACATCATCGCCGGGCTGGAGCAGCCCGATACTGGACAGGTGGTAGTGCGTAAGGATATTACGGTTTCGTACCTGCCGCAGATGGACGATTTTGCCGAGGATGTGCCGGTGCTGGATGCTATCTTTGATGCTCAAACTCCTTCGGTTCAGGCGGTTAAAGAGTATGAAAGTTGTGTCATCTTGATGAATGCTGCCCATGCTGCCGGTAAGGTTGATGCAGCGTTGGAGCAGCGGATGCACCATGCCATTGAGAGTATGGACCGCCTGCAGGCTTGGGATTTTGAGAGCAAGGCCAAAGAAATCCTGTCGCGATTTGGTATCGAGGATGTCTTTAAGTCGGTGGGTGAATTGTCGGGAGGACAGCGCAAGAAAACGGCATTGGCCAAAACGCTAATTGCCGATACCGACCTGCTGATTCTGGATGAGCCTACCAATCATCTTGATATTGAGATGATTGAGTGGATGGAAAACCACCTTTCCCATGCCAACATCACCCTGCTGATGGTGACCCACGACCGCCATTTCTTGGACAAAGTGTGCAATGATATTTTTGAAATCGAGAATGGCAATCTCTATCATTATCGTGGAAAATACGACTATTATTTGGAGAAAAAAGCTGAGCGCATCACTATTGAAAATGCGGAGCATGATAAGATTAAACAGCTCTATCTGAAGGAGTTGGAGTGGGTACATACCTCTCCGCAGGCTCGAACCTCCAAGTCGCGGGCGCGCATTCAGGGCTTTGAACAGCTGAAGGAGGCGGTGAGCCGCAAGGTGGAGAAGCCTGCTGAGAGTTTTCATGTGGAACCTGAACGGTTGGGTAATAAAATATTGGAAATCAATAATTTGGATTTTTCTTTTGGGGATAAAGTACTGTTGGATGACTTCTCTTATGTGTTTAAAAGAGGGGAGAAATGTGGGATTGTGGGGAAGAATGGTACGGGGAAATCCACCTTCCTGAAGCTCATCGTGGGACAGCTGAAACCCAATGCGGGGAAAATTGTGGCGGGCCAGACCATCCAGTTCGGCTACTATTCGCAGGAGGGAATGCAGATTGCCGGCAACCGCCGTATTATAGATATTGTAAAGGAATATGCCGAGGTGATTCGCACCGAGACAGGCAACTACATCGGTGCCTCACAGTTTCTCAATCATTTTGGCTTCAAGTACGAACAGCAATATACTTATTCTGAGGATCTTAGCGGTGGGGAGAAGCGGAAGCTCTACCTGCTGATTACGCTGATGCGCAATCCTAACTTCCTCATCTTGGATGAGCCGACCAACGATTTTGACATCGACACCCTCAACCGATTGGAGGATTTGCTGTATCATTACAAGGGCTGTGTGCTCATCGTTTCGCACGACCGCTGGTTCATGAACAAACTGGTGGATCATATCTTTGTGTTCAATGGGGATGGGAAAGTGAAGGACTTTTATGGGAATTATACCGACTATAAATTGGCGAGGGATAAAGAGCTCCGTATTGAGAAGCGGGTGGAGAAGCTGCAAAGACAATCGGAGGTCAAGGAAGATAAAGTGGAGAAAAAAGTCAATTCCAACAAACTTACATTTAAGGAAAAGAAAGAATTTGAATCACTTGAATTGAAAATAGAAGAGTTGGAGAAGGAGAAAAGGGGGCTTTTGGACAGGATGAATTCAGGAGAGGGGAGTAGTGAGGAACTGGTGGAATGGGGCAACCGTTACCAGCAGGTGGAAGCGATGCTGGATGAGAAGTCGATGCGTTGGCTGGAGTTGAGTGAGAAGGAAGAATAATTTTTATATCAATCATAAATAATTGTAAATCATGAAGTATTTGATTGTTGGCGGTGTAGCGGGAGGTGCCACTACAGCTGCCCGTTTGCGTCGTATGGACGAGGATGCCCAGATTATTATCTTTGAAAAAGGTCCCTATATTTCGTATGCCAATTGCGGCTTGCCCTATTATATCGGTGGGGTGATTCCAGAAAGAAATTCTCTTTTCCTCCAAACGCCTACCTCTTTTGGCAATCGTTTTGATGCCGATGTGCGGGTAAATACCGAAGTTACTTCCATCGACCGGAAGGCAAAGAAAGTGACTTGCATGAATGTTTCCACGGGGAAAACATACGAGGAGAGTTACGATAAGCTGGTGCTGGCACCGGGTACCATGGCGGTACGTCCGTCCATTCCCGGCATTGATGGTCCTAACATCTTTACTTTGCGTGATGTGAAGGATACCGATGCCATCCGCACCTGTCTGGATGG
Source organism: Bacteroidales bacterium (assembly GCA_045222555.1). Classification (GTDB taxonomy): domain Bacteria; phylum Bacteroidota; class Bacteroidia; order Bacteroidales; family WCHB1-69; genus UBA1756. Next base: position 6,167 of record JBGUYY010000082.1, on the reverse strand, counting down.
TTTGTCCAAACCCGCCCGTGTGGTGGTGGTAGGCGCTGGCTTCATTGGTTTGGAGATGGCCGAAAACTTCCGTCATGCCGGCTGCGAGGTGACCATCGTGGAAATGGCATCTCAGATTCTGCCGCCCGTGGATTGGGAGATTGCCGCTGAAGTGCAGGCTGAGGTCAGGCGTAATGGTGTGCAGCTGATGCTGAACGATAGTGTCACCGCTTTCCGTCACGATGACGAGTGCACCCATGTGCAGTTGTGTGGCGGTGGCGAGCTTGAGGCCGACATGGTGTTGGTGAGCGTGGGCGTACGGCCTAATGTGAGTCTGGCCAAGGAGGCTGGACTGGAGATCGGCGCGTTGGGTGGCATCACGGTGAACGAGTATATGCAGACTTCTGATCCGGACATCTATGCGGTGGGTGATGCCGTGGAGACTGTCAGTCCGCTGACGGGCCGTCGGCAGCTCTGTTTCTTGGCGGGCCCTGCCAACAAACAGGCACGCACCTGTGCCAACAATATCGTGACGGGTAACACGCAGTCCTATTGCGGTGCCGTCGGCACCGCAATAGCCAAGGTCTTCGACCTCTCGGTGGGCCGCACCGGTCTGTCGGAAAAGCAGCTGAAGGAGTTGGGCATGCCGTACCGTGTCTCCGTGACGCATACTGGCGACCATGCCGGCTATTATCCGGGCAGCCGTCCCGTGAGCATCAAGCTGATGTTCGCTCCCTACACCGGACAGCTGCTGGGTGCAGCGGTGTGCGGCGCGTCGGGCGTGGACAAACGCCTTGATGTGCTGGCCGCTACCATCGCGCATGGCGGCACCGCTTATGACCTCACCGACTTCGACCATGCCTACGCGCCGCCCTTCTCCACACCGAAGGACCCGGTGACCGTGGCGGGACTCGTGGCGGAGAACATCCTGACCGAGAAGGTGCAGATGCTGCAGTGGCACGAACTGAAGGAGATGCTGGCTCACCGCCAGCCCGATGACTTCCTGCTGGTGGATGTGCGTAGTCTGCTCGAGAACCGCGCCGGCACCATCGAGGGGGCGGAAAACTATCCGCTCGACGAGCTGCGCGAGTATGCCGAGGATATGGATCCGGAACAACCAGTGGTGATTTTCTGCGCTATCGGACTCCGGGGCTACATCGCCTGCCGTATCCTTATGCAGATGGGCTTCCAGAAGGTGTATAACCTTGCCGGCGGCTACAAGACATGGAAATCCTGCACGGGTGAATGATTTTCAAATTAAAATCGTATTTTTGCAATTCCAATTCAATGGTTATGCAAAATATGAAAGTATATGGCTATACGCTTTTGCACCAGCTGGGGGTGGGAGGTATGGCAGAAGTGTGGTATGCCGAAAATGAGATTGGCAAGAAAGCGGCGGTAAAGATTCTACTTCCAAGGTTTTGTGCCGATGAAGCCATCGTGGCCCGCTTCCAGAACGAGGCCAAGGTGATGGTGAAACTCGACCATCCGAACATCCGGCAGGCGTACGACTACACCACCATTGACGGCCGTCCCTGCATGGTAATGGAATATTTGGAGGGCGATGACCTCAGCTCCCGCATGAAACATGGTGAGCGGTTCACCGGTGAGCAACTCAAAAAGTGGTGGAACCAGATTACAGACGCACTCAACTACACGCATGCGGAAGGCGTTGTGCACCGTGACCTTAAGCCGTCTAACATTTTCGTGGACAAGAAAGGTAATGTGAAGCTGCTGGATTTTGGCATCGCCAAGATCAAGGAGAGCATATCCATGACTCAGACGGGCTCCATGATGGGAACCCTGATGTACATGAGTCCCGAGCAGGTGATGGACACCAAGCACATCGATGCCGCCACCGACCGCTACTCGCTGGCAGTGACTTTTGTGCACCTGCTTACGGGGAAAGCTCCCTATGATACGACGACCACCAACGATTTTGAAATCCGGGAGAACATTGTGCGCCATGAGCTGGATTTGAAGAGTATTCCAGCCGATTGGCAGAAACTTCTGCAACCCTATCTGTCCAAGGATCCCAAAGAGCGTCCTGCACTAACGGGCTTTTCTGCCAGCAACAAGGGCGCTACAGTACAGCCCACAATGCCAGTCCATAACACTGTTAATGCAGAAGAAACCTTTGTGGGTAGTGCAAACACAAATGCGCCCGATGAAGGGACCGTGGTGGAGACTCCACAAGAACCTGTCCAACAAAAGGAAACCCCGAAAAAGGCGGTTTCGCCCACTCCCAAGAAAAAAATCGGTCTTATCATTGGCATTGCTGTTGGAGCCGGAGCGCTGTTGCTGACAGGGTTGGTGGTACTGTTGGTAGTGCTGTTGGGTGATGGCGGAAATAAAGGGAATTCTGGCGATGACATTCTGGGGATGGATACCACGGAAGTCGCAACGGAAGATGGTGATAATTGGGAAGATCAAGGTATTACGAAGTCCATCACCATAGAAAAAAACAATTCATCGGCTACAGAAAGTAATCCCACAGACAATGGTCAGCCCGCAAAGGATGATGACAAGAACAAATATACGGGCAGCCCTGCATATATAGAGATGATGACATTGTTTGACAAGTATGCTGCAAAGGTTGCTAAATGTAATACTTGTGAGCAATTGGAAGATTGTGATACTAGATTCGATGATGATTTTGGGAAATTGAGTGAGAAATATACCACGACTGATTTCTCAGAAGCTGAACTCAGAGAATATATGAAAAGATATGGCAAAATCATTGAAATATCAAGACAGAGAAGCAATGATTTGGGATGTGGACGGTAAAATTGTTATCAGTGTCGCAAAACTTTTACAATGAAAAATAAGCTATTGATTTTTTGTGCGGCTGTCCTCTTCGGGCTGTCCACCTCCGCGCAAACCGTCACCCTTACCTTTTCAGGACGTGATGCGCAAAACCATTATGTGCAGCTCAACCAGGTAACCGTCACCAATGTCACCCGCGGCTGGCAGGAAACCCTTGTCTGGCCCGACACCATCCTTACCATGCAGGTTGGGGCTGGAATTGATGATGCTGTAGAGACGCGGTGCACCACGTCTCTACAGTTGTCGCAAAACAATCCCAACCCGTTCATCGGCACCACCAATGTGAACCTGACGGTGGAGGATGCAGGGATGGTGACATTGGAAATTGCGGATGTGAATGGCAAAATCGTGGGGACGCACCACGTGCGTCCCCAACAGGGCACCCACCAATTCCGCATCACCCTGTCGCACGCTGGCACCTATATCCTGACCGCCCGCCAGAACGGAAAATCGTCGTCGGTAAAAATGGTATGCCACGGTGGCGGAAACGACAATCGGATTGAATATATGGGTACCCATGTAGAGACGCGGTGCACCACGTCTCTACAGACGCGCCGTGGCACGTCTCTACAACCAAAAATCATCACCACTAACCCCTTCCAGTCGGGCGACCAGATGGAATATGTGGGCACCGCCACCATCGGTGGCAATGAGTGCGAAAGCCAGACCATCAGCCAGTCGCAGCAGGGCTCCGAGAGCTTCCAGCTCCATTTTGATGCCACGTTGCCTGCACCCGTGGACGGACAGCCTTGTCCTAGCACGCCCACGCTCACCGACATTGACGGCAATATCTACAATACGTGGCAGATGGGAAGCCAATGTTGGATGAAGGAAAACCTTCGCACCACCCATTTTGCAGACGGTACGCCGATGACGTTAGGGGAGGAGCATTCCAGCACTGAGTCCTTCTATTATTATCCCGACAACAATACGGCTAATGCCGACACTTATGGACTGCTCTACAACTGGACAGCGGTAATGCACGGCGCGGCTTCTTCGAATGTCTCCCCCAGCAACGTGCAGGGAGTTTGTCCTGACGGGTGGCACGTGCCCAGTAGCGCCGAATGGGCAACCTTAACAGGTTATGTGTCAGGGAGAAGCCAGTATTGGTGCGATGGTGAGAGCGAGAATATCGCCAAGGCGCTGGCATGCAACAGCGGCTGGAACACCAATGCGGTGATGGATTGTGCGGTGGGCCTCAACCAGTCGAACAACGATGCTACTCATTTCAGTGGAATGCCCACGGGCGGCTTTGTGAGTTCTGGGATTGCCAACTTTGGCAAGTTCGCCATGTTCTGGACCTGCACGGCCGTGGGTAGCAATGCGGAATCTTACTATCTGGCCTACAGTACCGCCACGGTGGGACATCCGACTGGTGGATATGAAACCACTTATGGATTTGGTGTGCGTTGTGTTCGTGATGAGGGCAACGGCGGTGGTGGCGGCGATGCCAGCGACCTCAACTCCTGTCTGGTGGCTTCCCCCAACGCTAACGAAACTGCCAGTGGTGGCAGAATTACCGAACTCAGGGATTACGACAACAACAGCTACCGCGTGGTGAAAATTGGTAACCAGTGCTGGATGAAAGACAACCTTCGCACTAAGCATTATGCCGATGGAACCTCCATTTCGCAAGGGTCCAACTCCATGTTTGCCCTCACCACCAGCATCAGTTATTATTTCTATCCTGATGGGAATACGGCTAATGCTAATGTTTATGGCTTGTTGTATAACTGGAAGGCAGCTATTCGCACCATTTCCAACGCTTCTACCACTAATCCGAGCGGTGTGCAGGGGGTGTGCCCCAACGGCTGGCATCTGCCCAGCGAGGCTGAATATGCCCAAATGACCAACTACGTACAGTCGCAGAGCGAGTATGTCTGCAATCCGAATTACGAGAACTATGTGGCCCCTGCCTTTGCCAGCAACGAAGGATGGATGTCTTCCAGCATAAACTGTGCCCCCGGCAACAATCTCGCCGCCAACAATGCCACTGGCTTCAATGCGATGCCAGCCGGACAGTGGGCGCAGGATCCGTCAGGTATCACCCAGTATGCCTCCTTCTGGGGTGCAAGTGGCGACAGCAGTACGGCCTACAGCTGGAATCTTTTGGTCAATCATCCCTATCCGGTGGTCTCTTACGACATGTCGGAATGGGCTTACGCGGTACGCTGCGTGAGAAATTGATCTATGTTGAAATAATGCCCAATGTTGGCGTGCTCAGATGGAGTGCCTGTTGGGTTATTCGTCCTGTGATTTCAGCTGAAGCTGTGAGTCGAACAGGTCGGTGATGTCGGCGCCGCGAGTGAGCAACCGTGCGTGCAGTCCTGCCGCCTCCGCTCCTGCCACATGCTTGGGATTGTCGTCAATGAGAAGGGTTTCAGCGGGTTGAAGACCGTGTTGTTCCACAATATGCCGGAAAATGGCAGGATCGGGCTTCCGCATTCCAGTCTCCCACGAGTAGTAGGCCCGCTCGAATACGCTTCCCACAAAATCGTAGCCTGCGTGACCGTTGAGCCAGTTGGTGAAAAACTGGGCGTTCACCATGTCGCTGTTGCTGAGCATGAACAGACGGTAACGTTTTTTCAGCTGCTCCAACAGATGGATATGGCTTTCTGGGAAGGCCGTGATGAGGGTGTTCCATGCTTCGAAAATCTGGTCGTCGGTGATGTCGGAATGGAGAATTTGCCGCACCTCGGCGCAGAAATCGGCTGGCGTAATCTGTCCGGCCTCGAAGCGGTGAGTGAGTCTCGCGCGGTGCAGCTCCTGATACGTCTCGGTGCTCGCCACCCCGTAACGGTGCATCACCCCGTTAATGCCCGCCACGTCAATGGTGATGATGGGCCCGCAAAGGTCAAAGATGATATTGTGAATCGTCATGCCACAGTTCGCTAACATAGTTTCTCTTTTTGAAAATGCAAAAGTAAGAAAATCTTTTTTATCCCCAAAAATATAGTATTTTTGCATCCTTATTTAAAATGAATGCATAGACAAAGAATATCATGGTTGTGGCTGGTACTGTTGGGGGCTTTTATTGTGGAACTTAGCTCACGCTGCTCTCATCCTGCCGGCGTTGATGACAAGCCATCTGCAGTTCCGCCTACCCCCTCTGTAGATACTACAACCCTTGCCGATACATTGTACTACATCGTGGGTACTGGCGACGTGCTGCCCGGCCTCAACTACCCGGAGCATGCGCCGCGGCTGCCGTACGATGACGGAGTCCATCTCTTCGACAGCGTGCGCGACATTTTGCAGCGCGCCGATATCGCTTGCTGCAACCTCGAAACCGTCTTGTTGGACACGGGCGGCACACCCAAGAAAGCACCCACATCGGGCTGGCCCTGCTACTGGTTCCGGAC
>JBGUYY010000081.1:0-6148 GCA_045222555.1 Bacteroidales bacterium | reverse complement strand
CCGAATACGGCATCCTAAGCCCTCTGCATACTACTATCGACAAGAAGCACATAGAGCCCCTGCTGCTCCAACGCATTGTCGACTATAAAACTACTGACCCACAGTTGGTCAACGACCTGTATTTTGGGGACACGAAAGAGGTCTATGACACCAAATACGTCAATGCAGCAGCGTGGCTACTGCCGCGCAAGACCATCGATACAGTCGGCGGCTTCGACCCCATCTTCTTCCACTACGGAGAGGACGACAACTATATAAACCGCGTGCTGTACCACGGCATGAAGATTGGCATCTGTCCAAGGGCACTGATTGTCCATGACAACGACCGTCCCCGTCCGCTTTACGACAGCCGTGAACATGAGATACTCACCCTTATCGACTATACCAATCCCAATGCGCAGCACGATATCGACCGTGACATCCGCAACCACCGTACCAAAGCTATTCGCAGCCTGCTCCGTGGCCGCAAGGCCGCCTACAAGGCTCACATGACAGACTATCATCTACTACGCAATTACCGCGAGGCGATAAAGAACAGCCTTGCCATCAATAGACAAACCGGGCAGCACTGGTTATAATACAATGAAGCCATTGCGCACTATATTATATCGGAATTATTCTTTCTGCAAGTTCCTTTTTGCGACCAAGGTCCACGAGCCAAAGCGAAAAATGCTCATCGACCACGGCGAGTATGAATACGGCTACTTCAACGCCTGTTTCCTGCAGAACATGATGTCTCTGATGGTGTATAGCATCAGCCGTGGGTATACACCGCACATCAATCTGAAAGACCGTGGCGAAGGATGGACCAATTGGGACACCTTCTTCGAGCAGCCATTTAACACAACAGATGACAGCCTGGCCGATATAGTGTGCGATAGGGATACCGGGCACATAAGTCCACAATTCAACACGCCGTATCGGAAGGCGGACTTGCGTATGTGGAGCACGGTATACGATAGACTTGTACGGCTCAACAAACAGACTAAAGACTACGTCGAGAAAGAATACAACGAAGTGCTTGCTCCGCATAAGCGCGTGCTCGGTGTTATCTGTCGCGGTACCGACTATATTAAACTCAAGCCACAGGGGCATCCTGTACAGCCGAGTGTCTCCGACGTAGTAAAAAGAGCCAAAGAGCTTGCCAACAAATACGGCTACCAGTACATCTATCTCGCCACCGAGGAACGCAGCATTCATGAGACCTTTGAGGAGGCATTCCCAGGCAGGGTGCTCGTCAACAAGCGGCAATACTACGACGACATCTTCAATGCAGGAAACCACACGTATCTATACCAAGTGAATTTCGATCGCAAGGACGACATCTATCTAAAAGGGTTGGAATATCTCTCTTCACTACAACTATTGTCACGGTGCGACGCTTTGGCAGGAGGCAACTGTGGAGGTGCATGTGCCGCCCTATATATGAACAACATGAAGTACGAGCACGTGGAACTGTTCAATTTAGGCCTCTATCCATGATTCGGCAAAAGATAAACCATCTATTCCACCCCGTCGTGGGCGAGGTCTGGTGTCTGCACCGTGTGGTGCAGGAAAGGAGCCGTTTTACGGACAATAGGGACCTTGAAATTACCCCCGACTATCTCGAACAGCTCATCACCACCAAACTGTCGCAGGGATACTGGTTCGTGGACATTGACACATTTATTGAGGCATCCCACCATAGGAAGCCTGGCAAACTGATAAACATCTCTTTCGACGACGGCTTCGCCGACATATTCACCAATGCCTACCCTGTTCTGAAGCAGCAAAACATTCCATTCACCGTCTATGTCTGCACCGATATGCCAGACGGTCGTGCCGACCTGTGGTGGCTGCAGCTTGAACATCTGGCCAACGGTGACACCGAATGGTTCAGCCAAACCATGAAAGAGATATACCTTAGCAACAGGGACTTCGCCGCAGCCATGCACTCCACCACTTCCAGCACTCCCGACACCTCTTTATGCCGACAGCTATCACTCTCTTGGGAGCAGCTGCGCACCATGCTGTCAGAGGGACTCTGCACCATCGGCTCACACGGGGTAAGTCATTCTGCACTGCCTTTGCTGCAAGAGCCACAGATTCTACACGAACTGCAAAACTCCAAGAAACGAATACAAGAGATGCTGGGCGTCGAAGTCCGACATTTCTCCTATCCCCATAGTTTATACAACGAGACCACCAACCGCTTGGTATGGCAGGCCGGTTACAGCACTGCCGTCATAGGCTACGGCGGCAAGACTCGCTACAAGCACGGCAAACGTTTCTTCTACCGCAACTATATCATCCAGCCGTGAACATCCTCTTCATATCATCCGACGCCAATCCCTTTGGTCCTATCATCAATGGCGACGCGCAACGCACCCGTCTGTTGCTGCAGGCATGTGCCAAGTTAGGGCACGTCGACCTCGTGACGTTCCAAGACGGTGCCGTCTCCGACATGGACAATGTAACGGTAGTGCATAGCGGTGCCGTGAATGAAGTTCCTATAAAGATGAGTCGTTTGACCAAATGGGCTAGCGTGATGCCATGGGGAGGACTGCAAACCATGTTCCCGATCTCGAGGGAGCGCGAAATGATAATTGACGATATCGTTGAGAACGGTCATTACGACCTTATCGTATCCCGCTATCTATTCCGCACCCTGCCGTGCGGACTGTTGAAATACGGGAAACGCCTCGTAGTGGATGCCGACGACGACCTCTCTTTCTTCTTCCTGAACCAAATCAGCGAGCGCTCAAACCTTTCGCAACGGTTCCGTCTGCATCTTGCCGCCGCCAAAGCCCGCAGGCTTACCCCTGCTACCGTCAAAATGGTGCACACAGTATTCTTCTCGAACCAGCATACAGCAAACTCCAATGGCGGCAGCTATCTCCCCAACATCCCCTTCCTTACCGACACCTGCCCCGACGCCGACTTCTCGGTACCGTACCGCCGCATCCTCTTCGTTGGGCAATTGGGCTACACCCCCAACCGCGATGGGGTCGACCACTTCCTCAAGCATATCTATGCCCCTCTTGCCGCCACAATGCCACAACTAGAGATGCATATCGTGGGGCTGCTGGACGACCCTGACACCGCCAACCGCTGGATGCAATATCATGGCGTGACGTTGACAGGTTTTGTCGACGACTTGAAAGAGGAATACTCCCAAGCGCATGTCGCCGTAGCCCCTATCTACCGCTGTGGTGGCACCAATATCAAACTGTTGGAGGCTATGCAGATGAACCGATGCTGCATTTCTACCAGCGAAGCGCTAAGCAACATCACGTCTCCACTTGAAAACCATACCGATATCATCGGTGCACAGTCCGACCAAGAATACATCGAGGCATTGAAGCGCATGCTATCATCGCCTGAAGTTAATATAGCCATGGCGCACAACGGATATGCCAAGGTGCAACAACACTATTCCTTCGACAAATTCGCCACCATTGTGGCCGACGCTTTGACATGCCATTAGTATCCATCCTCATAGCCAATCTCAATAACGGGCAGTATATCCGTCAAACATTGGAATCTGCCATCGGGCAGACCTATCGCGAGATAGAGATTATCGTGGTCGACGATGGCTCCACGGACGACTCCGTGCATGTCATACAGAATTTCGTAGACACACACAAAGAAATCCCGATATATTTCCACAGGAACAGCGCCCCTGCCGGCTGCGGACGTATCAAACGGCAGTTGGTTGAGCTCTCGCACGGCGACTACTTCATCTTCCTTGACCCAGAGGACACCTTTACGCCCGACGCCGTTGCCACGCTGCTCGCCGAACACCAGCGCGGCACCGAATACAGCATCGTCTATGGCACACACTACCTATGCGACGAGCAACTGCAGGTCCAAAGTGTCTCGACCTATCCTGGCGCCATTCCCGACGGCCAGTCGCACCTCACCTCCACTGGTGGCCATATATCTGCCCCCGCTCTATGTCGCCGCAACTGCTACAACCGCACCGAGGGTATCAATGCCAAGTTCTACGTTGCCGAAGACCAGGACCTATATCTCAAGATGGAAGAGGTGGCGCCAGTGTTCTATGTAGACAAACCTCTTTACTACTACCGCCACCACGACCATAACACCTCGTGGAACGACGAGCGGCGTGCTACCAACATCCTCTACCGCCACAAAGCCATTACCACTGCATATCTCCGCCGCAAAACATCTTCAATACCCAATCTCACCAACGTGCAATACCACCGCGAATGCCTCAACACGCATCTGCAATTGAAAAACCACTACCATAAAGAGCAGAATGCATTAAAATCTTTCTACCATCTTATTCAGGCAATTCCATTTTCTCTTTCTAAGTTATTACATTCTGACGGATGGCAATAAACAGAGTTCTGTATTTTGATTTACTAAGGTTCCTTGCGACAATCGCGGTGGTAATGCTACATATATCATCAATGGTATATGGTAATGCTGAGAATGGTAGTATTGCCTACTGGATTGGTTTGGGGTATAATGTACCAACTAGATGGGCCGTTCCTGTATTTGTCATGCTAAGCGGCGCATTATTTCTTAATCCTTCAAAAGAAATCTCATTGAAATCGCTTTATGGCAAATACATATTGCGACTAGTGGTAATACTCATTTTTTGGACATTGTTGTACACTTATATCTTGGACCCCTCCATGTATTGGATGAAGGGGCTTCAAGCGGACCTAAGGCCCCTTTCTTTTGTTTATAGTTTTCCTTATCACCTGTGGTTCCTTCTCATGCTTATTGGTGTATATCTGATGATTCCCATCCTCAAAGTCATAGCCAGCAACGCCAAAGCGACAAATTATTTCTTGATTTTGTGGTTGATATTCTCCGTACTGGCATATATCCCCGGCGTCTTCGCCTCTGTGACATCTCTCCTTAAAGTGAATCTTGTAATTGGATATTCAGGTTATTTTTTGCTAGGTTACAAACTATCAATTACAGAAACCAGGAATTTAACAAAAACAAAAGTGATTTTATTATTCATTTTGTCAATTGTGTTGATGTATATATTAATTTTTGGGGGGGCTTATAATATTCCTTTTCTCGAACCACTTGCCCCTAATGTGATTTTGTTCTCGACAAGTGTGTTTCTATTGGCAAAACATCTTGATAACAGAATCACAAAGTTTACTGCTCTCAAGAAAACATTATCTTTTGTCCAAAACGATCTTTTGGGTGTTTATTTGATTCATGTCTTTTTCACCAAAACCTTGTGCAGGCCTCATTTTACAAATAATTTAACTCCAGCCCTCTCAATTCCATTGTTTACAGTATTCGTTTTTGTGGCAAGTCTGTTTACAATAAAACTTCTGCGAAAAATACCCGTCGTGCGCCACATTTGTTCCTAAAATTCATTATTAACAACCAAGATGTCCAAATACGCTTATATAACCATACTGACCACCGAGGATTATCTTGACGGTGTTGGGGCATTGATGCTGAGCCTGAAGAAGACAAGAACGCACACCCCTTTCTATATCCTCTGCGGACCACAAATATCCCAACAAACGATAGAACGTATCGAAAATATCGGTTACGCTCACATACTTCATTACACAACGCCACTTGCCTTCCCGAAAGATATCGCAATAGCCAACAACGAGCGGCATAACACCAATTGGAACTACACCTTCGACAAACTGTTGGTGTTTGAGCTGACGCAATTCGACAAGATTGTTTTTATCGACGCCGACATGATGGTGATGCATAACCTCGACCATCTGTTCGAGTTGCCGCACATGTCCGCGACCAATGCAGGTTATTCGTTCCCGGGAAATGAAAGCGACATAGACCTTAATTCGGGACTTATGGTAATAGAGCCGCAGCCAGAAGTAGTCAATACGATGCTGTCCACAATACCAGCCATCATGGCACGCAAAAGTGCCTTTGGCGACCAAGATGTGCTACAGGAGTATTACGGCGACTGGACATCAAAGCCCGAGCTCAACTTTGGGGAAAGATACAACGTCTATGCCAATCACCTTGATTATTATATCAATAATCTTGGCTATCATTTCAGCTCCGACACCAACGACCACAAGAATATTGCAATAGTGCATTTCATTGGAGCGTCCAAACCATGGCATGCACGATGGAGCATCTTGTCTGTCGTCTACCAAGACCTCAAACTGCTGCTACTCCGTTGTCTTGG
>JBGUYY010000080.1:0-6742 GCA_045222555.1 Bacteroidales bacterium | reverse complement strand
TGGATATGGTGGATGAGAAAAAAATCGCCTTTAACCCGGCGTATGAATTATCCTTTCTCAAGAAGGAAGAACAGGTAGACCTTTTGGATGCGATGGACAGCGAACAGGCTACTCCTTCTCTTTCTCAGGCTCAACGGCTCAAGAAATTTAGTCAGGAGGGGCATCTGTCCATTGATGTGATGCGCGCCATTATGAGCGAGGAGAAGAAAAGTGAGCTTGATAAGGTAACGCTTACCTCCGACACCCTGCGGAAGTATTTTCCCAAGAGCTATACACCCCAACGGATGCAGGAGACCATTATTAAGCTGTTGGAGGCATGGCAGCGCAAGCGCCAGAGAGATCAGGAACGATGAAAGGAGCCGCCTATGAGGGATATTGCAGCCAGAGAGCTAAAAGGACATAACATTCTCGCCGTTGAGCGTTTTCAGGATAACACCCGCTGGATGCTTGAGTTTAGTGTTCAGCATCCCCGTACCGCCTACGGCAGCCCCGGTGATGAGATGCGGTTGTTTCTCACAGAGGGCGGGTATCAGGCCGCCCTTGCCAGCCAGCAGCGCCGGGAAATCAAAATCAAGCGGTACGCCCGTGTAGTCGAGGGGCATATCCTCGATTTTAAGCCGAAAAAGAAACGTCACCCGTAAACACACCCCATGAGAGGAAAGGAATGAATATGTGTACTGTTCAGAGCATTAAAAATGCGATTCGAGAAAAATGCCAATCACAGCATGATATGGAATCCGTCGAGATTGACCGGGTTTTGCAAGCCCTCCCGTTTTCGGAGCATAAATCGTTGTTCGACCAGCCGCTGATGCCCAAGCGCCCTTACCGGCCCCGGAAGAACAAGAAGAACATCTGAACCACCACAGTCTTTTTTCAAGAAAGATTGTGGTTTTTTATGCCCAAGATCAGAGAGGAGTGAAGGAATGGCGGTATTTCGGATTGAAAGAACCCGTGATTATACGGTAATGAGCAACCACCACCTGCGTAACGAAAAATTGTCCCTGAAAGCAAAAGGACTGCTTTCCATGATGCTGTCCCTGCCTGATGACTGGAACTACACCACCCGTGGTCTTGCGAAAATCTGCAAAGAAGGTGTGGACGCCATCGGCGGCGCGCTGCGGGAACTGGAGTCTGCCGGTTATATCGTGCGCCACCAGCTACGCGACCGTTATGGTCGTATCAGCGATACTGAGTATGTGATTTATGAACAGCCTCAGCCCAAGCAGCCAGATATGCCCCAACCGGATACGGCTTCACCAGGTACGGAAAACCCGTATCTGGATAAACCGGATACGGAAAAGCCCGCAGAATTAAATATAGAGAAATCAAATACTCAAAAATCAATTACTCATGGATCAAGTACCGATTCCATTCCCTTCCGGGAAACAGCGGCGGCAGGACCGCCGGAACGGAAAGGAAGGGATGCGATGTCTCTTGCAGAGATAGAGAGTTATCGGGAGTTGATTTTAGAGAACATCGAGTATGACTGCATCAAGCAGCAGTATGGAACCTATCGGGATGATCTGGATGAAATTGTGGAGCTGATGGTGGAGACCGTCTGTGCCAAACGAAAAACCACACGGATCGCTGGCAGCGACTTCCCTCACGAGGTCGTGCGTTCCCGGTTTTTGAAGCTGGACAGCTCCCATATCGAGTTTGTCATGGACTGTTTGAAGAAAAATACCACGGAAATTCGCAACATGAAGCAATACCTGCTGACGGTGCTGTTTAACGCACCCACCACCATCAACAACCACTACACCTCGCAGGTCAATCACGATATGTACGCAGGCGGCTGGTAAACAGCCGTTTTTTGCTGCCCGGAAAGGCCGGGAGAAAGGATTTTGCCATGAAACGACCCCTTGCTTACATCACAGCTCCCTGGAGCAGCAGCCAGTATGAAAATGCCGAGAATGCCGCCAACTACTGCCGCCAGGTATATGACGCCGGATATTCGCCGGTCTGTCCGGTACTGTTTCTGCCCACCTTCCTCAAGGACGAAATCCCCTAGGAACACAAGGACGGCATGGATATGGCGCATGATTACCTTTGCCGTTCTCATGTGCTGGTGGTCTGCGGTCACGGCATCGACGAGACGATGAAAAATGACATTGCCACCGCCGAGCGTCTGCGGATCACAGCTACCGCCTTGGACGGTATTCTCACTGTGAAGGGTCAGGGACGTGGAAAAGGAGGTGGACACCATGCCTGAGCATAAGACCATAGGCCAGCTGATGGAGGAAATGCGGCTCAAAGCCGGAGCGCAGAATTACCATGGTCATGGGTATATGGACTTGGAACGATTTGCCGAGGACACCCGGCACATGATTATTTTCGATGTGCTTTCCCATGATTCCCCTGTCGGCTGGAAGGGCGAGCGTACCCGCCTGTTTCTGACGGATAACGGCTACCAGAAAAGTCTTGAGAGCCAGGAGAAAGGGCATATCAAAATTCTCAGCCATGCCAAAGTGCGTCAGGGAAATCTGTACTATGATCGCTCCGATCAGCCGCGCTGACGGAGGTTCCCTATGAAAAAATATTTACGGCGGCTGGTGGTCCCGCCTTAGTGCCAATGTGCCACCCCTGCAAAAAAACATGGAAAGGAGGCGATGACCCATGCAGGAGGAAGTAGAAAACAGGACTTTAACGCTGGTTGTCAGCGGCACAAAGTTTACCGGCAGGCTGCTCAAAGCCGCCGTTACCAAGTACATGGCCCATCTCAAAGAGAAAAAACTGCAAAAGCAGAAAAGCCGGGATGCGCCTGTCATTCCCCACGGTAAGCAGACCGTCAAAGAGCTTTTAGGTCAAAATCAGGGTGTTTCTAATATCGAGATTACTGATCCCTCCATCAAGGAGTTTGAAAAAATCGCCCGGAAATATGGGGTGGATTATGCGGTAAAAAAGGATCGCAGTTGTTCCCCGCCCAAGTATCTGATCTTCTTCAAAGGTCGGGATGCCGATGCGCTGACCGCTGCATTTACCGAGTACACCGGCAAAAAGGTCAAAAAGACTGAGAAAACGGAGCGCCCGTCTGTGCTGACAAAGCTGAAGCAGTTCAAGGAGCTGGTGAAGAATGCCGTTGTGGATCGAACCAAGCGAAAGGAGCTGGAACGATGAAAAAGCAACCCAACATCAAAAAGCTCGTTTTGCTGAATCTGCCCTATCTGTTGATGGGGCTGTTCGCCACTAATTTCGGTGAAGCGTGGCGGTTGGCTGTGGGGGTAGACGCTTCTCAAAAACTGCTCTCGTTCTTCTCCGCTTTGCCTGGGGCGCTACAAAGCTTCTGGCCCAGCCTGCACCCTATGGATTTGTTGGTGGGGCTGTGCTGCGGTGCTGGCCTGTGGCTGGCGGTCTATCTCAAGAGCAAGAACGCCAAGAAGTACCGGCACGGTATGGAGTATGGCTCCGCCCGCTGGGGCACCCATGAGGACATCGCGCCCTACATTGACCCGATATTCCAGAACAATGTGATTCTGACCAAAACCGAAAGCCTGACCATGAGCAGCCGTCCGAAAGACCCGAAAACGGCAAGGAATAAAAATGTGCTGGTCATTGGTGGCTCCGGTTCCGGTAAAACCCGTTTCTGGCTTAAACCCAATCTCATGCAAATGCACAGTTCCTACGTTGTGACCGATCCTAAGGGAACTATTTTAGTCGAGTGCGGAAAGATGCTTCAGCGAGGAACGCCAAAGTTGGGCAAGGACGGAAAGCCCCTGAAAAACAAGCATGGTAAGGTCATTTATGAATCGTATCGAATCAAGGTTTTGAATACCATCAACTTCAAAAAGTCGATGCACTACAATCCTTTTTCGTACATTCACAGTGAAAAGGACATCTTGAAGCTGGTAACGACCTTAATTGCGAATACGAAGGGAGAGGGCAAGGCCGGGGACGATTTTTGGGTCAAGGCGGAGACGCTACTGTATTGCGCCCTTATTGGGTATATCCATTATGAAGCTCCGGTGGAGGAACAGAATTTCTCCACTCTCATTGAGTTCATTAACGCGATGGAGGTTCGAGAGGATGACGAGGAGTTCAAAAATCCTGTTGACCTGATGTTTGACGCCCTGGAGGCAGAGAACCCCAACCACTTCGCCGTGCGCCAGTACAAAAAATATAAGCTGGCTGCTGGTAAGACTGCCAAGAGTATTCTGATTTCCTGTGGTGCGCGTCTTGCGGTGTTTGACATCGCGGAGCTGCGGGAGGTCACTTCCTATGATGAGTTGGAGTTAGATACCCTGGGAGACCGGAAAACAGCGCTGTTTCTCATTATGAGTGATACGGATGACAGCTTTAACTTTCTGATTTCCATGTGTTATACCCAGCTTTTCAACCTCTTGTGTGAAAAGGCTGATGATGTGTACGGTGGGCGGCTGCCCATCCATGTGCGCTGCCTCATCGACGAGTGTGCCAATATCGGCCAGATTCCCAAGCTGGAGAAGCTGGTGGCCACCATCCGAAGCCGAGAGATCTCCGCCTGTCTGGTGTTGCAGGCACAATCCCAGCTGAAAGCCATCTACAAGGACAACGCCGATACCATCATTGGTAATATGGACACATCCATCTTCTTGGGCGGCAAGGAGCCGACTACCTTAAAGGAATTGGCTGCCGTGCTTGGTAAAGAAACTATCGACACCTACAACACCGGCGAGAGCCGTGGGCGGGAGACCTCCCACTCTCTCAATTATCAGAAATTGGGGAAAGAGCTGATGAGCCAGGACGAGCTTGCCGTCATGGATGGCGGCAAGTGCATCCTCCAGCTGCGCGGTGTGCGGCCTTTCCTTTCGGATAAGTACGACATCACCAAGCATCCCAATTTTAAGTACACTGCCGACGCGAACCCGAAGAACGCTTTCGACATTGAAGCGTTTCTGTCCACCCGGCTGAAACCCAAGCCCAGCGAGGTCTACGATGTTTACGAGGTAGACGCTATGGGCGATGAATAATGTTCCGCTGTGAAAGGAGTGATCTTATCTATTTGCCCCAACTGCCTCTTTGGAGGCCATTGGCGTACAAGGCGGACAATCACAAAAAAATAATGAAAAAGGAGGATAGCCGGAATCAGGCCCCCGGAAACCGGGCGGCAGATTGTTCCGGCTTTTGTATGCCTATGAAACATGACTAATCAACTTTTCAAATGATTCCGGCTAATAATTATTTATGGCATTTTTTACTCAGGCAATCACCGTTCTTCAGACCCTCGTAATCGCACTCGGTGCCGGTCTCGGCATTTGGGGTGTCATCAACCTCTTGGAGGGCTACGGCAATGACAATCCCGGAGCTAAAAGCCAGGGAATGAAGCAGCTCATGGCGGGCGCTGGTGTGGCCGTAGTCGGCATGGTCCTCGTTCCTCTGCTCTCCAGTTTGTTTACCGTCTAATCGTCCCCACATGAAATCCTTGCCGTCCCCGCAGTCATGCGGGGGCGGCTGAAAGGAGGTAACACCGTATGGATTTCTTACTTGAGGCAATCACCACATGGCTGAAGGAAATGCTGGTGGGCGGCATCATGAGCAACTTGTCGGGGATGTTCGACAGCGTAAACCAACAGGTCGCGGATATATCCGTGCAGGTGGGGCAAACCCCGCAGGGCTGGAACGGCAGTATTTTCGGCATGATCCAAAATCTGTCCAATTCCATTATCGTGCCGATTGCAGGTGTGATTCTGGCTGCGGTCATGACCATTGAATTGATTCAGATGATTACAGACAAAAACAACCTGCACGATGTAGACACATGGATGATCTTCAAATGGATGTTCAAAAGTGCCGCCGCCATTCTCATCGTTACCAACACCTGGTCCATTGTGATGGGCGTATTTGATATGGCGCAAAGCGTGGTTGCGCAGGCATCCGGCGTCATCGGCGCAGACGCATCCATCGACATCTCCTCTGTGATGGGCGATTTGGAGCCGCGCCTGATGGAGATGGAACTGGGACCTTTGTTTGGTCTGTGGTTCCAATCGCTTTTTATCGGCATTACCATGTGGGCGCTGTATATCTGTATTTTCATTGTCATTTATGGCCGTATGCTGGAAATATATCTCGTGACCTCCGTAGCACCTATTCCGATGGCTACCATGATGGGCAAAGAATGGGGCGGCATGGGTCAGAATTATCTGCGCTCCCTGTTTGCCCTGGGCTTTCAGGCGTTTCTCATTATCGTCTGCGTGGCAATCTACGCGGTGTTGGTGCAGAATATCGCCACGGAATCCGACATCATTATGGCAATCTGGAGCTGCGTGGGCTATACGGTTCTTTTGTGCTTCACGCTCTTTAAGACCGGCAGCCTCGCAAAAGCTGTGTTTAATGCCCACTGACATGGAAGGAGGTAATCCCTTTGGCTTATGTACCCGTACCCAAAGACCTGACAAAAGTCAAAACAAAGGTCATGTTCAACTTAACCAAGAGGCAGCTTGTCTGTTTCGGCGGCGGAGCGCTTATCGGCGTACCGCTTTTCTTTTTGCTCCGGGAGCCTGCGGGAAGCAGTGTGGCGGCTATGTGCATGATGCTGGTCATGCTGCCCTTCTTCATGTTGGCAATGTATGAGAAGCACGGTCAGCCCTTGGAAAAGATCATCAGTAATATCATTAAGGTTGCCGTGATCCGGCCAAAACAGCGCCCGTATAAGACAAACAACTTCTATGCCGTGTTGGAGCGGCAGGAAAAGCTCGACAAGGAGGTGTATGACATTGTTCACAGCAAAGAAAAACCGGCAGGCAGATAAGGATGGCAAACAGACGCC
>JBGUYY010000079.1:0-2041 GCA_045222555.1 Bacteroidales bacterium | reverse complement strand
GGATTCAGCCCCTTGTCCTGCAGTTTGCCGATTTCGGTCAGCAGCATGCCGATTCCCGTCGGCTTCTGGATGTCCAGATAGTCGAGTACGGCCTTCACGTCTTCATTGAATGATGGCGCAGGAGCCTCAATATTCCGCACGAGGTGCCGGGCCAGGGGGTTGTCGGAGGCAAACAGGCCCTTTTCAACCTCATTGGAGTTTATTGCACCGTAAGACTCCATGTAACCCGGGTCGCCCTCTTTATGTGATTTGAACCAGGTGCCCAGGGCATACGTGTAGAAGTCGTCGCCGGGCTTGACGGTCTTGTCCATCAATGCCTCATTGATGAAGTGGTCTGGCACTACCGGGTTGTCTATTGAATTGTCATCACACGATGTGAATACGCTTGCGCCGCTGATGAGGGTGGCGGCGAGCACCCATTGCATGATTCTTTTCATACTTCTTTTTTATTACATTGGTTAAAACTTCATTTGAAAATCTGCCCTCACGCCCCAGTTGAAGAAGCGCCCTTTCATGCGGTTCTTCTGCATGGCATACTCATCGCCCAGTTTTTTCAGGTTCTCATCCTGTAAGCCTGTGTTGAAGCGGAAGTTATCGTAGTGGACTTTGACGACGAAACTGAAGCGGTCGATGCTCAGCGCCATGCCCGTCGTGGCAGTGTAGTTGAGTTCCGGATGTGACTTGCGTGTGCGGTGGTCGGTCTCATAGCCGAACCATTCCACGAGGTTTTTGTCGTAATAGATGGTGAGCGGATTGAACATGGTGACCATCGGCATGAAGGTGGCGTTGAAAGTGAGGTTGCGAAGACCGCGCAGGAGTGGACCGCTTTCGTCACGGTTCATGAGTACGAGGTTGTAACTGTAGCCTCCGCCTACGGACAACTGTTGGGTGGTAAACCGTGTGATGCCGCCGACGTGGGTGAGGAAAATGGATTCCCTGGAGTCGAACTTCACCCGCCCATAGAGGTACTTCATTCCCAGCATCCACGAGCCGGCAGAACGTCGCTGCACGACACTGCCGCCATATACGGCGGTATAGGCGAAGCGGCGGCGGTTGAAGGCATAGTAGCCGTCGAGTTGTATCTCGCGCATGTCGGCAGGATAGTCCGACTCCATGTAAGTGTCGCCCTCCATGGAGTCGTTTTCGTAGTTCTCACCATGATAGTCCACTGTGGAATGCACGTCAGATGACACCTTCTCCTTGATATTGTTATATTGGGCTGTAAGCCCGTAGTATGAGTTGATGCAGCCGAGGTACAAGGAGGTGCTCTTCTCGGCGCTCTTGCGCCCTACGCTCATGCCCAGTCCGGCACGGATGCCTGAATAGGTGATATAGCATCCTGCCTTGTAATGGGGGCGCTCTTGCATACGCAAGTCGGTCTGTGTGCTGTTGGCAAGCCCCCAGTCGGTATCCAACTCCGAATAGTCGTTGATGCGCACACCGGTCTGCTGCACTCTGCCCCTCAGGGTGACAATGAACTTGGTCGGCGGCTTTCGCACATAGCGGTCGTCGAGGTAGCGTGGGGGGCGGTTAAGCCTGTCGAGCACCTGCTTGATGACCCCTGGCATCTTCCCGTCCGCTTCCACGCTGTCGGCGGTTTCCTGGGCAGTGGCCGCCGGCTGTATGCACAGCAGCATACATACCGCGAGCAAAGCCTTCCGGCGGGTTCTGTTCGAACCTTTCGGGATAGGCAGGGAATGGTGTTTAGAATAGAATGTCATAACTGATACTGGACTTTCAAAGGTGAGACATGATTGTTACGAAACTTAATTCCGCAGCATTTTAGTTTAACTTTCTTTATAAGTACCTGGGCAACAAAAAGTTCTTCGACGCGCGAAGCGGCAAAGCCGAGCGGCTCAGGATTTGGCCATGTCAGTTTTTTCACTTACCTTAGTGCTGCGTTTCAAGACAAGCAAAAATCATCAATGGCATGGCAAAGGTACAACAAAAATCTGAGGCAATTACCTCGTTCTCCATCTTCTCATATCGGGCTATGCCCTTTATAAACTCCAGCAACAACGGCACATCTTGCCGTTCTGCC
>JBGUYY010000078.1:0-2458 GCA_045222555.1 Bacteroidales bacterium | reverse complement strand
GGATTCGCTAGTAATCGCGCATCAGCCATGGCGCGGTGAATACGTTCCCGGGCCTTGTACACACCGCCCGTCAAGCCATGGAAGCCGATGGTACCTGAAGTCCGTGCCCGAGAGGAGCGGCCTAGGGTAAAATGGGTAACTGGGGCTAAGTCGTAACAAGGTAGCCGTACCGGAAGGTGTGGCTGGAATACCTCCTTTCTGGAGCGGTCTCGTCGCCGCTCTTGGGATCTCAGGGTGTCTTTTGGATGTTTGCTGCAGAATCATTCATGTTGATAAAGCATAGTCGCGTAGCTCAGTTGGTTAGAGCACTACACTGATAATGTAGGGGTCGGCGGTTCAAGTCCGCCCGGGACTACATCAGGGGGTTTAGCTCAGCTGGCTAGAGCACCTGCTTTGCACGCAGGGGGTCATCGGTTCGAATCCGTTATCCTCCACGTACGGGAGAAGGCTCCCGTGAAGTTCTTTGACAGACTGGAAGAAGAAGAAGCTGGCGTCCGGCGGACGGAAGTCCTGAGCCGGGCGCGAAGAAGAAAAATCAAAACGAGTAGAAACGAGTAAGTTACTAAGGGCGCACAGGGGATGCCCTGGCTCTTGGCGGCGACGAAGGACGTGATAAGCTGCGATAAGCCCCGGGGAGGTGCAAATGACCTTCGATCCGGGGATTTCCGAATGGGGCAACCCACCATATGGAGACATATGGTACCCACATAGTGGGGGCACACGCGGGGAACTGAAACATCTAAGTACCCGCAGGAGGAGAAAATAACTAATGATTCCCCAAGTAGCGGCGAGCGAACGGGGAGGAGCCCAAACCGGAGGCCTCAAGGGGCGTCCGGGGTTGTAGGGCCGCGACACCGGAGAAGCATGCGAAGCGGAACGGCCTGGGAAGGCCGGCGGCACAGGGTGAAAGCCCCGTACGCGTATTCATGCCATCCGCAGCGGTACCCTGAGTAGGGCGGGACCGGAGGAATCCTGTCTGAATCCGGCGGCACCATCCGCCAAGGCTAAATACGACCAAGAGACCGATAGCGAACCAGTACCGTGAGGGAAAGGTGAAAAGAACCCCGAACAGGGGAGTGAAACAGAACCTGAAACTGTGCGCCTACAAGCGGTCGGAGCCACTTCGAGTGGTGACGGCGTGCCTTTTGCATAATGAGCCTACGAGTTGCCAAGCTTGGCGAGGCTAAGGGCGTGAGGTCCGGAGCCGAAGCGAAAGCGAGTCTGAACAGGGCGTTCAGTCAGGCTGGGCAGACGCGAAACTTAGTGATCTACACATGGCCAGGATGAAGTTGCGCTAAACCGCGATGGAGGTCCGAACTGGTAAGCGTTAAAAAGCTTTCGGATGAGCTGTGTGTAGGGGTGAAAGGCTAATCAAACTGAGAGATAGCTCGTACTCTCCGAAATGCCTTTAGGGGCAGCCTCGTCTTGGTATCGCAGAGGTAAAGCTACTGATTGGATGCGGGGGTTTCACCGCCTACCAAATCCTGACAAACTCTGAATGCTGCGATATTTTAGGGCGGGAGTGAGGCCGCGGGTGCTAACGTCCACGGCCGAGAGGGGAACAACCCAGACCATCAGTTAAGGTCCCCAAGTCCATGCTAAGTTGGACTAACGTTGTCGTGCTGCACAGACAGCTAGGATGTTGGCTTGGAAGCAGCCATCCATTTAAAGAGTGCGTAACAGCTCACTAGTCGAGTGGCGCGGCGTGGATAATAATCGGGCATCAAGCATGGCACCGAAACTGTGGAACATAATATGTTGGTAGGAGAGCATCGCAACCTGCGACGAAGGCGTCCCGCGAGGGGTGCTGGAGCGGTTGGGAGAGCAAATGTAGGCATAAGTAACGATAATGCGGGTGGGAAACCCGCACACCGAAAGACCAAGGTTTCCCGGTCAACGTTAATCGGACCGGGGTTAGTCGGGACCTAAGGCTCAACCTGTATAATGGGCGAGGCCGATGGACAGCCGGTCAACATTCCGGCACCCGCTGCGGAGCGAGGTGTGGACGCAGGAGTGAAAGCGCGCGTGCTGACGGAATAGCACGTTTAAGGGTGTAGCTGATCTGAGGGGAGGCAAATCCCCCCTTTGCGGCGAACCTGAAAGTACCCGGAGCCTTCGGGGGACGGGATAGCCGCTGAGAACCAAACTGCCGAGAAAAAGCGCTAGCGTTAATCCGTACGCGGCCCGTACTGGAAACCGACACAGGTGGTCGAGAAGAGAATTCTAAGGTGCTCGAGTGATTCATGGCTAAGGAACTAGGCAAAATCGTCCTGTAACTTCGGGAGAAAGGACCCCTCGCGAGAGGGCGCAGAGAATCGGCCCAGGCGACTGTTTAACAAAAACACATGGCTTTGCGAATTGGAAACAAGAGGTATAAGGCCTGACACCTGCCCGGTGCCGGAAGGTTAAGAGGAGATGTCATCGCAAGAGAAGCATTGAATTGAAGCCCCGGTAAACG
>JBGUYY010000077.1:0-3965 GCA_045222555.1 Bacteroidales bacterium | reverse complement strand
CGGCACCGGCACCACGTCCTGGTGGCCGATGAGCGCAATGGGGTCGAGGCTCTTGTCCGTCCCCTCCCAGGTGTAGAAGAGTCCGGCCTTGCCGATGACTTCTTTTTTCAGGGTCTTATGCACCAGCGGGTACGCCTCTTCGAAGACCTTGTGGAGTTTGTCGAACTCCGCCCAGTCCGTCTCCGACTCATCGAGGTGGGAGACCGTTGCGCACTGGATGGCCTTTTGCATGGTGGCGATGTACCGCTCCACATTCACACGTTCGTTCATTTCATTCACCTTTCATTTAGAGCTTCGGGAAACAGTCCCGGAAGGCGTCTACAACTCTCTGATAATAGTCAAAGGAATAGCTGCTTTTCAGCTCGTCGTCCAGAGACGCGATGTCAGCGACCGTCTCCAGGTTTTCCAACACCGCGGCGACCCATTTCTGAGAAAGCTCCTCTGTTATCGGGTTCTCGTCTGTGGTCCCGGCGTTCTCGTAATACTGCACGATTTCCCGGTAGATACAGCCAAGCCAGATGTCGAGGCCCTCTTTGTCAAAGTCGATTTTGTTGTTCAGCATTTCATCGAACAGCGTTTTGACCTTTGCCTTGGCTTCTTTGCCCGCGTCCGGGTCCACTTCCAGCACACCGTGCAGCGTGTCCGCATAGGCGCGGTCGATGAGACCATTCAGGATGTCGACCTGGTTGTCTGCAAGGTCATCAAAGTCGAATCGGAACACTTCATACAAAAGGGTATTCAGCGCTTTTTTCTGCAGTTCTTTCATATCATTCACTCACCTTTCTGAGCTCATTATACTGCAAAAAGGGGCCGTGTCAAAATGGTGTAGTCACCATCTTGGCTCGGCCCTTCTTCTTTTTTTGAATTGTATTGCGGAAAACTTACCTTTTCAACTTCTTTTTGCGCGCACTGTCCCAGAGGAGTCCTGCTCCTCTGGTTTTCTTTTGCCTATTTAATTGTCTATTCTGCTAGAGACCGGAAGGAAATGAGGCTGGAATTATCAACCCTGGGTCCAACCGCCCATTTTGCAGTTTGTGGTGAAGCTTCCAGAAGTTGTACGCCAGGCTCAGTAAAGTCCACTCAGCTTCCACTTTATACTTTCCACGCAACATGAATCTGCGGAAAATCAGGTCTTCTTTAATCACGGCAAAGACACCCTCAGCCCAGATACTTCTGTTAACTCGCAACAGCTTACCCTTTGTGGAAGTTATTTTCTTCAGCATATTGTTTCTGTGTTCCATGAAGTCTTTATTCACGTAGATATTTTTACTTCGTTCTTCCAAAGGCTTCGTGCTGTTGGACTTAATACACTGTTCTTTTAAAGGACATCCTTCACAGTGGGAGCAGCTGTAGACTGTGGTTTCGTTAATAAAGCCGTTTGCAGTTTTGTGTCTCTTTATATCTGTGGGAACAAGTTCATTCCCTTTCGCACAATAGAATACGTCTTTCTCAGCATCATATTCCATATTCTCTTTTCGGCTGATATCGTTCCGGTATTTCCGCTTCTTCTGTTGTTCATAGTTGCTGGGCTTTACCCATAACTCTGTATTTTCAAGTTCATCGTAATAGGAATAATTCTCTTCGCTTTCATATCCGGAATCCACCACAACATTCCCAACAGAGTAGTTGCGGAGAAGTCTCTCTGTAAGCGGAATAAGGGTTGCCATGTCACTGCGGTCCGGCGAGATATAGTTCCCAATAATGAATCCTGAAGCACTGGCAACATTCACGTTGTAGCCGGGTTTCAACTGCCCGTTTCGCATATGGTCTTCTTTCATATGCATAAAAGTGGCATCCGGATCTGTCTTGCTGTAACTGTTTCTGCCGGCAAATGTCTCATGGGCTACTTCGTAATTCAGCGCACGGCGATGCCACTCTTCAACAGTCTCTATTTCTCTCTGTAAGGGAGTTTTACGCTGCCCCTTGCCATATACAAACTCTATGTCCTGTTCTTCTTTCTTTGCATATAACTTCTTCAGAACACTCTGAAGGTTATTGGAGTGTACTTCCTTTGGTACAGAGTAACGTATATGCTCGTTACGAAGGATACCGGGCAGTTCTTTCTGTATTCTCTTCTGAAGCTTTGCAGCATTTTTCTCGACGGTCTTTCTCCAAACGAATGTATATTTATTGGCATTTGCTTCCACTTTGGTGCCGTCAATAAATACGTGTTCAAAAGAAAGAAGACCTGCACTCTCTAACCGGCGTGCCAGTTGCACAATAAGATCGTTGCCGGTTTCCTCGCCGAGTTTTCGGCGAAAACGGCATATAGTACTGGCACTGGGAGATGGCATGTCTTCCAGCAAATACATAAAGCAAATATTCACTTTGCAAACAGCTGCGATTTCATGCGAGCTGAAGATGCCCTGCATGTAAGCATAGACTAAAATTTTCAAAAGGATTTTCGGTGAGTACTCGATTCTCCCACGGCGGGAGTACGCTTGATTCAGCTTGCTTAAATCCATCCCTTCGATAATTGCGTTGAGTAACAAAACCGGTTCATCCTGGGGAATAAGTACGGATGTTTCCACTGGCAGGCACATTTGATTATTAGCACAAAACGGCGTATAATCTACCTGCGTTTTTTGTTTGTTCATCAACTCAATTATACGCCGGCGACCACCTCTCTCATAGGGGTGGCCGTCGTTATTTATATAGATTTAATAATTACGCACCGCAGCTCTTCTCTGCCTGTTGGCTTCTGCTGCGAGGGCGTATGTTACCGATGGAAAAGGACCGTGCCACTATTTCTTAGTGACACGGCCCCTTCTTTTTATGCTTTTTTGGTTGTTCTAAGACGGGCGCCTTTACTTCAGGAAGTCCAGCATGTACTCGACGGCGAGGTCGGTCTGCGCCTGCGGGAAGCAGTGGCCGGCGCCTTTGATGACGCGGCAGTCCGTGCCCTTCGGGAGGGCTTTGCGGATCTTCTTCACGTCGCCCTTCGAGACGAACATGTCGCGGCCTGCAGCCACATACTGCACCGGCGCCTTGATGTTCTTCAGCGTCTTGACGTCCGGTTTCTTGACGTGGCCCGTGAAGAAGCCGAGGGACTCGCCGGCGTTGGGGTCGGCGAAGGGCGCGGTGAAGCGCTTCGTGTCGAAGGACTTCGCGTAATCCTTGTCCCAGCTCATGACGTACATGAACAGTTTGATGGGCGCGTTCAGGCGTTTGATGACATTCGCTTCGAGGGTGAGGAGTTTCACCATACGGTCCTGCGTGAACCGCTCCGCCTGCGCGTCCGTCGAGTTGCGCATGAACATCGGGGCGTTCAGGACGAGGGCCTTGACATGTTTCGGTGCGAGGAGCGCGACTTCCATCGCCACAGAACCACCCATGGAATGGCCGTAGAGGATGAAGCCCTTGCCGTCGTCGAGGTCGGCGATCATCTTCGCGATGACGTTCTTCGTCGGCACATAGTCGATGCCCTTGGTCTCGCGGGTCGAGTAACCGAAGGAGGGCATATCGGCGCGATACACGGTGTAACCTTCTGCGTTCAGCTTTTCGACGAGTTCATCGTAGAGCATGGTGTTCATCCAGAACCCGTGGAGGACGAAGACCTTGCCTTTTTCTTTGCCGGCCGCTTTGTCGACGCGGTAGTGGATGGCGTAGTCACCGCACACCCAGTACTGTGAGTTTTCAAACGGCTTCATTTCGGCGCGTTCCTGCGCGGCTTTCTGGAACGGGGTCAGTTCGACGACCGGTTCCGCCGCGGTTTTTTTTGCGGCTCTTTTTCCAAACATTTGACATGCCTGCTTAAAAAGACGAGGTACATTACTCCTTCATTATACATGTACAACTGTCAATTGAACAGTAACTTTTTGAGAACGCTCTGACGAGCACTTGTTTAGAAATACTCCGGCAGGTACGGCAGAGTGAATTCCCAGGTGTGTTCGAGACACTCCTGCGCCGGCTTCACGATCGTAGCGATGGCCCAGGCGTGGTTGCCGATGAGCCCGCCGCACTTG
>JBGUYY010000076.1:0-3100 GCA_045222555.1 Bacteroidales bacterium | reverse complement strand
TTGCTGACAGGTTCGAATATATCCGGTTGGTTCAGGCTATAACCATACTTATCACTGAAGTCGATTTTGCCGGCAATAATCACCCTTGCACGTCTGTCTGCAAGCGACTTAATACTGCTGTAAATCCAATGCATATTGAACCAGCGAACCGTCAATCGCTGGTTAAGAGGCTCGATCACGCAGCTTGCGGTCACGAACTGTTTTCCGTTCCCCGGTCGGCGTTCACATGAAACGACGGCAGCACTAACCAAGGAAATCTGATCGCGCGGCAGAATTCCGGTAAGCTGGCGGAAATCCTTATACGTTCTTGGCAAATATTGAAGGATGTCTTCTACCGAGAAAATCCCTTTTGTTTCGAACTGCTTTTTCTTATTCGGTTTAATGCCTAACAATTCAAGTTCCATGTCATTATCCAATGTTCGTTTTTCCTTTTTGTCAACTATTATTATATATCTTTTTTTGTTTTATGTCAACACTCTTCGTTAAATCTTTTTGTTTGGCATTAACCAAGGATTGATAAAAACTTTCTTTTGCTGTACAATCCTATTACATTTCAAGCTAAGGTCAGGAGGCACTTTTCATGCAATATCGGAACTTTGGAAACACCTATGTCATCCGCATGGATCGCGGTGAAGAGATTATCTCTACTCTTACCGCCTTGTGCAACGACGAGCATATCACATTGGGCTCTGTAGAAGCGCTCGGCGCAGCAGACCATGTTGTCATCGGTCTTTATGACGTTGAGGCCCGTCAGTATCACAAACACACGTTCGACGAGCCAATGGAGATTACTTCCCTACTCGGTTCTGTATCTACGAAAAATGGCGAGACCTATCTGCATCTTCACATCAATCTGTGCCGGGAGGATATGAGCGTGATCGGCGGTCATCTCAACGAGTGCCGGATATCTGCTACCTGTGAGATGATTGTCCGAAAGATCGAAGGGAATGTCGAGCGCGAGCTGGACGAAGAAGTAACAGGCTTGAATCTGTTTAAGTTTGTGTAATCGGCTGTATTTATCATCACGGAGGAATTATCATGTTTCTGAAAATCACAAAACAATATGGAAAACCGATCTGTGTGGCCTTATACGCTGGCTTTGCGGCACTTGCCGCAAAGAAGAAACTGCTTCCTCTTTTGATTCTGCTCGCACTCCATACTTTTGAATACTTCCATGTTGGCCGTAAAGTCGCAAAAGAAAACGGACTTTCAAAGATAGAAGGTCTGGCAAAATGCCTTGCATTTGGGTTCACCTGGTGGCTGCCACTCCAGAAGCGCTCAGCCTCCTGAGACAATAGTCCCTGTCCCAAATTTTATACTACAGGTTTCTTTACAAACCTCAATAAGCGTGGTATAGTATCGCCAGAAAACAGGGCAATGCCCGGAAAGGAAAAAGAAATGATCACAGTTCGCTTCACTTTGTCATGCAAAGAGCACAAGGAACTCCAGTCCAGCTTTGATTATCTGGACCGTCTCTTCGTGCGCTCATATAAGGCAAAGAAGCATGGCTATGTGATCTCATAACCCCGCCCGGGAAGAATCAGATTTTCTTTGGCCGCTTGCCTTGTATGAGGCAGGCGGCCTTTTCACGTTCAAATAGGAGAATCATCTATGCTAATTGCTATGGATCCCAAATCATTATCAGACTTCTTCATCCTGAATGAAGATGTCGACGAAATCATCGAAGTTCTGAACACCATCAATTTCAAAAAGGCCAACTAAGTCGGCGTCTTTCCGGCTCAGTGCCGGAACAGGAGCGTAAATAAAATGAATCGTATTCCGGTCATTAATATGACCGCAACCGGAAACAATATTACTCGCTTGCGGATTAACGCGGGCTTGACGGTGAAGGATCTCCAGGACATCTTCGGCTTCAGCACGCCGCAGGCCATCTACAAGTGGCAGCGTGGAACAGCATTGCCGACTGTAGATAATCTTGTAGTTCTCGCAGCCGTATTCGGAGTGAAGATCGATGATATTTTGATTTTTCAAATTGAACAGCAACTCCGAATCCCCGCATAACAAATAACCAGCTCTGGCAACAGAGCTGACAAGGTCCCTTCGACTAACAGGCCAGGTCACTGCCCTTTCAAGGCAGCAATGCAGGGTTCGAATCCCGCAGGGATCACCATATTCCGGATTGGTGTAACGGCAGCACGCCTGACTCTGACTCAGGAGGTCGTGGTTCAAATCCATGATCTGGAGCCACAACACAGCCCCGTAGTGCAGATGGCTAACGCGCCTGACTGTCTATCAGGAGATCGCGGGTTCGAGTCCCGTCGGGGTTGCCATTTGGCCTCTTCGTCTAATCGGCAAGGACGCCAGACTCTCAATCTGGTAATGTTGAGTTCAAGTCTCACAGAGGTCACCAAGAATCACAGGGATGCGCAGCCGGTCATCGGCTTCCCATGGCGCCGGCTGCGCAGAGGCCTGATAAGCCTACGTGGTGGAATTGGGAATACACATCCGGTTTAAACCCGGATACCACAAGGATTGAGGGTTCGACTCCCTCCGCAGGTACCATTCGAAATGCGAGAGTGCTGGAACTGGCAGACGGGCCAGGCTCAAACCCTGGTGCTTGAAAGAGCGTGCGGGATCGTAGCCCGCCTCTCGCACCACATACCGAATTGGTGTAATGGCAGCACGCCTGACTTTGACTCGGGAGATCGCGGTTTAAATCCTTGATTCGGTGCCACATGGTTCCATAGTCAAGTGGAAAGGCGCCTGGCTGCAACCCAGGAGACGACTGTTCGATTCAGTCTGGAACCTCCATGCGGAACAACGCCGGACGGCTCCGGCACCAGTTTCGAAAGCTGTGGGCAGCAATTATGCTGTGGGGATCGACACCTCTGTTCCGCGCCAATTTGCAGTGTTGCCAGAGTGGTAATGGGTCCGCTTGGAAAGCGGGAGCCAGGTTGAAAGACCTGCGAAGGTTCAATTCCTTCACACTGCGCCAAAAATGCTGGGTGATCCCGGACGGCTCCGGGACCGGCCTTGAAAACCGTGGGCGGCAGAATTGCCGTGGGGATCGACACCTCCTCCCAGCGCCATCGTTATGGAGTGATACCCTAACAGGTAAGGGACCTCCCTGCTAAGGAGG